>JAHHGV010000001.1 GCA_019359695.1 Brasilonema angustatum HA4187-MV1
GAGTACGATTTGGCGTTAAGCGAAGCTCTGCCGTAGGCAATCGCCATTATTGATGGTATAGAAAATAGAGCTATACAAGGTCAGTACCAAGTCGAGCGTTTTACATTTAATTAGGTTGAGCTACTTAACTAACATTGGAATTCACCAAAGACTAAAATTCACAGCAGTCGTTGAGTGAAATGTATGAAGATTTTCGTAAAAGGATAACAAAAGCTTATTGCTGGCAACCAAAAATCTCTAGTGCTATCCAGAACCAGTAAAAATTACGATCTAAAAAATCATACCTATTTTGTTGAGAACTGACATATCCTGGATGCGCCATGAACCCTCTACGCGAACCAGTTGATACCTAACTCGTAATTTTTCTTTATCAGATTTTTTCATCTGACCATTCGTATAATACTGTGTAGCTTCACTCACCGAAGCTTCTATCGCAGCATGATACTGGTCAGCGGCATTTGCCTCTAAAGATTCTACCTTCACGCTATGTTCGTATTTTCGATACTGGTTATCAGTTTTTTCCTGTTGCGCCCATCGCTGCCATTTTGTCAAGGTTGAACCCATTAAAATATACTTCAAACCATCAATCTCGTGGTTAGGTCCAAAAGCTGCAGCTTTAGTATCTAGCCAAGCCTGAATCATTTCTTCTGCTGTCGCTTCAGTGAGTTTTCCTGGTGGTAATTGTGGTTTACTGTTTTGGTCAGGAATTGGGACTAGGAGCTGATTTAGCTCAACTGATACCTGTTCTCCTTTCAACGAAGGTCCAGGGAAAAACAAATTTTTCAACAATCCGAAAGTTCCTGTTATCAAAAACCACAGCACCAATAGACTCACCGACGAAACAAACACAATCCGCACCAACCGCATTTGTGGTGGAGAAATACGGGCAAAAATTCGTTGAGGATAAGCAGATCCACGTCCTTCGCTAGCAGATACAGTGCGTTTATGCTTCCTTTGGGTTTGTTTTTGAGGAGGTGCGGTGGGATGTTTGGATCGCCGATTCGAGTTGTGGTAAGTTCCTCTGGGAGTGGCGTCTATGCTGTGAACTGGTGCTACAGGTGCTACAGGTGTTTCGGGTTGTGAACTCCAAGTATTTAATGAAGAAGACGATGTTGTATAACTGGGTGAGGAAGAGGAAAAGGTCGATGTGGCTGGTGTTTCTGAATTGGGAGTATTTTGAGTTGCAAATTTCCCCTCAACCACTTTGGAATTATTTGGGGAATTATTGCGGCGAGTCTCACGAGTGATTTGGTGTGTTTGCAAAGACTGTCTGTTGATTCCAGTTGCTAAATCTGTGGGTTCTGCTTCTGTGGACAAAGCTTCTAAATAAGCTTGCACCTGTTGATTAGCAAAATAATCTTTCAGGGAAGCGGGCCTATCTATCAAATCTCGAAAGTTTGGAAACACTTCATTTTCCAACCAGCGTTCCTCGTATAAACACAGTCCTGGTAAGAGGTCTGGAGAGTCTTGAGAACTTTCCCGAATAAAAGCTAGAGCCTCGTACTCCTGGGAGAGTTCTAATGCACGACTTGCTTCTTCTGTTTGCCCCAACAGAAGCGCACACAGCGACTGTTCTAGATGGACATCTTGACGTCTACCCAGGCGAAGCAGCATTTGCTTGGCTTGACGAATTAATGCGGGTTGGCGTTGAGCGAACCCCCGTGCGATCAAAGCATAGACTGCTAAATAGGTGGCGACTGCTGAGGGGCGCTTGCTTTCTACTTCAAATAGTTGGTGCTGCTCAGTAACTGTCAGGTAGTTACGCAGTTGCTGAATAAATCTCAGAAAATCATCTGTACTCAGACCAGATTTGTCGTTTCCTGTACCATCTATGCCACCACGCTCATCTAAAATATCATGCAATAATTGCAACCCTTGTTTTCGTTCGGTGGTCTGTTCTTCAGGTAGCGCCAGTAATTCTAAGATACGATAGGGTCGCAATCTATATAAGTCAAACTGAATTTCAGAGCGAACGCTGGGGAATAACGCTTCATGTGCGAGAAATTCCTCTCCAGTTTCTAAAGAAATCGCGGCATTTTCGTAGTGAGCTTGCTGCCATGCCTCGCGACCGAGTTCTAAACAAGCCAGAGAAACCGTAAGTACAACGTCTGGACGTTCACTAGAAAAAGGAACTTCCTCTATATTCTCTCTATCGCTTTGAATACTGCTTATACCATTTCTATTTACTAGGTGTGGACGACCCAGTTTTAGAACAAGTTCATATTCCCCAAGTTCCTGCAAAATCAATAAAGCACCAACGAATTCATCTTGGGAAATATCGATACTAAGGGCTTGAGAATCAAGCTCACCAATATGACCTTGGTGGCGACTTTCAACAGCGACTCCCCCACCTTCAGTGCTGTCAGAACCATAAGCATGAGCAAGATAAAGCTGGTCGTATGTTTTACGCTGTTTTGGATTAGACAGAACAATGTAAGCTTTTTCTATTAAGTTTTTTCGAGAAGTAATTGCTGCTTGGGAATACTCACGGCGTGGCAATTGCACAACGCGATCGCCATATGCCTGCCGCAACTGTTCCTCACTTGCCGCCATTGGTGTCCCTAAAATTCTGTAGTAATCTAGCGGAATTCGCACGGCTCATTTCCCCTGCAGCACGATCAACATAATTTTTCTAAAGCATTCCAGGCTTGTAAAAAACTGCCATAACAATAACTTATTAATTTCAGACTACAAGTATGTTTTGTTACAACTTAGAGCGTGTTTTCACATCACAATGGTATAATCTTGTTATGGTAGTAGTGTTTTGTCGATTATGATAAGTATCCAATCTTTTTAAGAAGATTTGTATTCTTTTTAGCTTTTCTAAATTCCAGCCTTTTTGACAAACAAAGAATTGACTATAGTATTTTGGATAACAGCATACATGATCGTTTCTTTGCAGGAATATTTTTTCCTTCTGTTTATGGAATAGGTATGGCTTGATGTTCCCTGCAATTGATTCAGAGGAACCATTCCCACCATATGATGAGAAAAGCACCACTTTTAAGGTTTGCTAGTATACAGCGACTTACAGTTTATCACAAATTCTTCTTTGAGTACAATAATCTACATAAAAATACTTAATTTCGGGAAATAAAGCCGAAATTGTTAATAAATATGCAGAAAACTTGTTATTTTGGTAGGTAATCTATAAACCAAGGTTGGCATACTACCGATTGCTGTGGCACAAAATGAACGACAGCAGTTGAGGTGAATTTGATTATTGACTGCTTTAAACGCTATCTTTTTAAAAGCTTACGCTGCATGAGCGCAACTGATCTCAAATCGTAACTTTAAGTTTTACAACAGGAATACTTAGAAAGAGATGGTTCAAGAACGCACATTACCCAAATTTGATGCGGCTAACGTACAAATAACCAAAGAAGAAGGATTGCTGTTGTACGAGGACATGGTACTAGGGCGCACCTTTGAAGACAAGTGTGCCGAAATGTACTACAGGGGCAAAATGTTTGGTTTTGTCCATTTATACAACGGTCAGGAAGCTGTATCTAGCGGTGTGATTAAGGGAGCGATGCGACCAGGTGAAGATTTCGTATCCAGCACTTATCGCGACCACGTTCATGCTCTGAGCGCAGGAGTTCCTGCAAAAGAGGTGATGGCAGAGTTATTTGGTAAAGCCACAGGGTGTAGCAAGGGGCGTGGTGGCTCAATGCATATGTTCTCTAGCGAACATCGCATGCTAGGTGGTTATGCTTTTGTGGCTGAGGGTATTCCCGTTGCTGCTGGTGCGGCTTTTCAAGCGAAATACCGCCGCGAAGTGTTAGGCGATCCAAAAGCAGACCAAGTGAGCGCTTGTTTTTTTGGTGATGGTGCTGCAAATAACGGTCAGTTTTTCGAGACGTTGAATATGGCAGCGCTGTGGAAACTACCGATTATCTTTGTAGTAGAAAACAACAAGTGGGCGATCGGCATGGCTCACGAACGGGCGACTTCCCAACCAGAGATTTATCGAAAAGCCAGTGTCTTTAACATGGCAGGTGTGGAAGTAGACGGTATGGATATCTTGGCGGTGCGAGCAGTCGCCCAGGAAGCTGTAGCCCGTGCGCGTGCTGGGGAAGGTCCTACCCTAATTGAAGCACTCACTTACCGTTTCCGGGGTCACTCTCTGGCTGATCCAGATGAATTACGAACCAAGGCTGAGAAAGAGTTTTGGTTTGCTCGTGATCCAATTAAGAAACTTGCTGCTTATCTGGTTGAGCAAAACTTGGCTTCTAGTGAAGAACTTAAGGCAATTGACCGAAAAATCCAGCAAGAAATCGACGAAGCAGTGAAATTCGCCGAAAGTAGCCCCGAACCCAACGCCAGCGAGTTGTATCGCTTTGTGTTTGCCGAAGACGAATAAAAAGTGCACCAGTCTGGAGTATTCAAGTAGAAAGAAAATACTCACCACTTGAATACTTCAGACTCAAAACGTGTTTGCAAACGGACTCCAATCATATTAATACTAATGAGTAAACTCCACATTCAAACAAATCAGTCCCAGCTTGAGGTTGTACCAGAAAGAGGTGGTATTATCACGAGCTGGCGCGTACAAGGTCAAGAAATTCTTTATCTGGATCAGGAACGTTTTGCTAATCCTGAGTTGAGTGTTAGAGGTGGAATTCCAATTTTGTTTCCTATCTGCGGCAACTTACCTAATAACACTTATACTCTTAACAACAAGCAGTACACCCTCAAACAACACGGCTTTGCTCGTGATTTGCCTTGGAAATTTACAGATGATTACGTAACTTCAGAAACAGCCAGCTTGACTTTGGTCTTAAGCAGTAACGAGCAAACACGCGCAGTTTATCCTTTTGACTTTAAAGTGGCTTTTACTTATCAAATACAGGGCAATACATTAGAAATCAAACAAAAATACACTAATCTTTCCACTGAACAAATGCCTTTTTCTGCAGGCTTCCATCCTTACTTTTTAACAGTGGATAAAAATCAACTCAAGGTTGAAATACCCTCGCGAGAGTACCAAGACCAAATCACCAAAGAATTTCACTCATTTAACGGTGATTTTGACTATAACCGCGATGAAATTGATGTCGCTTTTAAACAACTAAGCGCTAAATCAGCTACAGTTACAGATTATGCTCGCAAGCTGAAATTAACGCTGGAATACGATGATACATATTCTACCCTCGTCTTTTGGACGGTTAAAGGCAAAGACTATTACTGCTTGGAACCTTGGAGCGCTGCTCGTAATGCTATCAACACTGGTGAACGCCTGAGTGTGTTAGAACCAGAAGCTACCCATGCAGCAACTATACGCTTGACGGCAAATTTTTTCTAAACCCCTTTACAAATCTTTCTAAAGTTATGCTATGATTGGTTAGGTTTTGCAAATACAAATAACGGGTCGCTAACTCAACGGTAGAGTACTCGGCTTTTAACCGATTAGTTCCGGGTTCGAATCCCGGGCGACCCATAGATAAAGTTTAGAGTACGAAGTATTAAGTAATCAGCAGCTATATTTTGCTTCGTAACTCAAGGTACAAAACTAACAGATTGGAATGATAGAGTAGGGTTGGTAGTGTCCACCCTACTTTGCTTAAAGTTTTTCGACAGAAAGGACACAAGAGTAGTTATAATTTCCTATAAGCTTAAAATAATATTAAGAATAGCGTACCCATTACGCTTGTCTCAGATTGACTAGCCGACAACCATATTAGGAGGACTACTTATGGCGCTCGTACCTTTGCGGCTGCTGTTGGATCACGCAGCAGAAAACGGTTACGGCATCCCTGCTTTCAACGTTAATAACTTGGAGCAGATTCAAGCTATTGTTCAGGCTGCCCAGGAAACAGATAGCCCTGTGATTTTACAAGCCTCTCGTGGCGCTCGTAAGTATGCTGGTGAAAACTTCCTGCGTCACCTAATTTTGGCAGCGGTAGAAACCTACCCCAATATTCCCATTACCATGCACCAAGATCATGGTAATGAACCTGCTACCTGCTATTCAGCAATTAAAAACGGCTTTACCAGCGTGATGATGGATGGTTCACTCGAAGCCGATGCCAAAACCCCTGCTAGCTACGAGTACAACGTTAACACGACCCGTGAAGTGGTGAAAGTGGCTCACGCGCTGGGTGTCAGCGTTGAAGGTGAACTAGGTTGCTTGGGTTCTCTGGAAACTGGTATGGGTGAAGCAGAAGATGGTCACGGTGCGGAAGGCGTTCTTTCCCACGACCAACTGCTGACTGATCCAGACCAAGCAGTGGACTTTGTGGAGCAAACTCAAGTAGATGCTTTGGCTGTTGCGATCGGTACCAGCCACGGTGCTTACAAGTTTACCCGCAAACCAACTGGGGAAATCTTGGCAATCAGCCGCATTGAAGAAATTAACCGTCGTTTGCCTAACACTCACTTGGTGATGCACGGTTCCTCCTCTGTACCCGAAGATTTGCTCGCCCTGATTAACCAGTATGGCGGAAAAATTCCTGAAACCTACGGTGTACCAGTAGAAGAAATCCAAAAAGGTATCAAGAGCGGTGTGCGTAAGGTAAATATTGACACCGATAATCGTTTGGCTATTACCGCTGCTGTGCGTGAAGCTTTGGCTGCAAATCCCAAAGAATTTGACCCCCGTCACTTCCTCAAGCCTTCTATTAAATACATGCAGAAGGTTTGTATTGATCGCTATCAGCAATTTGGTACTGCTGGTAATGGTAGCAAGATCAAGCAGATTTCACTCGAAGACTTTGCTGCTAGGTATGCTAAGGGCGAACTCAACGCTGTGATTAAGAAAACTGCTGCTGTCTAAGTTTGAGAACAAATAAATAGGGACACAGCAATGCTGTGTCCCTATACACAGCGCGGAAGTAACAAGAACTATCTTAGTAACGAGAACTATTATCACGTACGTAGTATTCTATTCATTATCTTACCAAAGGTAGAAGCGCGGATTCGGATTTATTTCGTACTATCTCTTTGCATCTTACGAAACTCAAGGTAAAAATGAAAACACAAACAGCAACACAATCACAAAAAATCTCCGACGACGCCGCAAGAGGGGAGATCGAAGAGTTGACGCAAATCGAGTTGCTTGCCATCGTGGGAGGATTTTCTGGTTATGCGTCATTTACTCTGCAGTATGACCCAGACGGGACGAAGGCTAGGTCGTATGGAGGGATTGGTATTGATTTAGACGGTCGGTCAGTAGGTTAGGTCGTGTTAGATTAAGGGTTATTTAATCGTGACATCATATCTCACTCGTGCAACTTCCGTCAAAGGCTTTATTCGCATGGACAAACTTCTTTACCACTTGAGCCACTTGCGGGCACTCCAATACCTGGAACTGCTCCCAAAGTGCCAACTGACCTGGTGAGCATTTGTGCTTAGCCTTATTCCGACTTATTTTATGACCAGCCAGCAGCCGCCCCTTTGGGGAAGTCAAAAGTCAAAAGTGAGCCAGTGCGGTGGACGGGTTCACTTTTGACTTTTGACTTTGAGCGCAGCGAGTTGTGACGTGGTAGGAAAATCCTGGTTGCAAATTTCTCTTGGTGCGAGTCATTTGAGTTCAATACAGTTCAGTTAGAGCCAAAAACCTTAAATTTCGTATTCAGCTTCTCCGGTGTTTTGTTTTATTTTCCACCAAAACACAGGATGGGGTATTCGTCGTGGATGGAGATCCTAAGAGTGCAACTGCATGAGGGACAGGACGAGGTTGGTAACGTACAAGAGATTCTCCTTGATAAACCAAAGAAGTACTTTGACCGGAATCAACCATTACGGCATCTTGTAACCCAGCCTTAACCAGCGCCTTTCCCAAAGATATAGAGTCAACAGATTCTAGAGAAACGCCGACGGTAGCTTGTTTCTTTTGGTTAATGCCCCAAAAAGCCCGATAACGTGCTATGTCAAAACCATACAACCCGTTAAAGCTGCTTGGTTCACGAGGTTGACCATCTTTGACTAACCAAGCCGCCGCCACAAAAGCATCAGTCACCTCGGGCATTTCAGCTTGTATTCCCTCTAAAGTGTTGTGCTTGAGTGGATCGAAGGGAATGAAGCGCACTTCATGAGGACTAATCAATACCAGAGGACGTGCAGCAATTTTCTGGATGTCCCAAGCGCTACCAGGAATGAATTGTTTTGTCACCTGGCTGTATACTGGTCCAATCATTACATTGGAATTTAATAATTTTAGGGAGAAGAAACCCCCGTCTACAGCAGCAACAGCATTTGTATTACTTCTAGCTAAAATCTCTTTGACCGTATAACGACTATCAGCATGAATAGTTATCGGTTTACCACCCGAAACTAGAATCAGAGGAATTTTATTGATCGTCATGTCAGTTTTTTGAACTG
Organism: Brasilonema angustatum HA4187-MV1; assembly: GCA_019359695.1. GTDB lineage: Bacteria > Cyanobacteriota > Cyanobacteriia > Cyanobacteriales > Nostocaceae > Brasilonema > Brasilonema angustatum. Next base: position 8,323 of record JAHHGV010000001.1, read on the forward strand.
GGCTTGCAAAGTCAAAGCCTGTTTTCCAGCTTGGTAATTTGGCACCTCCCCAAGCTTGCTTGATCACGTCTTGTAGCTTGGATTGACCAAAGCGGGAAACAGCCAATAAACTGTCTGATGCACCAGCAAAGCGTTCATCCACATCACTCATCGTCAGTGCTAGGTCATATCCGGCTGCTTGCACCGAACTTGCAACTTGCTCGTTATATTTTCCAGCAGGATAGGTGAAGTAGCGAATAGGAATTCCTAACTTTGCCTCTAAAATTGCTTTAGACTCAACAACTTCTATTTGGATTTGTTTCGGTGGGAAAACTGTTAAATCTGGTGGGTGACTAACGCTATGAGATGCGATGGTTACCAAAGGATTAGCCGCCATCTCCTTGAGTTGTTCCCAGCTGACATGAGTTCGACCGGTGTTGTTGCCGACACCATTGGTGTAAATAGAAAATACAGCGGGGTAACCGTATTTTTTGAGCAATGGATAGACATACTGATAATGTCCCCCGTAACCATCATCAAACGTTAAGACAACAGGCTTTTCTGGGAGTGGCATTCCCGTTTGCAAATGCGTCATCAGCTGGTCAAGACTAATGGGAGTCATGCCATTGTCTTTCAGGGTTTGGAAATGTTGTTCTAATTCTTCTGGGGTGACATCAAAAAAGACTTGTTTTTCTGGTAAGATGTCGTGATACATGAGAATGGGCACTCTTGCCTCCTTCGCCGCTTGGTTAATGTTGGGCCAGGAAGTACGATTGAGGAAGGCATAGACATAGGGACCAACAGCTTCCACAATATTTTCTAGTCCCCAATTAGGCTTAGTCACCCAAGTAGATGCCAAAACAAAATTGCTCGCTGCACGAGAAACTTGGTTATTTAGGCTGATATCGTTATTGTTATTGTTACTACAAGCTTCAGTTGTTGTTGGAGCATTCTCAGGTTCAGCAGGTTTTGAAATAGGACGACGACGAGCAACAGCCAGTTGCGGTAAAAAGATTGAGACTGCAAGTAATCCACAAAGAAGGGTATGAAATATGCTTCGGGAACGGAAATTCAAAAATATGTAATTCAGAATAGGATTATTAGGAATCAGCTTCATACTTAATTTTTAGAATACCTGGGTTCTGTAAGGGCTGCGTTGGCGTCGGTTCGAGTAACGCTTACACTTTATTCCCTATTCGTTATAAAGATAAGAGATGAAAATATAAAGAAATATTAATAAAAATATAAGGACTGATTAAGCTTTACGCTCAGTCAATATCGAAACTTTTCTGTTGGTTAGACTGATTTTGATGCCAGTGAAGTTCCTGGTTTATCCCTATGCGCCTATGCCTATGGCTAACGCCACGGTGATCGCCGAACGGCAAACGGCACCTTCCCCCAGATAAAGGCTACGGTGTACACACAAATCATCGAATGACTCAAAACTCGGAACCTCACCCTGCCCTGTCGGGCATCCCTCTCCTTATAAAGGAGAGGGAAAAATTTTAGCGAAGCGAAAAGTGAAATTACACAAAGACACGGTGTTGTAGGCTAGGCATTTGCCGACGAACTTGTTCTAGTCTGGCTGGGTTGATTTCGGCGATCGCCACTCCTGGCTGCTCACCAGCATCTGCTAATATCACTCCCCAAGGATCTATAATCATCGCGTGTCCGTGTGTTTGACGACGGGCGTAGTTGATGCCAGTTTGTGCTGGAGCTATTACATAGGAAGTATTTTCAATAGCACGTGCTTGCAGAAGGACTTGCCAATGGTCTTTTCCAGTAAAGGCAGTAAAGGCAGCAGGCACAAAGATGATATCTGCACCCTTGTGAGCCATGTATCGGTAAAGTTCAGGAAAGCGAACATCGTAGCAAACCGAAAGTGCTATATTGCCAAGTTCTCGCGAGTAGTGGACAGCTGGTAATTCCTTACCTGCCATAACTGTTGTGGATTCTCGATAAGTATTGCCATCTGGGACGTTGACATCAAACAGGTGTACCTTTTGGTAACGTGCAACTTCTTGACCATTAGGCTCAAGAAGCAAGGCTGTGTTGTAGACTCTAGTACTGGTGTCATCTACAGGAACAGGAAAGCCGCCGCCCAAAATGGTGATTTGAAAACGCTGCGCCATTGTTTTGAGAAATTTTTCTGTTTCTTGGGCGATCGCACTAGCTTGAGCCATTTTTTCATTTTCCTCACCCATAAAGGCAAAGTTTTCTGGCAAACCAATTAATTCAGCACCTTGACGCACGGCTAAATCAATCAATTCCTCTGCCTGTGCCAAGTTTTTTTGTAAATTGGACACACTGGTCATTTGAATCGCGGCGGCTAGATAAGACTTCATACATTCAACAACGAATAATAAAGTTGTGCGAGGTTGGAAACGGTTAAAACAGTGATCAGTTATCAGTTATCAGTGAGCCAGCGCTGCAGGAGGGTCTCCCTCCGTAGGCGATTGGCGAACCCGAAGGGTTATCACAGGATGGGGATTTAAACTCCATTTTGTACCGACCACTTCTATAAAGTGGGGGACTGGAGACTCCCGACTGAAAAACTGGTCAGGTTATAGTTAAAGCTACCAAACTAAGAAAAGTTAACTCTCCCTTAACAAGTGTTTTGTGATGGAATGTTAACAATGGACAAAGTCACCGAGTTGGTTGAACTCATATTTTGCACTCCTGCCAACAACCGCCATAAGTTAGAAACCTATGGCTAATAGTTAAAGTCTTCAAGCATCAGACTAAATACTTACTGAGCAAGGCTTTTAGTCCATTTTAATGGACTTGTGCTGTAAGCGAAGAACTTCAGTTCTAGGCGATACGCACATGCGATCAGCCTCCGCCTTATCGCGTGGTTGCCTTGTTGATAATGCTGCAAAACGTCAGTTGAATCAATTAGTCCAACTGTACTATCAGTTAGGATATGGTCTACACCGTAAAATTCCAGATTTTTCTGGCGCAGGCAATGCCAGACTTATACTCTGGTTTACGAGTAAAGCTGTTAACGAAGCTTATTTTGGATGAAATATAGATTACCAAAATATATCTCGACTGAAAAGAAATTTATTAGAGTTATACGGGTATTTTCTAGAGAGAGTATCACAGCAGGTGGAAACCTGACTAGAAACATTTACGTGCAAGGAAAAGTTTAAGACATTCAGTTCAGGTGATCTTCAAATACTAACTGGAAACTTTACCGCTTTTTTACGTAATTTCCGATATTTGAGCCACAATGATACTAGTTATTCTATAGAGAAAAACCGTGAAAGTAATGTCAGAAAATTTACATATAATTGAGACTCAACTGAAAACTCGTCTTCTTCTGGCTTTGTGGGATTTGGGAGGAACAAAGCAGGAAGTGAAGAAAGGTGAACTCAATAAGCGAATTGTTACTAAGGACAAGAAGGTAGCGTATTATCACAGCATCTTTAAGGAATTGGAGAAACAAGGGGCGATCGCCATCTCCAAAAAAGGCTACTCTCTGGTATCTCCTGTGGGTTTAGAAGTACTGGGTGAGGGTTTGACAAGTCCAGAGTTTAGGTTTGAAGGAAGTATTATCGGAACTTGGGCAGCTAATGCGTTGCTGAAGTGGATAAGTCAGATGAATGGTGCGGTAGCTGCATCTGTATCGGCGAATGGGGTGAAGAGTGAGATGAAATCTTATGACGAGTTTAAACAAGTCGCGTTGGAAGTTTACGACAAACTGAACCGGGACTATAACCTGAATGATTTAGTCGAGATTTATCGGATCAGGAGGGAAGTGGGCGATCGCGTTAGTCGTTCTGAATTCAGTGATTGGCTGTTGGAAATGCAGGCTAATGATGTTTTGCAACTGCAAGGTGGCAGCTTACCAGATAATGATCCAGCCAAACTCGAAGACTCCATCACTACTGAAGTCAGTGGACTACGCTGCTATGCCAAGCGTTTAAACTCATGAAGCTTATTGTCTAACTGCTTTTAATTCTCTACTCCCTCTTGATCAATATTTACTTCACACCACTTCATGTCTAGCTCACCATCTTCAAATGATGATCTCATCAACGCCATTAAAAGTCAAAACCCGTTTGACAGACCTTTAGTAGTTAGGAGCCAAGATGTATGGACAAAAGGTTTTCCTGACGTTTCCGCCTTAAATGCTCATGCTTCAGACGGTGTTTTTGAGGCAATTGAAAAAGTTCGCACCCGACAGCGACAAGTTGTTGGCATTACGATCACTGCTGAAAAAGGGCTAGGAAAAAGCCACCTCATTAGTCGCATTCGCCACCGCTTGCAAAGCGATGGTAGTGCTTTGTTTGTCTATATGAGTGAGTGTGGAGATTTAAATCGAATTAAAGCTGAATTTTTGCGAACCTTAGCAATTAGCCTCAAACAAATTGGTAGCAAAGGAGTAAGCCAGTGGCGGGAATTGGCAACAGCTCTTCATAATGAAGCTTTTAATCAAAGCTACACTCCTAAAAGCATGGTTAGTAGATTTGGTGAAGCATTGACACGAAATTCCAAGGTAGCTGAGCATATGAGGGATAGAGTGCTTGCTATTAAGCCTGACATCGAAAACCCTGACATTATCACCGCGATTTTTTGGACACTTTCCTCTGAGCCGGGTTATGAACTTTTTGCCATAAACTGGCTTGCTGGAAAAAGCTTACCGCAGTCAAAAGCGGATGCAATGGGTTTATCAAACCCCAGTACCGAAGATAAAGAAGCAGACTCCTTCAGCACGATTCGTCAAATTCTCGACTTAATTAGTGATTACAAACCGATAGTAGTTTGTTTTGACGAATTAGATGTCCCAGAATGTAGTGATGCAGGCTTCACTAAAGCACAAGTTGCTGCTGGCTTGGCTAAAGACTTATATAACAGTATTAAACGTGGTGTTCTCCTAACGGCTATGTTTCCTGAAACCTGGAATCATCAGGTAAAAGCCTTGCCTTATGCTGAATCAGTCACAGATAGGATAGGTGAAAAATTTCTGGAGTTGACATATCTTAATTCCGATGATGTTGTTGCTTTAGTCTCCCAATGGTTAAAGGATTTCTATGATGAAAAGGATCTAACACCGCCTCATAAAGTTTATCCCTTTGATGAAGGTAAACTGAGGGAACTGGGAAAAGAAAGACCAATTGTAAGAAAAGTTCTGCAATGGTGTAAAGAAAACTGGAATGCCCCATCTAAACCCCCGGTGGAAGCTGCTTACAACAAGGAACTTGCAGATCTTGAGAACAGCATAGAAGATTATATGGAGAATAAAACTAAACTGGCTGAAGCGCTCCGTTTAAGCATCTCAAGCCTCATAGGACAAATTGTAGAAAAGGTACAAATTGAGGACATCGCAGAAGTTAAAGTTAAAAGTGCAGACAAAGGATACTTTGACTTCAAAATTTGTGGAAAAGAAAACGGCAAGGTTGTCAAAATTGGGGTAGCGGTTCTTCAGGAATCAGGGGGAATGTTTGTCCAGGCAACATTGAAACGGTTAATCGACTACAAAAAATTTGATTTTACTCGTGGTTGCTTAGTTCGTTCTAAGCAATTTAGCCGTAATGCTGCTAAAGCTAAACAGTATTTGACTCAACTTTTATCTCCTCAGCTGGGTGGAGAATGGGTGATGTTGAAGAAGGAGGACATTCAGCCACTTTTAGCAATTAATTCTGTCATGAATGCTCGTGAAGATTATGAATTAAGCAAAGAGCAAATCATTGATTTCATCGAGCAGAAGCGGATAGCGTTGGACAATTATCTAATTCGTGAAATCCTCAGCGATCCATCCGGACAGATTCCTGACGAAGCAATTGATGAAGATATTTGAAAAGACAAGGTAAATCTACCAGAAGTCACGGATATCGTAGGTGTGGGTATACAAGATTGCTTGAAGAATAATGAGTAATGATGTTTTAATCAATACCGCTTTGCGCTTGGCTGCACCAGACATTGAGGCTTTGTTGCGAGGACAAATGATTGCAGCAATACTCCAGATGTTTATATATCCAGGACGGCAGTTTGCACTATGTCCAGCTGATGCTTCAATAAATCTGTTGTCAATTGAGCAGTACTATCACTCAGGTTTTTTGCCGATAGCCCAAACCTCTGTTGCTGAGGTGAGTACTGAAACAGCTTTGATTAAAGCCTGGGCGAGATGCGAAGTCTGCCAACCTATGGATGATGCCAAATCTTTAGCTGCTTTATCTTTGCTAACGATTTGGACACAAGAAGCTTTACAAGAAATACTCAAGCAACGGCAAAACATTTTTCTCGCTTACCTGCGCGTCTATTACCTGCCTGAAGCAATTGAAGTTCCTGTCAAGAAAAACAGTCAATTCATTGCTTTACCTTATCCTCTGACAGTTTCTCAAGCAAACCCCGTGTTGAGCGATCGCACCTTCGGCATCCGCAAACACCAACTAGAAACACGTCAACCGCCACCGCACCCAGAATTAGAAAACTTGCAAAGTGCTTTAGCCTCCCTTGCCATCACCAACCCAGCCGCTAAACAATTAGATCAAGATATCAAAGCATTTTTAGGCTGGACTACTGAGCAACTTATCCAGCAAAGCGATCCAGATTTAGCTTGGATAAATTGCATAGCAGCGTTAGGCTATCGCAGCATAGAACAAGATAAAGGCAAAAGCAACTACCAAGCTGGTACAGACTTTGAAGATATAGCACGCCGCAGTCTTGAGTTTTTAGGATTTAAGGTTGAATCTGATTACAAAGGCGGTGCTGGAGGCTTAGATTTATTTTGTTCAAAACCGTATTCCTTAGTTTGCGAATGTAAGGCAGGTAAAAGTATTCCTGATCGTACAGTTGAGGAATTAGACAGAATTGGCAAAAGACATCTTAAAGAAAATTATATTAACACTGTTCGGTTGATTATTGGTCCTGGTAAACCGACTAAACAACTTCAAGCATCGGCTGTAATATCTAAAATCAGTATCATCAATGCTATGACTTTACAGAAGTTAGTTGAACTACAAGCAAAATATCCTGGTTCGGTTGACTTAATTGAACTACAAAAATATCTTGCTCCTGGACAGATTGACTACAATATTGATGAATATATTGAAAAAGTTAAAAGACAAATTCAATTGCGATCGCATTTAGTGCAGCTTGTAAAAAAATATCTAGAAAATACAGGTTTTGAAAGAGCCAGTGTTGATTCCCTTCATGGTGCGTTCAGCGCCACTTCACTTAATAAATTACAGCCTCAAGAAATGCACGAAATTCTTGTTGAGCTTTCCTCACCTTTAACTGGCTACTTGGGAAGAATTAAAGGTAATGATTGGAAAGGCGATCGCTTTTACTTCCTACGCGACTTACCAACTCCTCAAAATTAGCTCTATATTCTTTCCTTGGCGTTCTTTGCGTCTTGGCGGTTCCTTTCTCTTAAAATTTACTATCCCAAAGGTTAGTATGAAAAACAAAAAAAATTAAGGTGGACTACTTAACCCACCCTCAATGCAACTTAACTCAAACAATCTATACTGGAGTCGCCCCATAATTCTTGACTTGATTTGTGATTTCCAAATTCTTTAACGCCGCTTGGGCTGCTTCTAAGTCATAAGGAAATGGTCGTTTATGGGGAATGTAATCCCGTGGTTGAGGTGGTTTGTGACGCAGCACTGCATTCACCAAAACACACGGTTCTGAACTCAAATTAATCGCCCCGTGCAAAACTCCCGGCGGAATTGTCACGACTACAGAATGGTCTTCACTTAAAGGGATATACTGGTATTGTTTATCCAGCAATGTCGCAAGGACAAAGTGTCCTTTAACAACTAGCAATTGGTCTGTATGTGTTTTGTGAACAAATAAATCATCTATTGTGTTGGGTGGAATTTGTACCAGCATTGTTTCATGACTGGCTTGAGCTGTAAAGAACTCTACCATCCCTCCCTTACTAGATTCCAGCCTACGGATTTCAATTCCCCTGAATTTAGTTTTACTCATATCAGTATCCTAAAAGAGCATCGTAATAATTGAAGCTTTACCTTCAATATTAGATGCTCTCTTATAAGAAATTGTTACTTCAGCAACAAAATGGCGCAAAAGTATGATATGGGGTCTACATCAGTTACCAGTTACCAGTTACCAGTTACCAGTTATCAGTTATCAGTTTCACTGTTTCTTACTCACTGTTCACTGTTCACTGTTTACTGATAACTGTTCACTGTTTTAATCAGCTAACAGAAATCTTCAAACTGCTGGGTTCTGCTAGATCTCCTTGCAACACGACTCCGCGCTGATTTGCGTATAAATGACGCACAATCTTGTAAATAGCTTCGATTTTGTCTGTTGCACCTGCTTTTTGAGCAATTTCCTCTATGGAGAGGGCTGTTTTTTCTGTTTGCAAAACTTTGACGACTTGTTTTTGCAAGTCCAGAATTGCAGCTGCAGCTTTTTTACCAGCTTCTACGCCTGGTTGGTGGTAGGCGTTGATGTTCACTAAGCTGGCATATAAGCCTACAGCGCGATCGTATAAAGCAATAAGCGCACCAACTGTCCGGGAATTCACTTGGGGAATAGTCACAGTAATCGAGTCGCGCTGGTTTTCATAAAGCGCTTGTCGGGTTCCTTGCAAAAAACCAGAGAGATAGTCGCCTATTGTAACTCCAGGTTCAATTTCTGAAGATGGTTCGTTGCGGTCTTCTAAAACTTCAATGAATGTGGCAAAGAAATTTGGCACACCCTCACGCAACTGCTGAACATAAGCGTGTTGGTCGGTTGAGCCTTTGTTGCCATAAACGGCGATACCTTGGTGAACGACGTTGCCTTCTAAGTCTTTCTCCTTACCCAAGGATTCCATCACCAGCTGTTGCAAATACCGACTGAAAAGAAGTAAGCTGTCTTTGTAGGGTAGGACAACCATGTCTTTTTCGCCTCGTCCATTGCCAGCATAATACCAAGACAAAGCTAACAATGCGGCTGGGTTTTGTTTGATATCAGCTACGCGGGTGGCGTCATCCATCTGTTTTGCACCGTCTAGCATGGCGAGAATATCAACGCCTTGCAACGCCGCTGGTAGTAACCCGACAGCAGATAATTCTGAGGTGCGTCCTCCCACCCAGTCAAACATGGGAAATCTTGCGAGCCAGCTTTCGGATTTTGCTTGTTCGTCCAGCTTACTACCTGGCATGGTAATGGCGATCGCATAATTAGCAAAGTCCAAATTCTGTCGAGCGTAAGCCTTTTTAACTTCAATCATGCCATTACGCGGTTCTGGCGTTCCGCCAGACTTGGAAATCACCAATACCAAAGTGCTGGCAAGACGGTTTCTCAAATGATTTATAACGCGGTCAATTCCTGCTGGATCGGAATTGTCAATGAAGTGAATTCCCAGCGGGGGGAAGTCTGAGGCTAACGCTTCCGCAACAAATTGGGGACCTAAGGCAGAACCACCAATACCAATAGAGATAAGATCAGTGAAGCGAGGCGCTTTTGGAGGATGAATTCCACCGGTGTGGACTTTTTCGGCAAATACTTCGATTTGCTCTATGCTGTCTACGATTTCTTGTGTGAGTTCTGGCGTAGGGGCTAAATCAGGATTTCGTAGCCAGTAGTGTCCAACCATGCGGTCTTCATCTGGATTGGCGATCGCCCCCTTCTCAAGTTCCGCCATATCTGCAAAAGCTTTTTCAAACTTCGGCTGCAATTTCTCTACAAAGGCGTCGTCAAACCGCATCCGGCTCACATCTAGGTATAGTCCCAATCCTTTATGGAAATATAACCATTTCTGGTATCGTTGCCAAAGTGCCGTAGCGTCCATAGGGGAATCTCAGGTAAAGTGATTTTCAAAAACAAGTTTAAGCCAAGGTGCTAACAATCCCTGTCTACCTTATACAGTTTTAAGTGTTGGCTGAATTCTTGACCTTAAACATCTGGCATAAGTATGACCTCACCAGAATTTTCTCATGAGACAAAGGCAGATGAGCACAAGGGAGAAGGGAGTAGGAGAAGATGAGAAAATTTTCACTGGCTGGTATAAGCAGTTCATCATGGCTACTTGCCAAATAAACTACATGGGAACAGATTGTCCTGCTGTAAAGACTTGTTTTGCCGTGAGTTGCAAGTTGGGAAAGGTTAAGGAAACAAGTTGGTCGTTATTTTGAAATAACTGTTTTTGATACTCATCCTCTACTAGGGTACAAATTGTCACCGTTGGCTGCTTAGGTTTACCAATATATTCTTTACCACCAATGCCCAGATAATCGACAATCCAATACTCTGCTACCCCGAAGGTGGCGTAATCTTCAACTTTACGGGCGTAGTCGTTTTGCCAGTTTGTACTGACGACTTCAGCAATGAGTTTAATTGAGTTTCCTAATGTAATAACAGGTTCTTTTTGCCACAACGGCTCATTTATCAGTCGAGTTTGGTCTAACACAATGAGATCGGGACGAAATGCGGTATCTGTCCCTAACAATTGAATCAGGCATCGATGGGGAATAAAATAGGTTGCATTCTGGCGGTCAATTTCTACATTCAGTTTTCGTCCAATAAAGGCGGATACCTGCTCGTGTGGTCCAGTAGGTTCTATCTCGATTAATTCACCATCGATTAACTCATAGCGATCGCGATCGCCGTAGTAGGTAATAAATTCATCAACAGTTAAAAGTTTGGGCGCTGATTTCACCATTGTGATTGTTCCCGATAATTCTTGCCTACCCAGAGTTTTTTAAACTAATTCTAAGTCAGCAGCAATGCCAAAGTGGTCGGAAGGGTACAAAGTGCGGCTTTCCCGTGCAGGCTGGTTAAGAATGACTTTGCACGAACGTACCCGTAAATGTTGATTGATGAAGATGTAGTCTAAGGTACCGCGCCAGGGTCGTAAAGTGCGATTAGATATTAAGTCCCGTACAAGTTGGCGCAATGCCTTTTTCCAGCTACGGCGAGCAAGAGGTGTAGGACAGGTGTATTCTGGTTCTTGTCCGTGGTACTCAGCATAAGCTGATGTAAAATGTTGTTTCATCAGCATGATAGCTGGAGTTTGGGGTGTGCCATTAAAATCACCCACTGCGACGATTGGTATGGACGATGGAAACTTACCTAACCAGTCAATGAGTAACTGCACTTGTTTAGTACGTTCTAGATGATCACCCGGATACCAGTAATAATGTCCGTTGCAAAACACCAATGGCTGACCATCCAAATTAACTTGCACATATTGAGCAACTCGTCCCTGAGTTTGTAAATCCAGAACTGCTTCTTCCACAAATGGGTGGCGACTGAGAATCGCATTTCCCACCCCCATGTCGTTGATACCTGTTGAACGACTGTCTGGAATTAGGTGCACGTATGGCATATTAAGTTCACTTGCAAGCCAAGTAGCTGTGTTTTCTGGCAGCTTAACTTCCTGTAAAGCAATCAGGTCAGCTTGCTCTGCCTGAAGTCCATCAACTAACAGGGTTCGCCGTTGCTCCCAGTCTGCCATGTCGTACAAGATGTTGATTGTAACAAGCTTAACCATTTAGTAGTGCCATGAAACGTATTTTATTTGACACTCTTAGGCTTTTGTAAATATTATTACGCTTACTTTTACAATTTTTTATAAAGATAATTATTAATGTGTAATTATACATTTATCAATGCATAATGTCAAGGAATGATTAATGACTCATCATTCCTTGATGGTACAAGCTGCCGGATAAATTCTTTGGAACTAATCCATAAGTTAAGATCCAAAATTCCCAAAAAAGGGATCTGTCCGTGGAATAAATCCAAAATCTAAAATCTAAAATCCAAAATTGTCTGACTCATGACGTATGGCTGAATATCTCATTTTCTTAACGATTTCTACTTCAATTTTTGCATTGTTTGGTTTGGGGCTGAACTTACAGTGGGGCTTTACGGGTTTGATTAACTTTGGTCATGTTGCCTTTATGACGCTGGGCGCATACACCACTGTATTATTAACCTTAAAAGGAGTTCCTTTGGTGCTGTCAGCAATCATTGGTGCAGTTATGGCAGCATTATTAGGATTGCTCATTGGTTTCTCGACTTTGCGCTTGCGAGAAGACTACCTAGGAATTGTGACTATTGGTGTTGGCGAACTGATTCGTCTGGTGGTGAATAACCAGGATTTGCCTGTTGGTAATGAGTGGAAAGCTGGAGCATTTGGTGTCCAAAGTTATCCTATACCGTTGGCAACTCTTGTCCCTAATCTGTTCATCAAACTTTTGTTGATTGGGCTGTTGACGCTACTTGCGCTGATTACTTTATGGCAGTTATGGCGGTGGGTTGGTGTTTCTAGAGTGTCAAATTCTGCGAAGTCACACAAGAAAGTCGGTAGTAAGCAAGAATTTATATCACACCTAGTTATAGGAGTTTTTTTAGCACTGTTAACAGTGGCAATTTATATATCTGGTGTTATGGGCTTGTATGACTACAAGCCCACAACAGGTTTGATGTTGGTATCACTTATAGTATTGGCTTTTGTCTTCTGGCGGTTGGAAATTTTAGTGCGATCGCCTTGGGGTCGAGTTCTTAAAGCTATCCGCGAAGATGAAGAGATTCCCAAAGCTTTAGGAAAAAACGTCTTTTGGTATAAACTACAATCACTGATGCTCGGAGGTGCGATCGCAGGTCTTGCAGGTGCTTTTATCGCATGGCAACTTAGCGCAATTTACCCAAATAATTTTGAGCCGATAGAAACTTTCACTGCTTGGATTATCGTCATTTTAGGTGGTTCTGGTAGTAATCTCGGCACAGTCTTGGGTGCAGTGCTTTACTTTATGTACTATGAAGGTACGCGCAACTTGGATAAAATTCTCCCTATTGATTCAGATCGTTTAAGTGCGTTGCGGATCATGATCATCGGTCTTATCTTGATGGTACTGATGATTTGGCGTCCTCAAGGTATCTTAGGGAAAAAGGAGGAACTCACCCTTGGTAAATAACGAGTCATCCCAATTTCCTCTGTTGGCTGCAACTGGACTTTGTAAAAACTTTGGTGGTCTTAAGGCTGTAGAAAACGCCGAAATTCAAGTACCAAGTGGTAGCATCACTGGATTGATTGGGCCTAACGGTGCAGGCAAAACAACATTATTTAACTTACTCTCAAGTTTCATCCGTCCAGACAAGGGACGAGTCACTTTTAATGGTGAACCGATACAGAACTTGCAGCCATACCAAATTGCCCAGAAGGGAATGGTACGTACCTTTCAGGTAGCGCGAACTCTCTCGCGGTTGTCAGTGCTAGAAAATATGCTGCTAGCAGGACAAAAGCAAACAGGCGAGAAATTTTGGCAAGTCCAATTCCAACAACCCAAAATTGCCAAAGAACAAAAAGAATTCCAAGAACGAGCACTTTTCCTCTTAGAGTCAGTAGGATTGGCACACAAAGCATATGATTACGCTGGAGGGTTATCAGGGGGACAGCGCAAGTTGCTGGAAATGGGAAGAGCACTGATGACTGAGCCTAAGTTAATCTTATTGGATGAACCAGCCGCTGGGGTAAATCCGAGACTGATTGATGAGATATGCGATCGCATTACTGGCTGGAACAACAGTGGTATGACTTTTTTAATCATCGAGCACAATATGGATGTGATCATGTCGTTGTGCGATCGCGTTTGGGTGCTAGCCGAAGGACAAAATCTCGCTGACGGAACAGCACAAGAAATTCAAAATCATCCAAAAGTTTTGGAGGCTTATCTGGGTAAGTCAGAATAGGAGCACAAGTAGCAAAGTGCGATCGTTCCCAGGCGCTTTGCTTGGGAACGATTGTATAAGGATGTCTTACCAAGTCACTTTAAGGTTGCTACAAATGGGCAGCCGATCCGCTTTGCAAGGGATAAAATGATTTATAGCCGCTATTTTGCTAAATCGGGCACAAGCCTCTCATCTAAAAATCTCCGGGAGTGTGAAAGCTTCGCAACTTCAGTTCGGGGAGCATAAGCAGAATCTGTGCTATTGTTTATACAACTTAAAGGAAAATTTGTTAATAAACAAGCTAATTTTTAAAGGATACTGTCATGCCAGAAGAAAGCCGCATTGGACTAGCAGAGCTAATTGAACAAGTCAAGTTATCCTTGGGAGTTAGTGCATAATGGTCAAAAATTTTTAGCACAGGAGCGTGTTACTTTTTCGCGGTATATTGCTCATCGCACTACACAACCTAATTTATTACCTGTTGATAAGATTAATGTACTACTAATCTCGTCGGTAGCTTTTGATTTAGAAAATAAACTAAAGCCGTTCTCTAGCAATGAACAAGAAGCAATACGCAAAGGTATTGATAAAGCTAAGCGAAAAAAATTAGTTTCTCTCACAAAACTTAAGGTGGCTAAGTTCAATGAATTACGTGTTTATTTAACTGAGAATCGGGATAATAAAGCTCCTCATGCGATCCATTTTGATGGACATGGTATATATGGAAAGCGTTGTACTTCTGATAAATGTAAAAAAATTAATCCCGGCATCAAAAGAGAAAAGTGCAAATGGTGCGGTTCTTCTCTAACTAGTCCTGAAGGATATTTAGTTTTCGAGGATGATGAAGGCCAAGCTGATTACGTCAGTGCTAGCAAGTTTGGCGATTTAATACAGCAAACTAGTTTTGGTAATGAAAAGCAACGGGGTGTATTCTTAGTAGTACTTAGCGCTTGCAAATCTGGGATGGCGTTGGCTGGTGATTCAAATTTTAATGGTATTGCTCAAAATTTGATTAGTCGGCAAGTACCTGCAGTCGTGGCGATGCAATATCTTATCAGCGTACCTGCTGCGACTGCTTTTGCGGAGCAGTTTTATCGCTCTTTAGGTCAACGAAATCTTTTGGCTACCGCAGTAAGTCATGCTCGTGAGGCAATGGGTTTTGATAGTAATCAATGGTATCGCCCAGTACTCTACCTACGTTGGAAGGATAACGAAGGCGGAAAACTTTTTACTGAGTCGTCAGCATCCGTCTCACCACATCAAATAGAGCAGCAAGTCATTCAATATTTAGCTAATCAACGAGATTCTGTAATATCTACGGAAGTTTCTGTAGAGTTGAGTAATGCGGTAGATGAAGTAGTAGAATCTGTAATAAAACCAACTCAATTCCTTAATCGAGCAGAAATATGGTTGGAGGATGAAAATTTTAGATGGGAGTTAGCATCTAAACTCGCAAAGAAAACTTTAAAAGTAGAAAATTTAAGAATTTACAAAAGTTCAGAAGCTAAAAAGCAAGCAAAATATCGGTATCAAGTTAACTTGTATAATTGTCTAAATTGGCTTTTAGAGGCATTTAAAACTTGGCAAGCTAAAGAAATAGATAACTTTTACTCCTATTTGATTGAGTTTCCTTGTAAACTTTATATTGATGCTCTGAATCTTTTTAAAAATACTGCATCAGAAGATTTTGTTGATGACAGAAGTGTGATTAGTGTCATACATTTATATGTTGATATCCTTATAGATAAAATCACTAAAATGAGATAAATATAAAAAATGTTGTTGAAGAAATGAGTTACCATATTTTTTTTCGTTTATATGATTTTTTCCTCCAATGACCTATTACTAATCTTCCGTTTCTATAATGTTGTTTAACCCAGCTATAACCGTCTCTACCGTTATAACTAAATTGCTGGCTTAGTTGCAATTCTTCGGATGATTCTTTTATTGTTGATTTTTTTTGAGAATAAATATTTGTTTGAGGAGGAGGTTTTGGTTCAAATTGTTTATTACTAGCTTGATAAGTTTTGAGGCTTTCTATTGCTAATCCTAAGTACAATACAGTTTGTTGTACTTCTGAAGACTGCAAACTAATTAATCTTGAACGAATTCTCTCCAAAGTTTCTATAAATTGAGTTAAGTAATCTTTTACTGTCATGTTTTTAAAACTATATATGAGTAAATATATTAATTGTCATTTTTTTTATTTTCATAATAAATCTTGAAAATTATTGACCTATTTACCAACTCATATTTCAGATTAATAGTTCCTTTGGGAGAAGTCACTACCGCTAACTAGGACAGTCATTCACTAACAGAATTTTTAAGTCAAAAACTAAGAAATTTAGTCAAGAAAAACTAATACCAATAAATATATAGCAGTCCTAAATCATCCGTGAACAACAAGATTGCCGACTTCTTTAAAAAGTCGGCAATCTGAGCATGCGCTATTTTCACAAATCAAATAGGATTGCTATATGAGATAAATGTTCACTTTTTTCAAATTGACTTTTGATGCTAAAAGGAGATAAACGGTATCTGAATCACTTTTTTATAGTATAAAATAATACTCTTTTAAAATGTAGACTGTGGTGATATAGCAAAATCAAATACGCAAGAGACTGTCATCAGACCATCTTGCCATTAGCTAGAAATCTTAACGAATCTTAAAGCTCAAAACACTGAGCTTTAAGATGAGAAACAATAACGATAAGTATCTTACCCTTCTTGAACAAATTCGCTGGGGTGCAAAGCCTAAGTGTCCTTATTGCGAATCAACAAATGCGACACCATATAAGGGGGAACGGAGATACCACTGTAATACTTGTTATACTTCATACAGTATTAGCGTCGGTACGCTATTTCATAAAACTCATGTCAGTTTGGAAAAATGGTTTTTAGCAATTCGCCTTATCCTAAATTCGCCAGAAGGTATCAGTGTCCGTAAACTGGCTAAAGAAGTGGGAGTTAACAAGAATACTGCCTGCTATATGATTGAGCGTGTCTATAAAGCTGCATCTGAAGAGCAGGAACTTATCCAAAAGCTTGTAAATATTCATCGGTTTAATTGACAGATACTTGTCAATTAAACCGGAAGCCCACATCTACTCGAACCGAGGTGTAGGTCGTTCACAGAAATGGTATTACACACAGAAACTTTTTTTGGGTTTCTGTGTGTAACTCGTCGGCTTAAGCCTTGAATCACTGTGATTCTTCAAGCATCAACGCGCTTACCATATCTTTGAGTGAATCCCAAAGCAGATTGAGCAGAGGGTAATGTAGAAGTCGCTGTTTGTGCAGTTAATTGACTCACTGTTATTGGTTGAGTCTCATACTCCGTGCTAGTAATCACCAGCGGTGTGGTAACGGCTTGAGAAAATGTGGCTTCCTCTGGATTTTTTGTGGAAATGCGTGGTGCAGTCTGTTTAGGACTTGTATTTGCAGTAGATACTGCTGTTTGAACTTTACTCTCGTCTTCGTCTAGGAACCATCTGAGTTGAGAAAGCATCGGACTGGATGGTGAAACTTTCAGCGTGTGAATTTGAGAGTCTTTTTCCGAAATTTGCTTTTGGAGATTGGACAACTGGTTTTCTAACTCAGAAGATTGACGTAAAGAATTTTGCCATGTCCACAATACAGCACCCGCAAGTCCTAGTCCAAAACTGAATGCAGCTCCCACTCCTGGAGAAACAAAATCCTTTAGTTCCCCATAGAAAAGTTCTTGCTCCCCTAGTTGGACTTTCACAGGCTTAGACCCTTGTAGGGCTAAAAGTAACATAAAAGAGGCAAAAAGCGTGCCTGATATCACTACGGTCGGGAGTAAGATTTTTTTAAGCATAACGAAAGCCTACTGGTATCAACGTGTCAAAACAACTTAATCAAAAACCCGTAGCCGTGCTCAAAGGCTGTACCTGCTACCTAAAAAAATTTCAAAATCCGAAATCAAAGTAACAGAGCGATACGGATTATACTTAGGTTCTCATCCAAAGTTAGTAAATTTATGGTCTATATGTTTATAAAATTTTGATAAAGTATACTCTGATTTTATGAATTTTTTGTATGGCAATTCTTCTAAGTCCTTATAAATACGTATTCAAGTATCAAAAATATCATAAAACACTGATATAGAAAAGATAACGCCAATTCTTGAGAAAGCGCAAAGCCCTACAGGTATGTCCTATGCCTACGCCACGTCTACGACGTGCGCTTTATGCATACGTAGTTCGCCCAATTGTTCAGGATGAGGCGAGTAGCGAAAGTTTCTGTATGCTTAAATCTGCGATTGACCGAAACAATTTTAGATTTTAAATTTTAGATTTTAAATTGGGGAGCCAATTCCGAACTATTGTCTCCATCTGATTAGGATTCGTACACTTGAAGCAAAAAGCGACTAAATTCGGAATTGTCAAAGTGGCGAATTCCACGGAACAACTTGTTTGAAGCCGCCTGCCAATCGACAATCAGATCCATGACGCTGTTGCTTTCAATCCTCAAGGGACAACTAATCGAGCCTCCTGGCAAGTGAAATATCTGATTATTGCCACATTCGTTCTCCAGGGGTTGCCATCCAATTTCCTCTGGAGAGGATGTGACTAGATCGGGGGTTATCTGTTTGACAGTCCCCTGCCAAACGCCGTCAGGTTGAATCACACCAGGATCTGGAAGCGCTTCTAGAAAGCTGCCTAATTGCTCAGAGATCACTGTCATGTGCTGCAACTCACCACTTTGTTTGTAAACAGCGGTAAGGCTCGTCCTCCTGTTGTCATGCGTGAAACCTGTTTCAAAGAAGGGAGCATCAGCTGTGATTGTTGTACTTCCCCAGGAAAAGCTGTTGTCTAGAAACAAAATGGTAAAGTGATGCCCATTAAAAGATAGACCTGTACTAGTATAAGGACCAGCATTTTGTAGTTTAGTCTTTCCATCAGGATAAGTGTAGTAGTTTTGTTGAGTTATCTGGCTACCATCTTCACTGAGGTGAAATGATCGAACACACTTGAAGGAGTTGATTGAGTGTCCTTGTGGTGAATATTTAGTCCAGATACCATGCCAGTCGCCTAGATGATACTGGCAGAAATTGTCCCAGTTTTGGATCTGGTTCTTCATTTCAGCAACATTAGACCTTTCCATAAATTAGATATTAATCCAGATAGTGCAAACGTTTAAGATGAATTTTCACCAGATGTCTACTGTACAGGACGCACAATTGGGGGAGTTGTAGGTTGATTTTTTTTAAAGATTGCAGCAAGTGCTTGTTCCAGAGTTTCTGCCATGACAATCCGGTTATTGTAAGCAACAACCACCCTTACAAGTGTTGGCAAGCTGTTTTGTTCAGCTTCTAAATAAAGAGGTTCAACATACAAAAGAGAACGTTCTATCGGAATCACCAACAAATTGCCTTGAATTGCTTTGGAACCTTGGCGATTCCACAGAGAAATTTGCTGCGAAATCACTGGATCTTGATTAATCAAAGCTTCAATTTGCTCTGTTCCGTAAACTAACTGCTGCTTGGGAAACTCGTAAAGCAACATCTTGCCGTATTCTTGTTTATCAGAACGTGCTGCTAACCAAGCAATTAAATTTGCGCGTTGTACAGGCTTGAAAGGTAGTAGTAGAATGAATTCTTCCGATTGTGCTTGAGGCAGTTTCATAATCAGGTAGTAAGGCTGTACCTGCTGCTGTTTGCTACCGTAAATCTCATTAGGAATTTGCCACAAGTCTTCTTGATTGTAGAAAACCTGTGGATCTGTCATGTGATATGTTAATAATCGCTCAGATTGAATACTAAAAAAGTCTTGTGGATACCGAATATGGTTGCGAAGAGCAACTGGCATCTTGTCCAAGGGTTTTAGTAATTTGGGGAAGATAGCCTCTAAAGTATGAACAATTGGATCTGTTGGATCGGCAACATAGAAATTCACACTGCCATTGTAGGCATCAATGACAACTTTTACAGAATTACGAATATAGTTAAATTTATTTTTGCCTGGATCAGAATATGGATAGCGATCGCTCGTGGTGTAAGCATCAATCATCCAGTAAAGATAAGTCTTGTTACCTTTGATATTTGTTCCTTCGCCATCTGCAGTAACTAAATAAGGATCACTGTCGTAGCGTAAAAAAGGAGCGATCGCCTGCACTCGTTCTTTGATATTGCGACGAAACAGCAGCTTTGTTTGCGGTGTAAAATTGCGCGTCAACAGCATCTGCCAATCTTTAAGATATTCCGCAAACACCAAGCGCCGCCATATTGCACCAATTGAGATTCCTCCACGTCCATCGTAAACGTTATAAACGTTATCATTTTCGCTCGGAAAGTCTAATTCCTGAGTTTTTGTCCCCGTCATCACATAATTATTGGTGATTTCGCCATAGTAAATGCGGGGTTGATTAATAGGAATACTTGAGCGAACTGATTCATTCGATATCAGCAAGGAACTCTCGTTACCTGTATTATTAAGTCCAATATCTTTGACGTAGTAGTCAGGTAATCCGCCAGGTGCGACAACATTTACGGGGCTGAGTGTAAAACCGTAGCCGTGAGTGTAGATCAGATGTTGATTTACCCAAGTTTGTGCGACATCTGGTACATCACCGTAGTCTAGTTCTCGCGCTGCGATGATTGTCTGTTGCTTTTGAGCTGTTTGTTGTGGTTTGAGGTTGTAGCGATCAATGTCAGCGCCAGGAAACTTGTAGTAAGGTCGAATTTGTTGCAACTGACGGTTAGTTTCTAGAAGAGGGCGTGTATCCCACAACCGAATGTTGCGAATTGTCAAATCATTTTCTTGCAAATTTGTTGCAGTTAGTTGACCTCGCGGATCAAAAATTTTTGCTTCTATAGCATCTAAATTAAAAGCTTCTCTGGTGAGGGTGATAGTACGCTCAATGTATGGGCGTTCACGACTCAATTCATTTGGCTGGACAACAAAGCGTTGTACTGCTGAGGGTAAAATTTCTCCAGAAACTGCCGCGACAAATATATATAATCCTAGTGCGTAAATGAGTTGAGGTGGATAGAGAATGAGTTTAAAACTTGTTTTCTTTGTTCTAGATAAAAGAATTATTCGCAGTAGGAGATATATGGCGATCGCCACTGCCAAAAAACTCAACCCACTATACATTGGCAACAACACCTTAACATCGGTGTAACTAGCACCATAGATCACCCCACGAGTGGAATACAAAAGTTTATAGTGTGCAAGCCAATAATGCAGGGCAACTGCTAACATGAATAAGCTAGTTAAAGCGTTTAAGTGGAGTCGCTGCGGTGTAGAAAACCCTGTAAATCTTCCTTCACTAAGACTATTTGCCGAACACAAGTAAATGAGCGTTACTGCGCAGACAGCAAAGAGAAACAGTCCCACTAGCCAAAATGCCAACGATTCCCAAATTGGCAAAACAAATACATAAAAGCTAATATCTTTGTGAAATAGCGGCTCTGTGCGGTTAAAACTAGTGCTATGAAAATACTCTAGAACGGTTACCCAATGTGTTGATAACAGAAAACTCAGCAGCAAACAGATGAGGAGTGCGATCGCCCTCAAGCAAAACTCATAATTAATCACAATCGTAATTGTCAACACCAAGAGCACAATTGACTGCACAATTGGGATATTAATCTGCTGTATTTGCATTTGCTGCAACACCTGTTGTAACGAAGGTGTCAATGGCAACTTAGTGGTGGGTAATTGAATATTTGGAAACCACAAATTTAACGCTTGCTGAGCATAGTAAATAAACACTAATCCCACCAGCAAACTCAATGTGATCACCACTGGCAAGAGCAAGCGCAATCCGAGTTGTGACTTCTCAGTGGCGGGGTGCGAAGTCGGAATTTTTAGATTTTGAATTTGAAATTTTGTTAGCGCAGTGGAACGCAGTCCATTTTGAATTGTTTCGTCCCTTTGTCTGCTTGGGGAATACTTCAACCTTGAGGTAACAAGAAAATTGCTGAATAAAAAACCCACTGAGCTGAAAAAGACAACTGCCCACACAATTAGTTGCGTTAACAAGCGCAATAAAAATTCTCGTAAATATCCAACTTCACTAAACCAGAAAATTTCTGCTCCTAGGTGGCAAGTTAAATCAAAAAACAGCCATAGCCCCAACAGCACGATAATCAGTCGATACCCTCGTTTGAATAAGCCACCAACCATTAATCTATGACCAACGCATCGCCAAACTCATTTAAGATCATATTAGATCCCACTGTTCAGCGATAGATATAGTAGTTAGTAGATTTTAAGATTAGTTTCTTTGCACTTTTTATTGCCTGTTTTGAAGCGAGAGGTTCTGCCTGTCGTCTTCACTAGGAACGTGCATATAGTCAATTAACATATTTAATTTTGATAAAATTTTCTTTAAGCGTATAAAAACTATACTTGATGCTGTTAATAAATCTTAATTTTCTGGAACGTAGAATTGCTATCATCTCACACTTTCATTGACACAAAAGGAACAAGATTGATAGAATTTCTGGAAAATTGAAAAACATTTTTATTGATGAAAAAGCAAAAGTGTGGTGTTTGGTTAGGTGGGGTCGCATTTATCAGTCTTTCCCCCTTAGTTCTTGTGGCTGGACAGACTCGCGCATCGGCGGCTTGTCCGCTTCCAGACTCCATTTCAGATCAAGCTACCGTTATTGCGTCGTTCTTGAACTCTGAATGTACAAAACAAACCCTAAGCCAAGAAACAACTTATTATCGCTATTACAATAATGATAACACCTATAAATTTGGTAGATATTTAACAAGTAATTTTTATGACAGTAGTAATGGTAAAACGACATTAGATGTCATTCAAGAGTTGGCTTTAGCTCAATACTTCGGACCTCCTCCTAATTTAGCGCAATTGAGAGAAACAGTAACTTTACCAGCTGGTTTAGATGTCTACATTGGTATTGCTGGTCCTCAACCTCCTAATGTTTGCTACCCAGGTGGTGCCACACAAGCTTTTATAGAAAATACAAGAACTCCAGGTGTTTCATTTGTTTTTGATGGCAATGTACCTGATGGAGGTTCCTTGTCCGCAAATTGCTATACTGCTACTGCAGCAAAACCTATTCCTGAACCCTCTCCTCTGTTTGCCATAGGTGTGCTTGCAACAATTGGTTTGGCTGCTACTTTCAATCGCACTTTAATGGAGTCTAAAACGAAACAAATAGCAAATAGTTACTAGATGTGAGAGCGAAAAGAAAGCTACGATCTGAAATACTTAGCACCTGTATGGGTTTGTGACCTCAACTCATCGGAATATTGCTTTATTGGCTGCTGCTTGGCACAAGATGGATACAAAAAAACCCCCACAACCATATCGATTGTAGGGGCTTACAACTACTATGAACAAGATGTGCGAGGAATTCCCGCCCAAGGATAGCGGGTACATGCGTGCCATCTTTATTTACTTAGGGATGGGTGAACTGGTGTTATGCACTCTTTAACCCAGTTCGGTGGAATTCCTCACCTGCTTATGCGGTGGGGTAGTTCACGGATGAAATTATCCATACCATAAGTCCTGATCGCCAAATTTACTAAGTAACCGCCATCTTCCCCGAAGCAGTGCCAACTGAAGGTAGGCGTTGTTTGAAAAATGCGATATCGCGTCTCATATCTTTGACGCCGAAACGGGCAAGCTATTGAGTGCACAAGTTGGCTGCAAAATAGAAAATTATCAGTACTATCACCCTTTACCAGCTACTGCTAGCTAAACTGTTCGCCCGCCTCTAAGTTAAATAACATTTGTAAAGTTTGCATACACAGGCGTCTTGCTTCAACATCTTGCTGAGCTCGCAGCTGCACCATTGGGTCGTGTAAAATTTTGTTAACAATGCCTCGTGTCAAGGCTTCGATGACTTCTTGATGTTTTTCGCCAAATTCTGAACCCAATCTCGACAATGCTTTTTCTAGTTCTTGTTCGCGGATAGTTTCAACTTTATTTCGCAAACAACTAATTGTGGTGACTGTTTCGAGCGATCGCCACCAAACATCAAAAGCTTCCGTCTCCTGTTCTAAGAGTCCTTCTGCTTCCTGCGCCATTTTGCGGCGACTTTCTTGGTTTTGTGCAACGACTGCCTTTAAATCATCCACATTAAACGCCTGTACGTTTGCCAATCCGTTAACATCAGCATGAACGTTACGTGGTACCGAAATATCAATCAACATCAAAGGTTGACTGGGTTCCAAAACCATCTCTAATTTAGTGCGGTCAAGAATCGGCTCTAGAGAAGATGTGCTTGTAAATACTAAATCACTTTCGGTAATTACGCTCATCATTTCCGAAAGCAAGCAAGTTTTGATCGGTTGTCCGGGGAAGTGCTTTGCCAATTCCTGCGCCCGCCCCAGAGAGCGATTTAAGATACAAATTTGATCAGCGCCTTTGGATAGTAGGTGTTGTACTAGCAAGCGTGACATTTTGCCAGCACCTAAAATTGCCACCCGAGATGCCGTTAAATTTACTAATTTCATCTGCGCTAACTCCACAGCCGCCGAACTGATGGAGACAGCGCCAGTGCCAATGCTGGTTTCGGTGCGAACCCGTTTGCCTGCTGTAATGGCTTGTTTAAATAAGCGATTTAAAACTGTTTTTATACCGTTGAACTGCTGTCCTAGTTTGTGAGTGTGTTTCACTTGAGCGAGAATTTGACCTTCTCCCAAAACCAGGCTATCTAAACCAGAAGCAACACGCATCAAGTGCATGACTGCATCTTGATGGAGTAAAACAAACAAATCTTGCCGTAAAGATATGACTGGTAATTTACTGTGTTCAGAAAGAAACTGAGTCACTTCCCGAATTCCCTGTTCGGTTTCTTGGGCAACAACGTAAATTTCCAGGCGGTTACAAGTGCTTAGTATTGCGACTTCTTCAATATGAGGATAGCTGAGCAAGTGCGCGATCGCACCTTCAATTTGTGGTTCTGGAACACTCAGTTTTTCCCGAACTTCTACCGGGGCTGTTTTATGGCTTAACCCCACCACTGCTATATTCATTTGCTAAATCTTAGTTACTAATTGAGAATTGGGAATAGCGTAAAGGGAAAAGGGTAACCCCTTTTCCCTTTTTCAAAAATTAGTGCAATTGCAATTCCTTGGGTTGGCGAGAAAGCATGTGGATAGTGTCCACGAATCGGGCAGTACGGGATTGGTTAGAAATTACCAAGCTTTGAGTTCTTGCGCCTCCTGGGAAGAAGCGGACACCTTGCATGAGGTTACCAGTGGTAATTCCACAAGCGGCGAATAAGACGGTTTCACCAGATGCTAGTTCATGAGCATCGTAGACCTTATCGGGGTCATTGATATTCATAGACTTCAGCCGGTCAAGGTTAGCTTCCTTGCTTTCGCCAATCAAACCAGTCTTGACGATGGCTGGATCGTAAATGAGTTGACCTTGGAAGTGACCACCCAAAGCACGCATTGCGGCGGCGGAAATAACGCCTTCTGGGGCAGCACCAATTCCCATCAGGGCATGAATGTTGGTTCCAGAAAAACCACAAGATATAGCTGCGCCTACGTCACCATCAGAAATCAGCTGGACTCTTGCTCCTGCGTCCCGAATTTCTTTGATCAAGTCGTTATGGCGTTCACGCTTCATCACCACGACAACAAGTTCGTCGATGCCTCTATCTAGACACTCAGAGAGAATCTTCAGGTTTTCAGTGGCAGATTTGTTGATGTCCACCTTGCCCTTGGCAGCTGGGGGAGCTGCGATCTTCTTCATGTAGAAGTCTGGCGCAGCAAACAAACCACCTTTTTGGGAAATTGCCAAAACAGCCATTGACCCTGGTTGACCGTAAGCTACAAGGTTAGTACCCTCACAAGGGTCAACAGCAATATCAATTTCAATCAGTTCATCGGGGTTACAGAAATTTTTGGCATCTGGCTGGCTACAAATACCAACTTCTTCCCCGATATAAAGCATGGGCGCGTCATCGCGTTCGCCTTCCCCAATCACGATGCGACCACGCATATAAATTTTATTCATCCGTTCCCGCATGGCTTCTACAGCCACTTCGTCAGCGGTATTTTTTTCGCCTTTTCCCATCCAGCGTGCGGATGCGATCGCGGCTTGCTCAACAACTTCAATAATTTCTAACCCAAGTGTATTTTCCACAAACTCTGCCCTCTCGGTTGCTTGATTTTGCGTCGTTCTAGAAACCTGTTTCAGTTTTCAAGTCTACCAAAGGGCGGATACCTGTGGGGATACTTATGGAAAATAGTATCACTATCCGCTATGTTAAGTTTTGCTTCTTTTGACTTGCCATAGCACTAAACGACACATTTTCTTACTCAGATCATATACCAAAAAGTTTACACAAAATTATGTTTTTTTAATAATTTCACTTGACTTTTGCAATGAAGTTTATGTCAAGTTGCAGTCAAAGGTATCTCTAGACCAATACAGTTGGTGATCAGTCTTTTTTCTCTCGCTCTCTAACCCAAGCACTCAATAACTGCCTGCCTCAATGCATAAACTTCTTAAGTTAACCCTATTACAGGGAAGGCTCTGCTGTAACAAAGAGCGCTCGTTACCAGGCTCAGCCTCTTGTTGAGAATCGTGCAATATTTCATCGCAACTTTCTTTTGAACTTTACCTAAATTTAGCTGACTTTGGTTGTATCTACATATCGCCAACTAATTTTCTGACCTAGGAGTGAAAGTCTGTAAACTGAGGAGCATTTTACTGTTTGTCATGGTCTGACTTGACTTTTGCAACAAACTTGGTTGCAAATTGGATTCAAACGTATTTTTACACTCTTACTGTCAAACAAAATACTAAAAAAGATTTCTGAAATAGAACCATTTTGAAGAACGGAGAAAAATTTATATGTCAATTGAAATATCAATCGCATTATTTTCTTATCTTTTGGGTGTTATTATTCAATGGGTTGGATTTAGACCAAAATTCAGAGAATTAGACGAATACGCAAATTTTCCCATAATTTGGGCAGCAAAAAAAGTCACAATGATTGCTTGCTTTCTGGAAGCTTTGACCTGGCCTTATAGTTTGATTTTAGAGAATGAACTTATCTTAGAAAAAAACGAAACGAAGTAAAAAAAACTCTGTAACGCTAGGCAATATAAAAAGCTCCTGCTTTCCTACACCCCCACCCCCTAAGCCCTGCGGGCACGCTGAGTCCCAAGGGGACACGCTGCGCGAACGCGAACGGGGAATTCAAAATTCGCTCATTCAAAAGTCAAAATTAATACTTTTGAACGCCAGGTGCTTTATGCCGGGAGACCCGTCCACCGCACTGGCTCCTTTTGACTTGATACTTTTAACTTGTTTTGCCCCTACACCCCTACACCCCTATCCCCCTGCACCCAAGCGCTCTGTTGTGCCAACCATGAATTAGGCTAAATAATAGATGGTAATGATTCACAAAAAACTTTAAAAACATTATGCTGAATTCTCTTAACACTGTACTAGGTCGCCATCCTGAGCGTATAAAAGCCAATGTTGAAATCTACACCTGGCAAACTTGCCCATATTGCATTCGCGCTAAGATGCTGTTGTGGTGGAAAGGAGTAAAATTCACGGAATACAAAATTGATGGTAACGAAGCAGCCAGAGTAAACATGGCAGAACGTGCCAATGGACGCCGTAGTGTACCGCAAATTTTTATTAACAATCAGCACATCGGTGGTTGTGATGACCTTTATCAGCTAGATACGCAAGCTCAATTAGACCCCATTCTTAGTCAGTCGGCTGTTTAGCTGGTTCCGCAATCAGAATATGTCTCTCGATTACTCAGAATATCTTGTACATCGGCAGTGGATGAGTCGCGCCTTAGACTTAGCACAAATAGCGGGTGATGCAGATGAAGTTCCTGTAGGTGCTGTTGTTATTGATTCGTCTGGAAGTTTGATTGCA
The DNA here is from genome assembly GCA_019359695.1 of Brasilonema angustatum HA4187-MV1. Classification (GTDB taxonomy): domain Bacteria; phylum Cyanobacteriota; class Cyanobacteriia; order Cyanobacteriales; family Nostocaceae; genus Brasilonema; species Brasilonema angustatum. Next base: position 35,806 of record JAHHGV010000001.1, read on the forward strand.
GAAGGAGAAAACAGAAAAGAACGTGACAATGATCCTACCGCTCACGCAGAAATTATTGCAATTAGAGCAGCGGCTCAAAAGTTACGAACTTGGCGTCTTAACCAATGCACCCTTTACGTCACTCTGGAACCGTGTCCGATGTGTGCAGGTGCAATTGTACAGGCACGTATAAAACTTTTAGTCTATGGAGTGGACGACCCCAAAACTGGTGCAATTCGTACCGTTGCCAATATCCCCGATAGCGCTGCTTCCAATCACCGCTTGCGTGTGATTGGGGGTATTTTAGAATACTCCTGTCGTCAGCAATTGCAAGTTTGGTTTGCAAGACGGCGACAAATTTCTAACTAACGGACAGAGATAAAACTGTCCACGGGGTGCTACACAAGTCACGGAAGAAAATCTACGGTGTAACTAGCAAAGTCTTGAATGTATTCAACCTAACAGCCAGTAGCCACCGTCATGATTTCCTTAAACTCTTGCTCTGATACTCCGTGTGATCATCCTGCTACTACGCCAGAAAGTGCTAAGGTGGCTGAAATAACAACTTCTCAGATTTCTCCTTGGTTAAGTCCCTTAATGTATTTCTTGGGAGGTCATGTTGTTCTTCCATTTTTCTTTGGAGAAATTAAAGTCACTGGACAAGAAAATCTTCCTCAAACTGGTCCTGTTATTCTAGCTCCCACACATCGAACACGTTGGGATTCACTGGTATTATCGTATGCAGCCGGTCGCTGCGTAACTGGACGAGATTTGCGATTCATGGTCACGATTACTGAATGCCAAGGGTTGCAAGGCTGGTTTGTTCGACGTTTAGGGGGGTTCTCTGTAGATCCTCAACGCCCCTCAATCACAACTCTCCGTTATAGTATTGAACTTCTTGAGGAGGGCGAAATGTTAGTGATTTTCCCAGAGGGAAATATTTTTCGCGACACGAATGTTCACCCGTTAAAGCCAGGAATTGCTCGTCTGGCTTTGAGTGCTGAATCTAGTCATCCTGGGTTAGGCATAAAAATTATACCCATCGGCATCCATTACAGCGAACCTTACCCTACATGGGGTACGGATGTGAGTATTCACATTGGAACCGCAATCGATGTAGCAGATTACACTAGTTTTTCCTTGAAACAGGATGCTAAGCGTCTTACAGGTGATTTAACAATGGCTCTTCAAAAATTAAGCCATCAGGAATCACAAATCATTCCTCGTGCTTTTGCAGAAATTGCAAATACTTAACAAACACGTACACTTTTGTAACAATACCTGCTGATTGTGAAAGGGAATTGAGTCAATTTCTAAATCATATTTTAGTCCGATCAAGCAATTAGCATTCTTAGTTGAAAAACCAGAGGAATTTTTGCGTTTGTTCATAGGGGCAATTTAGGTACTATCTAGAAGCAATGGGAACCTGATTTCATGGATGTTCAGTCTAAATCAGGGAAACCGAATATGAGACTTTGTTTTGCCAAAGTTCAAAACAGAGTTAAGATACCCCAAGTTTCCATAACTGTTTTTTTAGTTACCTCTTTAAATGACCTCATGAACTCGTCTGCAACCATTCTTATATTTCGCTTCACTTCCTTAGCAGTGATAGCAACCCTGGGTCTGTTATCACCTGTTCATGCTCAAGTACAGTTACCCACCGGGTCTAGCCAACAACAACCCATTGATCCGAACAATCCAAATAACCTTCGTCCCACAGCACAAAATAACAGCCTTTTGAGCCTTGACGGAGGGAAGCGTCTCATGGCAGAGGCAAGTAATGCAGTTTCTTCCCAAAACTACGACACCGCAGCAAAAAAACTTCAAGAAGCACGAGCCGTGTTTAATCAGCTGTCTAATTTCTATCAAGAATTAAATTCTAGTTTTTCTGGAATTGACAATAAAGTTGCTGATGCTCAACGAAAAAAAGCGCTAGAAACTGCCCAAATGCGAGATGAAGCTACCTACCAGCTAGCATTGGTACATAGAGCGCAAAATAAGCCAGAATTAGCTGTACCGTTACTTGTTCAAATAGTTAAGAGTCAAAACCCCACACGTGATTTAGGTAAGAAAGCATATCAGCAGTTATTGGAATTAGGCTTTGTGGATGCTCCGTTTTCTACAGGGGCAGGTAGCGCTTCCTCCTCGCCCTCTGGTGCTTCCTCTTCTTCCCCTCAAAAGAACCCTCAAAAGATCCCTCAAAAGAACCCTCAAAAGAAATAATCGAATTACCTCTGTCCTTTGCTCACCACTGCCCCTAATCCCCACTTGTCATTCATCGAAATGATAAGATGAGATTATTGGCGATGGTGAGAAGTTTTGATGTTTGATACCGAGTTGGGTTCTGACGATGTTATTCTTTGACCAAGCCTTAGAATATCGCCGCAGGCCAAGCGCTAACGTGCACGTTCAGCGGTAGTTTCTCCTCATAAGGCACGCTTAACTGTATTTCGTTCGCTTGTCACGACAAGTTACCTCTTTGACTGCAACTTACTATAAGTCTCTATTAAGATAGATTTTAAATTGCCCAAATGCGGGAGTTACAATCCCTATTAAGCTTTGAAATGATTAGGAATTGCGATGATGAATCCGCAGCAAGTGGAAGAAATGATAAAGATACAACTGCCAGACGCTCTAGTTCAAGTCCAGGACTTGACTGGAGGCGGTGATCACTATCAAGTGACAGTCGTTTCATCGCAGTTTGCAAATAAAGGACTAGTACAACAGCACCAATTAGTTTATGGTGCGCTTAAGCAAGCTATGTCAAGTGAAGCGATCCATGCCTTAGCACTAAAAACATATACTCCCGATGCTTGGGAAAATAATCATTAGTTAAAACTAATGATGCAAGGCGAAAGACAACACCAGGAACTAGACTAAAAGCAAATCAGGAAACAAAAAGACCATGACGCCAGAACTTAAAGAGCGAATTGATCATTTAGTAAAACAAAACAAGATTTTGGTTTTCATGAAAGGAACCAAGTTAATGCCCCAATGTGGTTTTTCTAACAACGTGGTACAAATCCTAAATACGTTGGGAGTTCCTTTCGAGACGGTGGATGTTTTGGCTGACTACGAAATCCGTCAAGGAATTAAAGAGTATTCCAACTGGCCAACAATTCCCCAAGTCTATATCAACGGTGAATTCGTTGGTGGTTCGGACGTCCTCATTGAACAGTACCAGAAAGGCGAATTGCAGCAAATAGTGGAAGTAGCACTTGCTTCCTGAAATCAAGCATATTGCAGTTAGTTCTTAATAAAGACAGTCCTAGGTGCTGAGTGTTGAGTAATGAGTGATCTGACCCATCAGTTCACTCATTATTCACAACCGATTACTTAGAACTGTTTTGTTCGCAATTGTAAAGAAGTATTTCCAAAAGTTCTCATCACGGCCACGCAGATAATCACGTATGCTATAATTACCTGCGTTGAGGTACTGGTACTATTGCTAAAAAAAGCAAGATATTAATAGTAATCCAGTTCTGGTTGCGTCATTGTGAAGTTTGAAACATCGTGCAAGTAGCGATTAGCCTCCTCTTCTAAGCGATGAATCAGATACGGTTCAATAGCGTTACCGTGTTGCAGTGCGGCTATATAGCCATCCAAATACATCCGCATATCATCCATGCGATAACCGCGATTCCATAACTCGACGAAGGCGTCAGTTAGTCTTTGGTAATAGCGGATGGTTTGTGTGTCTTGGAGCATAACTGCTGTTGGAAAACTGTCTGGAATAGAGGATTGTAATTTATTCGAGTACCTAAGGAAAGTCTCACTTTCAGTTTGGCATTAACTAAAAGACGATATCTCCCCTAATGGAAAAATCTCGATCGGCTACAGACTATCTCGATCCTATTCCATAAAACAGGAAATATGATTATCAGGTAAGCTATTGTTATAATTGCCTCAAGCAATAACTTAACTGACTTCGAGAGCATGAGTACCAATCTGTAGCGCTACATCAAATATGCTTCCACCGCAAAGCTGAAAAACTTTTTTGGCAAAGGTTAGCTTATTTAGTGAGACTTCCTTGGTAAATGGCACCCATATCGAGAGCAGAGTTTGTAATCAAAAGCGTTTTCACTAAGTCTAACAAAAATTTAAGATTATTACTAACTTGGCTTTGGACAACGCGTTAATTAAACGCTTTTCCTGTATTGATATTAGTAAATATGAATCTAATAACAATTGAGGTAACAAGGATTACAAAACCTAAGACATAGGCTTTGTTACCTTGAAATTTATGCACGCTAAGGGGTCTTGCCACCGTGGGTTCGGTTTGTATTGAAATCATTGAGGGAAATCCCCATCTGAGGTCATTGCTTGGCTGGCACTTGCAACAACTGGACTATCGGGTGCATCAAGCCGCAAGTATTTACCAAGCTAGAGAAGTGTTTTTAAGCCATCAACCGACACTGGTTATTCTGGATGCCGACTTACCTGATGGTGACGGTATTGAGTTCTGCCGTTGGTTACATCGTCAACAACAGCCTTTGATTCTAATGCTATCTGCCCGTAATAATGAGGCTGATATTGTGGGTGGTTTAAAAGCGGGAGCAGATGACTACCTCTGCAAACCTTTTGGGATGCAGGAATTTCTTGCACGGGTTGAGGCACTTATTCGCCGTAAGCGCACACCTGTTGCACCAGCTTATTTAGATTATGGTGCTTTGCAAATTGATTTGGTACAGCGTCGCGTTCGCATCCTCGGGGAGTTTATCGACTTAACTCCTCAGGAATTCAGTTTACTTTACGTTTTGGCACAAGCTGGAGGAGTTCCTTTAAGTCGATCAGAACTGTTACGCCGTGCTTGGCCTGATGCTATAGATAATCCACGCACCATTGATACTCATGTTTTATCATTACGGAAAAAAGTAGAATTAGATCCCCGCCAACCTAGTTTTATTCAAACTATCCGCAATGTAGGATACAGATTTAACACGGAAATTTTAAATGCTAATATTCCAAACTCGTCAACAAAGTTACCTAAAGAAAGATTCAGTAATCAACGTTCTATACTCAGTACTCAGCGTTGAGACAGAGGAACAAGAAGAGTAAATAATTCGCTCATCACCGATAGCGTTTGCGCAGCGTCCCTCTTAGGGACTAGCGTGCCCGTTAGGCGCAGCCGTGGCGTTAGCCATAGGGCATAGATTTGAGTCTCCTCCACCAGACGCTGCGCGAACGGAGGAAACCTCCCGCAGTCGCCACAACGGGACGCCACATGCTACAAGTCGGCACAGCCGACGGCAGATGCTTCAAGCCGGGAAACCCGGACGCCAGACGCCTACGGAGGGAGACCCTCCTGTAGCGCTGGCTCTCCAACGCACTGCCTCCCCAACGCAGTGGCTCAAGAACCCCAACGCCAGATCCCTCTGTCGGGAAACCCTCCTGCTGCACTGGCTCCGCAAGGGGCTGCTCTTTGCTCAAACTTCTCTCAAAATTCAAATTCGTTTTGGACTTTTGCTTGCGTTAACTTTTCTCTTAAGTTAGCCCAACTTATTTCAGACGCTTCTTGATTGACAAGTAAGCGACCTTGTTGTAAACATAAAAGCCGTGTACAAAACTTATAAGCTACCTCTAGCTGGTGATTGATCATAACAACCGTTGTTTGATAATTTTGAGTCAACTGGCTCAAAATTTCCACCAGATGGTTAGCCTGATTTACATCTAGGGCAGAAGTCGGTTCATCTAACAATAAAATTTTTGGTTGAATAACTAAAGCACGGGCGATCGCCACAAGCTGTCGTTGACCTAAAGAAAGCTGCACCTCAGTCCGCGTTAACCATTCATCTGGAATTTGCAACTGTTCTATCCAGTGACTCACGCGTTGCTGAATTGTTTGTTTGGGTAAACCACGCAAAACCAGGGGATAAGCCAAAGCTTCTTTTACTGTCATTCCTAATAGCTTCGGCTCTTGGGATACCAGTGTCACTATGGAGCGTAGCTGCAATACAGGAATTTCGGAATACTCCTGATTCTCCAGATAAATTTTACCGCTTGTAGGTTCACTCAAACGGTTCAGCAAGCGCAATAAATAAGTTTTTCCTGCACCAGATAGTCCAACAATAGCAACGCGTTCTCCCTCAAATACCTCAAAGGAAATATCCTGTAATATTGGATATCCCAATTGGTTATCCTGACTCTGGGTTTTCAGGCTGGCAAAAAGACTGACTTGTTCTAGTCGCAGTTGTGTTTTGAGGGCAAGTTTCCCTATCTGCGTGTCTTGTTGAATTTCCAAATTTAACCTTTGTTGTGGTAATTGTCCTTTTAGTCTCACTCCAATTTAGCAAGCCGCAGATAACGGATGTAGCAAATAGTTAGTGTTTGGGTTATGCCCTTAATAACTTATTCGTTACATCCGCCGTACTGTAGATTCTCGATTGCCTACTTTAGGTGAAACTCTAATTTATGTTGCCTTGTGCTAACGCTGTGGTGATTGTCCAACCATCAACTAATAGCAGCAATAGCGTCAAAAAAAGTAAAATTAAATACATCCACGGTTGTGCTAAGGGATAGACATCTGTCGTATCTACCTGTGTCTTCTGTTGCACAAATTTCACCAAACGGGCAAACCCAACCACACGCATTGGTAGCAAGTAAGCTTTTCCTTCGTGAGTCAGGAAGTAGTAAACGATTCCTCCTTGACCAGTTGTGCGGGGTTTTAACTCTTTTACTTGAGACCAAGGTAAAGACCAGCCTTTGCGGAAAAAACGTGGCACCCACTGAGGATAAGTTAGCTGAATTCCTTGGTCATCTACAATTACACGTTCACTCAACGCTGCATACAGACCAATAAAACCGATGATAATACCCACCCATAACAACGCTGGTGGTACTGGCGCTGCTGTTACCTGCGAGAGGAAAGGTAAGGGTGTGGTAAGTGCCACATATAGACACAAAAGTGTGATCCTAATTAAAGGAGATAGTCGAAAAACAGAAGATGAAGTATCGGCTGAGTTTGCTGTCACGGCTCCATCATGATCGTTGTACTTTAAATTAATATTAGCTGCTAATAACGTGAGAGCAATTTTTCATGGCCATTTAATTAGCGAACTGAATCGTGATTGATCATGGTAAGTACTTTTGTACGACACTCCAGCCTGTTAACGATACCCAAGCAAAGCCAAAAAACAGGACAATATTAGCACTTATGTGGATACGTCTAGCCCAAAGTCGTCTAGCATTGATGAGCAATGCACTTCCAGCAGATAGCAAAACTAGCACCACTGCTGTCAAACCAGCTATCAGATGTGGTGAGTGTCCCAAAGAACCAAAGTGACCTAAAGTGCCAATAATGCCAATCAATAACAAAAGCAGCACTAAACTTACCATGCAACTGCCGATCATATAGTGAAAAGAATGCAGCCAGCTAAGTCCTTCTTGCTGTAGTGTTCTGGCACGAAACATCCAAACACCCGTTATCACTAACAGTAAATAAGCTAGTAGCGATAAACCCATCGACCATGCTGCTATTTTCCATAGCCAAAGAAAAGAAGGTAGGTTCATAGTAAACATTGTAGATGGGACAGTGTAGTGATGGAGGCGATGAGGACATTATTAAACACAAAACAAAAGAGGGTTACTAAGTTCAGTAACCCTCTAACTAAGCAAAATTTGTTTTTTTAATCAATGGATACTAAACCAGCGACTTGTAAGGATTTTATGAAATCTCCGGTTATTGTATTAATTTGCACAATTGGTTTTTTATTGATAGGGTCCATAACTAGTCCTGAATCTGTGTCAAACACAAAACTGTTAGGTTCACTGATTGCAAGGCGATCGCACGGAATTGTATCCGATAAAATTGCACTTGCCATCATGCCGGTGTGAATTTCTAGTTGAGCTTGTCTTGGAGCTTCAAACACTAACCTTTGTCCAGGAAAAACAACCCGTTCAAAGTACCAGTTGGGAATATTGGAGATGCGAGCCACCTGTATTTTACTTGTGGCATTTACGTAACAACAGAACAGTTTTCCCGATTGCTCAGGAGGTAGAGGATCTAATATTTGAGCCATAACTGCTGAGGAGTTTTACGCCACTATTTTATATTACACCAGCAAACCTAGCACTGGCTGATCCCCAGTTGCTGTAACCCCGACTACCAACTGAAGTTTTCTAGATTATTTCTATCTTAAGATGTGCGAGTATATGAAAAATTTGTAAAAATCTATGCCTTTTACGCAATTGTACATTATGCTCCCACAAATATAATGTTCCCTGGTTCACAAAAAAATCACAAAAATTGTGATTGACGTGTCCTCCCTAATCTTCTAAACCACAAATAAAGTATGTGGATCATCCCTTGGCAAAGATAATTGGTGTTATCGTAAAGCTATATGATCTATGAAAATTATTTATATAATCTCGCCAGAGAGACTAGAAATCTGACGGCAAAGTGTGCTTATCTAATTTTCACTGCTTTCAAGAAACACAGGGGTGTAGGGGTATAGGGGAGCCAGTGCCCTTCGGGTTCGCAGTCGCCTAGGTCGGGAGACCCTCCTGCAGCGCCGTCTCACCGTGCGCGGGTTAAGCGCGTTGAGGCATGTGGCGTGAGCCAGTACTTGATGAGGGTCTCTCGACCTAGGTATCTGGTGAGACCAGCGCGAATGACGGCTTTCCCGACCTAGGCGACTGGCGGAGCGCGTTAGCTCCGGCCCCCTTAGGGGCTAGCGGAACCGTTCGGTACGGGGCCGTGCCCGTTAGGCGCAGCCGTGGCGTAAGCCATAGGGCTCAGGTTCTCCCCGATAGCCCTCCGGGGAGAACCTTCGGTTCCGCTTCGCTAACGCCAGTCGCCTGACGCCACATTCTTCAACGGGGGGAACCCCCGCACAGAAGTGGCTCCGGAGGGAGACCCTCCCGCAGCGCTGGACTCACCGTAAGGCGTGGCGTAAGCCATAGGGCGTGAAAAAGGTGTTTCTTTGATTCATAGCGGGTGGTGCGCCGTTATAGTGCCCCTGCTCTTAAGAAACACGCTTAATAGGGAACAAGGAACGCTTAACACCGAAAGAGTGTTTCTTTGATTCATAACGGGCGGTGCGCCTAAGAATGTGGTGCTTTTAATAAACACAATAGACTAATCAATAATCTGGGTGAATGTCAAGTAAAATTAAGATATAGGACAAAAAACAAAATAAACACTTCTTTAAAAGATATTGTTCTCGCCTTCCGTTGAAAACAGCAAGATAGAAGTTAGAAAATTTGTGATGGACAATCGAATTCTCTATGTTCGCCTTCCTTGTAACCCCATCTTTCCTATTGGGGTAGTTTATCTTGCAGATCACGTTCACAAGCTGTTTCCTACAATTGAACAGCGGATTTTTGATTTGGGGACAGTACCGCCTTTAGATTACGCATCCGCTCTGGATCAGTGTATCGATGAATTCAAACCCACACTACTAGTGTATTCATGGCGAGATATCCAAATTTATGCTCCTGTGGGTGGACGTGGTGGTAACCCATTACAATATTCCTTTGAAATTTTCTATGCCAAAAACCCCCTAGTGAAATTACACGGTGCTTTTGGCGGCTTACGGATGCTGACAAGTTACTATGGGGAACTGTGGCGTAACCTCGGATTAATCAAACGTGGTTTGAAACGTGCCCAAAAATATCATCCAGATATCCGCGTCGTTGTGGGTGGTGGTGCTGTGAGTGTATTTTACGAACAGCTTGGTAAAAGTCTACCAAAGGGGACAATTGTTTCTGTGGGTGAGGGCGAAACCTTGCTAGAAAAACTTTTAACTGGAACAGAGTTTAGTTCGGAACGTTGCTACATAGTGGGAGAATCTCAACCACGTACACGCCTGATCCACGAACAACCCACTCCAGTACAAAAAACCGCTTGTAACTACGACTATATCGAAAGCATCTGGTCCGAGTTTAGTTATTACCTACAGGAAGGAGATTTCTACATCGGTGTGCAAACCAAACGTGGTTGTCCCCATAACTGCTGCTATTGCGTTTACACGGTTGTAGAAGGTAAACAGGTACGTATCAATCCTGCGGATGAAGTTGTTGCCGAAATGCGACAACTTTACAATCGGGGCATACGTAACTTCTGGTTTACCGATGCCCAATTCATCCCCGCCCGAAAATTTATCGAAGATGCAGAGGAACTGCTACAGAAAATCATCGATTCCGGAATGACAGATATTCACTGGGCAGCATACATCCGCGCTGACAACCTCACACCAAAGACGTGTGAGTTGATGGTGAAAACTGGGATGAACTACTTTGAAATTGGTATTACCAGTGGTTCTCAAGAACTTGTTCGTAAGATGCGCATGGGCTATAACCTGCGAACAGTCTTACAAAACTGTCGCGACTTAAAAGCTGCTGGATTTAATGAGTTAGTCTCTGTCAACTACTCCTTTAACGTTATTGACGAACGCCCCGAAACTATTCGCCAAACGATCGCCTACCACCGCGAATTAGAAAAAATTTTTGGTGCGGACAAAGTTGAACCTGCGATCTTCTTCATCGGGCTACAACCTCATACCCATTTAGAAGAGTATGCCTTTAAAGAAGGAATCGTTAAACAGGGGTACAATCCAATGAGCCATATGCCCTGGAACGCTAGAAAACTTCTCTGGAATCCCGAACCTCTCGGTTCCTTCTTTGGTGAAGTCTGCTTAGAAGCATGGCGACGCAACCCCAACGACTTCGGACGCGAAGTTATGAAAATTTTAGAGGAAAGAGTCGGCTGTGCTGATTTAGAGGAAGCACTTTGTGCCCCCGTTGAGGTGAAAGAGAAAAAGTTGCTTGCAGTATCATAACCTTTGTCCCCCGTCAACTCTTCCTATCTCCAGCTTGCGGGGGAACATACTGTCTTTCAAATTTTTCTAAAACCATCACACTGCGTGCATCATTAATTGTCTTGTAAATTAAATCTTGGAACGCTGGATATTCTTCAGCACTATAAATATCCTTTTGGAACATTAAATTGCGCTGAACGCGAATGTATCCGTTGCCTACTTCATAACGGCTTTTGTATTCTCCAGCGGCATTTGAGAAGCTTCTATTTTCAGGTAAATGACTGATTTTATATCCAGTAGGTAGTATAATTTTGTACTCCCAACTTCCATTCCCTGCTCCCACAATCAGGGGATACGAACGCTTATTAAATCTGATAAATCCGCGCAGCGATTGTGGATTTATCGTACTAATCCCAAAGGGCGTACTGAAATAAATTTGTTTGTCTATACTGACGGCATAAGGGCTAAGCCATTTGCCCTTGAGTGTCACAGGTTGATCTAGATTATTGAGATCACTAGTTTCTAGGCTACCACTGCCCCCTTCAGGAGTTGCAGCAAGAAGTTTATTGACAATTTGGTCTAGTTTATCGGAAGCAAAGTAGCGCCTATACAAACTGTTAATACTTCCGAAGTATTGCACTTCACTTTGCCCGTTGATGCTTCCATCGTTAGCAATTGTGATTGTACTAGTCATGAAATAGCGATTTTGATTAGCAATGGATTTTGGCGTGTATGCAGTCAGACCTTTTTGTGTTGCCATCACTACAAATTTATTGTGTAAAGAAACATCCAGTTGTCCAAAAGATGCATAATTATCAGTCGGATTTGCAAAAATCTTGTAATCAGGTAGATAAATGATTGCATGATTAAACTGAGAACTTGTTGGTAATGGAACTGTTTGATATATCGAACCCCAGTTAACTAACACAGGCACAGAATTAATACCTTTCGCTTTTAGTAAGGTCTGCATTAAAAGCACATAATCTTTACAATCTCCATAACCATTTCGCAAAATTGCTGTAGAAGTATGGGGTATGTAGCCTGCAGATTCTGTCAGGTAAACGGCAACATATTTAATATTTTGAGCAACCCAGTTATAGATTAATCGTGTCGCTTCAATGCCTTGTTTGTCTCCTGTAATTTTGTCTGCCAGCTTTTTAATTTCTGGTGTCACCACAGCCTTGTCGTGCCAATTCCGCCAAACGATTTTACCCAGTTCCTCCCAACTATCAAGATTGGAAAACACAAAGATAGAATCAACATCTGTAGGATCAACCATGTCATTTTCAGACTGACGGGCTGGCTGGTTGGCAATCACAGCCGTAATTATCCTGCGATCGCCTTGAATTTTATCACTCACCACATAAGCACCCCGCTTTTTCCAGCGCAGTTTGAGTGAAGTTGGTATGGAGATTTGCACGGTTTCCTTAACCGATGACTCTCGAAATGATGGAGTCTCCATGTCGCTAAAGTCAATTGATGGCTTTTTCTGAGTCAGTTTCCATTTAACGAAGGTTTGGCTACCTACCATCAGTTTTGGAAACACCACAGTTGTTGTCATACTGTTGGAAAATCCGGGTGCATCCTGTGACTCCTGGCTTGGGCGGGTGAAAATATTTTCTTCAGTGACTTTGACTTTTTCCCCATTCGGTTGAATCACATAAGCCTCAACTAATTCCAATGATTGAGTGTCAGGAGAATAACTCTGGCTTGCCCGCTGCCAATCTTCAATTCCCTGTGGAGTTAGCAAAGTCATCCGTTGGGCAATCACTTCTGTATAGGTGTAGTCTAGATTGACCTGGTAGTGATTCTCATAGTTGTCCATTCTGGCATTTTCAACCACTGGTTTAGCTGCTGGAGTGGTTGGCTGTTTTTCCGTGGTAGTACCTGCTGTTTGAACTGGAGTTTGAACCTTCCCGTTAGGAGTTTGGGAACTTAAAAGCTGTCTAACCTCAGTGCCATAGGCTTTCATAGGCACTATACTTAAGAATATGCCGTAAATTAAAGTAATATTTAGTCTTAGTATTTTTTGGACGAATTTCATTAGGAATTTTCGTATTTTTTATGGTGATAAACTTGTCAATAGTAATACACTATCCTCAGTTGTCTTCAATCCTGTTTTTTGTAAGCGCACAGCGCATACCAATCCCTATGCCTACGGCTTGCGGCACACTGATCACAAAATCACCATTGTAGTCCTCAGTGCATTGGCGTAGCGTAGCCTTTAAACAGTAAACTAAAAAATAATTGGCGCAAACTTCAGATCAAATTCAAAACTCAAAACTTTCTCCTTTGTCGTTGCTTAGCGTCTTTGCGTTTCATTTGATTAAATACCATGTTACAAGGCTCAATTTTACAAAAGCTAGAAGCAGCTCATCGCCATAGTAAAAGACCAATTCAATACGGTGTTTACTACAAAAATACCTTGGTTTCCTTGTGTCATGCTCTGGAAGACCACATTTTGACTGACGACAGTACACCTTTAGTCATCACAGCCTTCCAACAAGGGAAATGGTATTTGCAAGAAGCCGAAAGATATGCAGATATTGCTAAAAAATCCGGTCAAATCGCGATCATGGCTTCCCTGGATACAGGCTTTGCTGAACATCCCACAAGCCAGTTGCCTAATGTGAACCTGGTAGGATTAGATTCAACTGATCCAGTGGCGCAGGAATGGCACTTGATTATTCTCGCCCCAGGATACACAGCAATGGTAATTTGTCAAGAACTTTCAGTTGCTGATTATGGTTCTAGCGGAGTACCTGCATCAGATGTAGAGCGGAAATTCTACGGCTTGTGGACATTTGAGCCAGAGTTAGTCAAAGAAACAGCAGAATTGGCAATTTCCCACATCGGAGAATATAACCCAGAACTGGCACAAAAACTCAAGGCACATAAACAGGCAATTCAGTCGCGTCTTGCAACAGCAGAAGACTTGAGTGCAGTGGTTTCTCGGGTAGTAGATTACCTCCAAACAGGGCAAGTGAACATTTCCGTGCCTACAGCAACTCGCCATCAAGCGTTGGATGGTAACCTGGTTTCCAACGAAATCCAAGCATTTTTACGGATGGCGCAAATTATTGATGCTACTGATACTACCAATCCAATGGCAGCGGCACAAGTGGTAGCGCTAGCAGAAACAATGGGGCAACTTTTGGATATTCCTGCATGGCAGATGAAACGTTTGCGTTTTGCAGCTTTGCTGCACCGTATAGATCCATTGCAAAGAGTAGAAAGCGTTCTTTCTCCTGGAACTTCTACACGCTACCAAGAAGATACACCCACTTGTGCCTTGAGTTGTCCTTTGGTACCAGGAGCGCAAGTTCTGCGAACTATGCCACAATTGCGAGCGATCGCCCAAATTATTACACATCAAACTGAGTACTGGGATGGTACAGGTGAACCAGCCGGGTTAGCTGGAGATGAAATTCCTTTGGAGTCGAGAATTCTCGCATTAGTCGCGGATTTCCAATGGCGGCTGAATCAGAAAGAAAATTCTTTAGATAATCGCGAGGAGATATTTGCTCAAGCTTTAGAAGAGTGCAGGCAACTGCAATCCCATCGCTTTGATCCTAAACTTGTAGATACATTGGCTTTATTAGTCATGGGTTTACAACAAGGACTGGATGTACCTGTGATGACACCCAAAGCTAGCACTAGTATGTGGCTACTCAATAGCAGGTTAGATAGCGAAAGCAAAACTAGTGAGCAGATTCGCAGTTACGGCAAATAATCATTTGATACAAAAGCTCACAGACGCTGAGAAACTCTTTGTACCTTTGTGTCTGTGTGCAAAATTTAATGATCTTGATAATCCATAATTTATATGAACATAGAAGAAATTCGATTAGGAAAACTCAAAAATCTGCCAGGAACAAATTTAGAGGACGAAGATTTATCAAATGCTGATTTAAGTCGCGTTAATCTTGCTGGTGCTCACCTTGTTGGCACAATTTTTACACGTTCCAAACTCGAAGGTGGACATTTAGAAGGTGCTAATTTGATGGGAGCCAACCTCGTAGAAACTGATTTGCGCGCGAACCTTATGGGAGCGAACTTGATGCAAGCAGATTTGACAGGCGCTGACTTACGAGGTGGGAATTTGCGTGGTGCTAATTTAATGGGAGCAAGACTGAGTCAAGTATCGTTTATCGGTGCTTTCTTGAGTGGTGCCAATTTGATGAATGTTAACTTGCAAGGTGTTGACTTTCGAGGTGCTGACTTGCGAGGGGCTAATTTGACTGGGGCGAATCTTAAAGGTGCAGACTTGAGTCGCGCTGATTTACAAGGTGCGTTGTTGAGTGAGGCGAATTTGGAAGAAACTGACTTGCGCAAAGCCAATCTTGCTGGTGCGAATTTGACGGGTGCTAATTTACTTTGTGCTGAATTAGACGGTGCTAATTTGAGTGGCGTGAATTTGGAGAGGGCGTGTTTGGTAGGGACATCGGTTGAGAGAGTTTCGTGAGGAAAAAGTTATGAGTCTACAGGAAGTTCTTAAGCAAGCATTGCAGCTTTCAACAGTGGACAAGGTGCGTTTGATTGAGCAAATTGCTCCTGAAATAGAACGCGAGTTAATCGACAACCCGTCTACGCCCCGTAAATCATTGTGGGGTTTATGTGCCGATTTGGGACAAGCACCTTCACAATCTGAAATTGATGCAGCCCGCACTCAGGAATGGGCTAACTTCCCATGCTGTACTAGCAGAAGTTCCATTTGATCGACATATAGCCCAAGCTTTGCGTTTAGTTGAGCGCACACAAGTGCCAGATTTACCAGATCGTATTGTCGCTGCTACAGCCTTGCATCTGGGAGTGCCAGTGATTAGTCGGGACAGCAAAATTAAACTATCCAGCATTAACACTATTTGGTGATGGAGTACTTTGTCTGTAACCCAGCAAAACTCCATTTTTGATTATTCAAATTTTCACTACCCGCCCCCTCATCCACAACGCCAGCCCACCCAAAAACACCAACCCTATTACCGCTGCCAAAGGATTATCATTCACTCCCGTTACCCAGTCGGGAACTTGACGAGAATATTTCATCAATCCCCCAACATTAATAATGTAGTATCCCCAAACTAAACCACCATGTAAACCAATCGATAAACCTAGGCGTCCCCTGGAACCCCACTTCGCCCATACCAGTGTTAACCCTAGCAACAATAAGCCAAAAAATTGCGGGGAGGTGCGAATGACTTCTGGCAGTGGTTTAATAAAGTGGGCGATCGCAAAAATGGTGGCATCTGTCCAAAGTACGACAGGGGGGGTATAATCCCGCTGCAGTTCATCCAATATCCACCCCCGGAAAAACAATTCCTCTGCAAACGCCACACCCAAACTGGTAATTAACCCTTCTAAAACAACTCTGAGCAAAAAAATATTAGGTTTTTGCCACACCAACCAACCCAGGAGTCCTTCTAAACTAAATAGAATCAGAATGGTAATCAGCCCAATAGCCAAGCCACGCAGCAGTTCCACTCCATTGAGGCGTGTTCTTTCTAAACCATAGTGCCGAAATATCTGTCGCTGCTGGTATACATATTTGTTCCATATAGGAAGAAGCACGAAAAATCCAATTGCCAGCGGTACCATAGTCAAGATAGTGACTAAATTGGAATCATCTACCAACAAATAAATAGGTACGGCTATGGGCAACCATATTCCCACCAAAGTTAATATAAAAGCGCCCAGCCTTATTGGGGCAGGGCGTTGGCGTAAACGGAGTAAAACTTTTTTCAATTCAAATAGCCCAACTATTCCTCAGGCTCAATTGTGCTGGTCAAACCATGAGTTTTCAATGTTTCGCAATAGAACTCAGCGTGTTCTTGAGCGCAAGTAATCACTAAGGCAAACCCATTGCTATGCGCTTCCATCATAATGCTGACAGCCTGAGGCTGAGTAAGATTTGGCACTGTGGTTAATAGAACTTCTACCACATGCTCCATAGAGTTGTGGTTATCGTTATGAAGCAAAACGCGATACCGAGGCGCTAGCTTGCGGGATGTTGAATTCTTCTGTAAAGTTTCGACAGACACGGCTCTTTACTCTTTTTTGGCTGAATTAGTACAGCACAATATTTGTCAAAATATTGCTTAACACTTATTTATCTATTTTATAGCATACTCATACAAATGTGGGGTTAGTCAAAATTTTTGCGCTTCTGGGTTGATAAGTGCATGGCTTTCGTGTGCGTTGACACCTTATTCTCTTAAAATTAATGAAAATATAGTTGTCGCCTAAACTGCATGAACATGACTGTGGAGTTTCAAGCAGGACAAATTGTGTACTTAGAGCATAGCGACAGGAGGCTGTACGCAGAAGTCATTCAAGTAGTCGTTTCCCGTCAGTTGTGTTGGGTACGTCCTTTGCTGCTGGTCGCCTTCACTCAAGAAATGCCGCAGATCATTGACCTGCGAGATACCTCTGATCTGCTTTGGTATGTGAATGTATTTCAGCCTGCTTTAGACACAGAAGTGATCGGTTTTTTGAGTCAGGTTTTAGCAAAAGAACCAAAACCTGGAGAGACAACAGAAGCTAAGCAACAACGAAATCAGTTTCTTCACGACATTTGGCAAGCACAAAAAGAAAGTTCTGAGTCTTGAGGTGCAAAAGTGCTTTGCTCAGGTGCGTAGTCGTGAGTTGACGGCTGATCTATCGCTTCATGCATTGCTTGAGTGATGTGAGCAGGCGTTGGTTTATTTGGGTCTGCCTCAATACGGTTCAGTTAAGACATTTATTTGTTGAGGCGGCACCAGGAGTAGGGAGCAGGGAGAAAACCGATCCACATGAAGAGCGTTTCTCCCCCTCCCCCTGCTCCCGAGCGTAGCGTGCTCCCTGCTTGCCTTGCTCCAGCTTTCTCGCCGCGCAAAGCGCTAACACGAGCAAATTTCTTATCCCAAGCGTATTGGGGTCTGCCTTTGCTATATGAATGATGTCAACTCCCTGAGCAATCAGTTGGTTGTGTGTGTGCTCAATTTTGGCAGGTAAGGAGGAATTTTTTCTAAACTTCGAGCAAACTGTATGGCAATGATTTCTGACTAATGCAAATGTGAAAGCACTCTCTTTTCAGTTTCTTTTCAGTTTACGCTTTGCCATCAGCCATAGACTTAACCTTTAGAAAAAGTATCAGTAGTGACAATATTCAAGCTTGAGTATTGGTACTACCGTTACTGTAGTTTTTATTTTATCTCCTATTGAAGTTCGGTGACTACTATAGTCTTTACTTAATTTCAGTAAAAAGCTATCAATCCAAGCACTTAGAATAAACAACCTGCACTTGGAACCAACTGAACACGACCAGCATCCATCTCTGCCATTAAGAGTTCTAAAGCTTCATAGTCAACGTCTGAAATATAACCCAGTTGTGTCAATTCTGAGTTGATTTCATTTTCTATTTCAGGAGTCAACTTTTTTATATCAAGAGCTTTTTCTACTAATCGACGAATAGAGTATTTTGTTGTCATTCTGATTACACCCAGTTTATAGGTAATCATTATCTATGGTATCATTTGATATAAAGAGTGATCTTAAACTGTCTGTGTAAGCGATCAAGATCACAAAAATCTGGAAACATAGTGCTTGACCAAAGAAACTTTGCTAGGTGAAAAATTTTTGGAATGCTTACTCTTAAAGAGTTTTACAAAAAATATACCTAGCAAAGTTAGCTTGGTGGACTAATAGCTCATTGCTGCTTCAACTATCTGCCAATTATCAACAGACTTATTGCTCAAATGGGAAAGAGGCAAGTAAGTAGGGTTGTACACGTCTACGTTTTAACCCACACGGCAAAATCCGGTCATGGGGGCATTTTAACGCGACTAATCGTGACGTCAAAGCAGTTAAGAAAGTAAAAAGGCACCGCAGTTGTTCAGTACGAGTGATGAGGCGGATAAAAATCCTGATCTGTTGTACCACAACAGTTGCACACCTCATGTAAAGATGCTGCTTTGAACAACGCGAGGGTTTGGATATTCCATAAAGGAACTATTCGCTCACTGCGGGGGTTTGTGTGTCTTATTTTTGAGATAGGTTTATCAACGAAGTGACTGTTGTAAGGTTAACGCTTCCTCTAGCAATTCAATCGAAGTATGATAAATAAAAATTTTAGGTGTAATTAGCTGTTTATCCTCGCCTCTACGGCAATTTGTGAAGATTATATTTTCCTAAATCTAAAAAAAAAGTATATTGAAACACAGTTACACTAGGGTTTTTGACAATCTTTAAACAATAACTCTATAGCAATAAAGATTCAGCAAAGAGAACTAAGACGAATGGTCGATGTGAGAAAAAAAAGTTTATGGTCAAATACATCTAACCTTAAAGTTCAATAACTTTAATAGGATCTAACGATGCAAGTAGTACTAGACTATCCAAAAATAACTGTTATTAGTCCTCAAGGTTGCCTAAATGCCACAAACGCTTTAGAATTCGAAACAAATATCACAAAAGCACTATCACAAGATGGTATTTCTTTGTTACTCGTAGACTTAGAGTATGTGGAATCCCTAGACAGTGCGGGTTTAATGGCATTAGTGTCTGCGCTCAAGCTATCTCAGAAACTAGAACGGCGCTTCAGCCTGTGCTCAGTTTCACCCTGCTTGAGAATTATATTTGAAATGACTCAGTTAGATAGGGTTTTTGAGATATTTGAAGGGAAAGCGGCATTTGAAGCAGCTTGCTTCCCGATGCAATAAATGAGAGTGAACTCATGTCTAAAAAAGTCTTAAGGAAAAATAAGTGGCTCTGTTGAAACACCTAAGAAATGCTAAAGTTAAAAGTGAGTAGCTGTAATTAAGGTAGCTAAAAGATAGCACAGTGAGTGTTGCAGTTGAAAAGTTAATCACATCGGATATAGTAAAACCAGCTCGTTACTTAGGTAACGAGCTCTTAGCAATTCATAAGCCTTGGTATACGGCAGAAATCCATTGGGTTCTAACATACCCGGAAATTTATGAAGTGGGCGCATCCAATTTAGGACACATTATCCTTTATAATATACTGAATGCCCAACCGCGTCAGTTGTGCGATCGCGCTTACCTACCAGGATCAGATCTAGCAAGAAAACTACGGGCAACAAAGACACCATTGTTCGCCGTAGAATCTAGGCGAACACTAAGCGAATTTGACATTATAGGCTTTAGCCTCAGTTATGAACTCGGAGCAACCAACATTTTAGAAATGTTGGACTTAGCTGGAATTCCCTTAACTTGGCAAGAACGCCTGGAAGTCAAGACAAATGAAGCAGGGGGCGCAGAGGAAAACAATATTTCTTCATCCTCTAGTTACCCCCTGATTTTTGCAGGGGGACAGACAGCGACATCCAATCCGGAACCATACGCTGACTTCTTCGACTTCTTCGCCTTAGGAGATGGTGAGGAACTGTTGCCAGAAATCGGCTTAGTCTTGGAAGAAGGTAAAAAAGCAGGACTGAATCGTAAAGAATTGTTGCTGGATTTAGCGCAGATACCAGGCGTCTATGTTCCTCTGTTTTATGATATGGCAGAGGATGGGTCAGTTCATCCTAACAACCCAGATGTCCCAAAACAAGTTGTGCGGCGCATAGCAAGCCCAATGCCAGCTTATTCTATAGGGTTAGTTCCCTATATCGAGCCAGTGCATGACCGCCTGACAATTGAAATTAGGCGTGGTTGTACTCGTGGGTGTCGCTTCTGCCAACCAGGAATGCTGACTCGACCAGCACGAGATGTGGAACCGCAAAAGGTGGTGGAAGTAATAGATTCGGGAATGCGGCAAACAGGTTACAATGAATTCTCTTTACTATCCCTAAGTTGTTCTGATTATTTATCCTTACCAGCAGTGGGGATGGAAATTAAAAATAGGCTAAAAGATGAGAATATTTCTCTTTCTTTACCAAGCCAACGAGTTGATAGATTTGATGAAAATATTGCCAACATCCTTGGTGGTGTAAGGCAAGGAGGGCTGACTTTTGCTCCAGAAGCAGGAAGTCAAAGGATGCGAGATATTATCAACAAAGGTTTGACGAATGAAGAACTGCTGCGGGGTGTAAAAACAGCTTGGGAACAAGGATGGGACAAAATTAAGCTTTATTTTATGATTGGCTTGCCAGGTGAAACTGATACTGATGTGTTAGGGATCGCAGAAACGGTAAGCTGGTTACAAAGGGAGTGTCGAGCCAAAAACAGAAGATCACTGTCATTTAACTTAACAATCTCTAACTTTACGCCCAAGCCCCATACACCTTTTCAGTGGCACTCTGTTTCTACTGCTGAGTTTAAGCGCAAGCAAGACTTACTGCGCCAAGCATTCCGCCGCATCAAAGGCGTGAAGGTAAATTTCACTGATGTCCGTATTTCAGCAATGGAAGATTTTATCGGACGAGGCGATCGCCGCCTAGCCCCGGTATTGCGCCGTGCTTGGGAATTAGGTGCAGGCATGGATTCTTGGTTTGAAAGTGTAGAAAAAGCATTCAGGGCTTGGGAACAAGCCATCTCGGAAGCTGGTTTAGATTGGAAATATCGCCTAGTGGAGAAGGGTGAGTGGAACTTGTTTGCAACAACAGCAGACAAGGAGAAAGAAAAGGAGGAAACGAGCAAAAAAGAAAACCAAGCATTGACTGCCTGGATCCCCTGCCTTGATTCACCCCTGCCTTGGGACCACATTAACACTGGTATAGAGAAAAAATGGCTTAAGGAAGATTTGCAACGCGCTCTAGAAGCAGCAACTGTGCCAGATTGCTCTTTTGAAAGTTGTTCTCACTGTGGCGTGTGTGGCACTGACTTTGGTCATAATGTTGTGATAGAGCCGCCTTCTATCCCAGAATTTGCGGGTGAGTTTGTCCCAAATACGACCAAAGTACAACGGCTGCGTGTCTGGTTTGGTAAGCAAGGGGGTTTGGCTTTAGTCGGACACTTAGATTTGATGCGCTTATTTGATAGATCTGTGCGACGCGCCGGATTGCCAATTTCTTTTACTGGTGGGTTTCATCCAACCCCTCGCATTTCTATAGCCCATGCTTTGCCTTTGGGAACCACCAGCAGTGGTGAAATTGTAGATTTTGAGCTAACACAGCTAGTTGACTTGGAAAGTTTTCGCCAAAAATTAGCTGATGCTCTGCCATTAGATATTCCCATATATCAGGTGCAAGAGCTAGATTTAAAAGCAAGTGCTGCAAACCAAGCTCTAGAAGCTAGTGAGTATCTCATAACCGTGGCTTGCCTTATTGAGGCCACACCAGTACAATGGCAAGGTTGGGTCGAAACCATCAAAGCCAAAGATGAGTTTTGGTGGGAACACACAACTAAGTCAGGCAAAACTCAGTTGGTAAATCTGCGCGATCGCTTATTTGAGTTAGAATTAGTAGAGTTGCCAAAACACCGAGATCATCAGGATGAACCTGTAGTTATCCTGCGATATGTAGGTAGCTGTCGGCATGATGGGGTGCTGTTGCGTCCCGAACAAGTCCTGTTTATGCTGGAACAAGTAGCAGATACAGAATTCAATCTGCTGCAAATTCACCGGAATCGGCTGATTTTGGCAGTTTAGTTTTTTGGGGGCAATTTGCTAGTAATTGCCCTGTTGTAGTACCTTTGGGTAATTGATTTTTAACAAGGTTGCGTTAGAATGGAATCAAGAGAAATTTTCTGGCGCTGCATTGAGTGGACTGATTCACTACCCTGATACTCAGGGCGCAAAAGCAAAGATATTAGAGTGAAACGATTAGCGGGTTTTTTATCTAAGACAAACACCAGGCAGATTAATAACACTCTCTTTGAGCTCGGCTCGTGAATTAGCTTTTCCCCAACAGTAGGCTCGCTGGCTTCTCTGATTCTATGATTTTTAAAATTAATTGAATGCCCAATCTACAATTTAGGTAGTCCGAGTAACGAGTACCGAGTGTTGAGTCACGAGTGGCGAGTGCTGAGTGTAAATAACCCAGTACTAACCCTTCAGGTATCTTCTCCATCAGACGCTAGTTTGTAAGTCCCAAAGGAATACGCTGCGCTTACGCGCCAAGTGTTATGACCAGGGGAACCAAGCTAGTTCCTTTAACCGGACGCCACATGTACCGAGTATCGGTACAGCCGCAAGGGCGCAGTGGCTTAGGAACCCGCAAGGGTGGACTGGCTCCCCAAAGGCGCACAGCCGCAAGTAACTCACAAAACGCCGCTTGCTATAACCGCTTGAGGCAAGCCAGTTTCCAAGGGTGGGGGAAACCCTCGCACTTTCATTAGCTCCCCAAAGGCGTAGTGGCTTCTCAAAACTCATAACTCAGAACTCCGCACTTTCCAGCGATTGGGTATTGCATCAAAAATTAACCACAGACGGTTCATTAAATTGCTTAAATAATATGCAACCGTTCTGGATGGATCAGGCTTGTGAACGCAGTCAAGCGCCTAAGTAGCTTTCTAAGTTTTTTGTGAGCGCAACTTTTACCAGCAGCGCATAAGCAGGCTTGTAGCGGCCAGAGGTATAACAAACTGCCAAGTCTATTAATGCTGCCAGTTTTTGAGGACAATAATTGAATGCCAAAACAAATTATCATCGCGGAACAGCATCAAATTGCTGCAGTATTTTCTGAAGACCAGATACAAGAACTCGTAGTAGCCACAGGACATCACCAAATAGGTGATATCTACCTAGGAGTAGTGGAAAATGTACTACCTGGGATAGATGCGGCTTTTGTTAATATAGGCGATCCAGAGCGCAATGGGTTTATTCATGTCACTGACTTAGGGCCCCTACGACTGAGACGTACAGCAGCGGCTATTACAGAATTATTAACACCGCAGCAAAAAGTATTAGTACAAGTGATGAAAGAGCCAACAGGTACTAAAGGACCAAGGCTCACCGGGAACATTACCTTGCCAGGACGCTACGTTGTACTAATGCCATACGGTCGGGGAGTCAATTTATCACGGCGAATTAGGAGTGAAAGCGAGCGTAACCGTTTGCGTGCGCTAGCAATTTTGATTAAACCAGCAGGGATGGGTTTGTTAGTTCGTACCGAAGCCGAAGGCAAACCAGAAGAAGCGATTATCGAAGATTTAGAATTGCTGCAAAAGCAATGGGAAGCAATTCAGCAAGAAGCACAATCAACGCGTCCCCCAGCGCTCTTAAATCGGGATGATGATTTTATCCAGCGCGTACTGCGAGATATGTATGGCGCAGATGTAAACAGAATTGTGGTAGACTCCAGTACTGGTTTGAAGCGAGTGAAGCAGTACTTGCAAAACTGGAGTGGTGGACAAACACCGCAAGGGGTGTTAATAGATCATCACCGCGATCGCGCACCCATTTTAGAGTACTTCCGCATTAATGCTGCAATTAAAGAAGCTCTCAAGCCCAGAGTAGACTTACCTTCTGGAGGCTACATTATTATCGAGCCGACAGAAGCATTAACAGTGATAGATGTCAACTCTGGTTCATTCACGCGATCAGCAACAGCGAGAGAAACTGTTTTATGGACCAACTGCGAAGCCGCCACAGAAATTGCTCGTCAGCTGCGGTTGCGAAATGTTGCAGGAGTGATTGTCGTTGATTTTATTGATATGGAATCGCGGCGTGACCAACTGCATGTTCTAGAACATTTCAACAAATCACTAAAAGCAGACAAAGCTCGTCCCCAGATTGCCCAACTCACTGAGTTAGGTTTAGTAGAACTCACTCGCAAACGTCAAGGTCAAAATATTTACGAATTGTTTGGTGCAGTTTGTTCCACCTGCGGCGGTTTAGGGCACATTGTCCATTTACCAGGAGAAACTGAAAGCCGACCCCTCGCACCAACAGAATTACCAGACCGCTTTGCATCCTCCTTGCCTTATAAAGAACCACGTCTGCCAGTTACTCGACCGACTGAACCACGAGAAACCTTGGAAGGATATGGGGAAGCATACGAGAGTGACAATGATTTGGCTACTTTGAATCTAGTCAATCATCCCAGCTACCAAGAAATGACTGATAGCAGAAAGCGTCGTACCCGCCGTAGTACTCGCATAGAAAGGCTAAATGGGGGAAATGGCAAAGATGAACCACGGGTTGGGGCTAATAACCCTCTGGCGTTTCTGAACGAGACAGACTTGGAAATAGATGATGAGCCCGAACTTCCCACCCCATCAGAAGTTTCCTCACCCAGCATTAGCAAACCTTCTTGGGGTAGTGACAGAGTCATCGAACGTAGCCATAAAGTAGTGACAAAGGTAGAGCCAATCAAGCCAGTGGTAGAACCACCGGAGATTGTAACTGTAGAAATGTCGTCTCAAGAACAGGATGTCTACGCCCAGATGGGAGTTTCTCCATTGGAAAAATTGAGTCGGGAGGTCAGAAATCCCAAATCTGTTATTATCAACGTCACCCTGCCTGGGCACAGTCCTGCAACAGCAACTGAATCAACCTCAGAATCACCTGTATCTAGTAGAGTCACTGCTGTAGTCACACCCGAGCTACCAACCGAATCAATTCCAGAAACGACATCTGATGTATCGGGTGATGTATCGGGTGATGTATCGGGTGATGTATCGGGTAATGTATCGGATCTTCCCGTAATGAGAGAAGATGAAAGTGAAGTAACCAGCAGCCTAAGTGATAAGCGCCGCCGTCGCCGTCGTTCTTCCTCTGTGGAGACTGATACATCAACTGAATCTGAAAGTTAAGAAACTTATGATTAAGACGGAGCAAACTGTCACTTCTACTGGGTTGTCAGCACCCAACACACAGATGAAGTGGCTAGATTTTTCCATGCTGTCAACCACTCAAGGGCTGATTGCAGGTGTGGATGAAGTGGGACGAGGTGCCCTGTTTGGTCCTGTGGTAGCAGCAGCAGTGATACTACCAGATAGCGCTTTATCACAACTCATTACAGCTGAAATTAAAGATAGTAAAAAGCTATCCAGTTCTCGAAGAGTGCGGCTAGCGCAACAAATCTGTGCGCTGGCTATAGACTGGAAAATCGGTTTTGCTTCAACAGCTGAAATTGACCAGATGAATATTCTTCAAGCAACAATGCTAGCAATGAAGCGGGCTGTTCTCAAATTAAAGGTGCAGCCTTCTTTGTGTTTAATTGATGGCAATCAGTTAGTAAAAGACTTGCCACTGACACAACAAACGATAATCAAGGGAGATGAGCGCTCTATTGCTATTGCCTCTGCTAGTATTATTGCAAAAGTTTGGCGTGATGACCTTATACTTCGCCTCGCTTCTAAGTATTCCATGTATGACTTAGAACGTAACAAGGGTTATGGAAGTCAACGACATCTGATTGCACTGCAACAGCACGGACCCTCACCATTACATCGCAAGTCCTTTCGTCCTTGTCAAATAACGATACTTAGTTGTGCTAAATAGAACTTATCCATAGTTGTTGATCACAACTACTTTATGTACTTTGGTGCTTCTATCAACACAAACACCTTTTATTTCCCCGCAAACGTATATTTGGAGCTAGTCGATCCTACGAATGTATTAGATCTCTCCATAAATTAAACATTAACCTAGACAGCACAAGGGTTTGAAATTAGTTTTCAAAGATGTCTATTGATTTCAGTCAACAGTGTGACATCTGCATAAGTCTCTGTACATCTGTAGTTGATGATAATTGTGTGTTCATAAACACTAAAACTTTTTCATAATTGCTCTGGTTTGAAGAGCGGCATACTTTTATCCTCAAGCGCTTTTTCTCGCGTTTGCAATGTCACCCAACGGCAGTAATCTCCTAGAAGTTGATGTAGTAATCTTTGCTTAATTGTTAGCAAAACACTTTTGAGCAAACCATTGCCTGTTGCTTCTAGTATTGGCTTAGGCGTATAGCAAAATGGTGGGGGGAAGTCTACCAACACTTCTAAATCGGCTCTTCCTTTGATCACGGTGCTAGTAACTTGCGGTTCTGGCAATAGATACCCTTTCAAATTCAATGTAAAGCGCTGGTTAATATACTCTACACCAAGGATTTCACAATTTAGCGAGCGTAGATAAATCGTTCCATTTGATTCAGCCCAGACTCTCATGTCTACAGTTGGTTGAATACTTAGTGACATAAAGTTCAGAGGACGCATTTTCAACCGAAAGACTTCATCGGAAAGCTGTTGGATACGGCTAGGGTCAACTAAAGCGTTAACCAAGCGTTGAGGTTGACGTAAGTAGTGCTGAATTGGAATGGGCTGTTCTGGAATAGCAATTTCGATTGATTGATAGGCAGTAAATCGAGTAGACATGAGTTTTTTAAAATATCTGTTAAATAATTGTAATATTTTCTTAAACATTTGTGTTCGTCATAAGTCATAAGCCATTAGGAGGGAGCGCGGTTGATTCTCAATTACTTGTACTTATTGACATATAAACCAGCCTATGCATGCAAAGCAACCTTCGGTACGAAGCGCCCCAGCAGACTTTGGCGCTCTTGCAACGCGCTCCGTTCATTACTCATTTGTGTGGAAAGAAGTTTATTATGTCTGATAACAAGTCACAACACTCAATATAAATAAAATTCCCTCCATCCACTTGATTGCTAACGTCAACTGACTTCACGCGAGTGGTCAACTATCCACACAAAACTAAACTTTATGAATCTATCGATTGCACACTTAGGACCTCCAGGTACTTACACAGAACAAGCCGCTCTTTTTTATCTCAATTGGTTGACGAAAAATACGGAAGTTGAGGCTATGTTATGCCCTTATCCCAGTAATGCTCAGACATTACGAGCCGTTGCCCAAAAAGAGGCACAATTGGCTGTTGTACCTGTGGAAAATTCTATTGAAGGCAGTGTGACCATGACACTGGATAC
Source organism: Brasilonema angustatum HA4187-MV1 (assembly GCA_019359695.1). GTDB lineage: Bacteria > Cyanobacteriota > Cyanobacteriia > Cyanobacteriales > Nostocaceae > Brasilonema > Brasilonema angustatum. The sequence continues at coordinate 63,304 of JAHHGV010000001.1, forward strand.
ATTATGGCAACTAGATAGTTTGCAAGTTCAGTTGGCTGTGGTTATGCCCATTTCTCATACATTAATTTCTTGTGCTCAAAGCTTAGAAAATATCAAAACAGTTTATTCTCATCCACAAGGCTTAGCACAATGTCAAGTATGGTTGGAGAGGTTTCTCCCCAGTGTAGAGCTGATTCCAACGAATTCCACCACTGAGGCGCTACTGCAACTCAAGCAAGACTTAACTGCTGCAGCTATTTCATCCCAACGGGCAGCGCAACTCTACAACTTGCCAATAATAGCTAGCGGGATTAACGACTATCCCGGAAACTGTACTCGTTTTTGGGTTGTCAGTCAAAATCATTTACCAATCTCCCATCCCACTATTTTAGAATGTCCTCGTCACACATCCATTGCTTTTAGTGTTCCTGCTAACATACCAGGAGCGTTAGCGAAACCTCTACAGGTATTAGCTCGTCTAAGTATTAATCTCAGTAAAATTGAATCTCGCCCAACAAAACGTTCTCTTGGGGAATACCTATTTTTTATTGATTTGGAAGCAGACGCATCTCAACCACACGTACAATCTGCTTTAGCAGAAATATCTTCTTATACAGAGATATTAAAAATTTTTGGTAGTTACAATGTTTTACCAATTAACGCTCTTAGTAAAGCAGTTAGTGGTTAATATTTAGTTGTTATGAAACGACTAATAACCACTAACGACTAACCATTTACAACTCACAACTTCTGATTAAAGGTGTCCTTGAGAACGGTACGAGCTGCCAAGTGGTTACGAGTAGAAGTGAGAATTTCTGCTTCCCGTTCTAAACGAGCAGCAGTATCCTGCATTTCTAACAATGTCTGCTGCTCTGTAGCAACACCATAAAGGTTACTTGCTACCCAGTAAGATAACTCTGTTGGTAAATTTGGCAAATCTTCTGGCAGTTCAATGTTTTGCTCAGTTAACTTAGCTGACAGACGCACAACATCTGTGAGTAATTGTTCAACATCAGTAGCCAAAGGTCGCAAATTTGTTGTTGGAGGGTTGTCTGAAATCCACTCAACCAAGCCAACTCGATACGGCTTTTCACGGACATACTTTAAAAGGCGAAATCTTTGTTGACCCAATGTCCACATCTTTATTCGGTCATCTGGTAGTCTCTCATAATGAACAATTTCTGCACAACAGCCAACGTTAGCAATTGTGCCTTTCATAGGATCTACCATCAAAACCCCGAACCTGCGATCGCTCTCCAAAATTGTATTCATCATAATTCGGTAGCGAAATTCAAAAATGTGCAGGGGTAAGGGTCTTGTTGGAAATAGAACTACCTCTGGTAACGGGAACAGAGGTAGTTCGCAAACTGCAATTTTAGAAGAGGATGTCATTGTTACCTTGGTATAAATTTAATCTTAAAAAGCTTTTATTCTCTGCTTTTTCCCGCACTTTTTCTATATTCTATCATTTTGATTTTAATGCTAATAAAAAGCCCCGAAATATATTTTTTCAGGGCTTTGTTATAATTAATACAAAAATTTTTCTGTTAGTTGTTAGTAAGCTAGTGCGTTTCTACTGGGCATACCCGGAAGGGTTGTTAGTTTTTATAGCAGTTGCCAGGTAGATTAGGACATGAACTAATGAGAAAATACGGAAACCACCAGACTTTCACACGCCTATTAAGCGTTAAGCGTTCCCTGCTATACAAAGTAAACTAAGCACTAGCAAATAATCAATTGACATTAGAGCTTAACTTCGATGTCTACACCGGATGGTAGATCTAGTTTCATCAAGGCATCAATGGTTTTAGAAGAAGGTTGGTAGATATCGATAATTCGACGATGAGTACGGGTTTCAAAATGTTCTCGTGAGTCTTTATCTACGTGGGGCGATCGCAACACACAGTAGATTCGGCGTTTCGTAGGTAAAGGAATTGGTCCTATAGCTGTCGCGTTGGTGCGGTTTGCTGTGTCTACAATCTTCTCGCAAGATGTGTCCAGCAAGCGGCGGTCAAAAGCCTGTAAACGAATTCTAATCTTTTGCTGCTGTAGAGTTGCCATCTTAAATTTTCCAGGTTCTGATGAGTTGTGATTTTGGTATTAGGGACTAGAGACGAACGATTAGTAAACAAGCTTTCCAATACCCCTTGAAGGAGTGCGTCTGGAGTATGCGATTGTTGTAACGCGTTCATGGACACGAAAAGAGCAGAGCGGTTATTATACCATCTCTGCTCCTTTTTTAGTTAAGGTGCAAAGGTGTTACTTGACGATTTTGGAAACAACACCAGCACCGATGGTACGACCACCTTCACGAATTGCGAAGCGCATTCCTTGCTCAATAGCGATCGGGTTGATAAGTTCCACAGTCACCTTGACACGGTCACCAGGCATCACCATTTCGGCAGCACTACCATCGTCAGCAGTGAACTGTTTGATTGTGCCAGTCACATCGGTTGTCCGCACATAGAACTGAGGACGGTAGCCTGGGAAAAATGGAGTTTTGCGACCGCCTTCTTTTTCTGTTAAGACGTATACTTCACCTTCAAATTGTGTGTGCGGGGTAATCGAACCAGGCTTAGCCAGAACCATGCCCCGTTCTATATCAGCTTTCTGTATACCGCGCAACAGTATTCCGGCGTTATCACCAGCCATACCTTCTTCGAGACTCTTCTTAAACATCTCGATACCGGTTACGGTGGTGCTGCGAGTATTTCTAATACCCACTAGCTCTACGTTGTCGCCGATTTTGACTTTACCCCGTTCAATACGTCCGGTAGCTACGGTACCACGACCTGTGATGGAGAACACGTCTTCTACTGCCATCAAGAAGGGCTTATCTACGTCGCGTTCAGGAGTGGGGATAGAAGCATCTACGGCATCCATCAGTTCGTAGATTTTATCTACCCAATCATTTTCACCTTTCTGTGTCTTGGGATTCTTAGTCATTACTTCCAACGCCTGTAGACCAGAGCCTTTGATAATAGGAATATCGTCACCAGCGAAATCGTAGTCAGATAGCAATTCTCGAAGTTCTAGTTCTACAAGTTCCAGGAGTTCTGGATCATCCATCAAGTCTTCTTTATTCAAGAAGACAACCAGATTGGGAACACCAACCTGTTTTGCCAGCAGGATGTGTTCGCGGGTTTGGGGCATAGGACCATCCGTAGCAGCAACTACAAGAATGGCTCCATCCATCTGAGCAGCACCAGTGATCATGTTTTTCACATAGTCAGCGTGCCCAGGACAATCTACGTGAGCATAGTGCCGCTTCTGTGTTTCATACTCAACGTGAGCGGTATTGATGGTAATACCCCGTGCTTTTTCTTCTGGTGCGTTATCGATTTGGTCGTAGCCTTTTGCCACAGCTTGACCCATAGCTGCCAAGGTCATGGTGATGGCTGCCGTTAACGTGGTTTTACCGTGGTCAACGTGTCCAATAGTACCGATGTTAACGTGGGGTTTATTCCTTTCAAACTTTGCGCGTGCCATTAATGCTAATTTCCTTTACTAACTAACCGTTCCCTTTGCTTTTAGCTATGATTGCCTCAGCCACGTTGCGAGGCACTTCTTCATAGTTGCTAAACTCCATTGAAAAGATGCCCCGACCTTGGGTCTTTGATCTGATATCAGTGGCGTAGCCAAACATTTCTGCTAATGGAACTTTAGCAGTTACTTTAGCAAGACCCTGCTCAGATCCCATCCCCTCAATTTGCCCACGACGGGAATTGAGGTCGCCCATCACATCCCCAAGGAAGTTTTCGGGAACTTCTACCTCAACTTTCATCATAGGCTCTAACAGGACGGGTGCTGCTTTCATCACAGCTTCCTTCATCGCCATTGAGCCAGCGATTTTGAAAGCCATTTCTGAAGAGTCCACATCGTGGTACGATCCATCAATCAGCGTTGCTTTGACATCAATCAGCGGATATCCAGCAAGAACACCCGATTCGCAGCTTTCTTTCATTCCCTGTTCTGCGGGTCCAATGTACTCTTTGGGTACGGTACCGCCAACAATTTTGGAGACGAATTCAAAGCCGGTTCCTGGTTGTCCTGGCTCCAAGTCAATTACAACGTGACCGTACTGACCTTTACCACCGCTTTGGCGGATGAACTTACCTTCAATTCTGTTAACAGGCTTGCGAATTGTTTCGCGGTAAGCAACTTGTGGCGCACCAACGTTTGCTTCCACTTTGAATTCACGTAACATCCGGTCTACCAGAATTTCCAGGTGTAGCTCTCCCATCCCTGCAATCACGGTTTGGTTGGTTTCCGGATCGACATTCACACGGAAGGTGGGGTCTTCTTCCGAAAGAGATTGCAGAGCTTTGGACAACTTGTCCATGTCATTCTTGGTTTTGGGTTCAACCGCCACCGAGATCACAGGCTCAGGAATGAACAGGGATTCCAGAATCACTGGTGAAGCATCAGCAGAAAGTGTGTCACCTGTCAAGGTATCTTTCAATCCCAAGGCGGCTCCCAAATCACCTGCTCGCAGTTCTTCTACGTCCATTCTGTCATCTGCTCTCAAAATTACTAAGCGAGAAATCCGTTCTTTCTTGTTCTTAGTAGCATTGAGGACATAGCTGCCTTTCTTGAGAACACCAGAATAGACGCGAACGAAGGTTAGGCGACCGTAGGGGTCAGCCATAATCTTGAAGGCAAGAGCTGATAGTGGTTCATTGTCGTCGGCATGGCGCTCGACGGGTTCACCATTTGGCAGTGTACCTTGAATTGGTGGTACATCAATTGGTGCTGGCAGATAATCTACTACCGCATCCAATAGCAGCTGTACGCCTTTGTTTTTGAATGCCGAGCCGCAAAGCATTGGCACAATCTTACCTGTGACGGTGCCTTTACGCAGAGCAGTACGGATTTCGTCTTCGGTCAGTTCTTCGCCGTCGAAGTACTTGGTCATCAAGTCATCACTAGTTTCCGCTACTGCTTCAATCAATTTGGAGCGGAACTCTTCAACCTGACCGACCATATCTTCGGGGATATCTGTTTCCTGAATATCCGTTCCCTGGTCATTGTTGTAAATGTATGCACGCATCCGCACCAGGTCAACAATACCCTTGAAGTCGATTTCACTGCCAATAGGCAACTGAATAGGAATCGCATTTGCCCGCAGGCGATCGCGCACTTGATCGTAAACCCTGTAGAAGTTAGCGCCAGTACGATCCATCTTGTTGATAAAAACAATGCGAGGCACTTTATAGCGATCTGCCTGACGCCACACGGTTTCTGTTTGCGGCTGCACGCCACCTACAGAACATAAAACTGTAATCACACCATCCAGTACCCGCATGGAACGTTCCACTTCAATCGTGAAGTCCACGTGTCCTGGAGTATCAATAATGTTAATTTGATGATTTTTCCAAGTGGTACTAATAGCAGCAGCAGTGATGGTAATTCCCCGCTCTCGCTCTTGTTCCATCCAGTCAGTTACAGCGGTTCCTTCATGAACCTCACCTATTTTATGAATTATCCCAGAGTAAAATAATATTCTCTCTGTCGTCGTTGTTTTGCCCGCATCTATATGCGCCGCAATACCTATATTGCGTACTTTCTCTAGCGGGTTCGTACGTGCCACAGCTGCCTCCTATAGTTTTCGCCTCATGATATCTTGTATATTACACTTTGTTAAGATATTATACTCTTACGGAAAACCGTCTTTTCCTAAGTAAATATACATTCTTATTGCGCTACAGTCACGATATATCACCCGATGTTAGACGCGCCAAAGCGCGTCTTTGCATTAGTAGCGATAATGAGCAAAGGCTTTGTTTGCTTCTGCCATCCGGTGCGTTTCTTCACGTTTGCGAATCGCATTTCCGCTTTCGTTTGCAGCATCCATTAATTCATTTGCCAGTTTGCTTGCCATTGTGCGACCTGGTCTTGCCCTTGAAAACTGTACTAACCAACGTAGTGCTAAGCTTGTACCGCGTTCCGCACGCACTTCCATTGGGACTTGGTAGGTTGCCCCACCAACGCGACGAGCTTTGACTTCTACTAAAGGCGTCGCATTACGCACAGCTTTTTCAAAGGTTTCCAACGGATCGCCACCAGTCCGTTCCTGTATTGTTTTCATAGCAGCATAAACAATGCGTGAGGCCAGAGATTTTTTACCATGACGCATGATTCGCCTAGTCATCATGCTGATGAGGCGACTGTTGTATACAGAGTCCGGTGGAACCGGACGCTTTTTAATAACACCACGACGAGACATACTTAAACCTTTAATTCTGAATCGGGAGACTACATGCTATACGTTATCGAACACCGGCATTTTTCAACGCTAAATCCCGTCGTTCAATTTTATTCAGAAGTGTAACTGCAATTGCAGCTACACTGACTGACAAAAAATGCTGTCCTTAACAAGAGGAAGCGACAAAATTATATACTGCGACTGACCCTACTTATTCAACTCCCACAAGCAATACACGATTGCTTTGAGTGTTATTTTTTAGATCTTTTCTCAACAGATTGAAGGCTATTCGTCAAAGACGTGCCGAAGGTTTAGTTAACGATTCCAAGAGTTACCTCCTGGAGTTTCCTGCTTTATCCTCTGAAAACTCGACGAGCAAAACTAGCATTTTTACCCGTCACCCCCAGATCGATTTAGCAGGTCTTTTGATTTAACCTCCACCAACTGCCTTAAGACAGAGGATATGGAGTAGCGCGTACTTTGAGCTTTACATCGGCAGATACCGTTTACAGTCCTGCTAGACTTTGTGTACTAGTTTCACGCCTCGTCTGCCTGACCGACCGATGGGTGTTACCAGAAAATTTTATCGCGCTTTTATCGCGACTCTGGGCCAAGTTTGGCGCAAACACAAACTCATTTTTAAGAACAAGCCTTCCTGCTCAAGCAACGAAATCTTACTCTAATTTGTGTCAAAAAGCTCTCTGTTCTAAATGAGAAACTGTTAAACAGAACATAGTGCTTGATTTCACTTAGCAAAGCCAATTGCTATGTCCTGCGCTATGGGCAATATTTTGACTCCTCGAACCATTGGGAAAGCTAGCGTTAAGAAGAAGCAATCCGACAAAAAGCACTTATAGACTTAGAGGTTATCCAAGTTTGGAAAAGTGTTGTTGGTGTTTAGAGCATTGATGACTCATAGCTATTCTATTTAGCCTTAACGCGCTTAGTTCCATACTTGGAACGACCTTGCTTGCGGTCTTTGACTCCGGCTGTATCTAAAGTTCCACGGACAATGTGGTATCTCACGCCTGGTAAGTCCTTAACGCGACCGCCACGAATCATCACAACAGAGTGTTCTTGCAAGTTATGACCAATTCCTGGAATGTAAGCTGTGACTTCAAATCCAGAGGTTAACCTTACCCTTGCGACTTTACGTAGAGCTGAGTTTGGCTTTTTCGGTGTGGTCGTATATACTCTAGTACAAACGCCCCGACGTTGAGGGCACTGCTTTAGAGCTGGGGACTTGGTTTTCTGACGCGCTTGTTCGCGTTCGTTACGTATTAGCTGCTGTATGGTTGGCATGAGTTACAGCGCGAGAAGCTGCCTTTAGTCTAAGTTTTTACAAATCCTAATTATATCTTTTTTTGTGCTTTTGTGTCAAACTTGTTGGGGAATTAGTTATTGAGTTGTAGAAAAAGAGTTACCACATTCACAAGTCGCATTTGCTATAGGGTTGTAGAAGCGAAAGCCACCGCCCATCAAATCCTCTGAATAGTCTACAGTCAAATCGTTGACGTGTTTTAAGCTTTCGGCATCTATGACAATCGCAATATCATAACACTCAAAAATGCGTTCGTTGCTTTGGGACGGCACCAAAGCAGTGTCACCCGAAGAAGCGCTGCATTCTGGCTCATCACCTACTTGTAGCGCTTCTTCAAAGGACATATCATAGTACCATCCAGAGCAACCTCCAGGTTTAACAGCCAAACGAAACAAGACATTTGGCTGTTGTTTTGATTTTAATCGCCTGATTTCATTGGCGGCAGATGGACTCAATTGGATCATAGAAGCGGCAAAGCAATTTAAAAACCTATTAATGAGAAACTCGGTTTCTTAAAGAAACCGAGTTTTTTCAAAATAGCATATTTTGTCTGACTTTCGCTTGCTGCTTATTTCAGCCTAAACTGCCTAACAAGCAGATTTTAAATTCGTGCTTTGAAGGGCTATTGTTGATTTTTTTGTTCAGCCCGAGCATAGTCATCCTGGTAACGGACAATGTCATCTTCTCCTAAATATTCCCCATTTTGAACTTCAATTAACACCAAAGGAATCACACCAGGATTCTCTAATCGATGGGCTGTACACTGGGGTACATAGGTTGACTGATTATTGCTGAGGAAAACTTCATTATCACCGCAGACAACCTTGGCTGTACCACAAACGACAATCCAATGTTCGCTACGGTGGTGGTGCATTTGCAAGCTGAGGCGGTGTCCAGGCTTAACTTCAATACGCTTAATTTTATATCCACGGCCTTCTTCTAAGACGGTAAATGAACCCCAAGGACGAAGCTCAGTTGCAGCGACACCTCTTGGCGTGACAGATGGCGGAAGGGGCAATGTGTTAGTTTGTGTTGCTTCTTGAATTTGAGCCATATTTACCTCATGTTATGACACAACAGACTTTCAGTACTCTTGAATCATTGAAAAAGACAAGGCGTGACGTTGCTTTGGTGGAGATGAGCAATCCACGCCACCTCTGGCAAAGATAACACGCATCAGGTGGAGGAGTGTTATCGATCACCTCTGAAACTAGTGTGTCTACACCAAGTCTTCATCAAGTCACATGGCAACTTATTCTCAACTTTAAAGTTAAGGAGCAAGATTAACAGGGAATAGGGAACGCTTAACGCTTAACAGGGAATAGGGAAATCCCCCAATGCACTACTTCCTCTGGACTCCAGGCGGCGAGAAGAATATACCAATACCGTTGTGAACGCGAGCAACAGTATTAGGGGAACGATCAAGCAATTGTCCTCCCAAGTAAAGACTAGTAGAACTGCCACCGTCCAAATTAAGAGCATCGACACAGCCCAAGAACTGCATGAGTTGGGCATGTTCTGCTAGGGTAGGTCCTCCTCCACCGTCAACACGGTTGTGTATAGCCGCAATAATCAAATTTCCTGTGGTTGTTGTACAGATACCACTGCGAATAGCCTTTTGAGTCATAAAGGCGTTGCTAAATTTTTCGCTCTTGCCATCAAGGACTATTTGACGATTTTGCAGTAGCAGTGGTCCTGCTCCTACAATCTGGGAGTAACGGCTAAAAGCTACAGGAGCAGTGGAACTCGTTATTGTTATAGAGGAGCCAACAGGTAAGGTAGCAGCATTGCTCGTAGTGTTACCGCGTAATGTTAGTAAATAGCCATCTTGTGGTATTGGGACGGCAATTTCACCACCTTTACCTCCTGTTAGCTGATTGATAATTTGGTTTTTCTGGACAACAAAAATGATTTCATTGTCAGTTAAGGGAGTGTAGTTTGCTCCCCATGCAGCAGTATAACGAGCAATACCGCTTTGAACGTAGCCACTATTGAGAGTTAAAATCGGCAACTGTAGATTGTTGTTACCTACCAAAGTTTCCAACAAGTTGAGACGACCAATGTAAAATTGCCCAGAATCATTCCAGGCGATCGCTCCTCGGTTAAGAATTGGACTTGATAACCACACACCATCCCGACGAATTGCACCCAGAGGTAATTGATTATTACGGTTAAAATAACCGCCGTTAATTGCTGCAACTGCTGAGTACTGTTGTGCAGTTTGAATCAAAGGAGCGGTACCTATCAAGCTGTTAGTCGTTGTCGAGATAGGTTTCACTTTGATCCCGGAGGTACGAGGATTTATTTCTAACCACACAACAGGAAAGCGTTCTTTACCTAAGTTGACAAACCGCTGTCGCCAATTCAACCCTGGTGCCCATGTAATATTTCTTTCCACCATCGCATCAGGTCGAATTTCAATAATCAGACGATTGGGGTTAGCTACAGTGCTGATCCGAGGAGTTAAACCCAAGGGAACCCCCAGATGGATGATCGTTTGATTGTTGACTACCTCTACCTGTTGTATTAATCCTGGAGATGAGGGAGTTGTTAATTTGTCTTGCCCTACTTGCCCTACTGTATTTGAAGGAGTGTAACGTTGTGCCAACACTGGATTGGCTATTCCATCAAGGGTAATGATCCACTCTCTATTTGGTGGCGAGGTAGAACGTGGAGGTGATGAAGAAAGTTGTGTAGAAGAATTTCCTTCTTCCTCTATTTGAGGTTGAGGTTTTTTGATTGGTAGCCCTTGTGTGATTTGCCAAAGAGTTGGGCGATCTAAAGCTACGATAATGCGAGCGCCTGTATACTGCCCAACCAGGCTACGCCTGGTTGCCCCGAATCTCCGATTCGGGGAACCCTGTTCTGGAAGAACAGGGTTGGCAGTAGGGCGTGCTTCGCGATCGCGATCGCGCGACAGTTGCTTATCCTGAGAAATATTTGTGACTTTCGCGCTTGGTGTTGTAACTATTAACGTGTTATTGACGACTTGCATCTGCCATTGGGCAGTTTTTGCAAAATTCGTAACGTCTAAATATCGATATCCACTGGTTAATACACTACTTAACACTAGTGGTTTCGTATCAGATGAAAACCACTGTATTGGTTGCTTGTTTGGATTGCTGCTATCTAAGAAATCTACCCCGAATAATTGCCGAACTGCTGCGTCACTCAGATGAATACTCAACGAGCCTGTTTTTTCGCGTTGCTGCAACCAGGCTCCAGAAAAAATGCGACCATTGAGAGAAATTTCGTTACCATAGGAAATTACCCCGCTTAAAGCAGGAGGTGGAGGTAATGGTTGCTCAAAAGAACTCACAGAGGAAGTAGCACCCTGTTGAAGTTGCTTTTTTTGAACAAACTGCTGTTGAGAGACGAGGAAACGAGGAGAAGTCTCTATGTCCCTGTGTTTGTCTGTCCCCTTGTCAGTTTTTAACAAGAACTGCGCTTTTGCATTCATACCTGTAGCTATTAAGCACAGTAGTGTCACAAGTATTGGTAACACGAAAACCATGACATACCTGCCATTGCTTTTATTGACAATAGCACTGCAATGTTGTTGGCATTTTGAAGTTGGTATTTCTCCCATAATTCGGAATTTACTTGGTGGAAACAATTCCTTAAAGTATTAAATTCAGGGTATAGCTTTCGCTCTCGTTACAAGGCACAGCATTGTAACGGTGTTGCTTTTGAGTATCGGGAAAACTTTGTAGAACTTAATATACCCACTACCTCGTACTCGTCACCCACTTTTAACAAAGAAGCTAAGTACTTCAGTTGTCAAAATCAAAAAAGAATGACATGAGTTTTGCTCTCGAACGGGATGTGATATTGTATATATGGGCTTTTTATCTCTTGAAAACAATCAAAAAATTTGTTTAAGTACAACTATTAATCAGGACAAGCGCTAAGTGAGATCAGTGCTCGTGATCTATGACAGCAGCTTTAGTTGCCAAAACTAAAGTGATGGAATTGCCCATGAGCGCTAAGAGTAGCAATGCCAGTATTGTCATGCTGCTAGCAACACAATTGACAACAAGAACCTCAAAAATTTAGAAAACCTCAGAATATATAGGATAGGAAGGATAGGACATTGTCAAATTAGTCTATAGTGTAATACGCTGATTTTGTTACCAAATAACGATAATTCTAGATTTAAAAGTCGTGAAGACATATGTTGAAATGTGTTTCAGGCAAGCGACACAAGGCTAGACCTGGAAACTAGCCTTCGCCCTTAAATCTGAAAATTTGAGGAATAGAACTATAAACAAAAAACTGCTGGGGCAAAAATAGTCTCCTTTACTCAGCATCAACACAAAAATAACGAGATGATTTTAACACGGGATAAGCAAAATGGAACCCGAAGTTAAAATTTTTTTTCCCTAATTTTCAGTCATTCTGTTTTTCTCCATATCTCTTCATTCTGATTTAGCAAAATTTTCCCAACAAATGAAGTTGTAAAACTCGTAACCAAGGCCTCAGGGACAGTCTATGAATAAAAAACGGATGAATCAAGAAATGACATCAAATGCTTCCTCAGGGTGTAACTATCAAGGACAAAGATGGCTCGTAGAAGAGCGAGATGCTTGTGGTGTGGGTTTTATTGCCCATCGCCAAAACTATGCCAATCATGAAATACTAGAAAAAGCGTTGGCTGCTTTGACTTGCTTGGAACACCGAGGCGGTTGTAGTGCAGATCAAGACTCTGGTGACGGTGCGGGAATATTAACTGCGATACCTTGGACGTTGTTCCAACAAGATTTTGCTACGCGCGGGATACAAGTTCCCTCTACTGAAAATACTGCTGTGGGGATGATATTTTTACCGCAAGATCCACAAGCAGCGCAAACAGCGCGTACAGTTGTTGAGGAAATCGCAGAGTCGGAAAAATTAACTGTACTGGGCTGGCGAGTAGTCCCAGTGCAACCAAAATTACTAGGGGTACAAGCAAGAGAAAATCAACCTCAAATTGAACAGATTTTCTTAGCCTCCCAAGACAAAAGCGGTGATGAACTGGAACGTCAACTCTACATCACCCGTCGCCGAGTAGGTCAAACCATTCGCAATACTATCAACAGCAACTGGTCAGAAGACTTTTATATCTGTTCCTTGTCTAGCCGCACAATTGTTTACAAAGGCATGGTGCGTTCAGCAGTATTGGGAGACTTTTATCACGATTTAAAAAATCCGTCATACACAAGCGCTTTTGCTGTTTATCACCGCCGCTTTAGTACCAATACCATGCCCAAATGGCCCTTAGCTCAACCGATGCGGCTTTTGGGACATAACGGCGAAATTAATACTCTCTTAGGTAACATCAACTGGATGATGGCGCGAGAAGCGAGTTTGTATCATCCAGTGTGGAGCGTTGGCGCAGCCTCTCCGAAGGAGACTCGCATCAATGAACTCAAGCCATTTGTCTACATAGACAATAGCGACTCAGCCACTTTAGACAACGTGTTCGAGTTGCTGGTGCGTTCTGAACGTAGCCCATTGGAAGCCTTGATGATTATGGTTCCAGAGGCTTATCAAAATCAGCCCCAGTTGCGTAATTACCCAGAGATTATTGATTTCTACGAATACTACAGCGGTCTGCAAGAAGCATGGGATGGACCAGCATTGTTGGTGTTTAGCGATGGGTGCAAAGTTGGTGCAACACTGGATCGTAATGGCTTAAGACCAGCTCGTTACTGCATTACCAAGGATGACTACATAGTTGTGGCTTCTGAAGCAGGAGTCGTGAATATAGATGAAGCCAACATCCTGGAAAAAGGTAGACTTGGTCCTGGGCAAATGATTGCTGTGGATTTAGAAACTCAAGAGGTGCTGAAGAATTGGGAGATAAAGGCGCGCATTGCCAAAAACAAACCATACGGCGAATGGATACGCCAATACCGCCAAGAACTCAAATCTTTAGTCAATGGTAAGTCGTCAGCAGTTAATGGTAATGGCGTCAATGGTAATGGACATTCCACAAACAAAATCGAAAGACTTCCCTTGCTGCGACACCAAATTGCCTTTGGTTACACCACAGAAGATGTGGAATTGGTGATTCAGCCAATGGCGATCGAAGGTAAAGAGCCAACTTTCTGTATGGGGGACGATATTCCCTTAGCAGTATTGTCTCAAAAACCCCACTTGCTTTATGACTATTTCAAACAGCGCTTTGCTCAGGTGACGAACCCTGCGATTGATCCCCTTAGAGAAAGCTTGGTTATGTCGTTGAAAGTAGAACTGGGTGAGCGAGGTAACATACTACAGCCAAAACCAGAATATGCGCGCAGAATCAAGCTGGATTCACCAGTGCTGCTTGAGGCAGAATTGGAGGCTATTAAGTTGTCGGGATTTGCGACAGCAGAATTATCTACCATTTTTGAAATAGCTGCAGGTCCAGAAGGATTAAAAGCAGCAGTGCAATCTTTGCAAGCACAAGCCGCTGAATCGGTGCGAGCAGGAGCTAAAATACTTATCCTCAGCGACAGGATAAGTAATGGCATTGATACTGAATACACCTATATTCCGCCTCTACTTGCGGTGGGTGCAGTACACCATCACCTGATCCGTGAGGGACTGCGGATGAAAACATCCCTCGTCATTGAGACAGCGCAGTGCTGGAGTACACATCACTTTGCGTGTCTGATTGGCTACGGAGCAGGTGCTGTTTGTCCGTATATGGCTTTGGAGACTGTGCGTGATTGGTGGTTTGACCCGAAAACCCAACAGTTTATGAAAGGGGGTAAAATCACTGAGATGAGTTTGGAACAGGCGATCGCCAACTATCGCAAAGCAGTAGAAGGTGGTTTGCTCAAGATTCTCTCCAAAATGGGGATTTCCTTGCTCTCTAGCTATCAAGCAGCGCAAATTTTTGAAGCAATTGGCATTGGGCAGGATTTATTAGAGTTGGGATTCAATGGGACAACTTCCCGCATCGGTGGAATTAGCGTTGGTGAACTCGCTCAAGAAGTGCTGGCGTTCCACAGCAAAGCTTTCCCTGAACTGACAACTAAAAAGCTAGAGAATCTGGGGTTTGTCAAATACCGTCCTAACGGTGAGTACCATATGAACAGCCCAGAATTGGCAAAAGCACTGCACAAAGCGGTTGATGGCAAGAAATACGACCACTACGAAGTTTATAAGAAGTACTTGCAAAACAGACCACTAACTGCGTTGCGTGACTTGCTGGATTTCCAAAGCGATCGCTGCTCCATTTCCATTGAAGAAGTCGAGTCTGTCAGTGACATTGTTAAACGCTTCTGTACTGGTGGGATGTCGTTGGGAGCATTGTCACGGGAAGCCCATGAAACTTTGGCGATCGCCATGAATCGCCTTGGTGGTAAATCCAACTCTGGGGAAGGTGGGGAAGATCCAGTGCGTTACAAAGTTCTGGATGACGTAGACCAAACAGGTCACTCGTCAACCCTACCGCACTTAAAAGGATTGCACAACGGTGACACCGCGACAAGTGCGATTAAGCAAGTCGCGTCAGGACGCTTTGGTGTGACGCCAGAGTACCTGATGAGCGCCAA
Organism: Brasilonema angustatum HA4187-MV1; assembly: GCA_019359695.1. GTDB lineage: Bacteria > Cyanobacteriota > Cyanobacteriia > Cyanobacteriales > Nostocaceae > Brasilonema > Brasilonema angustatum. Next base: position 78,335 of record JAHHGV010000001.1, read on the forward strand.
ACAAATTGAAATCAAAATCGCCCAAGGTGCAAAACCAGGGGAAGGTGGACAGCTTCCAGGACCAAAAGTCAGCCCCTACATTGCGATGTTACGGCGTTCTAAGCCTGGAGTGACGCTGATTTCACCACCACCGCACCACGACATCTATTCCATCGAAGACTTGGCGCAGCTGATTTTTGACTTGCACCAAATTAACCCGAAAGCTCAAGTATCGGTGAAGTTAGTTGCAGAAATTGGTATCGGTACCATCGCTGCTGGTGTGGCGAAGGCAAATGCTGATATCATTCAAATTTCTGGTCACGATGGCGGTACAGGAGCTTCTCCACTAAGTTCTATTAAACACGCAGGTTCCCCGTGGGAACTCGGTTTAACTGAAGTCCATCGTGTGTTAATGGACAATAGCTTGCGTGACAGAGTGATTTTGCGTGTAGATGGTGGCTTAAAAAGTGGCTGGGACGTACTGATGGGCGCATTGATGGGCGCAGAAGAATTTGGCTTTGGTTCGATCGCCATGATTGCGGAAGGCTGCGTTATGGCGCGGATTTGTCACTTGAACACGTGCCCTGTGGGCGTTGCCACCCAAAAAGAAGAACTGCGCAAGCGGTTTACCGGAATGCCAGAACACGTTGTCAACTTCTTCTACTTTATTGCTGAAGAAGTCCGTAGCCTCCTAGCAAAACTTGGCTACCGTTCGTTGTCAGAACTTACTGGACGTGCTGACTTGTTGAAGGTTCGAGAAGACGTACATATAAATAAGACAAATGCGCTGAATTTAGATTGCTTACTTCAATTACCAAACACCAGAGAAAATCGTAGTTGGCTCGTACATGAGCAAGTCCATAGCAATGGCGTGGTTTTGGATGACCAATTGCTTGCTGATTCAGATATTCAAGCTGCCATCCGCAAGCAATCTTCTGTTAGCAAAACAGTGACGGTGGTTAACACCGACAGAACTGTTGGCACACGCTTAGCTGGGTTCATTGCTTCTAAGTATGGTGACAATGGTTTTGAAGGACAAATTCACCTGAATTTTAAAGGTAGTGTTGGGCAAAGTTTTGGTGCTTTCAATCTTCCCAGTATGATTCTCACCCTTGAAGGAGAGGCAAACGACTATGTTGGTAAGGGAATGAACGGTGGTGAGATCATCATCAAACCCCCAGCAAATGCCACTTATAACTCAGCACAAAACGTGATCATTGGCAATACTTGCCTTTACGGTGCGACTGGTGGTGTCTTATTTGCCAGAGGTTTAGCTGGAGAACGTTTTGCTGTCCGTAACTCCAATGGAACAGCAGTGATTGAAGGAGCTGGGGATCACTGCTGTGAGTACATGACTGGTGGTGTGGTTGTCGTTCTCGGGATGGTGGGACGCAATGTTGCAGCCGGGATGACTGGCGGATTAGCGTACTTCTTGGATGAAGATGGTTTGTTCCCTGAGTTAGTCAACAGAGATATAGTTAAACTCCAACGAGTTATTACCCCTACTGGCGAGAAACAACTACAGGAGTTAATCAAAGCTCATGCTGAACGCACCGGTTCACAAAAAGCGAAGATGATTCTAGAGAATTGGCAGGAGTTCTTGCCTAAGTTCTGGCAATTAGTTCCGCCTTCTGAAGCGGATAGTCCACAAGCTAATCCTCAAGCTGTGGAGGAAAAACAGCTTAGTTCAGTTTAGAGTGATTGAAGGCCCAAGTCCACCACTTGCACACAGAACCCCAAAAAAGTTTCTGTGTGCAACCCCCTTTTTGGGCTGAGGTATTGTCCCCTAAAAATTTCGGCTAAGCCCCGCACTTCGTCATCCGACCAACTTGATGATCGTCGTTTTTCATACTCTCTGGCTTCTACCTGCCCCTGTCTGGCTCCAAATGTTTATATTTGTGATTAAACCCCCTCAAAATAACAGCCCGCCTGTTTTCTGGATTACATTTTTGTAATGTTAGCCAAAGGATAATGAATTTAAAATCGAGTTAGCAGTTTGAATTCATGCGCTTGTGCCCCGGAGTGTAGGCGATGCTCCAGCAGGGAGCGCTAGCATTGCTGATCGCCATACTGCTAAGCCTGTTCTTTCAGAACAAGCTACCCCGAATCTCCGATTCGGGGCTGTGGTGACCGACTTTGCGCAGTAAGACGCGCTAAGCGATCCCGCAAGCAAGCCGCAAGCGTCTACGCAAAAATCTGCTTTTCGGTTGAACAGCTCAAACTCGATCAGATAACTCGATAAGTCAATTGCAATCAACTGGCAATACAACTCACCAGCCGCGAGTTTAATTGTCTTGAGTATCTAATGCGCTTTTGCGGAGGGACTTTCACCCGAACCCAAATTCAAAGAACACGTTGTTTTCTAACGAGTTTTATCTTTCTACTGACTTTCTTATTATTAGTGGTTAGTAATGGCTAATAATTATTTAGTATTATTCTTTTGTGATGCTGTTAACTGTAGTTCTTGGTCTTGGATTTCTAATAGTTCTGGTATAGTGACAAAGCGATAGCCCTGTTTCCTAAAGTCGCTAATAATTTGTGGTAAAGCTTCGACAGTTCTGGAGCGATTCCCACCACCATCATGCATCAATACAATTCCACCTGGTTTAGATTCTTTCATAACGTTCCTAATTAATTTTGGTACAGGAGGACGACTGTAGTCAACGGAGTCAGCAGACCACATAATCAGGGTGTAATTTTTGTTTTTAGCATAAGCAGCCACCCCATTATGCATAATTCCACCAGGTGGTCTAAACAAAGTGGTTCTCGCACCTGTGATTTGATAAATTAAGTCTGTTGTGCTTTCAATTTCATAGGCAGCTGCCTGTGGATTAAAATAGTGATACCAATGATGCCAGGTATGATTGCCTATAACGTGACCTTCAGCCACAATTCGCTTCGCTAATTCTGGATGGGTCTTTAGGTTCTGTCCAATAACGAAGAATGTACCCTTTATATTGTTTTTTTTCAGGATATCCAGCACCTCTGGAGTAGATGTAGCCCAAGGACCATCATCGAAGGTAAGTGCAATAACTTTTTCCCCTTTCTTCAGTTTTGCATTCTCAACAACTGCACCTTTAAAGCGCGATGGTACATCATAGGAAAATCCCTTTGTTTTTGCCTCTTCCTGCCAACTTGTTAGCATTCCCGCCTTGAATGTCTCCATGCGCTGTTGAGTTTCTACTTTCGCTCCTGTATCCTTCACATTCGTAGCTTGTTTTTTCTGAGTATCAGAAGTGTTAGAATTGACAGGCATTACCAAACCAACACTTAAACTGGCGCAAAAACAAACTAGGGCAATTAGTACTCCATGTGACCAAACATACGATTTGTTAGTTTCCACGTCAAAGCTCCTCGGGGTGGAATCATGAGTTATGTGTTTAAGGGTGTGCGACAGCACATTTTATCTCAATCAGAGATACGTAGGTGTTTTCTGATAATCCGAAAAATTTAAATATAGATTAACAGAAATATAAAGATTAAGCCGATAAATGATACAGCTTTAGAGGAAACCAGGATGATCTCGCTTTAAACTAACATATCTGGTAATAATTATAAGTATGATGATTCTTTTGCATAAATAATGTTTTGCGTTGTCTATTTTGAAGTATCAGTTACATAGAGAATACTGTATATTCTACTGCTAAAGCTTATTGAAGACAGAAAAAAATCTTAATTTTTTAGTATATTCTCTGTTATCAATCATTAGCCCGATGAAAAATACTAGACGCCCGAAACAAAATAAAGTTTCTTATTGTCAAATATATATTTTCCCTTAACGCAGAGTTTGCTGAGAATCATATTTTTCTCAGTACAGCTATGGAAATACTCATGTTTGGGCTAGGTAATTTATCAGTTCTCAATCATTATTAAGTCATTTTAATAGTGAATCTACAGTTACGGAATCGTTTGGATTGTTACTTCATTGTTATTCGACTTTCAAATTTATGTTTTCAGTAAAAGTACGGAAAATGTGAAAACTGATACAACTAAATTATGTTTAACAATCAAAAAATCTGTACTTATTAAAGCATATTATGTGGTGAATACGATGTGATAACATATACTGAAGCAACATTTGTTGTCTGAAAAAATCTTTGAGAAAATTCTATGAAGCTAAGTTTAGATAGAGCTAGGGTTGGCACAAATACCGCAGTTAACTCAAGGATAATGCCAGTAAGGGTGAAATCACCTCTACTGCCTTAGTTAAACCTGATTACGGAAAACTTATTTAACAAACAAATGTACGCCGTCCTGGTGGTAGCGCAGCTCAAATAACTGAGTTTTCTTGAGAGACTCTACCAAGTTAGTCGCAAACTCTCGATCACTTAGCCAGCCAGGATGATTTACATTCAATAGTATATAGTCAAACTCTGCCAAATTAGTAGGTGGTGAGTTAGCGCTTGTCAACTCGACAACTGGTCTATGTGTTAAATGTGGGGCAATCTCAGCAGTTGTCAAAACAGATCCTTTTGTTTGCACTAGGGCAACTGCTTGTCGTGTGGCTTGCCAAGTGTCCAGTGAATTTAAGTAAATAGACCAGAAGTATCCGTATTTGGCTAAAGCTAAGAATGCGACAATTGACCATAATATGATTTTTCGTTTGTTGCGTAACCATCCCTGACCTATCGCAAGGCTGGAAATAACAGCTAACACAAGAAATGGAACTGCTGGAAGAGAATACTGGTTGATCAAGTTTTTTTGCGTTGAGAACTGACTCAGAAGATTGATCCCCAAAGTGGGAACCGCAGCAATCAAAGGCTGCATTGCTTGCACAGAAAGTCCCCAAATCACAGGTGCTACTAAAAACAGCAGATATTCTAGGTTATCTAATGAAAAAACCTGTCCCAACACAAGTCCTGGATTGAGTAGTAAATTTTTAGCAATTTCTGAAAAAGAGTTTCCCAAATAAGCATACCGACCAATATGACGTTCCACAGACGCCGCTTGGGTACCAAAAAAAGGGATGACAATTTTGGTTGCGATCGCAAACCAACATATACCGCTTACAAGAGCGATCGCACCGCATCGTCGCTTCTTTTCAAACACCAATAGCCAGACTCCCATTGCTGCAACTGTTATAGATAATACAGCTTTACATGCCAGCGTCAGGAAGATACATAAACAAAACCAGGCAGTGCGTTCCAGTCTAGCGGCTAAAACTGCCCCTAACAATGCTGGCACAGCTATCACTTCTGGGTGAAAATCAAAGAGATTAATATTGAACACTAATGGATACAGTAGGTACACTGTAGCAACTGCTATGGTTTGCCCAGTTCTAAGACCAGCATGACGCGCTAGATGCCATGTAGGTAAGATAGCTAATGCTAATGCTACTGCTTGTACTGCAAACAACCAGTAAACACTAGGGTATATTTTGTAAAATAACGCTAAGACATAAAAAATCAAAGCGGCATGATCACCAAGAATATGGAAACCAAGAAAAGAAGAAATAGGTGATTGGCCTTGGCTAATTAAGTAAACTGCCTGGTCAAAAATTCCTAAGTCATAAGCATTTGACTGGAATAATTCATGTCTTAAAATGCTGCACCCAAAAAAAACGAACGCACTCACGCCAATCATCCAATTTATAGGACTAGGCGAAATCAGTTTTTTCATCATCACTCTACTTTCCATCTACCCTACCCAAAGTTTTTGGGCAAATCGAACAGCAAAGCTTGCAAGTAGGATAGTAAAAAACAACAGCGTTAGGTAACCCCAGCGAGGGTAGCGAGATAATAATACACCGAGAGCGACACTTGGAGACACAATACCGTAGACCAGACGACTTAAAGAGATAGTACCACCAGATGCTAGTAACAAACCTATACCGCAGAAGCCATAGATAACAGTGACTGGAGTCAATTGAGCGCGCAATTGCCATAATAAGTAGGCACTACCGAAAACAGCAACTATGTTAATCAATGGATCGCCTGCTAGTATCCACAAAAGAAAGACTAAAGCGGCAAAGCCATAATCAAGTTTTGCAGAACTTAACTGTTTACGGAAGTAGCATAAACAAGAACCGATGGCAATAATCATCGTAAACAATAGAGGATGCAGGGGGTCTTTGATCCCGCCATGCTTCCAATTCAATGTCCCGATAGTCACTTGCATCAGCATTTTCCACCAACCCTGCCAATTAAACCCAAGCGTTGGTCGCCATCCCTTTTGTGCATGGAGAAATCCCAAAGGGTCACCAAATTGAATCGCACAGTATATGCTGAAAAGAACTAGTCCAGCAGCGGTGGCAAAAGAGGCAACAAAAGCAATAGGAGGTTTGCGTTGTTTCCAAGCTGCCAAGGCAAACGCCGGGATCAATGCCATCCCTGTCGGACGCGTTGCTGTTGCCATTGCACCCCAAAAGGCAGTCCAGCCATACTGTTGTTTATCAAAAGCTGCCAAAGCTGCTGTACTCAACAGTAAGTATAGCCCTTCAGTGTAAATGACTCCTGCAAATAGCGATAATGGACACCAAGCAACGACAGCTGTTGTCCACCGCGCTGCACTTTCACCAGCTTGTTCCTTAACCCAAAAGTATAAAAAGTAAAGCGCCGCCAAAAAAGCCAAATTGTTGAGTAATGTTCCTGCCACTTCAAACGGCAAGCCCAAGTTCATTAAAACTCGGATGATTAAGGGAAACAGGGGAAAGAAGGCAAGGATGTGTGACTTGCCATCATTAACAAATTCATATCCGGTGGTGGCAATGGCGTGGTAATTTCCACTATCCCATGCATCAAACACCTCCCAACCAAAAGTGGGGGTTATGCCTCCAGGTGGTGTTGGTAATAATGGCGCAATCAACAACATCGCAGTCCAGATGAATAATCGACTCACAAGCCATGTCGTTGCTGGAAACAGTAAGGGATTTACCCATAAAACTTTGCTTGCAGATATTAGACCTTTAGCCATAAGCTTGAGTGTTTCTAGAAACTGCTCCTTCCTTTCAAGTTCCTACATATTCAGGGCTGATAATATGTAATGTTCTGTTATACCATTTTCGTCTGTATAAGTTTTTGAGTAATTTTTATTGATATAAGCTGTGAGTTGACTATCACTTTTGATTTGTCCAGTCCACCTATCAAGAATGATTTGCTCAGGACGATAGTTCTGTAAGACAGCAAGTAGTTCTTCTAATGTCAAATCTCCTGAGTTGAGTCGTTTGTACGACATTACCGCCATTTCTGGAGGAACGCGTAAACCAGCGTAAAACGCGTAGATGGGGCGATCTGTAAATACCCATTGGGTAGAACCTTTGTATTTTAATACAAGCTGCATGACTTCTAAGTTCTTAGGGGGTCTTCCCTTTGGATTTGGAGGAGTCGCAACCACTAAGACAATCAAAAGCACTACGCTCAGAAAGCGTGCAGCAAAGACTGATTGCCCGAATAAACTAAACCACTGTGATAGCAGGACTGTGAAAAGGGGTGGTTGGTCGCTCCAAATTTGGGTATAAAGAGAAAACCCTTGCGAATAAAGAAGGGTTTTGATTAAATTCAGACTAATAGGGAGACCCCTTCGGGGAATACCTCCGGTCTCGCTGCACATACGCCAGATGCCTGGCTGTCGGGAAACCCTCCCGCAGCCGGTTGTCGTCACCTCCAAAGAGCGCTGTCTTACCGTGCGCGGGTTAAGCGCGTTGAGGCATGTGGCGTGAGCCAGTACAGCATTAATGTGGGGGACTACTAGTTATGTCCCCTACACCCTTACACCCCTAGTTTTTGACGTTTTATTCGGTTGTGGGGTGTCCAGTCCCGGTCTAGCCTTCCGGGTATATTTTTCCTAATTAAGACAAGCGTTTAAATCTGTGTCCTATTTGTAACCGCGCATTCAAGTTTTACCCTACCCAAAGTTTTTGGGCAAATTTAAGAGACAGTCTGACGAGTAAGATAGCAAACAAACCCAGACTTAAGTATCCTTGGCGAGGATAGCGCGATAGGAATACACCAAAAGCTACACTCAGTGACACAATACCGTAAGCCAAACGACCCAAGGATATCGTACCTCCGGAGGCAAGCAGCAAACTGATCCCGCACAAACCATAGATCACAGTGACTGGGGTTAATTGAGTGCGTGAATGCCACAACATATAAGTGCCACCACAAACCATAACTGCGTTCAGAAAGTTATAGATGAACCAATCATTTGCTAGTATTAACAAGCAGATTGATAAACCATAAAAGCCGCAGACAGCAAGAGAATTAAGTTGCTTACGGAAGCGCCACAAACAATAACCATAGCTGACAACAACCCCAAGAAGTAGGAGATGCAGGTAGTTATTTATTGAGAAAACTTTCCAATGGGATGTGCCAGCAGTGATTTGTAATAGCATATTTAACCAACCCTGTCCATCAAATCCTAGGGAGGGTCGCCATCCGCGTTGTGCATGGATAAATCCAAAGGGATTGCCAAATTGAATTGCACAGTACAGGCTAAACAAAAGCACTCCGATTGCACTGCCACACCCAGCAACGTAAGCCATCAAGGGTCTACGCTGTCTCCATGCTGCTAACAAAAATGCAGGTATAAGTGCTAACCCTGTGGGACGGGTTGCCGTTGCCATTGCGCCCCAAAGGATAGTCCAGTGGTATTGCTTTTGATCAAAGGCTCGCAAAGCCGCAGTGCTCAAGAATAAGTATAGCCCCTCAGTGTAAATAACCGTACCAAACATCGACAGTGGACACCAAGCCACTACAGCTGTTGCCCAACGCGCCTCCTTTGTGCCACAATGATCCTCCACCCAAAAATAGATACAATAAAGCGCTGCAAAAAATGCCAAGTTATTTATCAGCGTGCCTGCCACTTCAAATGACAAGCCAAGGCGCATGAAAACCCAAATAGCTAGGGGAAATAAGGGAAAAAACGCAAGATTGTGTTGTTTCCCATCATCGCTAAATTCATAACCAGATGTTGCGATCGAATGGTAGTGTACACTATCCCATGCATCAAACACTCCCCAGCCAAATTGAGGGGTAATTCCTTGCGATGGTGCGCTCAGATGTGGAACAACCAGCAACATAGTAGCCCAAATAAATAATCGGCTGACAAGCCAGATTACCGTAGGAAAAAGAAAATCATTTTTCCAGAAAACTTTTTTGATAAATATTTGAATTTCAGCCATAAGCTTGAGTGTTTTTCAAACTCCTCTGTGTATTCACATGCCTATAGCTGTAATTTGGTGTTTATTTAGTAACATTTCACACATTTCACTCCTCCACCAACATGAGTTATTACATGATAAGAAACATAGCTGACAAAGTTTCCAGCTATTTACTATCAGTAGTTAAAATTTAGCAGATATCGCTATGAACCTAGGCAGTTAGATTTAACTATATAGTCTTTCTATACAACATTTTTTTTTGCAAAGAAAAGTTGCTCTGGAGAGATGTTTAACTCATCTTCTGGTTTATAGTGCATAGCAGTAGAACTCAAGATTGGCAATAAAACATTAGGTAGGGTGAAGTTGGTTCGTTTTCACACTTTTTGAAAGATTCCCCAGCAACTTCGCCTCTTGATAACTCACTCCCCATCAGCCGTTAGCACTGACAATATCCCGTTAAGCTTAGTAGCAAATCGAACTGATTTTTGAGCCAACGCAAATCAACGCACCTTGGGTATGCTTAGCAAATGCATTCGCTTTGTTGAGGCACTTAAGCACACTTGTTGATTACAGTCCTTTACACGAGCGACGGTTGATCCCATTTTTAGAAAGAATGGGGTTTCCTGTCGTCTTGTGTAAGGTGTCAGAGTATAAGGATATAGGATAAATCAATTTATTTGTGTATCCCAAGCAATCTATATTAATGTTGTCTGTCAATCCTGAAACAATTGTGAAAGCAATAACTCTTCTTGGTTCTACTGGTTCTATCGGTACTCAGACTTTAGACATTGTCGCTCAATACCCCGATCAATTCCGGATTGTGGGGTTAGCAGCTGGGAATAATGTAGATTTGTTGGCTTCTCAGATTCGGCAGTTTCGACCAAGTATAGTAGCTATCTGTTCAGAAGAAAAGTTGCCAGCACTCAAAGAAGCAATCAAAGACGTTGCTCCCCAGCCGATTTTAATGGCTGGTGATGCTGGAGTCATTGAAGTTGCCCGCTACGGAGATGCTCAAATCGTTGTTACGGGTATCGTTGGTTGTGCTGGGTTGTTACCCACAATCGCAGCCATTGAAGCTGGTAAAGATATCGCCTTGGCAAACAAGGAAACCTTAATTGCTGGAGGCCCGGTTGTTTTACCTCTGATTAAAAAACACGGTGTGAAATTACTGCCAGCAGATTCGGAACATTCTGCGATATTTCAATGCTTACAAGGTGTTCCAGATGGAGGTTTACGACGAATTTTATTAACTGCATCTGGTGGTGCTTTTCGTGACTGGGCAGTAGAGAAGTTAGCAGAAGTTACAGTTGCTGATGCGATCAAACATCCTAACTGGTCGATGGGACGTAAAATTACTGTTGATTCTGCGACTTTAATGAACAAAGGTTTGGAAGTGATTGAGGCTCATTTCCTCTTTGGGTTGGATTACGAGAATATCGAGATTGTGATTCATCCCCAAAGTATTATTCACTCGCTCATTGAACTACAAGATACTTCTGTTCTCGCCCAACTTGGTTGGCCTGATATGCGCTTACCTTTACTATATGCTTTGTCTTGGCCTGAACGTATCTACACCAATTGGGAACGACTAGATTTAGTCAAAATCGGCAGTTTTACCTTCTGTGAACCAGATCATCAAAAGTATCCTTGCATGAAACTAGCTTATGCGGTAGGTCGGGCTGGTGGTTCTATGCCTGCTGTGTTAAATGCAGCGAATGAGCAAGCTGTAGCTTTGTTTTTAGAAGAAAAAATTCAGTTTTTAGATATTCCTCAGTGTATTGAATGGGTGTGCGATCGCCACGAAGCCAATAATCGGGCAAATCCTTCTTTAGATGACATTTTGACCGCAGATAAATGGGCAAGGCAGGAAGTTTTAAAAGTAACTCAACACTTGGAAAATCGTCCGCGTATAATATCTTTGCGATAAAAAACGACTTACAACCCTAGGTTTTCATTGTATTTCTGTTCAGCGTTCAGCTTACTCCTGAGCGCTATTTTTTTTATTCGTAATTTTTACCTTATAGCGATGTATAAGAGTATAAACATATAGTTGTGTTGTTGCTTAGTGACTTTCGTCATTTAGTTATTCATTTATATTTTATTATACGAAAAAAGTAAATTATTTTTCTTGCATAAGTTTTCTGTATAGACTTTGCGAAAAACCTATATACACCAAGAATCAAAACTTAATATATTTTTTAAAATAAGGTTTTCCGGCATACTAAATTTTAAAATTTTTTATTGTATAGTAAGCGCAGAACAACTACAGCAAAAAGCTCAAGTAAACTCAACATTCTCAGCAAAACAGTACTGAGCAATGATGAGCTTTTTGTCTGTGGAGGTTCCACGTCAGTTGCTACTTTTTTGGTGCCGACTGGGGTTGCTGAATACTGAATTTAAGGTTTTCACATCTGTAGTCTTTCAGCAGTAAGTTGATCCGACACTGCAGACTATCGTTGTGGAGTTCTACTCAAAAATGCCACTGGGGACAACAGGGAAAACCTGTGCAACGCAGTGGCTCCTTAACGCTCAGCACTACTGAATTCCTGAAGAGAGACTTTATGTCTGTCACGGTTACACTCATGAAATTTTTTCTGTTCTAATACCTTCATTGGTAAGACTCTATTTGAAATAGGTGTATCTATGTTTGCTACCCTGATTGTGTCTTGGATTGTCTACACAGTATTAAGAAATGTGGTGAGGACGACAGTGAGAACTGCGTTTATTAGTGCTACTACTGTTGTTATTTTGCATGCTGGTCTGGGAATTAGCCCTCAAGATATTTGGCATCAGATTATACAGCTACTTCAAGCGTTCTCTCAAGTCCTTAGGGTTAGGTAATATCACTTTTGGATATTGCCCGTTATTAGTCATTAGTTTTTTGTCCTGTGTTCAACCACGTTCTCATATCTCCTTTGGAGACGCTGAGTCCCAAGGGGACACGCGCAAGGGACGCGTATGGCTGTTTGGATACGCGAAGCGTAACCGCACGCACAGAACACGCGTCCTTTAGGAATCAGGCTACCGTTTCATGAAAACCGGATTTTTCCGTCCTTTAATCAAACGGATGAGTTAATTATTTTTTGATCCTGAAAGCCGTGCCAGGGCATCCATAACAGTACTAGGTAACTGACGCATAATCTTACCTCTTTCTCGATCTACTGCCACTAAAGTCACCTGAGCAGTAACGTATAATTCTTGCCTATCTGATGATTCAATTGCATAATCCCAGTTAATACGGACGCCAGTCACCTCAGCCATCCGCGTTCTTACAACCGCTGTTGCACCCAACTGAAGCGGACGGTGATAGCGGATCGAGAGTTCTACAACTGGTAAATCACAGCCCAAAGCGACCAAATCAGCATATTCGATACCGATCGCTCGCAAGCATGCTACTCGTGCTTCTTCAAACCAAGCTATGTAGGAACCGTGCCAGACAATACCTGCATAGTCTGTATGATGCGGGTAGACTCTTATAGAATATTCAAACCAATTTCCAAAGGAACTGCTTGCTGGAGTGTCAATTGCAGTGGTTGATTGCAGTTGTGGTTGTTGTGATTTTTCCTCTGACATATCAAATTTTTTGGAGACAAAGATAGATTTTCCAAATCTGGAATAGCATAAAATTACACGCATATAGTGCAATTTATTCATAAGCTAACTGACATTACTGCTCCAGATTCCTTTAAAGTTCTATGTCAAACCTCAAACTTGGTGGGTTTTGGACTCCGGTATTTCTTTAGGTGAGGAAATTTTAGACTTTGGTTATCAGATGTTAAAAAACTGGCGCTCTATCTATTATGGCTTCGTTGTGGGTTGTAGATGATGGCAGGACTCAGTTTTTTATAAGTTCTTTTTATACCTTACTATTCTTAGGCAAGTTGACCAAAAAAGCTCAAGCTTTACAATAACGATAAATTACTTTTACGAAATCAAAATTTACGCACAATTAATATTAGGCTTGGGTGACAGCCTTAGTCACTCCTACTATTGGGGACTACTCGTTTTTATCCCAAACGGTTTGTCATTGTTTGAGATGGCTTGCTGATTGACATTCATACGCTGCGGGCAATTATTAGTATGGCAATTAATTTTTACAATACTCAACACACATTACGCCCCAATGTCACAATAACAGTGGCAGCAATGTCAATAAAGCTCTGAGATAAGGTATGAAAGTTATGAGTTACGAGTTATTAGCCACTGTTACGATTTTTTAACTGTTAACTTTTAACTCTCAACTCTTAACTTTTTACTGTCTAACACCGCTTAGCTAAAAGTTTATTACCTACGCTGCTTGGTACAGGATGCTTGACTATATTGGCAAGTTCCTGCAATTGGTTGACAGCCTCTGCACCTTCTAACTTCATTAATTCGCGGTCATCCCGCATTTCCGTCCAAGTGATCCCGTAATCAGAGACTAAAAACCGAATCAGATGGTTTTCTCCCAGGCTAACCATAAATGAAGCACTATTCATCTGGTCACCACAGGTGTAGCAGGAGGCAGGATATCCTCGCCTCTCTAAGACAATTGCTAAAGCTTGCAAGTTCATCACTAAGTCTTGGACGAATTGCCGATGTTGTTGTGCTAGTCTCAAAAACATTTTTCCCTCCAAACACCACAGTTATTTGCTTCCTTTTATATTTTCTTTAGATTCTTGCACCAATTGGTATTGTAAACTATCCATTACAATTCACAGATATATATTTATGAATTGGCTACCTAGTTTAGGGTAGTCGATTTCAGTTTGGTGTGCCGTATCAAAGTATTCAGTTTGTAGATCTGAAATATCGGATTGAATTGCTAACTTTGTCTTGTTTTTACAGATTCACATCAAAGTAGATGGTAAGTCTAAACAATTCCGCTATAAGATTAACTCATATTTGGTACAAGTCAAGTCGAGAAAATGCCGAACTTGTACTTTGATCCGCTATTTTTAGGTGTACTAGTTACCCTTTGTCCCAACAAGGCAGACATACGTCTTATCAGCCTGTTTCAAGAGGTGATTATCTCGTCAAACGCCTATACAGTTGTTAAGCAATGTAAAGATTTTAAGCTATTGGTAGCAACTTCTCCATAGAATCTGAGGAAACTGGTAGATGCTCGTAGCTGTTTTTTGATTCTCGCTTGGGGTAAGTACTTAATAGTCAGGTATACGGTATATCAGCCACTTCGTTGCTCTCAGCAGTGCTTTGTCAAGAGTTGTTGAGCAGATCAAGCTCTGCAGGGAACTGCTAACCCGGAGGGTGACTATCTGTAAAAGGAAATACCCTGATCCACAATCCCAAGTGTAAAACCTAAATCGTTTGACTTAACACTGACAATAACTGAACTCAAGATAACGATGTTGCCATTTCGGCAGATATTTTTGTTACTGTCTTTTGAGTTGCTATTTATACTTTTTAAAAGAGCCATTCGAGAGAAGAACGAGTAGCTTTTTAAAAAGTGTATGCTCTTTTGAGATTCGAGATATATTAAGATGAATAGGTTTTTCACATAAAATTTACTTTCATAACTTTTCTCAGTATACTCTATATACTAGAGTAGGTTAATTTATAGTAAATAAATTCACAAAGAAAAAAATAACACAGCCAGGAAAACCTAGCTGTTGTGTTGATACTTTCAATCGTTGTCAGAAAATTATCCAAGTTAGGGTTTAGACAACTTCCCACCAACCGAAAGCTGGACCGATAAAACGAACTGTCACCCAAGCGGCTACTAAACCGCCAATGCCAATCCAGGTAAGTCGAGTTGACCATGTGACGAATTTTTCTGCTTCGCTTTTGGAGATCGGAAGCCACGGCAAGATTCTAGTTGTATCTTGACCGTATTTTTCTCCCAGTGTAGTTTTACGACGCTTTGCTTCACCCATAATCTAAAAATTAATCCCTGCTAAAGCTGATAATAGCCCTTGCTTGAAGCAATAACTAAAAAATACTGAATAATTTAGACGACTTAAGCTCAATCTTCGTCTGTGACAGAGGAAAACAGATTGGGATCAAGGTAGTTAATACGTGCAAGGGGACTGAGGGCAGCCAAAACTTGAGCACCATAACTACGGATAATCACGCGACTATCTAGCAAAGCAACGATCCCTTTACTTTCGCGCAATGGCGCGATCGCCCGTTGCAATTCATTCATAGCAATTGGCAATAAGTACAAACGAAACCAATCTTGATGCAAGCCCTTGTAGTGCGCCACTCGACCTGCCACTAAGGGATTTTCTAGAGATGGCAAGGGTAAAGTCGCGATCGCCAAAAGCTGGGGAGCAGGCAAAACCTTTTGATGCTCACGCCAAAATTCCCAGCCACTCACCAAAATACCATTTTCATCCAAACAAGTTTTTTCCACCTGTACCCGTGAACCAAACTCAGAGGCAAGAATTGTCCCCACTTGGGATTTCAGCGGTACATCCCCCACAAGCACAACTGTCAATCCTGGTGCTGTCGCACTTAAGCAAACCAGCGTCATAACTTTATGAAGAAAGGCTGGCTGAAACTCTGGCGTGTTGGGTAGGGGTAACTGGTAGGGTATGTACAATTGAATCGCTTCTGTTTGATTGTCTGAGGAAAACTTGAGGCAAGTTAACTCATCTTCCAACCCGAAGCGCTGGCGAAATATGGGGGCTTCAGTTTCTGGTTCTACAGCACTGCCAATAAACACCACAGGCTGGCGCTGCCAAATGGGTGATAGTATTTTTCCTAATTCAATGGGGACACAGTGCAAAGAAAATAAACCTTGGCGACGGGCAATAGTTGCCCAGAGTAGGGATGGGAAAGATGAGGGAGAAAGATTTTCGTTTCTGTGTTGAAATTGCTGAGCGAATTGTTTCCAGGTATCCGGTAGGCTGGATGTATCTAAAACCGAATACAGACGCATCAAAATCTCTTCTTCCGCCGTAGAAATCAGATAACATTCGTAGGGATTTGCAGGGTGCTTAAACAGTTCGTGTGTGAGTTGCGCCCGTGCAGAACGAATAACTTCAGCTTGGGCTGGCTGAGCCAGCATGAGTTGCTCCCAATCTTGTGCTTCTAAGCTCACAGTCAGTTCAGAACGTACCCAATCTTCTAAATCGTCCACTCCATCAATAATTGTGGGGATGTCACTAGGAAAATTATTATTCTTACTCAGTTGTGCTTTTAACCAAGCGGAGGGAGAAATCAAAAAGACTCCTTGGAACTCACCACCAGGCCAAGTGTCACCTGTTCTGATTGCTTTATTAACTTGCAGCCACTGTTGTAGGCGGGGTATTTCTACTTTCGTCAGTCGTTGCTGTACATCTTCAGGGGCAACAATAATCACAGGACCGTGCCACATTAATGCCGAAGCCACAAAGCTCGTGCGATACCGCCCCTGATAGCCGCAAGCTGCGCCAACTTGAATAAGGGCGCTACGTCCTACGCGCAAGGCGCGGGCCACTAACCGTGCCATTGTCAAATGATGTGGCCACGAAGGGAAACCTGCCTGCGATCGCAGGAAGTTATGTAATGACAAATGAACTTCTGCTTCAATCACACGCTTTTAATCCCATACAAAGTAAAGTGATTTTTGAGTTGCTTTTAGCCCCATTACTATTATGTTGTCAGTTTCAGGAGTGAATTGTTATGTGTTAATTGTCGGTTGTCCATTGCTGATTGTTATGGTAACCATTAACCACTAACTAGTATCCAAATAACCCACTAATTATGCCAACTTACACAGGAATCTCCAGCGAAGCTTTTAGACATCCTCTGGATCGCCAAGCTGAACAAGCGTTGCGTAATTTACCAGGATTTGATTTTATCGCCCGTAAATTTGTGGAATTTTTTGTCGAACGCCCCCAGTTAGTCTATTTAATGGGCAACACCATCCAAGTCGGGCCACGCCAATATTCCACTGTTTACCAGATCTTTCGGGAATGTGTGCGGGATTTGGATATTTATCCAGAACCTGCACTCTTTGTTGAGCAAAATCCCCAAGCAAACAGCTACGCGCTGGGGCAAGAGCATCCTTATATAGTGATAAATACAGGGACATTGGACTTGCTAAGCGAAGCCGAAATTAGGGCGGTGCTAGCCCATGAGCTGGGACATATTAAATGTGGTCATACTATTCTAATTCAAATGGCGATGTGGGCAATGAGTGCTGCTTCTGCCATAGGGGAGTTGACCTTCGGTATAGGTAATTTTGTCACTCAAGGTTTGATTTACGCTTTTTATGAATGGCGGCGTAAAGCCGAGTTATCGGCAGATCGTGCGGCATTGTTAGTGACGGATGACTTAAACTCTGTCATGACTTCTATGATGAAAGTCTCCGGAGGCAGTATCAAATATGCTAATGAATGCAGTTTGCAAGAATTTATCCGTCAGTCAGAAGACTACCAAGCACTCGATGCAGATGGACTGAATCAAATATACAAATTTTTGATTTACAATGGCGCTGGTGGTACAATGCTTGGTCATCCTTTCGCTGTAGAACGGATACACTACCTGCGACAGTGGGCACAATCAGAAGAATATCAGCAAATTAAGAAAGGTAATTATCAGCGAGCAACGGCTGCAGGTGCAGTCAATGTAGAATCACAGACCGCTCAAAATAAAGAAGTAGAAACTTTGCGCCGACAAATTGAAGAATTGCAAACGGAAATTAATCGCATTAAAAAGTCTGAGTAACAACGTATTGATGCAACTCGTTTGCTCGTCATAAACAACAATTCCTACCTTCAAACTGTAGCTTGCTTCTCGCAAGTGCGAGTACGAAGTGAGGTTAAGGTAGGAAAAATATCAACATCAGTAGAATGCGGTGCTTTCTGGTAAGTAAGTAGAACTTCAGCAATTGCTTGCGAAATTGGTAAGCCAGGACAGCGTTCCAGCCAGAAAAATTCCCCAACAGGGTTAATTTCCAGGAATACGTGGCGTCCGTCAGGTGTTAAGATAATATCAATCGCCCCATAATTTAAGCCGAAGTAACTCATCAGTTCGAGAAGTTTCTTCTGCACATCTTCTGGCAAATTGTAGGACTCCCAAGCGTTGATTAAAGCAAGTCCTTGTCGTCGCCAGTCATATTGAGCTTTTTGATTGCGTTGGGAGTCGATAGCCGCAGTGAAAATATGCTGTCCGACAATTGTTGTCCGCAACTCTAGCGCCTTTGGCAGTTTCTCTTGAAACGTCATTGGGCAGAAACGCAGTCCCTGAAGATTTTCTAAATCCTGATCTTTGACTAGGTTCGTAAAAACAACCTGTTCTTCGCCTTTATCATCGTAGATAGCGAAAGAAGAAAGCATTTTCGCAATCATTCCTTGCTCACACTCCTGAGCAAATTGCTTTACTGTTTCTGGATTATTTGTTGTTAAGGTGCGTGGGGTATCTAAACCAAGTCCCCGTGCGACTTGTAACTGTAATTGCTTGTTTTCGGCTAAACGGATATTTTGCAGGGGATCAAGGTGAAACCCTTTGATACTAGCAATCATTCCCTGAATGGTGGCACGAGATTCTTGAAGTGAGGCTTGTCTCAATTGCGCGTCCATCTTACCAGGAATTCTTGATCCAATGGCAATTCGCCGATACCAAACTGCGGAAACTTCACTTAAGTCTAACTTTTGTTCGTCAGTTGTCAGAATCAGTTTTTCACATTCTTTGGTATGGTAAGCATCTAGCTGAACTTCTGTGGGAAATCTGTCTGTGTCAAAACGAAATGCTTTTCCTCCTTGAGCTTTTATTGCGTTCATCACCAGAGGAATGCTTTCGTTGTCTTGGCTATGAGTAATGATTAAAACTGTCATATAAATCCTGATTAAAAAAGTCTTAAGTAGAACGGCGCAAAAAAACCAAAGTATGTAACGGAAAGTAAAGTTGCCCAAAAAGCTCTTCTCTTCTGCCTTCTGCCCTCTGCCTCCTGCCTTGTCATAACGACAATTTTCAACACCGACCTACTTATTTATTAAGTTGGAAAAATTTTTTATGATTTTGTGATCAGGGCGTCTGCGATAGCGTTTGCGTAGCGCCCCTTTTGGGGCTAGTGCTATTGGTTAAGCGCAAAGCGCTCAGCATGAGCGTTCGGCAGATCGCCTCAGAAATTGGATAGCCAAAATCTCGCTTTTGTGTTTGGAAATTTCTTCTTGAAATACCATCGGACAATTATCCGCTGCAAATCATCCACCCAACGAGCCTGCTTAAGACTGTCCCAAAAGCCATCTAAAGTGGCTAATGACTCTTTAGCACACGCTGCTTTCAACTGTGGAGCCAATTCTTCACCTAAATAAGGTTGCCAAATGCGACGCATCCAAACAGCTTGCACCTGCTTTGTGCTGATAGAGTTATTACCATATTCCAGCCTATAATCACTCCCAGAATTGCTGAGTTGAGCTTTGAGTTGCACAGCAAGTGGAAATTTATCTGTGTCGAAGCGGAACGGTTGCACTCCCTTTTTTAATAGGGCTTGTTCAACTCTATCAATTGTGAAATAATCACCGCTGTGGATGATTAATAAAACAACATCACGTGGTTGGTGCATACAAAGACAGCCTTAAGGCTTTATTTTACGTTATCTATTTATGTCGTCATCACCATCTGATGGATACTTGTTCGTCATAGCTTCATCACTATCTGATGGAGCCTTCTTAGTAACACCGTCTTCATTATCAGATGGAAATTTCAAAGTAGTAAATATTTCATCTTTGGCAGGCTTAGAAATTTTCCCATAACCACCATGAACTGTTTCCATTTCTTCTTCAGACAAGTCTTCACAGAATTGTCCTTCTAAATAGCGGGCGAAAAATGGCACCGCTTTGTCATTTGAAGTTTGCTGATCATTGTCAGACATATGTTGCTCCTTTGGATTTGTAAATGTGAATTGGATGAAATCTATACATGAAATTTATTGCAAAAATACAATTTATTGGTGTTTATAATAGCAGATAAACGCAGAGAATTTATCTGTTTTTCAATTCATAAGATTGACTTTTGCAATAGGTCAATTATTCTTTCTTGCTAATTATCACAATAAATAGAATGACAACAAAATTGTGATGAACTGCTGGATTTATTATTTAGATGCAACCCTGATTGAAACTTTTGACTAATCTGACTTTGACTCTGGCCAGATGTCCTGGAAAAACTTTTTCATTAGGCAATAATCTTGCTATTAGTTTAGATTCTCCGTCTGGCTACAAGTTGTTTGCCGTTCTTAATACTACCACCGATTATCCTGATAATTTTCGTATAATTATAGTCAAGACAAATAAGCTAACTTTTGTCAAATATCTTGCTTTTTCTTGTTGTAGTATCAAGCAGAAAACATCACGAAATATTTCCCCAAAAGCCTGCTCACTTTTATTTGGTTATTTTCTTTATAGCCTTTTTTGTTCACTTTGATACTATATCTGAATTGCTGAAAAGAATCAACATTGTTTAAAAAAATTACATTTTTTTCCTTTTTAAGAGTTTATTCTTCTCTTTAGAACTTCACTACAAAATTAAACGAATTTCATTTTTTACCGTTTTTAACACAATTAAAAAATCAGTTAGCTTATCTTAGTTAAGCCTAAATGTTAACTTCCGGAATTGGGATCTCAGTGATGGTTGGGATATCAAGTTTGTTTTAGTGATAAACACATTTAAACTTTTGCCACACTGTCATTTAGGGGGAGTGAGATTACACCTTTGGGCAATCTCATTCCGTAGCAAAGACACTTTATCTTGGGTTAGCCAGGTAAATAACTTCGCCATCGCAATAGAAGAGCGATCAATTTTGAGAACTTCCTCAAGCATCTGCCAGGCCCGGGCTACATTCCCAGCTTGCAGTGGAATTATTGTGGATTGCAGGCAATAGTTAAAGTAATGGCTACGGGATTTTGCCGTAATCTCGGTACACAGTTCAGATGGCAGATAACTCTGGGAGATTTCGATCGCACGGCGGATAGATATAATCTGAGTCCCAGATAATAAAAGATCGCTAGTTATACTGTTAGAATGCTCACGGAAACGCGCCAAAATACCAGGCTCACACCACCAATCATAAGAAGCGGCAATGCGTTTATACAGTTCCCAGTCAGAAGTGAAACTCAACTCAGGAAGATAGCCTCCTAGGCGTTCATGAGCTAACCGACGAATGACAACTGCCGACATATTTAATGGATTAGCCACTCCAATTTTCCACAGCCAATCTTGAGTTACGCCTTTATATTCTCCACACACTTGGCGAAAGCAAATCACTTTTTCTTTCTCATTAATATTTTCATAACCTGTAAAAGCTGCTCCAATAGACTCTGAACACCCTTCTAGACTCTGCTTTAACTGGGAATAAAAACCAGGGAGAACATAGTCATCGTCGGGAATAACATGAATCCACTGACCGCGACCGAGAGCAATACCTGCGTTCATATTTTTGATGGGGCCAATATTCTCTGGATTGCGGTAGTAGCGCACGACTCCTTTGCCGATACTGTTTACCATTTCAAACACAGGTGTCTGACTAGCATTATCCATAACCAGAATTTCCATCTCCTCTTCTCCTGGCCATTGTGCTAATACGCTAGTAAGACATTCAAACAGATAGTCAGTGCGGTTATATACTGGAATAACCACACTCCAAAAAGGTCGCGGTTTCTCACTGTCACAAACGGGTGGAATCGCTGGAAACTGATAAGCTCCGACAGTGACCTCTGTTTGGGAAATTGATGGTGTTACTGAAGCCTCCTTCGTCGTTTCAGTATCCTGGTAAGCTTCTACAGCTTTGGCGTAGTGGGGATTAATCAGCTTTAACCATTGTCGGTAAGCAGCAGCTGCCTTTTGTAACTGGTTTTGCTGTTGGTAAATCTTGCCTAAGTTTTGATAAACTTCCGGGTAGTTGGGATTAAGTTCTGGAACTTTTTGATAGCAAGCTCTAGCCTCTTCTAACTCCCCAAGTTCATGCAGCACAACCCCCAAATTGTAATGAGCTTCAACCAAATCGGGTTGTAGGGCTAAAGCTTGCTTGTAATAAGCAACAGCAGTCTTTAAATCGCCTGCTTTTTTCCGGGCAACACCCAATTTGTGATTTAATTGTGCATAGTAGAGTTGTTTTTCGCCAGACAGCTTGCCTTGGGCGTGAAGTGTATTGCCCAAATTTGCCTCTGCTTCTGTAAAGTCCGGCTTTAATTCTAGGGCTTTTTGATAGCAGGTAATTGCTTCCTCAAACAGTTCTTGTTGTTGCAGAGCATAGCCCAAGTTGTTGTAAATTGCTAGTGAGTTTGGTCGTAGGGCAAGAGCTTGATGGTAAGCGATCGCTGCTTCTGGAAATTGCTCTTGAGCTAAACGCAAATTCCCTAAACTGAACCAACTCTTGACAGAATCTGGCTGCACACCAACAGCAGCACTCAGAAACTGTTCCGCCGACTGGAGATGACCGCTCTGCAGCGCTAGCGCACCTAACCCGTATAATGCCTCAGGATGGTTGGGCTGTTCTGCCAGCACCTGACGGTAACTTTCCTCAGCCTGGGCTAGGCGATTAGCTCGATGATGCTCAACAGCAAGTTGCAGGATTGCAGAAATTCTGCTCATATTAATTTCTGCAACCCTCTGCAATCGGTTCAATCTAAGTGCATACAAGCTTTTTTCTCTGAGTTCCCGATTGCGTTTTTGCATCTCATTCAGGTCGTCGCTGACCTGGATGTATTGCCCGGACAACTCGTCATACCTACCAGATGCCAATCGCAGAACAAGCTCCACCGCTAACTCCGGCGGTACGTCTAGACCTTTTTCAAATATTTTACTAGACCAGGGAATCCACTTCTGTCCTTCGGCAGAGAATGCCACGTCTATCATTCCCGTCCGAACCGCCCCAGGGCAGATAGCAAACACACTCACCCCATACTGTTTTGTCTCAAGAGCCAAGTTTTCACTAAACCGGATTAAGGCGGTTTTGCTGACCACATAAGGCGAGAGATAAGCGCAACCTACCAACGCAGCTTCACTTGCGATATTAATGATCCTCCCTCGTCTTTGGGCGATCATGTTCGGCAAGACATATCTTGTGCACAGCAATGATCCGTGTAAATTCACTTCCATATTTCGCCACCACTCTTGAGGATCAATCTCCCAGACTGGTCCAAGTGGGGACAAAACGCCTGCATTATTGATCAGCAAATCAACAGATCCGAGTTGCTCTTCGATTTGGTTTACAACCTGCTCTACTGCTGCTTGATCAGTCACATCCACCGTCAGTGCGATCGCTCTGCCACCCGCTTTTGTAATATATGATACGGTCTCCTCAAGCTGATCCGCAGAACGCGCGATCACAGCCACTGACGCCCCAGCAGCAGCCAGAGCAATGGCATATGCTTGACCCAAACCTCGACCACCGCCAGTGATGATCGCCACCTGATTTGTCAAGTCAACGATTGCTGCTGGATTAATCTTCATACTAAATCTCCTGTTGATATGAAGGTTGGAATCTGGGAGGCTGTTAAGTAGAAATCGCGTCTTTGAGTTGGTTCTGCTTTTGGGAAATCTTGTCTAAGTTTTGATAAACTTCCGGGTAGTTAGGATTAAGTTCTGGAACTTTTTGATAGTAAGCTTTAGCCTCTTCTAACTCCCCAAGTTCATGCAGTACAACCCCCAAATTGTAATGAGCTTCAACCAAATCGGGTTGTAGGGCTAAAGCTTGCTTGTAATAAGCAACAGCAGTCTTTAAATCGCCTGCTTTTTTCCGGGCAACACCCAATTTGTGATTTAATTGTGCATAGTAGAGTTGTTTTTCGCCAGACAGCTTGCCTTGGGCTTGAAGTGTATTGCCCAAATTTGCCTCTGCTTCTGTAAAGTCCGGCTTTAATTCTAGGGCTTTTTGATAGCAGTTAATTGCTTCCTCAAATAGTCCTTGTTGTTGCAGAGCATAGCCCAAGTTGTTGTAAATTGGTAGTGAGTCTGGTCGTAAGGCGAGAGCTTGATGGTAGGCGATCGCTGCTTCGGCAAACTGCCCGTGACCTAAACGCAAATTACCTAAACTAAACCACGTCTTGACAGAATCAGGCTGAGCTTGCGAAGCAGCACTCAGCCACTGTTCGGCGCTTTGAGGCTGCCCCAACTGAATAGCCAGCATACCCAAACTGTATAAAGCTTCTGGATGGTTAGGTTGTTTTTCCAGAACTTGATGATATAGCTTTTGTGCGTCGTCTAAGCGATTGGCTCGATGGTGTTGAACTGCGAGTTGGAAGGTTTGG
Organism: Brasilonema angustatum HA4187-MV1; assembly: GCA_019359695.1. Taxonomy (GTDB): domain Bacteria; phylum Cyanobacteriota; class Cyanobacteriia; order Cyanobacteriales; family Nostocaceae; genus Brasilonema; species Brasilonema angustatum. The sequence continues at coordinate 102,590 of JAHHGV010000001.1, forward strand.
GCCACTTCTTGCGCGTCAAATCGTCTTGGTTTATTGACCACCTTGAGGAGAAAATCTTCCAGTGCTCTAACTGGTTTTAAGTCGCCATATAACTTGTGCTTATTTTCAGCAACTTGCTTTTTAATATATTGACGATATTCAGGATCTTGCCCAAGACGAACTGCAATTTTCACATAATCTTCTTTAGTTGCAGCAATGGTTTCTTCTATGCCCATCATTTTGAGTATTGCTAGGGTATGCCGTCCCCGCATCAAATCTCCTGGCAAGGTGACGACGGGAATATTATGGGCGATCGCTTCCAGGGTAGTATTACCTCCAGACCAACCCATGCTATCCAAGAAGACATCTGCTATGGCTGCTGTTCCCGCAAACGCGTCGGAATCTAAGCGAGGCAAAAAGATACAATGGTCTTGATAATTTAGCCCACAGTCATTAAAAGCATCATCTAACCGTTGGCGAAAGACTTCAGTAATATATTTGCCTTGTGGTGCTTCAAGAAAGACAAACTTACACTTAGGTAACTCTTTAGCAATTCGAGGAAAGACATCATCATGCTGTGGTAAATACTTGAATAAGGATTGACAGCACCAGAACATGATTTCATCATCGGCGATACCGATATCCTGTTTACTGATTGCTTGAGGTTGAATTTCTAAAGGGGTGTAATGGATAGATAAATTGGGCAATCTGACTAACTGCTCAGTGTAATGGTTTTGAGCATTTTCGGGTTCCATTAAATCACTGCTCAAGTAATAGTCAATTGTCGGTAGCCCACTGGTTTCAGGGTGAATCCAAGATCCTATTTGAATGGGAGCTAGTCTTAAGCAACCCAACTTCACTGTCATCGGATCCATCCCGAATTCCGGAAAAATCAAAATATGTAACTTGTCTTTTTGAATGGTTTCACACCATTGTTCAAGCAGAAGTGATCCACTCGTAAATTTGTCAAACACTTTCGCCGCTGTTTGAGTATGGTGATCTCGTGTTGGATCAGTGTGATACCCAAATAATTCAAACTCACTCCTATCTAGGTTTTCTACCCAACCCCTAATTAACTTCCAACAAGAATGATTGCGAAAAAATCCGGTCAAAAATCCAACGCGAACTTTTTCGCTAGGTTGTAGTTTTGGAACAGAGATAAGCTGGCTCCATTGGGGATAGCAATCCGACATCAGCCCAGCAATCATTTGTCCGTATTTGTGCTGCAAACAACGATCATTTAACCCTTGATAAGCCAGATAAAAAGGCTGTAGAAAACCGACAAATTTAGCCGCCTCTATTCTTTCTTCGGGAGTCGCTACTTGATAGTGCTCAGCTAATTTTTGGAGACATTGCTGATAATTCTTTCGTCTCAATTCAATGTCGTCAAAATTGGAATAAATAATCGGTAGCTGAGCCATACAAATACCAAGTTTGGCTGCAGCCAAATCAGGTTGGATGTTTAAGGCTTGCTGGTAATACTCTACGGCTTCTTCTAACTTACCCTGGTCGCAGAGTGCTGTTGCCAAGTTGTAATAAAACAAGGTATCGTTAGGGTCGATTTGTAAAGCTTTCTGGTAAGACTCGATCGCTGCTTCTAACTTGCCTTGTTCCTTAAGGATATTTCCTAAGTTGTTCAGTGCGATAGAGGCTATTAGGGGATTTGGGTAGAGATTTAAAACTTTTTGGTAAGCTTCGGTCGCCTCACATAATTTATTTTGCGCTTGCAATACTTGTGCTAAGGATATTTGAGCGAGAACATAAGTGGGCTGAATTTTTAAGATATGCTTGTAGAGAGATTCTGCTTCATAAAAATTTTGACACTGATGTTTATCAATAGCTTTGTTGATGAGATATTGAACATCTGATTCGGAATCATTATCCCGATTAAATTGATGGACTCTGGATTCTTTTCCAACTAAATTTAAAAGAAAATTTTCCAGTGCTCTAACTGGTTTTAAATCATGATATAACTTATATTTTTGCTCAGCAACTTGCTTCTTAATATAGTGACGATATTCAGGATCTTGCCCGAGACGAACTGCAATTTTTACATAATCTTCTTTAGTTGTAGCAATGGTTTCTTCTATGCCCATCATTTTGAGTATTGCTAGGGTATGCCGTCCCCGCATCAAATCTCCTGGTAATGTCACGACGGGAATATTATGGGCGATCGCGTCCATAGTCGAATTACATCCCGACCAACCAATGCTATCTAGGAAGACATCGGCGATAGCTGTCATTCCGGCAAACCTGCTGCTATCCATATGAGGCAAAAAGATGCAGTAGTCTTGATAATTGAGTCCGAATTCTTCAAAAGCACGGCTTAACCGCTGCTGAAAGGTTTCGGTCACACATTCGCCTCTGTTATTTTGAATAAATACAAACTTGCAACTACCTAAATCTTTAGCAATTCGAGGAAAGACATCATCATGTTGCGGTAAATACTTGAATAATGCTTGACAGCACCAGAACATTAATTCGTCATTTTTGATGCCTATTTCTTTTTTGTTTATGACTTGATGTTGAATCGCCAACGGCGTGTAATGAATCGATAGATTGGGCAACCTAACTAACTTTTCTGTATAGTGTTCTTGAGCATTTTCTGGTTCCATTAACTCACTGCTCAAGTAGTAGTCTATTGTTGGTAACCCACTTGTATCCGGGTGTCCCCAAGATGTGATTTGAATGGGAGCTAGTCTTAAGCAACCCAACTTCACTGTCAGCGGATCCATCCCAAATTCTGGAAAAATTAGGATGTGTAACTTGTCTTTTTGAATGGTTTCACACCATTGTTCTAACAACAATCGTTTTTGAGTAAATTTGTCAAAAACTTTCGCTGCTATTAGAGTTTGGTGATCTTGTTTGGAACCAGTATGATATCCAAATAATTCAAACTCACTTCTATCCAGGTTTTCTACCCAACCCTTAATCGGGATTTTCCAATTAGAATGATTGTAAAAAAATCTGGAAACAAAACCGATGCGAATTTTTTCGTTCGGTTGCAAATCTGGTAGAGGAATAGCTTGGCTGTATTGGGGATAGCGATTCGATATCAGCCCAGCAATCATTTCCCCATATATTTGCTGTAAAAAACGATTATTGAAACCTTGATAAGCCAGATAAAAAGGCTGTACAAAACCGACCGCTTTAGCCCCCTCTGTCCTTTCTTCGGGAGTAGCGGCTTGATAATGGTAAGCCAGATTTTGGAGACATTGCTGATAATTATTTCGCCTCAACTGAATGTCGTCAACATTGGAATAAATAATTGGTAGCTGAACCGTACAAATGCCAAATTTTGCTTGAGCATAGTTGGGTTTAAGGCTTAATGCTTGCTGATAAGACTTCAACGCTCTTTCTAACTCGCCTTGTTGCAGCAAGACATTTCCTAAATTGTAATGAGCCTCAGCATAGTCAGGTTTAATGTTCAATGCTTGTTGATAGGACTTTAATGCTGCGTCTAGGTTGTCCTGTTGTAGGAAGACACTTCCCAAATTATTATGAGCTTCAGCATAGTCAGGTTTAATGTTTAATGCTTGCTGGTAAGACTTCGACGCTGTTTCTAACTTGCCTTGTTGCAGGAAGACATTTCCTAAATTGTAATGAACATCAGCATAGTCAGGTTTAATGTTTAATGCTTCTTGATAGGACTTCAACGCTGCGTCTAACTTGCCCTGCTGCTCAAATAAACTTCCTAAATTGCAACTTGCGATCGCGTAATATTGGCTTTCTAATTGGGGTTGAAATTGTAATATTTGTTTATATAGCGATTCAGCTTCATCCAATTGACCTGACTGATGCTTCTGCGTCGCGATTACGATCAAAGATTTAATGTTAGATTCTAAAATCTTTTCAGTATTCATGGCTGTACCCAGATGATATCGAGCTATTTAAAAAGCGATGGCTTCGCCTGCCCTCTGCGCATATACGGGCGATAGCTTCGCTGCTGCCTTCGGCAGATCGCGCTTATAGCCTCAAATTTCCTAATTAAGAAGACAATAGGTTGGATCAAGGATCACGCAACCCAACAGAACAAAAATCAGTGCTGATTTATGTCTTGTGGACACGCTACGCGAACGTTTTTCAACCAACCTACAAGTTCTATATTTTTTGCCTTAACTGAACTCTATTGGCTTATAGTCTCAAAATTTTCCGATAATGGCAATTCACTACAGCAATTTTTAATACTAAATCTATGTTTGAGAGGACAATTAGTCGCTAAAAACCCCAAGTAAACACTATTGATTGAGAGTTAATCTGACTGGAATTTACACCCGCAAGCAGTAATTTTCCTTCAGTCCATCCACGCTCAAAATCGAAGAGAAGACCATCCTTGGTATCGGTTATGTTACCTTGAGAAAACATATCTTTTAACCATTTCTCAGGACTTAGAAGAGTCCAGTTTTGGAATACTAGCTTATCGGTACCAACCTGGAAGTCTTTGATGATGTCGTAGTCACTACTTGAATTATCGCCACCTTTGAAAACAAATTGGTCAGAGCCGTCGCCACCAACCAACACATCACTACCACGACCACCAATCAGGATGTCATCGCCGGAACCACCACTGAGTTTATCATTACCCTCATCCCCATATAGCCGGTCATTGCCTGGACCTCCTTCGAGGATATCATCACCTTTGTTTCCATCCAGCGAATCATTTCCTAGGCTGCCATATATTTTATTAGGACCATTGCTGCCACTCAGTTTATCGTCTCCAATCGTACCATATGTGACATCTTTTCCCAGATTGCCGATTAAAGTATCCCCCAAAAAGGTAACGGCAGTGGCCTCAACTTCCACTATAGTTATGTTGGTATCCTGCTTAAACGTCTGCTGGTAAGTTCCACCATACTTGCCTGTGAGGGAGTCTTGCCCATTGTTGCCATTAACATCACGAGTTTGATTAGGAGTGGCAATCTTGACATTGCTACTACCGCCAAACTTCAGTTCGCCAACTTTTTTAGAGGAAATTAAGTTACCAGTGATGCCAAAATAATCTAAGACTTTGGGTTTACTGGGATCTTTGGTGTCTAACACCACGAAAGCAGTTTTCGATTTAGCCTCGTTATATTCAGCATTAGGATTTTCAATTTCTTTAGCTGTCAGTGCGACATCTGCTGAAAAATCGAAACGGAAAGCAAGATTTGCCTTAACTGCAAAATTAGCAACGACTTTAGTTTGACTGTTGGAACTTCCTGAATACGGACCATCTAAACCAATCCCAGTACTGTCATTGAAGAGCACAGAGAAAGTTGGGTCATTGTTGAAAATAGCTTTAGCGTCACCAATAGCAGTAGCTACCCCACCGCGAACCAATGTGTCCGCTTGGGAGGCAGTCAAAAAAGATGCTGAAGGTTGACTATAGTTGAACAGAGCAAGAAGCCCTGTAGCGTTAGCAAAATTAGGGTTGGGATTAGGAGTTGTATTGATTGGTTGTAAAAATACAGTTTCTGATGCCATGAACTTCAACTTTTCTCCAATTGTAAAGTTTGTCTGCGAAATAACAGCGATAGCTGAGTGCAGATGCTCCCTGGCGATTTTTGCTGTAAAGATTCCAGAAAATAGCAGTCCTAAATCATAACCCCTACGGGCACGCTACGTGTAAGTCCCAAGGGGACACGCTGGTTTGTATGCCTACGGCACGCCTTACGGCTAACGCATGATTGCGTGCGCTTTGCGCTTACGTAAAGATGTTGTTAATAGCTCAAAATTGCACAAAGTTAAAGTGCAAACTGTTCTTATTCCCTGTTAATTACCACAAGAAATAGAACTATAACCAGATTGTGAAGAACTGCTGGAATTCTTATCAGATGAAACTTTGACTGAAACGCTTTGAGTTATCTGAGTTTGACCATCACCAGATGCTTTAACAAAATGTTTTACTTCGGCAACAACTTTGCCATCTGGTGAGACTATCCGTTTAACGACAACTTGCTCATGCTGTTCCATAATTATACCAACCGTTTGTTGTTTCTTAGACTTCTTGCAAATGTGCTTTTAGTTAGCGATACGCCCTTGGCGCGTTTGCGCTCCCTTGCGATCGCCTCTGATAACTCACCTTTTACGTCTTAGTTGTGATAGTCTCAATCATGAGTCTGTTATGTTGACGAAAAATTTATTATGAAAGAGCCAACAGTTTTTGCCTGAGGATTGTTTGCAACTAACGTAACAGAACGAGATTTAGATTTGCCATCATCTGTTGAGACTTCATATCCGACAACTCCAGGTTTACTGATTTTTTTCACAACAGAATTGTTATCAGAACTTACCTCTGTTACTTCGTAACCTTGCAATTGTGGAAAGAAATTCAACAAATCAGCGAATTTCAATCCTCCTGTGATCTGAATATCTTCCTCAGTTACTACTTCACTAAAGTCCAAGTCAGAAATTTGTAAATTACCCATTTTACACATTCTCCAAATCGTTGAAACTTAGATACTTTTGGTAGGTTCGATAATGACAAGTTGAATTAAGTTGAAACAGAAGAAAGAGAAAAAACGCTAGTAGCAGAGCTACTCGCAGAACTACCGCCAGAAACTGCAGTAGCTTGAACATAACTGCTAGCCGAAGGACTACCAGTGCCAGCAACTGCTTGATTTACAGCAAGAGTACCAGTGTAGGTTGAAGAACCAAAGGCACGTGCCAAATATGCAGTAATTGCTAAAGCGTTCCCACCACCATGTAAATGCATGGTATTTTCTTCAGAAACAGAGTCTAAATAATCGAGATCCAAGATCAACATTGCTTTTCTATCTTTTTAATTCACTTTTGACTGACTTCATCAATAAATAGCAGTTGGACAGTTTTCCTCTCAAATAGAAAGATACTGAAAGTTTTATCTAGAAAATGATAAAGCTTTCAGCATGTTTCATAATTTTATTGACCCAAAAGTGTCAACATTTTATACCCCCTTATGGAGTAGAGACTATCTGGTGGCAGCAGCTGTTAAGGTACCAGCAGATTCAGAACCTGCACCCCCAATCACAGTGTTGGTGACATTAGATTCAGTATATGAGTTGTTACCTTGAGCAGTGTTGTCATAAATGTTGACAGATTGGTTACCTGTAACAGTCGTAGCGACATTGACAGTAGAACTGATGTTCTTTAGCGCAGTCAGATTAATAGTAGAGCTAAAAGTTTGTGTCGAACCTGTGAACAGGTTAACGTTTTTGCTGAGGCCTAAACCACCAACAACTTCAGCACCTTCAACGGTTTCCAAAAGATTCAAATCAGAGATAATCATGGGGTTCCTCCTGGGAAGTTATGTTTTTTATTTTTGTTCTGGGAATTTGTGTAAGCGTTTTTTTGCTTACATTTATAAATATACAATATTCAATTTAGAAGTCAACTCTTTTTATGAATTAATTTGATATTTATTTCTTATGTATTTGTAAAGAATATTCTTGTTTCAATTGGTCTTATTTATATTTTTTATATGGCTAAAAATAACAAAATAGCCAACACACAACTAGTCGTATCGACTTTAAAAATAAATACATTTTGTTTTTAATAAAGTTAATTTCTCACTCCAATTTCAAGTCAGTAATGTTAAGTTTTTTCCCTTTTGTAATGTTTTTAATCGCTCATGCTCTTGTTTGTTATGCTCATAAAAGACTTTTAGCTCTTTTTTCTAAAAAAGAAACCCTTATGTCCTGCTACATAAAAGTAGGATAAGTCGCTAGCAAATTGGTTAGAAAGTTAGAAATTTTTTACTGAATAAGGAAATCAAGCTTGCTTAGGTAGTTCTGTTGATGCTTGAAAACCTACATCTAAATCAAAATCAGTAACGATTTCCATCGATGTAATTTGTTCCTTCAACCAATGATCAAACAATTCCTGCTGAATTTGGTCACGCAACTGCTGATCCAAGATAGGTTGAACAATTTCCTCTACCCAAATCAAATAAACTCCCTTGGAGGTTGAAATCGGCTTGAGAGGGGACGGTGGAGTAGCAGCAAACACAGCCGCTGCAATCTCTGGTCGAAAATCTTTACGACGTCGTATTCCTTTATATCCTCCAGCACGTCGAAGTTCAGGCTGTTGAATATATTCACGAGCTATTTCTTGGAAAATGATTTCGTTTGATTGCAGAGAATAAAACAGTTCTAGAGCTAAGTCTGTGTCATCTAAGATGACTTCATAGGTGGCAGCACCAACGTAATTGAGTTGGTTTTCATAAAAGAAGCGTTCTACATGTGCAGCAAACAGGTGATGAGCTAACTTAGTGGCTAGTACCTTGTTATGGATCAATTGTTCAAACTCAGGCAGAGACAGATGATGTTTTTTGAGCCAGTTCCAAGTGTCTTGAGCTTTGACAAGTTTTTTTGCAAAGCGTAATCTATCTCCTTCCTGTTGAACTTCTTGTTCCAAGACTTGAATACCTGCTTCTTGGGCTGCCGATGCAATAATTTTTTGGGTTGCGATCGCTTCCACAACATCAGGGATTTGACAAGAAAGCTTCAGACTCTGAATCAGGTCTGAGGACGAAATGGTCAAAGGTTCTGACACGAGACGATTCTCCTGGGAATTTAAAACAGTTACCAGTTACCAGTTACCAGTTATCAGTTATCAGTTATCAGTCATCAATTGCTTGATCATTGTTCACTGTTTACTGTTCACTGTTGAAGTTGACTTTTGACTAAACGTTTAAACCACCTTTGTGCAATTTCTTAAATGGATCTAGGATGAAGTCCATGATACGCCGGCGGCGGATAACCACCTCAGCGGTTGCAGTCTGTCCAGGAATGAATTGAATACGTTTGTTGCCATTCTGGATATACTGTTTATCCAAAGTAATTTCTAACTCAAAGTTTTCTACATTCCCTTGAGGCGTTTGGGTAACTTTGGAGTCTGGAGAAATCCAATTAACTTTTCCTGACACAATCCCATACTCCTGGAAAGGATAAGCATCAAACTTGACTTTGGCAGGCATACCCGCTTTTAAGAAGCCACTGTGCTGGTTTGGTATCACAGCCTTGAGTACTACACCAACTTGTAATGGTGCAATTTGAGCAACTCTCTGACCTGGTTGTAGTACGGCTCCCGGCTTGGTAGTGGGAAATTCAAAAATCACACCATCAATAGGCGATCGCACCACTCGTTGCTGCAACTGAATATTTGAGGCTGTTAATTGGCTTTGAGTTTGGGAAATTTCCGATTGGACAGAGTCAATTTGTGCTTGCAGTTCTTTGAGTTGTTCGTCTGCTTTGAGTTGTGCTAGTTCACCTGTATGAACCAGGCTTTGATAATTGCGTTGTTCTTCCTCCGCTTTGAGTTGTGCTTGCTGGATTTCAGACTGAGCTTGCTGAATGGTTCTTTGATAACTGCTTTGTTGTTCTTTTAAGCTCGACTGAGTCTGAGCAATATCAGATTTCGCTCGCAGAAGGTATTCGTAGTTTTCCTTTGCGGACTGTTGGATTTCCTCAAAACGCTCTTGTGGCATGACACCATCTTGATAGGCTTTTTTATAGCGTGGGACTTTTTCTTGAGAGGCCTGAAGACGAACTTCTGCTAACTTATAAGCTGACTTACTAGAATCAAGAGCTTGCTGCACTTGGGCTACTTTCGCCAGTTTTTCCTCTTTCTGTAAGTTATAAACGGATTTGAGAGCATCTAAATTCCGTCGCGCCTGGTCCACTTGAGACTGCTTTGCTAAGAGTTGAGCTTGGTTTTGTTGTTGCTGAGTATGCACAGAAAGCGTTAATTGATTTTTGAGTAGCTCTGAGCTCTTTCGCCGATTTTGCAGTCCGTCCAACTTTGTTTGAATCTGGTTAACTTCAGTTTTGAGAACCTGTGAGTCCAGTTCCAATAAAACCTGACCTGATTTTACAGTTTCGCCTTCTTTGACCTTAACAGCAGTTACACTTCCACCCACTGGACTATCTAATTTTTGGGTTGCACCTTTGGGTTCAACACGTCCTCTAGCACTCTCTGTCTCATCAACCTTTGAGAACATCGCCCAAGGTAAGACAATCAGTGCAAAAGCTGTCAACAAGTACAGCGAAGAACGCGTCCAAACTTTAGGTAAAGCATCTAACAGTTCTTCGGTTCCGGAAAACCAATTTTGTGTATCATCTGTTGTTTGTGTCTGCTTAACTGACTCAGTAGATTCCGCACTTTTTGCTGAAGGAATGTAGTTTTTCTGCGGATCTGACTGGGGCGGAACTCCAGATGAGGGATCACGAGATGTGTTTGGCATAATTTTGGTTGGAGGTTCGCGATTTGCAGTGATCACTTAGGTGATCACTGCTAACTGTAGAAACTTAACCTACATGAGCAAGCTGTTGTTGATTCAGGTAGTAATAATGTCCTTTTTTAACGATTAATTCGTCGTGTGTCCCACTTTCGATCAAGATACCCCGATCTAACACCAGAATTAAATCAGCGTTGCGGACAGTGGAAAGGCGATGGGCAATAATCAGACTCGTCCGTCCTTGAAGAATAGTTTTCAAGTTGTTCTGAATGATTCGTTCGGATTCCGCATCCAGGCTACTGGTGGCTTCATCGAAAATTAAAAATCGAGGATTACCTAGCAAGGCGCGGGCGATCGCCAGACGTTGGCGTTGTCCGCCAGAAAGCATCCCACCACCTTCACCAATTTCGGTGTCGTAACCCATTGCCAGCTGTTGAATAAATTCATCTGCTCCAGCCAAACGTGCTGCTTCAATAATGTCTTCTAAAGATGCTTCTGGATGGGCGATACCAATGTTTTCTCGAATTGTACCACCAAACAAGAAAGTATCTTGGTCTACCACACCCATTTGCTGTCGCAGGGATTTAAGAGTGATACTACTGACATCGTGACCATCGACTAAGACCTTGCCTTCGCTTGCAGGATATAGACCCAACATTAACTTTGACAAGGTTGTTTTTCCTGAACCACTGCGTCCCACCACGGCAACTGTTTGTTCCGGCTTAATTTCAAAGCTGAGATTTTCCAGGACGTTTGTCTGGCTTTCTGAGTGATAGCGGAAAGTGATATTATCAAAGCGAATGTGACCGCGCATCTGACGCAAAGGCTTGCGGGGTTTAGTTTGCAAGTCTTCTTCTGGTTCTGCATCCAGGACATCGTTGATGCGTTCCACAGAAATCACAATTTCTTGGAATTGATTCCACACCACGCTCAGTCGCTTGAAAGGGCTAAGGACATTGCCCAATAACATATTAAAAGCAATCAGTTGTCCAATGGTGAGTTCTTGATGAATCACTAGTGATGCCCCGTACCATAGCAATGCCGTATGCATCACAGTGTCGATGGCAGCACTAATAATTTGCAGGTTATTGCCAATAATCTGTGCGCTAAAAGATTTTTTGATCAAAGTATTCAGCAATTCTTCCCAACGCCAGCGGACTGTGTGTTCAATTGCCATTGAACGCACAGAACGAATACCGGTGAGGGCTTGAATCAGGTAACTGCTTTGTTCAGCGCCTGCATTGAAAATCTCTCTGGACATCCGACGCAAGATGTTTGTGGAAGCTAGTGTCAGGATAAAAAATGGCGGTACAGTCATTAACCCCAGAAGTGCCATCCGCCAGTTATACCAAAACATCAATCCTGCATAAATAACCACCGTCAACAAATCCAGAATGATTGACAGCGTTTCGCCAGTCAGGAAGTGTTGAATTTTTTGGTTTTCCTGGATGCGAGAGACAATATCTCCGACGTAGCGGGACTCGAAGAACGATAAAGGTAAGCGTAGGGTATGTTTGATAAAACCTACCAACAGTGCAATGCTGACACGGTTTGCTGTGTGCGCTAAAAGATATTGCCTTAAGCCATTCACAGCGATGCTGAACAAACCAAATATGATCAACCCAATACAGACGGCGTTTAATGTAGAGGTGCTACCCTGAACAATGACTCTATCAAAAAGCAGTTGGGTAAATAAGGGCGTGATTAGCCCAAACGCCTGAATCAGTATTGAAGCAAAGAAGACTTCCAGTAGTACCCAAGTGTGGGGTTTGAGTAGCTCAAAAAACCTCCAAATGCCTGTGCTGTCTTCTTCTGTTTCTTTTAGTTGAGTTGTGGGTTGCAGCAATAAGGCATATCCAGTCCAACCTGCCTGAAATTCCTTTGGGGTGAGAATGCGTTGACCAATCGCAGGGTCACCCACAATCACTTGCTTTGAGGTAATTTCATAGAGGACGATGTAGTGTTTGCCTTCCCAATGGACAATCGCTGGTAGGGATTGTTGTGCTAGTTTATCAAAGCTAGCTTTGACGGGACGCGTTGCAAAGCCAACATTTTCGGCGGTGGCGGCTAAAGCACTGAGTGTTGCACCAGACTTGTTGACGTTAGCTGACTCCCGCAGTCGATTCAGATTTAAGCGTTTGCCCCAATAGCGTGCTATCATTACCAGGCACGCGGCACCACAGTCGGCAGCACTTTGCTGTGCAAAAAATGGGTAGCTTTTGGTTATTTGTCCCCATGCTTGCCCGACCTTGACTTTGGGAGTTGGAAAGTAGGGGCGTGATTTTTTTGGTGGCTCTTGTTTTGTTGTAGCTGACTCCTTTTGGGGAAAAGGGATGACGTTTCCAGAAGGAGTAATTTGTTCTAGTTTTGATTTGCGAGGACGTACCTTCTGTTCTTGAGGTGCGGGTGAACCTTGTTCGGGTTCTACCAACTGTGCTAATTGCTGCCAATGTTCACTGACTGTTTGCCATTGTGCTTCTTTGAGATCGTAGGCGATCGTTGGCTCAATTGTTTGCCAATCTCCCTGATCTGAGTGTGTAATAATTTTCCCTGGTGTCAGACTTTGACCATTTGTATGTCGCAGTTCTCCTTTGTACACCAGCCACAATTTACTATCTTTGGGTAGCGATATTTTTTGATTGCTATCCAAGGAGTGTTGAGAAAAATAAGATAAGCCTTTTAGTATTTCTGGTACATCTTGTGGCGGGCACTCGATTTGCGAATTTTGCCGACATCGCAGTAGTAAGTCCCATAATTGAGCGCGTTGCAGTAGGCGATCGCCAAAGTTGGGATTATTATCTATCAAAGCTTTTAATATCTCTGGTTTGAGATAGCAAAGCTTGAGGTTCGTTGAAGCTTTGGCAATATATGGTAAGAAGTCTTGTTCTGGAAACAAGGTGGCTTCTCCAAAGCAAGAACCTGTACCTAAGGTTGTGATTAAGTTCTCGGCGCTATCTAATAGTCTGACTTTGCCACGAAGAACTATATAAATTCCGGCAATACTGTCTGTTGTTTGCCAAAACTGCTTTGTGGGTGCTGGTTCCAGGATTTCTGCCTGTGCAATACACCCTGCTAGTTCCTGTTGTGAAACAACCTGCTCAAAAGCACCAGCAAGTTGTTGACACAGTTGCTGCAAAAATTCTGATGACATTTCGTTTCTTCCTCCACAACAATTCAGTCTTTGGTCTCAACTAAACTGGTTGACCGTAAACTACACTCTCGTTGAGCGAGCAGTTGCAGAGCAGCATAAACCCATCTATCAATAGTGCTATTTAAGCTTGCAAAAGCTTGCCGTTGAGTTATCTGGTGTAACATAATATTAGTTAACGTCAAAAAAGTGGGCAGATGAATCCGCTGCAGCTGTTGCAAGTTCCCGCGCAAAGGGTTGACAGCCACATACTTAATTAGTCCTGGGAAGCTAATTAATTGTGTGTTTGACGTATAGCTAACCTTGGGAGCCGCTCCTCTACTGTTATGGGGTTTAGGGGGGCTATCCCCAGGTTTATATATACTTTGATTCTCCTATATTCCGGTTTCTGGGGTAACCGGAACGAATAGAGTAATCAAAGAGTTGCAAACACATCAAATTTATATGAATTTAAAGAGAAAGCTATAAAGACGCACTGACTAACAAAGCGAGAATAAATTTTATTAGTAAATGGCAGTAAGCATCCCTGAGTCAACCAACTGAAAAGCATGGGTGTTAGATCCTTTACAAAAAACAGTATGTTGTTAACATTCTGTTTGACAGTATACAACCACTCACGTTGCCATGAGTATAAGGACTCCTTTTTAAGTATCCTGCAAGATAACCGCTGTATTTTAAATGAAATCAAGAACCTACCGAAACCTAAGAACTCATGAAGATATGGCTGAGCGAAGTTGTTAGCCTGTCTGGCTGAGCGTGAATTCTGTTTACAAGGAACTTATAGCTAACTTCAGAATCGAAAAACAGTTAACTTTGGTTTCAAAACAGTATAAATTCGTTTTTTCGCTGGGCTAACTAGAATTTGCTGACTACAGGCAAGACTACAACTCTTACCTGCCGGCTAAAGCGCTGCTAGTTTGCTCTTCAATCAGGAATATGAGTTATCAGACTTGGAAGTGATAAAAACAACTTCAGGAATTAATCTAGCACACTTCTCCAATGAAACTACCAAACAATTTATTAGTAAATTTTCGTACCTCTTGTCAAGAGTCCTTTATAAAAAATTCATTTTTGAGCTTTTCTTTTCAAGAACTTTATATGAAACTTATCAATTCTTCAATTAATTTTTGTATCAAAAAATATTTTTATGTAACGATGTACAAGATTCATATTGTTTTTTAATAAATTTAAATAATAAGAAAGAATAAAATTGTAATATAAAACACACATTTTACGGAAAAAGTGAAAAAGAAAAAGTTGTAACGGTCAAATTAAACACAAAAAAACAAGTATTTTTAATACAACTATCTAAAGTCTGAATACAGTTTCCTACTTTAGTAGGATTGACAAAGGAAATATTTAATAACCAAAGTAAAATATTTACTAGGCTGGATACATTATTGACTTTAAAATTTCTGTAAAGTCCGATCAGTACAACTATTTAGAATCGACTTTAGGCAACTAGGCAGCATTAGCAAGTTGATTTAAAAGCATCTCCCACTGTTTTGATGAAAATAAAATACACTCAGGTTGCACAGTGGAGTTGCTGAAATATTTTGCTTGCCACAAATGCCGTCTGACAAATGCCAGTACGTAATAATTAGTAGTTTGTTTTTTTTAATACCAAATAGCCTGATTTGGTTGCAAACTAATTGAATCAGATAAGTGTAGCGCCATCAAACACACCAATCAAAACAAGCCGAACAAAGCGGGAGTAGTGGGGGCGATAGCTTCGCTGCTGCGCTGTGCGCAGAGTTTTTAGCTTTAACCGAACCGTATTAAAACAAAAACTGGAAGCTGACTTATCGTTTGAGCTTCCAGTGATTTCTGCATAAATTACAAGTAAACTTGCGCAGTGACAGTCCTATTTTGGGAGGAGTAGGATGACACTTACTCACGCACAAGTAAGAAAAAACTATAAGTTCTACAAGCCTTGACAACAGTCTGGTGTTGCTATTTCATTTTTCACACTAAAAGTTCTGTCAGCTTTGCTACAACCTAGAATAAATTAGGTAGCAGCCTTAGATCTTTGGATTGGGGGAAGATACCACTCCAATTTCTCTTTGCTGAGACTTTTTGTGAAAAAGAACCACCATTAGCAACTTTGGATCTGTTGGTCTACGTGTAGAAGTTATATACTCTATAGGAATCCGGTTTGATTTCTGAATTGACTCGTAGAGGTAGGGAACGCTTAACGCTTAACGCTTAACAGAAAGTGTACTTAGCTTCGTCAAAAATCAAATATGAGTCCTATAGAAGATGCTGACGATTTCGGCAACAGATTCGACATATTTAACAGTCAAGAAAAATTATTTATAATCATTTCTTCTCTCCTTTAGAATAAATTTTAAGCATCAATCGATTTCTTTGATGTTATTTATAATTTATACAAAATAGGTTGTATCAATCTGCCAAAGTGGCATATTTTAAAGAAAAAACTGTCAATTATCTAAATTGTGTACTTACTCATCAAGTTATGCATAGCACAATATGGATCAGTTATAGTCTAAAACTTAGAGAAACTCTAGATTTTTAACCAAGTACGTATCAGCTTACCCCGCCCTCACGCACACCCCTGTGTTAGCCAAGAAGAAGGGTACTCGGGGTTTCCACGTTCGCAAAGTAGCATGCCCTACGGGCATAGAGAGTTGGGTATTAGGGGACAGGGGTGAGGTTTTTGATCCGCAATTTGGGTTCTTAACTCAAAAAACCGCCATGCTGTAGATATTAAATCAGCATGGCAGATACTAAACAACTCAATCGAGTGTCTTTGAGAATCTATTGACTCCAGCAATTGTGTAATTGAATTCACAGAATTTTAAGGGAAAAGATTAACTTGTTCTGAAGCCATTTCAGGACTGGTGGATTCATATTCGTGAACTTATGTCGTTAAGCACTGCTCCAAATTACCACCACGGATTTCTGTTTATTTCTTACCAACCACCTCAAGTAATGGTCTATCTTTAATTTTGCTGAGGCAGCTAGTTGATGTAATCTGGCTTTGGGATCTTTTGTCAGAGGAGATATTAGCAACTTTGAGATTTTCGTTTTGCTGTTGATTTGACCTACTGACATGAGAATTTTCTTTGAGCAATCGGTTGTAGGTACGGTAGGGAATGTAATGTAGAGGATTGTAGCCTGCAAAACGTAGCATAAGAACACAAGCCCAGGAATACTTACCAGCAAGAATTGCCTCAACGACTTGGTCGAATTGTTCTGGAGGAAGTTTTTTATCTAAGTGGTGACTGCAAGACATATTTTGATTCATAGTGTTTGTGTTGTTGTGAAAGTGAATTAGCTGATCAGTTTCTTTGGTTATTTGTGTTCAATTGAAGGTATATCAACTGTTCTTGCCTGTTTGCAGATATTGCATTGCTTTAAGGGAAATATCAGTGATAGGGCGATAGGGAACTATTTTGCAGTGGCTGGGAGTTTTGCTGTTGAGAAAACAGATGTAGCTTTTTTTAACTGGTACTGAAATCGACCTTTCTAAATGCATCAAGATTGATTTGCACTTTTTTATTTTGCAAGTGAGTCATTCCCATAACCAATTGCTGAATCTGCCTTTGGTTTAGTCGTTCTGTAGGCTGTGTTGGCATTTCTGCGTTTTGTGGTTCAAGTTTATCTGATGCTCTTAAGCCAGCTTTGTTCTCTTCTGCTCTGGCTAATGCACGAGTTTGGGCAAGTATTCGAGTTCGAGCCATCAAATCTTTGATGTGGTTGAAGTGTGTTTGGTCGGGTGCTAAATCTTGGTTTTGCACTTCAACTTTTGAAAGCAAAGGCTCTGTGTCAAATTCTGCAACAACCTGACCTGTTTTGAACTCTTGAACTTCTTTAACTCCAGTATTAAGGATTTTGCTCAGATCTTGTAGCTGAAGTTTGTGAGGCGAATCTAGTGCTACAAATTTTTCTCGAACATGACTGACCTGTTGAATCTTTCCTGTCCACGCCCAAACAACAACCGTTGTAAAAAAAGTTATGCTCCTCAACGTGACTAAATGAGCAACGGTTAAAGGTAGTTGATCAAGCAATGTCTCTAAGGATGTAGACCAATATCCTGCATTTTTATTTGCTATCTGAGGCTTTGTAACCGTCGGGAAGCGTGACTCTATAGGTGCTTTTGGTAAAGCCTCTTTTATTGAAGTTAAATGATTTCCGTAGATGAATGCTGTTTGTGAAACCGAATCACAGCAGGGATACAACTTATTAAAATTTATTCCTGTATTCTCTGTTGTGCTTAAGGTTTCCACTGCATTTGACCTGATGATACTGTTCATGATCTGTCCTGATGATCCCAAACCTGACTTTCTATTCAAGTCTTTTTGCTGCTAAGCCGGAATGATGTTATGTCTCGATGAAATTCAGCAGCTAGTTTGTAAAAAAGCAATTTCTACAGACGGACACAATACAATAGAGGGTTATTAAACTTACAATTTTGATTTCCTGACCACTCAGTTGCTGGTGAGTTATCGACTGTAACTTTTGCTTACTTTACCAGAGAAATTAATTTACCATATCCATGTTATATATCTGCTCTGACAAATTTTCTAGTGGCTTTCAGTAGATGCAATTTTATCTTTTTAAAATTTTACTCCCCCCTAATTAAGTTATTTGTTTCTGTTACAACTAACTTCCATTTTTATACCAAATAATTAGGATCCGTTAAGTAAAATCGCATACTTTTTAGGGTTTATCAAAAAAATCAAGCATCCCTAATCCTTAATCCCCATATTCGTATTTATACTATTTTTTGGCGTAAATGTCATCTCCTAAATTATTTTTTTTTCAACGTTCTTTCGATTATGTTTCTAGATTAACTCAATTTTATCAACTTTACGTTTTCTGTCTTAAGTGTTAGATATTAGGGGGTAATACCCCTCATACACAATGAAGAGAAAGCTTTTATATCCTCAAGAAGTATCTAGATTTGAGATGTGAGTAAATGTTCTAACACTTTCAAAATATATCAGTAAAAGTAGCATTTAGACAATCTTTACTAGAGAGAAATCGTGATATTTTTTTTTACAATTACCGGAAAATATGTAGATCTCGTTATCTCACTTAAGATCCACCACATAGTCAAATTTTAATTTTCAGAGGCAAATGCAAATCTACGATGAGTTTGTTATGGACTTGGCACAAAAAATCTTAAATTAATGCTGATCTCTACTTATGAAATGACATATTCATGGTAAAATTTTAAGACTTTTCAGAGATAGACAGTCTTAATTACAACCAAACACTGTCTAAGGTATTTGAGAAAGCAAAAGTAGCATACTGCGACTGTGTAGATTTCTTGAATTTTTCAGTCAAAAAGGAGAAGTAGTACAATATGCTGCTCAGTAAATTTCAAAAATACTTGTATTTCTTTGGAATTTTGACGCTACACAGTTCAGTTGTTTCTTAGTACTGAGTAGGATGTAACGAAGCCGTGTAGAAGGGAAACTATTTCACACCAATCACACGCCATTTGCTATCCTTGAAACCCTTGAAGTATGTTTATGACAGCCTACACTTTGGCGTAGTCTGTCTGCAGGAATTACACAGACGTACTGGCGGTGGCTAGCCTTCAGGGTAGCAAGTGGCGTATCAAGCAACGATCGCGACTAACATTTACCACTACAACAGCTAATCATCGCCAGATAATCTGCACCACAATCTAATGAACTCTGTTGTTGAATAAAAAGATAGCGACGCCATAACCGGATCATTCAAGGGCACAGATGAATTACCTGTTGGTAAAAATCAATATTTGCTATGGTTTCAGTAGCTTTTGAACTCTGAAGCTTGGAAAGAACTGCTGTTTACCTATAAATTTCTGTTCTCAGTGAACTGTTCACGACGAAAATATGTTCATCGTTTCATCTGTGTGTTTAGAAAAACTGGACAATGTTGTTTGGTGTTGAAGCGAAAAGATTGAGAAGCCTTTCAAAAAAGATTTACAGCAATTTTGAATTGAAAGAAACTCCCTACCCGGAAACTTGTCATCTGTAAACATTTCTCTACATTACTAGTTTTTCATGTATTTCAAGCTACTAGTTTTTAGATTGTTCAACAGTAACTCCTACTTCTAAGCCCTTAAAACTCGGCGTGAATCGACATATTATAAGAGCAGTCCTAAATAATACTTCTGGAGTTAGTAGCTCAAGTCCGGAAAGAGGTGAAAAAATATTGTCTGACAGATAAAAACGACTTGAATTCTTAGGTATAAAATGTTAATTTTGCATAGAAAATAGGCACCAGGTAAAAATCCCTAACCTGTAACCTATGGCTAATCAATGAGCAAATAAATTGCCCAAATTGCCATAGCACGAAGATAAGTACTAGCACGGAAAGTACCAACAACAGTGATAGCTTCAGGTGTGCGGAATTGTAGCCCATTCTCGTAAATTTGCTGCACCACAGCGTATGCAATCCTAAAAGCTTCATCCTTCATTTCCATTTGCACCAAAAAAGCCGCCAACCCAAAATTTATTCCCGTCCAAATCTCCAAGGGATGAGTTGCATTGGGGTTCTCCGGAGAACCATCAGGACGAACACCGTTAGCAGCACCGAACTTCCCATCGTAAAACTTGAGGAAACAAGCATCGTAAACAGTTTTCAAAGCAGAGAGGGCGCACTCAACAGGTACAATATCCGGTAGACCCAACAAACGAGCATAGAATTGCCCACATAACTGGTCTGCCATAACCACATCAGATCCACTTTCACTATCCAGTCGATAGTATTGCCCATTCCAGAGTTTTTCTTGGTAAATAGGGCGAGATTGTGCAAGCCAAGTTTCGTAGATAGACTTTTGTTGAACCAATTCCTTTATGTCAATGGATGCTTTCCAAGGGCGATCGCACTCCTGTGTAGAGGTGTTTTCCTTTTGGTCTATGGAGTTTAATAAAATATCGCAAATGGCGATCGCCGCCTCCATTGCCGCCAACCACAACCCACCACAATAAGCGCTGACTCCTACCAAGCGCCAGTCATCAAAAGTTTGGTCCGGTGCGCCAGAATTTTCCGGAATACCATCACAATCTTTGTCAAACCTTTTCAGGTAGTCTAGAGTTTGCACAACAGGATTCCAACACTCTGCCAGGAATTCCACATCGTCAGCACCTGTCAGCAGGAAGTCTCGGTACACTTGCAATACAAAATCACAACCTAAATCTTTCCAAAGATTGCAATCTTGATAACTTGTATAATTTGTTTTTTCCCAGACGTGTTCGTTTGGTGCACCTAAGTCGTGAGGTGTTGCTCCTGCTGCTTTACGAACTGCCATTGGACTTTCCGCACCAATCACGTAATAGTAGCCAATAATACGGTGTGTCTCATCACAACTGGGAATTGCTCGTGCAAAGGCACGTATCACCGCCTTCTCCAGTTCTGGAAACAGCATCAACAGGGCGAAAGAACCGTAAAGCCGCACATCCAAACTTTCATACCAGCGGTAATCTAAGCACTCTAAAGAGGCAAACTGACCTACAGGGTCGCGATCGCTTGCCGCACTCCAGAGAGTTCCACCACTCGTCAGATCATAAAGCTCATTAAACAGAGCCATTTTGAACCAGTCTGGCAAGTCTTGGCGCTCAATAATTGGCTGTTGCCAAGATTGAATCTGTTGTTGCCAAACATGATATTCTGCTAAAGCGGTGGATGCTATTGTCCAAGCATTCTTTCCACTTCTATCAAAAAAGTCCGTGTATCTGCGGTAATATGTAATCCCGGCTGCAAATTCTGTGATCGGCAAATCCCAAGTCAGCGCGAAGGGAATTTCCAGAGTTTCGCCCGGTTGAAGAGTGAAGCGTACAGCAAGAGCCACTCCTATCTGTTCACCTTCTGCTGCTGGAGTATCATCCACGTGATTAGGCAAAGAGCCATCCTGGGCGAAGCTTTGCCAGATTTCTTCCCCAGTCCCAACTGGATTCCAACGCGTGTGGTACTGGACTTCAACATTCGGTTGTTTGCGAGTAGCAATGCACCACTGTCCCTCTCCTTCTTGAGGAGGTTCAGTCATATTAACCCGCTCCAACAACAATCCAATACTTTCACTGTTTTCAACGAGCTGATTAAAGTTATCCAGACTTTCGCCTAAACGTGGCTGATACTCATAAACTGGGCTTCCATCATCCCGCACCCGAACCAAAGGAGATTTCACAGCATTAGTAAACCAGCCAACCATATTTTCCCAAGTCAGCATGATACTAAGACTAATAGGTGCATGAGTCGGGTTGTGTGCAGTCCACAGAAACACCGCGACTGGATAGCTTGCTTGTTGATAATTTTCTGCCCAAATAGGAGAGAACTGCTCGCAGGTTAATTCTGCTTGAAACACCCCTTGATAAACAAACCAGCTACGAGGGTATAGGGCGTGATAAGTTCCCGTTTGGGATTGGGCTGATGAGGGAGATGAGGGAGATGAGGGAGATAAGGGAGTGAGGGAGTGAGGGAGTGAGGGAGTTATTTCTCCTGCTGCTTCCCCTGCTTCTTCTACTTTCTTACTTTCCGGATACCACTGCCATGTTCTAAGGCTTCCGTCTTCAGGAGGTTCAGTACACAAAGCGCAGGCTTGCGAGGATGAGCCAAAAGATTCAAAGACACTGAATTGACACGCGGGGATGTTTTTGAATACATGTTCACCGCCATCAATGTGCCACAAATTAAAATCTCCCCGCGAGGAACGACCAATACAACCTGCACCAAAACCGCCCAAAGGCATACCGTGCCAAGAACCATCATCAATATTGCTGGCATAACGGACTGTGTAAGGTTTGTCCCAACCTAAACCGATGGGACGACTCCAAGTGCAAGAGGGAATTACGGAAGATGGCAGTTTTTTCATGATTGGATTATACAGCGTTTAGGTATCCGTTCCCAGATCTGTAAGTAATGTCGAAATTTTTTAATTGTCTTGCTCTACCTCAACAATCACTCGTAAATCAGCTTGTGGCATCAGCCGCTGCAAAATTGTAAGATGACCATCAGCATCACTGCGGCTGCGGAATCGATTTATCACAATTCGCTCAGTTGGTGAAACCCAGTGAACAACAGCCCACGGAGCAAGTGCTGTGCGGTATGTTTTGGTTTGTCGCTTTAACAAGAAAACCTCCTATGACATCCATAAGACATTAATTGATACAGTTCTCATCAACAGATTTATGTCTGCTTATTTTGTAATCGATAGATACTGTTGTTATAATCAGCAGATGCTCAGATTTTTTACAAGCATAATTTCTGCACCAGCACTGACAACACGTAGTGCCAGACAAAAGCTTACCTCTATTCACACAATTCATACTTGCATGAATGAAGCGATGAACATGTCACTTTAACAGTTATCACGTAAGGTTTCGGTCAGTGGTAGCAGTTCTAAGTCACTTGCCTAGTTTTAAGGTTTCTCTCAAAGCAGCAGGTTGTCTCACCATACGCATGCAGCGAGTGTGGCAGACGGGTGGCACTGATTTAAGGAAAAGGCAAATATTTATGCAAGGCGCTAGTTGGTAGTGCTTGCCTGATAATTATCTTCCAACTCACACGAAGACGTGTTGATAATTTTGTCTTTGAACGTGCTAATATGTACGTCAACAAGCAACCAGAATCAACCTTAAAAACTTCAGACAAAAACAGCAATCTAGTCTAGAAAAACTAGAGGCATTGGTTGAATCTAAGTTTTCTTGTTATTAACTATTGCTAACTGGAAAAAGTCCGACGATTTGATAACGCAACTATGTGCCTCCTGAGTTAGGAGTTTCTTTAAAAACCCTTATTAGAGCTTCTCAACTAAATATTAAGAGCATTTTCGACAAGCCACTATCAAGATGGTGTCTTGCGACAGACTAGTATACTTGCATCAAACCAAACGGAACTCGAAACCCACCGCCAAAGGTACTTTCTGGCTAGTGATAGATTATAGATTTTGTAACTACCTGCAAAAACAAACTCTCCAATAAACTCTCTAAATTGATATTAGACCCATATTGCTCATATCAGAGAGAGGGGTTTGAACCCTTTTTTGGAAAAACTCCGCAACCAATGCCGAAATCCCGAAATTATTTGTAAACAGAACGGGAATTGCTACAAAGAAGTACAGATTAGCTAATGTCAACATCTCTGAGCAAAATCTACCACTACCGCGTTCATCGTCCATATTCACATGATGCTCCCCGATGATTTGAATTTTCTTGTTCACATTTACATCCCTAAAAAAGAAGAACAGGAAAAAAGAAACTAGATGAAAAAATTTAACATCATTACTAGTTAAATCTTGTGCAAGTTAAATTGACCAAAGAAATCCCCAGGTGACAAGCCTGGGGAGGATGCAAACCATGAAAGCATAACGATTTGTACTGATTTAGTATCGTACAGTACCAGACTGGTCGTTAATCGAAAAGAGGAGTTTTAGCTTTCTGATTGCTTTTTGGTGCAATAACCTATTAACAGCTACGATACTGCTCACAAAATCAATATGGTTGCCAAAATGCCAAATTAGGCGACCGAAACATCAGACCAGAAATCTTATAAAATGTGGGTAATGACCCCCTATACCCGATACCTCTACTGTCAGTTACAGTAAATATGCAACGGTCTTATTTCAAATCCAACAAGCCGTTTTCTTTCAACTTAGGATGAAAGCGAATTTGTGTTTGTAAACCACGTAATTCTAAAATTGCTATGATTTCAGCCTCTACCCTACGTGCCACATTTTTAATGATTTTAGTTTGCGCTATTTCATCATTCGCAGGATTGTTATAATTTGCCTGTTCTTCAGGCGTCATGGTTGCTTTCGCATCTATCGGTTGCGTCCACTTGTCTTTTTTCTCTTGATTTCCAGTAGGAACAGTGCCATTTTCAGCAATCCAAGTTTGCTCTATCTTTTCTAAAATCGTACGATTAGGACGTTCAATTGTTTCAGCTTTCACCCAATAACAATTTTGTGGTTGACGTACTAAGTGCTGCTTTAAGCTGAGATAAACATCACGGGAATATCCAACAAATTGCAACACTTTTTCTTGATCAAAAATTGCGTAGACTCCAATTTTACCTTGCAATTGTTCAGGTAATTGACCGTCATCGTCAATATATGGAATGTACTCGATATTGGCTAAAGAAGGAATATTTATTTCTGTTGTCATAAAGAAAGTTCAAAACGGTTATTAGTTAGGTTTAGTAGTCATGCTTGCTGACAAAACTCATAAGTAATAATAACTTTTCTAGAAATTGCATAAACGTATTTGATGTGCAATGATTTGTTAAGAACTGAAAAAAGATGGAGTATTGAAGACATTCTACTCCCTTCTTGCCACAAAATTACTTAAAAGCGACAACGGTGAGACAGGGCTCACCAGATACCTAGTAGGTCGGGAGAGCCTCCTGGGCGTACTGGCTCCTCGGCAGGCGACTGCCGCTCTTCCGTCAGGCGAAGGCAGGCATACCCGGAGGGTGGGTGAAATCGGAAGCCTACACTGTACAGAAAGTATGCAGTGTAGGCACTTCACAATAACCTGTTCTACAACACTTGCAAAAGCTGTTTAATTTTAGTACCTTGGCGTTGCTTGAATTCTGTCGGAAAATTTAAATCAATGACAATCCTGTCATCTATCTCTTCTTTCACCACAGAAATTTCAGCAACCAACTTACTAGGTGAGGGGTTCCCCTCCTCTCGACTCAAGAGCAAACCAACAAGTGGTTTGAGATTTCGCATCTTGTGCAAGTCCTCTTGTCCAAGCAGTCTATTACCTGATTTGGATTTTTTACTCCGCATTTCCAGCCGTAAACCTGTTACCCCTAGTTCTGTGGCAATTCCAGGGAAGAAATGACCATCCCAGTAAAGTTCACTAACGGCACTCACCCGTTTGCGTACCTGGTTACGGATGATGGGTTTGAGATCCCGAAAAGAGCGAGTCAGACTAGTAGCAAGGAAGCCAAGGGAACTGATTGGTTGGTCTACAGACTCCCGCTTTTGGGAATACCACTCTCGCACATCAGAATACAAAATCAGGATTAAATTATCCATTTGGGCACGGCTAGGACTGACAAAGTCAATTGCCAAAAGCGTCTTTTCATCACTTACAGGAGAAACTCGCACAACCCGCGCGGTGAGGGAGACGCGAGCAGTAAAATCTCCCATGATCTCAACATCAACTTCATCTGGTAAATTAGGCCAAGATTCTAAAGAAATCAACGCTCCTGTTTCTGAGATATTGACTGTTTCGCCCCTAAATGTGTAGTTACCACTAGTAATAACGACATTAAGGCGTCGCTGCAAACGGTGAGAAGCACGCACTTGGGGCTGTTCAAAGCCAACCAGCAATGCTGCGATCAGCAGAATCAAATTAAAACCTGACCACAAGGTATTGACTAAAACTGCTTGCCAATCCTCTGGACGAAGTAGCAACCAGTAGGGAACAGCAAACAAGGAAGCGCTAACAAACACAGTGACCACTATCAAACCACGCATTGACTGCCAGTCAAAAGTACGTTTGCTAATATTCACTCCTTTGTCAGTCACGTTAAATGAACCAAGTTTGGGGTTGATCAGCGCCAACATCGTCACCCACCCCGCTTGGAAAGCCATAACAAATTCAAAAATTTCGTTCCAAAAAGAAAAACGGACGTTTTTGTAAATGATATGGTTGGTGAATAAAGCCAGAAGAATGTGTGGTACGGCGTATGCCAGAGTTTCCAAACCTAGACCTCGGATGGGATTGATACCAAACAATAAGAACAAGGTGGGAACAACTGCATACACCAGTCGAGGATACCCATACAAGAAGTGCGAAGTTGCACTGAAATAACAAATCCGTTGAGGAATCGTTAATTTCAGCCAGGGATTAAACAGAGGGTTTTCCAGTCGCAGAATCTGCGCCATACCCCTAGCCCAGCGCACTTGTTGACCGACATAGGAAGAGAACGTATCTGGCGCTAACCCAGCGACCATGATTTTGTCGTAATAAACAGACTTGTAACCGCGAGAGTGCAACCGTAGTGCTGTGTGACAATCCTCTGTCACAGTTTCAACCGCAATTCCCCCAACTTCCAAGGCGTGGGACTTGCGAATTATAGCTGCTGAACCGCAGAAAAAGGCAGCATTCCAAAAATCATTGCCTTTTTGCAGCACTTTATAAAACAGTTCATTACCTACGGGGATGCTACCACGAGTGAGCAAATTGCGCTCAAAGGGGTCGGGATTATAGAACCAGTGGGGAGTTTGGACAAACGATACCTTTGGATCATAGAAAAAGCCTACTGCATTCAGCAGAAATTGACGCGAGGGGATATGGTCGCAGTCTAAAATCAAAACTAAGTCACCATCAGTTTTGTTAAAGGCATTGTTGATATTACCCGCCTTAGCATGCTTGTTGTTGTCCCGCGTCATGTGGATACAACCAATTTCTTCACACATTAGCCGTATCTGTTCTCGTCTTGCCCGGAACTTCTCTCGGCGCGGGTCGTTTTCTTGGTACCTTTCTGGACGACCATCATCTAAGACATAAATCATTTTTTTACCAGGGGCATAATCGCAAGTGATTGCTGATAAAGCAGTCTTGCGAACAATTTCAACATCTTCGTTGAAGGTGGGAATGTAAATATCGACATTGAACCATTCTTCTTGAGGAATGTTGGAAAGGTCAACCGCCTGACGCTCTTTGATTTTTAGAGTTTGAAAATAAGCCAGCACCAAGGTGAGAACAGCGTACAGTTCAGCAGCGTACAGAAATAAGCAAACAATGCTGTTAAGCAAGCCATCAAAGTTAAGAGTGTAACTTGTGCGATAAAACAAATAACGCAGCGTTGTTACCAAACTCAGCCACACCATAAATAAGTGATAATACTGGCTAGTTTCCGCAGAAGACTCTTGATCCTCGGCTCGCATGATCAATTGACCAAGTATTACCAAAAACAAGCCAATGACTGCTTGCTGCCAGATTCGTAGGGGGGCAATAATGAGTGGAACTGAAAGAACCAGAAGCAGCAAAACAAGCCACTTAAACTGTTTGGCACCGACATTTTCTAAAGCGCGGTCAAAAAATCGGGGCGTGAGATCAATGAGCCATCGACTTAAGTTGAAACGCCCTCTGGGAGGGGAATTTGATGAAGAAGACATTTTTCAGTTTTGGATTTTAGATTTTCAAATTGGGATTTGAACCGCAGATAAATGCAGAGAATTATTTGTTATATCCGCGTGCATCGGCGGTGACAATTAATTTCTATCAGCACCAGCAAGGCGCTTGAGATACAACTGAACAATTCCATAAAGTAAAAGCGAGACACCTACAATACCGATAGGTAGCAGGAGCCAATTTTCTTGCAGCAAGCGCGATGTCTTACTTAGTAAATTGGTATTTTCTACACGAGTTTTGGAGGGAGCACTACGGATAAACTCTAGTTGATAATCGCCTGGATCGTAGGGAGATGGATTGTTATTATCGCTACCAACTAGCACTGTATCCTGTTTTAATTGGAAGAACAATGGATCTTGCTCAACGACTTGCCGCACTCGGTCTAAACCGGTTTCTGTCTGAGCTGTTAAAGCCAAAATGACGTGCTCGTTACTCCACGGGGAAACAATTTGCTTAATCAAGCCTTGTGAATCCTGTGGAGTTTGAATCGTACCTTGAGCTAATACGCGAGAGAATCCTTGACTCAAGTTAAAGCCAGTGGATCTAAAGACTTCCGGAAAAGGAAATTTATCCCGCGTACCAATTCCCACAAGATGGTCATTCTTGCGAACTGAGTCAGGAATTGATTCTGGCGTATAAACCTGGAATTTGATAGACTCTGCTTGACTCAGCCGTCCCAAACGCTCGCTCAATGCGAGCAAGGTGAGTATATCTGTATTAGATGGGTTTTGTGGCAAGACGATCGCCGTTCTAGATAAATCCTGAGGTGCAGCAAACGGAAAACCAAATTGCAACAACTTTAAATCTGGAAGTTGTACAGAGGTTTCCCGTTTTAAATCGAAGCTTGTATCAGCATGAAGTGTACCTATTAACTGTTGATCTGCCGCGCTCAGACATTTTTGCTTGTCAAATGGTTCTTTGGGATTCATCCGGAAGAACACTTGGAGTTGAGCACTGGAGTGCAACAAGCTTGCTGGTAAATCAACACTCAAGGTTTGGCGGGTTTCTCCAGAATCTGAACTCAGACGTGCACCACCAATATATCTACCGTCGAGTAACACTTCAAGCGCAGAGGTTCTTGTGTTCAGCTGTGGACCATAGCTGTAAACTAGGTTCATGGTACTGCCACGCAAAAATCTATCATCCGGTAAAGTGCGGAAATCAATTGTAATAGGTGGTGCTGCTGAACCATGTACACTCACATCACCAAAACCTTCATTATTGAGTGGAGTTCTCAGGTCGCTAAGTCTAAAACTATTTTCTTCTGGAGTATAACGAGGCCATTGTCGAGGTTCAGGTGTTGTCGCTTCTTTAACTTTATTGACAAAAATGATTGAACCTGTTCCCGTTTTTCGCAAGTCTGGCTGCACCAAAAACTGTACTGCGTTTGCCACACCCTTTGGTCCGTTACCAGTCGCAATTAAGACAGGTGTACCATCTTTTTCTTTTGTCGTCGCTGCGATCAGCACTCCTGTATCTTCTGGTACAGGCTTTTGATTGATATCGAGAATTTCAGTACCAGCTATAGAAAGAGGTAATTTCAAAGAGGTTAAAGCTGGCTGCTCACTCGGAGTCCCAATGATCACTAACCGCTGTTCAGGTTTTACACTCTTTATATCAGATACCAAGCTCGTCTTTATGGGGCGAAAATCTGCAAATCTACCAAATGCCGCTTGCAAACGAGCGGTTGTTGTCAACCAATATTGATTGACCTGACTTGGTTGGACGTAAACAATATTGTTAGTTTCTAAGCCGAGTTGATCAAAGAAAGGATAGGGATAGCGGCTAAAGTTGAGAGGAATTGGCTGCCTTTTGAAACCGAAAATTAATTTGGAATCTGGCAGAATATCCGTCCACAAATTAGGATCATGAGGGTCAGTACATTGTTGTGATGTATTTTGCTGAGCAACAAACTTGATTTCGTTGTAGTCCTGAAGCAGCTTAGGATCAATATTATTGATCAGCACCTGACCGACTTGGGACTGTTTACGGTTGAGCGATATGCTGCCTACGGCAGTGTCATTGATAAATACCGTTAGGTTAGAACGGTTGGCATACAGTGATGGTGAGTGCTGGAACTTAATTAAAGCTTGAAGCTTTCCGATTTTCCAGCCACGAGGACGGTTAAAGCCAAGGCGACCTTCCGGATTCAGTCCTCGTAAGCGTAGACGGTTGCCAACAATCGGACTGCGGTTAAATTCCAGGTTGTACGTTATTAAATTCTTTGCATCATCAGCCTCTTTTTTCTTTTCGCTTGTGTCTTCTTTTTCTTCTTCGTCTAGGCTATCGACTTTGGGTTTTTTTGCTTGAGCCAGCAAAATAGTTTGCTTTTTGTCAAAAGACTTTTGCCGCTGAGAAATTTCACTAACTTGTTGTGAATTATCGTCTAGTAAACCTTCTTCGCTACGAGCTTGAGCGTTTGTTAATGAAGTAGGAAACAGTAACAAGCAAAAAGTAAAAATAATTGCTTTTGTGCTGATTTTGGAAGGATGAAACAACGGCTTCATATGACGGTGTCACTTCAGGGATAGTAGGATTTTTTTTGGTTTTGTGGTTTGCTCTTGGAGATGTACCAACTGAAAACTTGTTATTTATTGAACTCAAAAGGGAACACTATAAAAAAGAACACTATAAAAGGGAACACTATTTTTGATAAGAAAATTAATCAAGAAAAATCTTTTGCTACTTCTTGAGTAGTTGCTGGGGAACTACAGAAGGAGACAACAGACCTAACCAAGCCAAATTCTGTGTATAGTAAGCGGATTTATCATCCCAAATGCCTTGTTTGTATTGAAGTAGCACTTTTTTCTCAAGTAACTCCTTCGCTAGTTGTGGTTCTACGAACTGCCAAGCGGCGTAAAGCATCGCGTATTGTGCTGTCGCTTCATAATCCACCAATCCTTTGCCTTGTAGATCGATGCGTGCTGGTAAACGCGATCGCACACGCCACTGCTGTTGGAGATACTTACTATTTGTCTGGAGATAACGTCGCGCTTGGGGTGAATTGAACCATGCCACATCCAGCGACAAGCGCCACCAAATTCGATAAGCATCAAAGCCATACAAACTCTGAAGTTGGCTTGTCTGTGGTAAAAGTTGGTATTTTCCTGTTTTGGTATCTTGAGCCACCCAATCACTCGGCAACCCGACAGCAGAAAGTGGTGCTGATTTTTCTAGAACTTCGTAACTTGTATTGACCAAACTCAACCAATCATGTTCTGGATCGACTTGGGCAAATAGCCGAAAAGCATAGGGAGCGAAGTAAGAGGGGTTGAGATAAAGGGTAGAAGCATTCGGAACAAATGCTGGTGCAGGACCAGGCAGCAAATAGAGTTTACCTTGGTGTCCTACTACAATGGAAAGATTCCACAAATCTTGCAGTTTTGCTTTTGCTAAATTAAGGTATTCAGGACGATTCCAACGCCTGGAGGCAAGAATCAAAGCGGTAATCGCATCAATATCGCCATCAGTGGCAAAGTTACCATCGATCGCACCCCACTTTCCATCTGCATTTCGTCCCCATTGCCAAGCCCACAAGTTGTCTGTCCGTTTGCCATTCGTTTGTCGTTGGAGGTTATTTTCTCCCCAGTTCAAGGTAGTAGCAAAAGTGGCAGGATCATCAATCAGGACTGCTCGTAGCATGGCATATGCCTGACCTTCACTTGTAGAGCGATCGCCCGCTTCATAATCGATAACTCTACCATCACCCTGAATAAATCTCCGGCGATAGACTTCCCAGCTTTGAGCCAGTAAGTCCCGGTTAGGAATGGATTTCGGTAAAGCCGCGACATACTTAGAGCTACTTTCGCTTTCCCTACCATTCAATGGCAGAGCTGTTTCTAGCGGAGTCCTGTCATCCGATACTTTCGTCTTTATCACTGAGTAACCTAAGTTACAGGAGTTGAGAACAATCATGCTAACAATAACTGTCAATTTCACTGAGTGCCGCATTCTTTAATAGAGAACAAAGGAAGTGAGAAAGTGAGAGAGGGAGAGAGAAAGAGGGAGAGAGGGAGAGAGTGAGGAACAATTTCATACCCTCCCTCCTACCTACCTTCCCTCCTTCCTTCCTCATTTCCCTCTGCGCTCATAGTTCTCCCAAGAGGGTTGAAAGCCACGTCGTTGCAAGAAATCTTCTTGTATTTGCTGCCTTTGACGAGAAACTTCAGCATCGCTTGCGCCTTGGGAAATTTGTTCTACTTCGAGTTGCTCAAGCTGTGTCAGCGCTGTTAAGGGCTGATCAGCAATAGCACTTAAGCCAGCAAGGGCGCGACGTGCATCCTTATCTTGTGGCTTCTGTGCTACAACTTGAGAGTAAATTTGCCGTGCTGACTCAAAGCGCCGCTGTTCAAAACGAATTCCTCCTAAAGCAGCAAGGGCATCTATATTATCTGGTTGCTGTGCCAAGATATTTTCGTACGCTTTGCCAGCCAAATCCAAATCACCAATCGCTCGCCCCAAATCTCCCTGCAACTGATACGTGTTCGCATCTTTAGGGAGACGAGCAATCAACTGTTTCACCCGTGCTTGCGCTTCAGTGGGATTGCGTTTTGCGATAACTTGTACCAGACGCAGTTGCACTGGCAAGTAACTTGGATCAACTTGAGCTAAATAATTATAGAGAGGTTCACGCTGTGGTTGAGCCGGCAATGTTCCTACTAAACTAAAAAGTTCTGGAGGTGCATTCGTCGCAGGTTGTGTAGCTAACCAATTATTGAGGACAGCATTCGCCTCCTGCTCAGAAATCTTCTTGGCTTGATAGGCGATACTGGTTCGTCCCAACTGAGTTGTCAAATTTTGTGGTTGACGGATTATCAATTGGTCATAAGCTGCCAAAGCTTCATCAAACCGTTTTTGTTGTATTCGTACGCCTGCCAATCCACGTAAAGCTCCATCAGTAATATCATCACCTCCTGACTTAGTTGTCAATACAGCTTGGAAACGTTGAGCACTGGCTTCTAAGTTGCCCTCCCGTCGCTCGATTTCAGCTGCTAGCAATTGGGGTGCAAGGCTTTTGGCTCCTTCTGGGGTTGCTGTATAAGCTGCCAAAGCTTGTCTTGCGTTACTTGTGTCATTCTGTTGTAGATAAATCTGAGCGATGCGGAAATTTAAAAATGGTACGTTTACCCTTGGTGAAAGAGTTTGGTATAAAGGCAACAATTCTGGATCAGGGGCATCAACGTCTGATAGAGCAAGAGCGATCTGTTGCAATTGCGCCGGATTTGAGGGTAGGGGGTTAACTTCAGCGACCAGACGCCTTTTTAAGTCACTTTTGCCAAGTTGTCCCAATTTATTCTCTAGGACTAACTGTCGCACCACCAAACTTTTATCATTTGGGAACTGTGGAGCCACTTGGCGATAAAGTTGTAGTGCTGTTTGCTCTCCTTGAGGTAAGCCGGTGAAAACATCAGCGGTTTCTCGCAACAAGGCGGGCGAGGGGTTGGGAGAGTTGGCGATCGCCTGACGGTACAAAGTTGCAACTTGCTGTGCTATAGCAGGGTTATTGCTTGAGGAGCGAATCTCATTGAGAGAACGTGCTAAAGGTAAAATCGCCTCTGGTCTATTTTGTATTGGCTCCAATACCGCAAATGCTTGCTGTGACTGTTGATTGGCAACATACGCCTTGGCAAGTTCAGAACGCGTTTCAATCGCTAATTTGTCGAGAGTTTTGGAACGCTGTAACTGTCCTTGCAAAACTTGTACTGCTGCTTTTGGATTGCCAGTTTCTCGCAAGGTACTAGCGTAGGCTACCGCAGCAAATCCAGTGATCGGTTTGCCAGCCACTCGATAGCGGTTGAACAACTCCAAAGCTTTTTGGTAATTGCGGCTATAACTGTAAGCTTGAGCAGCACCAAGGATAGTTTCTGAGGTAGGATTCTTTTCCAAGACTATTTGATAATCTGCCAGCGACTCGTTGACCTTTCCTTGGTAGCTGTACAACAAGGCGCGGTAAGAACGGGCTTGTACATCGTTGGGATTGGCATTTAACAAAGTATTGAGAGCTTCAATTCCTCGTACTTGCCACTCTGGGCGATAAGTGCCCATGATACCAACAATTTTGAGTGCACTTTGGTTGTTCGGGTCTTGCGCTAGCACCTGTTGATAAGCATTCCAAGCTTCAGTAATACGTCCAGCGCGGTTATAAGAGATTGCTAACCCGATCTTGGCTTGTGAAGATTGCGGATTTTGCTTTATAGCTTGCCCAAAAGCTTTGATGGCATCATTAACCCACCCTTTTTTAAGCAGATTGTAACCTCGTTGCACTGCTGACGAGGACTTTTGCGCTTGAGCAGGAGCAATGTTGTTTAACAATGGAACATTGAAGACATAGCTCAAAACAGAAAATGAAGCAGTGATCACGATCAAACCAGAAAGACTTTTTGTTCTGATGTCTTGGACACTCGTTCCCACATTTGAGCAGGGATTAGTTTTGCGTTTGTGTTTTTGACTCATTGAGACCTTCTCCTTGGAGTCACATCAAATTCTGTACGCACCCTGACACCGAGTACTGTATCCTCAAAACCATCTCGTCCTTGAAGTGTAAAACCTAACCGCAGATTAGGAAGCAATTGAAAATCGTAGAAAAGCTCTAACACGTCTGGATAATCTCCGCCACGGCGTAAGCTGTCGTTTGATAAAGCACGTCCGTAAGCCAAACCCAAACGGTCATCTGGGGTAAACAAATCCAAAAAGCTGAGTCCAAATGAGTAAGTATCTGCCCCTTTGCCCAAATCACGGTTTTCGTAACGCCCGTAACGTCCAAAAAGACCTAGTTTCAAGTTGGGTACAAAAACTTCAGTATTCAAACCGTATGCTTCTTCGCGGTCATTTTTTTGAGGTCCAAAGCTTGTGCGTTCTATATTTCTGGCAATCCCAAAGCTTTCAGGGAAAGTATCACGAATACCAGCATCGCGATCGGTGGAATAAGTCCCGCGAATAATCGCATTACCGTAACGGACTGCTACTTCTCCAGCAAATCCATCCAAAGCAAAGTCACTTATTTTATTTGACGACGAGAAAACTGCTGCTTTGGCTTCGATATTATCAGTCACACTCCAGTTCACAAGTAACCCTGTGCGAGAAGCAATTCCGGTTGCTGACAACGCCGGGTTTGTCTGGAAAATCGGATTAAAGAATTGACTTGCCCCATCTTTAGCAAAGCTGTTCCGGTCAAAATAAGACGTCAAATCTAACTGCCCCAAGACGAAACGCAGATTGGGCGCTCCTCCTACGGAAGTGGCAAGATAAAGCTCGTTGATGTTCAAGCCTTCTCCACGGGAGTCAACAAGAAGGTTTTCTCCAGTCACCAAATCCAAAGTAGCCCCAACCAATAGTTGAGGGGTGATTGGATACACTCCTGAGAGTCGCCCCCGTGCTGCAGAATCACCTCCTTGAGTTATGTAAACTCCTTGAACCTGTAAAGAAGGTTCCTGCAAAGCTGTACTTCTTAGTAAGGGGCGACTTCTATCCACTGGTTGTGGAGTATTTGGTGTTGCTGATGGCGGTGTTAGCGATGGCGGTGTTGCTGATGGCGGTATTATCGATGGCGGTGTTGGAACTGTGGGAGTTGTCTGCGCTTGCGTTTGTGGCGGTGGTACCGTTTGGGCAACTGGTAACGAGGAGACAACTTGACAGTTCAGGTACTGATTGGTTGATGTAGAAATCCCTGATGGAGGTGTTGCGACTTGGCAGTTTAAGAGTTGATTGAAGGTAGACGCAGGAGTATTAGGAACCGCTGACTGTGTTGTCGCTTGGCAGTTTAAGAGTTGATTAAAGGTAGGTGCACCGGTACCTGAAACTGTTGGTGACGATACGACTTGGCAGTTGAGAAGTTGGTTGGAAGTTTGTGTTGTAGGAGTCGTTGGAACTGATGACTGTGTTATCGCTTGAGGATTAAGGAGTTGAGGAGTTAGACTAGGAGTATACGGTGTTGTTGTTTGAGAGTTAATGGGTTGATTGAACGTAGGTGTCGGAGTACCTGGAAGTGGTGGTAAAGGAGCTTGTTGTGGTTGAGAGTTGAGTAGTACCTGGTTGAAAGTGGGTACCGATGGTGCCGATGGTGCCGATGGTGCAGTGAACTCTTGTGTAACTGTTGTACCAAAGGGTGGTGGGAGTGGCGCTACTTGGATGTTTGGTTGTCCTAGACTGGTAGCTCCAGAAATTTGACGAATTTGTTCTTGGGCATTTTGTGCCACCACATTCTTGAGAGGTGGAACTGACTTCGCTGGTGCTTTTGGGACTTTTGCAGGCTTTTGCTGTTGGATAAAGCCACTCTCCAACTGTTTAATGTCATCTGTAGGTGTCTTTACACTTTCAGACGAAGGTTTTCCTCTTGATGCAACAGCTACGTCCGTTGCTTGGCTTGATATCCCAGGTGGTGGAGGCACTGTCTGGGGCTTTAATTTTTGTCGTTTGCTAGATACAGGTGGTTTGGGTACTTGTAATACTTCCCCAAACTGGACATTGCTCGACTGTTGATTGTGTGGATTTTGTTGAGCCAAACACGCATCTTTCACTGCCATTATCCAAAAAATGGAGATTGAGGCACTCAGAAGCAGAAAATAAGCCCTATTCCACTGTTTTGGTCGAGTACATTTATGACAATCCAATACTGTGGGTCTCATTGGTCTAGCTGATAAACAACTAAGATTCATTTGTTACAAGATGTCGCCACTTTATCAGAAAGTGTGAGTATTTTAACGAAATTCTACAACTTTTTGACTGTTCATTAACTTGATAAAAAGATGGTAAAACCTTTCTTTGTTTTAGTATCTGTATAAAAAATAAGGGAAAATATAATCTATGTTGTTTTTCATGAGAAAAAGCCTCATTAATCTATGCAAAAATCACATTTACGGCTATCTTTGCCAAATCTTTCCAATTTCTCGCTGAATCTCACCCTAATAGGTATTTATTTGCTGCTACTAACCGTCATTTCTAGCTGTGGTAAAAAAGCACAAGAACAAGTGCAACTAGAAATCAAAACTGTAGAACCCGCAGGAAGTAATGGGATATACAACCTGGTAGGTAGTACAAATCTACCTGATTCGAGCAAAATTGCAGTAGTCGCAGTTCGCAACTTAGTTTCAATAGCAGGACAACAAGCAGGAGTTTTGAATGATGATGCGAACAATAATCGTTCAATTCTCGCTCGCCAAGTTGTTGAAGTTAAGCAGGGACAGTGGCAAACAAACCTTAATCTTTGGCAAGTTGCAGCTGACGGTCGTTTTCAGGAACCTTGGCAAATTTATCAAACACAAATGAAATTACGTCCAGATAGCAACGTCACCTTTGTTGCTACTTTTGAGCCTGCTGATCAGTTAAAAAAATCAAAGTTGCAACTTGATGCTCAACAGGTTCGCTTTACAAACGAAGGCGAACCTTACTTACAAGCACATCAAACTTTACCGATATCTCTACCTGCAGGCAAAACAACACCTCCTCTCGAACAACCAGAAGATTTGAATAATACCTTGGGAAATCCACCTGAAATCCTCCAAGCCTCTACTTTGAGTTCAAACGCTTCTTTCCTGCGATCAGCGAAATTCAGACAAACTAACGCTCCCTTGAAATCTTCTGAATTTTTACGATAACCAACGACACTCAGACAAACCAAAGCACCCTTGAAACCTGCTCATATTCGATATTGAAAAAAAGCGCCTGAGTTTCTCACTCACTTAAATTTATAAGTGTTTTGAGAGCCATAGTATATCCTAAATCTATGTGGCGCTTTTGCTTCAACAATTATTTTTTTTGTAGAGATTACAAAGTTTTTAAACAAATGTATTTTGTGTGACCAGAACTAGGGTGTAGGGGGTAGGGTGTGGGGTGTGGGGAGGAAAGATAGATTGTGTTTTTAGTACACTCTACCCCCGAAGCGGAAGGGATCCAAGCCCCCACTAAATTTTCAACAAGCGTGGTCTTTAATTGGTGGCGCTTTTCTTGCTCCCACCAATTAGCCCTACACCCCGCGCGAAGCGCTGTGACTTTTAATATTCAGTGAATATGTATATTGATTTTGAATCAAAATTATGACTAAAGCCAATAGAACTTACGCATTGACAAAGTGACCAAAATATATGGTCAAAGGGACATTTGATGAAGGATGCGATCTGCCTTTGGCAGCAGCGCTAGCGCCGATAGGGGAAGCGTGCCGTTAGGTGGGGCGCACTCAAAGGACGCGATCGCCCATACGAGAGACTCACTCAGGGCGATCGCTAAGATAAAGGAACTGACGGGAACCGATAATTCGGAAGCAGGGGAGGTCCAAAGCATATATTTTCCGTACAACAACAGAACAGTTCATTTGTCAATTTTTATTACTTGAAACTTAGGAGCCGCTGAAATGAACAAAAAATTAGGCAAAATAATTCTCGCTAATAATGCTTCAACTTTAAGGAACGTCGGATTTCAAAACTCTCCTGACACGGCAATTTTTGCCAAAAATATTGCTAATTGGTTCACGGGCGGTCGTCCAGGCAAGTTTCATTCTTACTTGAACCCGGATTTAGCTGAATCTGAATCGGCTTTAGCACAGACAATGACTAAAGCTGGTCATACATGGACTGTTGGATACGATATCCCAGAAGATGTGGATGCGATTTTTTCACATGACTCTTCTTCTTGGGATGAACTCACAGATTTGTTTGAAGCTGGAATGAACTTTTACTTAGCTGCCGAGACGGAATATGATGACTATGCTTCAGGATATGACTTTAATTGGTTTCTTTGGGAAGTTGGTTTACAGTTTAAAGAGGGCTATAACGGGATTTCAGGAAATCAACCCATTAATAGCGATCATCCGATTTTTGCTGGAGTTAAATCTCTCTATCAACGCAATGGCAGTTCGATTATAGATTTCCAACCGGACGAGCAAGCCAATCAAATTCTCGTCTCCAGTCCTGATGGAGAAGGGCTGTATGCAATACTCGATCTGTCAAAAGCGACACCCCATGTCAGGATTTCGAGGATTTTTTCGGACCCAAGTGTTGAATCCACGGAGGCGGACGAATATATCGCTATTGTCAACGATGGGCTGGTTGATATAGATATATCGGGCTGGAAAATTCACAGCGTAAATCGCAATCAAGAATTCTCTTTTCCCACCGGGACAGTATTGAAAAAAGGAGCTGAGTGTCGAGTTTATACTAACTCGGTGCATCCAGACTCAGGCGGGTTCTCTTTCGGTAGCAAACGCTCTGTTTGGAATAACAAAGCAGATGAGGGACGACTGTATGATACTCAGGGAAATTTGATGTCTAGCTATGCTTATACTGAGCACAGTCAGAAGTTATCCGATCTGACAAAGTCCCTTGGCTTAGACAATCTCATCCTAGAAGCAGATCTAGAAGCGATAAAGGCACAGAAAGCTTTAGGCGGTCAGGTAACTTTTGAGGAAGCATTGCACGAAGCATTCTATAGCTTTGTAGGCTTCGCAGGTGACGAGAGAGAAGGCTCGCTTACAGAGGTGATCGCTGCTAATGCTGCTGCTGTGGGTGTGCCATACGCTTATTTTAATGGCGATCATGAACCCTCGTCTTACTTCTATATGGACAAACCCACCACTAAAATTACCCTGTGTACGTCAGAGACACCGATGCTCCCAACAGAAGGGGAAACCATAGAAGCTAACTGGATATTTATGTTACAAATTCCTGAACTCAATACAGTACATTGGGCGATTATCGACCGATCAGGCGAAGAAGTAGTGTACAACTACGGTCGTAAATTATCCTGATATAGAGGCTTCGCAAAGCAGATGAACCGAAGAAATCGCTCGATTTCGCTGCGCTTAATAAAGCAGGGGTCAAACAAACTCACTCACAAACAATTCATCAACCAGTCGCACCAGACATATTTTGGCTCTTGATCCGTGAGTTCTGAATTCTTTTTTGGTGAAAATTTTCTCTACTACCTTAAAAGTTGTAAAAATAATGTTAAACTAGTAATCCTAGTAGTGTGTTTATAAATCAATAGTCTTTCTGGAACTGACTGTGGCGAATACAAAGTCTGCTCTCAAGCGTGCCGAAATCGCAGAACGTAACCGACTGCGTAACAAAGCATATAAATCGGCAGTGAAAACCCTGATGAAAAAATACTTCGCTGCTTTAGATGCCTATGGGGCAAATCAAAGCCCGGAATCAAAACAAGAAGTCATGAGCCGAATGTCGGAAGCTTACAGCAAAATCGATAGAGCGGTGAAAAAAGGTGTACTTCATCCTAACAATGGAGCCAGGAAGAAGTCAAAATTGGCTCAAAGGCTAAAAGTGCACACACAACCAGCAGCAAGCGCACAGTAGTCAATAGTCTGTAGTCTTGAGTCCCTAGTACATGAGTGCGAAAAGAAAGCAGCCATACCCAAAAGGAAGCAGCTGCACGTCTACAGAATGATTGAAAAGCTTATGATGTTGTAAGCTTTTTGAATTTTGAATGAGTGCGAAGTGGTACGAGTCGGTATCAAGGACTAAAGGCAAAAGACAAAGGATAAGCAATGCAGCTGATAGACACTCACGTTCACGTCAACTTTGATGTTTTCCAATCAGATTTAGAAGCAGTGCGATCGCGATGGCAACAAGCAGGCGTCGTACATCTGGTACACTCCTGTGTAGAACCATCTGAGTTTAAAGGCATTCAAGATCTTGCTCACCGTTTTCCAGAAATGAGCTTTGCTGTAGGGTTACATCCTTTAGATGCAGCAAAATGGAATGAACAAACAGCAGATGAAATCATAAGTTTCGCTAATTCTGACTCTAAAGTCGTAGCAATTGGGGAAACTGGGCTGGATTTCTATAAAGCAGATAACGAAGAGCAACAGCAGAAGGTTTTTGAGACACAGTTAGCGATCGCCGCCCAACTCAATAAACCCGTCATTATCCACTGTCGTGATGCAGCGGCACAGGTAAAGCAAGTACTGCAAAAATGGATAAACCTCAAAGGAAAAAGTGTGCGGGGTGTCATGCACTGCTGGGGTGGAAGCCCAGAAGAAACCCAATGGTTTGTTGACTTGGACTTCTACATCAGCTTTAGCGGAACAGTGACATTTAAAAACGCCAAACAAATTCAACAATCAGCTGCTATGGTGAGGAGCGATCGCCTGTTAATCGAAACAGATTGTCCTTTTCTCTCACCCGTCCCAAAACGGGGTGAACGACGCAATGAACCAGCGTACGTCCGCTATGTTGCAGAACAAGTCGCAGCAATGCGGGGAGAAACTGTTGATGCGATCGCAACTCTGACAACCCGAAATGCCTGTGAATTGTTTGGCATAACAATATAGAACATCCCCCCTAGTGCATAAACTTAGAAAATGGAAAACTCAAACTTTAGGAGGACTAAAATATGGTATTATTATTTCCTCCAAAACCGACTTGTGTAAGCCATAATGGTTAAAGAAGCAACTATTGAATTTGACACTTGAGTCAAGCTAAGCTTATTAATCATCCTTTTAATCTCTACAACTGGATGCTCGAATTCCATGATGACTATAACTTTCAACTATTGGTCATCTAGACCTGCTCTGTAAACAGTAGTTTCATATTTTCCATATAGAGAATTGTTAAACAAATTACCGTGTGGTCACTACCCGCTAAGGCAAGCTATCCATACAAAAATTAGGCTCAGGGGAGTATTGTCCTCTGAGCATAAGGATATTATCCCTCTGGGTTTCAACCCAGGTAGTTACGTACAAGCCAAAACAATGTAACGCTGCTTAGGTAGAATGCGCTTTTTGGAGGGGGAAGTGAAGAAAACAAGACAAAGTAACAAAAAGTTATACCATTTGAATTCAGTAAAGAAGTTAGTAGCTAATGGAAATTGGCAACTTTTAGCGGCAAAATGGGTAATTATCCCCTTGCCAAAATTCTTATTAGCGGCTTTAATTGCTCCGTTTGCCCACACCTGCTCGTGAGTAGGCGGTGTCAGGAGAAGTTTCCACACACCATTCCCACACACAATTAAGTAAAACTTAGGTTGACAAAGGTAGAGGCATGACGAACGAAACAATTATGGAACCCGCCTTTTTGTTGCCCGACTTGATAGAAATTCAGCGTTCCAGCTTCCGTTGGTTTCTAGAAGAAGGGCTAATAGAAGAACTCAACTCCTTTAGTCCGATCACAGACTACACTGGCAAACTAGAACTGCATTTTTTGGGTCAAAACTACAGACTAAAAGAGCCAAAGTACAGTGTAGACGAAGCAAAACGGCGGGATAGTACCTACGCTGTACAAATGTATGTCCCGACTCGTTTAATTAATAAAGAAACCGGAGAAATAAAAGAACAGGAAGTTTTTATTGGGGATTTGCCTCTGATGACTGACCGAGGCACGTTTATCATTAACGGTGCTGAGCGGGTGATTGTCAACCAGATAGTGCGATCGCCAGGA
The DNA here is from genome assembly GCA_019359695.1 of Brasilonema angustatum HA4187-MV1. Classification (GTDB taxonomy): domain Bacteria; phylum Cyanobacteriota; class Cyanobacteriia; order Cyanobacteriales; family Nostocaceae; genus Brasilonema; species Brasilonema angustatum. Next base: position 144,401 of record JAHHGV010000001.1, read on the forward strand.
GTGTACTACAAATCAGAAATTGACAAAAACGGGCGGCGTACCTATTCAGCTAGTTTAATCCCAAACCGAGGAGCCTGGCTGAAATTTGAAACAGACCGTAACGACTTAGTCTGGGTACGTATTGACAAAACTCGCAAACTGTCAGCGCAAGTGCTTCTGAAGGCGCTTGGGTTGTCAGACAACGAAATCTTTGACGCTTTACGCCACCCAGAATACTTCCAAAAAACCATTGAGAAAGAAGGGCAATTTTCTGAAGAAGAAGCCCTAATGGAGTTGTATCGTAAGCTGCGTCCTGGTGAACCGCCCACAGTGTTAGGAGGACAACAACTTCTCGACTCGCGCTTCTTTGATCCCAAACGCTACGACCTTGGCCGCGTTGGACGTTACAAGCTGAACAAGAAACTGCGCTTGCAAGTGCCAGAAACGATGCGCGTCTTAACTCCCCAAGACATCTTGGCAGCAGTGGATTACCTGATCAATCTTGAGTTTGATATTGGGAACACTGACGACATTGACCACTTGGGTAACCGCCGAGTCAGAAGCGTGGGCGAATTGCTGCAAAACCAGGTAAGAGTCGGTTTAAACCGCTTAGAACGTATCATTCGCGAAAGAATGACCGTATCTGATGCTGAAGTGCTGACTCCTGCTTCCTTAGTGAACCCGAAACCCTTGGTTGCAGCCATTAAAGAATTCTTTGGGTCTAGCCAATTGTCGCAGTTCATGGATCAGACAAATCCTCTGGCAGAACTGACCCACAAACGCCGTTTATCCGCACTAGGTCCAGGAGGTCTAACCCGCGAACGTGCAGGTTTTGCGGTACGGGATATTCACCCATCCCACTACGGACGCATTTGCCCAGTGGAAACTCCAGAAGGTCCCAACGCAGGTTTGATTGGTTCCTTAGCAACTCATGCTCGCGTTAACCAGTATGGTTTTCTAGAAACACCCTATCGAGCAGTAGAAAATGGACGGGTGCGGTTTGATTTACCACCTGTTTACATGACTGCAGATGAAGAAGACGACCTGCGCGTTGCTGCAGGCGACTTGCCAGTAGATGAAAATGCTGAGATCATCGGACCGCAAGTCACAGTACGTTATCGTCAGGAATTCTCCACAACCACGCCAGAGCAAGTGGACTACGTAGCAATATCGCCTGTGCAAATCGTGTCTGTTGCTACTAGTATGATTCCATTTTTGGAGCATGACGACGCTAACCGCGCCCTGATGGGATCGAATATGCAACGGCAAGCAGTCCCCCTACTTAAACCAGAGCGTCCTTTAGTAGGAACAGGCTTAGAAGCTCAAGCAGCAAGAGACTCTGGTATGGTGATCGTATCGCGTACCGACGGAGAAGTAGTATATGTAGACGCAACAGAAATTCGTGTGCGTCCACGGGTTGCCTCAACTGATGGAAAGCCAACTGCCGCGCTGAGTCACCAGGGCACTGGCTCATCCGCACGCGACCATTCTTCCAAATCTAATACCTCAGACCTTAGATACCCCATTTCCAAATATCATCGCTCCAACCAAGATACCTGTCTCAACCAAAAACCGTTAGTGTACATGGGTGAACGTGTTGTCGCAGGTCAAGTGCTGGCGGATGGTTCTTCTACCGAAGGAGGCGAACTGGCACTGGGGCAAAACATCGTCGTCGCCTATATGCCTTGGGAAGGGTATAACTACGAAGACGCGATTTTGATTTCGGAACGTCTGGTGCAGGATGATATCTACACCTCAATTCACATTGAAAAATATGAAATTGAGGCAAGACAAACCAAGTTGGGACCAGAAGAAATAACTAGAGAAATTCCCAACGTAGGTGAAGATGCTTTGCGTCAGTTGGATGAACAGGGGATCATTCGCATAGGGGCATGGGTAGAATCTGGTGACATCCTGGTCGGAAAAGTAACACCAAAAGGTGAATCCGACCAGCCACCAGAAGAAAAGTTGCTGCGGGCAATTTTCGGTGAAAAAGCGCGGGATGTCAGAGACAATTCCCTACGAGTCCCCAACGGTGAAAAAGGACGCGTCGTAGACGTACGCTTGTTTACACGCGAACAAGGCGATGAACTGCCACCAGGGGCAAACATGGTCGTTCGGGTTTATGTGGCGCAGAAGCGTAAAATTCAAGTCGGCGACAAAATGGCAGGACGTCACGGTAACAAAGGAATTATTTCCAAAATCTTGCCAATAGAAGACATGCCGTACTTGCCAGATGGCTCACCAGTAGACATTGTCCTTAATCCTTTGGGCGTACCCAGCCGGATGAACGTTGGACAAGTGTTTGAATGTCTGTTGGGTTGGGCTGGTCAAAACCTGGGAGTGCGGTTTAAACTCACCCCCTTTGACGAAATGTATGGCGAAGAATCATCTCGAACCATAGTACATGGCAAATTGCAAGAAGCACGGGACGAAACAGGCAGAAACTGGGTTTTTAACCCAGATGATCCTGGAAAAATCTTGGTGTATGACGGTCGCACCGGCGAACCCTTTGACCGAGCAATTACTATCGGTGTGGCATATATGCTGAAACTGGTTCACTTGGTGGACGACAAGATCCACGCCCGTTCAACAGGTCCATACTCGCTAGTGACCCAGCAACCCTTGGGTGGTAAAGCACAACAAGGTGGTCAGCGGTTCGGTGAAATGGAAGTGTGGGCATTGGAAGCCTTCGGTGCTGCTTACACCTTGCAGGAGTTGCTCACCGTCAAATCAGACGATATGCAAGGACGAAATGAAGCCCTCAATGCGATCGTTAAAGGCAAGGCAATTCCTCGACCTGGAACACCAGAATCCTTTAAAGTGTTGATGCGAGAACTGCAATCACTAGGCTTAGATATTGCCGTACACAAGGTAGAGACGCAGACAGACGGTAGTTCTTTGGATGTTGAAGTCGATTTGATGACCGACCAAGGAAATCGCCGTACACCTCCACGTCCAACCTATGAATCCTTGTCGCGCGAGTCGATGGAAGACGAGGAATAAATAGTGAACAGTGAGTAAGCGTGCTTGATGAGGGTTTCCCGACCTAGGCATGTGGTGAGACAGCGCTTGATGAGGGTCTCCCGACCTAGGCGACTGCGCTCTTCGCAGCGGAACCGGAGGTTCTCCCCGATAGCCGTAAGGCGTGGCGTTAGCCATAGGGTAATCACTCAACAGTGAGACGAGTACTGTTCATGCGTAGCATGTTCCTAAGCCCTATGCCTACGCCACGGCGACACCGCTGTTCGTAGCGTAGGCATAAGGAGATACTCGCACCGACCGGACACCCAACGTGTATGCCTACGGCACCCTTAGCACATACAGCCCAACTGTGCCGTATGTGCTAAAGGCAAACCCGGAGGGTAAATTGTTATTAGTCAACAGTAATAACTGAAAACTGATAACTAACAACTGAATACTCACACCAACGGGGGAGTTGCTCACCCGTGTTTCTCAGAAGTAATAACTTAGAACACAGTTTAGACGAAAGATGAGAGTAGCCCAAAATAATCAGTTTGACTACGTTAAAATCGGCTTGGCATCACCAGAACGCATTCGGATTTGGGGTGAGAGAACTTTACCGAATGGTCAAGTAGTTGGTGAAGTCACAAAGCCAGAGACGATAAATTACCGTACTTTAAAACCGGAGATGGATGGCTTGTTCTGCGAGCGCATCTTTGGTCCAGCTAAAGATTGGGAATGCCATTGTGGCAAATACAAGAGAGTGCGTCATAGAGGTATTGTGTGCGAACGCTGTGGCGTGGAAGTGACTGAATCACGAGTGCGCCGCCACCGCATGGGTTACATTAAACTCGCCGCACCAGTCGCTCATGTTTGGTATCTCAAAGGCATTCCCAGCTATATCTCTATCCTGCTAGATATGCCTTTGCGGGATGTAGAGCAAATTGTTTATTTCAATTCCTATGTTGTTCTCAGTCCTGGCAATGCTGAAACCTTAACTTACAAACAGTTACTGAGTGAAGACCAGTGGCTGGAAATCGAAGACCAAATTTACTCAGAAGATTCCACGCTTGCTGGGGTAGAGGTCGGTATTGGTGCAGAAGCGTTGTTGCGATTGCTCGCCGATATCAACTTAGAAGAAGCAGCTGAATCCTTGCGCGAAGAAATTACGACCGCCAAAGGTCAAAAGCGGGCGAAGCTGATTAAGCGGTTACGGGTGATTGACAACTTCATCGCCACCGGGTCTAAACCTGAGTGGATGGTTATGGCTGTGATCCCCGTTATTCCCCCAGACTTGCGCCCAATGGTGCAGTTGGACGGCGGACGATTTGCGACGAGCGATTTGAATGATTTATATCGCCGAGTGATTAACCGCAACAACCGTTTGGCACGCCTGCAAGAAATTTTGGCTCCAGAGATTATTGTTCGCAACGAAAAGCGGATGCTGCAAGAAGCAGTGGACGCTTTGATAGACAATGGTCGTCGGGGACGCACGGTCGTAGGGGCAAACAACCGACCACTCAAGTCTTTGTCCGACATCATCGAAGGTAAGCAAGGACGTTTCCGGCAAAACTTACTCGGTAAACGGGTTGACTACTCCGGACGTTCCGTAATTGTCGTCGGACCAAAGCTTAACATCCACCAGTGCGGTTTGCCACGAGAAATGGCAATTGAGCTATTTCAACCGTTTGTCATCAATCGGCTGATTCGTAGCGGAATGGTGAATAACATCAAAGCCGCGAAAAAGTTGATATCTCGTTCTGACCCGAGTGTTTGGGATGTTCTAGAAGAAGTGATTGAAGGACACCCTGTTTTGCTCAACCGTGCGCCGACGCTGCACCGTTTGGGTATTCAAGCTTTCGAACCAATTTTAGTAGAAGGTCGAGCAATTCAGCTCCACCCACTTGTTTGTCCAGCATTTAACGCTGACTTTGATGGTGACCAAATGGCGGTACACGTACCGTTATCTTTGGAATCTCAAGCGGAAGCACGGTTACTGATGCTGGCGTCTAACAACATTTTGTCACCAGCAACTGGTAGACCAATTATTACACCTAGCCAAGACATGGTCTTAGGGGCATATTACTTAACCGCAGAAAATCCTAATGCGACAAAAGGCGCAGGACGGTACTTTACTTGTCTTGATGATGTTGTCATGGCTTACGAACAGCAACAAATTGACCTACATGCCTATATCTATGTGCGATATGACGGCGAAGTCGAGACAGGTGAGCCAGATATAGAACCGGTTGAAGTTAAACCCAATGACGATGGTAGCCGGACTTTGCTGTATAAGTTCCGTCGAGTCAGAGAAGATGCTCAGGGAAACATGCTCTCTCAGTATATACGGACAACACCAGGTCGCGTTATTTACAATAAAGCGATTCAAGAAGCGATCGCCAGTTAACCGTTACGCAAAGTCAAAAATGAGCTAGTACCGGGGTGAAGCAGCACTGCCCAAAGGGTTTGGTCAGGCTACAGCAACTGGCAAACCCCTAAGGATCAAAAAGTCAAAAGTTCAAAGTTTTTTGACCAATGAGGTGTTGATCCTTGACTCTACCAGAGGCAGTTGCTACGGGAAAATCCCCGCACTGCCTCCCCTTGACCAATGACTAATGACTAAGGACTAATGACTCATGACTAATGACAAAATGGTTTTTCGGAATCGTATCGTTGACAAAGGTCAACTGAAGAACCTTATCTCCTGGTCGTTCATCCATTATGGTACGGCCCGGACAGCAATGATGGCAGACAAATTAAAAGATTTGGGATTCCGCTACGCGACCAAAGCAGGTGTTTCCATCAGTGTTGATGATTTGATGGTTCCTCCTTCCAAGCGAGCGCTTCTAGAAGCAGCTGAGGCTGAAATTCGTGCAACTGAAGAACGCTACCAACGTGGAGAAATTACCGAAGTAGAGCGATTCCAAAAAGTGATTGACACTTGGAACGGTACTTCTGAAGCTCTTAAGGACGAAGTGGTCAACTACTTCAAGAAAACTAACCCCCTTAACTCCGTGTACATGATGGCATTCTCTGGAGCAAGGGGTAACATTTCTCAGGTACGCCAATTGGTCGGAATGCGAGGACTGATGGCGGATCCCCAAGGAGAAATTATTGACCAGCCGATCAAAACAAACTTCCGCGAAGGACTGACCGTAACAGAATACATTATTTCGTCTTACGGTGCGAGAAAAGGTCTAGTAGACACAGCCTTGCGGACTGCTGACTCTGGTTATCTTACCCGCCGTTTGGTGGACGTATCGCAGGATGTGATTATTCGAGAATTTGACTGCGGTACCACCAGGGGAATTCCTTTGCGAGCCATGACAGAAGGTGAAAAAGTCTTGATTAACCTTGGCACAAGGTTAATGGGGCGAGTCATTGGAGAGGATGTGGTGCATCCAAAAACAAAAGAAGTTCTTGCAGCACGTAATAGCCCCGTTTCCGATGATCTGGCACGCAAAATTGATAAGGCCGGAGTCAAAGAAGTCGTCGTGCGCTCTCCTTTGACTTGTGAAGCTGCGCGATCCGTCTGCCAACATTGCTATGGCTGGAGTTTGGCACACGCTAAGATGGTGGACCTCGGCGAAGCTGTAGGGATCATTGCGGCACAAAGTATTGGTGAACCCGGAACCCAGCTGACGATGCGTACCTTTCACACAGGTGGTGTCTTCTCTGGTGAAGTTGCAAAACAAGTCCGTGCAGAATCCGATGGTACCGTTCGCTTGCCACGTAAATTGCGGACAAGAGCTTACCGTACTCGCCACGGGGAAGATGCCCTGTATGTAGAAGCTAATGGCAGCATTACTTTAGAAATAGCAGCAGACAAAGCTGGCTCCCCAACGACTCAAGAAATTTCTGTTACCCAAGGTTCAACACTATACGTTGTTGATGGGCAAAAGATTAAGACGGGTCAGCTATTTGCTGAGGTTGCGATTGGTGGACGTACAACTCGTATCAATACAGAAAAAGCGGTCAAAGATGTCGCCTCTGACATGGCAGGGGAAGTCAAATTTGCTGATGTTGTGCCAGAACAAAAAACTGACCGTCAGGGAAACACCACAACAACAGCAGCCCGGGGTGGATTGATTTGGATTCTCTCAGGGGAAGTTTATAACTTACCCCCAGGAGCAGAGTTGGTGGTCAACAATGGTGACACTATAGAATCCAATGGTGTTTTAGCAGAAACCAAGTTAACAACGTTGCACGGCGGTGTTGTCCGTTTACCAGAAGCGATCCCAGGTAAAGGAACACGGGAGATTGAAATTATCACTGCTTCTGTGGTCTTAGACCAAGCAACAGTAACAGCACAAACAACTCAAGGTCGCAACAACTACTTAGTCACCACTGGAAACAACCAAGTCTTTAACCTTAGAGCAACCCCAGGCACAAAAGTTCAAAATGGTCAAGTGGTAGCTGAGTTGATTGATGACCGCTATCGCACAACCACTGGTGGATTGCTGAAATACGCTGGTGTGGATGTCCAGAAAAAAGGTAAGGCAAAGCTGGGTTACGAGGTGGTGCAGGGAGGTACCCTCCTCTGGATTCCTGAAGAAACCCACGAAGTTAACAAAGATATTTCGCTGCTGATGGTAGAAGACGGTCAGTTTGTTGAAGCTGGCACTGAAGTCGTGAAAGATATCTTCTGCCAAAATAGTGGTGTGATCGAAGTCACTCAGAAAAACGACATTCTCCGGGAAGTGGTTGTTAAGCCAGGAGAACTGTTGATGGTGGACGACCCAGAAGCAGTGATGGGCAAAGATGGCACCTTTATTCAGCCTGGTGAAGAATTATTAGGGCAAGTCGCTACAGAGTTGCGCTACATCGAATATGTCGAATCACCAGAAGGTCCAGGACTGTTGAGTCGTCCAGTTGTTGAGTTTGCAGTACCCAACAATCCTGATGTGCCATCAACCACATCAGTCAGTCAACAAACGAGTCGTTCAATTCAATTGCGGGCAGTACAGCGTCTGCCATACAAAGATTCTGAGCGTGTCAAGACCGTCGAAGGTGTTGAACTGCTGCGAACCCAACTGGTATTGGAGATTGAGCAGGAAGGCGAACAAGACCACAATGCTTCCCCCTTGGCAGCAGATATTGAATTAGTAGCGGATGTTAATGATCCAGAAATTCAGCGCTTGCAACTGGTCATTTTGGAATCTTTGGTGCTTCGTCGGGATATAGCTGCTGACGTAACCCAAGGCAGTACTCAGACAAGCCTGGAAGTTGAGGATGGACACACAATAGTCCCAGGTTCTGTCGTAGCACGTACCCAGATATTGTGTAAAGAAGGGGGTATCGTGCGGGGCGTACAAAAGGGAACAGAGGCAGTTCGCCGCTGTTTAGTGTTGCGCCACACTGACATGACTAAGACAAATTTGAGTTCTCCACCTAAAGTCAAAGTGGGTGAGTTGGTAGTAGAAGGTGTAGAAATTGCCCCTGGAGTATTTGCCGAGCAATCTGGGCAAGTCCTGGCAGTACAGAAGGGAGAAAGAAAAGCTGAGAAGGCACAAGGAGAAATTCCCCCTACTGAGGAATCAGCACTCACTACTGTGAACTACTCCGTTACACTCCGTGTTGGTCGTCCGTACCGAGTCAGTGGAGGCGCTGTGTTGCAGGTAGACGATGGCGATTTAGTACAGCGTGGTGATAACTTGGTGTTACTGGTGTTTGAACGCGCCAAGACTGGGGACATCATTCAAGGTTTGCCCAGAATTGAGGAACTCCTTGAAGCCCGTAAGCCAAAAGAGGCGTGTATACTAGCACGTCGTACTGGAGAACTCAAGGTTGTTTACGGCGATGGCGATGAAGCGATCGCGCTGAAAGTTGTTGAATCTAATGGTGTGGTCACCGATTATCCTCTAGGACCAGGACAAAACCTGATCATGCCAGATGGAGCACAAATCACAGCAGGACAAGCATTAACTGATGGTCCTTCTAATCCTCATGAAATTCTGGACATCTTCTTCAGCCTGGGTTCTGAAGACGGAATCTATGCCTGCGCCAGCCATGCCTTGCAAAAGGTGCAGACGTTCTTGGTGAACGAAGTGCAATCAGTGTATCAGTCCCAAGGTATTGATATTGCTGACAAGCACATTGAAGTGATTGTCCGCCAGATGACCTCGAAAGTACGAATAGATGATGGTGGTGACACCAGCATGCTCCCTGGAGAATTGGTAGAGTTGCGCCAAGTCGAGCAAGTCAATGAAGCTATGGCAATCACTGGTGGTGCGCGGGCGCAGTATACCCCAGTATTATTGGGTATTACCAAAGCATCCTTGAATACTGATAGCTTTATTTCCGCAGCATCCTTCCAAGAAACAACGCGTGTCTTGACTGAGGCGGCAATTGAAGGTAAGTCTGACTGGTTGCGCGGCTTAAAGGAAAACGTGATTATCGGACGACTGATTCCTGCAGGTACTGGGTTTAATGCTTATGAAGAACCTGGTGCTATCGAGGACTATGCTGCTGATATGACTAGCACTGTCTTGGATGAAGTTGACGATCCACTCGATATGGTATTGGATGACCGCACAGCCCGAAGCTATCAATTAGATTCTCCCACTGTTAACGGGGATGGCTTTGGTATCAGACGCAGTTCAGAAAAGTCGATTTTGGATGAGGATGATTTGATGCTTGCTTCTGATAACGAAAGTGACATTGATGAGTTCGTAGAAGAAGACTACGATGAAGACGACGATTACGATGATGACGACGAGTAGTATTTTGTCTGCTAAATGATCTGAGTACACATCACAGTAATTGGGGTACAGAATTCGTCGATTTGTTGTAGGTTAGGTTGCATTCCCCGCAACCCAAGATCAACCTCCAGGATTTAGAACCCCTATTAATGAAAAGCTCTACTAACTTACTCACCCCAATCAGAGGAATTCCTCAAGTGGGGTGAGTTTTTTATGCTAGACTTTTTTAAATTCATGGAAATTTATATAGGACTACTATAGCAACGGACATATTGGTTAGGACATCATATTTTGATCTCAAGGGAACAGGGAACCCTTAACAGGGAACAGAGAAATGTCCTAACAATTGTGGCGACTGCTATATTTGATTTTTGCGAAGCTTCGTACACTTCAAGAGCCTTTTTTCCTGTTAAGGGTTATATTAAGCGTTAAGCGTTCCCTCCCTACGCAAACAATTTCACCCTATGGCTAACGCCACGCCTTACGGCTATCGGGGAGAACCTGAGCCCTATGGCTAACGCCACGGCTGCGCCTAACGGGCACGGCCCCGTGCCGAACGGTTCCGCTAGCCCCTAATACCATTTCACGAAATTCCTGATACAAATGATTGGTTTTTAATTCTTTCCCCCTACTCCCTGCCCCCTGCTCTCTGCTCCCTGCCCCCTGCTCCCCATTTGTATCAACCTTAAAGTGAAACGGTATAAGGGGGCGCTGGGCAAACGCGTTCCGCCAGATGCCTAGGTCGGGAAAGCCTTCATTCGCACTGGTTTCACCAAATCAAACCGGATTCCTATAATTTTTTCTGGTTAACTAGAACTCATCGTTGTACAGCAGTTATCAGGTAGATTAGGACATCAACGAATGAGAAAATACGAAAACCACGAGACAATCACACGCCTGCTCCCTGCTTCCTGCTATAACTTAGTTGCACCAGTCTTATAGGTGATTAGTGCCACTGCTACGTTGAACTGATTTACCACATCAAAAATCTTTTCATCCCGTTGTTCAATGGAAGTGTTGTCTAACAGTAGTTGTCCAACCTCCAGGTTAATTGACTGTTTTTTTGAATCAGCAATTAGAGAATAAGCAGCTTGCTGTACTCGGTCATGTATAAATTTGTATTGAGGTAATTTAGAATTAGTATTTGATAATTGTTTCCGATCTTTACTAGAGATAGTTCCTGAGGAAATATTCTTATTGAAAAATAACTTATCATTATCAACTTCAAATATAACTAGCCCCTCAACTAAGGCAGCCCACAAATCACCAGCTGTATCTACTACAGACTTTTGATATAAAATGCTAAGAGTTTTTATATCAAAAGACTTCCCGATGCAAGCAGCTAGTTTCAAGACTTCTTGAGTATGTTTTGGTAAATTTTCTATTTTAAGTATCATACTTTGTATGACATCATCTGTTAAAGCTAATGCCTTGACTTTGGCAATATCACATTGCCAATGACCAACATCAAAATTAAATTGCATTAGCCCCTCATCGTACAAACCTTTAAGGAATCGACGAATAAAGAAGGGGTTGCCTTTAGTTTTTGCAAATACCATTTGGTTGAGAGGAATAGCAAGCGCTTCTGAACAACACAGGATGTCAGCGATGAGACGATTTGAATTAGCCTGATTTAATGGCTGTAGATTAATAGTGTTAATTTTTATGTTTGTTTTTTTTAGTTCATTTTTTGTTAAAAATAGTGGATGTGTTCTTAAAATCTCATCATGACGGTAAGCACCAATGAAAAGTAAACCCCCTTCGTTTTCATCCTGATTTATATGATTATTTAACGTAATATCACAGTGATTATTATTTTTTATAGTATCTGGATTCCCAGTCATTAATGATTTAATTAATGTCAAATTAAGTGTATCTACCCATTGCAAATCATCGAGGAAGATAACTAAGGGATGGTCTTTTGTTGTAAATAATTTTAGAAAATTTTTCAGCAATAAAATGAAGGTATCTTGGGGAGTAATACCAGAGAACTCAGGAACTAAGGGTTGCTTGCCAATAATGAGTTCCAGTTTAGGGATAACATCAATAATGATTTGAGCTTGTTCACCGAAGGCTGACAAAATCTTACTTTTCCACTGTTGAATTTCAGCATCAGTTTCACTTAGCAATTGTCCAATTAAGTCCTCAACAGCTTGTACCAATGCTGACAAGGGAATGTTACGTTGTAATATGTCACATTTCCCTTGGATAAAGTAACTACGCGGTTGCGCGATACGGGTAGCGTCAAGCCTCTGGCTTATTGTCCGTGTCATGCCTGACGAAGCGATCGCTTTGTGAACTTCTTTAACAACTGCTGTTTTGCCCACACCAGCGGCACCAGCTACTAAGATCATTTCAGTTGTTCCACTGCCTTTCACTCGCTCAAAAGCAGCCAGTAGAGTTTCAACTTCATGTTGGCGACCATAGAGTTTTTCAGAAATCAGAAAACAGTCTGACATATCCTGCTTTTTTAACTCAAAGGGCACAAATTTTCCGATTTTTTGCGACTGTTGCAGGCAGATTTCTCGATCCTGCTTTGGTGTTTGGGCAATCTGATAGCAATATTCAGGAGTTTTTATCATTTTTTTCAAGGTTTTTGGCAATAGTATATTGATTGCAAAGTTGTAATAGTTCTTGAGAACTATTACCTTTACGCGGAGATAAGTAGGTCGGTGTTGAAAATTGTCGTTATGACAAGGCAGGAGGCAGAGGGCAGAAGGCAGAAGAGAAGAGCTTTTTGGGCAACTTTACTTTCCGTTACATACTTCGGTTTTTTTGCGCCGTTCTACTTATCAAGGCTTTGGTGCTTGCATAACAAAGCCTCAGAAAATTGATAACTTGTACGGAGCGGTAGAAATAACTAAACAGTTAAAAATTGACAAAAAGCTGATTTGATAGGCATTCTACCCTGCCCCACGGCAAGGGCTTTGCCCTACAGTTCTCATACTTCCAGTTCGCTTTGCCTGATTACACCTAGTCAGTTTCAGCATAGCTGCCTGATCCCTACGTCACGAATTACCTGATTTAAATTTATTATTCCCGGCGTGTCAGTGATATACGTACATATAAGGTGAAAACTCTTCACACTGAACAAGTACTTACGACAGAAAAAGAAGGTTATTATTCCCGGCGTGTCAGTACACGTACAGGAAAATCTGTAGAAATTATTAAAATTGAATAAGTACTTACCCCAGAAAAAGTCTTATCTTTTTACCTTTGACTCTTGACTCTAACTTCCGTCGGCTGGTACTGCGAACCAAGTTTATTAGCACAAAAACCAACATCACGTACTTGATTTGGCTCAATTATCCGTCCCCACTCTAGTGGAGTGACAGCATATTGTGTTGCTCCTTGAGGTTTAAAGTTACCGTTCCAAGAGTTATTAATAGCAGCCTGTTTCATATCAAATGTCATTTGCCAATTGTTAACCTTCGTATTCCCCTGATTTATGATTTTGAAGCTAACACAAAATCCTGTTTGCCAATTTGCATAGATGTCAGAAGTTACTGTTAGTTGAGAATAAAAGATACGGTAAACAGGAGATAGGTGATTTTGTGATGGGGAGATAGGGTGAAGAATCCTTGCTGTGTCCTCTTCGACTTGCACGGGTGCTACTTGCGAAAAACTAACTGGCAGGATTTGGGAGAGTAGCTGCTGCTTAGGTATATCAACATTTTGCCAATCATCTAATAAAATACCGCCTGTATCTGAACTATTAGGATTCAAACTCCAATAAGCAAAACTTAATTGTTTCTGTTTAATATATTGCACAAATTCGTTCTGCCAAATTCCTTCTTTAGAAGTTGTATCCACTTGCTTTCCACCAAATTCACCAATAAAAATAGGTGCCAGATTTTGACTAGAAATATAATGAAATCCTATTTGCCAACGATTGATGAGATCTTTAGGAAATTTTGGATCAGAAAACCAAGGCTGATCTGCAACTCCAGGACCGTATTCATGAGGTGAATAGACAAGCTTGTTACGACGAGATAAACGTACTGGGTAGCGCTTCACTCCTTCTAAATTACCACCGTGCCAATGCTTAAGCAGCTTTTGTGTAGGAACGTTCTTTTCTACTCCTTCCACAACAATCAACCAGTTAGGATTAACCTCAAGAATCGCATTTCCAGCCCTTTCTGCTGCGAGTCGCCAGTCTGTCGCTATATCGTCAGTACCCCAGCTTGCTTTTCCGTGAGGTTCGTTTTTGAGATCTGCACCAATAACGTTGGTTTGATTCTTGTATCTATTGGCTAACATTGTCCAGGTATTAATCCAGTCTGCTTCTGTAAAGTTGTCTTCATACCATAATTCGGCAATCCGCTTATCACTCAAACAGTGACTATCAAGTAGAACCAGTAACCCTTGACGTTCTGCTTCCTGAATAATTAAGTCCATCACCTGTATTGGCGTTTTTCCTTCAAATTCTTTATTGCTACCAATACTGAAATCAATACCGCTAATATTAGGCGACAATAACGCTTGTAGAGAATAAGGTAAGCGAATCAAGTTATACCCAAATGTCCTAATTTGTGCCAGTATCTCCTTATAATCTCGCTTCCATAGCCCGTGTGGTACATGAGTTTCTGTTTCCATGCCAAACCAGTTAACACCTCTTAACAAGACTTGCCGACCTTTGGCATCAATAATTTTTGCGCCACGAGTTGAAAGTGGTAATTCCATAATCATTTCACTATTTATCTGGTTTACCTGGCTTTGAGCAGGCAGGTTGCTGATTTCATGTGTAAGAAAAAAAACTACCGTTACTGAGAAAATGAGTAAATGGTGATGAAATTTTAAATTTTTCTGGAAAAATTTCCGTTTAATCGTATAAAAAAATTGCATACTTCTCGTACCCTTACTTAACTGACAAAAATATTTTTAAACAAGCGTGAGGACAGACAGCCTTTAAGCATATATCCTTGAATCAAACAACTCTGTTTTGTCTACATTTTCATGAAAGCCTAGTCCTCCCGCTTGTTGTTAACTATGTAAATGTGCTAAGATAAGAGATTATGCTAGAAGTTATTAATTTAAAATCCTTGTTAAAATTTCCTAACTTTAGTTAAGGAAGGGTTATGATGAGTGAACACTGTCAATGTAGTTCCTCCCAAAGAGAAATTTATTCCTCTCAATAGGGTAATGTGAACGGTTAGGGTTCAAAAGTTAACATACAGTAATTAAGTACATCAATTAAGCACATCGCTTCTGTAAATATGTTGAGAAATTAAGTAAAAATAGCCAAAAATCATAATCAGTTTCTACTTATACTCAAAAAGGGGAGTGGATGAAGAAGTATATAGTTGACCTACTGTAAACCTTGGGAGTAAAAGTCACCAAGAGACTGGGAACTAGGATCCCTACTCGCTGGTACTAATAGCAAATTAGGCTCTCCCGGTGTTAAGTTAAGACAAAGGCAAGTAAAAATATCCTCGTTTTGTTGCCTTCTTCAGATAAACCATGTGCCCAAAGCCATGGAAGTATCAAAAAAATCCAGGTTAAGCTAGAGAAGAGAGTTAGGATTAGCTTTACACCCTTTGAGGTAAAGAGCAAAACTCATTCTCAGGTAGGAATTTTCTCAAATTGGCATTGTCCTTACTCCATGCTGCGAATCATTACTCAGCAGGCAGACGTTAGAGCAGAACTACAACGGATCTGCGATCGCACCCATGATGAACAGGTACTTCACAAAGAAGCAACAGTGCGGGAAGTGTTGCAGGCAGTGAAGCGCCAAGGCGATAACGCTGTACTGCATTACACCGCCGAATTCGATAAGCAAACCCTCAAGCCAGATGAACTGCGCGTGACAGGCTCAGAACTGGATGCAGCCTACCAACAGGTATCAAAGGAATTGCTCCAGGCAATCAGGCTTGCTTGCCGCCAAATCGATACATTTCACCGCCAGCGAGTCCCCAAAAGTTGGGTACAATTTGGCGATGATGAGATCGTGTTGGGCAAGCGCTACACACCAGTAGATAAAGCAGGGTTATATGTACCAGGTGGTCGTGCCGCCTATCCAAGTACGGTATTGATGAATGCAATTCCGGCAAAGGTGGCTGGTGTGCCACGTGTGGCAATGGTCACACCACCAGGACCAGACAAAGCAGTTAACCCAGCAGTGCTGGTAGCAGCACAAGAAGCTGGAGTACAAGAAATTTATCGCGTCGGAGGCGCGCAGGCGATCGCCGCTTTAGCCTATGGTACAGAAACGATTCCTAAAGTTAATGTGATCACAGGACCAGGTAATATTTATGTCACTTTGGCGAAAAAACTCGTCTATGGTACAGTAGGCATCGATTCCTTAGCAGGACCTAGCGAAGTCCTCATTATTGCCGATGAATCCGCAAATCCTGTACACGTTGCCGCTGATTTGTTAGCGCAGGCAGAACATGATCCGATGGCAGCAGCAATTTTGCTAACCACGGATACAGCTTTGGCAAAGAATGTAAAAGTGGCGGTGGAAAGACAACTTGTGGATCACCCAAGGCGCTTGCTCACAGAAAAGGCGATCGCTCATTACGGTTTAATAGTGATTGTAGAATCCTTGGAAGCCGCAGCGGAACTCTCAAACGAATTTGCTCCCGAACACCTAGAGTTGGAAGTAGAAGATCCTTGGAAGTTACTACCATTGATTCGGAATGCGGGTGCTATTTTCTTGGGGTATTCCACACCAGAAGCCGTAGGAGATTATTTAGCTGGACCTAACCACACCTTACCAACTTCTGGTGCTGCTCGTTACGCCTCAGCATTGGGAGTCGAAACTTTCATGAAACACTCTAGTATTATTCAATACTCTGAGACCGCACTGGAAAAAGTCGCTGGTGCAATTGATGTACTGGCAACAGCTGAAGGCTTACCTTCTCATGCTGATTCTGTCAGACGTCGAGTCCAAAAGCAAGAGTAATTTTGAATTTGAATTATTAATTTTTTCCTTAGAAATTACGCCAAACTCAGCCTATGGGTTAATTTTTAAAGTTTAAGGCTATACAAAATTATATCCAGAGCTTGGATTTAGTGAGTATAGCCATTAACTTATTTCACCGTTCGTATACGTTTGTAGTCTTAATTCAAAGTTTTAAAACTACAGGGATAAACGGCAATCCACGCCAGTCGCCTCAACGGGGGGGGGAACCCTCCGAAGCTTTGAGCCTCGCTCCGCGTAGACGCGTAGCGGCTTCTCGTAAGAGTGGAGCTATCGCTTACGGAGGAAACCTCCGCTCAAACTTCTCTCCGCACGGTGCTGGCTCCACTATCCCATCCATAAAGTTTGGGATTACTTTAACTCGATTAAGCCTATGGATTCAACTATTCTAAGTTGTCTTGGCTAAAAAAATGGATAAAGTACTGCTTACCATCCGATTTGACGGCGGCTTTATCTGATTTAAGCATATCAGATTTTTACAAACACTACCTAAAAATGGATAGTAATGTCTACATTGTTATAGATTTTAACTTACAGTTTCTCACCCCTTACTTATAAGGCTATCCACTACTCGGATCTTTCTCAACATTTGTCAGAAGAATCACTCATGAACAATCTAACCGTTATACCTTCGTAAGCAATTTTGAATAAAAATGGGGATTTCGGCACGAAAGGTAAAGGGCGATTTGTCAAGCAAGCCTGAAAAGTCCATCTTCATCAGCCATATAAAATTATAGTTTTAAAATTGTTAAGAAAGATATAATTGACAGATAGTCGGGGAAAGTCAAGTAATAAAGTCTACTCTTGTGGAGAGGACATCGGTGCTAAAGACTATTTTGGTTGCTCTGGATGATTCGGAACTTGCAGACAGAGTCATTCAGACTCTACAAGAAGTGGTCATGGTAAAAGACAGCAAAGTTATTCTCTGCCATGTGTTTTCTCCATCCGAATCGGAGATGGAACTACCCGCTGATCGTCCTCAGCCAGAGTCATCAACATTTTCTTATTTTCATATTGAAAAACAGCTCCAATCTTACCAGACACTATTACCAGTTGAAAGCAATGTAGAACTTGTCACTGGTAACCCACCAGAAGAGATTATTCGTCTTGCAAATATTTATAAAGCTGATTTAATTATCATTGGCAGTCGCGGGTTAACTGGTATGAACCGAATTGTCCAGGGTTCTGTGAGTTCTCAAGTGGTGGAAGATGCCAATTGCTCTGTGTTGGTAGTCAAGCCATGATGATAGGTCATTTCTCCCACCTTTTTGCTCATTTTTAAGACCAGATGGCAAACCCAAGTGCTCATACGCTTGACATGGAAATTGTTGAAATGACAATCGAACACTATGATGCTGTGCTTGAGTTGATGAGGCAAACTCCCGGTGTTAGCGTTCGTGCAGCCGATTCTATAGAGGCTACTGCTCGTTATTTAGCACGTAATCCAGGGTTAAGTTTCATAGCCCTTGATCAACGTGAAGTAATTGCGTGTGCTATGTGCGGGCATGACGGTAGACGTGGTTACCTACAGCATGTCATTGTCCTTCCCAGTTATCGCAAGCGTGGAATTGCTTCTGAACTCGTTGAACGCTGTTTGTCAAAACTTGAGTCCATTGGTATTTTCAAGACTCATATTGATGTGTTTATTGATAATAACCTTGCTAATCAATATTGGGTCAAACATGGCTGGCTCAAGCGTAATGACATCAATCGCTATTCCTTCAACCGGAGTCCAGATGTAAATGCTTAGCTTGCCATGCTTCAGTGATAGAGTCAATTGCATTTTAACAGTATATTTTTTTCAGCTTGAGCAACAGCGAGCGTTACCATTCCAGGTAGCCCCTCTAAACTAAAAATTTGTTTAGGAACGAGTAATCTTACCCCTAATCCTAGGCTAATCTCCTTATTCTGGGAAGACTCAACAAAGGTGAAGTCAGAGGCTGCACACAAAGCAGCCGCCTCCGCCACGCTACAGGTTCCTACTTTTTTTCCAACTCCTTGAGATGGGTTAGGGACAGAAATTTTGCCTAGAACATCACAGGGAAAGGTTTTTAAAGGCAAATTGTGCTGTTGGCAAAATTCCACTAAACCCGTTTCTTGAGACTTAGTATCAATAGTTCCAAAACCTGCGATCGCACTTTTTGCCAGTTGATTTTTTTGAAAAATTTCCTCAATAGCCTCCTCAATCAACTGTCGTGAAGTTCCCTTAGTGCATCCTATTCCCACCCACAGAACCAGGTGGTTGCTTGCTAGTTTGTTGATGATCTCTCTCATGTGACGGCGTGTTAGTTACAGGATCAGCACCTCCATCAGATGGCAAAGAACTTGAACCAGTTCCCCGAATAAATCCCCGATAAATCAGTGTCCCTAGAGTTTCTAGCCTGAAACCCCAACCTTTGGGTAAATTGTTATCCCGATCATTTTGTCCCAAATCAACGTAAATACGCGGCGGGATAAAATAAGTGACACCATCTTTACCTATCAACTCATCTGCTTTTGCCATCACTTGGTCAAAATTCAAGTCAAATTCTTCATAACTGTCGAACTGACGTTGTAGTTGTTGTTGTACAAAAGCAATAAACTCGCCAACGGCTTTGACTTTTGGATCATCAGGCGCAGGAGAAACCGAGAAAAATTCCAAAGGAATTCTGGAGATTAAACCTTCACCTTCATTAGAAGATTCTGCTTCCCTAGGAGGTGTAACAATACCCAATTGTCTCAGAATCAAAGGTTCTAAGTACCCCAACATTTGGGCTTGTGCTTTGGCAATTTTGGTATTATTTACATCTTCTTGGCGCTTCAGTAAAGTACGGAAGGCACGGCGCAGTACTTGAGAAAGTGTAAAAGGAGGAAAGGGAATGCTGTTGGGTGATGGCGGTTGTCCATTTGTTGCCATGAGAACATCAAGAGGTGGCAAGTCCTCAGGTACTACTGGCATTTGAATGTTAAACTCTTTGAATTGAAGGTTTTCGCTGGTTTGGCTGAGGATATTTTTCTTTCTGCTGTTTTGTTTGTCGCGAATTTTGAGTATTTCTGTTGCCTTTGCTTGATCACCATCCAATAATAAAGTCAACCCTTGCTTGTTAAACGGGTAGATAGGAGTATTCAGACAAATATAAATAAACTCAGCACAATAGGCTTTATTTTCTGAATTATTGAGGAAATCAATTGCCTCTTTTGAACCAAGACTAGCAAGGGCGCAGTTTTGCAAAAATTCTTTGAGAGTTGGGCGATCGCACACGCGAGTTGGATCGTTTCCATTAAAATCATTTTCTGAGAATTCCACAAACGGATTCATTAAAGCCATCCAACAGATCATGCTGTCGGTATAGCCACGCGCCTGTTGTGGCGTTACAAACTCCGGAAAAACTAATCGCTGAGCTACAGCAATAAACCCATCGTGTCCATATAGCCCGTCATGGTAAGTGTCTGGTTCATTCAAGCTACCAAATGCCTTTGTTCTTCCACCGTTCCATAATGCAGGTACAATCGCACCAGAATGATGTCCTTCATTTTTAATAAAAATTTCCACCAAATCTGACAACTCATAATCTTCAGGCGGTTTGCGCAGGTCAATAGCCTCACCATATCGGTCTTTATTGTATTGGTAAGTACAGATAAGTAAACCGTACTTATCAAGATACTGCACAATATCTTCGTGTCCGGAAACGGTGTTTCCATTAGGATCTGTGATTTTCTGTTCATCCGCGATACCGATAAACCCTGGAACTTTTATCGTTTCCACATCGAGAATAGTCTCATCATCTATGATGACTTGCTTGTGGAATAACTGCCTCATGTCCTTGATTGGTTTACCTTGCTTATCATCCGGACTTCTCAAGGCATTAAAACTGGACAAATCTACATCTTCGGCAGACCACAAAGGTAGATTATCATTTGTTTGCTGTAAATTGTTGTTTTGACTCATATGTTGTATTTTGAATCATAGTTAATCAGGTGATACCTGTATAGCACAAGCAGATCAGGTACTAATATTAACTACATCTATAGCGGTTCTAATTCGGATAAAATACAGGTTCATCTGCTTCAAAACCGTTATATATAAAAACTTATTTATGCTGTGTCAATGGAGCCATTGTCATGAAATGTAATAGCAATTTCGTATAATTTTGCACATAATAACACCCCCCTGTAGTCCCACGTCAGGTACTACAACCGCAGTCTCCCCAAGGCATCGGGGGGACGGCGTGCAGCTATGGCTACGCCACGCAAGCTATCACAAAGAAATGGTATGACCACACGTGTGGAATCTGACCAGATGTATTTTAGTTGTAAAGAAATTCACTTAATCATTCACAATTATATTGAAATCTTAAGCGGACGCGAGGCTACAGTCCCACTGGCGATTACTTCACCAACAGGGCAGTGGTACCACCAGTAAGATTAGCATGGAGCAAGTTGTAGATTTATTTGCGCTTGCTTTATTCTTACCTTGAGGATTACGAACGACCTATCAGCTACTGGACTTGTCGAGATTCAAGCGATAAGGTAACTGAGAGGATCGTAATGTGAAAACCCTGATTATTGACAACTATGACTCTTATACCTTTAATCTTTACCAATTAATTGCACAAGTCAATGGAGAATATCCCACTGTAATTTGCAATGATCGAGTTGCATGGGATGAACTCAAACACTGGGAATTTGATAACATTGTGATTTCACCAGGTCCTGGTCGTCCGGAGAACCCAAAAGATTTTGGTATCTGTCGTCAAGCTATTCAAAATACACAGGTACCGCTTCTAGGCATTTGCCTTGGACATCAGGGACTTGGTTATCAGTATGGCGGAAAAGTTATTCATGCGCCTGAAGTTCGGCATGGTAGAATCAGCGAAGTTTATCACATTGGAACTGAACTGTTTAAGGGAATTCCTTCTCCCTTTTCTGTTGTCCGCTACCATTCCTTGCTGGTTTCAAATGACCTGCCGGACTGTTTAGAAAAAGTGGCGTGGACAAAGGACAACCTTGTGATGGGACTGCGCCATCGATTTTTGCCGCTATGGGGTGTGCAGTTTCATCCAGAGTCTATCTGTTCTCAGTATGGACAAATTTTGTTAGATAATTTTAGACAGATGACTCTAAAATTTGCCCAAAAGGGGCGCTACAGTCCCAGAAAACACTATTGGACAGGAGATAGCGGGACTGCTTTTTTGCCGACAAGTCCTTCGTGCCAAAAACAACAGCAGGAATTTGAACTTTGTACGCGCAAGCTGAATCTGTGCCCCGATACCGAGCAAATGTTTGTGCATCTGTTTGCCAAATCATCAAATGCATTCTGGCTAGACAGCAGTCGTGTTGAACCGGGTCTTTCTCGCTTCTCCTTCATGGGAGATAGCAATGGCGAAAACAGTCTGTTGATTCATTATCGGACACAATCACAGGAACTGACAGTTACACAGTCCGATAACGTAAGTTGTAGGACAGAGGAGATTTTCCAGTATCTCAAGCGGGAAATTGAACGGCGACACTGCCCATCTGATGATTTACCCTTCGATTTCAACTGCGGGTTTGTGGGTTATTTTGGCTATGAATTAAAAGCAGAGTGCGGATCTCAATTAAACCACCCCTCTGCCTTACCCGATGCAATGTTCCTGTTGGCTGATCGGATGATTGCGATCGATCATCAGGAGCAAACCCTCTATCTACTGTGCCTAATTCAGCAGGGACAAACAGCAAGAGCAGAAGTTTGGTTTGAATGGATCAGACAACAGATTGACCAGCTTGCTCCTCTGTCGCCAATTGTTCCTGAGAAGAAACAGACTCCTGTTATGTTCCGATTAAGTCGATCGCATCAGACTTATCTTGATGATATTCAAACATGTTTGCAGGAAATTCAGGAAGGAGAAACTTATCAAGTTTGTTTGACAAACCAAATTCAGACAGACACTACTCCCGATCCACTGGCGTTCTATCGTTCATTACGCCGCATCAATCCTGCTCCCTATGCTGCATTTTTGCGCTTTGGCGATCTAGCGATCGCTTGCTCGTCTCCAGAGCGATTTCTGCGCATTGATTGCCAAGGTTGGGTGGAAACAAAGCCCATCAAGGGGACACTGCAACGCGGAAAAACACCCGAAGAAGATTTTATCCTGCGTGAACGATTGCAAAACAGCGAAAAAGACCGAGCGGAGAATTTGATGATTGTGGATTTGCTTCGCAATGATCTCGGACGGGTTTGTGCAGTGGGCACTGTGCATGTTCCCAAATTGATGGATGTGGAAACCTATGCCACGGTGCATCAACTGGTGACGACCATTCGCGGTCATTTACGCGCTGAGATGAGCGCTACAGACTGCATTCGCAACGCATTCCCTGGCGGTTCTATGACAGGTGCCCCCAAGCTTAGAACCCTTGAGATTATTGATCGACTAGAGCAGTCAGCGCGGGGAGTCTACTCAGGGGCGATCGGCTTTTTGGGATTAAACGGTTCAGCCGATTTGAATATTGTCATTCGTACCGCTGTGGTGACTCCTGATCAAACCACTATCGGCGTTGGTGGGGGTATTGTGGCGCTTAGCGATCCCCAGATGGAGTTTCAGGAAACGCTGCTCAAAGCTAAGGCATTGATCCATGCCATGATGATCACAACACATGGAGCCTTTGATCCCGACCAATATTACATCCAGGGAATAGAAACAGCCGCTTTTGATAACTATGAAAAACTGCGTGCATAAATCATAATATCAAGTCCGGTTGATTACTCCCGAACCGCCAAAAGAATGCCTATTTTTGAACCGCAGGGAGTGAAACTCCCTGCGGACATTTTACGTTGAATTAGGTAGCTCGCTACTTATTATTTTTGAATTTTGAGAGAAGTTTGAGCGGAGGTTTCCTCCGTAAGCGATAGCTCCACTCTTACGAGAAGCCGCTACGCGTCTACGCGGAGCGAGGCTCAAATCTATGCCCTATGGCTAACGCCACGGCTGCGCCTAACGGGCACGCTGCGCGAACGGTGATTTTGTTAGCGCAGCGGAACGCAGTCCATTTTGAATTGTTAATCCTGTGCACCTGCCGCCAAGAGGCTTCGCACCACGCTAGGATACTGATTAAACTCTGCAAGCATTAAAGCTGTATAACCACCTTCGTTTTTAATTTTCACATCTGCCCTGGCTTTGAGTAACAATTGCACTACTTCGTCATAACCCCGCGAAGCTGCCCACATCAGTGCTGTTGCACCTGCTGAGTCTGTTGGATTTACTTGTGCTCCTTTTGCTAGAAGCTGCTGTATCACGCCTAGATGGTTACGTTCTGCTGCCTTAATTAAAGGCGTTTTTCCATCATCTCCTTGAGTATTGACATCAGCACCATAGTCTAGTAAAGCTTTCACTATTTCAGTGTATCCTTGGATTGCTGCTAGCATCAACGGTTGCTCACCCAAGTTTTTTTCATTTACATTTGCTCCCTGACGCAGTAATGTTTCGACAATTTGGCTGTGTCCCTGCAAAGCTGCCACGAGTAGGGGTGTATCTCCTAAATGGTTCTTAATTTCTACGTTTGCTCCTTGGCTGAGTAAGACTTCTACTACATCGGTATAACCTTCAACAACAGCAAGATGCAAGGCTGTTTCCCCATCTTGATCTTGGACGTTGACATCAGCACCCCGAGCGAGTATTTCGGCTGCGATCGCACTATGTCCCGCCGCCGCCGCTGCTAAGGCTGCCGTACTACCATCAAGATTTGTCGCGTTAACATCAGCCCCTGCTGCTAACAGCGCTTGCACAACTTCCAAATGTCCCAAATCTGCCGCAATCATCAATGGTGTTTCTCCCTCTTCATTTTGGGAGTTGACATTTGCACTTTTTTCTAGTATTTTTTTGACAACTACAGGATGTCCAGCGCGTATTGCTAATTGAAAAGCTGTGTCCTCATCTTTATCTTTAAGATCAACTTTGGCACCAGCAGCAAGTAAGACTCGCACCACATCAGCGTTTCCTTTTAAGGCGGCAACCATTAAGGCTGTGCTACCATCTTCATTAGTCGCATTAACATCCGCGCCTTTAGATACTAAAAGTTTTATAATGTCAAGTTGGTTAGCACTCGCCGCTAACATCAAAGCCGTCAACCCATAACGCTTTCTTTTCAAGTCGAAATCAGCACCTGCATCAAGAAGCGATCGCCCAATTTCGGTGTAGCCGAAATGAGCAGCAAACATCAAGGGTGTAGTGCCATCGCGATCGCCCGTATCTACGTTGGCACCATCATTAAGCAGTGCTTGCACCTGCTTAATATCACCATTTTTCACAGCCGATAGCAGCAAGACATCGTTATTTTTAGTCATTCGTCATTCGTCAATTAGTCACTGATGATTTTCCGCGTTTTCGCGTCCCCGCGTCAGCGCATTTTTTTCTCCCTATGTTCTCATCATCCCATTTCCCCATTACCAATAAGCGTTATGCTACTTTTTATGAAGATTTAAGGAGAGGGACACTAGGTATGGAACTTTCACCATCAGTAAAATTTTCGTTAAATTTCGTTCACCCAATCATCATGTGGGTGTTATTACTACTTTCCTTGTATGCAGGATATCTGGGACTACAAGTCCAACGGACAAGAAATGCTCAAGGTGAAGAAAAGAAAGAATTAATCAAAGGTAAATACAACGTTAAACACTACCAAATCGGATCTATCATTTTGGCTTTGATGGTAACAGGCGCTGTTGCTGCTATGGCTGTGACTTACCTCAACAATGGTAAGTTGTTCTTTGGAGGTCACCTACTCATAGGACTTGGGATGACAACTCTGATTGCCATCTCGGCTTCCCTGTCTCCTTTTATGCAAAAAGGCGCAAATTGGGCGCGTTTAACGCATATTCTGTTGAATTTTACAATTGTAGGTCTTTTTGTATTGCAAGCTGTTAGTGGGATGGGAATTGTCAACAAACTTATCACTGGAGCATAGTCATGAGTCATGAGTCATAGGTGAAAAACAAATGGCTCTTGACTCTGCCTACTCAAACATATGCCTATAGAGCACGCTACTTAAAACAAAGTATGCTCCGTTGAGCATACTTTGAAACTTAAAGGACATGTGAACAGTGACTATTTTTTCTTGGAACAATCTGGAAAAGGAATGCCCAAAGATTGGTGAAAATCTTCCTGTACCTTGCGAGTTAGGCGGCGGGAAACTTGGCGAACAACTTGGTTAAGTAACCGTTCACCTGTAGATAGAACTAAAGACTTTGGTAGTCGCTGAATAAACTTGGGAAAATGAATATAAACACTGAGATCCAATTCCCACTCCACCTGTGTCATTTCACTTAAGCGGGTGGAAGAATTATTTCCCACATTTTCTTGTAACTGCAGCGCAGCACGATAATCCACATCATAGCCAGGAGCATGGTAGTCAGGAATGGGAATAGTGCAAATCCGATAAACTCCTTCTTGTGGAGGTAATAATTCCAAACCTATTTTTGGTTCTACTTCGTAACCAAAAGAGCCAAAACGACCAATAACTAAGGCATAGCCATTTTTCCCTAATGCTTCGACCTTCATGGGATCAGCACAGCGCGAAAACCATAAGGCGTGATTATTGAGGTATTCAGCAACAGTTCCAGCTGTGGCATACATTTTCATACGGTCTTTATAACGACCGTGAAACCGTGTTGGTGTTCCTATTGCTTCTTGGGTTACGTCTCCAGCTTCTTGAGTCGATGTCATAGATAAAATTGCTTCTGTTGTGTCGGATTGATAATCCAGGTGCTTTGAAACCATAAAAGCGTTCTTTTATAGTCAGAGTGTTTGTCTAAATGAATAATTCGGCTGGTAGATAAAACATTTCGTACTAAATTTCCATTTTGGCGGAATCTTAATCATCTGTCATGTGGTTCATCTAAATCTTTGTGAGAATCTTTAAAATAGGAAACTGAAAAACAGATACTAGTTTTCCAGGATAGCGTTTCTCATGAAAGCATTTGTAGCAGGGGCAACAGGTGAAACAGGTCGCCGGATAGTACAACAGCTGATAGCGCGGAATATTCCCGTGCGTGCCTTAGTCAGGGATGTAGAAAAAGCAAGGAGTATTCTAGGTGCTCAAGCCGAGTTAGTCGTGGGGGATGTGTTAAAGCCAGAAAGCTTGTCTGCTGCTTTGGGAGATAGCACAGTGCTACTATGTGCCACTGGCGCAAAACCAAGCTTTGATCCAACAGGACCTTATAAAGTAGATTATGAAGGGACTAAAAATTTGGTAGATGCGGCAAAGGCTAAAGGAATTGAGCATTTTGTCTTTGTTTCTTCTTTGGCGGCTTCTAAGTTTTTTCACCCATTGAACTTGTTCTGGCTGATTTTGTATTGGAAAAAGCAAGCCGAGGAGTACATCCAGAAAAGCGGTCTGAGCTATACAATTGTGCGACCTGGTGGTTTAAAGAATGAAGATAATTCCAACCAAATCGTGATGCAAAGCGCTGATACATTGTTCGAGGGTAGCATTCCCCGACAAAAAGTAGCCCAGGTTTCTGTTGAGGCGCTGTTTGAGCCAGCAGCAAAAAATAAGATTGTCGAGATTGTTGCTCAGGAAAATGTTCCCGCAAAAAGCTTTGGAGAACTCTTTGCTAATGTTGCCTAAGTTTTAGCACAAGGCTGTGAGTCAAAAGTGAGCCAGTCTAACTGTGACTTTTGACTCATTCGGGGTCAAGAGTCGAATAACAAATCACTAATGGCTATTGACTTTTCAGTAATTTTCTGGTTATTTTCCGGAATGAGTGCGTCGAAGATTGTTGTTATATTTTGATGGCAATAATAGCTAATTTTTAAGGAGTCGGACTCTGAACAAAAGCTTAGAACGCAAAGGCGGCGTTGAACAACTCATAGCACCAATAGCCGCACTTCTTGGCTTGGTATGTTTGTTGCAGTGGTCGATATTTGGAGATTTGCGATCGCATCAGGATCCTACCTTTGGCAACAAACAGCCTCCCTTAGTTATGAAAGGGGGCGATCCTTATATCCGTGCTTTGATGCGAACCATCTCAGCAAGTGAAGCGAGTAGCAACCGTCCTTATTCAGTGTTGTATGGTGGACAGCACGTTAACAACCTTAACCGCCATCCGGAGATATGCGTCACTATTGTTACAGGTCTGAACAAAGGTAATTGTTCTACAGCCGCAGGTAGATATCAAATTATTAATGTCACATGGTATAATTTAGCATCACGTTATCATCCAAGCCCAGGACGATTTTTGTTTTGGGCTTCTTATAGTTTTGAACCAGAGTATCAAGACGTAGTTGTTTACCGTTGGTTAAGTGACTCTCGATTTTGGGGAACTGATATTTCTCAACAGTTACGTCAAGGAAAGTTACCGGATGTTTTGCGCCGGTTGTCTCCTACTTGGACAAGTTTGGGATATGGTATAGAAACTAATTCTGTGAGCAAGTCTCTACCACAGATTTATCAGAAAATGTTGATAGAAGAATTAAAGGCATCTGGAAAATCAGTGTAAGAAAAAGCTCTCAGTTAATGATTGGTTTTTGGAACTCTTGGTACAACTTTTTGCAACAAAACCTTTCTATTTTAGGTTTTTGTGAGCAGCCAAAATAATTTCTTCTGTTTCTTGCCAAGCAATACACCCATCTGTAACAGAAACGCCATATTGTAATTGCTCTCGATCACTAGGAATCTGTTGATGACCTTCATACAAATTGGATTCCAACATCATGCCAACTATTGATGTATTACCATCCACTATTTGTTGAATAATTTTTTCAAAAACAGAACTCTGTAATTTATATTGTTTACTTGAATTGCCGTGA
This sequence comes from Brasilonema angustatum HA4187-MV1, assembly GCA_019359695.1. GTDB lineage: Bacteria > Cyanobacteriota > Cyanobacteriia > Cyanobacteriales > Nostocaceae > Brasilonema > Brasilonema angustatum. The sequence goes on from JAHHGV010000001.1 coordinate 172,729, forward strand.
CTACAGTCGATCACAATTCCCGGCGATAAATTTGCCTCTTTTAATTTTTCTTCTACCTGTTTGACATTCGCTGCATCAAAGTTAGGCTGACCATTACCGCCTCGCAAAATAACATGACCGTAGGCATTTCCTCTCGTTTTAAAGATGCTCACCTGTCCCTTTTTATTAATTCCTAAAAAGTTGTGAGGTTTCTGAGCTGATTGGAGAGCATTCAAAGCCACATTAATATTACCATCAGTGCCATTTTTAAAACCCACTGGCATTGAAAGTCCGCTTGCCATTTCGCGATGAGTTTGTGATTCGGTTGTGCGTGCTCCAATTGCAGACCACGTAATAAGTTCACTAATATACTGAGGTACTATAGGATCGAGTGCTTCTGTACCGATAGGTAATCCCAATTCCGCAATTTTTAGCAGTAAGGTACGTGCCATTAATAAACCTTTTTCGATCTGGAAAGAATCATCCATATCAGGATCATTAATTAATCCTTTCCATCCTACTGTTGTTCTTGGTTTTTCAAAATATACCCTCATGATAAGCAGCAGTTTATCCTGGACTCGCTCAGCAAGAATTTTTAGTTTTTCTGAATATTCTATCGCTGCTTTTGTATCGTGGATAGAACATGGACCAACTACTATGAATTTTCTCCTGTCTTGAAAAGTTAGAATTTTTTCTAATTCCTCTCTAAATTGAAAAACTGTTTCTTTTGCTAAAGGTGTTAAAGGTAATCTCGATTTCAAATCATCTGGAGTTAATAAGGGTTGAAAACTTTCAATGTGAGTGTTAGATAATTTCTTGTTTTCCATAAATTGCTTTTTTGGAAGTTTGCTACAAGTTGACTATTTCTTTTCATTGAATAGTATAACTCAATCATCTGAAATTATTTCATGTCTTTCCTTTTTTTCTCTTGTCATATTTATTGATGATCGTCAAATGTGCAAGATGTGGGTGACGATGCTTTTCAAATGTTATGCTTAGATAAAAAATATTGAAGATTCTCAACAAAAGCCTTAACATTTTCAAAATGAATATTATGTGCGGACGTCTGAATAACTTTTAGTTGGCAAGATTCACAAATGTTAGTCATCTCTGTATTGACATCTATAAACTTTTCATCATATTCCCCTGCTAATAAAAGCACAGGGTTTTTATTTTTTTTCAGCATTTCCCACAAAGAAGGTTGACATCCAGTACCCATAAACCGTAGTGATTTAGCTAACTCAATTGGATGATTTTGCAACCGGACTTCTAGAAGGCGATGAAATTGGGGATGATCTTTAATTAAGCCAAAAATTTGTTGATTGTACCAATTGTAGACAAAGGTAACAAAATCATTTCTGCAAACACTTCTTTCTAATTTCCTGGCTATTTGCTCATCACGTTTAACTCGTTCTACTCGTTCTGCTTCTGTTAATAAACCAGGAGACGCTGATTCCAGAACAACTTTCGTGAAACGCTGAGGAAAATGCAGAGTCAGGTATAAAGCTAATCTCCCACCCATTGAATATCCAACCAAAAAGCATTTGGTAATTTTTAAATTATCCAGTAAGTTGATTACAGTATCAGCAGTGTTTGGCATTGTATACCACTCATCACCACACAAAACTTTAGTTTTTCCATGTCCAGGAAGGTCAACTGTCAAACAGTAAAAATCATCACATAGTAATGAAATGGCTTCATCAAATTCATGACTGTTCCCCATGAATCCGTGCAAAAAAAGAATCAGTGGTTGATCTGGATTACCACTGAACGAATAATGAAATTGATAATCTTCATTCGTTTTTGATTTGGAAAGCATGTGTGTTTATAAAAATCTATCTAAAGCAGCTTTAAGTTGTTCCAGTTCAACTTCAATATTGCCTTCTTTTGCAGCTCTTGCGATACACTCTGTTAAATGTTCATCCAAGACAATCCGTGCTACCCGATCCAATGCTCCCCGTACTGCAGCAATTTGTAGTAAAACATCAGGACAAGGGCTACTTTGCTGCACCATTGTCTTGACCCCGCGAATGTGCCCTTCTATACGCGAAAGCCGATTGACGATTCGCCGCAGAGATTCTTCACTATGAACGTGAGCATGAACAGAATGTTCATGGTTATGAAGATGCTGTGTATTATCTTTGTGTGTATCCTCAAGGAGGAAATCCTCATCCTGCCCAGATGTGGATGAAGATTGTTTTGTTGATCTGTTCGATCCATTCATAGGTTTGTGTTGAGGTGCTGCCAGTAAATAAGATCCTAACCTAGAGCACAGAGGAGGGGACGAGGGAAATGAGGAAGATGAGGAAAATGACCAATCTTATCTGAAAATGTCCTAAATTAAAGAATAAATCCCAGATTTTCAACGATTAAGGAGGAAGCGCGAAACATCAAGCCATAAACAAAGTCAATAAATATTCGTTATCACAAAACCTGTAAAAATAGCATAGAGAAATTTTTCACAATAGAAACAACAATTAGGCTGAAATATAAGGTTGTGGTTATGCGATTTTCCAAACGACTCCGGTCAATACGCCAACTAAGTACTCATGTGTTAGCCGTAATTTTGGGAGTTTTGCTAACTGTTGGCACTCTGCAAGTCTCACCCTCCCAAGCAGAACCAGCACCGAGTTATGTGAGTGCTGATTCACAACTTGTTGCTCAGAAATCACCAGCCACTGCTGCTATTGGTAGCAGTAGCTTTGTGACAGCAGCAGTAAATCGCGTTGGACCAGCAGTTGTGAGGATAGACACTGAGCGTACAATTACCCGACGCTCTGATCCATTCTTTGACGATCCCTTTTTCCGGCGATTTTTTGGTAACGGTTCACCACAGCAGTTGCCCCCCGAGCAATTACGTGGTCTTGGTTCTGGCTTTATCATTGATAAGAGTGGGTTAATTCTGACGAATGCTCATGTAGTCGATAAGGCTGATAAAGTAACTGTCCGCCTCAAAGACGGACGCAGCTTTGAAGGAAAGGTACAAGGCGTTGATGAAGTGACTGATTTGGCGGTAGTCAAAATTAACGCTGGTGCTGATTTACCAATTGCACCCTTGGGTTCTTCAACTAAGGTACAAGTGGGTGACTGGGCGATCGCAGTTGGTAACCCCTTAGGATTAGATAACACCGTTACTTTAGGAATTATCAGCACCCTCAGACGTTCCAGTAGTCTAGTTGGCATTGGTAACAAACGCCTAGATTTCATTCAAACCGACGCCGCTATCAACCCTGGTAACTCTGGTGGACCACTGGTGAATGCTCAAGGTGAAGTCATTGGTATCAACACAGCTATTCGTGGTGACGCAACGGGTATTGGGTTTGCCATTCCTATTGATAAAGCTAAAACAGTTGCAACTAAACTGGAACGAGGAGAAACAATTGCTCACCCATTCATAGGTGTGCAAATGCAAGAGATAACCCCCGAATTGGCAAGACAATTCAACTCTAACCCTAATTCTCCGATTCAATTGCCAGAAATTGATGGCGTTTTAGTCATGCAAGTGGTGCCCAATTCACCAGCCGCAACTGCGGGAATACGTCCGGGAGATGTGATTCTTGAGGTTGATCGACAGCCCGTCACAAAAGGCACACAGTTGCTTGACATTGTAGAAAATAGTCGTGTAGGTCAGCAATTGCAGTTAAAAGTCCAAAGGGGTAACCGGACACAACAGCTATCGATACGTACTGTTCAACTGCAAAATCCCTCTTAACTCATCTCCCGGCTTTTTATGAAATTAAACGGAGTGAAAATTTCATAAAAAGCCGGGAGAAATCGAAGTCATTAGTCATATCAAGTCCGGTTGATTAGTTATTATTCCTAAATCTATGCAGAAACCGAAAACCCTTTCTCCGGTGCTCCGTTCCCCCTGCTCCCTTGCAGTCTTAATGATAAGTCTTTAACCGGACACGATGATATCATTAGTCCTTTGTCACTAGTATGTTTTATGCCTACGGCACGCTAGCCCCGGAGGGGGCCGGAGCTAACGCGAACACGAAAATCGTGCTTTTTCTTACTAATGACTATTGACTAATGACTAATGACTAAGACGACGTAGCGACGATTCCTCCCACTCCGCGCGTGGGATGGGCTTTCTCCTCGTCTTCTGGTAAAAATTTTTAAATTCTAGACTGTAAAAGCCCAGCTTTTTGAAGAAGCTGGGTTTTTTGTCAAGGTTTTTTCTTTACCAGAAACTGACGCAAACTCAACAAACTTAAAGTTTGTCCCAAAGAAAGCGGTAAAATTGTCACTCCCTCTAGACGAGACTGTACCCAACCTTCTCCCCAGTACCATTCATGAAACCCATCTATTCCTTGAGAGAGTAACAAGCGTAAACAGTTAGGACGTGCCACATCTACTTGATGATGAATCGAGAGTGGTCCAATCTGGGTAGTATACTCAACTCCAGAATGGAGTTCTTCTGGGATTCCAGTAGCAAAGCGACCTGTGGGCAGCCATTTTTCTAGTTCCGTAGGACGCAGCAGACTGTCGCGAATTGCACTGAAGGATGCATCCACTTCTATCCGTATTTGGCTTTGTTGATAATTACCTAACATTTTTCGAGGATTACGGGAAGCATGAGAGAGTGTTTTTTTAGTATAACGAACCGCATTGATGCTTCTTGATGGCGCGAAGTCCACGATTACTAAAAGATTTCTACAACGTGTCATTAGCGACACCTTTCTAGTCAACACTACGAAGAACCAAAAGCGATATCGTGATGTTTCGCTGATTGCGGATTAAGGAGTTGTAATTTATTTCAACATCCTTGCACAGTAAGCACAAAAGATATGCAAATACAACATGTATTCACTAAGTTAGTGCACTGACTCCAACCCACTCATTACCCACGTGTTTAAGTTAAGTTAAGTTTTGTTATACTAAAATAATTATCTTTCGGTGCTTTTTGCACAGGAAATTTCGGTAAGAAATTAAAGGTATAGGTTTTTTTCATGGCGGATCAATTAATTCGCGCCACTGCAGCACAAGGTGGTATTCGTGCAGTTGGTGCAATAACTACACGCTTGACAGAAGAAGCAAGAAATAGACATAAGCTTTCTTATGTAGCAACGGCTGCGCTAGGTCGAACGATGACAGCAGGCTTGCTGATGGCTTCTAGTATGAAACGGGCTGGATCTAGAGTTAATGTCCGAGTTAAAGGTGATGGACCTTTAGGTGGTATATTAATAGACGCAGGACTAGATGGAACAGTACGCGGTTACGTGGAAAATTCATCTGTAGAACTGCCTCCCAATAGTAAAGGTAAGCTTGACGTTGGTGGTGCAGTTGGTAAAGGTTTTCTTTACGTAGTCCGCGACATTGGATATGGGTATCCTTACTCTAGTACGGTGGAGCTTGTTTCTGGTGAGATAGGGGACGACGTGGCTCATTACCTCATCAGTTCGGAACAAACACCTTCAGCGGTAGTATTAGGCGTGTTCGTAGGAGCAAACGGAGTGACAGCAGCCGGAGGATTACTGGTACAAGTATTGCCTAAAGCCGCTAGAGATGAAGCTCTAGTGGAAACTTTGGAATCACGAGTCGCCGCACTATCAGGATTTACACCTTTGTTGCAAGCAGGGAAATCCTTGACAGACATCTTTGGTGATTTACTGGGAGATATGGGAGTTGCGATCTTTCCGGAAACCCAAATTTTACGTTACCACTGCGGTTGCTCCTTTGACCGCGTGCTAGGAGCACTCAAAATGTTGGGTGAAGCAGAACTACAAGACATGATTGTTAAAGATAATGGGGCGGAAGCAACTTGCGATTTTTGTGGTACAGTTTACCAGGCAAGTCGAGATGACTTGGCTCAACTGGTTGTAGATTTGCAAGCAGAAGCTTCAGCCGGGGTGTAAAGTATAAAAGAAAACTTTTTATCTAGCATATACATGATATGAGTGGAGGACATATCATCATGTAAGAAGTAACTTCATCCAGAAGGAAAGTTACGATGGCAGGGACGAAACTTTGGAGCTATAACAGATCGCTAAAGTTAATTGTTTATTTTGGTGTGAGAGATGACAGAGCGGGATATGCCAGAAAGTTGGTTACCAGGCAAAGCAAGAGAGCCAGATAACAATATGACTAGAGGATACCGAAGGCAAGAATCTAGTGAAACACATACGTCTGGAGTCGCAACAACCAGTTATATCATCGATTCTGTGAAAGGCTCAAAAGAAAATGATTCGGACCAACTGTCTCTAGATAAAGAGTCCCAAGAAATAGTACCAGTCAGTAAAAGTTCTTGGACATTGCCTAAATGGACGAAATCGTGGGTGTTGTGGACGTTACTGTTAGCGTTGGTTCCTAGCGGAATAGCCTTTATGGCAACAGCAATGTTACTCAAGCTGCCATCTGCGCCTAACTGTCCATCGATTTTCTGGCCATTGGCTAGTGCTTCGGTACGGCTAAATTGCGCTCAGTTGGCAGCTTCTAAGCAAACGGTAAAAGACCTTCTCCAAGCGATCGCCCTAGTCAAAGAACTGCCAAAAAATCACCCGCTTCGTGGAGAAATTGACCGTTTAATAGAAGATTGGTCACGGGAGATTCTGCAATTAGCAGACCAGAGTTTCCAGGCAGGTCGGCTAGACGAAGCGATCGCAACAGCTCGCCAGGTTCCAAAAGAGGAATCCGCTTATCGATTGGTGGAGCCAAAAATTTCCAAATGGCAATCCATCTGGTCAACAGCAGAAGGCATTTACACTGAAGCAGAAGCCCAAATGCGGGACGAAAAATGGCATCAAGCGTTCATGTTAGCTTCTAGATTGTTGCGTGTAGATAATACATACTGGTCGATGACGAAATATGACCAGTTGAATCGATTAATTGTCAGCGCCCGAGAAGATGGTGAGCAGTTAGGAAAAGCGAAAACTTTAGCCGAAAGCAAAACAGTCGATAATCTCCTCAAAGCCATTAAGGTGGCAGAGTCGATACGGCAGGACAGTTACGTTTATCCCAAAGCCCAGCAAGCTCTTTCGGAATTTGGAGATAAAATGCTTGAGTTGGCACAGGCAAAACTGGACGGACGAAATCCAGACCAAGCTATCTTGATAGCCCAAAAAATTCCCCCCAGCACTGGACACAATAAGGACATACAAGACTTTATTGCTTTATCTGAAGCGCAAAGGAGTGCATGGTTAGGGACAACAGCCGGTCTAGAAACAGCAATTGCCCAAGCTCAACAAATAGAGGCAACCAGACCAAAATATGAAAAAGCGCAAGAACTTATTGCTAGCTGGCAACTAGAAATTCAAGATGTCGCCCATTTGGAAAAAGCAAGAACTCTGGCAAGCCTTGGTTCAGTTAAAGATTTTGCAGCAGCTATCACTGAAGCACAACTAATTCCAGAAGGCAACCCTCGTGCAGAGCAAGCAAAAAAAGAAATTGGTGGTTGGGTTGCTCAAATACAGACAATCGAAGACCGTCCGTATTTGGATCGAGCTGATCAAATGGCAATGCTTGAGGATGTTAACTCTCTACAAGCGGCGATCGCACAGGCAAGTCAAGTTCGACGAGGTCGTGCATTGTATCCAGAAGCACGAAGAAAAATTGGGAATTGGACAGCAAAGATTCAAACTACTCAAGACCAGCCCTACTTAGACCAAGCAAAAAGCTTAGCTGACAGTGGCGATTTACCCTCTGCTATTGCAACAGCTCAACAAATCCGCTCAGGACGAGCACTTTCTGGTGAAGCACAAACAGTTATAGATCAGTGGCAAGGACAAATTCGTGCAAAACAAAATTGGAACAAAGCACGAGAAATCGCAGTTACCGGAACTCCGGAAGCTTTGGCACAAGCAATTAGGCTAGCAAACAGAGTACCGGATAATAGCATCCTACACAGTGATGCAAGTATCGCCATTGACCAATGGAGTCAGCAATTGTTGGATATAGCTCGTGCTCAAGGAGAATCTAATATTCCTAGAGCTATTGAGACAGCCAGACTGATTCCAAGAGGAACTGATGCCTATAGTGCTGCACGAGAACAAATTAGAGCATGGCAAGAATATCTCAATCCTCAGCCACAAGAAGTTCCACAGGAACAATCTCAACAACAACCTACACAAGAACAATCTCAACAAGAATCTTTGCCTGAGCAACCAAGGGTGATCGAAGGACAGTAATATCAAATTTGCACATACAATAAAGTTCTGTGTAGGCTTGGTAACCGAAAGTCACAGCTTGTGAAACACAGTGGATAGAAATTTAGAAACTGATGTTAGACGCCTTAACCAGATACTCGGAAAAATTCTGAGTCATGCAACCCAATTTTTGCAAGGTTTGAACCAACGTCCTGTTGGAGTTATGCCTGCAAATTATGACATAGCCTCCTTGCCTAAAGAGGGAATTGGTACAGAGAAAGCTTTAGAGGCGTTTAACAACAAGTATGGTGCAGGAATTACTGCTAGTATTGGTCCTCGTTACTTGGGCTTTGTGACTGGCGGTTCTACACCTGCAGCGATTGCAGGTGACTGGCTTGTGAGTATCTTTGATCAAAATGTCATCGGTGCGAAAGATTCCTCTGCGCCTGAAGTTGAGCGAGAGACAATCAGTTTCCTTCGCCAACTCTTCCAGATATCAGACTCCCACTCCGGAACATTTGTCTCAGGTGCGACAATGTCCAATTTTGTGGGTTTAGCATTAGCCAGACAATGGATTGCTCAACAGCTGAAGATCGATATTACTCATCATGGACTGTATGCTTTGCCCGCTATCAAAATCTTCAGCGGTTCACCCCATTCGTGTATCAGCAAAGCAGTTTCTATGCTTGGAATGGGTAAAAGTAATCTACAAATTGTTCCTTGTTTACCTGAACGAGAAGCTATTGACTTAGATGAACTCACCAAAAACTTGAGTCGTTGCCAGGAGCCATGTATTGTTGTGGCAAATGCAGGAACCGTTAATACTGGTGATTTTGACGATTTAATGGGAATTGCAGCACTCAAGCAAGAGTTTAATTTCTGGCTGCATGTAGATGCTGCCTTTGGTGGATTTGCAGCTTGTTCACCTCAATACTGCCATCTGGTACAAGGGCTGGATGCTGCGGATTCGATCGCGATTGATGCTCACAAATGGCTGAATGTTCCTTATGATTCGGCTATGCAATTTACACGGCATCGAAATCTCCAACTCGAAGTCTTTCAAAATAATGCAGCTTATCTTGGAGTTCCGGCTGAAAATCCTGATTTTGTTCACTTAACTCCAGAAAACTCACGCCGATTCAGGGCACTTCCTGCATGGTTTAGCTTGATAGCTTATGGTGCACAGGGGTATCGAGACATCGTTGAGACAAACTGTGAGTTAGCTCAACTTTTAGGTAAGAAAATAAAGAATTCTAGAGATTTCAAGCTTTTAGCTCCTGTTCGTCTTAATGTCGTCTGCTTTACCTTGTCAGTTGACGGGCAAGAGATTCGATTAGACACCATTGAAAAATTCCTGGAAAAGTTGCACGATAGTGGAAAGGTTTTCCTAACACCAACTGTTTACGGAAGTGTGCCAGCAATTCGAGCTGCATTCTCCAACTGGCGCACTCAACAGATTGATGTTCAAATCCTGTGGGAAGCACTTTCAGAAACGATGAGTTCGTTTAAAGACTCAGTTATGCAGTAGCGAAATGAGCGAATGCGTGAATTGTTATCGTCCCACTAATTTATCCCGCAGCAGCTTAATGCGATCGCGCAACTTCCCCGCCTCCTCAAACTCTAGTTTCTTCGCCGCTTCTTTCATCTGTGCTTCCAGTTGAGTAATCAAACCTGGAATCTCTTCCAAAGGAAATTCATCTATATGTTGTTTAACTGTATCTAACTCGGTTGCATTTAATCGCCGCGACACTTCTAAGAAAGATAAAATCGCATTGCTCGATTTTTTCTTCACAATTGGTTGCGGTGTAATTCCGTGCATCCGGTTATGAGCCATTTGAATATTGCGACGCCTCTCGGTTTCTTCCATAGCTTTGATCATGCTATCAGTTAAGTTATCCGCATACATAATCGCTTGTCCCCGCACATGACGCGCTGCTCTTCCAATCGTTTGAATCAGAGAACGTTCTGCACGCAAAAAGCCTTCTTTATCAGCATCCAAAATCGCCACCAGAGAAACTTCTGGTAAATCCAAACCTTCCCGCAGCAAGTTCACACCAACCAACACATCAAAGCTACCATCGCGCAAATCCTGCAAAATCTCAATTCGCTCAATCGAATTAATTTCAGAATGCAGATACCTTACTCGAATACTGTTGTCTTGCAGATATTCAGTTAAATCTTCTGCCATGCGCTTAGTCAGTGTTGTAATCAGCACTCGTTCCTGGCGATCAACTCTGTCTTTTATTTCGCCCAACAAATCATCGATTTGCCCTTCTGTCGGACGGACTATGATTTCTGGATCAACAACTCCAGTTGGTCTAATGATTTGTTGTGCGATATGACCTTCAGAAACTTCGAGTTCCCAATTTCCTGGGGTAGCGGAAACGAAAATACACTGATTCACCTTTGTCCAAAATTCCTCAGCCTTCAGTGGACGGTTATCAGCCGCACTGGGTAGACGAAACCCATGCTCAATTAACACTTTTTTTCGTGCTTGGTCACCGTTATACATTCCGCGTATTTGCGGTACAGTGACATGAGATTCATCTATGACCAACAGCCAATCTTTGGGGAAATAATCAATCAAACATTCGGGTGGTTCGCCTGCTTGGCGTCCTGCAAGGTGACGGGAATAGTTTTCCACACCATTGCAATAACCCACCTCACGCAACATTTCCAAATCATAGCGCGTCCTCTGGTCTATGCGTTGCGCTTCCAGTAATTTCCCAGCTTCCTCTAATTCTGCTTTTCGCTGTTTGAGTTCTGCTGCGATCGCATCGCAAGCTTCTTCTAACCTTTCTTCAGGAGTGACGAAGTGACGCGCCGGATAAAGATTCACCGCTTCTACACTCTTAATAATTTCACCTGTGACAGGGTCAACATAGCGAATAGCATCAATCTCATCACCAAAGAATTCCACGCGGATAATTCGGTCTTCATACGCTGGACCAATTTCCAATACATCACCCCGGACGCGAAAACGTCCGCGACCTAACTCCACATCGTTGCGGCTATACTGAATGGATACTAAATCTTTCAGTATTTCCCGTTGGTTCACTTCCAAACCGACTTGAAAGGGAATAGCTGCTTTCAGGTATTCTGAAGGCATTCCTAAACCATAGATGCAACTAATAGATGCAACAACAACTACATCGCGGCGTTCAAAGAGCGATCGCGTTGCTGAGTGTCGCAACATATCAATTTCATCGTTAATCGAAGCCGTTTTTTCTATATATGTATCGCTGACAGGAATATAGGCTTCTGGCTGATAGTAATCGTAGTAACTAACGAAATACTCAACTGCATTCTCAGCAAAGAATTCTCGTAACTCGTTACACAGTTGTGCCGCAAGAGTTTTGTTGTGAGCAAGAACGAGAGTGGGTTTCCCCACTTTTTCAATCACTGAGGCGATGGTAAAAGTTTTTCCTGTTCCCGTCGCTCCCAGTAAAGTTTGATACCTGTTTGCATAATTTACGCTGGTGATAAGTTGAGCGATCGCTTGTGGTTGATCGCCTGTCGGTTGAAAGGGAGCTTGAAGATGAAATTGCGTCATAGAAGTTAATTCAGCTGCTTCTATTTAATATGCTAAGCAACTTCAACACAATCGGTGCTTTTACTGTATAAATAAGTTTTGTCGCCACTTTGAAATCTGTGGCCGATATCTGCAACATTTCTTTATTTTAGTTAACAAAAATCTTATATTTATATTTAAAATATAAGTCTTATAGAAGAATTATATCTACACGATATTTTTAAAGTTAAACTGAGATATTAAGGAAAAATTTAACTTTCCCAGAATCTTGTAAAATAAGTTAACAATACACCAGGTGAGAATGAATGAGCATAACTAGCTCTGGTGAAGCAAGAAGTCCTCGGCGAAAAAATGTCAAGCTTAACGGAGAAACTACAGTGGAAAATAATCAGGGTAAAAGTTGGGATCAGGTAGAGCACAGTAGTGACCAGCAAAACCAGGTAGAACTACTAGGTGAAGTTAAAGTAGATAATACACTACCTGTCGGTGGAATACGTCCAGTCAGCTCCAGTAGTTTACAAGTTGTAGAAACAAGGAATGTAATGGGTATACGCCCAGTTACAGGTCACTCATTTGAAATTGCTCACACTATGAACCAGTCTGGAACTCGTCCAATTGGTACAAGTGATCTCGTAATTTATGAAACATACTCTGCCATGGGGAATCGCCCAATAGCGTCAAATACTATTGACGATCCTGAATCTCTCATGGGCTTTCTTGATTAAATAAAAATTGTACACATAACTTTATTCACCCGGTTTTTGTAAGGAAGCCGGGTTTTTCATTAATTAAATAGGCCACATTAAGAGTTATTCATAAAACATTATTATTAAATAGACTGGCATGCAGTAGCATCAAAAGTTTTTCATAACTAACTAGTGTTAGAGGATAGTAGTGACTCTTCCTCTCTCTTTTAGCATAGAAGATTAATATATCTAGAGGTGGAAGGCTACTGTAAGATAATTCAGCTAATTTGTAAGAGTAATAAAAAGCAAGTTCAAAGTTAATTATCAACTTTGAAACGTAATTGATAGAATTCCTGGAGGGCTAAATGAGTTTAGAAGATCGTGCAAAAGCTGTAGCTAAAAATGTTGAAGGTAAAATTCAAGAAGTAGTAGGAAACGTTACTGGCGATCCAGAAGATAAAGCTAAAGGTCAGGCAAAGCAAGCAGAAGGCGAAGTACGTCATGGCGTTGAAAATGTCAAAGATGACGTAAAGGATACGCTTAAATAAAACTAATGTTTTTTCTACTAACTTTGGGCGTTTGTAATGGCGTATTTATTTTAAGAAATACCTACGCTATTAAACTTAACAACTCATAGTTACGCGCGTTATCAAAGCGCGGGAACGAAGTCCGCATCGGTGGACTTCGTTTGTTCATGTAGTAGTTTAGATTCACCAATGAACTTACACCGAGAATTGTAAGTAGCTCAACCTAATTAAATGTGAAATGTCATTACGGAGTACGCAGGGGGCAAGGCAGGGCATAGGTTACGGAGTGTACACGCGTCGTTTGAAGCGTGTCCTTTTCGGACTCACCGTAAGGCATGGCTGTTCCCACTAGGGTAGCGAAGTAATAGCAAAGACTCTATTTTACGTTTTTCAATGTTGACCTACTTAGAAAGCTGAAGACAGACTCAATCAACTGTAATAGATATTCTATTTCAGCTAACTGAGAACTGATTTTAGGGAGGTAAGAAGTATGAGTCTACTGAAGCAGAGCCGCCAAATCATCATAGGTTGTGTTTTGATTTTAGTCTTAACTTTGACAACAGCCTGTGGTGGTAATGTGACACAAGCTAATCGCACAACTAACCCACCAATGGTTGGTAAAGACGTCGCTTCCGGAGAATTAGGGCGAGTGAATATCCCAGCAGGAGAAAGTTTTGGTGACTGGGTTGTACAGACATCGAAGGGATTAGTCACAGAGGCTTATGTGCGTGACAACAACAAATTAGGTGTTGTAATTTCCTCTAAAGTTCCTCCCAGTGATGTGCGTCCCTTAGCAAAATCCTTAGTAGAAGGTTTTCGTCACAACTTTCCCAATCAAGACTTGAAAGTTTTAGTGTATGCGCCTGATAAAAAACTGATTTTGACAGCGCAGTATGACGTGCAAACAAACCAAGTTCAGTACACATAATTGCTGGATTTGATAAAAGTTTAAGAAAAGTCAGTTTATTTCAAAAGCTTGATAATCAAAAGCTTGATAAGACAAAGGAGATAAGTAAGATGAGTAGCAGCGATCAATACAGACGTGACATCATGAGTGATTTGGCTCATGGAAATGTTGATTCTTTAGATCAAGCTCCCACCTCTTCAGGAAGAGAGTACGATAATTTTGATGATTTTGCCCAGCGCTCAACACACGAAGAACGCCGTCAGTTGTTTGGTCAGTGTTTACATCATGACAACGTTCCCCCCCACCAAATGGAGCCAGAATTGCAAAAGGCAATTTCTCAAATTAAACCTAATGAACGGGATGATGTCGCCCGCGGCTTCTTGAAGCACTTCAAGCAAAGAGGATTCGATGACCGCCATCTGGAACAACAACTTAGTCTTTCCACTCACTCTCCTAATCAAATGAACGCTGAGGATGTCAGTAAACTCGCCTCCTTCGCTTATCACAACCATCCCGATATCTTCCGCGAAGTGTTGGCAGAGCAACCCGGAATTATTAGGTTTCTTAGCAATCCTGTTGTAGCAGCTGTTTTGGGAATTGCTGCAGCTAAATGGTTAGGTAATCACAACCGATAAAAGTTGAGTGTTGAATTCTTAAGTTTGTAGTAGGGTGGGCAAAAATGCCCATCTTTTTTATTTAATAGTCGTAAATTTACAAAGTTTTTATATCGTAATTTCGGTGATGAATCATCCAGAAGGTTGATCTAAGCTAACTTTTGATGATATGTAATGTTTACGCAATAACAACATTCACTTTAAATTTTGTGTTAAGACAACTAGAACTAGTTGATTTTGCTTACGTAAACAGTGACACTCATTACTATGCAATTTCAGAAGCATTACTGAAGACACCGCTAGTACCTCAGAAATAGAGGCAAGTATAGAACTTGCCATCAGCGTTTGATAGATGTTTTCTGATGATGTATGCGACAGGTTAACGCTAACCCGTCGCAACGCTTTTGTGTGCAACTATTTTGAGGTACTAACGAATCTCACTCCAGGGTAAATCTACCATCAATTTTTACCTACTTACAGGAGTGAGCCCAATGACACGATTTAAGGTTAGAAAAAAGTTACGTAAAGCTTGTGTTAAGGTCAAATATGTTGCTCTAGAAACACTTGGCATGGGACAGGCGAGTGTGAGTCGAGCCGGGAGTAGACTGGGCGTAAGGGCTAGTCTGAAATTGGTAGGAATGAAGCCGTTTATTCGCGTTTTAACATTAGGCTCTACCACTGTACTGGGATTGAGTGTAGTCGCAGGTTCAGCGCACGCAACTACCTTCACACTCACTTCCCCAACTTCGGGTGGAACATTGGGCAATGGATTCACCCCAGTAGGTGGAATTGTTTTGGATTTGATTGGTCAAAACAATACACGGGTAACTAGCCAGTTGGCTGCCAATCAATTATACATAGGCTATGCTAATAACAATCCACTTACTATCGGTACCCAAACTGGTTTTAATTCGTCAGTCATCTCAGCACTGGGGGGAGGTATTAAAGAGGCTGCTATCCGGTTCTCTCTTTATGACGGCGATTCAGCGTCTGGTGATTTCGATTTCAACGATAATACACTCCAAGTTAATGGTCTCAACTTTGGCAATTGGAGCAGTGTAAATGCTGAAAACACTGATGACCAAGGAAATGCCGCTTCTGGTGGTTTAAGTAGTGGCGGTTTCCGCAATGAAACACTAGATACGGGCTGGTTCTATTCCAACAATGCTACACTCCTTACCAACTTGTATAACAGTTTTGTGAATACACAAAAAGTTGTTTACCAAGTTCAAGACATTGACCCGTACGACAACTATTATGACTTTACACAGGGAGTAAGTTCCAACTTTACCAACGTCGGTCAAGGTCCAGCTGTCCAACCTTCTAATCCTGTTCCCGAACCTATAACCATATTAGGTTCTTTAGCCGCAGGTAGTTTTGGTGTGGCTCTGCGTCGTAAATACAACAAGCAGGAACAAAAAGAGACTGCAAAAGTGTAGGAAAACCAGACAGGTAGAATAAACTTCCTGCATCCATCTCATCACTTGCCAGGGGTTTATAACTCCTGGCTAATAGCCTAAGTAGATCGGCGTAAATAATTCTTGTTGGAATAAAGCAGGGAGCAGGTGAGACAGCGCTGCGGGAGGGTTTCCCTCCGCAGGCGACTGGGAACCCGAAGGGGAGCAGGGAGTAGGGAGAGAAAGAGTTTGAGCCTTATTTACTTTTCTTTACACAGTTTGATTTTTTTGCACCGACTTACTTATAGTCATCATCATATGACATGAAAGCTTCTCACCTCACGGTTATCTCACAACTCAAATACCCTCAAATCTGGTTATTAGCTATAGGAACAGGCTTAATTGCTATTAATTTGGTTGTGCTTTGGAAAGCCAATAATTCTAGCCTCCTAGGCATGACTTTTCTATTTTGGGCGGCGATATCTTCCTTAGTCTGGGAAAAGCGCCACAGTTTAAATCTAGAAAGTGGAGTTTTCTCTAGTTTCTTTGGTTTAACACTGATTGCGCTGTTACTCATCAAGAGTATATCCCTCACAAGCTTTGGTGTTTTGTTGTATCTTTCACCAGTGATTTTTGCCATTGGTTTTGCAATCCTGGCGTCTGGCTTTAAGGGACTAAAGCAATACAAAGCAGAATTATTTATTCTATTTTTTCTGAGTGTACCTAAATTATTATCTTCATGGCTTGATATATCCCTGTTGACTGCCAAATTTACAACTTTAATTCTTTGGTACACAGGTTTTGATGTTGCTCAAAAAGGAACTCAACTTTATCTCCCGACTGGAAGCGTAGAAGTTTATTCGGGATGTTCTGGGATAGAGCTGATATTCCAACTAGTAGGCTTAGCTCTACTTTTTCTCTTAATGTTTCCTCAAAATTGGAAGCACAAAATTCTGATAGCATTTACAGCCGGCACTTTGGCGTTTATTGTGAATGCTTTAAGAGTCGCTCTGATGGCTATCTTAGTAGCACAAGGACATATGGAAGTCTTTGATTACTGGCATGATGGAGATGGTTCTCTGGTATTTTCGCTGATTGCTGTGTTACTTTTTGGATTATTTTGCTGGTTTTACCTTGGAAGGTCTGAATTAAGAAATAAAGACGCCACGGAGTCATCAAAGTAATGATTTGGAAACGATGATTTGGAAACAATTGCGCATACCACTTTTGGCTTTCACTCTGAGTGGCGTCTTGTTTGTTTTAGGAACTATAGTGTTGCTTCCCACAAAAGACAAACAGACAGTGACTGCGTTTACATTTCCTCAAGAGGTTCCTTTACCACAATGGCAATTCAGCGTAAGTCGTCCACTACCACAGCCAACAAAAAAGATTTACCAAGTCATAGCTCAAAAGCATTATCAATACCTAAACAATAATTTGGTTCTAGATATTGAAATGCGTTATTTGAAGGATGGAGATGTTGTTCAGTTTCTGCGAGATTTTACCTTTATCTATTCACCTGCTGTGATACGTCAGCAACAAGGAGTTGGCTACTATGGTTTGGGAGTAGAAAAGCAACGAGCTTACTTGAGTACGTGTATCAACCCTCAAGGCGGCAGTACGTTTACTAATGAGCAATTTAATCAAAATCTACATATCCACGCAATCCAGCCGAAACGTCTATTGTCCTGGATCTTGAGTCAGAAACAACTTCAAGACAACCGTTGTCTTTGGGCGCATTTATCAATTCCTTTAAAAAATTCTTCCCCAGAAACAGCTTACCAAGTTTTAGAAAAGGCTTGGTTTTCTTGGTATCAGTGGTGGAAACCACGCTTTCCCAAGTCCTAAATTATCGTCAATTCTTTCAGTTTTACTCGGTTAACAAAATGACAAAATCAAATAGAGATAATTTCATGCCCATAGTTCAAGAACTACAAGACTTTGCCTTCAGTCAGCAAGGTTCGATGACAATAGTGCGATCGCTGGGCTATGGTTTATTATTATTGGCATTGTTCGACATCATTGAGATGTTTATCCCGCCCAATTTTATGAATCCTGTTTGGGAGTTTCAAACAATGGGGATGCTAGTTGAAAAAGTACCAGTGCCTTTAATTGGGTTAGTGTTAGTGTTTTTTGGAGAGCTACATTCGCGAACAAAATTAGAAATTCCTATTTTAAAGTTTTTATCTTGGTTAACTTTATTATTTGGAATATTATTTTTTCTACTCATACCTTTAGGACTGACTAGCACGATTCGATTAAACAGTCAAAATGCTGCTCAAGTTCAAACTGTATCCACTCAAAAAATATCTCAAGCCGATCAATTAGAACAGCAGGTGAATAAAGCTTCACCCGAACAGATAGATAAATTTTTAAAGAGCCAAGGTCGCCAAACAGATGGTAAAAATCCTCAACAATTAAAGGAGCAATTGTTATCACAAGTCTCACAAGCTAAACAACAGATTAAAACTCAAGCAGAAGCAACTCAGTCTCTTCGAGGGTTAAGCTTGATTAAGACTTCTGTAAAATGGAATCTTGGTGCTGTGGTTGCAGGAACTTTGTTTATCAGTATTTGGAAGGGAACCCGTTGGGCGAGAAACTGATATAGGAATCCGGTTTGATTTATATCTCGTTCCTATACTCTGCATAGGAACGAGAAACGAGAAAAAAACTCGGTTTTGAAAAACCGAGTTTTTTTTATCGACAGTTAACAACTATTTGTCCTTGAATAGTTCAAGCTGTTGCGAGTTGTGGAGTAGGACGCTTGCTGTTGCGAATACCCTCTATAGCCTCAGCATAATCCTTTGCCTTAAACACAGCGGAACCAGCTACGATCGCATTAGCCCCAGCTTCCAAAACTTGCCAGGTATTATTTGCCTTGAGTCCCCCATCCACTTCTATCCAAGGATCAAGACCACGTTCATCGCACATTTGACGTAGCTTGCGGATTTTTGGCACAACTTCAGGAATAAAGCTTTGACCGCCAAAACCGGGGTTGACGCTCATAATCAACACCAAGTCACACAGTTCTATAACATACTCAATCAGTTCCAAAGGACTACCGGGGTTAAGAACCACTCCTGCTTTTTTACCAAGTTCTTTGATTTGTCCCAACGTGCGGTGCAGGTGAGGTGAAGCGTTGTGTTCGCAATGAACATAGATGTGATCTGCCCCTGCTTTCGCAAAATCTTCTACGTACTTTTCTGGTTCCACAATCATCAAGTGAACGTCCAGAGGCTTTTGTGTCACTGGGCGAATCGCCTCCACAATCAGAGGACCTATCGTAATATTAGGTACAAAGCGACCGTCCATTACATCGACATGAATCCAATCTGCGCCAGCCTGATCTACAGCACGTATTTCGTCTCCTAGACGACTAAAATCTGCTGATAGGATGGACGGAGCTATTACAATGGGCTTTTTAGATTGTGTTTGGGTCATGGCTAGTGGGTTTTTAAGCGTCCTCATCTGTCAGCATTGTAACAAAACTTGAGCAAACGCTCATCTATCTGATCCCGACTTTTTCCTTCATGGGGATTAATTAGTCGTTAGTAGTACTTTCTGACCAAGAAGGGGGTGTAGGGGTATAGGGGTGTAAGGGGAATTTTGAATGTTAGCGTAGCGTGCCGCAGGCAGCGAATGAGCCAATTGTACTACCCCTGCTCCGGAACCCATAAGGATACAAGCCCCTTATTTTAATAATGGAAACAAAAAGATACCATTAATCCTTGTATCAAGCCTATCAATAAATTCAGGGGAACCCCTACACCCTTACAACGCCAGGTGCTACCCTACGGGAAGCCGCCCTTCGGGCGTCTACAAGTCGGGAAACCCGAACGCCTGATACCTACATCAAGTACTGGCTTCCCAACGCACTGGCTCCCCTTACACCCTGCCCCTAGGGCATTGACAACAAACAAATAACAACTCATGATTTCTAACTGACTATGGCGAACAAACAAACTTGGATAATTTGGGGATTAGGTGCTTGCTGCTTGAGTGCGCCGGTACTTGCTGCTGTGGAATCTCCTTTTGGCACTAATGGTATTGATGCTCTTAGACTACACCAACTCCCATATAATTTAATCGGTCGCAAGATAGCCATTGGTCAGGTAGAGATTGGGCGTCCAGGTAGATATGGGTTGGATAAAGCCGTCTCTAAGAATAACTCAGTATCAATAGCAGGTGCATTCCTACGCAATGAACTTGCAAAGTCAAATAGCGGTGTTGACCCCCACGCCTACAATGTCGCTAGTATCATGGTTAGTACAGATAAAGCTTTTCCTGGAGTTGCTCCTGGAGCGCGATTGTACTCATCTGCTGTGGGTTATGGAAAAAGCTTAGGTCAACCACAAGAGTGCTTGTCTGCACAGCACATAGCACTACAAAATGGGGGAGATGTCCGCGCAATTAACTTTAGTTTTGGCGAACCTTTAAACCGTGACCCACGACCTCAGGCTACTTTAGATGGCAACGCCTTACTCACCTTATGTATTGACTGGTCTAGTCGCGTCCACAATAGTCTCTACATAATTGCAGGCAATCAGGGAAAGGGTGGCATTCCCATACCTACTGACAATTATAACGGACTCAACGTAGCTTTTTCATCCCGTCGAGGAGGGATTTATAATAAAGTTGATGTTTCTAATTTGGCGGCTGTGAGTGAAGGACTACTGATGCGGCTTGCTGGAAAAGAGATTAATCTTGGTCCACGTCGTGCTATTGGTATAGTTGCTCCAGGGAATAACATCGGCTTGCGAAATGCAGATGGGAAGAAGAATAAAGTCACAGGGACAAGCTTTGCAGCGCCTCAGGTGACTGCAACAGTTGCTCTGTTGCAGGAGTTTGGTGATAAACAATTGCGCACAAAACAACCCAACTGGAGTATAGATTCTCGCAGACATGAAGTGATGAAAGCAGTACTGCTCAACTCAGCTGATAAAATTCAAGACACTGGCGACGGTTTGCGCTTAGGAATGACGCGGACGCTCATCGATAAACAAAATAAAGACTGGTTGGCTTCTGATGCATATAAAGACCCAAAAATCCCTTTAGATTCCCAAATGGGAACTGGTCATTTGAACGCGTTTCGCGCTTACCAACAATTTAGCGCTGGTGAATGGAATCCAACGCAAACTGTACCAGCCCTTGGTTGGGACTATCGCACAGTCAATGCAGAAGCATCTGTAGAATATGAGTTAGCAAAACCCTTAAGGCAGGGGAGTTTTGTTTCTATCACCTTAACTTGGGATAGGTTAGTAGAGCTAAACGACAGGAATAAAAACGGTCAGTTTGACGCAGGAGAATATTTTCGCGATCGCGGCTTAAACAACCTCGACCTTTATCTGGTCAAAGCCGATGATAAAAATGGAAATGCTGACGCTGTCTGTTCCTCAATCAGTGAAGTTGACAGTGTTGAACATATTTTCTGCCCTGTTCCCGTAACTGGCAACTACAAAATCCGTGTTCAATTTCCCAAGAAAGTTAACGAAGCAACTCAGGCTTACGCTTTAGCTTGGTGGAGTGTACCCGTCAGGTAGGAAGTTGGGCTACAAACAGTGATCAAAAATCAAAGCTAAGAACTAATACTTATTGACTAATTAGCCAAATTAGTCATCACGAAAAAACCTGAAACTGTACAATCACTGTTGCCAAAACTGTAACGGGTCAGATATTACCTCACACCAGATGCGATAGTCAAAATAAAGACTCTGGCGATAATGGTGGTAAAATGAAGCAGAAATTTAGCAATGCTGGGGAAAATTTCTTACAAAGACGTTATGGAGTTCGTTTAGGCAGACGTTACGTTTTGGCGGCTGCTAGCGTTGTCCTAATGGGTGTTATAGGATGCTCTCAAGTTAATAGTAGCACGAGTGCGTTTGCCCAGTCGGGTTCACCTCGCTCAGAATCTCCTGTATCGAAGCCAGCATTAAATCCTGATAGTAAACTTATTACTGCCAACACAAAGTTTGGCTTCAAACTGTTTTCAGAAGTTTTGAAAAACGATAGTGGCAAGAACATTTTTGTTTCACCTTCTAGTGTGGCGATCGCCCTTGCCATGACCTACAATGGCGCGAGTGGCAACACAAAAGAAGCAATGGCTAAAGCATTGGAGTTTAAGGAGTTGAACTTAGAACAAATTAATTCCTCTAACGCGGTGTTAAGAAAATTATTAGAAAACCCAGATCCAAAGGTGCAGCTGACAATTGCTAATTCGCTTTGGGGAAATAAAAAAGCTAGCTTTCAACCAGATTTTCTGCAACGAAATAGAGATTTTTATACAGCTAAGGTTACCAGTCTCAACTTCACAGATGCAAGTTCTTTGAATGTGATTAATGACTGGGTTAATCAGAAAACAAGCGGAAAAATCAGTAAGATCGTTGAAAAAATACAACCTGACCAAGTTTTATTTCTCATCAATGCTATCTATTTTAAAGGTAGCTGGACAAATGAATTTGATAAACAGCAAACCGCAGAATATCCTTTTTATCTCCGCTCAGGTGAACAGAAACAACACCCAATGATGTCACAATCAGGTGACTATAAATACTATGAAAATCAACAATTTCAGGCAGTTAGCTTACCGTATGGAAAAGATGGTAAAATTGGCTTTTATATTTTCTTGCCCAAACAAAACTCTAATCTACAAAGTTTTTATCAAAACCTAAATGCAGAGAATTGGGAAAATTGGATAGCTCAGTTCAGCAAACAACAGGGGTCTATTCGCTTGCCCCGTTTTAAGATGGACTATGACGTAACGCTGAAAAATCCTCTAACAGCCATAGGTATGGGTGAAGCTTTCAGCGATCAGGCAAATTTTTCTGCGATGGGTAAGGATTTAAAAATAAGCGAAGTCAAGCATAAAACTTTTGTTGAAGTCAATGAGGAAGGTACAGAAGCTGCTGCTGCTACTTCTGTGGAAATCATGCCAGTAAGAGCGGTAAAGCCATCAAAAGAGCCATTCCGAATGATTGTTGAGCGTCCCTTCTTCTGTGCGATTCGGGATAATCAAACAGGAAGCATATTGTTTATGGGTTCCATTGTGGAGCCACAGTCTTAGAAGGATTAGCCCCTGGATGATTTGTTTGAGCAGTTGAAGGCGATACTTCAACTGAAACGGGTGCAGCTACCTCAGTAGAATTAGCCTTTGAATCTGCAGTTATACTATCCCCTGCAGTCTGATCATTTTCCGTATTGCTAGATTCTGAACTTCCTTGAGGAAGTACTTCTACATTACTGCCACTGGATACAGAAGAGTAAGGACGTATAGCGCTTAAAACTGTTTTGAGTACAACAGCGCTGGGTACCGCTACGATCACACCCAAAAGTCCACCAATTCTTGCGCCTGTCAAAACTGAAATAAGCACCCAAACAGGGTTTAAACCTGTAAAACTTCCTAAAATTCTCGGAGCAATAAAGTTTTCCAGAATTTGCTGAACAATAAGTGCAGCAGCCAATACCCTTGCCCCCATCCAAAAATCTTGTAGTGCCACTATCAAAGTCGTTAGAGCAATACCTACAGAACCACCAAATGGCACAAGTGCCATGATACCAATAGTCAAACCAAATAGTAAGCCAAATGGAACTTTCAGCCACAAAAAGATGGGAATCAGGGCTGATGCCATACAGGTGGATGAAATTAACTGACTAATAAAAAAATTTTGAAAGCTTAGGCGTACTGTATTTGAAAAAGCCTCACGGAATTTAACAGGTAGCCAATATATTAAACTTCCCCACAGTTCATCCCCATGTTGTAGGAGATAAAAAGTTAATACCATTGTCAAGATAAAGTCAAGCAGGCTTGTGACTGTAACAACAGCCAAATTTAAAACTTGTCCAGCGATCGCCTGCAATTGTCCCTTGACACGGTCGTTAATTTGTGAGACTAAAGCATCAAGGTTGATGGGTAAACCAAAACTATCTGCTTTCTCGTTCAGCATCATCAACTGCGATCGCCCAGAATCTATTAACTCTGGTATACGCGCCACCAGTTGTTGAGCCTGAGTTAGAGCAAGCGGCACAAGGGTGACACCCAACGCCAGTAAAACTGACAAAGCGAGTAGAAAGACTAAAATAGCAACCTGCTCTCGCCTAGCACCTTGGCGCTGCATCCAGCTAACTGGGTAGTTTAGCAGAAATGCTAGCACTGCCGCTCCGACTAAAATAACAATTAGGGAGTGAAAGTAATGAAAAATTGCGCTAATCGCCCAACCATTAAGCACTAGCAGTGGAGCGAATAGAGTTATTGTCAAGAATCGTGCTACGGGTGTAAGTGTTTCCCACCAGTTTAAAAGCTTGCGTGTCTGCATCTGCCAATTGTTGGATACAACTAAATAAAATTCTTCTATCAAGCCTATTATCTCTAACTACACCATTATGATTCATCCCTCTTATTTGGGATTGCACTCAGGCAAATGAAAATTCTTGAATCATCTAACAATTCTCACCATCCTCAAGACTCGCCCACCTCTGGTGGACAGGTGCTTATCTACCTGATTCCGGTCATGGACTTTTTCTCCTCACTATGCACACTCTACCATCATCAGGAAAGCCGGGAACAAGTTCGAGTTAGTTATCTGTCAATCACTTTAGTATTTTCCTGGCTTTTGGGTTACTTTTTACTAGCAACTGGGGCGGCAACTTCAAAGTTTTTAACATTGCATCTACAAATCGTTCCTAACTTTCTCACCAGTCGCTACTTTTTGATTAATATCTGGTTAATTGTTCCTCTAGTTAAAAGCAGATTAAAGCGATTGTCACCTGGTGAGTCGTTTTGTGGAAAGAGCGCTTGACAAATAACCTGTCAGAATTCTTTAGTCATCAAAACAGTTGACAGTATTTTTACTTAATTTACTAAAAAATATGCATTTTATTATTAACAGACCTAGTCAAATCTCTTTTGAGATTGTCATACTTCTAAGAAAACCTCTCCGGATTTATCAAAAAATAGGAGAATTACTCCAATAAGTGTTGTGGTTCATACTGAAGTGTAAAATTTATCATTGTTAATCTAAGAGTTAGTTATCATGGGTTAATTTGTCTGTTTCCATAGCAACAGATTCTCCAGATTTTATTCAGATAAGTGTGAGGAGTAGCGTGACTATTCAAAGAACTTCGGCGCAAGACGACTATTCTACAGATACTACCAACTCAAGTGATAAAAATGCCAACACTGACAAATCTGGACGTTGGCTGTGGTTTTGGGTTGCTATGAGCGGGATTGCAATGGTATCAGCAACAGCAGGAGCACTGTTAGCAGTTTCTTTAACAGGTACTCCTTTAATGCAAGCTTCTTTAAGCCCAGATGAAGCAGCGGTGTTTGATAGCGATCGCATTGCTGGAGATGGACTGAAATTTTCACAATTAACTCGCCCCGTGAATATTTTAATCATGGGGATGAGCGTACTTCCTCCTGATGTGCGAAACCCTCCCGCTGAAACCAAAAATCTGAGATATCTGCCCCAAGTCAACTCCTTTGATGGTCTTGCTGACGTTATGCTCTTGACCAAATTTGATCCAGAGCACAAAAAAGTGATGATGCTTTCTATTCCCAGAGATACTCGGACACAAATAGATGGACATGGTACAAAAAAAATTAATTCCGCAAATGTGATTGGTGGACCAGCTTTAACCGCCAAAACTGTGAGTAGCTTGTTAGGTGATGTAGGAATTGACCGCTATATGCGGATTAACGTGTTGGGAGTTGCTAAGCTTATTGATGCTTTGGGTGGAGTTACAGTCTACGTACCCAAGGATATGAAATATCAAGATGACTCTCAGCACTTATATATCAATTTAAAGAAAGGAAAACAGCATCTCAATGGCGATCAAGCACTGCAACTTCTGCGCTTCCGACATGATGAAAATGGCGACATTGGTCGGATTCAGCGGCAGCAAATGGTGATGCGAGCACTGATGGATCAATCTGTCAACCCAGCAACCGTAGCTCAATTGCCTAAAGTTCTTAACGTCGTTAAAGAACACATTGATACTAACTTAACACTTGAGGAGCTATTAGCACTAATTGGTTTTGGCGTCAGAACAAATCGCTCCAATATGCAAATGTTAATGCTACCTGGCCAGTTCGGTCAACAAAAAGGGGGCTACTGGATTCCAGATAGCCAGCGCATTCATAGCATGATGGCTCAGTACTTTGATGTGCAACAAACAGATTCTGTATCTGGTGTAGTAAATCCAGGATCTTTACGAGTCGCAATTCAAAACAGCACGGGTAACGATAAAGCTAATATCCAAACATTGATTAAAGCTTTGCAAAAACTTGGCTATACCAACGTTTATGTAGCCAAAAGCTGGGGTGAACCTCTAGAAGTGACTCATATTGTTGCCCAACAAGGAGACGGTAACACGGCCGAATCAATTCGCAACACTTTAGGATTTGGAGAAGTGCGGGTAGAAAGCACCGGTAATCTCGGTTCTGATATTAGTATCCAAGTGGGTAAAGACTGGTTGCGGCAAACACAAATCAATCAGAACCCTGTTCAACCATAGCAAGATAAATTAACACTTCCCCAACTGCATGAATTTGGCTTTGTTCATTTATGCAGAAAATCTGGGGATTGTGAGGTTATCGTGTTAGCTTCAAAATCCAATCCTGTATAATTGGATTTACCACCTCAGGAGCTTCATCCTGAGGACAATGTCCAATGCCTTCTAGAGGAAAAAACTTTTGCACATGCGCAAAATTGGCTAACTCTCTACCTAACTCAACTGGTTCCCACGGATCTGCAGTTCCCCACAAGATAATCGCAGGACAAGACAGTTGAGGTAAAAGGTCTTCTGGTAAAGGACCTGAGGAATAAGAGGTAAAGGCGAGGAAAACAGCAACAGCTCCAGGATCGCGGGCGGGTGTTGTCAGTATATCTACTAACTCCTCTGTAACTGCTTCTGAATTAGCATAAGCTTGCAAGAGAATTTTCCGCACTGTTTTGGGTTTAGCGACTTGATTGAAAAAGAAGTCACCAATTAATTTGACAGATAGTACACGTTGGAGTACAGGCGCTCCAAAACGGCGATGCCACGGTAAAGTTGCCCGCTTACGATCATGCAACAGTCGTAAGGAACAGTTAAGTAACGCAATTCCCAAGGCGGCTTCAGGGCAACTCACCGCCGCTTGCATTACCACAATACAGCCGATGGAGTTAGCAACCAAAAAAGCTGGCTCACCCACGACCTCACGGCAAAAATCTGCGACTTGCTGTCCCCAAGTTTCAATTGTGTAAGCTATTTTTTCATTTGGCTTTGGTTTAGCGGAAGCACCAAAGCCAATCAAATCAATGGCATAGACACGACAGTGTTCTGCCAGCACAGGGATATTTTTCCGCCAGTGCCACCAAGAAGCACCAAAGCCATGCACGAGGATAACAGCAGGTCCAGTGGTTCCTTGGGTTTGGTAGCAAATGGGAAAACCTTGCCAAATCCACGTTTTTGTTGAAGTAAATGCAGGAGTGGAAGCAGAGGTGGTCATGACAGATGAATAATTAGTACAAGGAGTAAAGATGCACCCGCATACGGCAGGTACGACTGTTTTTATTGTTGCAGTACTTAACAATGATTAGCCCAAGGTGTTAAGCGTTGGGCATGAGAAATATGGTTATAACTCTGCCGATACGCGTCAAGGACAAACAAGATGATAACTCGTAAAACACTGAAGGTGCCAAACACAATTATCAACAAGCGTGCGATAAGCCCGCTTGCTTGACGCTCCGCGTATCGCACGCGGTGGAGTGTGTGGTAAACTTTGCCCAATTATCTGTTTGTTGCAAGGTCAAGAAATTCATCCCAAAGAGACTGAATGAATTTATACTTATTTGGTAATGAAAAACTAGAGACAGAATGCCACTGTATTGCTATCTTAAATTGGAGGTAATAACAAATTTTTGATCAAGCGCGTAACTTCATGGGAACACATTACCGAAGGGTTTTACTTAAAGTTAGTGGTGAAGCCCTCATGGGCAATATGGGTTATGGAATTGATCCAGAAGTGGTCAAGGAAATAGCCGAAGAAGTAGCAGAGGTAGTGTCAACTGGCGTTCAGACTGCCATCGTCGTCGGAGGCGGAAATATTTTTCGTGGCGTCAAGGCGGCGTCGGCGGGAATGGATCGAGCAACCGCTGACTACATCGGGATGATTGCTACGGTAATGAATGCCATGACATTGCAAGATTCACTAGAACGAATCGGGGTACAGACGCGGGTGCAAACCGCAATCTCTATGCAAGAAGTCGCTGAACCGTATATTCGTCGTCGTGCCATTCGTCACTTAGAAAAAGGGCGGGTGGTTATTTTTGGTGCTGGTTCTGGAAATCCCTTTTTCACCACCGATACTACCGCAGCATTGAGAGCCGCAGAAATAGAAGCTGAAGTGATTTTTAAAGCCACCAAGGTAGATGGCGTTTATGATGCTGATCCTCATATATACCCGGACGCCAAACGTTACAATACCTTGACATATGGACACGTTTTGGCAAAAGATTTACGAGTAATGGACAGTACCGCGATAGCCTTGTGTAAGGAAAACAATATCCCTATTCTTATATTTGACTTAACTGTGCGCGGTAATATCCATCGAGCAGTCATGGGAGAGTCCATCGGCACCCTTGTGGGAGGTTCTTGTGAAATTAGCTGAAGCTGAGAGTACAATGCAAAAAACCGTAGAGTCAACTCAACGGTCTTTTAACACAATTCGCACTGGTCGCGCTAATGCGAGTTTATTAGATAAGATCACCGTGGATTATTACGGTTCGCCAACGTCGTTAAAATCACTGGCAAACATTAGTACGCCAGATTCAACAACAATTCTGATTCAGCCTTACGATCGCAATACCTTAAATTTGATTGAAAAGGCAATATCTATGTCGGATGTGGGTTTAACCCCTAGCAATGATGGTTCCCTAATTCGGCTCAACATTCCACCCTTGACGAGCGATCGCCGTAAAGAATTAGTCAAAATCGCCGCCAAGTATGCCGAAGAAGGGCGCGTTGCTATTCGCAATATCCGCCGCGACGCCTTAGATACAATTCGCAAACTAGAAAAAAGCGCCGAAGTTTCTGAGGATGAGTCACGTGATCAGCAGGACAAACTGCAAAAATTGACAAACAAGTACACCGCCAGAATAGACGAGTTACTCGCAGAAAAAGAAAAAGACATCACAACTGTCTAGAAACAACTAAAGAAAATGCTCATCAGGGAGACGCGGTTATCAAACATCAGGGAGACATGAGGATAAAGGATACCAAGACAAAGCGACAAACCAAATACGGGGAAATTCTTCCGAAAGATTCCCCACGTCACAGCGTCTAGTTATCTTCACGTTATCAACAGTGTCACAACGTCTCCTTTTCTTCGTGTATACGCCGAAAACACAAACCGCGTCAGCGCATCTTACAGTTTTTACAGCAGATCAACGAATTTTCATGCATTACCTCAAAACTGTTGGTTGAGGCATAAATTTGCTTTTTGGCAACTGTTATAAATGACTCTTATAAATTTATGATTGCTTTATAAGATATTAAAAAAAATATTTTTTAAAAAATTGCCAAAATCGAAAAAAGCATTAAAAAATTACAAAAACTTTATCAAGAACTGAAAACCTTAGCAAAAAATTTGTGGGAAGTAAAATGAATGAAATGTATTTTAGTATGTGGATAAAAAAATAGACGAGTTACTTGTACGCAAAAAGACATTGAGATTATCAAAAATATTGAAAACTATGTTTTTCAAAAAAAAGATAATCAGAGCAAAGCCATGATCAATAAAAGAATAAATTAAGACAGTAGTTCCATATACTAAGATTGACGGTTAAACATAGTTAAGAAAAAAATTTTTGAGGAGTCAGACAAGCACTGTACGATTTGAAACAGCAAACTATAAAAACAGTTAAGTCTCGTCAGGCTGTCTATTGACAGAGTAATAAAAAAAACAGGGAAGCTAACAAGTTCAGGAGCAAAGACAAAAAGCATATGTACGACTGTATTATCGTCGGTGCGGGACCAGCTGGTGGAACAGCCGCATATCATTTAGCTAAGCGGGGACGCTCAGTCTTAGTTCTGGAAAAAGAAACTCTGCCAAGATATAAACCTTGTGGGGGTGGAGTATCGCCAGCGATCGCTCAATGGTTCGACTTTGACTTTAGCCCTGCAATTTCCATCAAAGCAACCACAATTCGCTGCACCTGGAAAATGGGCGAACCTGTAGAAGCTGAACTAGGAATTCCTGAACCAGTTTGGATGGTGAGGCGCGATGTCTTTGACCATTTCCTGATTCAACAAGCTCAAAAGCAAGGGGCCCAACTCAAAGATAATACGGAAGTCAAAGGCATTGAATTTAAAGGTGACTCTTGGCAAGTCAATACAGCAAATGGACCAGTCAGTGGACGTTACTTAATTGCTGCTGATGGCGCAAAAGGACCAATGGCAAGATTCCTAGGCTTCAAAGAGCGCAAACGCCGTCTAGCAGGAGCTTTAGAAGCGGAAGCCGCAGCCAAAGTGGAGAACGGTCACATTGCTCACTTTGAATTTGGCATGGTCAAAAATGGTTATCTCTGGAACTTCCCCAAAGCGGATGGATATTCTATTGGAATTGGCACATTTGTTGGCGGTGGTGAATCCCAAGATTTCAAGAGCATTTTGAACGAGTACAGCAGCTCGTTTGGTGTAGATCTCAAAATCTGCAAGCAGTATGGACATGCTTTGTGCTTGTGGAATGGCAATCAAAAGCTGCACACTGAAAATGCGGTTTTAGCTGGAGAAACTGCTTGTGTCGTTGATCCCTTCACCGCAGAAGGTATTCGCCCCTCCATTTTTAGCGGGATGAAAGCGGCAGTTGCTATTGACCAAGCTTTAGGTGGTGATATCAACGCCTTGGAAAATTACACTGACATCATCAACGAAGAATGGGGTAGTGATATGGCTTGGGCGCAGAAATTAGCTGGGGCGTTTTACCGCTTCCCTGGTGTTGGTTACAAAGTGGGTGTTAGGCGTCCGTCATCTGTCAAAATTATGGGCAAACTTTTGTGTGGTGAAATGCGTTACAGCGAAGTGACTGGTCGGGCACTTAAGCGTCTTGTTCCGGGTTTTGGTGGGTAGTTGATAGTCATTGCGCATATCGCCTCTTAAGTTCTTTCCCCAATCATCCAAGCAAACATCTGTAAACCGTGGCCATTATTTTGGGTTGTCTGTGGTACTGTCGGAATTATAGGATGGAAATCTGACAGTTTCAGCGCACACAATCCTGATTCTTTCGTGAACCAATCCGAAGCTTATCAATCACTTTCTTGAGGCTGCACGCAAAAAGCCCGTTTCAGCCCCGATTTATAATTTCTGCTTATACTAGCGGCAACTTTGCCAATTACAGGTATAATCCATATTCATGACAGCAGGGAAAAATCAGCTACAGCATCGGTTTCCAATGGCCAACAGATAAGCGTGTAGAAAGGGTATAGATGCTAGAAAAGGCTTGTTCTGTACTGGGTGCAGAAAATGTCTATACGCTTTAAGCCATTTCTGTTCTCAAGTGGTGTAAATCTCTCTAAAACGTTTCCCGCTTTAGTAATCATAGTGGTATGGGGAATTACTAGCTGCTGTTTGGGTGGCTTAAGGCTTAAATATCCTACCTACTGCTGTCACTCCACTGCTAGACGGTTAATTGTTATTTTTCTTTTTCTGGCGGTAATCCTAACTCTTTACGAAATTCTTGGTCATAGATTGCTTGCTGCCAATTCTTGGCTTGCTTAACTTGTTTTGGTGTTAAGTTTTTGGCACCACTGAGGTCGGCATTACTGAGGTCAGCACTATTGAAGTAGGCACCCCTGAGGTCGGCATTACTGAGGTTGGCACCATAGAGGTTGGCATTACTGAGGTCGGCATTACTGAGGTATGCATTAATGAGGTAGGCATTAATGAGGTCGGCACCATAGAGTTCGGCACCCCTGAGGTCGGCACCATAGAGGTCGGCACTACTGAGGTAGGCATTATTGAGGTAGGCATTATTGAGGTCGGCACTACTGAGCTTGGCATTATTGAGGTAGGCATTATTGAGGTTGGCACCCCTGAGGTTGGCACTACTGAGGTCGGCACTGCTGAGGTTGGCCTTACTGAGGTTGGCACTACTGAGGTCGGCACTGCTGAGGTTGGCCTTACTGAGGTTGGCATTACTGAGGTTGGCACCCCTGAGGTCAATTTTATTTAGGGAAGCGCCGAGCTTCACAAGTTCTTCAAGTGCTTCGATTCTAGGATAACTTTCTTTCTGTCCTTTAAATTTCTCTACTTCATTACGCAAATTACTAACTCTTATTTCCCGATAGCCAGTAAATCCTAAAAATATCGTTAAAAATATAATTGGAATAACTATAAAACCAATTAGCCTTAAGCGATTATTTCGTCTATAGTTAAGACTTTTTTGAATGAACTCGTAAGCTAAAGGAGATAATCTCAACAGAGTAATTTGCTCTTTTTGAAAAGCCTGAGCTGAATTTAACTGTTTGCCCCCAAGCAGATAATCCTTTGACTTGTTCTTATCTCGCCACTCTATTGCTCCTGTTTCGATTTTACGCTGTTGTATTAATTTCTCTCGATTCTCATTAACCCATTGACGTAAGCGTTCCCATTCACGAATCAGTGCTTCATGAACAACTTCTACTGTTTCTTGTTCTGACTTATCATTACGTCCTGTAACTACTAAACGCGATTCTCTCCCAGCTAAATACGCGATTAATTCCCAATTCTCTTTACCTACTTCTTCCAAAGTTGCGACTCGTCTCGTATCTTCCGTGCCTTCTCCTAACCTCACTAATTGCAGAAAAATACGCTGCGCTTGCTTTTGTTGTGTATCACTAAGTTTGTGGTAAATTGACTCAGCGTGTTTTATTAAAGCTTGTTTAATGCCTCCAATTTCATCATAGGCCTTATGAGTCAGTTGATTATCGTTCTGCTTTAACCATAATTGAGTTAAGGCAAATTCTAACAACGGCAAGTTCCCTGGCTCTTGTCCCACATCATCCAAAATTCTTTGAGCTAAATGCGTTTGGAGTTGTACATTTAATTTTTGAGCGGGTTGTTCAATGGCTCTTTGTAATTCTTCTCGACTCATTAAACCCAGTGGTTTAAATTGAATTTGCTGTAATGCATCGCTAAAGGGACGATACGAAAGAACATAACCGTAAAAATCGGCTCGTAATGTGAAAACCAATGTTATGCTTTTTTGATTAACAGCTAAGAGTAACGTATCAATGAAGCGCTGTTGTTCTTCCTTATCTTGGTATTGGGTATAAAGTTCCTCAAACTGGTCTACAATTAACAAAAAGCGTTTGTTAGGTTTTTTCTCTAGAACTTGGGATACAACTTGATGTAATTTCACTTCACCTTTTTTTAGACTTTCTGCTAACCTACCTACTTGAATGGCTTTTTCAACTTTATTAATATCTGGTTCCAATTGACGCACTAAAGCCAAAGCAAGTTCATCAAAAGGTTGGCTCTTAGGACGAAACGATTCAATCAACCAAGTTCCTTCTTCTCGCAATCTTGGAATTAATCCAGCAAATACAACAGATGATTTTCCACTTCCACTTGCACCTATAACTGCAACCAAGGGTTGCTGATGAGTCATTTGAAATAACTCCTGGGTAAATGTTTCTCGTCCAAAAAAGAAGGCTGCATCTTTCTCATCAAAAGCAGATAATCCAAGGTATGGGTTGGGGGGAATATCACCTGCAACAAATTCAATATCAGCCGGATGGATTGATGAAACTTTTAGGACTGGAGTTTGGTCTTCTTTTAACCCAACTAACTGAGCACAACCTAATTCATGAGCAAATGGGACTTCATTGCCAGCAGCAAGTGCATCATAGAAGGCAACAGCAAAATTAACTGCTGCTTTATCCCCAATCGTTTTATTCATGCCAATGACATATTTGATGTACTGGCTGATGGCTTGGGCTTGTTTTTCTGAGTAGCAAGCGTTCAAAACAACACACTCAACGCCTGTAACCGCAAATAACTTAAACAACTTAGCCAGCGCTTCTTGTTCAATCAACACTGGTTGTCCTGTTTCATCTTCTAGAACAATTCCATCCTCTCCTGTTCCGTGACCGCAGAAGTGAATAATTTGGGGCTGGTACTCTAGAATAGCTCGGTAAAAGTCACGCTGCCGCACAGCCCATTTTTGCACCAATCTAAACAGCTCGCGGTTCTTTGCCAGTTGCAAACCAAGGTCTATCTCCCGTACTTCCTCATCGAGTCGTAATCGAGCAGTACTTGTAGGATTTGCTGCTAGTATCAAAATGGTTTTAGACGTGTTACGACTCATAACTTTCATGAGGGGGCAGGTGTTGGCTTACACTTTCACTAATCAGTAGCGTATGATTACAGAAAAAACTAGGGTATTGGCTTAACTTTTGTTTTTTATAAGTTTAATCAAAGTAGACTTATGCAGTATCACGTTGTTTACCTTACCCTGTCACTACTGATTTTTTACGCCTCAGCGTCAATGCACAAAATCAAAATAGCGAGAGAATAACCAGAGAACTCCCCCAGTCAGCAGTAAACAAACAATTCCCGCTACACCAGCAAGGGGTTTTTTATTCTTACCTGTCACCCACTCCGAGACGTTACCTGTGTAATCAATGAGTGCGGCTGTGTCTACTGTGGCGATCGCCCATATCCATCCAGTATGCAATCCCCAAGCTAAGCCTATACTCCCCCCATCCACAAACCGTGCTAGTACCAACACCATCCCCATAAACCAGAGTCCAGGTAACTGTGGGATGGTTTCTTTTTGCTCCCAAACCAAGTGTAGCAAAGCAAAAATCGAGCTAGAAATGAGCGCTGCTACCCAAACAGAACCACCTTTCTCTAGTTCAGTAAACACAAACCCACGAAAAATTAGCTCCTCAATACCACCTACAAATAACGCCACTAACAAAATAGGTAGTAAGATAGGTCGCACAAGCTTAATATTTGACCATTGAAAAGAGCACCATCCTAGCCACAATTGCCATAAAAAAACTAATGTTATACTAAATATTCCTAAAGCTAAACCTACCACCAATGAATATAGAGTTGAAACATTTCCAATCAAGCCGTAATCTGAGAAAGGTGTATCGGTGAACCAACTAGTTCCCCACAAAATCAGGGGAGCTAGTAAGTAGAGAGATACTAGTAAAGGTAACTTTTTTTCTGGCTGCAAAAGTTGAGAAGGTTGCCATTTGAGGACAAACGCTGTTAAAGCTGCTATGGGTAACCAGCAGGACACCCAAATAATAAAGAAAGCCATCACAACAAACAATACTGGTGCATCTTTTAAGGATGACAGTAAAAAGTTGACTGATGGCTCATGTAACGATATGAAAGTAAATAAAAAAACACAATTGACTTCTTGCATAGTAGAAACATTTTATTTTGGTCAGAGAAAAGTTTTCTTAATTTGGAGCAGCTTTCAAGTAGGGATAGCTAGGTTGCGCTTCTTTTCCCACTACCTCAAGTATTGCTCATCTAATCGCTCTTCTTTTTGTTGACCAAACTTTTACTAAAATGAATCATGCATCCAAGAAGTCTAATTGTTTTTTTATTCAAAAATTTTTTAAAATTTGACTCTCGCCGTAAAGACAAGTTGTCCAGCGTTTGCCTTAAACTTGCCTCTACGATCACAAAAGTTTATTCCTCCTCTTCGTCATCGTCTTCAAAATCTTCCTCGTCTTCAAGCTCTTCATCATAGATTTCTGCGTCTTCATCATGCTGGAGTAGCTTTTTATCACTATCAACTTGAATTAAGTGAATATGCTTGTAACCCAGCTTAATTTCAAACTCATCACCTGGCTTTAAACCCATTGCTTTGGTATAAGTTGCACCAATCACAATCTGACCGTTTTGATGGACACTAACCCTGTAGGTAGGTTCACGCCCACGACCATCTTTTGGTGCTTCTGGACTTAAGGGAATTCCCCTAGCCGAGAGCAAAGCATCATAAAAGTCGGTTAGATTGACACGAACTTGGTTATTTTTTGTAACGGTGTAATAACCACACTGCTTTGCTCTTTCTCGCCTTGGCAAGTTAGAAAGTTCTTTTACTTTAGCTAGCAGTGTTTTCCCAGTTAATGCAGCAGTTGCGGTTTCAGTCATTATGCTTCAAATATCCTCACTCTCTCCAAACAAATAAACAAATCATCTTCTGCCAGTACTTGGCTTTTTGACATCTGCACAACGTTGCTTCAGACCCAATACCAGAGGGGTTATTCCTCCATATAGGGTGAGCCACAAGAGTTTCTGTTACGATTGACCACAACAGAAGATGGTTGTAGTTGTCACAGGCATTAATTTTCGTAATTTTACGCCATTTCTAACCATCATTTGCCATCTGAAACGAAATAATTCTCTTTTTTGGCACTACTAAAGTGGAGCAACTTTGAACAACTACAAATTGGGGAGACAAAAAGCGATGACACTGCGCCCTTAGGGGTTCCCAAGGGGGATGCAAAGTGTCCGGGTGAGGATTTTCATCCCGATTTCTCGCCGTTTCGCCGTTGTGTTCTACCACGACCAAACAAGTCGTAGACCCAATAAATTGCAGGCTTTTTACTTTCCTAACTCTGTCTTAATTGACCTTGAGTCGTAGGGTTTTACCCATTTCTCCTCAAGAAACATGATTGACAGCATAGTATTTTCCTAAGGTTGTGCTGACATACAACCTTTTATCCTGCTAGTAGAGACCATAAATTTCTTGCCCCCACTTTATTACAAAGAAACAAAGCAGTAACAGTCGCACTTACACGGCGATTGCTACTGGTTTTGTTGCCTCATAATTTTATATTAAATAGTAGCATGGTTTAATAATAGCAAAATAGGTGTTTAACTTTGAATTCAACTTGCTGATACACTTTTTTATAAATTTTTATGGTTGGGATGAGTATTGCTGGTCGGGTTTTCTAAAAATTGATTTAATTTAGACAAGCAGTTTTAACGAGATGAGTGAGAAGCTAGAGTTTCTTGATCAAGAGATCAAGATGTTCATTAAGAGCTTTAACAATTCTATATAACCAAAAAAATGCAGCTTCACGACCAATTGAGGGATTTTTTGACTCAGGGCTTGTTTAACTCGTCTTGACATCAAGATATAGTTATAATCCAAGGAGCATTGAATTTGGAAATTTTCGC
This sequence comes from Brasilonema angustatum HA4187-MV1, assembly GCA_019359695.1. Classification (GTDB taxonomy): domain Bacteria; phylum Cyanobacteriota; class Cyanobacteriia; order Cyanobacteriales; family Nostocaceae; genus Brasilonema; species Brasilonema angustatum. The sequence goes on from JAHHGV010000001.1 coordinate 209,620, forward strand.
ACCTTAGAATGAACTTAAGTCTGACTTCCAGTGTCGCTGTATTTTACTCTTGTTCCTCATAAGCCCAAATATAGAAATTAATTGTCAAGCCGTGAGCATTTTTTTCTGGTAATCTGGCTATTGACACATCTGGTGTTAAACCCATTGGGTAGTAATACAACTGAGATTTTGATGATTATCCTTAAACTATAATGAGTAGCTCTTTAATCATCAGCCTATTAACAGCTAGCTTTTAATTAAGGGCAACAAGAGTATAGCTCACTTATTGGTGAGCTACTCCATAGTGGAAATTATTGCCAAAGATGGGTATAGCAATTTAAAAACTTTGGTTGGTAGTCATGGAAGTTATTTTTAAGATCATACGGCAACAACAAAATTCCTCTCCGATAGTGCAGAATTACCATTTGGATGTTGAAGGGGGGAATACAATCCTAGATTGTCTCAATCTTATTAAGTGGGAGCAAGATGGGACATTGGCATTTCGCAAAAATTGTCGCAACACGATTTGTGGTAGCTGCGCAATGCGAATCAATGGGCGTTCTGCTTTGGCTTGTAAGGAAAATGTTGGCAGTGAAATTGCTAAATTGGAACAAACGGTTACAACAGGAAGTCATAGAAATGGCATTCCAGAAATCATCATCGCACCACTAGGCAATATGCCTGTTATCAAAGATTTAGTGGTAGATATGAGCAGTTTTTGGAACAACCTTGAGGCGGTTACTCCTTATGTGAGTACAGCAGGGCGTAACATCCCAGAAAGAGAATTTTTACAAACACCCCAAGAGCGATCGCGTCTTGATGAAACTGGTAATTGTATCATGTGTGGAGCTTGCTACTCTGAGTGCAATGCTCGTGAAGTTGACCCAAATTTTGTTGGCCCCCACGCACTGGCTAAAGCTTACCGCATGGTAGCTGACTCTCGTGATCAGAAAACCGAAAGTCGTTTAGAAGAATATAACGAAGGAACTAAGGGAGTTTGGGGTTGCACCCGTTGTTTTTACTGTAATTCCGTATGTCCAATGGATGTCGCCCCATTAGACCAAATCACAAAAATCAAGCAGGAAATTCTTGAACGCAAACAAGCAAGCGACAGCCGTTCAATTCGCCATCGCAAAGTATTGATAGACTTAGTTAAAGAAGGCGGTTGGATTGATGAGCGTCAATTTGGTATACAAGTAGTTGGGAACTATTTTAAAGACCTCAAAGGGTTGCTCAGTCTTGCTCCCCTTGGGTTAAGAATGATAACCCGAGGTAAGTTTCCTCTTTCGTTTGAACCTTCCGAAGGAACTCAACAAGTGCGATCGCTGATTCAAGCCGTCAAGCAAGAAGAAAATAGAGATAAGAAATAAGGCAGATACGGGGAGAGTCATCGAAGAGGAAAGGGAGTAGGGGAGAAATCCCTTGGAAAAAGAACCCTTTCCTGTGCTTATGATCAATCATAAAAGCTCTCCTTGCTCATCTGCCTCATATCCCTTAACGTGGATCTTGAGGTATATTCAGCGGTTGTCCGGAACGGTTATAAACTAAAATATCCCATTGCCCATTCACACTAGACTCAAAAGCAATCCTATTACCATCAGCACTCATTGTTGGATGACGAACTTCTGCTTGCAGGTTGGCAGTCAAATTTCTTAATTGACGTGTATCTCTATCATAAAGAAAGATAGCCGAGCGACCCTGTCTACTACCTGCAAAGACGATATAACGACCACTTTCAGAAACAGCAGGATGAGAAGCGACAGTATCAAAGGAATTTAGACCGGGCAAATCTACCAAACTGCCAGTGACTTTGTCAAACATATAAATATCTTGCCTACCCCCTCGGTCACTCGCAAAAACGATATATCTTCTTGAGATTTGGGGATCTAATTCCGAAGCAGAACTATTAAGACTTAGTCCGCCTGGATCGTAAGGATAGTTCACTATGCGTGGGTAACCAACACAGCCACTTAACAAACTAGCTGTAACAAATATAGGTAAAAAAATAGAATGTTTCATAGTCATGAGTCATGAGTCGAAGACTTAAGACTTTTACACCATCCCCCTTATGGAGGTGCACCCACCGATGCGCCATTGTCTATATCTAACTCAACATCCGGTCCGCGATCTAAAACTTCAATATCCCACTGACCACGGCTAGCAGTTTCAAAGACAACATAACGCCCATTTGGGCTGATACTTGGATTTCTGATCCAGCCACGATAGGTTGGGGTAAGAATTTGCGACTGTTGCGTAGCGCGATCATAAAGCGCCACCACTGGTCTACCTTGGTCACTAGTCATATAAGCAATGTAACGTCCGGTGTAGCTGAGGCTAGGACTTTCGACAATTGTTTCCGGTTGGTTTAAGCGCGGTGTTTGAATAAACTGTTGCTGATCCAAGTCATACACCAGCAGTTGGTGACTACCATTGCGATTAGAGACAAATCCTAAAAAACGACCATTTCCACTCAACGCTGGTTGCTGTTCCGTGTAACGGCTGTTGAGAGAAGTCGGTCCAAGAGGGATATCGCTATAACTACAAGATACAAGCAAACTTGCCAATGCAAAAGTTAGACCCCAAGGAATTTGCCTTTGGAGCCAAAAACTAGGTGTAATTTTCCTCACCTCAACTTTTTTCGTTACGCTTTCGCGTCTTCCACCTAATCTTATTTATAGATTTATAGATCATCATCAAATTTCGATGAGCTATCTCGATCTTGATCGGAACGCTCAGGACGGTCTAATGGTTTGTATTCAACATACTCACTAGAAATGACATCATCATCCTCACGTCCCCTTTGAGGAGTGGATTCACTGGGCGATCGCCGTTTTCTCGGTCTTGCAGGAACATCCTGATCACGAGTTTCTGGACGTACTGTTCCATTACTACCACGACGCGAAGGTCGTCTTTCTTCAGTAGTCGAGCTGCCCCACTCATCAACTACTCTATCGGAACCACCCCAATCTTCATCTTCAATCCTTTCTGAAGGGCGTACAGAACGTCCAGAACTCCGACGACGGGTTTTGTCAGTTTTGTCACTTGATATCGGTCTTTCGCTACCATTGCGACGTTCTGAGCGACGAGGAGTTTCATCTTCGTAGTAATCATCCTGAGATGAACGGTTCTCCCTGCTACCCGAAATACGACCACGCACGGGGCGCTCATCGTAGTCATCATCATAAGGCAGTGGTTCTAACTCAGCGTCTACCTGTGCCTTATACTTCTTGTTGTACCTATAGTTGTCGCTAACTTCTCGTTCGTCATCAACAATGGGAGTGTTACGCTTGGCTTGCTGAGTCGCTATACCCCGCAGGCGAATACTTTCCACCGCAAAAAATATAGTTGAGCCTGCCAAAAGCAACTGACCAAATTGTAAAATCGGATCCAGACGCCAACCTTGGAATATGAGAATGAAGCCGCAGAGTAAACCCACAGCAGCAAAAAAGATATCCTGGTCGCGTGAGAGTTCTGGACGCACAGTGCGGAGAAAATACAGTGCTGCCCCAGCCACAGCCAAGAAAATTCCTAGGATACTGGCTGAGTTTGCCCCAAAATTGACTTGAGCCAGAACACTGGCTGAGTTCAGCCCAAACATTAGCATCGTTGTTTACCTAATATCAAAATCTATGTTAGCGAGTCAGAATTGAAATCTCTACTGTAATTAGACACAATATACTTTAAGGATGTGAATTTGCCACTCGGGCTAAGCGAAGCAACACTTAACTTTGTCCCTACATTATGACCCAAAGCTAACAAGTCTGTGTCTGCCGGCTCAGTAAGCTTAGTATAAGTATTTTTTTATAATGAATTGCTAAGAGTTAGCAATTGAGCAGTGAACTGGCGGAAAATCAGTTTTAATACTAGAGGCGTGGTATGCCACGCCCCTATGAGATCTCTTATGAACGCTGGATTTTATCCTTCTGGCTCACAAAAACCAATCCTACTGTGGCGGGGACAACAACAATTAATGCACCCCAAAACAGACTCCAAAGGAAGTTTGCTAAAGATGGCGTCATAGATTTCAACCTTTTTTTACATACTTTATAACAATTCTAATGGTCTAGTAGACCGTTGAGAAGCCAGTTATCCCAAAGATAAATGATTCAAGTTGTGTAACAGCCTTTGGTTAAAATTAGAGAAAGGCTTTACAAACCTTAAAATCTGCTGATCCAGTTCTTTCCCTTTATTCAAAAAAAGTCAAGCTTAAATCATGACTGGTGCTGACCTTGCCATTTGGATTCTCGGTCCAATATTAGGACTGATGACATTTTTGTTTATTTTCCGGATTATTCTGACTTGGTATCCCCAAGCTGATTTGAATCGTTTGCCTTTTAATCTGGTCGCTTGGCCTACTGAACCCTTTCTAGTACCGTTACGAAAGATTGTGGCACCTGTGGGTGGGGTGGACATTACCCCAATCATTTGGGTTGGTATCTTCAGTCTTTTACGGGAAATTCTTCTCGGTCAGCAAGGACTGCTGACCATGCTGTCTCGTGCTTAGTAACAAGGGGTATAGGGGTATAGGGGTGTAGGGGTGTAGTGGTCTGGGGGTGTTAGGCGTATAGAGGAAATGCATTTACGCTTGAGATAGAGAAAATGCATTTTTTCTCTTATTCTCTTATTCCCCTACACCCTTACCCCCCTACACCCTTAGCTTTGATCACAAATACTACTGCACTAAGGTTTTCATTTCCTGTATGAAACTCGTGTAGACTTGCCCCTGCAAAAACTGTGGGTTTTCCATGATTTTTTGATGAAACCCAATCGTTGTGGGTAATCCCGTGATGGCACATTCTCGCAGTGCTCGTTTCATACGGTTAATCGCAGTGGGACGGTCTGCTCCCCAAACTATTAACTTGCCAATGAGGGAGTCGTAGTAAGGAGGAATTTGGTAATCAGTGTAAACATGGGAATCAATTCTAACTCCTGGACCTCCTGGGGGGAGATAACCACTGATACGTCCGGGAGAGGGACGAAAGTCATGCTCAGGATCTTCGGCATTAATACGACATTCGATCGCATGACCCCGTAAGACAACTTGGTCTTGTGTTAACTTAAGTCTCTCCCCTTGAGCAACACGGATTTGTTCAACAACTAAATCTATACCAGTAATCATCTCCGTGACTGGATGCTCAACTTGAATCCGGGTATTCATTTCCATAAAATAGAAGTCACCGGATTTATCCAAGAGAAACTCAATCGTACCTGCCCCACTGTAGTTGATAAACTGGGCAGCTTTGACTGCAGCTTGTCCCATTTTCTCTCGCAAATCTGGATCGAGAGCTGGACTGGGAGCTTCTTCTAAAAGCTTTTGGTTACGGCGTTGAATTGAGCAATCCCGTTCACCTAAGTGGATGACATTTCCATAGTTATCAGCCAAGATTTGAAATTCAATATGACGGGGACGCTCAATAAATTTTTCTAGATAAACTCCGGAATTACCAAATGCAGCTCCGGCTTCGCCTTGGGCTGCTTGGTAGGATTTGACAAATTCACTTTCAGAATGTACCAGGCGCATACCCCGTCCGCCACCGCCTGCTGTAGCTTTAATCATCACTGGGTAGCCAATTTTTCTGGCGATCGCCAAACCCTCTTGCTCCGACTCTATCAACCCATCGCTACCTGGTACTGTGGGTACTCCGGCTTTTTGCATGGTTTCTTTGGCTGTGGATTTATCCCCCATCAGCCGGATAGCTTCGGGAGATGGACCAATAAAAGCAATATGATGGTCTGCACAGATTTCTGCAAACCGAGCATTTTCAGCTAAAAACCCATAACCAGGGTGAATAGCGCTGGCATTGCGGATCAATGCCGCTGCAATAATGTTAGGAATATTCAAATAACTTTTACTGCTAGCAGCTTCGCCAATGCAAACCGCTTCATCAGCAAGTTGGACGTGCAGAGCATTACGGTCAACGGTGGAGTGTACCGCAACCGTCGCAATCCCCATTTCTTCACAGGCGCGGAGAATGCGAAGCGCTATTTCTCCCCGATTAGCAATTAATATTTTGTCAAACTTCATCTTTTAGCTTTTGATATCAGTCCTGTAGATTGACATTGTTCTGCCGTCAAAATTGAAATTACGCAGACCCTCATTTCAAATTCTGACTGGAGATTCCCAAAATTCTTTCCAAATATAAGGAAAGATCTCGCTGCTTGCCTCTACGGGTATTAACTAGACTAGCAGCAGCGATGTTGCCGAGTATGAGTTCATTTTCCCGACTTTGGCATAATAAGAGCGTACCGTGCGCTTCATGGTGAGACCAGCACGAGTGACAAGTTTCCCGACAGCCAGGCGACTGGCGCTCTTCCGTTAGGCGAAGGCAGGCACACCCCGAGGGTAGAACCAATTTCCGACCGCAGTTGCGATCGCGATACCTTTAATATCACTTGGAAAGCCATGACATTTCTGTCCGTCGAGTATATCCATCTGTTGTGAATTCTTGCACTGAAATTTTCTATAAGTTGGGTATTACTGATCATAAATATTTCTGTTATGCTATACTCTAAACCTAGGGAAACCTTGCGGATGTGGCGGAATTGGTATACGCGCACGTTTGAGGGGCGTGTGGCTTTGCCTTGCGAGTTCGAGTCTCGCCATCCGCATATCTTAGTATGTAGTGCCAAGTTATGAGTGCCGAAATGTCAACTTTTTGTAAATCAAAGAATGACTCAGCACTCATGACTCATGGTTCATTCGCTATTAAGCTTCACTTGTGCTTTTATAGAAATAAGTGAAGTTTTGTAAAGAACCTTGACTGCGACTTTTAGACCGACAAACAACTTAACATTACCTATGGGATGGCATCGCCTCAGTGCAACTTGGCAAGGTGGCGAGGAAGTCATTCAACAAAGTTTGCCCCACACTCAGCTAGCACCAGCTTGGCAATTACTCCTTCTAGGTGATGGGTCTCCAACGAGACACCTACAATTGCTAACGGGCGAACCGACAGAGGTAGACGTCATCGATATGTCATTAATTGGCATGGACTTGGATGGTGCACCAGAACTTATCAAAGCTGTCCCAGGACCAAGGCTACGGCGACAGGTGTGGCTGCGTACCGCCTCTGGTCAACGATTGGCATATGCTACTTCATGGTGGGAAGCATCTCATGTAGATGAGTATTTGCAAAACCGTTCATTACCGATTTGGGCGAGTTTAGCTCGTCTGCGTACGGAATTGTATCGGGATGTGCAAGGGATTTACTACGGTAACTCAGATGCTTTGGAGTCAGGTTTTGATGAACCCGGATCTTTTTGGGGTCGCCACTACTTGTTTTGGCATCACGGACAGCCTTTAACCTTAATTTACGAAGTTTTCTCGCCTTACTTGACGAAATATTTAGGACCTACGCAGCTAAGTTCTATTAATGGTAAGGTTTAGTCCCAAATTTAGTTGTGTAGCAAAAACTTCTTGTTTTTTGCTACACAATGAGGATTTTCCACTTATCTGTGCTGGCTTCCTTATGCTGACGTGAGTTCGACGAACTAAAAAGAAGGATAAGTTTGTCATTGCTGCAAATAATTTTTGTAGTCACAAATGCTATGAATTTGTGATTAACTGTACTAAGTAATTATGGTTGTACAGGCTAATAAAATTATGAGATTTTTCAATTTTTATCAGATTGGCCTTCCACTAATCAGCCTTGCCCTGTTAGGGTGGGTAGCGCCAAGATCTGATGCAGCACTTTTAGTGGGAAGTTATTATAATAACTCCGTTCTGCGCTACAACGAAAAAACGGGAGAATTCATTGATGACTTTGTTGCTTCAGGTAGTGGCGGACTACAGGGATCAACAGGTTTAACTATTGGATCCGATAAAAATCTGTATGTTAGTAGTATTTTGAGCGGTAGCGTCCAACGTTACGACGGAAACACAGGAAATTTTATTAGTACCTTCGTTCCTTCAGGTAGTGGTGGATTAGACACACCTGAGGACTTGGTTTTTGGACCAGACAGTAACCTCTACGTTACCAGTATTACTACCCGCACAAATAATAGTGTTTTACGCTACAACGGACAAACAGGAGCTTTTATTAATACTTTTGTTCCCTCAGGCAGCGGCGGAGTTAGTGCGCCATTTGGTTTGAGCTTTGGTTCCGACGGTAACCTCTACGTCAGTAGTAGTCTTACTGATAGTATTTTACGCTACAACGGAGAAACAGGGGCTTTTATTGACACTTTTGCAACAGACGAAAAAGGGTCAGAACCTAGTGGCTTAACCTTTGGACCTGACGGCAATCTCTACGTCGCCAACTTTAAGACTAACAGTATCTCACGCTTTAACGGTAAGACAGGAGCCTTTATCGACACTTTTGTCCCTGCTGGCAGTGGCGGACTCAACGGTCCTGTCAAGCCAATCTTCGGTCCCGACGACAACCTCTACGTCAGTGGCTTAAATAGTAACAACGTGTTGCGTTACGACGGCAAGACGGGAGCTTTTATTGATACCTTTGTCCCTACAGGTAGCGGTGGCTTAAATGGGGCTGGCTTTTTAGCTTTTACGGAAGACAGCACTGTTATTCCTGAACCTAAAATGGGGTTAGCTGTATTGGCGGTTGGTGCTGCGCTAGGAACAGGCAAGATACTTAGGCGTAAGCAGAAAGCCACATTATAAAAACCCAGCAATCAGTAGCTCACAAACTTTCAGAAACTGACGTCATAATGAGACGTAAGTTCAACGGGTTGAAAAAGGCATAAAAAAGCGTGAGACTGTCATAAAACCAAAAATAAACAAGGTGTGTGGTGCAATGTCCACGCTTTGTATCTGGGCTCGACGTAACCCAGATTTTCTGTAATGTAGACGATTTCTGGTCATCATGGAAGCAGTGGTGGCAACAACTAGCGCAGCTACTACCTCCTGCTGTTTTTTAACTCCGTCGAATTCACGTCATGCTGCTTTGTTTAACATCAAAGTCCCAGATCCTCTGGAAAACCCAGCATGATATTTAAGTTTTGTACAGCTGCTCCGGATGCGCCTTTACCTAAATTATCGAGGCGAGCAACTAGCAGCGCCTCGTGGGTTGTATCATTGGCGAAGACGGAAATTTGAACAATATTAGTGTTATTCATTGCCATCACGTCTAAGAATTTTCCGTCTCGCAAAAGAGTGGAGTCTTGGAATGGAGCGATCTGTACAAATTTTTCGCCTTGGTAGTAGTCAGCGATCGCCTGATAAATAACTTCACCTGATGGTGGATTCTCCAAAGTCCACAGTGGTAAGGGTACCTGTACTAGCATCCCCTGCTCAAAATCCCCCACTGCTGGTACAAACAGCGGCGGCGATGCTAATCCTGAATACTTATGCATTTCCTTAACGTGCTTGTGCCCAAACTCTGTACTGTAAATGCCATAGGGATAGAGCGATGTTGCTCCGGCTTGCTGCTCGTGGAAAGCGTGGTATTCTTTGATCAGATTCTTTCCGCCACCAGAGTATCCTGATACCGCATTAATGGTAATCGGAAAGTGAGTGGGAAGCAGTCCGTTAGCAATCAATGGACGGATACAAGCTAAAAATCCTGTGGGATAACAGCCCGGAACACTAACAAACTCGGCGCTGGCAATTTTCTCTCTCTGTCCCGAACTCAGTTCAGGAAAGCCATAAACCCAACCCTCAGCCGTTCGATGAGCAGTACTAGCATCGAGGATTTTAACAGAACTGCTGACAAAGCTAACAGCTTCGCGGGCTGCATCATCAGGTAGACAAAGAATGGCAACATCGACAGCATTGATCAGTTTCGCTCGCTCAGCTGAATCCCTGCGTCGAGAAGCTTCAATGTTAACTACCTCAATGTCATCTCGTTGGTTGAGGCGCGAATAAATCTGTAAGCCTGTAGTTCCCGATTCCCCATCAATGAAAATCTTAGGTTTAGTCATCATGTGCTCAGCATCCTGATCCGTGACAGGTATTTTGTCCCACCAATACTTAACTTAGTCTGTTGTGGATCAACTCATCAATAAAGCAAAGAAAACCTTTTGGTTAATATTACCAACAAGCAATTATCATGTCACAATAATGAGTTGCGCTTACAACTCTGAGCCAGTCATGATGCGCCGACTGGCTCAGAGTCATCTACCTCGGTGTCTAAGTGCCCGACTCGTTCCCTCAGCGCCCGATTTCGACACCTTCAAGGATGCCGAGTGCGTCGGGGATGAGTATGGCAGCAGAGTAGTAAGCACTCACTAAGTAGGAAATGATCGCCTTTTCGTTGATACCCAAAAACCGCACAGACAAACTGGGTTGGTATTCATCAGGGATACCGGTTTTGTGTAAACCTATCACCCCTTGGTTTTCTTCTCCGACACGGAGTACCAAAATAGAGCTAGTACCCTCTTTGGTGATAGGAATTTTGTTACAAGGAAAAATCGGATAGTTGCGCCAAGCAGGTACAATCTTTCCATTAACCTCGATACTAGGGGAATAGACTCCACGACGGTTACACTCTCGACCAAAAGCAGCGATCGCGCGAGGGTGAGCTAGGAAGAATTTCGACTTCCTCCGCCGAGAGAGCAATTCATCAAAATCATCTGGGGTGGGTGGGCCGGTGCGGGTAAAAATGCGTTGCTTAAGATCCGCATTGTGCAACAACCCGAAATCAAGATTATTCAACATTTCGTATTCTTGCCGTTCCCGCAACGCTTCGATAGTCAGGCGTAATTGTTGCTCCGTCTGGTTCATCGGTTCGTTGTAGAGGTCAGCAACTCGCGTATTCACCTGTAAAATGGTTTGAGCGACGCTTAACTCATACTCTCGTGGATGCAAGTCGTAATCAACAAATGTCCTGGGTAACTCAGTTTCCGGACTATGACCGGCGGACAGAACGATCTCAGCTTGATTATGCTTATCCTGAGGTTTGCTCAACATAGCTCTAAAGCGATCAACCTGAGTCTGCAACGCTTGCGACTGGTTCATCAGCTCCCGAAACGCCTGTACTGGCAAAGACAAAACTATGCAGCGCGTAATAGCTCTGAGGCTAACTTCCCAAGTATCTTGAGATAGAACTATAGCTTCGCCACCAAAACAATCGCCCTCAGCTAAGATATCTCGTAAAGCTTCCGCCTCATACTTTCCTGCTTTAAGCTTATTAACTTTACCGTGGGCAATTAATAACACCTGGTCAGCTGGTTGACCTTCCTGTACAATTACCTCACCAGGGGCAAATTCTTGTTGTACAAAGCGATCCGCCAAGGCGTTGAGTAACGAAATATCCTCAAACCCACGCAGTAATGGTAGTTCACAAAGTGCTTGGGGAATAACTCGCACTTCGGCTCCTGTATTGGTAAAGCTAACCCGTCCACTGCCAACGTCATAAGTCAAGCGACGGTTAACCCGATAGGCCCCACCCTTGATTTGTACCCAAGGCAACATCTGTAACAACCACCTTGGGGTAATCCCCTGCATCTGGGGTGGAGTTTTCGTGGTTTTGGCTAGATTCCGCGCCCCTTTCGTGCTTAAGCTCATCTGGGGTTGCCCGTTTTCTTGGTCTAAATCTGGCCTAATCGAAGCATCTGTCATAACATTAACGTTTCATGCCACTAAATTTACATTCCTAAGAGAGACTATCGGGAATAGGGGCGAACGGCCGTTCATTGGTGTCAACTTAACGTTCAAATCCTTATACCACGTCGTTGATTTGACCTCACCCCCCGTAAAGCTACGCTTAACGTCCCCTCTCCTTAGTAAGGCTATGCATTGTCCAGATCTTTCTTAACAATCCTGAAAGCCTTGCTATACAAAGTTTATAAAGATTGAGTTTTTGGCAAGGCTTGACAATTGACCACTCATTCTTCTCAGGAAAAGAGCCTTTTTATTGAGAATATGTTACGGAGTATCAGGGTTTGGTGAGTCGTGAGCGAGCGCTCTCGCAAATATTAAGAAAGATCCGGGTAATGGATAGCCTTAGTAAGGAGAGGGGCGGTTTTGGCGCAAGACAAAACCGGGGTGAGGTAAGCGCGACAATTGTGGACGAGTAGAATAAGGCATGATGTAACGTTCTTGACTTGGGTTTGGGCTTAAGTTGACACGTCTGACAGCCGTTCGCCCCTATTTTAAGGAGGGTGTCCGACTACTTAAAGACCAATTTCTACATCTTCAAGGATGCCTAGTGCGTCAGGAACGAGAATGGCTGTAGAGTAGTAGGCACTAACCAGGTAAGAAATAACAGCCTTTTCGTTGATATTCATGAAGCGAACAGACAAACTAGGTTGATATTCATCAGGAATGCCAGTTTTATGAAGACCAATAACTCCCTGGTTGGCTGCTCCCACACGCATTAACATGATGGAGCTAGTACGCTCTTTTGTCACGGGAATCTTATTGCAAGGATAGATGGGAATACCACGCCAAGACGGAATTGCACTGTTGCCTGCAGGGATAGGATCAGGATAGAGTCCAAGGCGGTTGCATTCCCGACCAAAAGCAGCAATAGTGCGGGGATGGGCTAAGAAAAAGCTTGGTTCTTTCCAAACAATAGAGATCAACTCATCAAGATCATCGGGAGTTGGGGGGCCACTGCGGGTAAAGATGCGTTGTTTGAGATCAGCATTGTGCAACAGTCCGAAGTCACGATTGTTAACCATTTCGTGTTCTTGGCGTTCCCGTAAAGCTTCGATGGTGAGGCGTAATTGCTCCTCAGTTTGGTTCATGGGTTCGTTGTAGAGGTCAGCAACCCGTGTACTGATTTGCAAAATGGTTTGAGCAACGCTTAACTCATATTCCCGTGGATTGATTTCATAATCTGCAAAAGTCCCAGGTAATACTGCTTCCGCGAGGTGGCCTGAGGAAATATCGATTGAAGCTTCCCCTTCTTCGTTTTTGGGTTGGCGCAATTTTGCCCTGAATTGATCCACTTGAGTTTGTAACGCCTCAGACTGGTTAACCAGGTTTTGAAAGGCTGCTTGAGGCAGAAACAAGATGGTGCAACGGGTAAGAGCAGTGAGGGTGACATCCCAAGTATCCTCGGATTCCACTAAAGCGTAGTCGCCAAAATGGTCGCCATCGGATAGCACATCTAAAACAACTTGCTCATCATACTTGCCTGCGCCAATTTTATTGACTTTACCATGAGCAATCAGCAATACTTGATCGGCTTGTTGGCCTGCTCGGATGATGACATCTCCTGCAGCAAATTCTTGTTGTACAAATTGACCAGCCAAGGTGTTTAAGATCTCAGTATCTTCAAATCCTCGTAATAAAGGTAACTCAGTGAGTTCTTGAGGGATGACCTGTATCTGCGCTCCTGTATTGGTAAAGCTGACTCGTCCATCTCCAACCACATAGGTTAAGCGACGGTTAACCCGATAGGTACCACCAACTGTTTCTACCCAAGGCAGCAGTTTTAACAGCCACCGTGAGGTAATTCCCTGCATCTGGGGTTGGGTTTTGGTGGTTGTTGCCAAATTACGCGCTGCTTGGGTCTGCAAACTCATTGGCAATTGCTCAATTTGATTTTGTATGGGAGTGTTTGCTGCATCAGTCATGATTAATCTCCATTAGTAATGTTTGTTGACAAGTTATTTGATTGACCGGAATAGCGACTCAGATTGAGTTGAGCTAACCTTTCCTTCCTAAGAGCGATCCGATTTTGGTCGCTGAAGTCCCTAACCCTGTTGGACCACTTAGTAAGTTCTGCACTACTGGCTCAACATTGGTTTGAGTTTTTTCCTGACTGACACTTGGTCTAATTTGGGTCGCGGCAGTGCCTAACCCTGTGGGACCACTGAGTAAGCGCTTTTCTGTCGAGTTGTTCCGCAATTCAAATTCCTTATAGCGGTCTACCGCCCTATGCCACTTGAGTACGCCGCACATCCACTGTTCCAGTTTCTTGACGTATCCGTACAGTTTCTCACGCGTACTTGTATCCAGGTCGAAATCGTCACACAAGATAGGGAGTTCAGTCGCAACGATATGTTCAAACTGAAGGGCACGAGAGGTCATCAGGTCGTTAACAATTGCAACGGCCTGGGGGATATCGCAGTTAAGGAAATTCTGAACCGCCAGCACACCGTTATTAATCTCGCCCTCAAATTCGATTTCTTTCTGGTAAGAAAAAACATCGTTCGTCAAACAGGCGAAGTCGGCGGCTGAATTCTCAATTCCCTGCATAGTTCGGGTGCGGAAGATTTCTGCTGGGATTTCATCCCCTTGGGACAGTCGAGATAGGCTCATGGTTAGGTCAGAACCAAAAGTCTTACGGCGCATTTCCACATAGTCTATTGGGTCTGGAATGCGATTTTGGATTTGGTTAGCCAGTTCCCATAACCAACTTTCCGTCATATCCTCGATCGCCTGACGAAACTGGCGACGAGCATTAGCTGTCATCGGTCCAGCCGTCCGTGCCCAAATATCAGCTAAACCCCGTTCGACTGGGTTGGTTGCTTCGGGAATGGGATCTCCATCAAGGGGCATAAACGCCGATAGCCGAGCGTTGAAAATTTTTGCCCCTGGCATATTTCGGCTATAGCCATACAATGCCGGAAAGTAGTCATCGGCATAGGTTCCCCAAACGAGCCAACAAGCTGTGATATTCAACTCAGGACCAGATCCATTGGGATGAATATACGCACCGCATAAAGCTACGTCGGCCACATCGAATTTGTGGTCATCCCAGATGTAAACACCTGGCATCCCAGGCAGTACGTCCAGCATCCCCATTTGACGCGCCCATTCTTTAGAATGTCGCCGAGCCTCCTCTAGATGGGGATTCAAGCTGGTGGAGAAGGGCATATAAAACTGTGGCAGGGTTACTGGTCCTACAGGCTGATAGGGGACATGGGTGAAGCTTTTGAACCGTTTTAGTCCCAAACTATCGTATAAAGCTCCCAGACGAGCCGCCGATGTGCCTAATCCAGTGGGGCCGCCTAAAAGCCAGCTGAGTGACGAAGATTTGTCTGATGTTTGGTTCATGTAGCGGCTCGATCTCATGTGCCACTCATGACCCCCCGACTGCCAGTCCTGAAGTCCTTTGGCATATAGGACGACTTTCAGACGCTCATCGGGACTGAGACTATATTCCTCGAACAAAGAAGGAAGCTCAGTGACAAAGGTGTTCTCGAACTGTTGCACCCGAGATGTTAGTAAGTCGTTAGTTTGATTGGCCGCTTCCTGGGTACTCACATCGAGGAATCGTTCTAAAACCAGGATACAGTTAGCATTTTCTCCTTCTTCTTCCACTTCTCTTTGGTAAGAGAAGATGTCATTTCGTAGATGTACCCCGTCAGAAAAGGTATCTTTGAGGACACGCATTGGTCGAGTGGGCGCGATCGCACCGGGAATTTCTGCCCCAACCGCGTGTTCCACTAGGTTAGCTGACCAAGGCGCTCCCCCCACCTTACGGCGCATCTCAATGTACTCAATGGGGTTAGCGACTCGATTTTGGCTGATATTAGCCAGTTCCCACTGAGATTCTTTGAGAAGATTGATCGTACTTTCAGAAAATCGGATTACCCAGTCTTGGGAGGCATTGGGGATGGTGCGAGCCCAGAGATCTACTAAACCCCGTTCTACGGCATTGGTAGGTTCTGGCTGTGTTTCTTGGGGCTGCACAGGCATAAACGCTGGCAGTCCATTGAGGTACTTCTTAGCCCCAGCCATATCTTGGCTACGCTTGTAAAGTTCAAGGAAGTGATCGTCAAAGAAAAATACCCAAACATACCAGTCAGTTACCAGATTGAGCATGGGTTCATCGGCATCTGGATGAGTATAGGAACACAACAACGCGTAGTCATGGGCATCAAACTTGCGCTCATCCCAAATCCCATAATCTTCTGATTCCTCTGCCCCACCCAAAATCCCCATTTCATAAGCCCAGGCTTTAGAATGTACCCGTGCCGCTTCCAGGTTTGGGTTCAGTCGTGCCGGCCAAGGCACATAAAAACTCGGCAACTCAAAAGGTTGCTTGCTTGAAGTCATTGTCCATTTAAACCTATCAGTGAAAAATGACAAATTGGACGAATAAATTTCAGTGCGATTCGCTTTTAGACAGGTTGTTTTAAGAACACCACAATTTGGGCGTCTGCCTGAAAAAGCATCGCTACGATCATTGTCCTATTGGACTTTTGAGTCTCGTTATTTTTGATATTCGACCCTTGCAAATCAGTGCTTACTAGGGTTTGCCTCTAAATTCACCAGAGTTTATCTCTGAGTAAGATGCATTCGAGTAAAACAATCTCATAGTGAAACAAAAAAAGCAATAGGTAGAGTAAAACAGTTAAGCAGATAGTTCAATCAAAATTGAAGATATTAAGACAGTTAACTAAATATCTTGTAAGTTACGTAAAAACACAGGCAAATTTAAAGTATTGACTATAAAAATACCTTCTTTCCCTGACTAATTCTTCTTAAATCAGACATACTGATTTTAATACTGAGTTACAAAATATATCATTTTTTTTCTGGTGCAAGATCTGAGTTAAGCAGACAGTTAAGACAGTTAAGACAGTTAAGACAACTAAGATAGTTATAAAACTTTACAGAATTGGTTACACTTAAAACTTAAGAATTGACAAAGTATACAAAAAATGCATAGTAAAAATGAAAGTGGTAGGCGATTGCGCAGAGCGCAGACGCGCCTGGGCGTATCGCTAATCACTAGAAGCGTTGGAAGACGGATAACACGTATGTTGGCTTCTCTGGGGTAGGAAGCTGTAGGAACACTATGAGAGCTACTACTATAGGACTTACGCATGAGTTACTAATGAACTTGACTGTGAGATTGCGCGCCAGACGTCGCAACGGGTGCAACTACGTCATTGTTGCGTAAGTCCTGTACCAAACCATTAAAAAAAGGAGTCAGAATTCAGAACTTAGGAGTCAGAATCAATTGGATGGGGGATTTAAACCCCAACCAATTGTAGACAACGCCAGATACTATGTTCATTCGGACTTCTGGCTCCTGACTCCTGAGTTCTTCTGTTAACCGATTCGTGTGACTTGAACACTTACCTCTATTCCTACTGGCAGAATCATGCGGATGCTGGATGTGTACTTTTGCCGGAGATTATGTCAGGGGTTTGTCGCATGATGGTGTCAATAGATTTTTGCGACACTTGCAGTATAAACCCAAGAATTTATTTGATGAAATCAAACTGCATATCAATGAAGAAAAAAAAGAAACCGTCTTTGGTACTAACGCTCTCGTTTGCGGGATTATTAATCTGTGGAGGGAGTGGAGGGTACTGGCTGTTAAGTCAGGGAAACTCATCATCTAAAGATTTACTACCAGGTGCGAATATCATTCCCCAAGATGCCCTATTTGCAGTTTCTCTAAGCACAGATCCAGGACAATGGCAGAAATTACGAGAGTTTGGCACAAAAGAAAGTCAAAGCTTACTGGATAAAAATTTAGTACAGTTGCGCGATCGCTTTTTAACTAGTAATGGTTACGACTTCCAAAAAGATATCAGTCCTTGGGTTGGCGATCAAGTCACAATGGCAGTTCTCGCCCCAAGCGCCAGTAAACCAGTGTCAAAGCCGATTGCGACTGATGGAGAAATAACGAGCAATGAGCAGTCGATGGTAATGATTCTGCCAGTCAAAAATCCCGAAAAAGCGAGCAGCATTCTAGCACAACCTAAAGCCGCCAAAGGTGGTAAGTGGATTGACCGCACTTACGAGAATATTGTTATTAAAGAAACTGAAGGGCAAGTTGGAGAAAAATTGTCAGCAGCCCTATTAGACAAACGTTTTCTTGTGATTAGCGATAATTCCAAAACCACAGAACGGGCAATTGACGCATACAAAGGTCAACAATCCCTAGCTACAAGTCCGGGTTTTGCAGAGAATTTGCCAAAAATCTATAATTACCAACCCTTTGCTGAGTTGTATGTGAATGTGCCTTACTCTGCTAGAATAGCCGCTAAATCTCCAAATCGTCCTTTGTCTGCTGAAGTTTTGACTCAACTTCAAAATAACCAAGGTATAGCAGGGACGATGACTTTGGAGTCACAAGGAATTCGCTTAAAGAGTGTTTCTTGGCTAAATCCGACTAGCCCGCGCGTGCTAACAGTGGAAAATAAAGCAGGAAACATGCAAGATCGCTTGCCCACAGAAACCTTAATGATGCTGTCTGGCGGAAACTTACAGCAGTTTTGGGGTGATTATGCCTCAACTTCCCAAGCAAATCCCTCTGCACCAGTTATGCCAGAACAACTGCGAAATGGTGTAAAATCCCTCACAGGTCTTGATTTAGAGCGAGATTTGCTCTCGTGGATGAGAGGAGAGTTTTCTGTCTCAGTGATTCCAAATACTCCTAAACAAGGTATGGCAGACGATTTTCGTGCTGCTTTGGTTTTCATGGTACAGGCAAGCGATCGCAGCCGTGGTGAAACCGCCCTCAAGCAGCTTGATGAAGTTATGAAAAATCAATACCAGTTCCAGATAAAATACACAACAGTTGATGGTAAACCTGTTGTCAACTGGCTTGGACCTTTTGGAACTTTGACCGCGACTCATGGTTGGTTAGATGATGATGTCGCTTTCTTGGCGGTTGGTGGACCTGTCACTGATAAAATAGTTCCTAGACCAAATAACACCTTAGACAGTAGTGGCTTATTCCAGGACACAGTTCCACGAGAACCCAATCCTACAAATAGTCAGTTTTTCTTGGATGTAGAACATACGGCGAAAAATTTTCCTCTACCAGTTTTCTTGCCTGAACAACAAACTTTGTTACAAGCAACACGCTCAATCGGAGTGACAAGTGCTGTGAGTGATAGCCGCAGTACTCGCTACGACATTTTTCTATCACTTCAAAAAACTGGAAAACCAGATCCTTTACCAAGTCCCACAAATCAATGATGAATCATGAAATTTTTAGGATTATTCATGATTTATGATTTAGAATTCCTACCTGCCTTAAAACAGATAGGATCATAACAATCGAAATCCATACCATATTGACTGGAGATAAAGTTAATTATGAATTTGGTTGGACTCCAGAACTGGCTAGACAATGCCTCATTTGCAATTCTATTTGTGACGATGCTAGTTTATTGGGGTGGGGCGGCTTTTCCAAATGTGCCTGCAACTGTTGTCGGTACGGCTGGAATGGCGATCGCTAATTTGTGCATAGCAACCTTACTAGGTGCAAGATGGCTGGAGGCTGGGTATTTTCCTCTCAGTAATTTGTATGAATCTTTATTCTTCTTAGCTTGGGGAATAACGGCTGTCCATCTGATTGCGGAAAATACAAGTCGCAGCCGCTTAGTAGGAGTTGTAACTGCACCTGTGGCTATGTGTATCACCGCTTTTGCCACCCTCACCCTACCATCGCAAATGCAAGTCGCAGAACCTTTAGTACCTGCGCTGAAATCTAATTGGCTGATGATGCACGTCAGCGTGATGATGTTGAGTTACGCAGCTTTGATGGTGGGTTCACTTGTGGCGATCGCCTTCTTGATTGTCACCAGCGGTAAAGAAATTCAATTACAAGGAAGTTCTGTCGGTACTGGTGGATATCGTAGCAACGGCTATCGCTTGCATAAAGTCACTGAGTTAAATGCTCAACCATCGACAGTTGCTGCTGAGAATAACGGAGTCGCGCGTATAGAAAGCAATAACAACGGCAAAACTGCTGTTTTAGATTTAGTCACCGTTACTCAGTCTCAAGCGATCGCAAAAGCAGAACCCCTTTCACCTCAGCGTCTAAGCCTTGCGGAAACTCTAGACAACATCAGCTATCGTATTATTGGATTGGGATTTCCCCTACTGACTATTGGCATCATTGCTGGTGCTGTTTGGGCGAACGAAGCTTGGGGTTCTTACTGGAGTTGGGATCCTAAGGAAACCTGGGCACTGATTACCTGGTTAGTTTTTGCTGCTTATCTTCACGCTCGCATCACCCGTGGTTGGCAAGGGCGTCGTCCTGCAATCTTAGCTGCGGGTGGCTTTGTTGTTGTTTGGATTTGCTACCTAGGGGTTAATTTGTTGGGTAAGGGTTTACACTCTTACGGTTGGTTTTTGTAATTATCTTGACTTTCTATCCCCTCTTCACTTGCAAAGAGGGGGTAGTTTAGCAAATTTAAAATCTGCCAGGAAATACTTTTGAGAAAAATTCTTAAATGTACATTGACTAGTGAAAATACTCGTTTATTGTAAATACTTCAATTTCAGAAATCCTCTAAGATAAATACGATCATTGTACGTAATCTATGAAGTATGCCAGTCTGAGTAAAATTTATGTTTTAACGCGGTTTAGTTCTGAGGAAGAATCCGATCCATTAACAGATGCGCTACAGGATAAAAATCTCATACCAGAAGAAGCTACGACATTGCTGGCGGCAGATGAGCAGCGAGCCATTCCTTCTATTAGTAAAAATACTACCCTGATGGAAGAAATTCAGCAACGGGTTCAAGACTTACCGTCATCACATCAGTTGTTATTGGGGGATAGTAGAAGCTTAGTTGATATCGCTAATGAGAGTGTGCATCTGATAGTAACTTCGCCACCATATTGGAATTTGAAGGAGTATATTAAAAATCCAAATCAGCTTGCAGAAATTGAGGACTACGAGCAGTTTTTACAAGAACTTGATCGGGTATGGCATAATATGTGGCGCGTTTTAGTCCCAGGTGGACGTTTGGTGATCGTAGTGGGGGATGTCTGTCTTGCCCGTAGGCGCTATGGCAGACACGTAGTATTTCCGTTACACGCCAGTATTCAAGAACATTGCCGCAGTCTGGGATTTGATAACCTAGCGCCGATTATTTGGTATAAAATCGCTAATGCCTCTCTAGAGGCAACAGGAAATGGTAGTAGCTTTCTGGGCAAACCATATGAACCAGGTGGTGTGATTAAAAACGATATTGAGTTTATTCTTATGCAACGTAAACCTGGTGGGTACCGCAGCCCTTCTCTTACTGCCAGAGCATTGTCTGTCATTCCTGAAACACTACACAGGCAGTGGTTTCAGCAAATTTGGCACGATATAAAAGGTGCTTCAACGCGGCAACACCCTGCCCCGTTTCCTTTGGAATTATCCGAGCGATTAATAAGGATGTTTTCGTTTGTAGGAGATACAGTACTTGATCCATTTATGGGCACAGGAACAACTTCCGTAGCGGCGGCAAACTGGGGACGTAACAGCATTGGTGTGGAAGTTGAGCCAACCTATTACCATCTGGCACTAGAACGAATGGATAAAATCTATGGCTTGCGACTCGTACGTGATCAAGTGTTGGGAGCAGTATGACAAGCAACTGTCGCATACCCCAAGATATCTTCTGGGATGCAGTATGTGGTTTTTGGAATACACGGGTAGCACAAGCACAAGCACAGGAAGTAGCTGGCAAGATTGACCGGGGTAACCGTAGTGCTGTGACGGGTGGTAAGCAGATGGACGGATTTATTTTGACCATCACCAATTTGTTACTGGAAGCCGAAGTTCCAAAACACCATATCCACGTTAAGAAAAGCTTGACGGTAATACCAGGCTTTTTTCGCCCTACGAAAACTTATGACTTTTTAGTAGTAGACGCAGAGAATCAGCATCTCAAGGTCGTTATTGAGTTAAAGAGCCAAGTTGGGAGTTTTGGCAACAATTTTAACAACCGGACAGAAGAGGCAATGGGTGCTGCCTTGGACATTTGGACGGCTTACCGGGAAGGCGTATTTGGCGATGCACCCCCGCCGCCTTGGCTTGGGTATTTCTTTGTACTCGAGGATTGTGCTGCTTCACACGCATCTGTACAGGTCGCTGAACCGCATTTTTCTGTGTTACCAGAATTCAGGGGAGCAAGCTACGCCAAGCGTTATGAACTCTTTTGTCAGAAGATGATGCGGGAACGACATTACAATGCTGCTTGCTTCATAATGGCAGACCGAAACCAGGTAACACAAAGACCAAACTATACTGAGCCATGCCCTGACTTGTCAGTTGCTAACTTTTTAAAACAACTTATCCAGCACGCGGTCTAAGGTTAATGTTATGGCAACTAAAGTAAACTAAAAATATTCGGTGCTAAATCTTTCATAGTCATAGACATAGGTGGGCATTGCCCACCTTACCAGATGCTAATTGTTGAGTGCAACATTTAACGTACGCACCAAAAAGGCCCACTTATCTGCAATTTCCTCAATGATCTTTGCTGTAGGCTTACCAGCACCATGTCCCGCTTTTGTCTCAATTCTAATCAGTGCTGGCGCATCACCATTATGAGCAGCTTGCAAAGCAGCAGCAAATTTGAAACTATGGGCGGGAACAACGCGATCGTCATGATCGGCTGTGGTAATCATTGTTGCTGGGTATGCTGTACCTGATTTAAGTTTGTGCAGTGGCGAATAAGCATAAAGTGTTTTGAAATCTTCTTGATTGTCTGGCGAGCCATATTCAGAAGTCCATGCCCAACCAATAGTAAATTTATGGAAGCGCAACATATCCATAACACCCACAGCAGGTAAAGCAGCACCGAATAAATCGGGACGTTGAGTTATGCAAGCACCAACAAGTAATCCGCCGTTACTTCCACCGCCAATAGCTAACTTAGCAGGCTTTGTATAATTATTGGCAATCAGCCACTCAGCAGCGGCGATAAAGTCATCAAACACATTTTGCTTTTTCGACTTCATACCTGCCTGATGCCATTCTTCCCCATACTCACCGCCACCGCGTAAGTTAGCCACAGCGTAAACACCACCCATTTCCATCCATACTAAATTACTGACAGAAAAGTTGGGGCTTAGAGAGATATTGAAACCACCATAACCGTAGAGATATGTAGGATTATTGCCATCTAATTTAATCCCTTTTTTATAGGTAAGAAACATTGGCACTTTTGTACCATCATTGCTTTTATAAAAAACTTGCTTTGTCTCGTAATCTTCAGGATTAAAAGCCACCTTGGGTTGACGGAAAACTGTGCTCTTTCCGCTTACCATGTCGTAGCGATAGACGGTTCCTGGTGTGGTAAAGCTGGTGAAACTATAGAAAGTTTCGGTATCATGTCGCTTGCCATGAAAGCCACCGGCTGAACCGAGTCCTGGTAATTTAACCTCACGTATCAATTTGCCTTTTAGGTCAAAAATTTTAATTTGGGTATGAGCATCTTGAAGATAATCAGCAACAAATTGGTTATTAAGTATACTAACGCTTTCTAAAGTTTCTGTCGCTTGAGGGATAATTTCTTTCCAGTTTTCTCGCGACGAATTATTGGTATCAATAGCAATGACTCGTCCTCTTGGTGCGTTGAAATCAGTGCGGAAATAGAAGATGTGATCGTCATTGTCGATAAAACCGAAACTAGACTCAAATTCCTGAATGAGTTCTACAACTTTCGCTTTTGGATTAGTCAAATCTTTGTAGAAAACTAAATTTCTGGGGTCAGTTCCTTGCCATACAGAAATAATTAGGTAGCGTCCATCTTCTGTGACATCACCGTTAAATCCCCATTCTTTCTGGTCTAGACGATTGTAAATTAGTAAGTCTTCTGATTGAGGTGTTCCCAGTTTATGGTAGTAAAGCTTTTGGTAATAGTTGACATCTTCTAATTTTGTTTTTTCCTTTGGCTCATCATAGCGACTGTAGAAAAATCCTTTACTATCATTTGTCCAAGATGCGCCAGAGAATTTAATCCACTTCAACTGGTCTTTGAGGTCAATACCTGTTTCAATATCCCTAACTTTCCATTCTTGCCAGTCAGAACCAGCAGTGGAGAGACCGTATGCTAAAAAATTACCATCTTCACTGATAGTTGTTCCTGAAAGAGCAACAGTACCATCTTCTGAAAGTGTATTGGGGTCAAGTAAAACTTTTGGTTCACCGTCAAGGGAAGTTAAGGTGTATAAAACAGACTGGTTTTGCAGTCCGTTATTTTTAAAGTAAAAGTAACGCTTACCCTCTTTGAAAGGAAGACTATATTTTTCATAATCCCATAATTTGGTGAGACGCTGCTTAATTTTTTCTCTTGCAGGAATTTCCTGAAGATAGCTAAAAGTTACTTTATTTTGTGCTTCTACCCAAGCCTTTGTTTCTACTGAGTCAGGATTTTCTAAAGGACGATAAGGGTCTGCTACTGAAGTACCGTGGTAGTCATCAACTTGATTGTTTTTGGGGCTAACTGGATAGCTCAAGTGTTTTTTTTCAGACATATTTTGGGGTGAAGAGGGTACTTTTACATAGTGTAGGGGTTGCTCCTTAGTTATGCCATTTTGCATTGGTGAATGCCAGTGAGTATAAGTTTTGGCAATTGCAATATCAGGAGCTAACAACCACCTACATATAATAATAGTTGTGAGTAAGATGAACAAAAATCGCTGTAGAGTTTTCATCAGTCAACAAGTTTTTCGCCTTTGAGCATCCGGGATGCGCCTTCTAGTAAGACTTCTTCAAGATATGGTTTGGTGAAATAACCGCTTGCACCCATTTGAATTGCCATTTGTCTGTGCTTTTGTGCACCCCGTGAGGTAAGCATAGCAATCGGCAAATGCTTGAGGTTAGGGTTTTTCCGGATGCGAGAGAGCAACTCTAAGCCGTCGCAGCGAGGCATTTCAATGTCACAAAATACAATATCACAAGGTAGATCACAACGCAGTTTATCCCAGGCTTCTTGACCATCACGCGCCTGTTCTACACGATAACCTGCTTTACTAAATGTGAGTGACAGCAATTCCCGTACTGTAATTGAGTCATCCACAATCAGCACTATGGGGTTCATCTTCTCTGTAGTGGTTTCTTGTACAGTAGGAGTCTGCTGCTGTTGGCAAAGACTGGTACTACGGTGTTTGGAGGTTCGTCCTTGGAAGATGTCAATGATTTCCATAACATCCGCAATCGGCATAATACGACCATCACCCAGGATAGTCGCACCAGCAACACCAATAGGTTTGGGGAATAGTCCTTCAAATTGCTTAATCACGATTTCTTGCTCGTTAAGCACTTGATCTACCTGTAGCGCAAGAAAGACATTTGCCGATCGCACGACAACAACACTAATCATGTCGTCGTCCCGATGGCCACCATAAATACTACCTCGACTCAGTTGACGATTAACAGTTAAAATTTCTTTGAGTTGTTGCAATGGCAGGAGTGTGTTACGCCAAGGAATGTATTTCTGCTCATCAGAATTTTGTTGGATATTTTTTACAGGAACATCTAAGGTATCTTCCACAGCATCCATTGGGAAAGCAATGCCCGCTTTATCAGATATACAGCAAAGGGCTTTGCAAATACTCAGAGTCAGGGGTAGACAAATAGTGAAAGTTGTTCCCCCGCCGAGAGTGGAATGAATATTAATTTTCCCTCGCATTTCGCTCATTCTAGCCAGAACAACATCCAAACCGATACCACGACCTGCTAATTCATCTTCTTTTTCTTTGGTACTAAAACCTGGTTGGAACAGTAAATCGTAAACATGATGGTCAGACAAGCTTTGAGCTTGTTCTGGCGTTATTATGCCAATCTTAATTGCTTTTGCCTTCACCGCTTCTATGTCAATACCTGCGCCATCATCACTGATCGAAATGACAGTTTGATTACCTTGATGGAATGCGCGGACAGTAATGACTCCCACAGGTGGCTTACCAATCGCTTGTCGTATGTCTGGTGTTTCAATACCGTGGGCGATCGCATTGTTCAGCAAATGAGTCAGCGGGGTTTTAAGATGTTCCAGAATCACTTTGTCTATCAAGGTTTCTCGACCTTCAATAACCAGTTGCGCTTGTTTACCACACTTGATAGCGCTTTCGCGCACTCCTCGTTCTAAAGGAATGGTTACTTCTGCAAATGGTTCCATTCGCGATTGCATTATCCCTTCTTGAAGCTGGTTAGTCACCTGTCGGAACTGTCGCGCGACTCTCTCGCTATCTTCTGTTACAAAATCAATATCACTGGCTGCCTCACGCACCCGCACAATGAGTTCAATCATTTCTTGGGACAGGGTATGAAAAGGACTAAACTGATCCATTTCCAATTTAGTCAAACCTCTGTCTATATCTTTATTGTAATCATAGCTGTGATGACTGCGGTTCGGGTTAACAGATGCATCTAAGAGCGATCGTTCGTACAATTCCTGCATTCTCGCGCCGACATTACTCAACTGCTGCATCTGATGCAGCAAGTTATCTAAAAACTGTCGCAGACGTTGTTGGTCTTCTTCCAACGTGTTGCGATTAACTACTAATTCTCCTACTAAATTACTCAGATCATCCAGATGCTTAACAGGAACTTTTATTAGTTGTTCAAATTTTGTCGTGCGATAGACAAAGGGACGAGGAGGTAAATCTTTCTTGTCTCTATCTGATGTTACCTGGTTTGCTGCTACACCGAATAATTTTCCTTGGGGGGTTCTTTCTTCTGGTCTGAGTTCAGCATTGACCTCTGATACTACTTTCTGGCTTAGTAATTCATCTAACTCAGTCAAGTCGCCATTCAAGAAGGTATCAATTTCTTGAGTTAATTCATCTTCTGAATCAACTGCTTCTGTTGCGAACAAATTTTCCTTGACATCAAGTGCTGAATCTAACTGTAAAGAATTATCGCCATCCAAATCTGCTTCTGTGTTTATAATCTCTGCCTGTTCCTGTGAATACTCAGAGTTTTTCCGATTCACATCTTGAAGCTGTTGTGTCAACAAGAAATTGTTGACTAAGTCTTGCTTCTTTTCAGCTTCTAAAGCCAGTATCGTAAATTCTGGAGTTAATTCTACAGCTTCTGGCTGTTGGGAGAACACACTCTTTTCAGTCTGAGATACTACCCTGTAGTTAGATGTACTTTGGGTATCTATAGTCGTGTCAACAGAAGATGATTTTTTTATCTTTGATGTTAAATCTTGAAACCAATCATCGTCCGTCTCTGATGAAAATAACAAATGGAATTGTTGATCTTCCATTTGGAAATTTAGTTCCGAGTCTTCAAAAATTAAACTATCTAAAGTAGAGTCTCTGGACTGAGTTACTACATCATACAAAAAGTCTTCCGCAGCGGTAGCCAACAAAATTTCTTCTAACTCACTTGCTACATCTGGTTGATATCCAGGAGAAAAATCGTCCTTTGGTTCTTTTAATTCCAGTTCCAAAAAGCTGTTCAAATCTTCTGTTTCAAGCTGTGTGCTCAAGATATCACTAGAAGTTGAATTGTTGACAGACAAGCCTATGGTATTGTCTTCTTCTGTATTAAAAAATAACTCTTGTAAGGTTAAGATTTTGTCTTGATGTGGTATCTTATTATTTAATAATTTTATGGTGTGACTATCATCTCTTTCGTCTATTTTTTTTACTCTCGGCGATTCTAATAAAAAATTAGAATCTTTAGTTTCTTGGATTTGGGAAAGTTCGACATTGGCAATATTCTCTGTTTCTTTTTGATTTATTTTATCTGTGGATAATGGTTGATTTTCATCTATTAACAGTTCTAATAAACTAGTCACTTTATCTTGTGTTTTTTCGTCATCAGCAATAAACTCTTCTAATGGGCTTTGTACGATTTCTGCTGTTGGTGCAAGCTTTTTATCAAGACTTAACTTGATAGAGTGACTCGTTGTCTGATGGGTTGATTCTAAATCGTCTTCTAATAAATCATCAGAAAACAAAAGAGTATATTCTTCTGTTTCTATTGTATTTTTATCAAGAAATTTTTCCAGAGGGTTATCAGTATCTTCGGCGTTGTCATTGCTAACATCTCTTTTTACTTTATCCTCAGCGTTCATCTCTAAAATTTCTTCTTTGTCCCACATTCCCTCTTCGGAACTGTTACCTTCAAAAAAATCGGCCAATCGATTTAAGTTAGATATTCTAACTTCTTGATTATTCGTATCTGTTGTATGAGTGAAATGAGCGTTATCATTGCTATTAAATTGATCAAACAGTTCAGATAAACTAGTAATTTTGTCTTCTGGCTCTATGTCCAAAACTTTTGTAGAAGTAGCATTACTGATTTTTTGTGAATTTTCTTTACCATATCCCAAATATAAAGTGCTGGAAGATGTAACTGGTGGTAATTCTAATCGTTCTGTTGGGCTATCAAATTCATCTGCCAGAAAAAGAGGTATTTCTAACAATTCAATTGTTTCTTCTACCTTAACGAGTGCTTGCAGTTGCTGACTAATTGTTATTTCAGTTTCTTTACCTGCAATAACTAATTCTAAAGCTTGTTTAAGATCTGTAATAACGGTTTTAGCGAGAGTGAGATAGGTGTTTTGTGAAAATGCGATCGCATTTCCTGCTGTTCGACACAAACCACACCAGTTAGCCCAATTAAATTCTTCACCAAGTTCAACTAACTTGTCACAACACTTCACAAGGCTTTGTCGCGTTTGCGGTGTTGCAGTTTGTTTAAACAGTTGCAACATTTCCCGTAATATCCGGATAACTTGACTTTGCACAGTTTGTGAATTTTGCCAATTTTCACTTCTTTGTGATAGAGTCTGTGGCGAAGTTGTAGGAGAAACTTTTGCTAAGATACTTGTATTTTCTGTTAGTTGATTGCGACTTTCCTCTACTAGTAATTCCAAATGTTCTTGCAACCATTTGAAGACAGGTTCAGTTTCTGACATTAAGGTCTGTGCCATTTCATCAGTAAGACCAGAAGGTTCGGTGCAACTTTCTAACAGCGCTTTTAAAGTATCAGATACACCAAGAAACAAAGATTCTAATTTTTGGTCAACTTGAATGGGATGCTGTTTGAGAATCTTAAAATAGTCTTCTAAACGGTGAGCTGTGTGTTGAATGCTACTCAGACCAAGCATTGCTGCTCCTCCTTTTATGGAGTGAGCCGCCCGAAAAACTTCGTTAATCATTTCTGGGTTATCAAGGGTACTCTGTAGATTCAGCAACCCCTTTTCTATCGTATCTAGATGGTCTTTTGCTTCCTCAATGAAGTAACCCAAAATGCGCTGTTGTTGTTCTGGCAGCATAGTTTTTAATCATTAAGTCATTGGTAAATAGTCAAATGTCAAAAGTCAATAGTCTATATTCAAAAGTCAATACTTATACTTTGAACTATAGACTATTGACTAGTTACCTTGTATTTTCAGAGATTTCGACTTGGAAACGTTCAACGGAGGTGATCAGCTCACCAGATACACTGACCAAACTATGTAAAGCACCAGAGACTTGTTGTGCTTCTCGTGAAGTGTCTTGCGCTGTTAATTCCACAGATTGCATAACTTCAGCCACAGCACGGAAGGTTTCGGTTTGTTCAACAGTGTCCGAGGTAATCCCACGCACTAAAACATCGATGCACTTGGCGACTTGAATAATGTTTTCTAGCGATCGCTTAGCTTCCTCTGCTAACTTGGTACCATTAATGACCTGTTGTATACCTTCCTCCATCGCAATCATTACAGAGCCTGTTTCGCTCTGAATCTGCATGACTATTTGTTCTATTTCTTTCAACGACTTCGCTGATTTATCTGCTAACTGCCGCACTTCATCCGCTACAATTGCAAAACCTCGTCCAGCAACTCCCGCACGTGCCGCTTCAATGCTAGCATTGAGTGCTAACAAATTTGTCCGAGAAGCAATTTGCGAGATCAACGCCACAATCTTGGAAATTTCTTGGCAAGACTCTGCCAGTCGCTTCACTTTCCGGGTTGTTTGCGCTACAGTTTCCCGAATTTCTAAAATCCCTGCCAAAGTATTCTCTACTGCTTGTCCACCTTGAAGAGCTATATCGCTAGCATCACGGGTAACAGCTTGTGCTTCGCGTGCTGCTTGTGCGACACGTTGGATTGAGTCAGTCATAACTTGTACAGAATTCAGCGTCACCGCCAACTCTTGTGCTTGTCTTAGGGCATCCCGAGATAACGCCCTAGCAAAGGTTTCCGAATTGGTTGCCCCTCTGGTAACTTCGTGTGCTGCGACTTTCACCTGTTGTACCAGATCCCGTAGGTTTTGAATTGTGAAGTTAAAAGCATCAGCGATCGCTCCAAGTACATCGGCGGTTACTTCGGCTTGCACTGTCAAATCTCCTCTGGCAGCTCCTTCTACATCGTCTAACAGGTGAATCACTTGGCGTTGCAGGTTTTCTCTAGCTTCCTCTTGTTCTTGAGCTTTACGTGTAGCTTCATTAGTAGTCGTCAATATAACACGAGTCATTTGGTTAAAGCTAGCTGCCAGTTGCCCAAATTCATCTTTTGAATACACGGTGGCTTGGACATGAAAATTTCCTTGGCGCACAGCATCGAATTGAGCTTGTAGATCTTTAGCTGTGCGGGAAATGTGCCTGTGACTGAGACTGCCCATGATACCTGCGGTAGCAAACCCAGCAATTCCAGATGCCAAAGTCATTACCCTAGCGGTGTTTTGCACCAACTCTCGTTGTTGAAGTGGTAACAACTTAGTATAAACAAAGCTAACTCCAGCAACAACCAGAGCTGAGACAACACCCACTGTACCAGCGACAATCCATTGCTTAGTTTGTAGAGGGGCATTTGCTAATGAACCAAGAAAACCTTGCTTGACAGAGACTTGAGGTTTTTTATTCCACAGATCAGCCCGGATAATAACTGGGACTTCTTGTTGGGAAGCAGCACTCATAAATAGTAGCTCCAAATCGCGATCACCTCGGATGCTACGCGAAGCCCAATCGTCCCTTCCGGGTGGGAGAAAAGCCCCATCACCTTTGGG
Source organism: Brasilonema angustatum HA4187-MV1 (assembly GCA_019359695.1). GTDB lineage: Bacteria > Cyanobacteriota > Cyanobacteriia > Cyanobacteriales > Nostocaceae > Brasilonema > Brasilonema angustatum. Next base: position 240,159 of record JAHHGV010000001.1, read on the forward strand.
GGTGCTATCCCAAGTCAAATCGTAATTTTGCTGAGTGAGTGTAGTCTCTGCTTGAGTGGGTTGTGAAGTGTCGTTTTCCACAGATGTTGAAGATATCTGTGGTTCCTCAAAGGGAGAATTTTGTGTTAAGTTAAATCCTGGAATATTTCCTGAATCGTCAAATTGATCAAAGTCCTCTAAAGACTCTGTTTTGTCAGCTTTGAAAGTTTTTGTATTCTCAGCTTTCGCTTCTTGATGATTCACATTAGATAGTTGCCATGCTTCTTGTTGAATAACACCAGAAAAGGCATCGCTAAAATTTTCTTTTGAATTGAACGTTGTATCAGATACGGTAGTATCGTCTATTGATATATCAAATGGACTGCTAATAGGTAGCTCTTCCATATCGTCTACAGCTTTTTGAAGTTCATCCAATGAATTCAAATGAAAGCTGCTACTGTTAGTCTTAAAGTTTTGATTATCTGTCGAATTTTCTAATTCTTGTTTCTTCACTGTTTGAGATTCAGAAGAATCAGGAAAATTATTGTCTTTTTTCTCAAAATCTTGAGCGTCTAGCTTTTGTTGATATTCTTTTATATTGTCAAGACCATTATTGGCAAGGCGGATAATTTCTTGGTCGTCTGTAAACTTTAAAACTTTTTGGTATTCTATTTTTGCCACATCACACTGCTGCAAAACATAGTATATGTGACCCCGCAGCAAAGATATATTAGGGTCATATGGTAAATGTTGCACCAGTTGATCGATGAGAGTGGCTGCTTGTTTGTAGTTTCCTTGCATGTAAGCTTTATAAGCCTGAACATAAGTCTGCTCATACTCTTTTATACTCACTACCCTTTTGTGCCTCCATTTCATCCTGCCGCTTCATTAGACGACTGAAAAGTCTGCCAGCCCCAACTTGCTGCACTTAAATTCAAAATTTACTCAGGTGTTCATTCAAAAAAAGATTCTTTATTTTGTAAGCGCACGCCCAAACCCTTGCGTTGCATTCTTCGTGTCCCAAAGGGACTTACGCATAGCCTGCCCTCTAGGTATACGCGAGTGCGTGTCTGCTCCCCCAAGCCAAGTGCCGTAGGCATAGGACATAGGGCGTAAGCGAGTTGGACTAACTAATTTTTTACCCAACCCATCGCGCACTTCGTAAAATTGCCTTGTGATCAAGCAGCCGCAGACACTGATTTTTTTTAGATCCTAATATCCATTCTCCTTGTAAAAACAGAGCCATTGTATCTGGTACACTCGTAGATAGCCTCAGCTGCTTTTTATCAAGCCAGTCCATACCCCCGATTTCTTCAACTGCTAAACCGACTATTGTATCTTGCTGTTCTATAGCAATCACAGGAATCTGAGAACGATTGGTATTTAAGGTGGTTCTTTGTCCTAGAAATTGACCCAAATCAGCCACCCAAATGACTCGACCTCGTAGATTTAGAGCACCCAAAAGCAAAGAAGAAGTATTAGGAATTGGGGTAATTCTGTCAGGACTTAGTTCAATGACTTCCCGAATATCAGTGGCTAGTAGTGCAAACTCCTGACGTAAGGGAATATAAAATCTTAGACATAACTCTTTTTCTGGACTTTTTACTTCTAATTCAGAACGGGACTGCTCTTGTCCACCTCCTCCTAAAAAGTCCGCTTGAGTGATCATTTTGTGTTCATCCTTATCCTCGCAACAGCTGTTTGACTGTTCCCACCAACTCAGTTGGTTGGAAGGGTTTAGCTATATAGGCGTCGGCTCCCTGTTTGATACCCCAGTAGCGATCAACTTCTTCACCTTTGGAAGAACATATCACCACCGGAAGATTTTGGGTTTTAGGATTAGACTTTAAGCGACGACAAACTTCATAGCCATTCATCCGAGGCATGACTATATCCAAAACGACTAAATCGGGACAAGCAATTTGAATTGCCTCCAATGCTTCTACTCCATCACTCGCATGGGTCACTGTTAAGCCACTCGCTTTTAATAAATCTGTAATCATCTCCCTCTGTGTAACACTGTCTTCCACTATCAGAACTGTACTCATACGACGCCCATATACCTCCTGATGTAAACGTTTCTGGTTAGAACATTTGCGGATTTTCCTAACTGTCTTTACTGTATAAAATAATTCTATCCCAACCTGTCAAGAGTACTCTATCCAAATCAAAATGCTATATCAGTCATAAAAAAGTTAGCAATTATACGGCTGTAAAACACAAACCCTCAGTACACAATATAAATAGGTGACAAATTATAACAGGTATTTGTTGTGTGTCATACAGTATAGACCTAACATGTAATGTCTATACATGTGTGTATATGATTCAAACGATAACCGCTATTTTTGATAAAAGTGATTTATGATACATAACTTATGGACGAGCAAATTGAAATATTTCAGCCGTGGGACAAAAACAAGAGAATAGCAAAATCTGCCTTTCGGTATACAAAATAGCGTATCCTTCAGGCATAGAACATACCTCAAGGGTGAGACAACCTGCTACACAAACGGCGGTTCCCGTCGATTGCGAACCCCCGCTCTATGGCGTTCCGCCACGCCTTACGGTGAGTCCAGCGCTGCGGGAGGGTCTCCCTCCGCAGGCGACTGGCGTTAGCGTTTGCGCAGCGCCCCCTTAGGGGCTAGCGGAACCGAAGGTTCTCCCCGGAGGGCTATCGCAGCGTGCCCGCAGGGCATAGGTCATCCCCGGAGGGCTTCCCGCAGGGTAGAATGTGGCGTCAGGCGACTGCCTGCCTAGTGGTTTTGACGTACATAAAGTATTATATACTACTAAAAATATAGTATACATAGATAAGTATTCACTGATTTTAGGAGTCTTAAGTACACAAAAGGAATAACAGTGTGCTGTATTTAGCAGAAGTACAAAAGCAGAAAGGCGGTTTACTTGGTGGTGGCAAAACTGAACTAAAACTATTGGCTTGTCAACGAACTGACCAAAGTTGGAGTACAGTTTCTGAAGAAGTGGTTCCTGCTGAGGAAGCTAGCAAATTAAGTGATGGAGTCCTCGTATTGGTTGAAATCAATCCCAACCGTAAAGTACAACGGATTCAGGAGGCGGGGCGTCCTTTAGTGAATATTTTGCAGAATTTTTCCCGTCAGGTAGAAAAATTTAAGCTTAGAGAAGAAGAAATTAACCAGTGGAAGCAGTCTCTGACGTTTCAAGCGCAAGAGTTAAATCGGCGTGAAATGGATATGGAAGAGCGTTTGGAACAACTGCAACAAATGGAGGATGAATTTCAGCGCTTGGAGACGCAACAACAAGAAGTAGAAGCTTCCCGCCAGGAAATTGAAATGTTGCAAACCGAGATTTCCCGCAACCGTAAAGAACTTGAAGGAGCATGGGAGCACTTGCGGGGTGAGCAACGTCGCTTGGAAGAGTACAAAACAAAGTGTTCCTACTCTGCTGTATTGGATAATCAGCAAAGTCCAGCACTAAACGAGTTACTTGCTCAAGTGTCTACTAGCCTTGCTTTTACACAAATAGTACGCGAATATCTCAATCATGCCCTGAAAGTGCTCGAAAGGCAGCAGGAAGTTTTAAACTGCCAACAGTTGCAACAGTATAAAAGTACAGTTGATCAACACCTCCGAGATTGAATAAGCAAGCTAAAACTGTTTCAGGTAAATCCACTCACCTTCAACTTGGGCGATCGCACCACCAGGAAATGGATCAGTCTGCGAACGGTTTGGTGCATTGATTAAAGCGATTAGTTTTTCAATTTGCTCAAAACTAGGAGCAATCTGAATTATTTCTTGTAATACCTGACGCATGACGCGACGCTGTAGCGCCAGTGGTGCTTTCTGTAATACGCGACGGTTTAGCCTGATTGGATATGAAGTATAAAAATTTCCTTCCTCATCTGCTGATGTCACCATCGCCTGTTGGAGCAACTGATAGGCAGCTTGTTCTAAATATTCTACTTCTGCTTGCAAAATTTCAGCAGTCTGGGCAAGAACTGATTCAACTTGAGGGTTGAAATTTTCTTGCAAATATGGTAAAACATTTTGACGAATGCGATTACGGGCAAACTTCAAATCTTGATTAGTTGAATCTTCCCAAACAGGTAGCTGAAACTCTTGGCAAAATTGCCCAGTTTGCATACGAGTTATTTCTAACAGTGGGCGTACAAGCACGACCCCATTATCCAGCAGTCGTTGCCATGTTAATGCTTGCAAGCCATCAGCACCTGTACCGCGAATTAAGTTGTAAAGTAGAGTTTCAGCGCGATCGCTGGCTGTGTGACCTGTAACAATGCAAGAAAATTGATTTTCCTGGGCGATCGCACTCAAAACTTGATACCGCCAATTACGTGCAGCAGCTTCGCTTTTTAAAGGTTCGTCAGCTGTTCGTAAATAAAATGAAACACCCCAATTTTTTGCCAAGTTTTCTACATGCTTAGCATTTGCTTGGGAGTCGGAACGCCAGCAATGGTCGCAGTGGACAATACTTAGATACCATCCCCATTTTTTTTGTAAATCTAACATTAACTTTATGAGGCACAGGGAATCTTGTCCACCTGAAACTGCAACTAATAGTCGTTGGTTGCGCTCAAACAGGTGACGAGAGCGGATCGTACGGTGTAATTTTGCATGCAGAGGAGTCCAAGGAGTGCGATCTGCCTTTGGCAGCAAGCTTCGCTTATCGCTCATTCAGCAATTTATAAATTCAAGGGTTAGAAACGACTATGTTGAAAAGACGAGTGAGGGAGTGAACTCAAATGATAACTGCTTACTGTTAACCCTTCGGGTTCGCCAGTCGCCTACGGAGGGAGACCCTCCTGCAGCGCTGGCTCACTGCTCACTGACTCAGTCATGGGAGTGACAAACAACTGTCATTAATCCGTCATATTGGCTTGTTAGAGTTATCTCAAGGAAAAATTAAGTTTGCTCCTATCACCACAATTTGTGCTCTCTTGTATGGTAGATAGCAAGGGAGCATTTTTATAGCATATATTTATTCACACCACGCTGTTTATTTTTTCTGTGACCTATTATGCCTTTTTTCCCCAAACTGCGTCCATTCATTTTGATAGTCTTTTTTATAAGCTCCCTCTTAACTGGAGTGCTCTCAGGAGGCTATTTTAGCAATGCTGCAACACCAAGTGCAGTAACACCTGTGTCTAATTTTGCCCTCACTCAGGGGGTACGTAAAACGGTATTGAAAAATGGTTTAACAGTCTTAACTAAGGAAGTCCACACCGCACCTGTGGTGAGTGTGCAGGTTTGGTATCGAGTTGGTTCGCGCAACGAGAAAGCAGGAGAGAATGGTATCTCTCACCAGCTAGAGCATTTGATGTTCAAAGGAACCACAGATCGTCCAGTACAATTTGGTCGGCTGTTTAGTGCTTTGGGAAGTCAGTTCAATGCTTTTACGAGTCATGACGAGACAGCTTATTTTGGCACAGTGCAACGCGACAAATTAGAAGCCCTAGTCACCTTAGAAGCCGATCGCATGGAAGGCGCTTTAGTTGGTGCTGAACAACTGACAAGTGAGAAGCGCGTTGTCATTTCGGAATTACAAGGATACGAAAATTCTCCAGGCTATCGCCTAAATCGGGCTGTGATGCGAGCAGCTTTCCCGAAACGGGCTTATGGTTTACCCGTAGGAGGTACAAAAGCTGATGTACAGCAATTCACAGTGGAGCAGGTACGCAACTACTACAAAACCTACTACACCCCTGACAATGCGACTCTAGTGATTACGGGAGATTTTGCCACAGAGCCGGTGCTGAAAACTGTCCAAAAGACTTTTGGAAAGTTACCAAATCGGGGGAAACAAGACAGCCAAACTAAGGAAAATTCTTCAAAAACACCTTCTTCTACCTCTACTCCTAAAAAAACACCTTCTCCCTCCTCTTCTTCTACCTCTGCTCCTAAAAAAGCACCTATCGTCTTAAAAGAACCAGGAAGCGCTGCATTATTGCAAGTCGTTTATCCTCTACCAAATGTTAATCATCCAGACGTACCAGCCATTGATCTGATGGATGTGGTTCTCACGGGCGGACGTAGCTCACAGCTTTATCAAACCTTGGTAGAATCAGGCTTGGCAAGCTCGGTGGGTGCAAGTCCTTCAGAACTGATCGAACCAGGTTGGTACGAAATTAATGTCACAGCTGCTGCAGGTCAACCCCTATCAAAAATTGCCCAGGTGTTGCAACAATCGTTGGCTCAACTGCAACAAAAACAAGTCACCACAGAAGAATTGAACCGAGCAAAGACGCAACTTCAAGCTTCCTTTGTACTCGGTAACCAAGATATTACCTCTCAGGCGACACAGCTAGGGTATAACCAAACAGTCGCTGGAGATTATCGTTATGTTGAGGGATATCTTAAAGCAATTGCCAAACTCACAGCAGCAGATATACAGCGAGTGGCGAAAACTTACCTCAATCCTGCTAAACAAACTATCGGCTTTTTTGAACCGACTCTACCAGGTGGTAAGCCAGGGAGTTCCAGTGGTGCTTCTAGTCGCACTGTAGAAAACTTCAGCCCTGGTAAACCTGTCGATCCAGCAGAACTTGCTAAATACCTCCCTCCCGCAACATCAGCCACTGCTTCGACTCAACAACCGTTACCACAGCAATTCACACTCAAAAATGGCTTGCGCGTTTTACTGCTACCTGATCACAGTGTCCCCACTGTGAATCTCAATGGACAAATTGATGCTGGTGCCGAATTTGATACTAACCAGAAAGCAGGTTTAGCAAGTTTGGTTGCAACCAATTTAATGAATGGAACTCAAACAAAAAACGCTCTAACTCTAGCAAAAATCTTGGAGAATAAGGGAGTCAGCTTAGGATTCGGTGCTACTCGTGAAGGAGTTGGTATTAGTGGAAATGGGCTGTCTGCTAATATGCCGATATTAATTCAAACTCTGGCAGATGTAGTGCAAAATGCTACCTTCCCAGATAACCAACTAGAACTTACTCGTCAGCGGGCTTTGATAAGTCTGAAAGTACAACTAGATGATCCTCGCGGATTGGGACGACGGGTATTCCAGCAAGCAATTTACCCGGAAAATCATCCGTTTCATAGCTTTCCTACAGAAGAAAGCTTAAAAAGTGTGACTCGTGCTGATGTGCTTCGCTTTTACCAGGAACACTATCGCCCAGATACGACAACGATCGCCCTTGTTGGTGACTTTGACCCTAACCAAGTGAAAGCACTATTCAATAAAGCTTTCGATAAATGGCAAGTTCAGAATAAGCCACCGACTCTTAACTTACCTCCGGTGTCCTTACCGCAAACAATGAAACAGTTGAATTCAGTGATTCCCGGTAAGACGGAAGCTGTAACCTACATTGGTTACAATGGTATCGCACGCAAAGATTCTCGTTACTATTCTGCTTTGGTACTCAATCAAATTTTGGGCGGCGATACCTTGTCTAGTCGCTTGGGTACTGAGGTGCGCGATCGCCAAGGTTTAACCTACGGTATCTACAGTGGCTTTGCTACAGGTATTAATCCTGGTCCATTCTTAATTCAGATGCAGACAGCTCCAGGAGATGCTCAGAAGGCTATTACTAGTACCCTCGCTTTACTTAAGCAGTTGCGAGAGCAAGGAATTACCGAAGCCGAATTGAATACAGCCAAACGCTCAATCACCAATAACTACCCTGTAGAATTGGCTAATCCTAGTAACGTAGCGAGCATGATTTTAGATAATGCCGTCTATGGTCTTTCTCAAGCCGAAATCCGAGAATTTCCCAAACGAATTGAAGCAGTGACTCCGGTTCAGGTGCAACAGACAATACAAGAACTTATTCATCCAGAGAAGCTGGTGATTGTCACAGCCGGACCTGGAGCTTAGTCAAGTCTAAAGGATAAAGAGTGAAGGATGAAAAAATTAAACTTCACACTTTATTCTAATTCTATTGAGGGCTACTTCTCCCTACACCCCCACACCCGCTCCCCGAAGCGGGCTTGGTCAAATTTAAAACGAGCGCGGCAGGGTTCGAACCTGCGACCAACGGATTAGAAATCCGTGGCTCTATCCACTGAGCTACGCGCCCAATCAAAATAACTGCCTCGTTGGACAGTCAGTTTTTACATTATATCTGTAAACCTAAGCAAAAGGCAATCTAAAATTATTGCAGATTTCACCTCGGCGAAGCTAAGATCCAAGTCGTCGCAAGAGTGAGTTAATGAACAAACAGCGAAAACAAAGCAAATGGCATATTGGTTCGTCATGGGCGTGAGCTGAGTACCAGTTTTAGCTTGAAATTGACTGGTTTAGTTTTATCAGAACTGTCTTTTGAACTATTATTCAGCCAAAAAGCTGCAATGCCTGCATTTATACAGTAAAGTTCTATGAGTAGCGCTAACACCAAGTTACACCATCTCAAAACTATGTTCTCCACTCAAGGCATTGTCTGGGCTATCCTAAGTTGGGGTCTGCTGGCACTTCTACTATTTCTGGTGTTTAGTAGTATAATGTCATATTCACTCTTGCTCCGAAAGCGTGCTGAGTGGGATGTTATTGGAACATATATTTTTGAGGTAATAGCTTATCTAGCTGCTGGTGTCTTATGCTTAAGAAATTGGCGCAGTCCACAAATACAAGAGTGGTTATAGTGTTTGGTTAGTCATCAGTATGGTTATGCTTTTATATTTCCTTGGAAAGATATTTGTCAGTTGTACAGAAATAGTCTTGCAAGAAGAACTTATGGTTTTCCTTGCTGTTCTGTTTTTTGTGATCACTGATTTTTTCCTGGGGATGGGCATGACCCGCTTTAAATGGGCCACAAGTTGGGTTCGTAACTATCAAAATAGAGAGATATTTAGAGGTATTTTGGGCGTGAAGTGGAGTTTTATTTGGCATAGCCGCTGTTGGAAGAATACGACGCATCATTCATCCGTTCGCGACGTGTCAGTGGAAGAAATACAGTTTAGAAATTTGTGGTGTCTACCGTGAGAAAACTAACAGAACCAGATAAACACGAAATTCTCAAATTATACCGCGAAACTGCCGAAACAACCTCAACTTTGGCAGAACGCTATGACGTGAGTAACTCGACGATTAGCCGCTTACTCAAAAGTACTCTGCCAGAAGATGAGTATGAATACCTTGTGTCTTTAAAGCGTGCTGCAAGAACCCCTGAAGGAAGGGCACAAGTTAACTACGACAATCTGCCTGCTTTTAACAATCAGCCACAGGAAGACCAGAAACAAGAGCAAAAAATATTAGAGCCTGAAGTTTCGCAAACTGTCGTTGAGATTGCGCCCCTCCAAGTTCCCCAGACGCCTAAGTCGTCAGATCCTCCAGCAGCAGTGGTCTTACCGCAAGAAGAACCTGTGGTGGCACAAAACTTACACCTTGTGGAAGTTGATGAGCCAAGTCATGCTAGCAGACGAGTGAAGCGGCGCTCCTCAGCCGAGACAAAACCAATTTTACCAATTCGAGGTAAGCAATATGAGCAACCACATGAGCAACCAGTTGCTGAGCAATTGGAACTTCTAGAACAAAAACCCCCAGAAATAAAACCTCCAGAAATAAAACCTCCAGAAATAAAACCTTCAGAAATCACCAGCATTCCTAGTCCGCTTTTGGAAGATACACGTCCAGAGGCTAATGTCATAGCGGAAATGTTTGGGGAAGATTTGCTAGATGAGTCAGATGATTTGGAGGATTTGGAAGATGATGATGATGATGATGACTATGATGAAGAAGACTTTGAACCAGCTGCACCTTTCGTCACAAGACCAAGATCGGGTGAGGCATTAGTAAGAGTTTTACCATTGTCATCAGCGGCTTTGCCCAAAACTTGCTATTTAGTTATAGATCGTTCCTCAGAATTAATCACTCGTCCACTGCGGGAATTTGGCGACTTGGGACAAATTCCTAGCTTGGAAACTCAACAAAGAACGCTACCAGTATTCGATAACCATCGAGTGGCAAAGCGCTTCTCAACCAAGCGCGATCGCGTGATTAAAATTCCTGATACTAAAATGCTGCACAAGGCTCGTTATCATCTACAAGCAAAAGGAATCACTCGACTGTTAATAGATGGTCAAGTCTACTCCTTGTCTAGTGTTTAGTCATTAGCTTGATTTCAAAACAAGCCTCCCACTTTATTCAAAGGTGTTGTACAGCACAGTAGAGACAGATACACACACAATAAGTAATTTCTCTGTTGTTTGTCCGCACGGTTTGGTTGCATATTCAGGGGAACCCAACGCCAGTCGCTATCCTACAACAAGTTTTCTGGTGGGCGTCTAAGCCTGTGAAACTCTCCCGACGGCGCTGGTTCCCCAAAACACTCCCTGCCTTGCGCATCTGTGGTTTCAAGTAGCCCCAAATCTAATTGTTTTCCAAATCTAATGTGCCAGTTTTCTAAAAGATAGCTAACTAAATCCATCAAATAGCTGACTATAAGTCCTTGCTATATAATTGAATAATGCTATCTTAATATTACGCACACTAAGTTTTTTGTGAAAAATGGTCTATAAACCCAACAAGTCTCAAGATTTGGAGTCATGGCAGCAAGTCCGTGCACCATACGGTTTAGGCTACCGGATTAAAATTCTCTCACAACTGTTAAGTCGCAAGTTGACTGAGCGGTTGGAGCCGTTTGGACTAACCCCCTTCCACTGGGTAGTGCTTTGCTGTTTATGGGAGGAAGACGGTTTACCAACTTCTAGTATTGGAGAAAAGCTGCAACAGGTGGGAGGTACGTTAACTGGCGTATTGGACAGAATGGAAGAAAGAGGTTTGATTCGCCGAGAACGTGACTGTCGCGATCGCCGAATTTGGCGTATTTGGCTAACAGATGCAGGCAGAGAACTCGAAACAGTCTTGCCAGCTATTGCGGTAGAAATTCGCGAGCAAGCTATGCACGGTATTTCTTACGCTGAACGAGAACAGTTTTCCCAACTTATGAATCAGGCAATCGAGAATTTATCCTAGAATCAATCATCCATTTGGGTGAGGTGCTTTGTTGGTTGTTTTCTCTAAAATAATATTACGCATTCTAAATAAATATCTATTAAATAATCTTCCCTAAACATTTAGCACTCTAAATATTACAACGGGCAAAAACGATACTGGAGCTTAACTATCATGGAACGCACAAACAACATCAACTCCAACGGACGTAACAAACACAAAACTGCAGTTCTGGAGAAAGAGCTTGTTAAAGACACAGAAACTTTGGAAGCTTTAACATCAGAAAATTTTACAAATAGAACTCTACCAGCACAAACAACTCCAGAAGCTGATGTGCATACTCAGGCTGAGACTGAGAACAAGCAAGTCAAACCCCAACCGCCGGAAACACCAAAGAAGAAAAAACCGATAGGTTTGATTTTGACAGCATTGGGTGTGGGTGCTGTAGTTGGTGGAGGTTTTGGTTACCACTGGTGGCAGTATGCTTCCACTCACCAAGAGACAGACAACGCTCAAGTTGCGGGACACTTACACCAAGTCAGTACTCGCATTCCCGGAACCATAAGTCAAGTCTTGGTGAATGATAACCAGGAGGTACAACCAGGACAATTGCTGGTAAAACTTGATCCACGGGATTATCAAAGCAAAGTGCAACAAGCTGATGCAGCGCTACAAAATGCTCGTCGTCAGGCGCAAGCAGCACAAGCAAATATTAACTTAGCCTCAAAAACAACGAGTGCAAAAACAGTTCAAGCACAGGGAGATGTTAGCGGTGCTGTCGCAGCGATTTCCACAGCGCAAGCCGCCGTACAGGAAGCACAAGCTGGGATTCCCGCTGCACAAGCTGAGGTGAAACAGGCAGAAGCAGGAATTCCCGCCGCACAAGCCCAAGTTGCCCAAGCAAACGCCAATTTGCAAAAAGCGCAAGCTGATTACAACCGTTACAACACCTTGTCTCAACAAGGGGCAATTCCCCGTCAGCAATTAGATACTGCTAAGTCAGCGTATGATGTGGCTGTAGCCCAAAAGGATGCTGCGATTCAAGGAGTGAACCAAGCGCAAGCACGATTAGCCGCCGCCAGAGTTGGCGTAGCAAAAGCACAATCGCAACTAGCGCAAGCACAAGAAGGAGTAGTGAGTGCTCAAGCAAAACTAGCAGCATCCAAAGGTGGACTGCAACAAGCAACTGCAGGCGGTGAACAAACAACAGTCAACCGTAATCAATACGAAGCAGCCAAAGCAGCCATAGCTCAAGCAGATGCATCCTTGAAAGACGCCCAGTTGCAGTTATCCTACACCAACATTACTGCTCCTGCAGCCGGACGGGTAGGGCGCAAAACGGTGGAAGTTGGTAACCGGGTACAAGCAGGAACACCTTTGATGGCGATCGTCAATGACGAATCTTGGGTTGTTGCCAACTTTAAAGAAACTCAGTTGGAAAACATGAAGCCAGGAGAGGAAGTGGAGATTAAAGTTGATGCTTTATCCCATCATCCCTTTAAGGGTCGCGTTGATAGTATTTCGCCAGCTTCCGGCGCACAGTTTGCCCTTTTACCACCAGATAATGCTACAGGTAACTTTACGAAAATTGTACAACGTGTTCCTGTGAAAATTGTTTTCGATAAACAGAGCATCAAAGGCTACGAATCGCAAATTGCACCAGGGATGTCCGCAGAAATCAGTGTAAAAGTCAAGTAGGACGAGGGGATAGGGTACAAGGAAAAATTTGTTACTAAAACCTCTTCCAAAAGCAATGGTATTCTTTTCCACCTGTAGAGAGGCGTAATAAGGTGTCAGGTCAGATGATATTTATAAAAAGATATATAGTGGTATAAATCAGGCTTGAATGAAGACACAAGCAAATAGAAAGAGTCCGCTTTTACCGGCATTAAGGTCAAGAAATTACCGTCTGTTTTTTGCTGGACAAGGAATCTCTCTCATTGGGACATGGATGACCCAAATTGCCACAATTTGGCTAGTTTATGACTTAACTAAATCGCCATTCATGCTGGGAGTTGTGGGATTTTCTAGTCAAATACCTAGTTTTTTTATTGCTCCCTTTGGTGGAGTTTTTATAGATCGCTTTTCCCGTCATCGCACTATTATTGGTACACAAATTCTGTCAATGATTCAGTCATTAACGCTAGCAATTCTAGCGTTGACTGGCGCGATTCAGATTTGGCATATTATTGCCTTAAGTTTGTTTCAAGGATTGATCAATGCTTTTGATGCACCAGCAAGACAAGCATTTGTACCAGAGTTAGTAGAACACAGAGACGATTTAGCAAATGCCATTGCTATTAATTCGACAATGTTCAATGGTGCGCGATTAATTGGTCCAGCAATTGGAGGTTTGCTGATTGCTCACATTGGTACTGCATATTGTTTTTTAATTGATGGGTTAAGCTACATTGCTGTGATTTGTGGGTTATTAGCAATGGAGGTGAAGCCGTGGAAAATCGTAGTTATTGACACAAATGTCTTCCAGAGAGTCAAAGAGGGGTTTGACTATGCCTTTGGCTTTCCACCAATTCGTGCTATCTTGCTGCTCTCGGCTTTAGTCAGCCTTATGGGAATGCAGTATACGATTATCGTACCGATTTTTGCAGAAGAAATCTATAAAGGTGGTGCACAAACTCTAGGTTTTTTCATGGCAGCATCAGGAGTTGGAGCACTAGCAGGTGGAATTTATTTAGCGACACGCCAAACGGTAGTAGGACTTGGTAAATTGATTGCTTTAGCACCAGGTGTTTTAGGAATTGGTTTGATTGCTTTTTCCTTGTCACGCTTTCTACCATTTTCTTTGTTAGCACTGCTGTTAGTTGGTGTAGGAATAATCATTCAAGTTGCTGGAAGTAATACAGTATTACAAACAATTCTTGAAGATGATAAACGCGGACGAGTCATGAGTTTTTTCAACATGTCCTTTTTGGGAATTACACCTTTTGGGAATTTGTTAGGAGGTGCATTAGCAGATCGCATTGGTGCTACGAATACATTAATTCTTGACGGTATTGCTTGTATATTGGGTTATATCTTTTTCTCAAGACAATTACCCCGTATAAGACAACTTGTTCACTCAATTTATGTAGAAAAGGGTATTTTGACGACTACACAACACTAGAAGGGGATAAAAAGTATGCTATAGCAATCCGATCTGATTTTTGAGAATCACTCATGGAGATAAGAAACGCTTAACGCATAATTCCCTACACCCTTATACCATTCAGACGTTCGGCAAGCGGCGAAGCCCGTACACTCGACATTTTGGGGCTTAAGCGTTAAGCCTCAACTTGACATATTGAAATATTTATTGGGGTCAAAATACTCGTCTACGCACTTTTAGTTTTAAAGTTAAAAATAAATATATCTTTTAATTTCAACATATCTCTATTTCTATACCTGGAGTACTGCTGTGGCTGAAACAAATGCAGTTGGCAACCAAGGGAATCAAGGTTCTAGCCAATCTTCCTCGAATCAACCCATACCGTTGAGAACCTGGATTGGCGTTATGGCAAGTATGCTAGGCGCATTCATGGCGGTGCTGGATATTCAGATAACTAATTCTTCACTACAAGATATTCAGGCGAGTTTGGCGGCGACTTTAGAAGAAGGTTCTTGGATTTCTACTGCTTATCTTGTGGCAGAAATTGTAGTTATTCCTTTAACCGGATGGTTATCGCGGGTATTTTCTCTCAAACGATATTTGTTAGTTAACACCGTTTTGTTTATCTTTTTTTCTGTATGCTGTGCTTCGTCATGGGATCTCAATTCCATGATTGTCTTCCGCGCCTTACAAGGCTTCACCGGAGGAGTTTTAATTCCCACTTCCATGACGGTTGTACTAACTACTTTACCACCATCCAAGCAAGCAGTTGGGTTAGCTGCTTTTGCGATTACAGCGGTTTTTGCACCATCAATTGGTCCAACATTAGGAGGTTGGTTAACAGAAAACTTCAGTTGGCACTACAGTTTTTACATAAATGTAGTTCCAGGGTTGTTGATGCTTGCCGGGGTTTGGTATGGAATTAAGCAAGAAAGACCCCAATTGCAATTGCTAAAACAAGGCGACTGGTGGGGAATTATTTCAATGGCAATTGGGTTAGCTTCCCTGCAAGTTGTTTTAGAAGAAGGTAGCCGCAAAGATTGGTTTGGTTCAGAATTGATAGTGCGCTTGAGTATCTTAGCGGTGATTTTTATAACAATATTTTTCTGGATTGAATTAACTAGCAAACAGCCATTTATTAATTTGCGACTTGTGCGATCTCGTAACTTTGGTTTAGCAAGTATTGTTAATGTTTCCTTGGGAGTGGGATTGTATGGTTCAATTTATATCTTGCCATTGTATCTCGCTCAAATTCAAGGATACAATGCACTGCAAATTGGTCAAGTGCTGATTTGGGCGGGAATTCCCCAATTGTTTATTATTCCCTTTCTTCCAAAAGTGATGCAACGCATTGATGTGCGGTTAATGGTTGCTGTGGGTGTGACTTTATTTTCTGTCAGTGCATTCATGAATTCCAAGATGACTTATCAAACAGGATATGACCAATTAATTTGGTCGCAACTTGTTCGCGCAATGGGACAACCACTCATCATGGTACCACTGACATCTATTGCTACTGCAGGTTTGAGTCCGAAAGACGCAGGTTCAGCAAGCGGTTTATTTAATATGATGCGTAATATGGGTGGTTCTATGGGAATTGCAGCATTAGGTACTCTATTAACTAATAGAGAACAATTTCACTCCAATAGATTAGGGGAATCAGTATCTTTATATAATCCAGCAACTCAAGAGAGAATCAACCAAATGACTCAATATTTTGTCAGTCGTGGTTCTGATTTGAGTACAGCACAAGACCAAGCCATAAAAGCTATTGACAATATAGTGCGTCGTGAAGCTTTTGTTAACGCTTTTAATGATTGTTTCTACTTTATTGGAATTGCTTTGTTACTTAGCGGTATTGCTATTTTATTCCTAAAAAAAGTCAAAGTAACGGGTGGTGCTGCTGCTCATTAAACTTGTTGCACTTACCTGCCCATATGTAAAGTTTTGTTGATTGCAGTATTATTAAGCTTGTTTCTTTAATACAAAGATATTTCAATATTTTCCGATGCAGTGATCATGAACAACAAATAGCTGTGGCGTGACGAAGTCAGAGGAAAACTATGAAATTTAACAAGCTTCTTCCCAGCCTGTTACTGAGTGGCACAATCTTGGCGCTGATCACAACTCCTGCATTAAGTCAAGAGAAATCAACAATTCACATCGTTTATCTTAAATTTTAAATATAATTACCGTTCTTATTTGTTATCTACTTACCTTCATACTTCTTGAGGATGAATGCAACTTCTCTCAAAGGCAAGATGGATAACCTGAAAAATTGCATGATAATTTTGAGTTAAGGATTTACTTGTGTTCCTGTGCTGTTGTTAAAAACACTATCGGGATTTCCAAGCCTACAATGGGCGTACAATAGGTCGCGATTTAACTGATATTGTTCCACAGGAAGCGCCCACATATTAAATAAAAATCGCTTGTTGAGAATCACATAAAGTCTTGCACTCAAGACCAAAAAAGGATAGAAAAAGACCACAACATAATTAAGCAAGGAAATAAAAAGGAGACAAGTCATGGTAGACGACTTTTTGCGGAAGGCAACGGATTTTTTGGGTGGTCGGTCAAACGAAGATGATCGCGACGTTCGCCCAGCAAGTGAAGACCCCTACGGCGACCCTGCTGACCAGGGCTACGGTAACGCCATCCCAGCTAGCCAAGACCCCTATGGCGACCCTGCTGACCAGGGCTACGGTAACGCCATCCCAGCTAGCCAAGACCCCTATGGCGACCCTGCTGATAACTACGGCCAGTTTGGCGAGGTCCGCCCAGCAAGTGAAGATCCCTACGGTGACCCTGCTGACCAGGGCTACGGCCAGTTTGGCGAGGTCCGCCCAGCAAGTGAAGACCCCTATGGCGATCCTGCTGATGAAGGTTACCGTTAACGCGGAAATAACAAATCTCTGCTGATAACCAAAACTAGGGGTCTAAGGGCAACGCCAAGGTGAGCGCGAGCGCCGAACGGTGTAGGGGAGCGACAAAAACATGCGCTTTTTTGTACACGCTAACCTAGAGCCATTTGGGTTCAAGCCCTTACTAATTAATTTCCCCTACACCCCTTACACCTCTTTTTCTTGATTCCGCCTCTCCCCTTTCGGGGAGAATAAGGACAGGAGTTTGTTATTACCGACTCACAGCAGCGAAAATTTCCTGTGCTCGGGTAATATTCTTGCGTACTTCATGCGCACAAGTATGTAAAGCGTTTATTTCTGCATCGGTAAGTTTTAATTCCATTATTTCCTCAATTCCGCTAGAACCTAAGCGACAGGGAACACCAGTAAAAATATCGTTTAAACTGTATTCACCCTGAAGATACGCTGCCACTGGCAACAGGCGTGACTGATTTAGCAATATTGATTCCACCATCACGCAGGTAGAAGAGGCAGGAGTATAAAAAGCACTACCTGTCTGCATTAGTTCTACAATTTCTGCACCACCGTTACGTGTACGTTGTACCAATCGCTCAATTGTGGCTGCATCCAGCAGTTCTGTAATCGGAATACCGTTAACAGTAGCATAACGCGGCAAGGGCACCATTAAATCTCCGTGACTGCCCAGCACCATTGCTTTAACATCAAGGGAACAAACCCCTAGTTCCATCGCAATAAAGGTTTCAAAGCGTGCTGAGTCTAACACACCAGCCATACCCATAATATGATCGCGTGGCAGTCCAGTTGCTTGCCATGCTAAATAAGTCATCACATCCAAGGGATTTGTGACAACTATGTATATGGCGTCGGGAGAATAACTGATTGATTTGTTTGCGGCTTCCATCACAATTTTTGCATTCGTCAAAAGCAAATCATCCCGAGTCATGCCCGGTTTGCGAGGAAAACCTGCTGTAATGACCACGATATCAGAACCACATGTCTCAGCGTAGTCAGTTGTACCGATAATCCGACGATTGTGCAGTTCAATTCCCCTTGCCTCCATCAAATCTAGTGCCAGTCCTCGGGGCATACCCTCAACAACATCAAGCAACACGACATCTGCCAGATTTTTTTCAGCAATGCGCTGGGCTAAGGTACTACCAACTCTACCAGCACCGATAACGGTGACACGGGGTGAATGGCGCTTAATTTGGGAGAAAGGGGAATAGCTCATATTTGCTAATGGTTGAGTGTTATTTAAATTCTTCAAGTTGATCTAGACGTAACCAAATATTTGGAGTTGGCACTTTCCCAAACTTCACAAGGGCATAGTCACCTTTGATATCTACGACTTCACCCTTGGTTTCAAACAGATAGGAAGGAAAACGAGAATCACTAGCTTGTGCTTCTAGACTGTTTTCCAGCTTTTCGCGGACAGCACGAACCATATTTCCTCTTTTTACAGCCATGAGTTTCCCTCGTGAGTGTGTAAATTGTTTTCTTCAGGATTGTAGCTCGCAGGAAGTCTTTGTAGAGCCAAGAGTTATCTTTTCCCTATTTGTGTTGGGATATGTCTTTTACATTTTTTGCGTAGATATTCAGTTAGTTTTATGGCTGCTATGTTTAGATTCCTGAAACTTCCTACTGGTAGGAGCTTATTCAGAATCCAAAATTGCAACCGCATATGCACGCGGATGTACGCAAATAGTTTCTAGATAATTTTCTAGATAATTGTCTGCCCTCATCTGCGTTTATTCAAAATTTCGAATCTAAAATCAAAATTGTATCAGAATAATACATTAATTTTTATACATTAGTATTTTCTATATTTAGTTGTAACTTTTTTCACTTTTTCTTTTATATTGCTTATCGTTGGCAGTGAACACAATAGTGGCTGGAACGCCCAGCTATCCGAATCCGTTGAATTGCTGTACCACAAACTCGACAGGGTTCTCCAGCACGGTTGTAAACCCAGGCAACACCACCGTAGTTACCGTTGACTCCCTTGACATTTAGGAAATTACTGAACGTAGTACCACCAGCTTCAATACTGGCTTTTAACACTTGAATGATCGAAGAGTGCAAACGCTCAATTTGCTCTGGTTGCAAATCTGTACATAAAGTTTGTGGCAAAACTCCACTCATAAATAGCGCTTCATCAGCATAGATATTACCTAAACCCGCCACTACTGACTGATCTAGAAGTGCTGTCTTTATCGAACGGCGGCGGTTTCGCAATTTGAGTGCCAAATATTCAACAGTAAATTCCGGTGAAAAAGGGTCAACTGCTAGTTTTCCCAAACCTGTGATAATACTTTCCGGTGCAACTGTTGGAGGTACCCACCAGATTTGACCAAAGGTACGCTGATCTACAAAGCGTAATTCGCGTTCATCTCCAAAAAATAATCTGACTCGTGTGTGCTTGGGTAACGGATCGTCTCGATCTAACCACAGAAGTTGACCTGTCATTCGCAGATGAACCCCCAGCCAACCAGCTGACAAATTAGGGTCAGACAAGGAGAGTTCTGCCAGCAGATATTTGCCGCGCCGATGCCAAGTTACGATGAAACTCTCTTTAATTCCAATGAAAAACTCTTCTACAGAAAACGGGTGGGCAAGCGTGCGATGAAGCAGCACTTGGACACCCGTTATTTTTTGGTTAAGGGTCAATTGATTCAGACCCCGCCGGACTGTTTCAACCTCAGGCAGTTCAGGCATCTTGTTTGAAAGACAGCAATATAAGGGGAATAGGGGGAACAGCATAACTGATGCAGCAAGGCTATAGAAGGGGAGCCATTGCGAACAAAGCGCTTCGGCTCTCCTTTGTTCACTTGCGTCTGGTAGAGGAGATAACAACTGGCGTGCTACTCCTGTAGCTCAAACAGATGGGGTGAGTGGGGAAGCAACAGAAGTTTCCTCCCTTTGTCACTCCCTTTGCTGTTTCCCTTTGTCTTCTACCTTACTTCTTCGCTTTTGCTTTTGGAGCTTCAACCTCTAAGAGTTCTGCCTGAGCAAAGTTATTAGTGTTGACGCCAGCATAGTTTACTTTTTCAAAACGGACAATGACTGGGTATTTAATACCGCTTTGGTCAACAGACGCCACGGTTCCTACATCTTGATACCAGTAGGATTCCCGGCGGAGAATACGCACTTTAGAACCACGTTGAACCATGAGTTTCTTCCCTTTAAGTTATAAATTGCCAATACACAAGGCTAATTGATTTCACTCTACAACCAGGAGGGCTCACCAAGAAGCTTTGTTAAGTTATTTATCTTGCCAAGGGTTCTTTAAGACATTACAGTGGTGATTCTGGGAGAAACTTGTACGATCAATTTTCGTCCTCTGGGGTAAATAGGGAGTAAGTTACAGGGTCAAAAAAAGTTATCGGGTGTGGGGAATAGGTTACAGGAAAAGGTTACAAAGCATAGCTGATAAAGGTTTTTGACTCTCACCTACCACTTGTTACCTAATTCTTTATTATTTTTATTCCACAAAAGTATGAAATAAACCTTGACAAAGTTCTTGAGATCGCATAATTTCATTGGTCGCAAGTACTTGTTTGGGAGGTTCTTATGCTTTAGTCAAAACAAACACGCTCCCCTCATTACCTCTACCAATACGCAAATTGTCATCTATGTAGGTGATATCCAGCCAGCCTTGCTGTTTGTCGCTGTTTAAAGAAAAATCAATTGCGGTGAGTTTTTTGCCAAGTTCAATTTGTTCGACCAAACTCTCAGGTGAGGTGTATCCTATTAACCGTTGTAAACCGATAACAGACCGCTCAAATTTCACGTTGACGCGCCGATATGAAACTGGCTCAAATTTTGCAGCAACGCTGACTATGCCTTCAAAAAAAGGCAAGCCATAAGTTTCAGCTATATTGTAAATGCTGTTAGTTTCTACGCGAATATACTGATAAATTTGACCGAGCTTGTACAATGGTAAATTATCAATATTTAGTAGAGCTTTGCTTGTGGTATATATTAATCGCCAGTTGCCATTGAGCAAGTGTGTTGCTTCAACTGGGGAAGATGTAGGATTTACATCTTCTAAATTTGTAATGGCTATTAATATAGCCTGTTTATCTTGCTCAGTTGCAAGTAGTCCCCGATTTTTCCCAGCAATTGCTTCTAAAAGGGAAGCTTTTCTTAGCATTGTTTTTCACCTCAAAAAACATCGTTCACTTCAGAAAATATTGATTAACTATGTATAGTGTCATACCGATAAATAGTAGGGTTTCACGTTTTCCAGTATCAATCATAAATAAAATTTTTTTTGTCGGATTTTTAAGCTAAGAGTTGAATTAACAAGTAAATAGTGCGGTATCAAGTGATAGACTCTTAGTGTCTAGTTACCTTCTCCTTATATTGTCTTCGTTGATATGCTAAATTCTCCGTTGCGTGAAGTACCCCGAAACCAGCGGGCGTCTGTTATTCCATTAAAGCAAGAGTCCTCGCTCTTGGACTGGTTACAATCAAGTGGTCGTCTCATAGCCCGTGATGTTCACGAGCAGGATTTTCAAGATGACGAAGAAGAGATAACAGAGTTTTTGAGTACTGAGGACGGGATTGGCGAATATGACTTTGATGATGACGATGATTCGGCTCCAGATGAGGAGTAAATAATCTGGGCTGAAGGTATATTACTGGCACAACTCGTCCCTATTGTTTAGTTTTGCAAGTGTGGAGTGAAGGGAAGTTTCCGTGGACGCAAAATTATCTCCTAACCAAGGGTTAAACATCATAAATGGCATAGGTCTGGTCTCTCTACTGGGTGTAGGTCTGGGTGTATCAGCACTAGTGTTAGATGGAATAGCGAATAGATTGCCTTGGCAAGGTATGTCGTTAACCTTGCCGTTTTTGTTCTGTGCACTCGCTTCAGCCGCCGTCGGTTTTTGGGTAGTACCGCTACTACAAGCACTGAAAACGGGTCAAATCATCCGTGAGGATGGTCCGGTGGCTCATCTGAAAAAAGCAGGTACACCAACGATGGGGGGCATATTCTTTGTTCCTGTGGCAGTGGTCACTGCCTGTGTGTGGTCTAACTTTACAACAGAGGTACTCGCAGTTTCTGCTTTGACCTTAAGCTACGGATTGATTGGCTGGATAGATGACTGGCAAATTCTGCGCCGCAAGTCTAATAAAGGTATATCTCCCCGGATGAAACTAGCTTTGCAAATCGGTTTTGCACTAGCGTTCTGTCTGTGGCTCATTTTTACTCAACCTTTTGATATTACAAATATTGCTTTGCCTTTGGGTTTTTCTCTACCCTTAGGATTACTATTTTGGCCTTTAGCGGGCTTTGTACTGGTGGCAGAAAGTAATGCCACGAACCTGACTGATGGTATTGATGGTTTGGCAGCAGGAACGGTGGCGATCGCACTGCTAGCATTGGGTGCCCTTAGCGCTCCCTCCTCAACTGGATTGATGATTTTCTGCGCTTGTATGAGTGGCAGTTGTATAGGGTTTTTGGCTCATAACCGTAACCCAGCGCGTGTTTTTATGGGTGATACTGGCTCCTTGGCTTTAGGAGGCGCTTTGGCTGCAGTGGGCTTGCTGACTAACAGTTTAGTCGCACTGTTCATTCTCAGCGGAATCTTCTTCGTGGAAACCCTTTCGGTAATGGCGCAGGTTAGCTACTACAAAGCTACCAAAGGTTCTGATGGCAAAGGCAAGCGCTTATTCAAGATGGCACCATTACACCATCACCTGGAACTCTCTGGTTGGTCAGAACTGCAAGTTGTTGCGGTCTTCTACATAGTTTGCGCTATTTTGGCTGTCATCAGCCTGACGATTAGTCTGTGATGATTGCATAAATTACCGCAATCAAATATAATATCCTCCTCAACTAGAGGGGGTTATTTTTTATTTGTGCAACTGTCCAACTAGATGAACAAGTTCTGGCAAAATGAGTTTTTCCATTGCCAGTCGTACTGCATTACTAGAGCCTGGAAGGGAAAAGATGAGTTTGCGCTTGTACACACCAGCAACAGATCTAGATGTCATCGCTCGCGAACCAATTTCTTGATAACTTAAAAAGCGGAATAACTCACCAAACCCAGGCAGGGTTTTTTCTAGCAATTCTATAATTGTATCATATGTGTTATCTCTTGGTGCAATCCCTGTACCACCATTGAAAATCACGACATCCAGACTTGGATACTGACTCAGTTGTTCTATTTGCTCTTGAATTTGGACAGGTTCATCCTTGACAATCGCGTAAGCTTCTATGGCATGATTGGCATTGCGGAGTAATTCTTGAATCAACTGACCACTTTTATCAGTTTGTTTTGAGCGTGTGTCGCTAACAGTTACGATCGCGCAACTTACTGTTATGCCTGGGGTGTCTGGGTGAGGGATGTGCGTCATAAGGAAACTATAGACTTTTTGTCATTGCTCATCTGTGCATTTTGTTGTGTTAGTTGTTAGTTATTGTTTTTTTACTAACCGCTAACTTGTAGTCCACTACAGAGAGTATCACAGTTAAAGCTGTAAAAGTGCATTCATAATTTAATGTAGATTTGGTCAGATAATAAATTTTAGTATTTCTTCAAGAAGAATTGTTCTGTTTGAAGAGTTTGTCTCATTTTTGCAAACACCTGATTAATATAGAGTTTTAAGTTTGACATGAATTCTTCAAATTGGGGTAATGATCATGTTGGAGAATGATAAACTGTTTACCTCAATAATTATCAATTTTATGAAGAAAAGAAAAGTATGGTTCTTAACCGTCCTGTTTACACCAATACTAATGATTAGTCTGATCACAGGTTCTAGTCATTCTTTAAAAGCAGCCTCATCTTTAGGCAAAGACACGCTCACGATGATTACTTCCCCAGATTATCCGCCTTATGAGTTTTATAATACTGAAAAGGGTGACAGGCAAATTGTTGGTTTTGATGTAGATATAGCCAAAACTGTTGCTCAAGAACTAAGATTTAAACTCAAGATTGTGGAATCCGATTTTAATGGACTAATTCCAGCACTCCAAACAAATCGGGCTGATTTTGCTATGGCTGGGATGACTCCCACTCCAGAACGTAAGAAAAATATTGACTTTTCAATTATTTATTACCAAGCAAAAGATACAATTGTCGCTCCCAAAAATAGCAACCTAAAACAGCCCCAAGATTTAGCTCTTAAAAAAGTTGGAGTACAACTAGGAACTATCCAAGAGCAAAATGCTAAAAAAATTGCCCAAAAAGTTACAGGGATTCAGCTAAAGCAGCTCAATAAAGTAGCAGAAATTATTCAGGAAATTAAATCAGGGCGAATTGATGCAGCAATAGTTGAGGATGCTGTTGCTAAGGGATTCGTCCAAGCCAATCCAGAATTAAGTTTTAACGTTATTACCTCAGAAAAGGCGAGTGGATCGGCGATCGCTTTTCCTAAAGGTTCCTCTTTTGTAGAACCTTTTAATAAAGTCCTGCAACAAATGAAGGATAAAGGAGAATTAGAAAAATTAGCAACCAAATGGTTTTCCCAAACAACCTCAACCACTACCGTATCTTCATCTCCTTCTAAAGGCGGACTGAATTTAGACTTTTCTAGAATTATCCCAGATATTCCTTTTATCCTCAAAGGCATTCCTCTGACGTTGTTATTTACGCTGTTGTCAGTATTTCTAGGATTAATTTGGGGTACAGTTCTCTCTTTATGCAAAATTACTGGTATTAAGCCCCTTGTCTGGCTTGCTAACGCCTATACCTCCGTATTTCGAGGCACACCTTTGTTGTTACAGTTAGCTTTGGTTTACTATGCGACACCCCAGCTGAGCGGGTATAATATTTCGGCTTTAGAAGCAGGGGTGCTAACTTTTACCCTTAACTCTGGGGCTTATATGTCGGAAACTATCCGGGGTGGAATTCAAGCTGTAGATAAAGGACAAGCTGAGGCGGCTATGTCTATGGGTATTCCTTACTCGTTGATGATGTGGGACATAATTTTGCCGCAAGCATTGAAGAATATTCTACCAGCATTAGTAAATGAAACTATTGGATTATTGAAAGACTCAGCTTTGGTATCAACAATTGGTGTAGTGGAAATATTACGCAGTGCCCAAATTGTTGGTGCAAATAAATATATTTACTTTGAGCCTCTGCTGTTCGCGGGGTTAATTTACTATCTTTTAGTTATGGGTATGACTAAGAGTGCATCCGTTTTAGAAAACAGGTTAAAACAAAGCGAGTAAAGTCAATCAATTTTGGATTTAGGATTTTAGATTTTGGATTAACTCCACCCTAAAAGTGCTCTGCTTGGAGCGGAGGGAAACGAAGCCTAGATTTTTAAATTTACAATTTTGGATTAATTGGGTCAATCAATTTTGGATTTAGGATTTTAGATTTTGGATTAATTCCATTTTAGAAAGACGGGGCTTATACCGAAAATCCCCAATCTCAAATCTAAAATTTAAAATCTAAAATTGTTTCGGTCATAATTGGTATATTGGGTTGAGCATGGAGATCATTACCAAAAGATTTTTGCTGCGCGAGTTTATTGAGGAAGATGAGCCTGCGTTTATTGCCTATCATGCCGATCCACGGTATGCGGAGTTTTGTGCACCAGAAGAGGTAACACCTGAGTATGCACGATCGCTTCTGGGGCTTTTCGGTCAATGGGCAGTCGAACAGCCACGTAGCAATTATCAGTTTGCGATCGCTCACCTCCAGAACCCCCAGGAAATATTTGGCTGCTGCGGTCTGCGCCGTGAAGGCTATGGCCCTGACAAAGCGGAACTAGGAATCGAACTAGCACCACAGTGCTGGGGTCGTTACGGCTACGCAATTGAGGTTGCTAGGGCGCTCATCGAGTTTGGGTTCCGCGAACTCGGGTTGAAAGAGATTCGAGGAATTTCTGTTAGTGCGAATTCACGGGTGGAACGCTTGGCGCGCCGATATGGGTTTGTAGCAGTTGGGACACGCCCAGGTGCACCTTGGATGCAAACGCGAGGATGGAGTCAAACTGAATGGCAACTTACACGGGAAACATGGGAGGGTAACGAGCGAGCGGGCGGACGAACTCTCAAACGCTGACTTCTTTTGGGGAAACTCTGCACTCCGTGCAGAGTCAGCCACAGGGTACTTAATTAATTCGCATTTGAGTTTAAAGCCATTGACATGAGAATTTTTTGTGAACTTGCTTCTGGAACGTCTTCACCAGGGCGTCTTTGAATATAACTACCATCTGGCTGCAACTCCCAAGCTTGACGGTTATCTGCCAACATAATTCCTAAGATTTCTTGCAAATCTTTAGCAATGTCTGCATCTAAGATTGGGGTAATAACTTCTACCCGACGATCTAAATTACGTCGCATCCAATCGGCACTACCGATGTAAATTTCCTCCTGCCCATTGTTATGAAAATAAAAAATGCGGGAGTGTTCCAAAAAGCGACCAACAATACTAATCACGCGAATATTTTCACTAATATCTTTTAGTCCAGGGCGTAAACAGCAAATTCCACGCACAATTAAGTCAATTTGCACGCCAGCGCGGGAAGCTTCGTATAAATGGCAGATGATTTCCGGATCTACCAATGAATTCATTTTGGCAACAATCCGCCCAGTCAAGTTATTACGAACATTTTCAATTTCTCGCTGAATCATAGAAAGGAAGCGATCGCGCATCGTGACAGGTGCAACCAAAAGTTTTCGGTATGACTTTTGCCGCGAGTATCCTGTCAAGAAATTGAAAACATCTGTAACATCCGCTCCCAACTCTTCATTGCAACTAAATAATCCCAAATCTGTGTACAATCGTGCCGTTTTATGATTATAGTTACCAGTCCCAATATGTACATAGCGAGAAATACGGTCTTGTTCGCGCCGAACGACCATAATAATTTTACTGTGAGTTTTTAGACCGACTAAACCGTAAACTACGTGAATTCCAACCCTTTCCAACCGCTTCGCCCAGTAGATATTATTCTCTTCATCAAACCGTGCCTTGAGTTCTACCAATACAGAAACCTGCTTACCATTTTCAGCAGCTGCAATTAAGGCATTTATTATCGGTGAGTCAGAAGAAGTCCGATAAAGAGTCATCTTAATTGCCAGCACATTCGGATCATGGGCAGCATAGACAATAAAGTTCACCACAGAACTTGAAAAGGATTGATAGGGATGGTGTACAAATAAATCCTTTTCTCGAATAACTGTAAAAAAATCTTTTCCTTCTTCTATCTCTTCTAGCTCTGGATTTAGATTTGGGTTTTTAATCCTTTGTAAGCGAGGATGTACAACAGCTTGCCACGGTTCGTCTTTGAGTTCTGGGACGGGTAAAGACATGAAGTACATCATATCTTTCAGTCCGATAATACCATCTACTTCGTAAACATCATTTTCCTCTAATTCTAAATCCTCCAACAGTCGTTGTTTGATAAATTCAGGAGTTTGAGAATGTATTTCTAACCGCAAAGGACTTCCACCAACGCGGCGTTTTCGCAGTTCTTGCTCAATAGCCAACAGCAAATCATCGGCTTCATCTTCTTTTAATCCCAAGTCAGCGTCACGGGTTATACGGAAGATATGGTATTCTTGTATATTCATTCCTGGGAAGAGGGACTCCAAGTTATGGGCGATCGCCTGTTCCAAAGGAACCCCTGTCCACACTGCTGGTTTGCCATTATTTTGAATTCCCAAATCTGGCGGTAAAGCCAAAAATCGTGGCAAAACTGTTGGGACTTTGACTCTGGCAAACAATTCTTCTTCTGTCTCCGGGTTTTTGACAACAACAGCCAAATTCAAACTGAGATTGGAAATATAGGGAAAAGGATGGCTGGGGTCAACAGCAAGAGGAGTCACGACGGGAAAGACTTGCTCTTCGTAGTATTTGTCTAAATATTTTCTCTGTTTTTCGGTTAAATCTATGTAATCTAAAATATGTATGCCATGCTCGGTAAGTTGAGGTCGTAAGACTTTCTCAAATTGTTCATGCTCTTTGGCGACTAACGGACGCAGCATAGAGGTAATTTCGTCTAACTGTTGTTGTGGCGTGCGAGCATCAGAAGCTAACACGCTAACCTTTGCTTCTACTTGCTGCTTAAGTGCTGCAACGCGCACCATAAAGAACTCATCCAGGTTAGAACTCCATATTGCCAAAAACTTAAGCCGTTCTAGCAAAGGGGTTCGTGAGTCGCAGGCTTCATGTAACACCCTTTTATTAAACTCTAGCCAGCTTAACTCTCGGTTGAGATAGTATTGAGGATCGTTGAGATTGATTTGATGAGCGGCCTTCTTTGATTTTGGCATGATGACCACAGAAAGGGAGAGCTTAACACAACTCGGACAGCATACTAAACATAGTAGAGGAAAAAAGCCATCACTTTTATCTCAAGGCAAAGAGAAAGGAAAATTTGCAGACGGATGTGGAAAGTTGTGTTGCACGATAGGGACACCCGAGTCAAAACGGTTAGACGGGCAGGGTTTACTAAGTTAAAATACTTACTGTATTGGTTGAAAACTTTGCGGCAATAACCTCAATTCTGGAGAGCGATCGCTTTTTGTTGAAAATTCATCATCAAATAATCCATATTCAAAAAATGGCGTTACTGAATTGAGAAATAATTTGTATAATTTTGCTAGTCATTTTCCCTTACCTTTTCAAAAGAGCTATTTATTATCCAAATCTTTTTTAACATTGCTGGAAAGTAGACTGAAGAATGATTAACTGAACTAAAACCAAGGAGTCATTGTTGTGACTACATGTCAAGTCCTGTTAGTAGCTTTTTTGAGTACAGCTTTAATGGTACTGAATATAGGGAAAGCTGCTGCTGTAACTTATAGTGATGCTCCATTGTTTCAAGATGTTGCTAGCTACACGACATCTATCACAGCTAATAACGATTTAGCTGATATCTACTACCCCAATCCATCAAATTTAAAAACTAGCAATTATTCATTCCCCCTGGTAATTTTGTTGCAAGGTGCAAATATTGATAAATCAAATTACTCCAATTACGCTAACTTAGTAGCCCGCTACGGATTTGTGGTAGTTGTACCCAATCACCTCAGAACTTCACCACAGACTGGTAGGACAGGACTTTTACCTGAACCCTCACAAATCAATGCTGTTTTGTCACAGATAAAAACTGATTCGGAAAATCCTACAACGCCAGTGAGTGGTATTGTTGATACGCAAAAATTAGGCTTGCTTGGTCATTCTGCGGGAGGCTATGCCGGATTAGCTGCGATCGCAAACGCTTGTCTTCCCTTTTTTTGTGAAGATTCTTTCAGCCGACCACAAGAACTGAAAGCAGGAGCGTTTTTCGGTTCTTTTCTACGAAATTTATCAACTCAAGAGTTCCTCCCTATCAATAATTCAGGAATTCCTGTTGCCTTATTACACGGAACGCTTGATAGCATAAATACTATTGAAACAGCAAAGTTAACTTACGAGCAAATTCAAGAGCCGCCCAAATTCTTTGTCACCATTGATGGTGCCAACCACTACGGGATTACGAATATCAATGACCCTTCAAAGTCTGGATCTGAAAAAAACACACCTACCATAGATCAAGATGTAGCAACTGAAACTATCGCCCGTTGGAGTGGATTGTTTTTACGTGCCAGCATTCTTGGTGACAAAAGTGCTTTTGATTACGTCTATTTTACAGGCGATATGAAAGATGCAAATGTCAGTGTCACCAAACAAATAAAGCCTATTCCTGAAGCACCCTTAACATTGGGAGTGGTGGCAATAAGTACCTGGAGTGTCTTATGGCGATTGAAAAAATGGTTATCAATAAAGACAAGTAGCGAAGTCACCACTGATTGCTGGCGATAAACAAAGCGGGGCTAATAGTACCAAAAGTGGGTAGGATTGCGCAAAGCCAGAGACGCCTTTAGGCATGTCGCAAAAGTCCAAAGAAGAACAGCAGCTGATACAAAAAGAAATCACCAGAGATCACAGCACCAACACCTAAACTCTACAAAAGGAAAGAATCAGCGCCTCTTTTTAGTTGCCGCTGCCTTAAATAATTTTTGGGAACATTTTTATACGAGATAATTTCTCTTAATTTTTGCATGAATACACTTATGCTCATCTGTAGCATATGTATTCTGTTGTTGGACTTGCTATCAGAAATTTTCTAATGAACTATTACAATTGCAGTAGGATGAGTTATGACTTAAATCGTTATGTAAACTGACATATAAAATATTTTTTCCAAGAATTTTTTATAAAAGTCCAAGTCATCGCAGACAGAAGTAATTGTGCCCAAAAGCACATACTTGTCTAAAAGAAAAAATCGATATGCCATCCAAGAATTTTACTGTCGTCTACGGTTTTATAGCGGTTCTCATTTGAATCACATACACCACCACGAATAATGTAGAGCACGTAAATGCTACGTCTCTACAGCTGTGTATTGCACGCAACTGAGAAGCGCTATAGATAGGAAGAAGTCATTTTTCAAAAAAGACACTGCCTTTTCTACTGCATAAGTCGATTTCGCCTACATCTATATATAAATTAGACCACTAAGTTACACTCTAGTGGCTTTCTAGGCGTGAAAACTTCTCTAAAAACTTGTTAAATCATATGAATATTAAACTACAGCCCATATCTGATAGCATAGGTCAAGAAATTATTAATCTCGGTCATATCAATATTCTAGAATTAGACCAAGAAGAAATTATTAGTTTGTTTAAATCTTATGGAATATTACTTTTTAGAGGATTTAACACTGATACTGATAATTTTAGAAACTTTACAAATTTATTAAGTATTAATTTTAGAAATTATGCAGGTGGCGCATTCACGAGAAAGGTAATTAATGGAGATCAGACTCTTTTGAGTGTAAATGATTTTAAGTCTGAGATTAAGTTGCATGGAGAAATGTATTATCAGCAAAATATTCCACTTATGCTATGGTTTTTCTGTGCTAATCCGCCACTTAAAGATGGTGAAACTACGGTATGTGATGGCAGACAGTTTTTTAATGAAATGAGTTGTTTCATCAAAGAATTATTCAGCAAAAAGAAACTAAAGTTTACTGTTCGGATTCCTCAAGAGGCATGGCAGAAGAAATACCAAACAGATAACTTGAATAGGGTTAAAGAAATGTGTAAACAGAATAATACACGTCTGACAGTGTACGATGATCACTCAATTTTGCTGGAATACATTTGTTCAGCAATTATTCCCAGCCGATGTGGAAAGTATCAGGTATTTATTAATAGCCTATTGCCGACGAAGCAGTTAAGTCCAAATATTCTTAAGTTTGAGGATGATTCTGATATACCTGATGAAGTCGTATCTGAACTTAATGAAATAGCTGAAAAAATAACCACAGAAATTAAGTGGAAAAAAGGGGATATTCTCATGGTTGATAACACAAGAATACTTCACGGTAGAAGAGCTTTTGTTGATGATCAAAGAGATATTTATATAAGGTTATGTTCCCCAGCTTTTCCTTTCTAAGTAAAAGTGTCTATCTTATATAGGAATCCGGTTTGATTTCTGAATTGACTCGTAGAGGTAGGGAACGCTTAACAGGGAATAGGGAACAGGGAACACCCAAACGCTTAACATCAACTGTACTGAATTCCGTTAAAAAATAAAATAGAATCTTATAGCTACCATCTTGACAATTATATTATTAGCTGAAGTCAGTATCGTTGGTCTTGACAGTGCGATAGCCTACGCTGAAAAATCAATTTTCAAATGAAATCCTTTAGATGTATTCTTGACAGTAACCCAATCGGTACTGAAAATTGTCTCATCAGTATCCATATACTTAACTCTTTATTTCCAAAGCATTTTTTGCCACAACAGCAAGGTTATTGTTGAAATTATAAATCTTACTGTTATTTTTCAGTCGCAAGCATCTATGTTTCAAGCCACTCGTCGCCGTCTTGCCCTATGGTACACTGCTGTGACAGCTGTGTTACTGCTGCTGTTTGCAAGTGGGGTGTATTTGTATGTACGTAGTACCTTGATTGAGCGGATTGACGATACTTTGAATCATGTGGTGGAGGTAGTAGAGCGATCGCTCGTCATTGAGTCAGTTAACTCAGATTTTGGTCAATCCCGTATCAATATAGATGCCACTTTTCGCGATAATACGGACACCGCAGAAGATGACCACATCGATCTTGAATGGTTTAGCCCCACTGGTGAATTACTTTGGTCTACTTTGTCACAACCTCTGAACATTCCATTGCATGCGAACCGTACAGGTGAGACTGTCAAAGTTTTTAGGAACCAAGACAAATCAATTCAAAATGTTGAATATTCCTCCACTCCCCCACTCCTCCTGAGACAAGTGACAGAACGGGTACAAATTGGTCGGCAGGTTTTAGGATATTTGCGTGTTAGTCATCCGTGGTTTGAAGTCACAAAACCCAGTCGTCAATTAATTTTTGATTTAGCACTGGGTATTGGATTGATGGTATTTTCTGTTGCAGCAAGTGGCTGGTTTCTTTCAGGTAAAGCGATGGAACCAGTACATGAATCATATCAACGTCTTAAACAGTTTACCGCTGATGCTTCTCACGAATTAAGAAGTCCAATTACGTTGATTCAAACTAATGTGCAAGTCGCTTTGAGTGAGTTGGAATTATCCGAAGCAGACAGTTCTATTCCATCACACTATCGGCAACAATTAAAAGTGGTCGAACGACTCACGCAACGTTTGGGCAAGTTAGTCAATGATTTACTGTTTCTCGCAAGACAGGATAGTGGTATCAGCAAAGAAATTTTTTCTCCCTGTCCTGTTGATGCTTTGTTAATGGAAGTGGTTGAAGAACAACAACTGTTAGCGACAGAAAAAAATATTATTTTCTCTCTAGATTTGGTTGATCCTCCTGTTTGCGAAACAGATCCCGAATTACTTGACAATTGGTTTACAGTTGTTGGCAACTGGGATCAACTGGTACGGTTATTCACAAATTTGATTGGCAATGCTTTACAATATACTCCTTCTGGAGGATGCGTAAATATAGAATTAGCAGGCTTTGAGGCAACAAATCGCGTTTCTGGATTGCGTTACAACAGTGGCCAGTTAGTCTTTAAGGTGAAAGACACTGGTATTGGTATTCCTGCTGAGGCGCTACCCCGTTTATTTGACCGTTTTTACAGAGTAGATCCAGCGCGTACTCATACGGCGAAAGGTACAGTAACACAAAGTGCGACTGGTTCGGGATTGGGGCTGGCGATCGCCCAAGCCATAGTCGAGAACCACCAAGGGCAAATTTATGTAGAAAGTACTCTAGGCAGTGGGACTACTGTCACCGTTACTTTACCCGTTACTTTTGATTCTTAATAGATTAAGGTTAAGAAATGTTTCTTGTGACAGATGCACTGAAGTAACTTTACTTAATAAGTTAAAAGTGATGCTTGTTGAATTAAGCAAGAAAGTTCTAGCAGTTTGAGATCACTACTTATACAACATTTATAAGTAGTTTTAGAAATTGCTAGATTTTTAGTGGAAAAATTCACTTATGGCGTCAGCAATTATAGAAAAACTGATGTTATCAGGAGGATAAATGACAAATACTCCAGAATCTTTAGATGAAAAACAACCATCTGCTGTTCCAGAATCTTCAGATGCCAAAAAATCATCTCCTATCGACTCAAAAGATATCCCTTTTTTAGAGAAGATAAAGGCTAAAGCGGGCCTAGAGGACATTTACGACGCTAGGGATTTTACGGAAGTGGTGTTCCGTGTGATGCGTGACCTCATGACCACCGAAGCCGCAGACCGAGTTGCTGAGGAACTACAAGGTAAGCCAGCTGAAATCACTGATGAAAAAGCACTGCAAAATGATATCGTAGAGCTTTGGAAAGACACAAATCCAATTGTGGGCTTCCTGAGTCGGGTTCGTCCACCTTGGCAAGGTCCTGGAATTTTTAAGATTGATTCTGACCGCTTTTTATTCCGAGTCGCAAATGAAGGTGGATTGTCACGCAATGTAGACCGAGAAGAAGCTGTTAAGGCTGTATTCTCTGCTACAAAAGAAGAATTATCTCCAGAAAGAATTCAAGAGATTGCTAGTTGGTTGCCTGATAGAGTTCTTCAACTTTGGGAAGAAGCTTAACAAATCTTCCTGATTAAGAGGCTCTGATCGGGGATGGATGACTTGAACCAGAGCCTCAATATACCTATTTATGTAGTACTGGTGGCATAAAACTCTATCTCACCGAGTACAAGTTTTCATATCTATAGTTAGAGTACGAATTAATTACTAATTGTTATAGTTTGATTATTAATGAATTTAAAAAACTTTTAAAAAACAAGCATAACCAAGCGACAAGTAAATAATCTTGTATGTTGCCTTAAAAAAGCAACTTGTAGCAAGAGTTTTGACATCATTCAAAGATTTCAATCTTTTACATAGGAGGTCAGTATGAACCAACAATACCAAAAACTCAGTCGAACTACTAAATTTTTAGGAGCTATTTGTGGTGGATTACTAATTGGCTTGCCAGCCATTCCCCAAGCAATGGCTCAGCAATCTGTACTTCAGCAACCCCCGCAACAAACTAACTCCAAAACTAACCCTTGTCCGAGTATTTTCTACCAAGAGCCTCACAACAGTAGAGTCTTGGTTCCCCAGGGATGTCCACCCAACGCACTCACTCGACAACTACAAGAGCAAGGACGTGTGACTCCAGGGAGTGTTTCTAATCAACCAACACCTTCACAAGAACAAATGAGGCAGGGTGTAGGCGGTGAAACACCATACAACAACCGTTCTGATAATAGCTCCGAAAGTTACAGCAGCCAGACACAGTCAACAACAACGAGTACTGGACAAGATACAAATAGTTCCTCATCGGAAGTTCGGACTTACAGCAGTAGTGGACCAACAGGTAACTCCACCGTCAGGACATACTCTCAATCTGGCGGTAATCCTAGTAGTCAACAAAGACAAAATTCAGTCGTAGTACCCACCTCATCACAACAAGGCCAAAGCCCGATTGCTCTGGTTACTCCTAGCAATGGCAAAGTTTCTGTAAGATTGAAAAATAACACAAATGCTCGAATCAGTTATGAAGCAATCGGGTACACGGGGCAGCGGATTCTTTCTGGTCGTCAAGAAGTTGTACTGCAAAACCTGCCACTCCCTGTGAGTATCAGCACCATTCGTCAAGATAAGGGTTTTGTAAAAGTTACTCCAATATCTACCAAGCCAGGAATGATAGAGCTTTCTTTGAGTGAACAAAGAAATGCTAATAATCAGGGTGTAGTGAGAATTCGAGAAGATGGTAAGGTCTTTTTGAATTAGGCTTCTACAATCTTCACTTAGTTAGGCAGCCATTTGCTCAGTAGGTAAATGGCTGCAACATGTTTTTCTCAAACATATGAAATTGCCTTTTTAGGCACTTCCAGGTTGAAGAACATTTTCACCTAGATAGATAGTGCGGATATCTGTTGGTAATTTCTCTTCCATCATACGATAACCTTCTTGAAGAAAATGTACTATCTCGTTTGGGTTGATAGTTTCTCCTTCAGCTTGCAGGTAAGCAGCAATTCTAGTTTCGCTCCAACGAAAGGTTTGAGCCATCAAAACCATTAATCGCAAAATGGGTGGCAATTGGTCTAATGCTTGTTCCACATAACACAACAATGGTGGAGAAGTCGTCTTGAGAGAATAATGAATTGCTTCTGTCGGAGGGAGTTGAATATCGTTAATACAGTAAGCTGTCATATTAATCAGCCAATTTTGCATAGTCAGACCATCTTTGGCAAATTGGCTGCTGTTTAAATCAACTCCAACGAGTTCGTAATAAATATGTCGCCAGGTGAGCGCAAAAAGATAATCAGCTTGCACAGGCGATCGCGCAGAATGCCGAATCAAGGTGTAGACTATCGGGTTATAGCGACAAAAAATCGCTGTGAAGTATCTACCTGCATCAGGGTTTTGCTGAACAAGAGTCACCAGTTCGTTGTCAGTGTGATAGAACAGTGACTTTATTAATGGGTGATGAGCTTCCGCGAAAGAAGGAATTTGCACCATCCGAATGACTAATTATGAGTGGTAGGAACGTTTTTTGAATAAAACTGAAACAATGGGTCGCTGGGTGCAAACGCGCTTTGAGCGGAAAATTTGCGTGTTCTATTGATGATTCAATTATCTGCTACATAATCTGAGTTGTTATCTATTGTTTTTATTTTTACATTATACGTATCAACAAGGTACTGGCTGTGTGACTCCTACAGGTATATTTTAGAGCAACCTTCTGTTATGCTTCCCATATTACTAGACCAATCAGACTTGCTGGCTGGTAGAATTTGAGATTTAGGAGTCATATTTTATTGGTCTTGATACACTATAAACATAGACTTAAACTTAAAAGCTGAAAGAGCGAATCTCTTTATACATTAGCTGATTATTCATGGTTATAGCAGTTAGCATGTCACAGTTCCTAATCGAGCCTTTCATCCTAGGTTCTTTTTTGCCATCCCTGCCGTTAGATAGCCTTTTCTCCACCCAAGGTATCATGGTGATGCTACTAGCAGCCTATGCTGGTGCGATGTGGATGTTTCTTACCAGTGCTCCAAAAGTACACACTGTTATGGTGTCAGATTTGGAGGTG
Organism: Brasilonema angustatum HA4187-MV1; assembly: GCA_019359695.1. Lineage (GTDB taxonomy): Bacteria > Cyanobacteriota > Cyanobacteriia > Cyanobacteriales > Nostocaceae > Brasilonema > Brasilonema angustatum. The sequence goes on from JAHHGV010000001.1 coordinate 276,575, forward strand.
GCACGACAGTTGTATGAAGGACTGCTAGATTTGCCAGCGGCTGAAGTGCCTTTACACTACTATTACAACTACGAGCAAACTTTAGGCGCAACGGGAGTTGATCCGCTTTACCTGTCTAGCACTCCCTCCTTTTCCGGCAGCAGAATGAGCAATGCTAGCGAGGGGCTTTGGTATCAGCTAAAGAAAAATACTCAGCTGCACATTATTATGGGAGCAAGTCTAGGCAATAAAAATCAGCAACGCCACGTTTGCTTTGACCGCGATTGCCTAGAAATGATTTTAATGCGAGTGGAAACGCGGGGGTTGAAATTCAAGATTCGCAGCGAGAAGCCATTAAATTTTCTGGTTAAGGACTACGAAGGGCGCATTATTGAAATGGCTGAAGTCGCCAGTTAGTCAAGCTTAGTGCAATCGTATTCCACATTCTGCACTTAGTAATCTACGGCATTAATTTTGAAATATAATCAAATTCCCGACTTCGCAGAAGTCGGGAATTTGATTATAGTCACATCTTGCATCAATAATAATGGATTGTATTTAGCTACTCAGTATTCTAGTCAAAGTCCTTGATTTAGCGATAATTTAGCGATAAAAGCTAACAAAAATAATGTAGCTTTATCGCGTCGCGGATTATTTTGTGTTGTACGGTTTTGTACAGAGAAGTACAAGATCTGAGCCTATAGGATTTTAGTTTTTCGCCAGAAACATCTTTCAAGGCGAAATTGCACTGCCCTACTTTTCGCACAAATTTGGCAAGTTTGATATTCGCGTTGGGTCTGTGGTCATCATGCTTGGGGTTGTTGAGGCCGGGATACAAACTCTTGCGTTATATCACCTTTTGGTAAACTACACGAAGGTATCGGGTCATTTCTTGCGCGAAAGGTAACTCCAATGCACAACACGACAGAGATTCTATTCAGTCTGTTTATTGTCTTTGTAGCCGCGCAAATCGGCGCGGAAATCGCCGGACGCCTGAAACTTCCCGCCGTCGTCGGCGAGATCGCGGTGGGCTGCGTCGTTGGTTCCTCTGCATTGGGTTGGGTGCATCTCAATGAGCCGCTGGAAGTGCTAGCGGAGATCGGGGCGGTGTTGCTCCTGTTTTCGGCGGGCTTGGAAACCCGCGTAGCCGATCTTCGCAAAGTGGGGAAAGTCGCGGGGCTAGTTGGTGTTTTCGGTGTCATTGTGCCGTTTCTTTTGGGCTTGGCTTCGGCGAAGTTTGCGGGGTTTGCGACACCGAAAGCCCTGTTCTTCGCGGCGGCGTTTGTCGCTACCTCTGCCGGAATCACGGCACGGGTATTGCAGGATATGAAGGTGTTGGGGCGGATCGAAAGCCGTATTATTTTGGGCGCGGCGGTGATTGACGACATTCTTGCGATGCTCTTGCTAAGCACGGTAACGGCGCTGCAAGGCGGGGGCGGCGTGGACGTGGCGAAACTTGCCGTAGTTCTGGTGCAGGCGGTGGGTTTCGTGGTCGTTATTGCGTTAGTTGGCACAAAGATCATGCAGAAAAATTCTTCCCTGCTCGATGCGCCCATTAATCCGCTCTCGCCGCTTACCCTCTCCCTCGCGCTCTGCCTGGGGTTGGCTGCATCCGCCTCCCAAATCGGCTTAGCCGCAATTATTGGCGCATTTCTGGCAGGTATGGTGGTGGCGGAAAGCAGCCAGCGTCATATTCTGGAAAAGCAGATTCAACCGCTCATGGCATTCCTTGTGCCGTTTTTCTTTGTTGTCACCGGTGCGCAAGTGAACCTAAGAGAATTGGCAAGCCTGTCCGTACTTGGAACGCTCCTGCTGGTGACGCTGCTCGCAGTCATAGGCAAACTTGTCGGCTGTGGATTAGGCGCTCGCTCGCTCGGCAAGAAGTCTGCCCTTATCGTGGGGATGGGGATGGTTCCGCGTGGAGAGGTTGGTATCATCGTGGCAAGTCTGGGCAAACAGGCACAGGTATTCTCCGGCACGACTTACGCGATCATCATTGCTATGTCATTGCTCACATCGGTTATCGCGCCTCCGGCGCTGAAAGTCATGCTTGCTGACTCACCGCCTGAAGAACCGGAAATTTTGGAATAGGCACTTGGAATAGGCTTTCTGCGTTAGCTCTGACCATACTTAACCTCATTCCAGAAGAAAACTACTGCTTTGGCGAACCTGCTAACTTCAAAGCTTCCTGAGCTGAGACTCCTTCGCTTTGAGTACCGAAATACGATAAAACAGCAGCAGCCTCAACACGCGTGACTGATTTCTTAGGCTGAAATAGGGTTGTATAACCAAAGACTCGACGAATATTCGATTTTTCACCACTTTGGAAATCTGCCAGAACTGCCCGTAATGCTTTCGGGTCAATTTTCCCAGCATCTTGAAAACCCCAGGTTTGCTTAACTGCTTCTAAAGAAGCAGAGGGTAAAGCTTGACGTGTGTCAAGGGGAACTTTCCAAAGAATCAACTGCTCGCGTGTTAAAGGTGCATCAGGTTGAAACAATACAGCTGTAGAATCTCCAGATAGAGAACTGGGAATTAATCCGGCCTCAGCTAATCCCTGAATTGCCCGAAAATCAGGGTCAGTTTTTGGCACATCCCGAAATGTTGGTTGAGAGCTTTCTGATGCCAAACGAATCTGCTTTGCTGGGTTATTGGCATACATCGCATTGTTAGCAGTAACTAGCCAATGGGCAAATTGCCGATGAGTCACGACTTTACCTGGTTCAAACTGGTTGGTTGTGGTACTATTGCCCTTAAGCGCATTTGATTCTACATTGAAAACTCCTAATGCTGCCAAATCTTGAATATATTGCCGGAATTCTTGAGGTATTTTGTTCAAATCGCTGAATTCTTGAGATTTGGACCCAGAACTGGGAGTGGATGTAGGGTTTTTGTTATCTAACGTACCACTTGGTTGTGTTGTCGAGTCTTGTGATGGCACCGGACTAACCAACTGCGACTCACCAGATTGCACACTATTGTCAGTAGCTTGAGGAGTTGGAGTTGGGTTAGCTTGTGGTGTTTGAGTGGATAATGGTGAGTATGAAATGTCTATTTCAGTTGATGTTTGTGGTTGATTGGGTGCAGCGTTGGTAACTGTTTTCGGTTGAACGGAAACTTTTAGTTGTATATCATTGCCGCGCGCTTCAAAAGAGCTTTTCGCCTCATCTGTGGAAGCTTTTTGCACAATCTGCCACTTGTTTGCCTGAAACTGTTGGCGATAATAGCTAACAATAAAATTGCTGGGATCAGAACTGAGCCAGCGACTGGATACAGTGGGATTCTCATTGCTTAATGGTGTCACCTCTTGTAGGGTGGCATTAGGATACAACGGGATCTGTTTGGGAAAATCACTTGGCAATTGAACTGTCGCCTGAGGGGTTTGTGGTTGTTGGCTAGTGCGCACCTCTTGAGCACCAAAGGTGGCTGGGTTATTCTTTAGTTTGGGGTCAGCCGCCAAAGACTGCTCAATGTTTTTGGCAGATCGACTGTTGGCACAAGCTGTCAAACAGGTGAGTAAAACAGCCAAACTCACTAATACAACTGGATGTTTAAAGCGCACCACAAGCAATTACAATTCGAGTGTCAATTCCTACACTAGCAAAAGACTATCGAAAGAACGCACCAACTCAGGATTCATGAGAGTTGTAACGAAAAATCTCTGAAAATTGCAGGCACTGAGTCACCTTGCAGGCATCCGAAAACCTTGGAGAACTTTATTATCAAGCAACATCAGGTGGTTATCATCAACTACCATTAGTGTTAAGCTGAAAGTAAATCCTTTGTTTACCTCACTCAAGAACAGAATAAAGATAGTGCAAAGGGCAGCCTCCTAAAAAGGCGATGAAGGTAAAGTGTCCGTCCTAGACGGCTTACAAACTTTCACATGCTGCCAATTTTGGATAGTCTCTATTAAATAAATATAAGCTGAATATGGCAACACTTGGAAAACTTCAGTGTTGGATTTTGAAGAGAGTTGGCATAAGCAACGCTGTTCTTAAGTGTCGAGGTTATAGATAAAGTGGTGTAACGCCTCTGCGGTTTCCTTCAAGTCTTGAGATTTCGTTTCACAAAGGGAATGGTGTTGTGGCTTTGGCTATCAGTTGCCTAAGCTTTTGTTGGTGCAGCAACCCGTGTTGCACCTCGACTGGTTTACCCCGGAAGAAACTTTTTGCAGAAGGTAATGAATTACAGGAAGCTTCCGGACTGTTGTACTGGTGCTTGAAATAATTTTTGATCGTCAAGCAGCCGCTCTAGAAAAACTTTCATTTGAATTTGACTAATGATTTATCAACACCAATATTGCAACTTAGCTTCAGTGGAAAGTCTCTTTCAAAGGAGCAATTTCCATCTCCAAAAGAACCAAAATGCTAAAAACAATTGATCTCATTTCAAAAACCTATATATGTTAGGAGTCTGAAAAATCTAAAATAGATATTAAAGAAAAAACACAACGACCATCCCATCGACAACCGCCAGTCAATTTTTACTTTCTGTAAAGCGTCGTCGGTTTGTTACCAGTGCTGAAACACGATTACATGCAAGTTTCCCAGGATCAGCCTATTTCTTCTGAGGCTCCACTACAACTGTTACTTTTTGTCGATGGACGACCAAAGTCCAAACAAGAAGTACAGCGAATTCGCTCTTACTTAAAAGAGTTGGAAGCTGACTACAATTTTCAACTTCAGATTGTTGATGTTGGTCAACAACCCTATTTAGCGGAACATTTTAAACTGGTAGCAACGCCAGCTTTAATCAAAGTTCATCCAGAGCCAAGAGAAATCTTGGCTGGTAGTAATATAACTGGTCAATTAAAAGCTTGGTGGCCTCGGTGGCAAGCCGCTATAGATGCCTACTTACAATTAGAGAGTGATTTACACGAACACGATCACAACGGTCGTGTCAAAGAACCTAAGTCCTCTATCGGTTCTGTTGCTGTTTCAGCCGAACTTATGAGACTATCAGATGAAGTCTTTCGCCTCAAACAGGAAACAGAGAAACTCCAACAGCAAATCCAGTTTAAAGACCGGGTGATAGCTATGTTAGCTCATGACCTCCGCAATCCGCTAACTGCAGCTTCTATCGCCATAGACACCTTACAATCTAATTACAACATAGAAAAAGGTGAATTTGAGCGTCTGACACCAAAAATGACGCTGCATTTGTTCAAGCAAGCCCGTAGCCAAACAAAGACAATAGACCGTATGATTACTGACCTTTTACGGGTAGGTCGTGGTCAAGACAGGGAATTTTTTATTCAACCGCAAAAGGTAGACATCGGCAAACTTTGTCTTGAGGTTCTAGAGGAATTGCGCGATCGCTACACCGCCAAATTTCACAAAGTAAACAAAGACATTCCCAAAGACTTACCCAATGTTTATGCAGATCCAGAACGCATACGCCAGGTGCTGATAAACTTGCTGGATAACGCTATCAAATACACACAGGAAGGTGGGGATATCAGTGTTTGTGGACTTCACCGTACTAGCCAGAAAATTCAATTCAGTATTGGCGATACTGGTCCTGGTATACCTGAAGAAAACCGCGATCGCATCTTTGAAAACCACTACCGCTTGGAGCGTGATCAAGGTAAAGAAGGCTACGGCATTGGTCTGTCTTTATGCCAGCGCATTATCCTAGCCCACTACGGTCAAATATGGGTAGAAACCGCCTCTCATGGTGGAGCATGGTTCCATTTTACGTTACCAGTGTATCCAAATTGACTAATATTTAAGACTTTCCTACTTCGGGTTGTAAAACAGCAATAATTTGAGTATTTGCCTCAGGAAAAGTATACTGCCCTAACTCATCCAAACTGACCCAGCGAATTTCTTCACATTCAATTGGTTGAGGAACACCTGCCACATAGCGGCAATGATGTACTATGAGGGTTACGCGCAAGTGCGTATAGGTGTGGTCGATAGTGATTAAATGCTCTCCCACTTCAATTTCTATTGCGAGTTCTTCAGAAATTTCCCGTTTAATACACTCTTCGATACTTTCACTCCTTTCAACTTTACCTCCAGGAAATTCCCACAAACCACCCATCAAACCTTCCGAACGACGGCGATCAATGAGAATTTGTCCTTGATCGTTCCAAATGACAGCAACCCCAATGATTTTATGAGGTAGAACAGCAGTTTCACTCATGCTTGTTTTTAAAAGAGTGGCATAAATGTGAAAAAAACTTACAGTAGTTTTCTGTAAGGTGTTGTCTATTCAGATGAAAAGCACTGTATAAATTATAACAAAACTCGGCAAGCTATCTTAATGTTTGCCGAGTCTGTATTGTATGATGGATTGCAAGATTTTTTCGTTTTTTTCAGCACAAACCGCTAACCAGCATCACTATTGTTAGTTTCTGAACCTTGCAGTGCAACTTCAAAGTTCATTCTCTGTTCAGCATTACGCAGGAAATAACCGCTGATCATGGCAGAAGCAAGAAGACGACCCAAACTTTCTCTGTTCGTGCTGATACTGACACCAAAGTTTTCAGAAGGTAGGTTACCCAAAAGCCCTACAATATTACGCTCCATGACTTGAAAAACTTCGGGCGAAGTGGGTTTAGATAGCTGGGTCACTGTTTCAGGACTTAATGATTTTACATACTGCCACAGCAAATCACCAGTTTCTGACTCACTGTTAAAAAATTCTGATTCTGAAACTCGATTGGATGGGTTACTCACGTTATATCTCCTTGACTACTATAACTGCGGTCGATATGACTTGCGCCGTAAATATCTTTCGTCTGTAAGACAACACTTTAGCTTTTTTGTATTCCTACGGACTAATGTAACAGCTTGGTTACAATGTAGAAGTGGGTGTAACCGTACCAAAAGCAACGGATTGTTTCACCTGATTGTTATTTGTCGTACCTTACGGCAAGCAGAAGGTGTTTTTGTCATTTGTCATTTACCAATGACAAATGACAAATCACTAACTAGCTAGCTAGATATTCATTTATATCGGCTTTGATTTTACGCAGTTTAGTTAAGGCTTCCCGCTCAATTTGCCGCACTCGTTCACGGCTAATATTGAGGAGTTGACCGATACTCGCCAGAGTGTGTGCTTGCCCATCATTTAAACCAAAGCGCAGAGATATAACTTCCCTTTGTTGTGGAGTCAGTTCCCCCATCAGACGCTCTAAATCAAATGATAGGGAAGATTGGGCAACAAATTCTTCTGGAGAAACTCCTGGATCCTCCAACATTTCCCCTAGTTCTGTATCGTAGTTATCTCCCAAGCGCAAATCCAAAGATAGCGGTACACGCGCTTTTTCCATATATTCTCGCACTTGTCTGGGAGTCAATTCTAATTCTTGAGCTAACTCAATAGCTGTAGGAGCTCGTCCTAGATTCTGAGAGAGTTGTCGCTGTGCCTTCTTGATTTTATTTAATTTTTCTGTTATGTGGATAGGCAAGCGGATGGTGCGACCTTTTTCGGCGATCGCCCGAGTAATAGCTTGACGAATCCACCAGTACGCATAGGTTGAAAACCTGTATCCTTTGGTCGGGTCAAACTTTTCTACACCCCGCTGCATCCCTATGCTACCTTCCTGAATCAAGTCGAGTAAATCTACGTTACGCTTGATGTACTTTTTAGCAACAGACACAACCAGTCGCAAATTGGCTTCTACCATCTTGCGCTTGGCTATTTCACCCTCTGCAATTGCTTCATTCAACTCTTTTGGCTCTAACTCTGTCGCTTTTGCCCACTCTTCTAGAGTCGGTTGACGACTCAACTGAATGGCAAGAGACTCCCTTACTTCCTGCAGAATCGTTGCACGTTGCACCTGTTTGCCATAATGTATTTCCTCTTCATGGGATAAAAGTGGCACACGGCCAATCTCACGCAGGTAAGTCCGCACGAGGTCTGTGGCTGTCTGAGCGGTCTTCATAGCACTACTCTTCGGTATCGACGGGTTTGACAGAACGGTAAGCGGGCTGATAGATGCCTTTTTTGGATGTCCACCCAGTTAGACTGGGAACCCATGCTGTATTTCACGACTTTCGCGCTCCATAAACAAGGGCGGCTAATGGTCTGGAAATTTTATTCCTAATTGCTAGAAGTTACAGGTTTTTTCCCCTTTTCTCAAGTATCTACGGTTAGATAGAAGGTAACCAGTTGAACATTATTCTTATTGCTATTTTGTTAAAAATTGTAACATTTATGAGGGATGTTTGACTAGCTCTCAGGCACTCATTTTATAGCGGCTGGATGTGATTTTAGCTTTATTTACTTTTAGAGATTTTTAATAAACCTATTTCATAACTTTATATGGAAAAAGAAACTTTTCTAAGAATTCTTAAAATAAATCAACAATAACTATAATCATTTTGTGCTGTGTAGACTCGTTTATTTAACGTTGACGTTTTTGCAGTGGCGACTATATGAAGCTCGCCATGAAAATTTAAGTATCAAAAAAAACATTGAAGTCCATCTTCATTCTGGAGAATAATACGTCACAGATGTACTTGTTAAAGTCTGCAAGCCGTCGATAACATTGGGCGACATTGAACCTGTTGTGAAGCACTTCAATCAAACCACTTATAAAGTTTAAAAAAAATATTACTTTGTTTGATCCGAGGATTGCGAATCAACAGGTTCCTTCATTGCCTCCCACACCCAGGCGACTGGTGTTATACCATTTCACGAAATCCTTGATACAAATGATTAGTCTCTAATTCTTTCTCCCCTGCTCCTCTGCTCCTCTGCTCCTCTGCTGCCTATTTGTATCAACCTTAAAGTGAAACGGTGTTAGCCGTCAACGCCGCAACGGGTGCGGGTGTAAGGGGGTAAGGGTGTAGGGGAGCCACTGCCGTGCGCGCAGCGTGGCACTTTGTGCCATAGTCCTTGTTTCCCGACAGAGGTATCTGGTGAAACCAGCGCTCTTTGGAGGTGACGACAACCGGCTGCGGGAGGATCTCCCTCCGCAGGCATCTAGCGTAGCACGTTAGCTCCGGCCCCCTTAGGGGCTAGCGGAACCGGAGGTTCTCCCCGATAGCCGTAAGGCGTGGCGGAGCGCCATAGGGGTTTCCCGACAGAGGCGACGGGCCCCGATAGCCGTAAGGCGTGGCGGAGCGCCATAGGGCGTGTGTAGGGGAATCCTTACCCCCTTACACCCCTAATTGTTGACACTGCGTAGAATCTTGGCAAAAATGGCGTTGTCACTAAAAAACTTTTTCTGAATAACAGCCCAACCGCCATAATCATTAGTTGTTGCCAAAGTTTTGACCTGAGGGTATTTATCAACGAACTCTTTTGCTTGCGCTACACCCGGATCAATTGGTCGGTAACCAGTTTGGGCAAATATTTGTTGAGCTTCTGGGGTGTACAAATATTGAATAAACGCTTTTGCCACTTCACGGGTGCCGTGCTTGTCCACATTTTTATCGACAATCGCAACTGGGTTATCAATCGAGAAATTGACATCCGGAACAACGTATAAAGGTTTTTCACCATTGAGAGCTTTCAGGTAAACTTCATTTTCGTAACTGATCAGAGCATCCCCTTTGCCCCCCTTGAAAAAAGCATCAGTTGCCTCACGGGCGCTTTCAGGCAAGATGGGAACATTTTTATAGACATTAGTGACAAACTCTATTGCCTTAGACTCATTACCTCCGGCTTTGGTTGCTGCATTCCATAATGCGAGGAAGTTCCAGCGTGCGCTACCAGATGTTATCGGGTTCGGCGTAATCACACTGACTCCATTTTTTGCTAAGTCTACCCATGTTTTGATCCCTTTGGGATTGCCTTTACGAGTCACAATTGCAGCTACAGACTTGCTGACGATACTGTTGTTAGAAAATTCTTTTTCCCAACCTGGTTGAATCAATCCTGCTGTCTCAATCTTTTGAATATCTGGAGCGAGGGATAAATGTACCACATCAGCTTCTATTCCTCCTTGAATCACTGTAAGAGCTTGAGGGCTAGAAGCGCCATAACTCTGTTTAAAGGTGATATTTTGGTTATGCTCTTTTTTCCACTTTTCTACAAATCTGGGAATAATCTTGTCGTGGGCAGCTTTCGTAACAGAAAAGGAAACGAGGTTAAGTTCAATATTTTTCTGCTGAGCAACAAGGCTGGGATGTTTTCCAGAATCAGTCCCTCTTGAAGTATCGCTACTACTTGCGGCATAAGCAGCGATCGCCAAGCTCAAGCTGATCCCTACCAAAAAAAGGCACACAAAGCCTTGCAGAGAATGCCTTTTAGACCAACTTTTTATTGATCTATTGCTCCACTGTTTAATTCCTTGCCAGACTTGAACAACGTAAGTCTGAATTTTCTCAATCGAGTATGCCTCTGATTTTTTTGTATATTGCCACTTGCTCATTAAAATTCTCCGACTTAATTACGGAATATTTTTAGATAAACCGTATTTTAGCGGCATTATAGGTGAGTTAAGCAGTGGTTTTACCGAGTATTCATCTTTCTTTAAGTGAGCCACTCCGCCCTGTTTGAAAATCAGGGCGGGGGAGTTCATGAAATGGGGTCAAAATAACGTCAGATAAGAGTTTGAACATTCAATAATGCTCTGTTCGCTCACCGCTTTTCCTCTGACTGCCCAAAGGTGCGATTAATTTACAGTTGTATATTCTTGGATGACTTTTACATCTAAAGTTGTATTTTGTAAAGAACGGATAGCAGCGACAATCGCTTTTGCTCCAGCAATTGTGGTAGTGATGGGAATTTTGTAAGCCAATGCTGTGCGACGAATCAGTCTACCATCACTTTGCGCTTCTTCCCCAGAAGGCGTGTTGATAATCAATTGAACTCTATGGTTCTTAATTGCGTCTAACACGTGAGGACGACCTTCATGCAGTTTCAGCACCAACTCTACATCTAAACCATGCTCTTGGAGAACACGACGTGTACCATCTGTCGCCATCACAGCAAAGCCCAAATTGATAAATTCCTGAACAACTGGAACTGCAGCCGTTTTATCGCGATCGTTCATGGAGAAGAATACTGTACCACTTAAGGGAAAACGCTCTCCAGCACCCAATGCTGCTTTGGCAAAGGCGCGTCCAAAATCGTTGTCAATACCCATCACCTCACCAGTAGAGCGCATCTCCGGCCCTAAGATGATATCAGTACCAGGAAATTTGTTAAATGGTAAGACGGCTTCTTTAACGGCAATGTGGTCTGGAATGACTTCTTGGGTAAAGTTTAGCTCCTCCAAAGTTTTACCCGACATAATTAAGGATGCGAGTTTTGCCAGTGGCACACCAGTTGCTTTAGACACAAATGGTACTGTGCGAGAAGCACGAGGGTTGGCTTCTAGAATGTAAACCTGGGGTGAATAACCTTGCGTGCCAACAACAGCAAACTGAATATTCATCAACCCGACAACATTGAGTGCCCTTGCCAACTGCACAGTCCAACTACGAATTTTTTCTAAAACGATTGGTGGTAGAGAAATCGAAGGTATTGTGCAGGCAGAATCCCCAGAGTGAATTCCTGCTTGTTCGATGTGTTCCATAATACCACCAATCACGACACGTCCGGTGTGGTCGGCGATCGCATCCACATCGACCTCAATGGCATTTTCCAAAAACTTATCAATCAGAATTGGGTGTTCTGGTTCCACCTGCACGGCATAAGTCATGTAACGTTCTAGTTCAGCATCGGAGTAGACAATTTCCATTGCCCTTCCCCCCAACACATAACTAGGACGCACCACCACTGGATAACCAATGCGTTGAGCAACAACCAAAGCATCTTCGTAGGTACGAGCGATACCATTCGGTGGTTGAGTAATATTCAACTCTTGAAGAATTTTCTCAAACCGCTCCCGGTCTTCTGCTGTGTCGATGGAGTCGGGAGGAGTCCCCCAAATTTGGGTATGGGTGGTGAGAGCTTTTTGGAGAGGAACGGACAGTTTTAACGGAGTCTGCCCACCAAACTGAACAATGATTCCAACTGGGTTTTCTGCTTCGATAATATTCAGGACATCTTCTTTGGTCAGTGGCTCAAAGTACAGGCGATCGCTCGTATCATAATCCGTCGAAACTGTCTCAGGGTTCGAGTTAACCATAATTGTCTCATACCCCGCGTCTTTTAAAGCAAAAGCAGCGTGACAACAACAGTAATCAAACTCGATACCTTGCCCAATGCGGTTGGGACCACCTCCCAAAATCATCACCTTGGGTTTGCTGGTTGGAAGAACCTCTGTTTCTTCTTCGTAAGTCGAATAGTGATAAGGAGTAAATGCCTCAAATTCCGCTGCACAGGTATCTACCGTTTTGTACACTGGAATCACATCCAGTTGTTTGCGATATTGCCGAACTTCATCTTCGGTGGTTTTGGTGGCGTAGGCAATTTGGCGATCGCTAAATCCCTGGCGTTTCACTTCATACATCCGCTCTTTTGTCAACTGCGGCAATGGTGTCCGCTTCAGAAACTTCTCCACCTCCAGCAGTTCCTGCATCTTATCCAAGAACCACGGATCAATACCCGTTAACTCGTAGATTTCCTCAACAGTCATTCCCAGTAGCATGGCATGACGCACAGCAAATATACGGTCAGGGTTTGGTGTCCGCAGATGGGCGCGAATTTGGTCACCGCTGGGTAATTTTTCTCTTTTGTCACAACCCCATCCAGCACGTCCGGTTTCCAGGGAACGCAATGCCTTTTGGAAAGACTCGTTAAAAGTTCGCCCAATCGCCATCGCTTCTCCTACCGACTTCATTTGTGTTGTCAGCACTTCTTCCGCACCGGGGAACTTTTCAAAAGCGAAGCGGGGAATTTTTGTGACTACATAATCAATCGTCGGTTCAAAAGATGCTGGAGTTTTTTTGGTGATATCATTTTTAATCTCATCCAGCGTGTAGCCAACGGCAAGCTTAGCCGCCATCTTGGCGATCGGGAAACCTGTCGCTTTGGAAGCCAAAGCTGAAGAACGAGAAACACGGGGATTCATTTCAATGACAATCACATCTCCATCGACGGGATTAACGGCAAACTGGATATTGGAACCTCCAGTTTCCACGCCAATCTCGCGGATAATTTTAATTGCCATATCCCGTAACCGTTGGTACTCTTTATCGGTGAGGGTTTGAGCTGGGGCAACGGTGATAGAGTCTCCAGTGTGGATACCCATCGGGTCAAGGTTTTCGATGGAACAGATAATCACAACGTTATCTGCTAAGTCGCGCATCACCTCTAACTCAAATTCTTTCCAACCGAGGAGAGATTGATCGATAAGAATTTGTGAAACGGGACTCGCATCTATACCTGCTTGCGCCATTTCTGCAAATTCTTCTTCGTTGTAAGCAATACCGCCTCCGGTACCACCCATTGTGAAAGCCGGACGGATGATCAGGGGATAGGTGCCAATTTGTTTGGCGATCGCCTTGGCGTCTTCCAAAGATGAAGCTGTCCCACTAGGACACATCTTCACTCCGATCTTTGTCATCGCTTCGTTAAAAAGTTTCCTGTCTTCGGCTTTCTCAATTGCTGGTAGTTTAGCGCCAATTAACTCAACATTGTATTTCTCCAGCACTCCACTTTTCGCCAAACTTACGGCAATATTCAAGGCAGTTTGCCCGCCCATCGTCGGTAGTAGGGCGTCTGGACGTTCTTTAGCGATGACTTTTTCAACCAGTTCCGGTATCAGCGGTTCGATGTAGGTACGATTAGCTGTTTCCGGGTCAGTCATAATTGTGGCAGGATTCGAGTTGACCAGCACCACTTCATAACCTTCTTCTCGCAGCGCTTTACAAGCTTGGGTGCCAGAATAGTCAAACTCGCAGGCTTGTCCAATAACGATTGGACCAGATCCGAGTAGCAGAATCTTTCTGATATCGTCACGACGGGGCATAGTTCTTGGTTTGGAGTAAAAAAATATAAATCTTGATTATTTTAAGGGTCTTCACCCATGACTTACTTTGTTTATTATCAACTTTTGTTAGTTCTTTTATAGACCAGGAGGTAAAGGGCAGGTTACAGGTTACAGGTTTTTATTTTGGTTCTATCCCTGTCCGGTGTTTTCTGTTCCCCTTTCTTTAGAGGTTTGATTTTATTTATTTATCATCAGGTATTTCAAAATTGTTTGCAACTATTTTTCATTTAGATTAAAGATCTTTCTCAACAATTAAGTAATCAATTTTTACAAACATCTTCAGATTTTTTTAAGAAAAATAATTACTAACTATTTTTTCTAACAATCCTAAAGATTAAAGATTATATTTTTTTGTTGACTGACTTACATGAAAAATGGCAGAGAGATAAACAATCCTTCTCTCTGCCATTTCTTATAGTTTCTTAAGAATCAGTGCTTACAGCTTTTTTCTAGTCTAGTTAAACTACTCTCTATTTCTGAGAGTATGAGTCGAGTCTGTTAGTTTGAAGCAGGTTGAACAAATCCCAAAGTTAAACTATCCTTGGCAAGGAAGTGACCCAAGTGGTAAGCTCTTTCTTCTGTTTTTAACAGGATTTTTTCGTATAAATAGCGAGTAGCACGATCACCCAAACTCTCTGCCTGTGCGGCTTGGCGACGAATAACGCCAAGAATTGTCTGTTCTGCCTTCAGGTCATTTTCTACCATTTGACGGGAAGAGTAGACACCATCAGGTTCTTGCTCAACAACAGATAATTCTACCAATTTACGTAAGTTAGCAACGGGTACTCCACCCAATCCATCCAGACGTTCTCCAATGTCATGGATGTGTTCTTGAACTTCGTTATAACCTTCGTTAAAAAACTCATGCAGAGAGTAGAATTCTGCACCTTCAACAACAAAATGATGCTTTTGGTACTGTAAGTAAAGTGCCTGGAAACTAGCTAATACAACATTAAATCCTTCACAGACTGGCTCGGTTACACTTTTGTCCAAAAGGATAGGGTTGTCATATACTTGACCAAAATTTCGTAACAAAGTTTGCGTTTCAGACATTGTGCTTCTCCTAGCTTCTGGTAGATATAGTTGCTAACTTCTTAGTCTCTACATCTTAACATCGAAAAAATGATAACAAGCTCGATCTATATCACGATTTTTTGACCTTTTTGTGAAAAAAAAGCGATAACTTTCATTCCTTTTGAGAGATTTTCACACAAATATTGCAAAATGTTATAAACAGTATTGACACTATTTTGTAAATGTGTATGTATAAAATTTGAACATAATATAGTTTAAAAATCTTTATTACTCTAATTTTTTTTCCAAAATTACTGAGAAAACTTTGCACTTAGGTTATTCTTATGTAAGAGGCTAAACACACGTCACCATAAAATGGGTTCGGAATTGGGTTAAAAGATAATTAATTTCCCTGTTTCATACATTTGATTTCCGAACCCTAATTAATGATGAGTTGTGCTCAGTTCCGATTGAAGAAAAAATCATGGGAGTCAAAGGGCACACTTACTGCAAAGCGATTGCACTTTTAGGGGGATTGTTTTGAAACCGTCAATTGTTAAACCGCAAGTAAAATACACTGTTGAGCTAAACTGGGCAGACAGGTGGCAAATATATCAACGCTTACAGGAACTAGACATTCCTTGTTGGTGTCAGACGAACCAGCCGTTAACAGTTGAAATTAGCAATCCTACAGCAGCCATACAACTTTGGAGTGTTGTGCAGCAATTTACAATTTGCCGCAAAGACTCGATTAGGAATCTCAAGAAATGTTGGCAATATCGCAGTTAATGCTTAGTGTTGCCACAACACAAGTTAATAATTGGTCAAAAAAATGAGTAAATCCTACAAAACCGACGTTTCAGAATTCTGCCTTGAGGGAAAGTTTCTCGATTTCGTCATCAAAGATGGTTATAAGCTCAAAGGCTTACGACTGGAAACTGCTGAAGGGGAATGCTACATCAAACTGGCTAAACATTTACGCGCCGCTTTTGACTTAC
Source organism: Brasilonema angustatum HA4187-MV1 (assembly GCA_019359695.1). GTDB lineage: Bacteria > Cyanobacteriota > Cyanobacteriia > Cyanobacteriales > Nostocaceae > Brasilonema > Brasilonema angustatum. The sequence continues at coordinate 292,409 of JAHHGV010000001.1, forward strand.
GGTTACCACCAGGTACACGGTTGCAAGTTACAGGCGAGAAAAAGTTTGACTTGAAAACGGGAGAAGTGAAATTAAAAGCACAGCAAGTGATGGCGGCTCGTATTCTTGATAAAGATAAGGAGATTGGGAGATTGGCAGATGCTGACAAAGCAGTCACCGCATCACCCAATCACCCGATCACCCCAGCCATTAATAACGCCAAGCCCAAAAAAGCTACTATATTAATCTGTCAAAAGTCTGATTGCATCAAACGCGGTGGCAAAGAGGTTTGTCAAGCTTTGGAAGCGGCTTTGAGTGCTCGTGGTTTGGAATCAGAAGTCACAATAAAAGGAACTGGCTGCATGAAAGACTGCAAAGCAGGACCAAACTTGGTGATGCCTGATAAAACTCGCTACAGCCGGATAAAAGCTGCACAAGTTCCTGGACTTATGGATAAACATTTTGCTGTTAACAGTAATAATGCCAAGCAGGATAAGGGAAGTGAAGTCACTACGTCTATAGAAGACTGAGGTGTAATAGCACTTGTGTCACTATTTTTTAATGGGAAGATCTACTAAGAATTTTATTACTGTTTTTGTTCAAATTTTGACTCGTTATTTTTGCAAATTTTTTGGAGTGATCAGTTATCAAACAACTGATCACTGATCTTTTGAGTTTATTTGCGTTCAACTTTTCCGGTTGAGAAAGTGATCCATGCTCAGTTCCGCTAAAGCCGCGATAGTGAGCGAGGGGTTAGTGCAGGCTGTCGAGCCTGGGATGAGCGAACCATCAATAACAAATAAGTTACGATCGCCGTGAACCTGCTGGGCTCTTTTCAACGAAAAGCAGCAATTCTTCTAGATTTTCTGTATTCCAGGACGACCGTTTTCAACGACAAATGAAGCACGGTTACTGATAGTGCCAGATTGGGTTGTCACGTTTGATAAGACTAGAAAATCTGACTGCCAGGTTTCGGGAGTCACCACACAACGGACATATCCTCGTTGACCGTTGTAAAATTTAATGTGGGGGTTGTCTGGCAAATACGCTTCAACTGTAGGACTTGAGTCTGCCCCATCTCCACCGGAAGTAATTGAGGTACAAACAAATTCACTGCCAACGGTAGCGGATTCTGGTTTATTAAAGTCAGCTTTGAGATCCATTGCCCAGTTGGAATGGATATCGCCTGACAAGACGACTGGATTAAATGGTTTGCGTTGTTCTAGAAAACTCATTAGGCGATCGCGCGAAGCCAAATATCCATCCCACTTATCCATGCTGAAAGTTGCGCCTTCTCCTGCTTTCATATCTATCTGAGCAACAACAACTTGCTGTGCCAGGATATTCCAACGAGCCGTAGAGCGATCTAAACCTTGGTATAGCCAATTTTCTTGACGTTTACCAGTAATCGTTGCATTGGGATCAAAATTTTCTGGACAACGTTCTTTAGTACCATCTCCACAAGGCTGATCTGTGCGATATTGACGGGTATCTAGTACATGGAAGGTCGCCAAATTGCCGAAGGAAAGCCGACGGAAAAGTTGCATATCTGGTCCTTCTGGCTTTGACAAGGGTCGTAACGGCATATGCTCGTAGTAAGCTTGATAAGCAGCTGCCCGACGTTGTAGGAAGATTTGAGGGTCTTGATCCGGTTCATCATCGATTTCTGAAGTGGCATTGGCGTAGTTGTTTTCCACCTCGTGGTCATCCCAAGTGACAATCCAGGGAAATGCTGCATGAGTTGCTTGCAGATTTGAATCGGTTTTGTAAAGGGCGTGACGATTGCGATAATCTTCCAGAGTCACAATTTCAGGACTATTGTGTTGTCTAGGACGATTTGCTGTAATTCCTCCCTCGTAGATGTAGTCGCCAACATGCACCACCAAGCTTAAGTCTTCCTGCGCCAAATATTTGTATGCTGTGTAGTACCCTTGCTCGTAGTGCTGACAGGAAACAAATGCAAAGGCAAATTTACTTAGGTCGCTACCTGGCTGAGGAGCGGTACGAGTGCGACCAATTGGGCTTTCTTCCGTACCGGAGATGAATCGATACCAATACCATGTATTTGGTTTGAGTTTATTTACAACCACTCTCACTGAGTGAGCTAATTCTGGGATGGCAATTTCAGTGCCTTTTGCTACTACATTTCTCATGTTGGGATCAGTTGCCACTTCCCAACGAATTGGCACATTCACAGATGGCATTCCACCCCCTTGTAAAGGATTGGGAGCCAGACGAGTCCACAGTACCACGCTATTTGGATAAGGATCACCCGACGCCACACCAAGCGTGAAGGGATAACTGGAAAATGGGACTTGGGCGATCGCTCGTTGATTGAATTGGTTAGCGATCGCCAAACCAGTCAATACCCCAGCCCCAATAATTAAGTTCCGTCGCTTGATACGGCTGCACAAAAATCGCTCAAAATTCTGGTAATCTAACATCTTTTTCCCCTGAGTAACTCACAAATCAAGGCAGAGGAACAGATGATCCAAGGCATCCAGGGTAAGAATTAACAAACCACTAAACCAGTATGTCAATCGTCGATATCACACTCTTTTACAGCGAGCGCCTTTTTTTGTGCCTAAATCAACCCGTCGAACTCACGTTAATTCAAAGAACACCAGACGATCAAATTTTCCTGCTGCTTCAAGGTATCAACTGTTGCAAAGCCCGAGTTCAATTTACCACTCAGACATTAATTCCTAGCAAAGGAACAGTTAAGGCTGTTTGATTGAGCAAAATTCAGGGTGTAGGGGTTCTTTGGTAATTGGTTTTTTGAAAATCACCGAGTCCCTATGCCTAACGGCACGCTACGCTATCGGGACGGAAGTAAGGGTGTAGGGGTGTAGGGGTGTAGGGGAAACCCGTCCCGAATATTGGTTAGAAGCCTCCCCTTTTAAGGGGAAGAGAAAAAAAATGTGTTTTAAGACGGCGTTTGGCGCGTTCGCGGAGCGTGCCCGAAGGGCTTAAAAACACGGTGTCCTTGTTTCAAACTCCATCTCTAATGGGTGGAGTCCCCTACACCCTTATACCCCTATTCCCCTACACCCCTAGTTATCTAAAGATATCTATTTTCGTTGCACCTTGTCGTAAAACTTGCCAATTGTTTCCAGTCCATTTCACAACAGTCGAAGGAACACCATCTCCGTGTACCTCGTCTTTTAATTCTGTCGCCGCCAAAGTCAAGACATCAGGAAACTGTGCCGAAATTTCTCCCATTGTTTGTAAAGGAGGTTGACCTGATAAATTGGCGCTGGTGGTTACAAGAGGACCTGTTTGTGCCAAGATAGTCTGGGCAATTCTACAATTAGGCACTCGAATTCCAATTGTCCTGTCAGGAGTAAGCTTATCCTTTTGAGAGGCTGAATCTCCATCAGAAATAGAAATTATTTCTTGTGGTACTAGTTCGGAGGCAGGCAACACCAAAGTCAGTGTTCCTGGCCAATATTTCTTGGCAACTCTGTGCCAAATTTCATACTCTTCGTCACTACCCGTGGTGAAAGACCAGATTTCTTCAGCAGTCGCTGCCATTAAGATTAAGGGTTTATCTCGACTGCGCTGCTTAGCTGCGTAAATTAACTCTCCTTGTTCTGATAAAGCTGCCAATGCCGGAACAGTATCTGTAGGAAAGCTGACTAATTTACCAGCACGTGCGCCTAAGATAAGGGTGTCTAGGGAAACTTGCATGAACAGAACTCAGAATTGCGAACTTAAAACTCAGAATTGAGTTATCAGTTATCAGTGATCAATTCACTGTTGACTGTACTGAGTTCTGAGTTTTTACTTGGTGATGTTAGCTCTTTCTATATGCCAGAGCAAAGCGCTCAATGCCAGCTAAATCTTTATGAATCTGAATGTTACAGTAACTCCCTTGATTGTGCAACATTTCTCCCACAGCATCTGCCTGTCCTTTCATCATCTCAATCAACCAAACCCCACCAGAGCGTAAATAGGTGGAAGAAATTTCTACCAAATGGCGGATGCAATCTAAACCATCTATGCCACCGTCTAAAGCTAGATGTGGTTCATGCTTAACAACTTCAAGCTGTAGGGTAGGTATGATGTTAGTGGGAATATAGGGCGGGTTAGATACCATTCCGCTGAATTGACCTTTGAGCAATGCTAAAGGTTCCCACCAAGAACCTTGGTAAAATTGAATACGCTCGCCAAAACCCAAATTTTGAGCGTTTGCCTTTGCAACCACTAGCGCCTCATGACTGTAGTCAACAGCGTGAATGATTGCTGTGGTGAAAACGTCTGCTAATCCAATGGCGATCGCCCCACTACCAGTTCCCAAATCAGCCCAGTGTCCTTGCTCTAAAGACGGTGTCACCGTACTGTTTCTCGCCGCAGCGACAGCTAAATCTATCAAGTACTCTGTTTCTGGTCTGGGAATCAAAACCGCGTTTGACACAGCTATTTTATACTTTCGCCAAGGAGTTGCTCCTGCAACATATTGTACTGGCAAGTGTTCATTTAAGCGCTGCTGCCAGAGTTTGTCTAAATCCTCTAAAGATAATTTCAAACAAATCTCAGCCTGGTTTTTGTATGATTCCAAGCGCAATGCCAAGCGATCTAATCCAGCGACTTCTTGTAGTAACCAATCGACTTCAGTAGGTAAAATAGCAGTGGCATTAGCAGCTTGAATTGCCACCTTACGCCACTGCCAAAGTTGTAAACCAGTTACTGATAACTGCTTATCTGCCATGCCTCTATACTATCAGGCATAAGTTTATTTCTTTTTGGGAGAGAGGTTTTGATTTGGAGCACCACTTCGCTTGCTAACGACATACTGCATGCTCTCAGTAGATGGTACTATGGCGACTTGGCTGAGCCAAGTGTCATTTTTCTCTTTCAAAGTTTTAATGACTCCATCTATGTCTACAACCTGAATATCAGCCTTGGGAACTTGTTGCTTAACCTGGGTTAATAAATTTTGGGCGTCTTTTTGACTCAAGAACAAAGGAATAACTTCCTTGTTGTCAGTCTTCCGTTTGACGGATACATATCCCTTATCCGGAGATCTAACAATAAAAACAGGCACACTTGGGAACTGCTTAACTTCTTTACCGCTTTGGCGCAGCAATGTAACTGCTCCTTCTAAATCTTGTTTTCCAGGATTAAAAGCAAACACTAGGTTGTTTGGTTTCTTAGCATTTTCTTGAAGTTTCTGATAAATCATCCCCAAAGGTACTGGCGTCACTTGCAGGCTTTTTAACATATCTGCCATTTTTGGATCTTTACCTTTGACATTTCGCAGTTCGTTAATAAAAGCCTGAGCTTCCTGCCCACTCATAAAAACGTCTGTCACCGTAGCTTGTTTATTTTGAGCGTTTTGAGCGTTTTGCCCATTTTGGGTATTGTTAGGCACTGTACGAGTGAGAGGCACACCCTGGTTGTTAGTAATCAAAAACACTGGTACTGGATCTAATTTTTCTTTAATTTGTTGTTCTGTCAATGCCAGCACTGGAGCATTTCCGCTAAAAACTGTTGTTAGCAGAGTACTCCCAACCAAAGTCAATGTTGTGCCCCAGCGAACTAATAAATTCATAACTACTCCTCGCATCAATTTCTCTAAAATCAAGTCTGACAATATAGTTGGATTTGCACAGTATTAACCAGTTCTAGATATATTACCTTCTTTGCTCATTAACTGTGCTGTTTTTGGTATTTCAATTTCGCCCTACTAAACAATTGCACTCGAACGGTAGATGATTGCTGTAATTAACAAAGGCGAAAAATGTGCTTTTTACTTCAAGGGTGTCTTCTGCCATTTTATTGGCTTTTTCAGCTATGGTTGACGACAATAAATATGAGATCGTTCCTTCTAAATTTGTCGTAAAATGTCTCAAGGTTTACAGATTTCCTCTCTTGTGGCCTTCTTCAATGCTTGGAATTTATTTTGTCTAATAGAAAAGAAGAAATAGCAAAGCAACATGATTAGTGCTTCTAGGAAAATATGCAATTTCAGTGTACATTGTCTGACAAATCAAACAAATAGTTGCAGCATAATCCAGTTTTGACTTTTTGATTTAATTTTTTGATGGTATCTCCAAAAAATAATGGAAGTCATTTATGTATGCTTGAGTCATTTGCACGCTCAACCTAAGGTAACAGAATTTGAAGCGATATCCTGTTTGCTTGCGCTAATTGGTTGCACTATATAAATAAACCCTAAACCTGTATTCAGATCTAGGGTTTACTATTCATCTATAAGATCGGGATGACAGGATTTGAACCTGCGGCATCCTGCTCCCAAAGCAGGCGCGCTACCAAGCTGCGCTACATCCCGATTAACTTGTTATTTTAACTTAGTTGTTGCTTTTTGGCGACAATCAATAGCTCATTTAAGATTCTACTTGATATATTGCCAAATATTCATCCACATCATATCATGCTTTGTTGCTTTTTGTAAACTGTTGCCTTCCCTATACATAGACTTATAACAGTAATGTCTCTGTTAAAAATTAATGAGGGTACCAAAACATACCTTTGATGCCTTCTGGGTCGGACATAAACCCCAAACCCCGATAAAAATCTAAGACATGGGGGTCAGCAAATAGAGTCACATTACTAATTTCTTCGCTCCTGAGTTTTTTGAGTACATATTTCATAAGTGCCTTTCCCAGTCCTTTTGCTTGAAAGTCTGGGTGAACTACCACATCCCAAATTGTGGCATTAAAGGCATGATCTGACGTCGCACGGGCAAAACCAATAAGTCGCCTTTTGTTTCCTCGTACTTGCCACATAGAGGCGACAAGAAAACTATGCTCAATAGCTTTTTTGACTTTTCGCAAAGGACGACGCGACCAACCGACTGAATCGCATAGTTCCTCTAGTTCATACAGGTCAATATCTCGCTCGGTACTAAAAACTATACGAGTTTCCTGCTGATTAACTTCGGCAACACCATTAGAGCCTGAGTTACCTACAGTTTCAACTGCATACTCTTCTGAGGGTGTTGTCCTAGTTGTTGAGTTAGCTTCTGATGTACTAAACCAAGTTTTCCAAAAACCCATGCCAACGTGGTTCAGGTAGTATATACGAGGTGGTTTTGACTGATAAGAGTGCTGATTCACTTGTGATTAAACTACCGACGTTGTATCCCGCAACACATACAGTTGTTTTGTCTGTTGGCGGAATTTTCCGATGACAGTAGTCATTAAGCGTGCATCTTACACTAGTCTTTTTCAACTTTAGCATTTTGTTGTGGAGCTAAGAAGAAATTAGCTAAAACGGAAACATTTAAGAATAAATTGTGTATGACACCAGAATTCATGTCCCCCCATTTTCCCATCTCCTTACCTTGCCAACTCCCGAAGTGAACGGGGTACGATAGAAATATGGCAACCATCGAAATCTTGGGCGTTCCACACGCATACGAACTCACAGCTCCTACTTCCTACCCCCAGACCTTAGTTTTTATCCACGGATGGCTCAATAGCCGTGGATATTGGCAACCTGTAATTTCTCGGTTGTCAGATGATTTTCAGTGTCTGTCTTATGATTTAAGAGGTTTTGGGGAGTCGCAACGTAAATTAAAAACTGATTTTAGTCAAGAACAGAATTATTTCACCCAAAATACTAAATCTAGTCGTGCCGTTGTTGATCCCTTTGATTCTGTGTATACTCCGGCTGCCTATACTCAAGATTTAGCAGATCTTCTCAAACAGCTAAACGTCAAGAGTGCTTGGTTGATTGGTCACTCTTTGGGAGGCATGATCGCCCTTTGGGGTGCTGCCCATATGCCGGAATGTGTCAAAGGAGTTATTTGCATTAACTCTGGTGGTGGAATTTACCTCAAGGAAGCTTTTGAGCAGTTTCGTTCAGCAGGTCAGCGGTTTTTGCAAGTTCGCCCTAAATGGCTTGGGCAATTGCCTCTGATTGATTTATTGTTTACTAGAGCGAGTGTAGCACGTCCTTTGGAGCGTAATTGGGCACGGCAGCGGGTTATTGATTTTGTTGTTGCCGATCCAGAAGCTGCTTTGGGAGCGTTGCTAGATTCTACAACAGAGGAAGAAATTAACTATTTGCCCCAGCTGGTTGCTCAACTTAAGCAACCAATTTATTTCTTAGCTGGTGCGGAAGACAAGGTTATGGAACCTAAGTATGTCCGTCATTTAGCTAGCTTTCACCCTCTTTTTTCTTACTGTGGTGACAATGTGATCGAAATTCCTGATTGCGGACACTTAGCAATGTTGGAACAGCCGGATGCAGTTGCTACTCATATTCGCTCTGTCGTCAAGAATCAATCGTCAGTCGTCAATTGTTAATAGAGTCAAGTTAAAGATTATCTGTACCAGTTTTATACAACTCCATAACTTGGCTCAGCGCTAACCTAGAGTGAACGCCTAAGGTCAGAGGCGAAGTATGACCTCTGTTGAGGTGGTCAGCAGCAGTACAACCAATCATAGCGGCATTATCGGTACAAAATTTTAGGGGAGGGAATAGCACGCGTAGGTTATGAGTTTGTGCTGCTTGTTGTAAATGTTGTCTTAACCCACTGTTGGCTGCTACGCCTCCACCAATGGCAATGGTGGAAAGACCATAATCTAGAGCACAAGTTATTGCCCTTTTGGTGAGGGAGCGTGCTACAGTTTCCTGAAAACTAGCCGCCACATCTTTTGTTGGTAAAAACTGTCCATCTTTCTCAAATTGCTGTACCAACCGCAACACTGCTGTTTTTAACCCACTAAAACTTGCATCATACCGATGATATCCACCACCTGGTAGAGAAACTTTCCCCTCTGGTAGTGTAAAAGCTTGCGGATTTCCCTGCAATGCTTGCTTGTCAATTGCTGGCCCGCCGGGATATCCCAAATTCAATAAACGTGCCACTTTATCAAACGCTTCACCAGCTGCATCATCACGAGTTTCTCCTAAGGTCTCATACACACCACAATCTTTGACGTAAATTAAGCTTGTATGACCACCAGAAACTAGTAAGCTAAGGAAAGGAGGCTCTAAGGTTGGCTCACTTAAATAAGTAGCGTAAATGTGACCTTCGAGATGATGAACACCCAAAAATGGCTTTTTATGTACCATTGCTAAGGTTTTGGCGGCAGTTAACCCGACCAATAACGCCCCAACCAACCCAGGAGCACAAGTCGCCGCAATGCCGTCAATTTTACCCCAATCTACTTCTGCTTGTTCCATGGCTTGGGCGATCGCCCCATTTATCGTTTCTAGATGCTGCCGGGATGCGACTTCCGGCACAACTCCACCATACTGCTGATGAACTGGAATTTGCGAAGCAATAATACTACTACAAACTTGACGATTGTTTACAATTGCTACGGCAGTTTCATCACAGCTCGTTTCTATTGCTAAAACAGTTGCCATTGCTACAATAAAATGGTAAGTACAAAGGAGCTATTCGGCTACAGGTGTTTCTCTTGCACAAAAGGCAGTAGGTTACTGAGTGCCCGGTTGTGAGTAAAATTCTGGAAAAATTTTACTTATAACTGACTTGCGAACTCAGAACTTCATAAGAACTGGTTTGAGAAGCTTTAACTTTTATTTACTTCAACTTTACTCGGTTCACGCGCAAGAGTATCATGACATCCTAGTTCTACAAATCAAGATTGTACAAGCCGCTTCGTTTTGTACAAAAAACTTTTTGTTTCGTAATAAAAGGAAACAATTCCATGCGTCGCTTGTTTGCTTTAGTTCTAGCTATTTGTGTTTGGTTCAACTTTTCCCCACCAGCTTTAGCGCTTGGGGAGAATCTTGTACCATGTGCTGAATCCCCTAGCTTTCAGGAGAGAGCAGCATCTGCCCGGAATACAACAGCTGACCCCGAATCTGGGAAAAAGCGGTTTGAGCGCTATTCTCAAGCCCTGTGCGGACCAGAAGGTTTACCTCATCTCATAGTAGATGGTCGCTTAGATCGCGCTGGTGACTTTCTGATTCCTAGCATTCTTTTTCTCTACATCGCTGGCTGGATTGGCTGGGTAGGTCGTACCTACCTACAGGTCATTAAAAAACAAGGGAGCGATGTTGAACAAAAAGAAATTCAGATTGATGTTGCTCTAGCGCTTCCAATTATGGCATCAGGCTTCGCTTGGCCTGCAGCAGCGGTACAACAACTACTGTCTGGTCAACTAACAGCCAAAGATGAAGAAATCCCCATTTCGCCGCGTTAATTCAACATCAGTCATTCACACATTTTGGAGTATAGATTAATGAACCAAAATCATTTTGTGAAGTTTCTTTCCACAGCACCAGTCATAACTACCATATGGTTGTTTATCACTGCTGGCATTTTGATTGAATTTAATCGCTTTTTCCCTGATTTACTTTTCCATCCTATGCCGTAAATTACGGAGAACACTGCCAACACTTTATTGAGAGGCACACAGAAAATATGCAAGCAGTAGATGCATCAAAAAATCTTGCCAGCGATCCTAGGAATCGCGAAGTTGTTTTCCCTGAATTGCGTGATCCACAACGGGGCAACTTAGAAACACCGGTTAATTCTTCTCCCTTGGTTAAGTGGTTCATCAGTAATTTGCCCGCCTATCGCCCAGGACTAACTCCATTCAGGAGAGGACTAGAAGTTGGTATGGCTCATGGTTACTGGGTTTTTGGTCCATTTGCCAAACTCGGTCCCCTGCGCGATACGCCTAATGCCAACTTAGCGGGATTACTGTCAACCTTGGGCTTCATAGTCCTTATGACTGGAGTCATATCTCTATATGCTGCTAGCAATCCTCCTGAACCAAGCGTGACTGTTACTGCACCCAATCCTCCTAATGCTTTTAAATCTGGTGAAGGTTGGAATGGCTTTGCCAGTGCTTTGTTAATCGGTGGTATTGGTGGTGGAGTAGTCGCTTACTTTTTAACTAGTAATATCACTCTGATTCAAGGTTTGTTTGGCTAATAAGTGTTCTGAGGCATGAGGTCATAATACCTCTATCAAAAAGCCGCCAGACAGATTACAAAAGATAAAGGACGCAAGGAAAAGGTTTACGTAACTTTTTCTTGCGTCCTTTAGTTATGACTTTACCTCCAACAGCGTCGAGGGTTTTACCAACGAGCGTTAACTCAGTATGGCTGCTTCTATGGAATTGAGAGCGCTTTCAAAATCGTCATTAACAATTTGAATATCAAACTCATCAGCAGCATTTATTTCTTCTTGAGCACAGCGCAGACGACGGGCGATCGCCTCGTCTGAATCCTGTGCCCGACCACGTATTCGTTTTTCTAATTCACTTATAGAAGGCGGCAAAATGAAAATGCTGAGGGCGCTAGGATAAGAAGTCCGAATTTGTCGTGCTCCTTTTAGCTCAATTTCTAGCACAACCCTTTTGTCAGAGCGAATTTGGTTCATTACGGCTTCTCGCGGAGTGCCGTAATAATTACCAGCAAATTCTGCCCACTCTAATAATTCCCCTGTAGCAACCAATTCTTCAAACTCTCTACGGCTGACGAAATAATAGTCTTTGCCGTTCGTTTCCCCTGGACGAGGAGAACGAGTCGTCACGGATACAGAATAATGTAGTTGGGGATGACGCTGTAAGAGCGATCGCATTAGAGTGCCTTTGCCAACTCCACTTGGACCAGTCAAGATAATTAGCTTGCCTGTTGGCGGGCATTCCTTAGTAGTAGCACCACTTTTAGTGCTTATAACTTGCATCATCCGTTTAACCTGTGAATTGATTCAGTAGATACTATTCATTAGCCATGAGTCTGACGACTCCTGACTAACGAAATTTTGTAGCCTGGGTGACATAAAACCACTGTTATTCACATGTTACTGCTGGTATGGCGCAAATAGACGTGGGACTATAGACCTACCTTTAGTCAATTATCTACAGCTTGATGGTGATCACGTGTGATCACAAAGCGATTCGCTACCGTTTCCGGTTGAATCGCCGAAAGAATAACGTGACTGGAATCAGTGATGATAACAGCCCTAGTACGGCGACCGTAAGTTGCGTCGATCAGTTGACCGCGATCGCGCGCATCGGTGATGATCCGCTTAATCGGGGCAGACTCTGGACTGACAATGGCAACTACTCGGTTGGCAGACACGATGTTGCCAAAGCCGATGTTGATTAACTGAATGTCCATAAAAAAACTGACGCTAAACGCGGTGAGAGAAGCTTTTAAAGAACTATTCTTTATGTTATCCACAAAAAATAGGAGTTACAACGCTTATACTCACGTCAGTCTTCGTTTTTAAGTTCATCAATCCCTTTTTTAGCTATTTCTGAGCGAAGAATACTAAAAATCTACCTAAAGGAATAGGCTCATATAGGAATCCGGTTTGATTTGGCGAGACCAGTGCGAATGACGGCTTTCCCGACCTAGGCATCTGGCGGAGCTAACGCGCTCCGCCAGAGCCGGCACGAGGAAAACCCTACCAAGAGCGCTGGTCTCACCGTAAGGCGTGGCCGTTCCCACTAGGGTGAATCACAAAGTAGAGACCCTTAACAGGGAGCTGTACCTAGTTTCCTGTTCCTTGTTAAGCGTTCCCTGTTAAGGGTCTCTACGAGTAATTCAGAAGTCAAACCGGATTCCTATAGGAATTCTATATGAATTAAAAAAATAATTGCAATTTTTGTATTTTAGCTACAATGCATTAACCCAACGCCTACAATGCTTGTAAAAGTTGGGTTGGGTTTTGCATTGTTCTAGCCAATCTACGCATCTTTGTATTTGGAAATCATTTCTGAACTCAAAGAAAATCACGTGCTAGCTATTGCCCGTGCAGTACAACTCGAAGTCACAAGGCCATATACAATTTTATAATGTTAAGTTTATCAACTCAAAACTTTGAAGGAGGAGTGTATCTTTTCAAAAATAGGTATATAGTTTGAATTGTTTCTTGTGTAAAAAGTAGTAATACAAGCGGTATTGTTATCTTTATAAGGTAATAAAGTAATCATTGTTTCTGTCTCTCCACTAGAGTACCACATCCTCATACCATTTTTACCATCCACATTAATATTTTCCTTTTTAACTAGCCTCTCTCCATTTTCTTCTGAATAGCTGAGGTTTTCAGTGAAAGTTGTTTGAATTTTTTCGGAAATAATTTGAACATCAGTTTTAATAAAATTTTGGGGAATTTTTCCTCCACCTCTTATTGCCATTTTTAGATTCGTAATATAAGCTAATTCACTACAGCTTCTTGTGAAAAACCACCCTAGTGGATAAGAAATTGAATATACTTTGTTTTCTACATAGGTTTGAAAATTTGTGAAAACTGAATTAATTTGAGACGCTATAACAGTAGAAGGGTTAAGTTTTCTGGTTATCTGTTGATCAGTAGAGAGTGATTGCCCTGTCGTCATTTGAGAATATGGCGTATCAAGATGCTGCTTGAGCTTTGTAGTAGCTAAAGTTTGATTAGCGAAAGTCTGAACACTTACAAGTGTAACTGTGAGCAGAAAAGTGTCTACCCATTTAACTACTTTCATAATTTTTGAGCCTCAATCTTTGGGTTGAAAAAATGAATAATTGCTAATAAGATTGAATCTTTTCTTTGAATCATCAAAGCTGTTGGGTTTGCAAAATCCTAATTGGATTGTCATTAGCTTGTGACAAAGAAACGCATGACTTTGCCAGTATTCTTATCAAGACGTTCCTTATGAACTGGATAACACTTCCACTTGCCTAGCGTTTTCAGTCATAGCTTTTAAGGAAGCGAAATCTGATGCTCTCGTCTAGAGATTTGAATAACCTGAACACTCCTCTTTACCTTGTTAGAGTGCCCAGTGAAAGTGTTGGCTAAAGTCAAGTTGAGCAGAGATTTATTTGATACTCTAAGGTGCTTTCACAATTTGTCCGTTAGTGTATTGATTTTCTTTTTGAAGAGGTTGGCTAAAAGCAAGCAAATAGTTTTTTATACAAAGTTATTTAAATAACACAACGATGACAAGTAAACGGGTATCACTTGTAAATGACACTCTAATATCAATGCATCTATATAGATTTTTACTTTGTTATCAAGGAATAAAAAAGTAGAAAATATAACAAAAATTAGGATAAATTCAAGAGCGTACTAATCAGAGGATTCTCCCCCATCAAGTGATAAAACAATACCGTTGTTGTTAAAGATGGTTTTTGGAGATTTCAGAGGTGTAAAACTCAAGGGATGCAACGTAATATGGGAGCATCCCAATTTTGTAAAAAAGAAGGGTATGGTGTGCATCTTGATCCCTACTTTATTACCAAAGGGGGCAAGATCCCCCCACTACAAAATCAAATTAGTTTACACATTTAGGATGCTCTCCAGAAGATTGCATTAGTTATTATTCTTGTAAATTATCTTATCAGCAACCGTTCTGAACACTCTGTTTGGGTTATAAAAATCCCCCGCAAGGTAAAGCCAAACGGAGGAAAAACGACACATTCTTTGTAAAAATGGAAATAATGCGACTAACCAATAAGTTCCTTAACTTTACTGATGATGCCTTCAGGGTCAATTCCTTGATGGGGGTACTGTTCCCATAAACCACCACATCCCTCTTTGTGAGTTCCTAAGTGAGCAAATTTTGGTGTCAGTCCACGCTCAAGTAACCAAGTACCAAAGCGGCTACCCAATCCTGTGCGGCGGTTGAAAGATTCAACAACCAATACAAACGGGGCTTTACCAACTTTTGCCAGCATTTGTTCATCAATAACGTTGAGTGTTGGCTTATTAATTAAGCCGACATCAATTCCTTGCTGTTTGAGACGTTCCACGGCGTCAACTGCGCGGTATAGTGCTTCACCAAAGCTGATGATATAACCAGCAGTTCCTTCACGCACAACTTCATCTTTACCCGGAGTAAAGGTGTAGCCTTCGCCGTGTAAGTCTTTGCCATTGGCATCGAGAATATTCGGCGTTTTAGACCGGGTGGAGAAAATAAATCTGAGTCCCTGGTCAAAAAATACTGCTTCAACACAAGCTTTCATTTGAGCTGCGTCAGCGGGGAAATACAGTCGCGTTTCGTAGCCGTCATCTAAGCCATTATCGGCAAAGAAATTGTTTAAACCGAAGTGACAGGTATTATCCGCCATGTCATCTACGCCAGAGTGAGAGAAGTGACATAGGACGTTGGAGTAGTTCAGCCGCGCCATTGTAATTTCGGAAACGCACATCTCCAGAAATGCGCTGAAGGTGCCGAAAATACCCTGCTTACCTTTTTCCATACCGAAACCAGCAGCTGCGGAGAAATTTCCTCGCTCCATAATGCCAGAACTCACGAAGATTTCTGGGTGAGCGTCGTGAATCTTGTTCAGTCCACAGGATCCTTCCAGGTCACTATCGATACACATGACCTTTTCTTTACGCTCGGTTTCACTCAAGCGATCAAGGACGGACACCACAGCTTCGCCAAACACGGTGCGGTTGGAACCCAACTTATCGCCAGAACCGATGAAGGTATAGTTATTTTTGGGTTTTTGAATACTTTTGAGATATCTAACGGCTTCAGTGAGTCCGCGCTTTTCCAAGTAGGCGATCGCCTTATCAGCTGGAATCACATCATGACCATGAGTCGAACCTTCGATACCTTCAATTCCCACAGCCATCTTGCGCTTGTTCACCAAAGCTACTGGTCCATCACTCGTCACTGCTTGACAGATACGACGATACAAATCATCCAAATCTTCGCCGTCTCCTTCATTAACGCTGAGTCCGTGACCAGCTAATGTCTTAGCGACACTAAATCCTGGTAAGTATTCCGAAGGATGTCCGGCGATTGTGACATCATTATCATCGATAATGAGCTTGACATTAAGATTCTTGGCAACTGCTAAACGTGCTGCTTCCGCATCGTTACCTTCCTGTTGGGAACCGTCAGAGCCGAGACAGAAAACCACCTTATTCGGATTTGCCAGTGCGACACCATTGATGTAAGGCCAAATGTGTCCCAGGCGTCCGGAACTGAACTTAACTCCTGGAGTTAAGCCGAGTTCGGGGTGTCCAGGTAGTTTTGCACCAGCTTGGCGGTAATGAACAAGTTGTTCAGCACTTAACTCACCATGCAACACAGCCATAAGGTACTGGGTAGCAACGCGGTGTCCAGCTTCATCAAAGAAAATTGGTACGAATTTATCTGGTGCCCCCCGGAATAAGGCATCGAGGATAACGACTTCTGGTACTGTATCGTAAGGACCGCCAGTATGACCGCCTACACCGCTAGCAGCTCCTGTGGCTGTGAAGAAAACAATTGCATCACGACAGAGTTGAATATTGGCTTTGAGTGTCTCCCGTTGCTCATCGCTCAGAGTTGGATTGGCAGGGTTCAGTGCTATTTGCTTATAAGCACCAAGGTTTATAGGAAACGTAGCTGTAGCAACAGTCATGGTTGATATTCCTGTATGTAGATAAATGACACAAACAGAACCGTCTTCTTCGACGGTACACTGCAACGGTAAACTATATTGTTATGGTTGATTGCAACAAACACTTTGTGAACACTTTTGAATGGTATGAAACGCCGCGATTCTCCAAATAAAATAACAAGTTTTATTTAAGTATAAATGCTTATGATACTTCTGGAACAAGAAAAATAAAGAAAATAAAAAATTTTCACGCTATACAGCCAAGTAGGGCATGACAAATGTTTATCTCTAAATATGCACGCTTTTGAACTTCCGTCAATTAGACTTTAGACGTGAATTAAAAATTTATGATAAAGATTTTTGCTCATAAAGATAAAAGCTTCATGAAGTTAGAAATAAATTGACATTTTCGGTAGAAAAAGGTGCAAATAATATTTAAGGTGCATACTTTCAAAAAACAACTTCAGCTTTTAAAGCTTCATCAGAGTAAGAGCAAAGAGTGTTAAAAGTTCTTTGACAGTATCAAGCGAGAAAATTAAAAAACTTGCTTGCCTAGAGTAAATCGACTGAATAACGGGTGTCTACCAAAAGCTAAGCAACTCATGCTTCTTGATCGCTGAAATACTAATGCAACGTACAGGTGCTTAGTGTTGTGTAAGTCAAGTATCTGCAGCAAACCCGTAATCACAAGAATTTACTATGTACAGCCAAATGCTTCAGGCTTTCACTAGAAATACCCCAATGTTGAGTGAGTCTCAACTAGTAAAGGTTCCTTTGCTGATTAAAGGCATGACACCAAAAGCCGAGATGATTGTCTTGAACACTACACACAATAAAAACGCACAAGTTGCTAAAGTGTTCATTCCACATTTCAATCTTTCTGGTGTCTCTATTTCCCATCAACAACTAAAAACTCAGCAATTAGGGACAGCGAAATTCAACAAACAAATCTGAAATAAAAACCACTCTGCCTCTTAAACCAGTGAACAGTGAACAGTGAGTCCAGTGCTGCAGGAGGGTTTCCCTCCGTAGGCATCTGGCGAACCCGAAGGGTGAACAGTGACCAGTACCAGCGGCAGTGAACAAGGGGTGGACTCGTCCGTTTCCTAGCCTGATAACTGATAACTGATAACTGTTAACTGTTAACAAGAGTAGGCAAG
Organism: Brasilonema angustatum HA4187-MV1; assembly: GCA_019359695.1. Taxonomy (GTDB): domain Bacteria; phylum Cyanobacteriota; class Cyanobacteriia; order Cyanobacteriales; family Nostocaceae; genus Brasilonema; species Brasilonema angustatum. The sequence goes on from JAHHGV010000001.1 coordinate 309,829, forward strand.
AGTTTCAATATCAGAGGCAAGTACCAGACTCTATGGTAACTCTGTTCGTGCTAAGGGTGACTAGATCCACCCTTGAGCAACGCTCTTGCTTGAGTTAACTAGAGTCAAGAGCGCAACTATCGGTAATGACATAATCAGCGCGTCTATATGAGGTGCAACTCATATGATCATGCCTATCAGGTCATGGTCAGAAGGTTGTTGTCTATCGGAACATATCAAGGACCGATAGGTGTTTTACCTACATCTGGATCACTTTGTCATTGTTCATAAGTTATTTGTGGGGATTTACGCACGCGCTACTAAAAACAGTGGGTTGCGATTGCTTCCCAGAGGTTGCAATGACTATGGTTACGTTGTTCGTGCGTAAGTCCTGATTTGGTCAAGACAAACAACAAACAAGGATTGATAGAACATGAGTACTATTAACGTGACGTCTAATGCTGACAATGGTGCTGGTTCTCTTAGAGAAGCGATCGCTCAAGCAAAATCAGGTGATACCATTCAATTTGGCTCTAACCTCGCCAATCAAACAATTAACCTTACCTCAGGTGAACTCACAGTTGACAAAAACCTGACAGTTGATGGTGCAGGTACTAGTGGTCTAACCATTAGTGGCAATAATGCCAGCCGAATTTTCGATGTCACAACACCAGGCTCAAGTTTTACGTTGCGAAATTTGACCCTTGCCAATGGAAAATCCAGTGGTGAAGGTGAAAATGGTGCCGGAGGTGCAATTCGGACAGTGACTAGTGATAAGCTCACCACTCTTAACGTAGAGAATAGCAAATTTATAAATAACGCCTCTTCAGGAAATGGAGGAGGTGCAATTTGGGCAGGGTTTAATACAGCCAACACCATCACTAACAGTCTGTTTGAGGGTAACGATGGTACTGCTGGTAAAAGCGAACGCGGTGGCGGAGCGATCGCAGTTAATACTAACAGTACTCTCACGGTCAAAGGTAGTGAGTTCGATAATAACAAGGGAACCAATGGCGGTGCAATCAACACTGTCTTGAGTACACTCACAGTAGAAGACTCTACTTTCCACAATAATGACTCAACTGCTGGAGGTCCGATCGGTCCTAATACCATAGGTTACGGTGGAGCCATCTATACTGATGGAGCGAATGCCTCTGGAGCGAATTTCGATCATGGTTCTGTAGGCGGCACAATTACCATTCGCAACAGCAAATTTGAGGGTAACAAAGGTGCTGGACAAGGGGGAGGACTTTTTCTGTATGCTTATCCCCCAGACAAGATCATCGTTGACAATTCCACAATTACTAAAAATGAGGTCGTTCTGGATAGTCAAGGTGATTCACTCGGCGGTGGTTTGCGAATTGGTAATGGTGAGTTTACTATCAACAACACCACCTTCACAGATAATCGGGCACTGGAGCAAGGTGGTGGTTTGTGGGTAGGAGAACAATCGCCAGGTACCATCACCGAGAGTACGTTCTCTGGTAATCGAGCCGAGAGTACTGACGGCAAAAATGGGATGGGTGGAGCGATCGCTTTAGCTAATGGCTCTAATGCCGTCACTGTCGATGGTACGACTGTTGCTAACAACTACGCTGGGTGGCAAGGTGGAGGCATTTCTGGAGGAGGTTCGTCCACTACTCTTAAAAACTCAACCTTTGCAAATAACGTTGCTTATAATGGTGGTAACAATTGGAACATTAAAAACCAAGTTACTGATCAACTCAGCGATGGTGGGGGAAATACTCAATGGCCAGCTAAGAACTCAAATGACCCCACTGACATCAATGTCACAGCATCTATTAATATTGCACAGCCTGATTTGAGTAATTTGCAGAACACCAGCCAAAACGTAAGCAATTCTGTGACTGACAATAGTTCTAATCTGGCTACAGCCATTACCCCAGCATCTGTAAGTGACAATAGCTCAACTAAAGGTACCCCTGTAGACGCCACAGGTAATACCTCCAACAATAATCCTAATGATAGCCTTACCCCTGTCGCTGTTAATGGAAATAGCTCTAGCAATGCTTCGGATGGTAGTCTTACTCAAGTGCCCGGTAACGATAGATCCAGCAGCAGTACCCCTATATTCACTGTCAGTGGTGATAAGCTACTGTGTGGTAATATTACTCAGGCTGATCATCTCTACAGTGGTCTTAGCCAGGACACTCTCACACAAGGCAAGGGAATTGACAACTCTGTGCTCACTCCTAGTCAAGGCTCTGAATTAAATTCTCAGTTGAACTCTGGACAAAACTATGTCGGCTTATTGGACACTCTGACTCCGAGTCATTTTTCAACCAGCCAGCCTGGTCAAGATAGCTCGAATGTGGACAACACTCAGCCTCGGTCACTGGCGAATTTGGAAAAAGTCAATACTCCAACGCTTAGTAGTAATCCTCAATTTTTCTCTGGACAAAGTTACTCTACTTCAACTCTGTAAGGTTATCGCATGACAAAACATGGTGGGTGAATCACTGACTATGAAGCCTAAAACACCGATAATGGATTCCAAGCTCCAGCAACGCATATCAGTGCAATGCCCACACCGTGTCACACGTTATAGGTTTGCACGGCTCGTCCTGCTGGGAGTGATTACTTTTGTCCTGTCCGGCGTGCCGCCAATTATGCCGGCCCAGAGCAAGCCGACCCCAAATGCTGACTTCTCGCCCGTCGTGTTGGATAGTATCAACACGACGGGCGAGACACGCGACCCCGCTTATTGGCCATTTGATGCACACAGTCCGTGGAACATGCCGATCGGCTCTGAGGCGCAGTTCGAGTCGGTGAGTTCGTCCGAGTGGACGACACAAGCGTTAAAGTACGGTCTTCAGATCAATACAACAGACTGGTCTATCCCGATCTTTATGGCTGATGCATCTGATCCGATGCGCAATATTTATAGCACGGACTACGACAAACTTGCTTTCGAGGTGCACGTGCCAGACGCCGCTGTACCGGATTCTAGCGAGGACGGTCATTTGCACATCATCGACGAAACCCACAATTCCGTCATCGAGATGCTCTGGGCAAAGAGGCGGGCTGATAGCAACCTTGAAGCACCGTACCCCAACAAAATTGACTTGAAAGGTCCTGGAGTTTTTGACACGTACCACGGCTCGTGTGCCTACGGCGGCTCGTGTACAGCTGGACTGATCCGCAAAGGGGAACTCTACAACGGAATTCGACACGCACTGCGAATCTCGCTCACAACTGCCGTCTTAAATAAGAACACCCCTAGTGGAAAGCCTTATGTATGGCCTGCGAACTGGGCTGATGACGACGGCAAAGGCAGCAGCTATACAGGGACGGGGAATCTGTACATGGGTTCGTTGTTGGCAATTCCGCCAGACGTAGACATCCAGGCTATAGTCGGACCACCGGGCACACCGATCTACGAGCTGGCTCGCGCCCTCCAAGACTACGGTGCTTATGTAGTGGATCGGGGTCACCTTAACCTGTACGCTGAGCCCTCAGCAGACGAAGAGGTGAAACAGCTTTCATGGGAAGGTCTGCAAGTACTGCCAAAGTACCTTCAGGTAGTAGCGAACAATGGTTCAGAGCGTGTTGGTGGTGGCGGGACACCTCGTCGCCCATTAGCTCCTTCGTTTTAAGTCGTTGATGGTACACAGTCCTAAGCAAATACACACTTTTGTTTTGCTTTTTTCTCGTGCTTTCTACCTGATTCCTAAATAACCTGAACAACAAGATTCCCGACTTCTTTAAGAAGTCGGGAATCTGAACATGCCCGATGTTCACAAATCAAAAATGATACCTGTACTGTTGCAATATCCAGAATTTTCTGTCCACTTTGAAGTTTGACCAGTTGAATTAGGCGATTCCTAGCCCCTAAGAGAAACCGCACTCTCGGACAAAGAGCTAGGCTTAACGCCAATAGGAGCGTAAAATCTGCCTTGGTCGTAATGAATTCGAGAATTGAAGTCAGCAAATAGCTGCTGTTTATAATTTTTTCCTTTCTAGTTACTGTTTGTTAACACCATGTCAATTTTTCTCGTGCAGGATGTTATTGACATTCTCAGTGTTCGCCAAATGCACATTATCGGGGGGATGAACCATTATGGCAATGCAGGGTGAGGAGGCGTTTGCTTGTTTTGCAAATTCAAAAGCGATACCAAGCTTTGCATCATCATATATTGTCGGGTTTCCATCTACCGGATGCGCGTTGGGGAAGCGGCGGAAGATTTGCACTCTGGTACTCGCAGTAGAGATGCCCTCATGCGTATGATACCAAGGAGATGTAACTCGAATCACATCAATACTAGAGCCAGAAAGCGGCTGGACGTTCAGTGCACCGTTGCTGACTGTATGAATGAACAGCGTATCAGTCCGACTTTTGTTTTTTGAAACCCAGACCCCTCGGAACTGTGACATACCCACATCTACAGCATCTGGTTTGGGGAGCTTGTTGAGGTAGAAATTACCATTGCTGCCGAGGTGTGTCTGCCCGATACTTTGACCGGGAATGATCAGATCGGAAGCGGCTTTTGCTGCCACGGGCGGCAGCGCTGCCATAGCCAATGCAACACCAAGACCGAAAACAGCTAATGCCTGTCTCATACTTTCATATCGCGTCAAGTTGATTATAATTTCTTCACTAGCGAAAAAGTGAATTACGGATTTGTGTGGATAACAAATGGCAGGGGTACAGGGAACTTTAGTTTTCAAAGGTTCTTCTTTCCCCCCTTGCAAGAACTGCAACAACTAGATCCCTCGGGGTGGGGTGAAACGAGAATTAAGTAAGTCGGTGCAATAAAACCAAACTGTGTGAAGAAAAGTAAATAAGGCTCAAACTCTTTCTCTCCCTGCTCGGGTGCTCCCTGCCTTATTCCAACAAGAATTATTTACACCGACCTACTTATGGGCAAGCCTAAATTCAACCCTTCACACAAAGGACTTGCTTGAGTGTTGCTACAACCTCAACCAAATCCGCTTGATTATTCATCACCTCATCTATCGGCTTATAAGCGCTGGGAATTTCATCCAAAACGCCTGTATCTTTACGGCACTCTACACCTTTTGTTTGCTCAATCAAATCATCAAGCGTGTAGGTATTTTTTGCCTTACTTCTTGATAGCAAACGTCCGGCACCGTGGGAACAACTGCAAAAACTGTTGGCAGAACCCTTACCCTTAACGATGTAAGATTTAGCCCCCATCGAACCAGGGATAATGCCATAGTCTTCTTCTGTTGCACGGACTGCACCTTTGCGAGTCACGTAGACATCCTCGCCAAAATGCACTTCTTTTTCAGCGTAGTTGTGATGGCAGTTCACTTCCAATAAAGGCTTAGTCGCTTTACCACCCGTTAGATGCTTTTCGACGATGCGCTTAAAACGCCCCATCATCACCTCACGGTTGAAACGCGCATAATTCTGCGCCCACTGCAAATCATGCCAGTATGCTTGAAATTCTGGCGTACCAGCGACAAAATGAGCTAAATCGGGGTCAGGTAATTTATTACCTGCCATTTTTGCTAATTCTTTAGCTGTATTAATGTGGCACTGGGCTAGATTATTCCCAATATGGCGGGAACCGGAATGCAACATCAGCCAAACTTGGTTCTCTGTATCGAGGCAAACTTCAATGAAGTGATTGCCTCCACCGAGAGAACCCATTTGTTTCATCGCTTTACCTTGCAAATTTTGAACACCTTGATGCAAGTCTTGGAAATCACGCCAGCGTTGCCAATTGGTGACACTTTTTTCAACGTCTTTATTTTCGTTGAAACCTGTAGGAATTTCTGCTTCAAGATCCAAGCGAATTTTCTTTAGCTTGCCTTCCAGTTGATCACTATTAAATGGTGTTTTTATGGCACAGACACCGCAACCAATATCCACACCCACAGCAGCCGGAATAATTGCTTCTTTGGTTGCAATGACAGAACCAACTAAGGCACCTTTACCCAAGTGAACATCTGGCATCAATGCGACGTGCTTATACACAAATGGCAGCGATGCCACATTCTTTGCCATCTTGGTTTCTTCTGAACCCAAAGGGTGATTTGCCCAAGACAGAATGGGTGATGGTGTTGAAAGTTTTAACTCTTCGTAAGCCATAATTCTTTAAAATTTTCAATTTAAGATTTCGGATTATAGGGGCAGTTTCACTGCAATTTTAATTTTGCACAGTATTTCATTTTATTTCCTACTTACAAATAGACATGTGTTAGTTATAGGATTTAGGCAAAGGTAACGTATTTTCGTTTGCAGCGAGCTAAGCGTAAGCGCAAAGCGCACGAATCGAGCGAACGCGCAGCGTGTCCCGAAGGGACTCAGCAATCTCGTCAAGATCAGGATTGCTTCGCTTCACTCTGTTCCGCTCGCAATGACCAATTATCGTTGCGTAAGTCCTAAGTTAAATGGATAATGCCCACCACAACCAGATAACGATGGGCATTACCTAAGTGCCACTCCCAGCAAGTAGTTGCTTTTGTATTATTTATATAATACATGATGTATTGATTAGATGACGAGTACTTCTTGTAAAAAATATATTAAAATTTGTAAATAAAATCACAATAAATTAAAAAAACCGACAGCTTAAACACAATCTTATGACAGTTCGTCAAGATACAATTTGGGAACGTTTTTTATCCCCTGTAGTACGTTTGCTCATTGATGAGGAAGGGTTACGGCGTTACTTTGAGAGCGTTGATTGGGAAAAAGAAAGCAGCCGCTTTCGACGCGCTGATGTCACAGTACCGGCATACTACAGCAGCCAAAATTTTCACGGAATTAAGGATGGATATCTCAAGCCAGGTGCGGCGGTGAGCTACGATCCTATTACCCAATATGTTCTCCCGCCTACTGAAACTATAGTGCGTCAGGCTTTAATAGATTCGATCAAAGTACAGCCGCGACGTATTCTTGACTTGGGCTGTGGAACAGGTTCCACAACTTTGATGTTAAAGCAGGCTTTCCCTCAGGCAGAAGTCATCGGCTTAGATTTATCGCCTTATATGTTGGTACGTGCTTCTCACAAAGCTGAAAAGACTGGTTTAGACATAAATTGGCGACATGGGGACGCACAGAAGACGGGTTTCCCTGATGCTTCTTTCGACTTGGTTACAGCTTCTTTGTTATTCCACGAAACACCAACAACAGCAGCTGTGGCAATTTTACAAGAATGTTTCCGCTTGCTGGTAACTGGTGGACAAGTGCTGATTTTGGATGGAAATCAAAACACTTTGCGTCAATTAGATTGGTTGAATAATGTGTTTGAGGAGCCGTATATTCGTGAATATGCTGCTGGAAGTGTGGATGCGTGGATGGGTGCTACAGGATTTCAAGCAGTGCAAACCCAGGATGTATGGTGGATAAATCAAGTTACAAGTGGCGTGAAACCAATTTTATCTGAAGATGGTACTGTGCGAACAGATGTACGACGTTACACTTCTGTACAAAGAGACGACACAGTGGATAATGAAGATTTACAGGGTTTTCCATCTCCAGCTTTTGATACAATGCCATGAGTTTAAAGGCAGTTTTATTTGATTTTAATGGTGTCATCATCAATGATGAGTCAATCCACGAGCGACTGACAGAGGAAATTCTACTTGAGGAGAACCTCATTCTTAAGCCACGTGAGTATCGGAAAGTTTGCTTAGGACGTAACGATCGCAGTTGTTTAAAAGATTTGCTTGCTAATCGCGGTCGTGTGCTAAGTGATACTGAATTAACTAAGTTGTTCAATTCCAAAGCACAAGGGTATGCTTTGGAACTGGAAAAAATAGAAGAACTGCCTTTGTATCCTGGTTTAGATGAGTTGATATCTCAAGTGTCTTCTCGCAATATCAAACTCGGGATAGTGAGTGGTGCTATCCGCAAAGAAATAGAACTGGTACTTAAGCGTGCTAAACTAGCTGAACATTTCAAAGTTATTGTCGTAGGTGATGACGTTACCACCACTAAACCAGAACCTGATGGTTATTTGTTGGCTGTGGAACGCCTGAACCAGGAATATCCTGATTTGAATCTTCAACCACAAGAGTGTTTAGCGATAGAAGATACTTTTGCGGGTATCCAAGCTGCAAAACGAGCAGGTATGCAAGTGGTTGGTGTGGCGAATACTTATCCTTTCCATATGCTTCAGCGTTGCTGCAACTGGACGGTAGATGATCTGACTGACTTGGAATTGGAACGGGTGCAGGAAGTTTATTCTAAAAAAGAATTCCAAAGTACTACAGGCACATGATATGATTCTCCAAACTGTCGATTGCCACATTATTTGTCGTCAACATATTAATGTCGTCTTAACAAATTAGTGTCGTCGAATTACCTTGATTAAGCGTTCGTTCTCAAGACTTGCGCGAAGTGTAGGCTTGACTCAACGTAACAAGAAGAAAGTTTTGATAAAATTGTACAAAATACCAAAATTGTACAAAATACTAAAATGGCAGATACTGTCAGTGCAACAGAAGCCCGTGCAAACTTCCAAGAATTAATTAATCGTGTCGAGTATAAAGGCGATCGCATTGTTATTGAACGACATGGTAAAGCCGTGGTTGCGATCGTTGGCTTAGAAGACTTGAAACGGCTGGAAGCTTTAGAAGATTTCATTGACTCAGAACAGTTACGACATGCTGTTGCCCAAAACGATGGTTTTGTAACCTTAGAATCAATTATTAACAGCCGTAATGAGTGAACGCTACACTCTGCGGATTGCTAAAACAGCAGAAAAAGACTTATTAGACTTGCAAGCCAAACAATTCAAGCAAGTAGTATCTAAAATCTTCTCACTACAGGGCAATCCCAGACCACAAGACTGCAAAGCCTTAAAAGGCTATGAAGGTGGTTATCGTGTCGATCAAGGAGAATACAGGATTCTTTACACGATAGACGATGACAATCACCAACTTGACGTGTTCCGTGTTGGGAAACGAAACGATGATGAAGTTTACCAAAATCTATGACAGGAACATCCCGTCTAGCAAATACCCTTTTGATTTGCCAACCAAAGCCGGAAGTGGGAATGGTAGAAGCTGTAACGGGTTTCTTTCCCGATGCGGTGCTGCTGTAGGAACTCAAGCCAATTTTCAAGAATTTCTTCTACATCATATTCATCTTCGGCGATCGCCTGAGCAATTCCTTTTGCTGAAATTTCTCCAGTTTCCGCACAAGTGAGGACACTCATCACTTTCAAAACCAAATCAGATAAACCCTCACTTTTCATTTTCTGCCAATGCTGCTGGTAATATGCCTCTAAACCTGGGGGAATGCAATCAAATTGATAGGGTTCTGAGTAAAAACCCTCAGCAATGGCATTCAAAGTATGGTGCAGGTACATGAAATTATTTTCGCTTGCCGTGGTGAGGCGATGCATAACGTCAAGTTCGTTGATGTTGTGATTTGTAGAGACGTTGCATGCAACGTCTCTACATTCCCCGTCGTGGGATAGGGGGGTTAGGTATTCTTGAATATACGCTTGCACATCTTCCCGGTTTTCTTCTGGATACTCCGATAAATCAAGTATTTGTGAAGGTGCTTCAATCAGCAAACCAGATTTTTCTCTTTTGAAGGGACGGCGAGTGAGAAGAAAATAGACTCTATCCGGCAGATATCTGGGAAGATAAAACAGATTTGTACCTGGGGGTTGGCTGTTAGGGTCAATCGCCTCTAAGGCATCAATAGCAATTATCAAGCGTTGTGATGGTTCTAGCTTGTCGCTGATTTTTTGCAGCAGGAGTGAGAGAAACCAACTTCCCTGTGTGGCGTTGTCGGGTATTGGGTATAGAGACGTTTCATCTTGTAGAGACGTTACGTGTAACATCTCTACAAGGTTGGTGCAAACTGTTTTGAGAAATTCTTCAGCCGTATTTTTGCCCACGACTTGGGCATTGTAATAAATAACGTGGTAATTTTCCGTCACGTACTTGGCAAGTATAGCACTTTTGCCGCTACCAGGAACACCAACAATCGTGAAGTAACCGCGCTTGTGACGGTGGAGAAAGTCGGTGATGGCGGTGAAGATAAATTCACGACCGATAAAATTTTGGCTTTTTTCGAGAATGACTTGTTGAAATTCGGTTGGGTAGGAGGCGAAATTGATGCGGGCTTCGGAAGGTGGGGTATTCATGGTTTCGCCTCAATGCCTTCCAGGCGGAGAAAATGCAAGCGTCCGGATGCTTCGCCTGCTACGATTGTGACGTCATCTGGTGCGACAGCGCAGCATTTGATTTCGCTTTCTCCGGTGAAACTAGCAATTTCTTGACCAAAGTGCAAATCCCAGACTTTGAGTGTAGAGTCATCCGAACCAGAAATCACGTACTTGCCATCACCGGTGACGGCGACTGCCTGAACCCAGTCACTATGACCGCGCAGAGTAAACTTTTCTTGACCAGAGTGCAAATCCCAGACTTTGAGTGTAGAGTCACCGCAACCAGAAATCACGTACTTGCTATCACCGGTGACGGCGACTGCCTGAACCCAGTTACTATGACCGCGCAGAGTAAACTTTTCTTGACCAGAGTGCAAATCCCAGACTTTGAGTGTAGAGTCACCGCAACCAGAAATCACGTACTTGCCATCACCGGTGACGGCGACTGCCTGAACCCAGTCACTATGACCGCGCAGAGTAAACTTTTCTTGACCAGAGTGCAAATCCCAGACTTTGAGTGTAGAGTCACCGCAACCAGAAATCACGTACTTGCTATCACCGGTGACGGCGACTGCCTGAACCGAGTTACTATGACCGCGCAGAGTAAACTTTTCTTGACCAGAGTGCAAATCCCAGACTTTGAGTGTAGAGTCACCGCAACCAGAAATCACGTACTTGCCATCACCGGTGACGGCGACTGCCTGAATCCAGTTACTATGACCGCGCAGAGTAAACTTTTCTTGACCAGAGTGCAAATCCCAGACTTTGAGTGTAGAGTCACCGCAACCAGAAATCACGTACTTGCTATCACCGGTGACGGCGACTGCCTGAACCGAGTTACTATGACCGCGCAGAGTAAACTTTTCTTGACCAGAGTGCAAATCCCAGACTTTGAGTGTAGAGTCATCGCAACCAGAAATCACGTACTTGCTATCACCGGTGACGACGACTGTCTGAACCCAGTTACTATGACCGCGCAGAGTAAACTTTTCTTGACCAGAGTGCAAATCCCAGACTTTGAGTGTAGAGTCATCGCAACCAGAAATCACGTACTTGCTATCACCGGTGACGGCGACTGCCTGAACCGAGTCACTATGACGACCCAGGGTAAACTTTTCTTGACCAGAGTGCAAATCCCAGACTTTGAGTGTTTTGTCAAGCGAACCAGAAATCACGTACTTGCCATCACCAGTGACGACGACTGTCTGAACCCAGTTACTATGACCGCGCAGAGTAAACTTTTCTTGACCAGAGTGCAAATCCCAGACTTTGAGTGTAGAGTCATCGCAACCAGAAATCACGTACTTGCCATCACCAGTGACGGCGACTGCCTGAACCGAGTTACTATGACCGCGCAGAGTAAACTTTTGTTTACCAGAGTGCAAATCCCAGACTTTGAGTGTTTTGTCAAGCGAACCAGAAATCACGTACTTGCCATCACCAGTGACGACGACTGCCTGAACCGAGTTACTATGACCGCGCAGAGTAAACTTTTGTTTACCAGAGTGCAAATCCCAGACTTTGAGTGTTTTGTCAAGCGAACCAGAAATCACGTACTTGCCATCACCAGTGACGGCGACTGCCTGAACCGAGTCACTGTGACCGCGCAGAGTAAACTTTTCTTGACCAGAGTGCAAATCCCAGACTTGGAGTGTAGAGTCACCGGAACCAGAAATCACGTACTTATTATCACCGGTGACGGCGACTGCCTGAACCGAGTCACTATGACCGTTGAGGGTGCGAACTAACGCGCCACCAGGAGGAGTTAAGCTAGCTGTCAAGGTACGCAAGCAAGTTGTTTTGGTTTGCGATATTTGTTGCAGCAACTCTTGAATTTCTGGTGCATCAAAGTGCAGCAAACGCCCTGACAATTGCCCTGCTAGTTGCTTTGTATCTTGAATGAAAATATGTGCCGACAATCGCAATGCCCCTTGAATTAATTTCAGCGCTTCAACAGTTTGGGCATCGTATTCTAGGTGAGTTGATAATTTTGCATCATTAATCAAATCATAATCTTCAATCAGCGCCTGGACTCCAAATTCAGGATGATTAATTTTTGCTTCTATAAAGTCAATATCGCTCAAAAAACGGCAGAATTTCTTAACTTGACCACCTTCTAAATACAAACGTGGAACTTCACCCAAGAAATGCTCTATTTCTTCCGATGACTTTTCTGTTAACCAGGCGCGAAGATTACTCATAGCCAAAAAGTCCTTCTGTCATATTATCGGCAACTTCAGCGCTGACACCTGGTAAATTCACCCCCGCCGCCTGCACAATATCCTGGCGATGCAAAAAATCGCGGAAACTTTCGTGATAAAATCTGTAGCGCGGTGGTTGATAATTTTCTTGTTTCTGCAAAAACTGCGCCCACCCATTAAGAACTTCCTGCACAGCTAAATCATTCTGCTTAGAATATTTCGCAACCACTTCACGGGAAGCAGCGCTATGTAAAGCACACATAACATAAATAATCTTAATTTTATTTTTTGGTAAAGGCTTGGTTGTCATGCCCATGAGTTGCCAGTGGTTTTCATAATATCCTTGTAAACCTACAGGTAATTCATCCAGAGGTTTATTATTGTAAAAACCTTCAGCTATTGCTGGCAAAACACAGCGCAAATACATAAAATTATTTTCGCTTTTTGTGGCTACTTCTTCCACAAAGTCAGTATTAGAGAGATTTTGCTTTTGAATCCACAGACTCAAACCCTGTTTATATTCTCCATCATTGAGCAATAGCCAAATATACTCTTTCACATCCTGGCTACTTCTTTCGGCGTAGTCTCTTAAGTCCAATTCCTTGGTGGAAACGCTGGGTGAAAAATTCAACCTTTTCTCATTTTGGTTATAAGGTCGTCTTGTCAGCAGAAAGTAAACACCTTCTGGAAGAATAGTAGGTAAATATAAAAGGTTTCCGGTGGATTCCTGGTCAACTTCGTCGAGTGCATCAACAACAATTATCAGGCGATCGCCAACACCAATTCTTTCGCCAGCTTTGGTCAACAAACTTGATAAATCAGTATCTACTGCATCCTGCAACTGATAACGACTGATCAATTGTTCGCGGATTTTTTTCAGGAACAATTCCGGGCGATTCATGCCCTCAGCGCGAATATTGAAAAAGCATATAGCTTCTGGATTGTCTAATACGTATTTAGCGGCGATCGCACTTTTCCCCATTCCTGCATCACCCACAACAGTAAAGTAGCCCTTGGGGTTATTGCTGAAGAACTCTTCAATAGCATCAAAGACAAATTTTCTACCACGAAATGACTCTGTTTTGTCTTTGATTAATCGTTCAAATTCTGGCGGTATTTGCTGCGGATTCCAATCTTTTGGATCAACAATATCAGTTGGTTTAATCTTTAAAACTTTGGCAATATTTTGAACTGCCCATCTTTCAACCCCATTCGGGCAGTCTTTGGTTCCTAATAAACGTTTAATTGTGTCAACAGAAACTGGTTGTGCTTCAGATGCAAGTTTTTCTATAGTTAAACCCGCTTCTTTGTAAGCATTTCTGAGTCTAATTTTGCCTTCCTCGCTAGATTGAACCTTATCCGATTGCAACATAGATAAAAGAGATTGATGAATCTAGGTATTTAATAATGTGATAGCTCAGATATTGCATCTGCTTTCTCGTCCGCCTAGAAATTTATTTCTAGGCTCAAAGATCAAGTAAGCTAAAGCTCACTGAATATATATTTCAGTCCGTTTTAACGGACTTTGCCTATAAGCCTTGAACTTGAGTTCAAGGCGTACTCACCAGTGAGGTACAAGATCTAAGATAACTAATCTTTAATTTACCTGTGTAGGGCAGTTAGGTTTTCTTAACTTGCCCTATCTGCCCCAAAACATAGGGCAAATCATAAATCTACATCAACCTATCTGCTCTGGAATTTGAATTGTTGCCTCTACATAATACGAATATGCAAGTTTAAAAAACCTTGCGCTTACCAGTCAATCAACACACAACACATACCACAAAAGGCAACAACTTATGAATCTCAATATTTTTTCTAAACCACAACCCAACAATAATGAAGCTGCACAAGAGATCAAAAAAAATATAATTGAAGAATTACTACGCCAAGCACGTCTTACCTTCAACCTTGCTTTAGGCGTAACTGCAGCATCTGCGATGATGACATTATCTGGCGTGGGGCTTCTTTATTTAAATAAAGTACCAGAAGCCAGTCTCACCGCAGGAGCAGGAATTCTTGCCAGTATTAGCAGCGTTCAGTTTGCCAAAGATGCAAAAGAAGAACTGTGCGAGATGGTAGACAAGTTAGAGGAAGAATCTTAGAGGTTGAGAGAACTCTTTGAGGCAGTGATACCGCCCGCAATGCAGTTCGGTTAAGATCCCCCTGCCTGCGGCGATCCCCTTAAAAAGGGGGTAAAAGAGGGTTCAAAGCCCCCTTTTTAAGGGGGTTGGGGGGATCTTCAAAATATTAAAACGTTAACCGAACCGTATTGATACCGCCCCGAAACCACCAATCCCGAACAACAAACCTGGGGAAGAGTGGCTTCCCCATTCCTTTACCGCCTCTGTCTATCTTCTTGAGGGGTAGAAATGACATCTGGTAAAGGACGTTTAGCTATATAAAGCCAAGCTAACCCAGCTAAACCGAAGATTATTCCTACTAAACTCACGACTTGTGCTATTCGTAAAGGTCCAAGCATCAAACTATCCGTCCGAAGACCTTCTATCCAGAAGCGTCCTAAGCTGTAAGTTGCCAAATAAACTAGAGACAGTGTACCCGTTTTCAAAGCTGGTTTACCTGACAAACTTCTAAAAAATAAAGTCAGCAGCAAGGCGAACACCATAAGATCCCACAAAGATTCATAAAGAAAAGTGGGATGGAAAAACTCAAAATTAGCCAGTTCTGGGGGACGGTGTTCTGGTGGAATATGTAACTTCCAAGGTACATTTGTCGGACTGCCAAATGCCTCAGAGTTGAAGAAATTGCCCCAGCGTCCTATTGCTTGACCTAAAATCAGCGAAGGAGACACCAAGTCAGCCAATTGCCAGAAAGAAATCTGGTTTCTTTTGGCAAATAATAATGCTGCGGTAACACCACCGATAATTGCCCCATGAATTGCTATCCCTCCTTGCCAAATTGCAATAATGCGTTCTGGGTGCTGGGCATATTCTGACCATTGAAACAAAACGTAATATATCCGTGCTGCTGGAATTGCCCCAATCACCAGCCAAATTGATAAATCGCTAATTAAATCTGGATTAACGTTACGGCGCTTTGCCAAGAACTGAGAAAGCGTAACGCCAATCAATACTGCTGAAGCAATCAAAAAGCCATACCAACGGATTGTTAATGGTCCTATTTTCACCAGAATCGGTCCTGGAGAAGAAAATTCAAATGCCAAGGGCAAGGTGGAAATATCCAGTGCCATGTAAAAGTACCTAGAAGACTAAAAAAAGGTAATGTAGATTTAAGTTGTGCTTGTTAACAGCGCCCTACGGGCAGCGATTGTAACCCGTTACGAATAAACACTCTTAACAGGGAACAAGGAACAGGGAACAAGAAACACGGGAACGACAGTCAAAAATTGTTGCAAAAGCCAAACTATTGATTTTAGATCGCTGTGAGTAGAAAAGGCAGTAGAGGTAGTGTATTTATCCAGAATTTTCTTTTGAAAGTAGATAAATAAAACTATGGCAGTAGGTGGGCTAAAGCTCACAAAAACTAACATATTGAATTTCTATCTGAGAACTCGTACTTTATTACAAATCACGATTGGTTAGATATAATCACCTAAACAACTGTGAGGCATCTGTGATCATGATTGCCATTTATCCAGGAAGTTTCGATCCTGTTACCTTAGGACATCTTGACATTATCCAACGCGGCAGTCGTTTGTTTGCTCAAGTGATTGTCGCGGTATTGCGGAATCCTAACAAAACTCCGCTGTTTACAGTGGAAAAACGGTTAGAACAGATTCGTCTGTGTACAAAACATCTCACGAATGTGGAGGTAGACGCTTTTGCTGGTTTGACTGTAAAGTATGCCCAAATGCATGGTGCACAAGTGCTATTGCGCGGTTTACGAGCAATTTCTGACTTTGAGGTAGAACTTCAGATGGCTCACACAAATAAAACCCTTTCTCATGATATAGAAACCGTTTTCTTAGCAACGTCAAATGAATATAGTTTTTTAAGTAGTAGTGTGGTGAAAGAGATTGCTAAGTTTGGTGGCTCTGTTGATCATCTTGTCCCCCCGCACGTTGCTTTAGATATTTACCAATGCTACGCCCAAAACCATCCCGTATCGAACTAAATCAAAACGGAAGCACTCCTCCCCCGCAAGAGTATCCTGCTGGAATATCCGATAATCCAGATGCTACGCGAACAACAAGTGTAGACATACAGATGGAACTCAACCGCTTGGAGGAGATGATTCTTGCTGGTTTCAACATTCCACTGACGCGACGCACGATAGTAGATGAAGACAAGCTGCTTGATCAGCTTGATGAAATACGGCTTTCTTTACCTGAAGTTTTTCAGGAAGCAGCAACAATTATCCAACAAAAGGAAGATATTCTCCTGGAAGCAGAAGAATATGGACAACAAATTGTTGATGCAGCGCAAGCCAAGCGATCGCAAATCTTGGATGAAAGCGACATTATCATACAAGCAGAACGGGAAGCCGCTGAACTGCGGCGACAAGTTCAACAAGAATGTGAGCAGATGATGCAAGACACTCTTGAAGAAATTGACCGCAAACGACGCGCCTGTCAGCAAGAAATAGAGGAAATGCGGCGTCAAGCTGTTGCAGAAGCAGAAGCAGTTGAACAAGGTGCTGATGACTACGCTGACGGCGTACTAGAAAATATTGAGCAGAATCTTCAGGATATGTTGCGAATCATCCGTAACGGACGTCAACAACTACTACCAGAAGCTTCTAGTGAAGATAATTCTCAATTTCCTAAAAAAAAATAATTCTAAATTATAGTTTCTTGATTTCTCAGCTTTCCACGGTTCACAACCCAACTATGCCATATTTTCAGGATGAGCAGACTATGACTACCAACGACTAATATAAAAAGCAATGACATAGCAGAAATAGCCATTTATGTCAAACTAAATTATAGAAGCTAGTAGGTTGGGGAGCCACCGCCGTGGACGGGTTCCCCGGCTTGAGGCGAGTGGCGTTTGACGCAAGGAAACCCAACATTTTCCAAAACCAACGATTTTTAAGCAATAACCTAAGAGGATGTTTGAAAAGCGAATAGAATTCGCTACTACACAAGCAAAGTCCACCTCCGTGGACTAATGGAAAATTAAAGGTTTTTAACCCACGAAGGTGGGTTTTGTCTGTATAGCCGCGACTTCCAGTCGCTAAGGCAAGGAATAAATTAGACTTTTCAAACAACCTCTAAAACCGCGTTATTTGATTAGCAACGACTTCAACCTGTGTACCCGCTGGCAAATACCAAACGTTACTTTTTTGAATCATCTCGTTGATTGCTTGTTGGTTACGCTGGTTAAGTTGGGGTACAAGAGCATTCATTCCGCCTTCTAAAACACCCGCAGGGATGTTTCTTGGTTGTATGGTTTCGTTATAATAGCAACTATAATAACTACCAGGATTATTAACCCGCTGGTTCTGACAATCAGGATCTGTTCTAATCTTTGTCTCAGGACGGTTAAGTATCTCCCCTATTTTCCCAGCACCTCCCAAACCGAATATGAATGTGTCCATACCTGAAATCTTTCCGGATTTATCAGGATATTTCTTGGCAAGTAATGGTCTTCCGCCAGGTGCGCGAACTTTCATTGCACTTTGACGTAGGCGAGTTTCTGTGAGATTACTTTTATTTTGAGAAACAACTGAAACGACTGTTAGGTTAAACATTCCGGTTTCAGAAACTTGGTCAAGTTGAGCTAATAATTCAGTATTTGCAGGTAGTGCGATCGCCCCATCTACAGACTTTAATGGTTGCTGTAGACGCACGACAAATTGACTATCATTCTTATTATTATTATTGTTATTACTATTACTACTACTATAATTACTATTACTTCCTATTCTATTTGATTCCCCAAATATAGCCGTTGCTAACACAGCTTTGGCACTAGTTCCTACCGCAATAGATTTACCAGTATACTGAGTAGTTTGGTTTGTTGTTTCTGGTGTCTGTTGAGGATTTGCTGTTGTATTTGTCCGATTTGGAACAGGTAAAGTTTGTACATTATCTCTAGCCCTGGAATTCAATTGAGAACCCAAAGTAGATGGAGGGGAACTTGTTACTCTTGGTAGGGTTGGTGTTGGAGTGGGAGTAGCTGTTGGAGTGGGAGTGGCTGTTGGAGTGGGTATTGATAAAGACAAGGGAATTTGTGCTAACTCCGATGGCTTTAATCCTGGAGTTGATAACTCAAAGGATGGAGATATTGAGGGTTTAGCTGTTGGTTGAGGAGTCTGCCGAATAGGTTGAGGAGTCTGCTGCTGAGGAGGCTGAGTATAAGTTGGTTTTGGCTGCTGGGCTACAACACGTTGAGGAACTCTGACAATTCGTTCGACAACACGAGGTACGTAAACAGTTTGTGCTGGTGTGGGTACTCTTTGGATCACCACCCGCGTGACAGTTTGTGGTCTAATTCTTGGTTGTGCTGGAGTTGGTTTTGGCTGAGTTTGAGTAGGTCTTACAGTTTTTAACTGAAGCTGTGCTAATTTCACAGCTTTTGCTTGTTCAGCTAATGCTAGTTTTGTTTTTAATATCTCAATTTCTTGTTCTGGTTTTAATTGCTGTATTTTGTTCGATTCATTCTCCTTACGAGTTATTTGTGGAAAATTCTTTGGCGCTTGTTTGTTTGTTCCACTCATCAGTTGAGTCAGAAACGCACCTGCTACCAAAGCCACACTTAGGGTAGCAGCACCCACCACACCTACCTTGGCAAAAGGGTTAGATGACAATGCTTGTTTTGTTTTCTGTGAGGATGGATGAGAAGGTGGTGGTTCGTCAGGATTACTACTAGCAGTCTCTGAAGGACTACTTTCCGGATGAGATGGGGGAAATTGTTCTTCTAAACCAACTAAATTAGCCATTCGTTGATGCCAATCTGATGGTTGTACTTCATCCGAATGATGGTTGTTAGATTCCGGCTGTGAATTATTATGATTGTTATGATTATTATGATTGTTATTGTTAGAATTATTGGAATTATGAGAGTTCGGTAGGTTGTTCATTGGTGTCTTTCCTTTCGCTAGGGGCATTTTTTTTGTTGAATGTCACAAATATTCGCAACTTCTAACCTCGCTTCATTAAGACGGTATATTGCTGAGTATAAAGGATTTTCTACATTTGGAATAGAAATGGCTTGTGTGTCTAACGCCCGAATCAATATTTTCTTATTAAAAGGAATTGCCTCCCCGTCTTTGCTATTATAACCTGCGAAAATCAAGCGATTAGCAACGATTTCTAATTGCCATAGACCATCTGCTATTTTTTCTGGTTGAGAAATTCTGCGAATCAATAATAAGCTTTCTGCATTTCCACCAGGATTGGCTAAAACACTTTTAGGAATTCCCTGTGTCGTTTCCACTTCAAATCTTCGTCTGGCATCACCAGATAAAAGTTCGGAAGTTGCTTGCCAAACTATTTGCGGTGGTTGTTTGTCTGACCAAGTAAACATCATGGTCATTGTTTCACCAACAAAACGCCGAATCGTTTCTGGGTTGCGTTCTAAATTTTCTTGGGAACCTATTGTGATGGCACGACCATCAACAAGTTGCACTAAACTTTGTGGTAATTGACCACTCAGCCTTTTGAGCATAGACTGGTGAAACATCAGCAACAATATAGTTAACACATTCAACCCAAATGTTGCGACAACGAACACAGGCAGAAAATTATTTTTCTTATTTTTTTGATTAAATAGCATTATCTTGTTCTACCTATCGTGTAAAGCTACCAGAATTAAGAATATCTCCACAGCGTTGAGACTGACTTTTTGACGAAGAATCATAGCCATTGGTTAGACAGAAATCACTGACTTCGTAAATTTCTAACTTTTGGGCGCGGACACTATAGACAGCTTTCTGCAATGGAGTCAGACCGTTTGATAGAGGATGTCCATAAGAATCTACAGATCTTACTAAAAAATCCTTATTAAAAGGAGTTAATAACTTTTTATTGTCAGTACGTCTCACCTGCACAATATTAGCAACCATACCAACTCGCCATTGACCTGGCGCAATTTTTTCCGGAGGATAAACTCGTTGGATAACTAACTGTCCTGTTAAAGCTTGCTTATTGTTTTGAGAAAAAATTTCTAGCGGTGTCATATCCGCAATTTGTGCCAAAAAACCTTGACGAAAATCTTCTGAAAGTGCAAAACTCGCTACCCAACTACTGGTAGAAACTTTTTTTGTCAAACCTTGTAAAGTCTTAACAGGTATTCCGGTATCAAGTTTCGGATTAGTTGCTTCTTCAACAGTTGCTGGTGGAAGTGTTCCAGACCAGTTGAACATCGCCGCCATTGTTTTAGCAACAAATTGGCGAATGACTTCCGGTTCTCGTTCAAGAGTGTCCGTTTGAGAAACTACTTTACCATCAACAAGTTGGACAAACGTCAGAGGTTTTTTATGAATGAGACCGTAGATACGTAAACCTTCAAATAATAAGAAAATTGCTGCCAATAAATGTAGACTGAAGGTAAAAATAGCAAAGAGCGTTAAAAGATTGATAGAGGACTTTTTTTCTTGTAATAACTTGGTCATAATGCTAGTCACCTCAGGGTTATTTCATTTTTATAGCCCCATAGCCCACCCGGAAATGAATTTACCGGCTAATAATTCAAGTCCCAATACGGTTCGATTAGCTTGTTTCTCTCAAGGGAGATCCCCCCAACCCCCCTTAAAAAGGGGGGCTATTTTACCTCTTTACCCCCTTTTTAAGGGGGTCGCCGCAGGCGGGGGGATCTTATCCGAACCGTACTTTTCTAAACTTTTTCCTGTACCCATACAGCAGTATTGCTGATGCCGTTGAAAACGGCAAATCCTCCAGCAGCAGCCAAAGCTAAAGACATAATCGGTGCGAGAACTCCTAACAGAATCAGAAACCACATTAAGTCTGGATCAGCATCGAGATTTTGTGCAGGACCATTCACAATCACTGCGGCTGATATGACAGCAACAATATTGAAAGAAATCTTGGCAATACCCATAGACAATAATCCCGTAAGCCATGCAAAAATAGGTTTACCAGCGACTGGTAGCAAAGACCCTCCTACTGCTACAGGTCCTAAAGCTGCTATCAGTAACATTGCCACTTCTATTAAGTTTTGAAAAGCAGACTGTAAGGAAACTAAAAGATTTTTGATAATTGTTTGAGTTGTGGAACCCAACAGAGAGTTAAAACTGAATTCTGCTACATTCCCAGTGGTGATCACTATCTGATTAACTTTCAGTTCAAGTCTGTCTATCCAAGGTTGGAGACCGTATATATTTCTGTACTGTTGTAAGAGGACATCTATTTTCTCTTTTGCTTTAATCAAACAATTAATTTGTTGTTGACCTGTGAGAGACTGACAAGGACGCAATAAACCACCAACAACTTCTTCAGCAACAGTCATATTCAGTGCTTGCTGATAAGTTTGATTGACATCAGCTGCTTCTACAACTTGCTGATTGATTGTGTTGAGAAAATCTCTTAATCCCAGTGTCAAATTAGACAATGCAGTGCCATTGCCTGGATTAGCGAGTAAGATGACTACTATAAAAGGCCAAATCAAAGCAGATAGAGGACGAGAATATTCATTATTCAGGACATCTCTAATCCATTGCGCCATGAAGAAAAGCAAGGTTCCTACGGCAAAGAAAATACCTAAATTGGTGAGTGCACCGTATAAGTTATTTTTCGTGTTATTTTGTAATAAATCAATCCACTGTTTATCCCAACCCTCAGCAATAGTTTGTGCAGTCACGACACCATTTGTTAAAACATTACTGGTGTCCAGTTGAGAAAAAATATAGAGATGAGAAAGCCACATTTTTTCACCATCACTTGAGCTTGATTCCTTATATGCTGCGAGAGCATCCTAATTTTACAAGAATGTGTTTGTCATTGCGAATGAAGCGTAAGCGCAAAGCGCACGCTAAGAGCTAACGCGCAGCGTGTCCCCTTGGGACTCAGCGGAATGAAGCAATCGCAACATCCCTACTTTGTGATTGCTTCGCTCCACTATGTTGTGTATGCCCTCCGGGCACGCTGCGCTAACGCAATGGCAAATTATGTTTTTACACATTTGAAATGCTCCTTATGGTGCTGTCAAGGGAGAAGGGATATTCTCTGAGGAAGGAGGATTAGTTTCTGTAGGAGAAGGATTAGTTTCTGAAGCAGGAGGATTACTTTCTGAACCAAGATTAGTTTGTAAAGGAAGAGGGTTACCGCTTTTTCTAAACAAATCTGTTTGAGAAGTGACTCGTAAAAGTCGTGCGACTTCTGCCGATGTACCGACTCTTCTGGCACGATTCGCCTCATTCATTTGCTGGGAGATATCTGCTAAATTCAAGTTGGAATATTGTATGTCATTACGCAGTTGGATTGTATTTCCTAGGGTTTCACCCATCATCTTGGATTGATCTGCTTGAAGCCTGAAATTTTGATATAACACGCTTAATAAACTTTTAGTTACCACACAGGTGGGATCCTGCCCCATCGTCGTTATCCCGGCATTACTATTAGTGGACATGCAGCTTTCTCGTTGTGCACTATTGTTTTCCATATCAGCTTTTCGAGTTAATTCATTGACTTTTTTAACAGCGTTCTCAGTATCCTGTAGCTTACCTTTTAACCGAGTTTGTCCATCTCTCCCGAAAACACCTTCAACTGCACCACGGGTAATATATCGATTAATTTCACCACTCACCTCTTTACCATATACTGCTGGATTATTCTCAAACTTATCCGAAACAGAGTACTGAGTAATCTGGTCGCGAGTATACTGACTAGCATAATTAGGATTAGGAAGATTGAGATCACCTGATGAACTTGTGATTGCTGATTGTGTCTGAAGTTCTACAGGGTTTAAAGTCTCTGAAATATTGTTTGTAATATAATTTGTAAAATCAGTTGTGTACAATTGAAAATCAGTCCAAACGGTTCCCAATTCTGCTATGGCTGGTAAGGTTCCTAAAAATGCCACGGCAAAAAAAGAAGTCATGATGATTTGAGGTTTGGCAATTTTTTTGAGCATCATATTAGCTTCGGTTTAATGACTTGCTATTCTCTTGGTGGATGTTTGAGAAGTATTTTTCTGTCATTATGAGTGGAGGTAAGCGGAAGGCATTGGTGTTGATTTAACGTTGAATTTTTTATCCTGCGTTGGTTTTACCCCTCCCCACTCGCTTCGCTCAAATTCAAAATTATCAATTCAAAATTCAAAATGAAGAATTCTTTTTTTTGAACTTTGAATTTTGAACTTTGAATTAAGCGCAGGGGAGGGGAGGTTTTACCTCACGCCGTAAATCTGTTTCCCCAACCCACGCCACTTGCGTGACTGTCGGGAGATCCCCCCAACCCCCCTTAAAAAGGGGGGCTATTTTACCTATTTACCCCATTTTTAAGGGGGTCGCCGCAGGCGGGGGGATCTCCCTTTAATAACCACGAATTGACCCGATCAATTGACGCGCAAAATGAGAAACCGCCTCAAATTTATCTCCATATCGTTGCATTGCTTGATTACGTGCAGCTTGTTCATCAGGATTATTCGCCACGACAGCTAACTGTTCGTAGCCTGGGTAATAACGACAGTAAGTATAAACGCCATTATCATCAAGCAGCCATTGACTATAAATATCTTCTTTACGAGGGAAAAAACCTTCTGACGCATTGCGAGCAATAATTTCGCGAGGATATTTTAAGATATCTACGAAACTATCAACAGCAACGGGTTGAATCCGACCAATTAATCTTGTTGATAGGTTTTGCAGAATCTTAGAAGAAGCTTTAGATTTGGCGATTGTATCAGGATCTTGTCCTGATAAAATAACTCTTACCCCGGCTTTTGCTCCGTTCGCGCAAAGTCTACCTACCAAATCAGAAATTTGGTCGAATTCAAACAGAATTGGTGCTTCATCAATAAAGAATATCGAGGCGGGACTACTCAAAGCACGTCGCAGTGCTGCAGAATAAGCACTTAAGGATAGCAATGCAGCATCTTCGTTATCTGATAAGTTTCTCAATGCAAAAACTAACAATTGAGCATCAGTTGGAAAACTCGAAGGTGCAGAAACAGCTTGTCCGACTCGACTTTCCACCCAGAAGCGCAAACGGAGATTGATAACTTCGAGTGCATCATCAATTCTGCCACCTATAGTATTCAGGTTAAGATGATCGCGCGAACAAAAGATGATGAAATCTCTTAAAGTCGGAGTTTTTTGCCAAGCTTCAGTCCCAAATCCTTCTAATATCGCTGCATGATAGCGCTTTTGAATCCCCTCGTCGGCGAAGAAGGTATTTAAGGCTAAATTCAGAAGCGATCGCACTGTTTGCGCCAGCAGTTGATTACCAGTGGATGAACCCAGTACCATTGTCATCAACGCCGACTCAAGAAAAGCGGCGTAGTCTTGAAAGCGTTCTCGCTGTTCTTCTTCATTCAAGAACCGCAAGTCTGGCTGTTCAAACAAATTATTGGATTGTTTGGAAATATCAAAATAAGCTCCTTTCTCTCCAACAAATTCTGTATAGTCGGTAAAGGTAGACGTACCATCTGGTTTCGGAAAGTCCAAGGCTACGACAGGCATATTATGTGCCAAAGCCTGGGTTAAAATTCCTGACACCAATACCGATTTACCCGCGCGAGTTGTGGCAAATAACGCTAAATTTTTGTGCTGGTTAAATAAATCTAAATGAAGTGGTGTTCCTCCTTCATCTGCAATTAATTCAAAGCCTTTGCGATCGCCCGCCCTCGTTGTTACCAAAGGTATCAATCCCCACACTTCATTTGTGAGATACAATTGACGACGGTTGAAGGGTTTTGCTAACAGTATGTCCCAAACAATTGGCAGTGTCTGCAACCAAATTCTCCAAGCATATTCAGTTTCTCGAATAACTTGTGCCGGACGTTGAAAACAGTTTTCTATATACCTGCACGCCTCATCCAATTTCTCTCGGCTTTGGCGATGAACAAGAATAGCAATTCCTGTATAAATTGGCAACGCACCTTCATAAATTTGTTCTTGCGCCGCCACAGATTTTCTCAATTTTAATTGTGCGCCGACATCAATCGTATTACCTTTTTCTTGTGCAACTTTTGACGTTACATTCGATTGTTTCAGCACCCGTTGTAATGTCGTTTTGACTATCGCTGGATTCGCCGCCGTTAACTCACAAAAAATCTCCGTATCTACAATCGCATCCCTAGCAACCAGTTCCCATAAATAACGCAGTTGAGATGCTTTACTTTGCCATCCTCCCGGTTTTTCCAGAAACGTCATCACGCCAACATAGCGATTTTTAATATTCACCCATTCACGGTCAGCAACAGGTACATCTGACTCCATCAATAAAGTGGTGCTATGGATATTTTCTAATAGTAATTTGCTGCTAGATAAATCCGAATAAATTTCTTCATGAAGTCCCTTTTCATTTAAAACTAATAATTGGGGAATATCTATCGGTTCAGTACTATTAAATCGTCGCCAAGCTTCCTGCCATAAGTCAATTGCCGTCAACGCTTTAATATCCAAACCCCATTTGTTAGATAAAATCTGTTCCCAACGCCGAAATCCTTCAGTATAAGCATTAGAAATCAAAGTTTCTAATCGTTGGTTTTCTCTTTCTGCTGCTTCACCTTTAAATGATGACCACCAAGACTCAGCCCTTGCCAAAAACTTCTCAATCCAATCATCAGCAGCAGAAGCATCTGGTTCTACAGTATATGTTACATACACTCGCAGAAATTTTGGTTTTCGGATACCAGCGCGAGTCAGTTGTTGTGTTCTGGCTCTTTCAGAGGTCAGCAAGTACTGTATACTAGGCGATTGGGTTTTCTGTACAAGAGATGCGAGTTCTTGTTGGCGTTTTGTATCTGTAGAAAAAGACCCCAAATGAAAAGTCACTCTTTCTTCTGGTGGAAGGTCTTTTAAACCAGCTTCTATATTGTTACAAATTGTATCTATTTGCTCTGTTCTTAAAGTGGTATGAATGCCTCTGCATTCAAATCCAAAAACAAAGCAAAATCTATCTCTTTGGCTACCTTTGGTTAAAATGTAAGCACCAACATCTCTGCCATCAACTGCAATACGCAGCATGGTGGCAAGATTTAAAGCATCTTCAAAAGGTGTTAGTCTATTTTCTTGACCTGCGATCCCTACGCTTTGTTTTCCTATTTTTTCTTTCATAATGGAATTCTAGAAAACTTTTATAACGAGCAGTACCTCTTGTCCAGGTCGGAACACCGATAAATTTGCTCAAAAATCGCCAACTTCTACCACCTGTTAGTATCCACCAAGTTGCTATTCCCCACCCTGCAATTAAAACTGTCCACAACCATTTTTGCCATTCATCAGAGAAGACACCTCCAAAGATGCCATTCACAATCATGTAGGAAACTAGAGCTATAATCGTCCAAGGAAAAATTTGGTCAGCAGGAATTGGTCCTAAGGAAGGTTGGGTTCCTAAAATTTGGTTGACAGGTCGAAATTCTCTATCTCGCTCATCAGTCATAACAAATTCCTGACTTAATCATTGACTACCAACGATAAAGCTGGTCAACACATCAGCAACAGTCACAGCAATCACTACCAACAACGGTGTTCTGGCGACGACTTGCCAATCTTCATCTTTGCGAACGGCGTTAATCACACCAATCAGAGCAACAGCAATGTAGAGTAAGTAAAGTGCTCTTAAAACATTAAACACCAAACTCACTGCGGCAGCTGCACCGGTTTGTTGGGAACCTTGGGTTAAATTGTTTTTGAAAAATGTTTCTGCTTTTCCGAAAAATTGAGCTGCTGCTGGATCACTAAAGTAGTCTATCCAAAAGAAACTGAGTATTGCTGAAAATACGAGAGTTTGAAGTAATATGAGCCAAGGTTTCGGTAGAGCGATCGCTTGTCCTATTTGCTGAATAACTGCTATTGCGATCGTGCCCACGAGCAAGCAAAGTAGCAGAGTCGGGCTTTGAGAGCAAATCACACTTAAAAAGACAGCAAAAGCAAGCAACAAGGGCACAGATGCCAACACATGAGTGAATCGGTGTTTGAGTTGATACGGTACTTTTAGCTGAGTAGATCTTAGAGGCATGGACTAACTTTCCTAACTTCTTTAACACAAACCACTTGTAGATAGTAGTTCATCTATAACTCTTTGTTGATAATGTATCATTACAATTTCAGAAAAGCTTGGTTTCGCCATTATTCATTGGATACCTCTCAACTTGAAGTGCTGTATTATACACTATACATAAGCCAATGATCAATGCCTAATATAACACACTTAAGAAGAATCTTGTGTTGATGGATACGAATTCGACTTTTCAAGCTAATATCAAAGTCACAAATAGAGTTTCAATACATAATAAAAAACTACCAAAAACTTTTATCAATTCACAAGTTAATTCATCAAATAATATTTTTTCTAATTCCCAATAATTCAAACCACTGTTATTAACTTTATGAGAATCAATCAGTAAATAAACTATTATTAACTAAGACATTACCTGGTCTTAACTTAGAAATTATACATTCTCGTATATGCTCATGTTGTGTGGATTTCGTTCTAAGCTTTTTTCAAGCAAATTTCGTATCCACTGGTATTTGTTTTTTTCTCTAGGTGAGACAAATGAAATTTCGCCTAGAGTTTTGCTGGCAATGATTAGGCTTTTTTGTCATCCATTTGTCTTATAAGACAACTTATATAACAGCAGAGATAGAGCGCAAAAGGGAAATTGTATGTCTAAGTTGAGTCGCCGACAAGTACTTCTATTCTTTGCTGGTGCTGCTGGTGCTGTACTGGCAGATCAAGTTTTAGGTGGTACTGTCGATGCAAGACAAGTAAAATTCGCACCTCTAGGTTTTACACCTGTACGCTTACCACATCCTCTGCCAATTTACAAGCAACAGAAGAACTACTTACCCACAGAAATCGGACAGGGAAAAACTCTTGATGCTTCACCTGATGTGAAGTTAGCTAGCTACAACGTCGTTGATGACGTTGTGGTAGCTCCAGAGTATGAGCGGTACGTTATTGTTAGTTGGGGCGATCGCGTTTTTCCAAACCCCGAAGAGTATTTCGGCTACAACAACGACTACACCGCCTTCATACCTATTGGCAAAGGCAAAGCAGCCGATGGTTATTTGTGGGTGAATCATGAATATGTCAGCTACCCAATTTCTGGTTTAGCACCGGGGATACCTACAAATCTCAAAGAAACTCCTGGTGTCTTTGCTCAAGTGATTGGGCGGGCTTTACCTACCACCAGAAATATTGAAGTTGATGGAGAATTTTTATACAACGTTGGTGGCTCGATTGTCCGCATTTCTCGACGCGGTAACGCTGATGGGCGTTACCGCGTCGTTAAAGACTCCAAGAACCGTCGTGTTCACGGTCTTTCTGGCTTAGGAATCAACAAAGAACGTAAAGATGGCTATGAGAAAGTCACCTCTTGGGGAGGTTTGAGTTACCAACAAGGTGATGACAAGTATCTCATTGGAACTGGACCTGCTGCAAAGGAAGTTTTTCCTCTCAGTTCCGATGGACTGGGTGAGAAAATCATTGGTACAGGGTATAACTGTTCTGGTGGTACAACTCCTTGGGGTACAATCCTCTCTGGAGAAGAAAACTTCCAAGGAAGTGAGGAATCTTTCGTTGGTGTCACAGAGTTTGTCAAACCTGATGGCACACAAACAGCCTACACCAAAGGAACTACTGGTGAAACCTTTGGTCTAGTTGGAGAAAAATACGGATGGATTGTAGAAGTTGCTCCTGAAGACCCCAATTTCCGTCCACGTAAGCATACATCCTTAGGTCGCTTCCGCCACGAAAACGTTGGTGTCCGTGCTGAAGCGGGAAACAAGTTAGTCGCCTACATGGGAGATGACAGACGCGGCGGACACACCTGGAAATTTGTCAGCAATGGTACAATCTCCTCACTCGAAGATAGAAGCAATAGCCAGTTGTGGGAAAGTGGTACTCTCTACGTTGCTCGTTTCAATCCAGATGGTACTGGCGAGTGGATCGCTTTAAACCTACAGACTCCTACCAATCCGATTGCCCCATCAGTGATATCTTCTGTAGAATACGACGCTTTAGGCTCAGCACAAAGAGATGGTCTATTGAAACTGCCTAGACGTAAAGGCATTGCTGAACAAACAACTGATGGTGGTGCTTTCAACTGCGATCGCAAAAACGAAGCAACTGCCCTCAGCGATTATCAAAACAAAAAGCTTTCCGACTTCTACCCCACTCAAGGTGCTGTTCTTGCTGACGCCTTCTTAGCTGCTAACTTAGCTGGAGGAACCCCCACAGCACGTCCCGAAGATCTAGAAGTACATCCACGCACCAAAGAAGTGTTTATTGCTTACACCGACGGCGCACCTGGAAGCGATGGCTACCCTGATTCGCGCATCTTCCAAGTTGCTAAGTTAAGTGCTGACAATAATGCGACTCAACAATCTGGGGGACTTTACAAGATTATTGACGATAGTCAAGACGGTACAGGTACGACTTTCCGCTGGGAGAGATTCGCCCAGGGCGGGGAAGCTGGTTCTGAGTACGGCGCTGGTTTTGCCAATGTGGATAACCTCGTAATTGACGATCAAGGAAACGTCTGGGGTTGTATTGATATGTCCACCGATACCCACAACGGTTTTACTGTCGGTGCAATTCCAACTGAAAATAAAATTGACCACTCCGCTACAGGTAACGTTTCCACTTTTACCGGCGTCTTCGGTAATAACTGGTTTTTCTGCATTCCCACCAGTGGTCCCAATGCAGGAGTTGTGATACCCTTCGCTCAAGGTCCAGTTCGTTGTGAGATGACCGGACCAACTTTAGTCGGTGATACACTGTTTCTTTCCGTACAGCATCCCGGCGAAGACTCTCCAGTGAACGATGGTACACAACTGAGTCGCAGTCTCCAGCTATTGGATTTGAGCGGTACTACCTTCGACCAGACACGCACGGTACCCCGTGGTAGTAGCTGGCCAAGCAATATTCCTGCTAGTGATGGTGGTAGCAATCAAGCAACAGGTATACCGCGTCCAGCAGTCATTGGCATTCACCGTAAAAATTCTAAGGGTAGATTTTTCTAGCCTGTATAACTTTAGTTAACCGTTCGCATAAGCATGGAAGATGACTTCCATGTTTTTAAGGAAAATCCAAAAAATAAAAATCCAGCCGTATCCTACAGCTGGATTTTTTGTTACTTGTAACCCACATTCCGCACCCTAAAGTCGAGCACTAGGAATTTTGAACCTTTGAAGATTTGGAAATTGGCGATAGGTATCCCAAATAACTCCACTTTCGTATAAAATACATCCATAATTATAAATATAAATACGATCAAACAGATTATGACAGTGGGGAGTGGGGAATGTCGGATGTAAGCTTGGTTTGTCGGATGCTCCCCATCAACTCAGTATTAAGAATAAGGATCATCGCAGTGTTCAGAACAAAGTGCTGTGTATAAACAATTTCAAGTTTTCTGTTCAGCCTCAAACTGGATGAGAAACAGATGAACTTTCATCTGTACCTAGAAATCCAGTCTTTGAGGACTTTGTTGGAAACTGGTGAAATGGAAACTTCGGAACTTTGTCTTATGTCTGTATGGTCAATGAAAAAGGTCATTATTGCTAAATTATGAATGTTGGAAACTGGGTCTATCTAGGAGCAGGACTAGCAATAGGGATTGCTGTTCGTGGGTTATTTGCACAGGTAAAGGTATCTTCTAGCTCATCGACAGTCTTATCGGAAGATGAACAACAGGCTACGCCAATACTCCTGCAACAGATGAAGCAAACGCAGCTAGCGTATCATATGACACGAGAAATAAGCCAGTTTAAGGCGGGGTTTTTGGCGCGAACGACTCATGTGTTGCGATCGCCCTTAAATGGTCTGATTGGCTTGCATCAGTTAATCTTATCTGATCTATGTGAAAATCCAGAGGAAGAACGAGAGTTTATCGCTCAAGCTCATGAGCGAGCGCTAAAGTTGCTCAAGCTGATTGATGAAATTCTTAGCGTTGCTAGAGTCGAACATGGTACAAACAAATTACACATTCAGCCTTTAAACTTATCCGAATTGTTGCAAGAAGTTCATGATTTGACTTATATGCTGGCGGAAAATCGCAATTTCCCCTTTCAAGTTCTACCGCCAAATCCAGAAATATATATACTTGCAGATCCCTACTGGCTGCGACAAGTATTAGTCACTTTAGTGGAAAGTTGCATTGATCAAATGGAGGAAGGCAGCATCTGTATTTCTGCTCATGTTGGGCACACAAGTGATTGCGTTCATATTTGGTTGGATGTACCAACCCATGCAACTTCCCTAAGTGAACCGATAGATTTCATGACGCCGAAAAACAACTCACCTGAAACTGACAATAAAAATGATATTCTCTTGCCAGGAATGAAGCTTCTACTCAATCAAACTCTTTTGGAAGTCATGGGGGGAAAGTTACAAGTAGTTCCCTCTCCCGCCCTTGAGGAACAAGCTGATGAAGTGACGAGGCTACAAGTCTCTATCCCCCTAGTGATTCCTGAAGTTGAGCATCTACACTAAGAGAATTAAATTTAGGTTGGTTATATAAGACCATTGTGGTGGTAGAATTCTGTTGGAAACCAATCCTTTCGTAGAACCGCTGCTTGTGAGTTGTCATCAAATAAACACGCTCAACACGATTCATGCGCGGGTGGCTCAAAACAGTTTCCACCAACTTACTTCCCAGTCCAGTATCACGGTACTCTGGATGAATGGCAACATCCCAAATAGTTGCGCGATAAACACAATCAGATGTTGCTCTGGCAAAACCAATTAATCGTTCTCCATCCCAAACGGTAATCACAGGGTCGCTGTTTGCAATGGCGATGCCTAAATCTTCAATGCTGCGATTATTTGCCCAGAAAGCAGAAATGTTTAGCAGCTGTTGAATCTGATAAAGGTCCATTTTAGACTTGCGATCGCTAAATCGAATCTGATTGTGACTAGAGTTCATGGATGTTACCGAATCGTTGGAGTATATTCGCTACCTTTTTATCCGATTTTGTAAGATAGTGCTATACCTGTATCAATTGTAATCTTAAAAAAAGTTAATATTTTCATTTAACTACAAACCCATTTCCAGAAAGGATGACTTGGTCCTTGCTGACGTATCCGGAAAACCTGTTGTTCTAAGCGTTCCTTTTCCTGCAGTGGTAGTCCGAATAGAATATTCCGACTTTGCCAAATCAGAACCGCAACGGTCATACCAAGACAAAAAAACAGACCAAGACTAGCCAATAAATGGTAGTACAGCCCGTATCGCACAGCTACCCAGGTAAAATATTGTCGCCACAGAACAATTTCGCCTCGTAACTCCCATACACAAAAAGGCGCGATTGTCAACCATAAAAAGCCAACAAACAACCACCTGCTATACACCTCTAGCTGGTGTAGCTTTTGTACTTGTTTTGCAAAAGACGCATCACTTTCGTCTGTGTACCAGCTAGTTTTTGGTGGTTCTTCCGGTTGAGCCATAGATTAAGGAGTGACTAATAACTAATCATGATGAATCATCTATTATGTCGGATTGATTCGCGTTGGTGATCTTCCCCGCCATAAAGCGAGCAAGGGACCAGCGACAAAAATACTAGAATAAGCGCCCACTGCAAAACCAATAATCAAAGCGAGGGCAAAGTTTCTCAAGGTTTCGCCGCCAAATATGAATAAGGCAAACAAGGTCAGCAGCACCGTGAAAGTGGTGTTAAGCGATCGCGTCAGTGTCTGATTGATGGCATCATCTACAACTTGGTTAATAGGGTCATTCGGATGTTGGTTGAGAATTTCCCGAATCCGGTCATAAATGACTACCGTATCTGTCACCGAAAAACCAGTAATCGTCAATATCGCAACGACAAACAGGCTGTCAACCTCAACACCTTGTACTAATCCCAAAATCGAGAAAATTCCCGTCGTAATTAGGACATCATGCAACAAGGCAATAATCGCAATCACGGCATAATCGGTTTTGAAGCGCACGCTCAGGTAAATAATAATGCCGAGAAACGAGACAATTAAAGCGGTTATTCCACTGGTAAACAATTCCTGACCCAGAGTAGGACCAACAGTCTCAATCTGAGTTGCTTTGGGGTCAAATGCTCCCAATTTTTCGCTCAAAGCTGTTTGTAACTTTGTGCGTGCCTCAACATTTAACGTCTCAGTGCGGACTGATACTGCCTGTTGGTTTTGACCGACAACTTGGATGCTGCTGTTGCCTAATCCTTGAGCATCCATTACTTCCCGCACAGATGAAAGTTCAATTGGCTTTGCACAGTTTTGCGCAATTGTGCAATCCCGTTCAAACACTAAGCGCGTACCACCCACAAAGTCCAGACTAGGACGAAGAGGTGCGCCTAACGTCTGCCAAGAAATCACCATCGCAATGATACCGCTGAGAATGAGAGCACCGGAAAGTGCCCACCATAGAAAACGCTGTTTGATGACACTAATTTTCATTGTACCGCCTCCGGCTCAGACTTAGTATACATTGCCAGATTAGGACAAAACAGTTCCGGCTTGCGCAAGTTAGGAAATCCGATTGCCACCAACAGCAACGTACGACTACAAGTGATGGATGTAAACAAGTTCACGAGCAATCCTAATGCCAATGTTAGAGCAAAGCCTTTGACTAAACCTGCCCCAAGCCAAAAAAGCGTTGCACAGGAAATTAAAGTTGTCACGTGAGAGTCTAAAATACTAGACCAAGCTCTGTAAAATCCAGCCTCTACCGAACGATACAGGCTTTTGCCAGCTCGTAGTTCTTCACGAGTGCGCTCAAAAATCAGCACGTTAGCATCAACTGCCATCCCGATACTAAGGATGAATCCAGCAATGCCAGGAAGAGTTAAAGTGACAGCCAGTAGAACGAAGGTTGCATATGTTAGCAAGGCGTAGATGACTAAAGCAATATCAGCAATTATACCTGGTAGTCGATAGTACGCCACCATAAAGATTAATACTAACACCAGACCACCTATGCCAGCATAGATGCTACGTTGAATGCTATCTTTACCTAAGGTCGCTCCTACTGTACGATTTTCTACGATTTCCACAGGTACAGGTAGTGCACCACCGCGTAGCTGTACGCCTAAGTCATTGGCTTCCTGTGAAGTAAATCGACCTGTAATCACAGCAGCTCCTCCACTGATACCAGATGCGGCAAATTCCGGACCGACGGTAGGATAGCTGATCAGTTCGTTATCTAGAAAGATACCTATGCTGCGCCCAGTACCAGCAAGTTGTTTTGTCAGTTCGCCAAATAATTCACCACCTTTATCATCGAAGCGAATGGCTACATTCCAGTTGTTGCTTTGAGTTGGTTCACCATAAGCGTCCTTGAGGTACTTACCAATTAGTGGTGGGTTTGTGCTTTCAAATAATTCAGCGATCGCTGAATTACTCTTTTGTAGTTCTTGCTGATTTTTTTCAATTGTAGCTTTGTCGTTAGTCTTTCGTAGTTCTGCTTGCTTTGCTTTCAATTGTGTTTTTGATGCGAAAAATGTATTCAGTTGAATTTCTGTGTTTGGCTTTTGCTTTTTGAACTCTAACTGCGCTGTACCTCCCAGTACTCGTTCTGCTTGCTGTGGGTCGTTGACCCCCGGCAATTGTACTAATATTTTGTCTTGACCTGCAGTTTGGATAACTGGTTCCGAAACGCCTAGACCATTGATGCGACCTTCGACGACTTTTTTGACAGCCTCTAATTCTCGGTCGGTGATTTGTTTAATTTCCGGTGTCGTTTTTACTTGAATTGTGAGTTGTGAGCCTCCCCGCAAGTCTAATCCCAGAGAGACAGGAATTGTAGCAATCACCGCAATTGCGGCGATTACCAAAACTAAAATTAAAACTAATAGCGATCGCTGTCTTTGCATACCCTTACTTGCTGCGACAAAGGCTATGATAGCGCTCTTTGGAAGAGTTGTGACCTATAAGTTAACAGTTTTGAGTGACAACTTTTACAAAGAATTGGGGATTGTAGATTGTTAGTCTTTTGCTGTTGATATTTTACATCATCAACTACTCACTCCTAACCACTCCCCAATTCCACCTCCTAAACGCGCAAAGCTACCATTTTTTCCACAGCCTCAACAATTTGTTCTGGTTGAACGATAGTTAATCTTTCTAAAGTTCCATTGTAAGGTGTGGGAATATCTTGGGAAGAAAGTCGCAATACAGGTGCATCCAATTCATCAAACAAGCGTTCATTAATAGAGGCAGTTAATTCCGCTCCAATGCCCCCTGTTCTCATGCACTCTTCCACAATAATTACTCGATGAGTTTTTCTTACAGATGCACCAATAGTATCAAAATCTAGCGGTTTGAGTGATATCAGGTCAATGACTTCTGGATCATAACCTTCTTTTTCCAATGTTTTGACAGCTTGCATTACATGATGTCGCATGCGTGAGTAAGTCAGGATTGTGACATCAATGCCCGAACGTACAACTTCTGCTTTATCCAAAGGCAGCAGATATTCTTTTTCTGGCAAATCTTCTTTTAAGTTGTAAAGCAGAACGTGTTCAAAGAACAACACTGGGTTATCATCACGAATAGCTGATTTGAGCAATCCTTTGGCGTTGTAAGCTGTAGAGCAGGCAACAATCTTTAACCCTGGTACAGCTTGGAAGTATGCTTCTAGACGCTGGGAATGTTCTGCACCAAGCTGCTTGCCCACACCTCCAGGACCACGAATAACCATTGGAATTTTAAAGTTACCGCCAGAAGTATAACGCAGCATTCCGGCGTTATTAGATATTTGGTTGAAGGCAAGAAGCAAGAAACCCATGTTCATACCTTCAACAATTGGTCGCAACCCAGTCATTGCTGCCCCAACTGCTAAACCCATAAAGCTGTTTTCGGCGATCGGGGTGTCTAGAAGCCGGAGATCGCCATATTTTTTGTACAAGTCTTTGGTCACTTTGTAGGAACCACCATAGTGTCCTACGTCTTCACCAAGAACAAATACAGTTGCGTCATGGGCCATTTCTTCATCAATGGCTTCCCGTAAAGCGTTGAAGAACAGTGTTTCTGCCATTAGACTTTTATATTGCGACTATTGTTTTAGAATCTTAACGCGCATCTGCTCCCTAAGATGGTGAGCGATGCTGCAAAGTATGCCGCTACGCACGCGAACGCACGAGTTGCTTGTCTTGCGTTTAAAATTATAGGCGATGTGACAGCAAGTACTTGAACAGTTAGCAGTTACCAGTTACCACTGACCAGTGTTTGTTCCCTGTTCCCTGTTCCCTGTTCCCTCTTTCCTGTTGCCTGTTGCCTGTTCCCTCTTCCCTGATTAATATCCAACTTCATTTAAGTGGAAACTCGGGGAATCATTAACTTGATTAACCTGGGTTACCTGATTCACCGGAGGAGACGAATTAACTGAACTTTCAGGAAATCTTCTGGGTCTTCCTGGTTTACGCTTATGTCGTTGATTGATGGATTTTTCGCTAGCAGCAGCCAGTTCTTCTGGTGTGCATTTAAACAGCCGCAATGCATCTAAATATTTTTTGGGTGTCATGGTTGGTTCTGTACGCCCTGCTTCCCAGTTGCGCACACTCGTTTCACTTATTGCAAGCCTGAAGGCAACTTCTGCGCGGCTAAGTCCCGCACGCTCTCTCAGGACTTGCATATCCATAGCCAATGCTCCCTTTAAAAAACTATAGTACTTATTTATTAAATCAATTGACGTAAAAAAGCCAACTGAGGATTATTTGTTAACTATATTATTTTATAATCTATTAGTTACGTATTTGGCAAACGGGCGATCGCCCTCACCCCCGCCAAAAGTTGCTAGTTGACAACGTTTGCCCTACTAATAGTGTAAATTTATCTGTCGTCGAAAAAGTATTGGCATTCAAATTTATCTTCCAGTTAAAGGATAATCTCACACCCAGCCACAAAGACACCTAGATTTGCTCTTTGCCCTAGCGGTTTGATGTGAGATTATCAAGCAAAGTTATTAAAACTTCACGTTGTAGCACTTGAGGCAAAACTCACCGCCTATCGCAACCACCGCGCTGCATCTTTGGCATGGTAAGTTAAAATCAAGTCTGCTCCAGCGCGTTTAAAGCCGATCAGAGTTTCCATCACCACACGCTGTTCATCAATCCAGCCGTTTAAAGCTGCAGCTTTCACCATAGAATACTCACCAGAGACGTTATAAGCGGCAACAGGCAGGTTGCAAGCTTCCTTAACACGGCAGATAACATCCATGTATGCCAAAGCTGGCTTCACCATGAGCATATCCGCACCTTCGGCGATATCTAGCCCAATTTCTTTTAGAGCTTCACGAGAGTTACCGGGGTCCATTTGGTATGTGCGGCGATCGCCAAACTGTGGGGCAGAATCTGCTGCATCTCGAAATGGGCCATAGTAAGCTGAAGCATATTTCGCAGCATACGACAAAATCGGGGTATCATGAAATCCCGCTTCATCCAAAGCGCTACGAATTGCCTGTACAAAGCCATCCATCATTCCAGAAGGAGCAATGATGTCTGCCCCAGCCTTAGCTTGGGAAACTGCTGTTTTTCCAAGTAAATCCAGCGTTGGATCATTCAAAACTCGTCCGGTTAAATCACCCACTTGTAGATAACCGCAGTGTCCATGACTGGTGTACTCGCACAGACAAGTATCAGCAATCACAATCAAGTCTGGTACTGCTTCTTTGACAGCAGTCGCTGCTTTTTGAACAATACCGCAATCATGCCATGCGCCAGTGGCATCAACATCTTTATCTGCAGGAATACCAAACAAAATAATGGCAGGAATTCCTAAGTCATAAACTTCCTTTGCCTCTTCCACTATTTTGTCTATCGAAAGTTGGTAGACTCCAGGCATCGATCTGACTTCATTCGCGATTCCTTCACCTGGTACAGCAAACAGAGGGTAAATTAAATCATTAGTGGTTAAAACAGTTTCGCGTACCATGCGGCGTAGTTGTGGATGGGTACGCAGACGACGAGGGCGATGGGTAGGAAACATAAATTTTTGTGAACTGAGTAATACAAAATGGACACAAAACAAAGCGTCACAAATCATAGGACACAAACGCTTTGTAGTCAGAGATTGTGCAAAAAGCGCTTAATTGTCACGCAATTTGCAAAAAGTCGGGGCAAACCCCCGGTAGCTCCTCTGCCCTACTGTTTGTAACGCTGTGGGGTAATTTTGTATTTTACAGCTATATCGTCAAACAAAAATCTTAAAAATTACCTCTATTTCTCCTTTTGGACGTAATTAAAATTTAATGGTGATGTGCGCGTAATTAGTCCAATATGAAAAGCTCACTAGTCGCGCGAGTTTTTTGATGAATGACTAACGAGTGGCTGATGACAAATAACTAAAAAACCCGGAAAATGTAGGGATAGCGGAAGGGTAGATCTGGATCGGTAAGAACATGGTAAACCGCCCAAATTGTGAGTCCCCAATGGACTAGAAACCATAGACCTGCTAGTGGTAACAGCAAACCGAAGGTGATCCACATCAATCCTGTCACAATAGCTCCATAAAGCCATACATTAAAGTGGAAGTTAATGGATTCTTTAGCATTTTCCCTGACAACTGGATCTTCAGACACAAAGAGTATAGCGATGGGTAGACCTACAGACACAAAGGTAGCGCTCAAGAAAATTGCACCATGACTCAGTGCTGATAAAATCTTTCGCTTATCTGGATCGTACACTGTTTTTTTCTCCTTCAGTTTGACTTGGTTATTATATAACGACCACTACATAGGCGTTGTTGTCTTAAGATTAAAAGACTTACTAAAGTTGAAAAAAGTTAAGTTAAGTTAAGTTACAAGTAATCAAATAGCATTATGTCTACTGAACTTGAGTCAGAACTACACAAAGCAGTTGATAGCCGTCGCAACTTTGCAATTATTTCTCACCCAGATGCTGGGAAAACGACACTGACAGAAAAGCTATTATTGTACGGAGGAGCCATTCATGAAGCTGGCGCAGTTAAGGCTAGACGGGCACAGCGTAAAGCAACCTCTGACTGGATGGCAATGGAACAGCAAAGAGGTATTTCGATTACCTCTACAGTATTGCAGTTTGAATATCAGGACTGTCAGATAAATTTATTGGATACGCCTGGACACCAGGATTTTAGTGAAGATACCTATCGTACCTTGGCAGCGGCAGATAATGCTGTGATGCTTATTGACGTGGCAAAAGGTTTAGAACCCCAGACACGGAAGTTGTTTGAAGTGTGTAAGCTGCGCGGTATACCCATCTTCACGTTTGTGAATAAGCTGGATCGTCCAGGAAGGGAACCTTTGGAATTGTTGGACGAAATTGAGCAGGAATTGGGCCTGATAACTTATGCTGTTAATTGGCCCATTGGCATGGGCGATCGCTTCAAAGGTGTGTACGATCGCAAAGAACAACAAATACACCTGTTTGAAAGAAGCGCCCACGGAAGTCGCGAAGCTGTCGATACAGTCGTTGACTTAGGCGATGCCAGAATAGAAGAACTTTTAGAACAAGATTTGTACTACCAACTCAAAAACGATATAGAACTTTTAGAAGGAGTGGGACCCGAATTAGATTTGGAATTGGTTCATCAAGGCAAAATGACGCCCGTTTTCTTTGGTAGTGCCATGACCAACTTCGGGGTTGAGTTATTCTTGAAAGACTTTCTTAATTATGCCCTCAAACCTGGTCCTCATAGCAGCAGTGTTGGCGAAGTTACACCTATATACCCAGAGTTTTCTGGGTTTGTCTTCAAACTTCAGGCAAACATGGATCCGAAACATCGCGATCGCGTCGCCTTTATCCGTGTTTGTACAGGCAAGTTTGAAAAAGATATGACAGTCAGTCACGCCCGCACTGGCAAAACGATTCGCTTATCCCGTCCACAGAAATTATTTGCTCAAGAACGGGAATCTATAGATGT
The DNA here is from genome assembly GCA_019359695.1 of Brasilonema angustatum HA4187-MV1. Taxonomy (GTDB): domain Bacteria; phylum Cyanobacteriota; class Cyanobacteriia; order Cyanobacteriales; family Nostocaceae; genus Brasilonema; species Brasilonema angustatum. The sequence continues at coordinate 350,046 of JAHHGV010000001.1, forward strand.
TGCTTACGCTGGTGATGTGATTGGTTTGAATAATCCTGGTGTGTTTGCGATAGGTGATACCATTTATACTGGGCAAAAGTTGGAGTATGAGGGTATTCCTTATTTCTCGCCTGAGTTATTTGCAGTCTTGCGTAACCCAAACCCTTCTAAATTCAAGCAGTTTCAAAAAGGTGTTTCAGAATTGCGCGAAGAAGGGGCTGTACAAATTATGTACTCAGTGGATGAAGCCAAACGCGACCCAATTTTGGCTGCAGTCGGTCAGTTGCAATTTGAAGTGGTACAGTTTCGGTTGCAAAATGAGTATGGAGTGGAAACTCTGCTAGAGTTGTTGCCTTACAGTGTCGCGCGTTGGGTTGAGGGCGGCTGGGAAGCCTTGAATAAAATCGGACGTGTCTTTAATACAACAACAGTAAAAGACAGCATGGGGCGTCCAGTGTTATTATTCCGCAATGAATGGAATTGTAACCAATTACAGGAAGACCATCCAGAATTGAAATTGAGTACTATTGCTCCCGTTGTTTCCGGACAACCGACAAATTCAAATAGTTAGTCGTTAGTGATTAACAAACGACTAACCAGACTCCCGTGTGAACCGTTGCTCAACACGGGAGTCTGGTTAATACGGTTCGTTTAAGACTGAAGTTTAGACCCTACATTTTGCACTTAAGCGAACAAATGGATGGTATTTTTGATTCATGCATTACGCAACACCATTTTTTATGAGGCTCTAAAGTAGTTGTATTTTAAATGATCTGCTAAACGCAATGCTAACGCAACAATCATTAACGTAGAATTAGCAGTACCTGAAGTAGGAAATGTAGAGCTTCCCGCAACAAACAGACCATTTACTTCATGAACCTGAGAATTTAAATTCACAACACCTTCCTTCGGGTTAGCTGACATCCGCGTTGTCCCCGTGTGGTGGGCTTTATCCTCAAAGTTTTCCTGCCAATTTTCTTCCTTGTTTAACCAACTAGAAAGATGCGGTGCAGGAAAGCCAATTCTTTGAAATTCTTGCGTAATTAATTGACTCATTCTTTGAGCAGTTTGTCGTTCCAACGAATTTACTTTCCAATTTACCTTGGCTAGTGGCATATTCAATCTATCTTTTTGGTTGCTAGAAAGAGTAATACGACTTTCTGGATCAGGTAACTGCTCTAGCATACAGTGAAGTTCAATACGTTCAACTTTGATGAGTGGAGGACGGCGCTTGACGTAACGGCGGTGAAAGCCTGAGCTTATCTCCCTAAAACTAGACAAGATCGTGAATATATCTTGAGTTGATTGCTTGATCAACTCTCGTTTTCGGAGAGTACTTTTAAGTCGCCTCATTGCTGACCAAGAATCGTTTGGTAGTGGATTGTATTCTTCTAGATAAGCATCACATCTCAATAGGTTTTCTTGCTCCTGAATTTTTGGACTTAGTGATAATCCATGTAGATAAACATGAGTCTGTTGTTTATTTTTTATCAAATAATGTCCAAATCTATTTCGTACACTGTAGGCAGAGTGATGAGCAAAAGAACCAATGACACACAAACTATGATCCATTAAAAATCTACCAACCACATCATTTTGATTCCCTATTCCATTAGGAATGGTTCGGTTGGAGGCTAAAAGTAGTCGCGCATTTTCAATCCCGCCACAGGATAGCACTAAAGCTTTTGCTTTCACAAACGCACGCTTACCCTCTAAGGTTCTCACTTCAACTGATTCAAAGCAAGTCCCCAATTCATTTGTATTAATATGGGTTACATTGGCATGCAAAAGAACTTCAATATTTGGACTATTATCAATGAAAAAATCGCGTCCAAACCTTATTGGTTCTCCTCGTTCCTTAAGACTCTTACTGAATTGCCAGAATGTCGTGTCTAAAAATTTTGAGTCTATATTAGGTGTAGCAGGCAAAACTTTAAACAACTCCCAAAGTCGATTGTCATAACAATTTGGTCCAAGTCCCAAATTTTTTCCTGCTCGTTCTAAGAATGGTTCTAATTCCTCGTATTTAAGATCCCATCCTGAGTAGGGGATCCAAGATCGTTTTTGAAAATCAGTGGGATTAAAAGGGGCGCATCTACCTGTCCATGTATGTGAGGTTCCACCATAAAGCCGATTACGAGTATTGTCTTTTCGTGAAACTCCTACATTTTCGATTTTACACAAGGCTTCCGTATCACCCTCTTTCTCAAAGCCACCGCTTTCTAAAATCCACACTTGAATCTTCGTCCCAGCAAACTCTTTTGCAATAGATAGACCAGCCGGTCCGCTACCAACTATACATAAATCTGTTTCAATTAACAAATCATCCTCAAACTGACTCAGATCAGAAAATCTCATATTAATTTCTTGCTTACCTTGGTTTACAAAATAGAAAAAGTCAATGATCTGTAATGTCTATCAGCCAAGTTCTAAAAGGATGTTTGAAAAGTCATTAAGGGAAAAAAGTCATGCCAATCGCCTCACCACAATACGCATCATGGCAATGTAGACAAATATTTCTACTGTTTAGCGGTAATAGGTTGTAGTCTTTGTTCAAACTCTGACACAGATTGAGCAAGCTTTTGGTACCCTCCACTACCCACTGTTTGGGTAATAAGACAAAAGGCTTGAACCATTGCAGTCACAGCACCACCTATACAATCCAGTGACAAGATTTATCACCCATTGCATAAACGGATTGCTATCATAAACCGCCATCTACCCAAAAAATGGTTACAACCGAGGCAGTTTTGCCATCTGTTTAACCTCTAAAGTACCTGTTTGGCTCCCTCTAGCTTCGTTCAAACTGCTCTGTCTTCGTTGAGAGTTTTTTTGACTCTGTAGCCGACTTTTCTAACATCCTCTAAGTGCGCGAAATATTATCGAACGCACTCCATGATGAACCTAAATTGAAATTCATGAACAAAGAGAGCGTTGATACAGAAAACATACCAACTACTAGGATTACAAAAGATTTATTCAGCTTTATTGTCAACTCCTTAACTAAATATTTTCGGCAGAAAATACCAAAAAGAATATAATCAAAAGATTTTTTTTATAATTATTTTATTCGGTAAATATTTAATGAAAAAGTTGTACGGCCACTGTTTTTTTTAGACATATCATGAATTTTCTGGCAAATCAATAGTTTGTATAAGATACTTACTTATCCCACTTATCTTACTTATCCTCTTTTTCAGTCAAATATACTTTATTTAAAAAATAATTTTTGCTTGTTTTTTATTAATTATGTAAATGAGCGTTATTGATTTGTGAAAAGACATTTTAAAGCTTTCACTTTTAGTGTTTTATAGTACTTTTTTTGGAATTGCTATAGGGTATTGCCGTGGTTACTTCTTCAAGTTAGCTTCGTTCAAATACTTTGCAAATAAAAGTTACATAATTTGCTATTTTCATTGATTAATTTGCCAAAAAATGCTACAATATGGCGGAAGTAAACCAACCATTATTTTGACTCAAATTTCTTGTATACAGACTACAAAAAAATGGTAAGCGTATTTACGCCGCGCGGTACAAGTCAACTAGGCAGAATTTGGATATTGTATTCCTAGAGCGCCAGTCCACTAATATATGTTGACAAAAAAAATGATGTGATCCGGTCAAAACGCCTATTTGTAGTTAAATTTTTCGGTCTGGTTAAGAGCGATAAGCCCGCTTGCTTGACGCAAAGCGTATCGCATTAAAACTGAGCGCCTAAATATTGGATTTCAACACACTTGCATATTCTGCATTTCACGTCAATTACTTCTACTGGACTGGCTCTGTGGCTTGCAGTTTAAGGAAACTAAACGCTTAATGAAGCCGTATTCTCAACTCACTGTTATTTCTTACATCATCGGTCCTACGTTGATCGTCGTGAGTCATGTTGGTGCACTACTCGTGATTTTCACTGGCTTATCCTGGGGGGCGATCACTTGGACATTGTTACTGTATGTCATCCGAATGTTTGCCACTACTAGCATTTACCACAGGTTGCTGACACACAAAAGCTATCAAGCTCCAGCGCTAGTGCTATGGATTGGTAGCATTGTCGCTGCTGCTGGTGGACAAATGGGACCGAGTTGGTGGAAAGCTCACCATACAAAGCATCATCAATTTTCCGACCAGGATCACGACCCGCATTCGCCGTATCGACCGTTTAAAGGGATCAAAGGCTTCTGGTGGTCTCAAGCTGGATGGCTGTTCTCTTCAGAGTTTTTACCTGCAAAGTTGCCTGCTGATGTTGAAAATGATGTGGTTTTGAGGATGGTTGATCGATTGCACTTCATTCCCATGATTGCGCTCGGTGCAATCTCGTACCTTATGGGTGGAGTAGACTATCTTACTGCTTTTTTCCTCAGCACAACCCTCCTCTTTCACGGAGTCGCAACGGTTAACTCACTGACCCACACCGCTGGTGATCAACCGTTTAGCACCAACGATTACAGTCGAAACAACTGGCTCGTCGCAGTTCTGACTTTGGGTGAAGGCTGGCATAATCTGCATCATGCATTTCAATCATCAGCCCGACACGGTATAACCTTGCGAGTAGGTCAAGTTGTTTATTTGCCAGATCCAACATTTTGGTTGATCAAACTGCTTGAATTTCTTAATCTAGCATCAAAGATTAGAGTGCCGTCTGAAACAGAACTTATTGCTCGCGCTAAAGACCGGAACCATCAACACTTAGCACTTGGAACTGAAGTGGAGATATCGATCTAAATCTTGCTTGCACAGGACTTACGCAAAAATAACGCACTTCTGTCATTGCGACCGTCCCTTGCGCGTGCCGTTAGGCATAGGGAAGCAATCGCAAAGCCTTATTTTTCGTCGCGAGTGCGTAAGTCCTATTGCAGTTACGTAATCCTTCAAGGTGTCTATAATCAAGGTGTCTATAATCTCTCGAAAGATGAAACTAGGACTTACGCACTGTACAAAAAGACTGGATTATGCATAACGCGCGCGAACGCGTGGAAATATTGTTTGTATTTGCGGATCTATTGTACTACAGCGGCAAAATGCTTGACTCTATCTACAATCCACGTTCATCTTCTTACGTCTTGCATAAAAAAATTAATGTTATTTTAAAACTCAGTACTAATCTTGAATCCTATGTTTTCCTCAGAAAAACCAAGAAAAACGATGTAACTTTCTTGCGCTATTTTTGACTAAGCCTAGGGTTATACGGATAGGTGCAAGATATGAATCTTCCGCAGTGTGCATAAGTTGATTTCACTTACATCTAAATAAGAAGTAGAAGGAAGGCTTATGTCCTCACAAGGTAATAACCCCGACTTTATTGAAGTGATTTATGCCGACTATGGTGATTTTCACACAATCAAAATTTTGTAAAGTCTGCCGGGGGAAGCTTCCTCCGGCGAGCTTTACGTCAATGCGTAAGTTCTAGAAACATTCTTTGAGCGCGATGCAAGTACCAGAGTCTTCCTCACCTGATGTTTTTATTCGTTGTCCCACAATGGACTGCACAAGTGATTAACTGACCAGTACTTTAAGTGGAGAGAAGCAAAAATGACATCTGCAAACACATTTAGAAATATTCAAAAGTATCTTCCCATCATGGGCGATATCAATCTCAAAACGCTGATCGCCTATAAGGCAACGCGAGGAGCAGCCAGAGTGATCAACGCAGCTCAAATGGCATTGGGAGAAGCCTACGTTAATGGATTAGAAATACCAGATTCAGTCTATCGCTCGCTAATCAATTCCTCCATGCCGCTGTTATTTCAGCATTGTCCTGGTCTGCTTGCTCCCTACGAATGGGTCTTAAACGAAACGGATCATATTGCTGAAGGCTCGCGCGAACTAATGAAGGTTCAATATGACTTACCACAAGCAATGCTGAACCAAATGTTGGGAGATTGGAAATTAATTTACCCTAAGTACAGCATGGGATTGTGGGAGCGTGGCGCTGTCGATTTAGAAGAATCTCAAAAGCACATGATCGATCAAATAATTGAGCGGCTAGAAATAAAAGATGGCGATAACATTTTGGATTTTGGCTGCGGCTGGGGTTGCGTACCTAACTACATTCTGTCTAAGTTTCCCAATGTGCGATTTACCGGATTGAATTTGAGCCATGAACAATGTGAGTACATGCGCAGTAAAATGCAAGACCCTGAGAGCTATTTGAGTTCTGGTCGGTTCACGCTTTATGAAGGCGATCTAAATGATGCTCAATTTGCAGAGAATTTCGACAAAATTCTCTCAATTGGTGTCTTTGAACATGTTGGCAATCTCACCAATGCCTTCCAAAAACTGGCATCCCTCTTAAAGAGTGGCGGTAGAGTGTTTATTCACATCATCACCGCTCGCATTCCTAACAATATGTCGTCTGGCTTCACGCATAAGTATATTTTTCCACATGGTCGCTACTGGAATTATGATGCTATTCCAAACCACAATCGAGACCTGAAAACCATCAGTCAGTGGTACATAAACGGCATGAATTATCACAAAACGCTGACAGATTGGTTACGGCGATTTGACGACCATCAAGAGAGCATCAAACACTTAGACTATGGCATGGACTATGCCAAGTTCCGTCGCATTTGGCGATTCTACTTGCTGATGCTGGGGACGATTTTTGCGACGTGCGATGGTGAATATAATGGGAATGGTCAATATCTTATGGTTCACACGTAATTGAGCGAAAAGCAGATTCTTAACCTGCGAACGGATTCAAGTTTTTGTCGAACAAAGCAGTATTCCTCAGAGGATGTTTGGGATACTAGAAGTATTTTTCAACAATGCCTCAACATTGGGGAGCCTCCAGAGCAAAAGCAGACCATGCGCTTCCCTCTGGGCAAGGGACTGCGAACTGAAGTTTAGACCAGGCAATTAAGAAATACCCAACGGCTTCGCCCCCTTCAAGTTGGCTCCACTCAGTTCGGACACATTGCAAATAATTGTTGCAGAATTTGCTTTTTTCCTTTAGTAACTAGCTAATAAATGCTAAAGCAGAGATAAGTAAATTCCGCATCAGAAACAAGTAATTAATTTGAGGACTGAGCGAATGAAAACGCTGTTACTCTACCCTTGTTTTCCCCAGTCTTTTTGGTCTTATGACCGATTTCTAAAAATAGCTGGACTTAAAGCTTTCATTCCTCCATTGGGAATTATTACAATTGCCGCATTGTTACCAAAGGATTGGGAAATTAGATTTTTTGACCGTAATGTCAACCCAGAAACAGATGATGATTGGCAGTGGTGTGACATGGTTATTCTGTCTGCAATGTTGGTTCAAAAACCTGACTTCCACGCCCTGATTCAAAAAGCTGTGCGATTGGGCAAGAAGGTGGTAGTGGGTGGTCCTTATCCAACGTCGATTCCTCAAGATTCTCTTGCTTCTGGAGCTCATTACTTGGTATTGGATGAGGGAGAGCTCACTATCCCGCAATTTCTGGAAGCACTTGCCCAAGGTAAAGACCAAGGAATCTTTCGCGCTAGTGACAAACCTGACGTTACAAAAAGCCCCATTCCCCGCTTCGACCTGTTGAAGCTAGATGCCTACTTCATGATGGCGATTCAGTTTTCTCGGGGCTGTCCCTTCAACTGCGAATTCTGTGACATTATCACTCTTTATGGTCGCAAACCGCGTACTAAGGAACCGAGTCAAACCTTAGCAGAGTTGCAAACCCTCTATGACTTAGGCTGGAGAGGACCACTTTTTATTGTCGATGACAACTTTATTGGAAACCAGCGTAATGTCAAACGGTTTCTGGTTTCATTGATTCCTTGGATGAAAGAGCGCAACTATCCCTTCACTTTCATCACTGAAGCTTCTGTCAATCTGGCAGAAGATGCGGAACTGCTGCATCTAATGGTAGAAGCTGGTTTCAACGCTGTCTTTCTCGGCATTGAAACCCCAGACCAAGATAGCCTCAAAGTCACTCAGAAGTTTCAAAATACCCGCAATTCACTGTTAGAAGCCTGTCGCCAGATTAACTCAGCCGGATTACTGATTTATGCCGGATTTATTCTCGGCTTTGATGGAGAACGCTCTGGCGCTGGCGAGAGGATTCAAACTTTTGTTGAACAAACCAGTATTCCTCAACCGATGCTTGGGATACTACAAGCGTTGCCCAATACCGCTCTCTGGAATCGCCTGAAAGCAGAGCAACGTTTATTAGAAGGTATCGGAGGCGTAGAGGTGGGAGACCAAAATACTTTGATGAACTTCAAACCTACCCGACCACTCAGCGAGATTGGTAGAGAGTATGTACAAGGTTTCTGGACGTTGTACGAACCAGCTAACTATCTCAGACGCTGCTTTCAACAATGCCTCAACATTGGGCAGCCTCCAGAGAAAAGGCAGACCATGCGCTTCCCTGCGGGCAAGGGACTGCGACTAGTAGCACAATTAATTTGGCATCAAGGTTGGCAACGCTCTGAAATCCGGGTGCAATTTTGGCAACAACTGTGGACAATCCTACGTACTAAACCTCAAGTTCTTAATATGTATCTGGGCTTGTGTGCTGCTGGGGAACATTTCTGGGAGTACCGTGTTTTAGCGAGAGAACGCATTACCCAGCAGCTAGGTTACGATCCACTGGCACTGCCCGAATCCTTGACACTGGAATCAACAAAAAGCTTAATTTCTAATTAAAACAAGAAATAACGTTGTGTCATAGGTAAAGAGCTAGCAGGTTCACAAGTTAACAACTTCCCATCTACCCTCACATCGAAAGTTTCTGGATCAACCTCTATTTGTGGGGTAGCATCGTTGAGCTTCAAATCTGCTTTTTTCAACTCACGTGTTTTGGAAACTGCGACTGTTCGAGTTTTTAAACCAAGTTTTTCGGGTATACCCTGTTTCAAGGCTTCGTTGGAAACGAAAGTTATAGAAGTTTCTGCCATTGCACCGCCAAAGCTACCAAACATCGGACGCATATGAACTGGTTCGGGGGTGGAGATACTAGCATTAGGATCGCCCATTTGTGAGTAAGCGATCATTCCTCCTTTGATCACAGTCTCTGGTTTGACGCCAAAAAATGCTGGCTTCCACAAACACAAATCTGCTAGCTTTCCTTCTTCAACGGAACCTATATGATCTGCAACGCCGTGAGCGATCGCAGGGTTAATGGTGTATTTGGCGATGTAGCGTTTTGCCCTAAAATTATCATGGGTTTGGTGAGGATGACCAGGATTCGGTAATAATCCCTTCTGTACTTTCATCTTATGGGCAGTTTGCCAGGTGCGAGTAATCACTTCCCCTACCCTTCCCATTGCTTGAGAATCGGAAGACATAATGCTGATAATCCCCATATCATGCAAAATGTCCTCAGCCGCAATCGTTTCCTTGCGAATTCTCGATTCGGCAAATTTGACATCTTCACGAATGTTTTTATCGAGGTGATGACATACCATCAACATATCAAGATGTTCATCAAAAGTATTGATGGTGTAGGGACGAGTGGGATTAGTAGAAGCGGGCAAAACATTAGCTAGACTACAGACTTTCAGAATATCAGGCGCATGACCACCACCTGCACCTTCTGTATGGAAAGTGTGAATCACACGGTTTTTAAAAGCAGCAATGGTATTTTCCACAAATCCTGCTTCATTCAGGGAGTCGGTGTGAATTGCGACTTGTACGTCGTATTCATCTGCAACCGAAAGACAAGTATCAATCGCATTTGCGGTGGTTCCCCAATCTTCATGCAGCTTTAAACCCATAACTCCCGCAGCAACTTGCTCTATCAATCCTTCAGGTTTGCTAGTATTACCTTTGCCTAAGAAACCAACATTGACAGGGAAACCATCAGCCGCTTGTAGCATGCGGTAAATATTCCAAGGACCAGGGGTACAAGTCGTCGCGAGAGTACCCGTAGCAGAACCAGTACCACCCCCAATTAAAGTAGTCGTACCAGAGGCGATCGCAGTTTCAATTTGCTGAGGACAGATAAAGTGAATGTGGGTATCAATCGCCCCAGCAGTCAGAATTTTGCCTTCTCCTGCGATCGCTTCCGTACCAGGACCAATAATAATATCTATATTGTCTTGTGTGTAGGGATTGCCTGCTTTACCAATTTTAAAAATCTTCCCGTCTTTAATGCCAACATCTGCTTTAATAATGCCTGACCAATCAAGAATCAAGGCGTTGGTGATCACCACATCTACTGCACCATCAGCATTTGAAATCGGGGATTGTCCCATACCATCCCGAATCACCTTACCACCACCGAATTTAACCTCTTCGCCGTAAACCGTACCACCATAGGTTGTGTAGTCTTGTTCCACTTCAATGAACAAATCCGTATCAGCAAGACGAATGCGATCGCCAATCGTAGGACCAAAAGTATTGGTATATTCCCGTCGGTTCATAAAATAACTCATGTTTAATATCTTTCTAGTGATGTGTAGAAACGTAATCTCTACATTACTCCTCTCTCTGTGTCCTCTGCGCCTCTGCGGTTCAAAAATAGTTATTCTTCTGGCGGTTCGGAAATAATAGCTAGTAGGTTGGGTTGAGGAACGAAACCCAACATCCACTTGGTTTTGTTGGGTTGCGTTGCGCTGAACCCTACATCAAGTTAAAAATCGTGATTTGAAAATTTGAAACAATAAACGAACCGCAAAGGACACAAAGAAATAAGAATTTTAGAGAGTTCTTGCGTAAGCCTTAATATTAAGAACAATTAACTGGCAAATAATCTCTGAGCCAGTTTTTGATGCCGCATTTGGGCAATATCTATAGTAGGAGTACAAGACCACATTTCCTCCAGACTCATTGATGCAGCAGTTTGGTAAGCTGTCTCAATTTCTGGTGCTAACTGAAGCAAAACTCGTTGTGCTTGCAAATGTCCCACAACACTCAAACGGATCGCAGCCCCCAACAACCCAGTCACGAAGCTATGCAAAAAACCCAGCACTGTATCCTGTTCACTCAAAAGAGCTGCTCTACCAACTACAGCAAAGACAACTGGATGCAAGCAATGAATTTTACCTTTGGCAGCATCTTGATTTAAAATCTCTAATTGAGAATCTTCCCAAGTCAAACTGGCAACCATGAGCAACGCCCGTCCGCTTTTGCGCTGGGTTTCGCGCGTTTTCTCGACTAGGGTTTGAGCAAATAGTCGAGCATCTGCAGCTCGTACTGCTTCTAAATCAGCGATCGAACTTCCCCGGTAAGCATGAATCAGCGCTACTGTATCTGTAACTCCTACCTTATTACGCAATAATAGCCGCAAAAAAGTTTGCAAATCTTCTGATCCACGCAGTTGATTTTCTTGGACTAAGGATTCTAACCCGTGAGATAAAGTAAAAGAGCCAGAGGGGAAGAAAGAATCAGACAACTGCATTAAGGCGAGTTGTTGGGCGATGCTCCTCTGGAGCCCCTTCGCGAACGCAGATGCAGGTAAACTCATGAGCCGTGATCGTGATGAGTGTGTGGAGAAAAGTCGAGATGTTGTTGGGGCGATGCTCCTCTGGAGCCGCTTCGCGAACGCAATTCGTAGTTAATCTGTAAGCCAGGAATCTGAAAATCCCGAACAGTTGATTCCATAACTTCCATATCTGCTGCTAGTTGAACGTAGAGTTTACCATCTTGTACGATAATAGGCCAATGGTGATTACCCAAGACATGACCCAGATGAATTAATTCAATAGCATGCTCAGTAACTGGCTTAGTAAAACTAAGTACCATGACTTTTTGCTCTTGCAGATGAATCAGCACTAGTTTACCTTCTTCCGTTTCTAAAACATCTCCTTCCCGCAATGCCCAATCTCGACTTTTCACGATTCCTACAGCCACACCAGTGGTAGTGTGAGCGTGAATTCGACCTTTGTGGCTATCAGTTTGACTAATATGAACTTCCAAGCAAAGTGCTGAAACACGAGCTTTTTCTATTCGTTCAGATAAGCTGACATTTTCTTTTGAATTGCCCAGGTAAATTTCTGCTAACTCAGTCATAAATCATTGGGTAAAGAAGGTTGATGAATCGAGCTACGCACACAGTTTAAGGCGTATTTTAAATAATTTTTGAGTTCGTGAGTTCCACTAGCCATAGCTCTAATCAACAGACCCTTGTTTCGGGGTAAGATTGAGCTTGCTACAGTCAGACCGGAGCAGTTAGCTGCTTCTAAGTCTTCTACACTTTTACTTAATAATTCCAGATTTGTTTCAGGTAAAACTATAATCACATTACCAAGGACAGGTGAAGAGGCAAAGAGGTTAGTTTTAGTAAAGGGATTTCGCTTTCCTTCTAAGCGCATCGCATCAGTAAACCATAGCTCTCCACAAGTAGAAGTCACTTGCAGGCGGCTGAAGTAGTATTGAAACTGGTAAAATTCTCCCCTTGCCAACCTTCCAGGTAGAATCATTTCACTCAAAAATAATCTTCCAGTCGGATGAATCTTAATATTTATAGTTTGCTCCAAACTTGCATCAGCAAACAAAATTAATGGTTCTGGGACAAATTCTAACGTTGCTCCTTCCCCAATTTCAATTTCATAATTGGTTGTCGCTTTTGAGCCTGCTATAGGCATCGAATGAACTTTAGTTGCAGCTTGTTCCGTAAGATAAACGCTAGTATGATCTGCTAGTTGCAAAGATATATTCAACTTATCTTGTGCCAGTAAACCTGGAGATGTGCTCATAACATAGAGATAAGCACGCTGAAAATCAGCATCATCGAGATAAAATACCGGAGATACCCTCAAAGGATAAGCTGTGTATTGATGGCTGAGAATAGTTTGACCAAAGCGATTGCCCGAAGGGCAGACGCCTAAAGGCGTAACGCACTTCAGTCTTAACTCCAAATTACAGCGCTTCTCATCTGCATTCATCTGCGTCCATCTACTTCGGCGTCCATCTGCGGTTCCTCAACTCTTTGATGTGTTGCGGAAGCACTGCGAAACAGAACTGTCTCCAAAATAAAATCGATTACCTCGTCCAATCCTTCTCCCGTCTTGCAATTAGTATATGCAATAGGTTTGCCTCGACGGTATATCGGCGCTTCTTTGCGGATTAACTCCAAATCAGCACCAACATAAGGAGCAATATCAATTTTATTCACCACCGCTAAATCAGCTTGTACAAAGCCAGGACCATTTTTACGGGGGATATCATCTCCCGCACCTACATCAATCACAAAAATATAGGAATCCACCAAATCATAGCTAAAAGTGGAGGCAAGATTATCACCACCACTTTCAATCAAGATTAAGTCTAATTCCGGAATCAGTAACTCAAAATCCTTCACCGCTAAAAGATTCATCGTTGGATCTTCCCGAATTGCTGTGTGTGGACAGCTACCCGTTTCTACTCCTATAATCCTTTGTGCTGGCAAAAACCCGCGACTTTTGAGTCGATCTGCATCTTCCGTAGTAAGTAAGTCATTGGTAACAACGGCTACTTCAATACCTTGATTCATCAATGTTGGGACTATAGACTCTATTAGAGCTGTTTTTCCGCTTCCTACTGGTCCCCCAATCCCCAGTCGAGCTGCTGACTTTAGCATGGCTAATCTATCCTGCTTGAACTCTTGGAGACTGCTATTGAACCCTCTGCGACTATCGCGGTACGCAGAATCACGCCACATCCCCATCTGACTTTTGACCCTTATTGGTTATCTGGTCAGTGGTTAGTAACTCGTTGGAAACCCACTCTAAGGGCGAATCAGACGACCTACTTTCGGACTTGCCTACTCGTTTGCGGGTTAAATGTCGTTGATGCGCCTCCAACAAGGCTGGTTCCAACCTTAGATACTCGTCTTGAGCACCTTGCAGCACCCTACGGGTTCGCAGTCGCCACAACGGGGGGAACCCCCGCAAGGCGCTGCTCACCAACTTATCCTGATTGACTGACCTACTCAAAAACGCGCTAAACAAATCACGATGATGCTCTGGAATACCCGTTACATCGCGGTGAACTCGTTGGGACAGTGATTTTTTGATGCGCGTGCCGTCTAAATGCGTTTGGCTTAACGCGGTTTTTGAAGTAGAGAACTTCGTGAACGAACCGCCAGCTTTTTCAGCTTTACGTTTCAGTTCTGATTGTACAAAACCTGGAGACTTGGCAGATATGGCTTTTCCATATATTTTCTGCCATCCTTTTACCGAGACATTCTTGGTTTTGATGTCTTTGCCATGTCTGAGAATCTCGTTAACAGCGCGGCGATTCTGGGTTTTAGCATACGCGGTTTTTCTGCGTTCTAATTCACGCTTCTTGGCAGCAGTTTTGTGGTAATTACTGGACTTATTCCACTGACTTTTACCAATCTTTACTTTACCTTTTTTAACAACGGTTTTGCGTCCCTTTCTTGCCTTGAAGTTTGGTTCAAAGTTGTCTGGGTTGTTAACACGTTGAGAACGCTGCATCTTTCTTTGTAGTGCTGCTATCTCTTTTTGAAAAGTGGGCACATTTTCCGCAAAAGGTAGCAAGTCAGCATGGCTATCACCAACAAAAGCAATGTTACTGATATTCAAGTCTAAACCAATTAAACCATCATAAACAAATTGGTGAGGTTTCTGGTAAGGCAATCCTTCATTGATTAGTTGACAATACCAATGACGTTTACCATTCAAGATACGCCACAACAAACGAACATACTTAACTGGAGATTCTAGTCCATGTCGAATGACCTGATTGGTTGGATCAATGATTGGTTTCAGCATGAGCTTCCCCCATACCAGACAATCATCTTTCCACCGAATACCTTGCTTATTGGATTTTCCCTCAATTGAACGAAATCGGCTAGGTACTTTGTACCTTACGTTTTTCGCAAAACCCAGCATAACTCGTTCACTTGCTTTGAATGCTCGCGTAGCTAATTTTTGTTGGGCAGTAGAATCAACTTTTTCAGCTATCCACTTGGCATTTTTACTGCTTATCGTTGCAAAACTATGCAAGTCATACTCAGAGTATCTGTACTGCTCTCTTGCTTTATTAAAAGCTTCGCTCCGCTCTTTCTTTTTGGTTCTAGAAATCTTTCTAGCAGCACTATATAGCTCGGAGTTGCGTACTAGTTCTAGCCGCTTCATCGCTTCATTCAAACAGGCATTATATAGCTGCCTTCCTGCTTGAAGACGAGACAGTAATTCTGCTTCCTGCTTGGTGTCTACAATTAACGGGACTTCTGTTATAGATGATGTTGTGCTCCGAGCCAATTAAATCACCTCCTCTTTTTTTTTCATTACTGTTAATATCTTATTATGAATTCGCGTCAACATTATTCTACACTAGTTGTTACATATACACTCAGTTAGTTATGTAGCCTAAATCCTTAAGTCGAATCCAGACTACAATAGCACAGGCAATATGATTTGTTTGAATAAGACCGTTACGACATCACTGTTCAAAATGATGGATACTTATCCTCATGCTTAGGACTGAGTTCAGGGTTGAACGAATTCACTACAGTAGATTAAGAAGTAAGTGCTGAAGGAGTGAGCCATTTAGTGTAACAGATGCTCATAGTGGCAGCACCGATGAGGTTTGGAGGTTCAAACAATGGATAATACTCTACAGCAAATAGTCGAGCAGGTTGAGCCGACTTCGCACAAGCAAACAGATACAGATTTTGCCAATGCCTCTGCGACGATACAGAAACCCCTAATAATAGCAGGAACATCTGATGGCTTGCTGTTTCTCGATTCCAGGCAATATGTTGAACTTGAAGGTCATTCTATCACTGCTCTTGCCTCAAGTCCGGATGGGTTGTGGGTTATAGTTGATCGCAACTCGGTATGGCATCGCAACCCAGAAGGCGAGTGGCACCAAATAACTTTAATTGATGATTTACAGCTGAACTGCATCCTTCCTTACAATGGCTCAGTTCTAGTCGGGACATCACAAGCTCATCTCATCCGCATTGCAGACGGAAGCACTCATCGCATCAATTGCTTTGAGACGGCTGAGGGACGAGATGAGTGGTATACGCCGTGGGGTGGTCCTCCAGATGTTCGTTCGATGGCTATAGGTCAATCTGGTGAACTCTACGTGAATGTGCACGTTGGAGGCATTTTGCGCTCTGATGACCAAGGTAAGTCATGGCAATCCACTATCGACGTTGATGCAGATGTCCATGAAGTACGGACAGTTCCATCTCATCCGGATCTTGTGTTGGCGGCTACAGCTAAGGGGCTGGCTGTGAGTAAAGACAGAGGGAATTCTTGGAGCTTTTCACATGAAAACCTACATGCTGCTTACGCACGAGCCATAGCTGTGTGTGAAGAAACCATTTTGATGACAGCTTCTACAGGTCCTAGTGGTCACAAAGCAGCCATCTATCGACACCCACTTGACAAGCCAGGAGCCTTCGAGAAATGTGAACGAGGGCTACCGGAGTGGTTCGATCACAATATCAACACGGCAACTCTTTCTACATCAGGGAATCTGGCTGCTTTTGGAACCAGTGACGGTCAGGTCTTTTTCTCGGACGATGCTGGGATTACGTGGAAGCAAGTTGCAGCAGATTTGGCTTCAATCTGCTGTCTGAATCTTATGGCGACTTCCAACAAATAAATTACAGCACAATAGGGGCGCTCTTGCTTGCGCCCTTACCCGTTTTACAATCATTTTTTCTGTTTCTCTAAAGACCCATTCACTAATCCATTAAAACCATAGATTTCACGGCTACCACCGAATGGGACTAACTCGACTTCTTTTTCATCTCCTGGTTCAAATCTGATTGCTGTCCCGGCTGGAATATTTAAGCGCTTACCGTAAGCTTTCTGGCGGTCAAATTGTAGACCTTTCTTGTCTTGACTGCCGTCATTAACTTCATAAAAGTGGAAATGAGAACCAACTTGAATTGGGCGATCGCCTTGATTACTGACTCGGATTTTGGTCATTTCTCGCCCAGCATTGAGTTCGATTGGTTCTGATTTAGTAACTATTATTTGTCCTGGAGTCATTGTTATTTTTTCGACTTTAATCGAGGAAGCCTCGTTGTTAAAGTTTTTTCCCTCAACTTTAACATTTTTCAGATCACCTACATTACTAGTAAAGGTTTTACTCCTACCCCTAAATTCCTCGTCTTCGTATATCGTGACTTTCATGCCTGCTGGCACTGTTAAGGAACTCAGCTTTTTGTCACCAATTCCCAAATCGCAAATCTTATACTCCCCCTCTCCCAGTTCCTTGTGATTTCCCTTGTAGTTAGGAGCTTCATAAATCACTACTTTGTTAATTGTATACATTTATAATTTCCCTTGCTGTCAACTCATAATCTAAAATTCTGCATTTTTTTTGGGAGGAGGCGCACTATAACGGCACACCACTTGTTATGGATTAAATAAACACTTTTTCCCTTACACCCTTACACTTTTACACCCTTACACCCCTGTGTTTTTTCAGAGATTTTAGTCTTGAATCGGATTATGTACTGTTACTAATTTTGTTCCGTCAGGAAAAGTTGCTTCTACTTGCACTTCATGGATCATTTCTGCTATTCCATCCATAACATCATCCTTTTTCAGCAGCTTTCCACCCTCACTCATTAATTGACTCACAGTTTTTCCTTCTCTAGCACCTTCTAAAATAGCAGCAGATATATACGCCACTGCTTCGGGGTAATTTAGCTTTAACCCCTTGTCCTTACGTCTTTCTGCTACTAGAGCCGCCGTGAAAATGAGCAGTTTATCTTTTTCTTGAGGTGATAGTTGCATAAAAGTTTTCCTTTAATGAGTCATTTAATTTATTGATAGATTCACTTCGGGGCTATCATGCTCCCGCGTTGATCAGCGTATTATTTGTAGTGATAATTTTAGCTTCAGTGTTGGGAAAAATTGTATTTGAAAAATTTTGGGCAACCGAAGTAAGCATTCTTTGTTAAATTACCTATACTTGTCTGAATTAACCAATTTTACCCCAGTGGGGGATGCGACGATAGTTGTCCCGCCGTCTCATTACTTTTTAATATATTTTTATACTAAAAACGAGGTGTAGGGGTATAGGGGAGCCACTGCCGTGCGCGGGTTAAGCGCGTTGAGGAGCCACTGCGTTGCGGGGGTTCCCCCCGTTGTAGCAAGTGGCGTGCATGTGGCGTGAGCCAGTACTGTTCGCGCAGCGTGCCACTTTGTGCCATAGTGTTTCCCGACAAAGGTATCTGGTGAGACAGCGCTGTAGAAGGCTCTCCCGACCTAGGCGACTGCGGAGCGCGTTTGCGTAGCGCCCCCTTAGGGGCTAGCGTGACCTATGCGCAGCGTGCCCGCAGAGCATAGGTCATCCCCGATAGCCGTAAGGCGTGGCGTTAGCCATAGGGCGTGTGTAAGGGTGTAGGGGAAACAGAGAATTTTCTAGCCCCTAAGTACGCGTCACCATAAAAGAGGTACGGAAATCATGCAGCAATAGGTTGGTTGGTGGAGGCATCTGTTTGAGGATGTTCAACCTGGCATTTCGCTATCACTTTAAGTACAGACTTACTGCTCCAATTAAAAGGATGTGCCACGAGGTTCCACTCAGCAATGAACGCACTCAAGCGATCGCCTAATTGCTTTTTATCAGCAAAATCTGCTATTCGTAAACGTTTACGCTGCAAAATACTAAACCATTGTTCCACTGACATGGTTATCATCGTACAACCAAAAGATAACCCACAAGAGATACTTGAAAGAATCAGAGAGTTCTTAGCCACCAGAGGCATGAGAATTAGCGAACAGAAGACCAGAATCACGGCAGCGACAGATGGTTTCGACTTTCTAGGCTGGCACTTTAAAGTGCAAAGTAACAGAAAATTTAGAACTTACCCCTCAGAGGACAACTACCAAAAATTCCGCCAGAAGGTAAAGAACATCGTCAGACGCTCAGACATTGGTTCTAGCGAAAAAGCCGAAAAGCTCGCACCGCTAGTTAGAGGGTGGCGAAATTATCACCGATTTTGTCAGATGAAAGTAACCGAAAACCGGATTTACTACATGCAAAAGAGAACATTTAATGTGTTCAACGGTGAGAAAAACAACACCAAAATATCTAGTAAAATACTACTGGATAAGGCATTCCCTAAAGTCTCATACAGTGAAAATAGTCACATCATTGTACAAGGTGAGAAGTCACCTTACGACAATGTGGTACATCCCCAATACGGTTCGGATAAGATCCCCCCGCCTGCGGCGATCCTCTTAAAAAGCAGCGCGAGGAACAACACCTTGGATTGACGTCCACACTCTGCAAACTCATAGCGGTACAACCATCTACAGTCTTCATCCCATTTGGTCTACCGTTTTAGCCGTTGTAACGAAGGCTTGGGGAGCATACATTTTTAGGACTTACGCACGCGCTACTAAAAACAGTGGGTTGCGATTGCTTCCCAGAGGTCGCAATGACTATGGTTACGTTGTTCGTGCGTAAGTCCTGATTTTTTTAAAAGGTTAGTGATTTGACTTTTTACTCTACACTTCATAACTTCGCACGGCGATTTGTAAACACAAGTGGCACAATTCTCAATCAAATGTTACTATTCTTTATATTAACAGCAACAGCCGATATAGCTTGGCTTCCAAGTTTGCTTATCTGTGCGGCGACTTGGGATATATAGTTTTTTTCTCCCCAACACAGCAGTTAATCAGCCAGTAACTGGCTGGTTTTTGTTTATTATGATATAAAACTGTGGAAAAACTGTATTTGATGCTACTATGCAATTATGGTATTGCCAGAAATGTCTAATATGAACTGGCTGCGTGTAAAATAGCGTGATAATCTAGGGAAGAGTGTTTAATTGTTTGGAAAAATAAAGTGTAGAAGAACTTTCGAGTTATAAGCAGTACGCAAGAAAATTCAAAATTCCTAGAATAAAGGTGTTGTTAGAATTGTACGCTTTTGTATTAAGCAAGCTTTATCCTGGTAAAAAACTGTATTGTATAGGTTAACAGTTCGGAGAGAAAAATTGGTTTGTGGCAGAATTGGTCAACAGTATCTATAGAAAGCCAGAGCCAAGCTACTGTTTTTTGCCTGGTCGTTTTCACTCAACTTGTGGAGGTTTAGTTCATGTCCATTCGCCTATACATAGGTAATTTGCCCAAAGAAGAAATAGATCGTCAAGAACTGCAAGCAGTTTTTGCAGCAGAAGGCGATGCTGTTACTACTAAACTGATTAAAGACCGAAAAACCGGCAAGTGTCGTGGTTTTGGTTTTCTTACAGTCAATAATGACGAACAAGCAGACCAAATTATTGAAAAGTACAACGGTCAGTTGTTCAAAGACACTGCGATCAAACTCGAAAAAGCATTACCTCGTACCAAAGGAGAGGAAAATAACGAGGAGCAACCAACTAAAGTTATTAGTCATCCTACAACTAGTAACTCTAGTCCAACTCCAGCAAAAGAAAACAACCGTAGAGAGAAAAGCTCGAAGAAGTCTCGTCGTGGTGGCGGTGTTCGGGAAAACACACCAACAGCCGCCACTAGCGACGACGCGATTCGTCCAGATCCCAGGTGGGCTAATGAGTTGGAAAAACTCAAGCAAATGCTTGCTGCACAAACGACGACTTAAACTTAAACCAGGAAAGATTAAAAATTAAAAGTCAAGCTTGTTTGATTTTTAATTTTTAATCTAGATATCCCTTAAGTATTAATGGGAAGCTGTAACCATACTTGTAAGTGCGATCGCAATTCTTGGGAAAAATCTGATCGCTGGCTATACCTTTGTGTGCGAATAGGCTTACGTTCTTGATCTAGCGTCCATCCATAGTCGCTACTCAGACGCAGCTTGTCTTGCCAATCTGAAATGGAAACGACAAGTCCAGAAGCAGGGCTATTGTCTACACCTTGTACACGGAATACATAGTTGAAAGTATTTTGTTTACCAGGAGCGACAGTAGAGGGTTGTCCACATTCTACCAACAGTCGCGATCGCACTTGTTCGACAAGACCAGGTTTTACCAATTCTTCCAAAGTCCGAACCGCCAAAGTTAGGACAAAGTAAAATTCTTCCACAGGAACAAATTCTAATTGCATACAGTATCTTTCAGAGTGTGCCGGAGATTGAAGTCTCGAATCATTTTGTCAGATTGCTTATGTCGTCAATTAACTTACCATTTGTTGAGATATCCCTAGCTAGAAATTAACAGATGGTTGATTTTAACTTTTTGTCTTGACTAACGGAGTAAAAAATAAGACATGAAGAGACGCATCGCTGAAAATTAAGTGTTATTAATAACTTTAAATTATCATTAACAAGTTTTCGTAAGTCATATTTGTTCAATAAGACTCTTACCTTGGGAAGTTGTCCTTGGAAACTTATTAGTCCACCTGCTAGGTTTTGTTAATTATAAAAAGCAACTATTTATAGTAAAGAAGTCTGTTTGTATACTTGATTTGAAAAGATTTTCGATGAAATAATACGGTACTTTAAATCGATAAAACTCTATATAGGAATCCGGTTTGATTTGGTGAGACCAGTGCTGCAGAGGGAGACCCTCCCGCAGCGCTGGACTCACCGTAAGGCGTGGCGTTAGCCATAGGGTGAACAACTCGTTAGGGCGCTTAACGCTTAAGGCTTAACGCTTAACAGAGAAAAAGCAATATAAGGTATACTGAGTTTTTTTCAAAAATCAAACAGGAGTCCTATACATGTCATCCTGATGACAAAAAATATATTTTTTTTCTTAAGAGCAGCCCTACAGGCGGCGTGCCACCCGCTACGAATGAAAAAAACACTCTTTTCACGCCAGATACCTACGGAGGGAGACCCTCCTGCAGTACTGGCTCCCCTACACCCCTACACCCTTACACCCCTGTGTTTCTTGAAAGAATTAAGATACAAATATAGCCAAGCGATATATATTCTAAGTGTTAGTACTGAAATAGGAAGATTACCTCTAGTAGCAGATGTATAAAAGTGTTGTAATCTTAAAATATAATAAAGATTAATTAAATTTTGCGAAAGGTAAAAGTCTAGTTGCATACGCAATTTGCTTAGTACCTCTTAACCAGAAGACACCAACAAACTATGAACTCTAGAACTGAACAACGCGTCGCCCTAATTTCCGTACACGGTGATCCGGCTGTTGAGATTGGGAAAGAAGAGGCTGGAGGACAAAACGTTTACGTGCGCCAAGTAGGAGAAGCACTAGCCAAGCTTGGATGGCAAGTAGATATGTTTACTCGCAAAGTGAGTGCACAACAAGAAACAATAGTTCAACATAGCCCAAACTGTCGAACGATTCGCTTGGAAGCTGGCCCTGTTGAATTTGTACCGCGAGACGATTTGTTCGCAAACTTGCCAGAATTTGTAGATAAATTTCTCCAATTCCAGCAAGAAAATGGCTTCGTATACCCTTTGGTTCATACAAACTACTGGCTTTCTAGTTGGGTAGGAATGCAGTTGAAAGAAAAACAAGGGAGCAAGCAGGTTCACACATACCACTCCTTAGGAGCTGTTAAGTACAACACGATTGATGTGATTCCTTTGGTTGCTGCAACCAGGCTAGCAGTAGAAAAACAGGTGTTAGAGACAGCCGAACGAATCGTTGCAACAAGTCCGCAGGAAAAAGAACATATGCGATCGTTTGTTTCCACAGAAGGAAGCATCGACATTATTCCCTGCGGTACAGATATCGCACAGTTTGGTTGTATAGATCGACAAGCAGCAAGAGCTAAGTTGGGAATCGACCCAGAAGCGAAACTTGTCATGTATGTAGGACGTTTTGACCCACGCAAAGGCATAGAAACACTAGTGCGTGCTGTAGGACAGTCTCAGTTGCGAGGACCTTCTTCAAAGCTGCAGTTAATGATTGCTGGTGGTAGCCGCCCAGGTCAAAGCGATGGAATCGAACGCGATCGCATCGAAAGTATTGTCGCCGAATTAGGGATGAGCGACTTTACGACTTTCCCCGGTCGTGTCGAGCAAGAACTGCTGCCATATTACTACGCGGCTGCTGATATTTGTGTTGTTCCCAGTCACTACGAACCATTTGGACTAGTGGCCATTGAAGCTATGGCAAGTAGAACACCAGTGGTAGCTAGTGATGTCGGTGGACTTCAGTTTACAGTTGTCTCTGAAGAAACTGGTTTACTTGCACCACCACAAGATGTCGCTGCTTTCTCTACTGCAATTGACCGAATTCTGAGCAGTTCCCAATGGCGAGACCAGTTGGGTGAAGCCGCAAGAAAGCGCGTTGAAACAAAGTTCAGTTGGGAAGGAGTTGCATCTGATCTTGCTCAACTTTACACTCAATTGTTAGACGATAAACCTGAAATAACACAACCGGAAATTTCCCCCGAAGAAACACCAAAAGAAGCAATCTTAGCGAGTTAATATCAAATGTAAGAAGTTAACATTAAAAAACTAAACTTTTTATTGTTAACTTCTTACACTTCGACGAATATCGATTATCTCTCGTTGAGACACAACTTGCGATCGTACATTTTATATTTTTAACATACGTGTTTAGGATCAGACTTCTTTATGAAGTCTTTTTATTTTTTCTCTATTTTTATGAATTATGTATTTTTAGTTGTTCAAGAATATTGGTCTATAGCACAATACGGTTAGTTATAAGTAGTTCAAATCCAATCTGCTCAAGAATTCCAAGAGATACAGAATTGAATCTGTAAAAATGACAACGTTTTGTAACAAAAACCTACAAAAAGGTTACATAGTCTACAAACGTGGTATTAATACTCAAGATCTACTATTTTACTCTTTCGAGATATTTTACTGTTTCTAGATCACTTTTCATTGGCATAACTGCAAACCAGATGATAAGGGCACACCATTGCTGTGCTCCCCAAAGCTAACCCCATCATCAAAAAATTCTAAAATGCTGAGAATAAAACTGGTGCATCATATTCTCTTTTTCCTCACCTTACCCCTAGCAACCATAGCAACTCTTGCGACTATCACCACCGCAGTTGCGCAAGTTTCTGCAGATGGAACTGTATCCACCACAGTTACCACTCCTGATGGTAAAAACTTCAACATCAATGATGGTACAACAAGAGGAGGAAACCTTTTTCACAGCTTCAAAGAATTTTCTGTACCCACAGGTGGTTCGGCTAACTTTAACAATGCAGCCAATATACAAAACATTATCAACCGAGTCACGGGTGGTTCTATTTCTAATATTGATGGTTTGATTAAAGCAAATGGCGCAGCGAACGTATTCTTACTCAATCCAGCCGGGATTATTTTTGGACCAAATGCCAGTTTGAATATTGGTGGTTCCTTTTTAGGAACTACAGCGCACAGTTTCTTATTTGACAATGGATTTGAGTTTAGCGCCACTAACCCGCAAGCACCGCCACTGTTAACAATAAATGTTCCGATTGGGTTGAGGTTTCGGGATAATCCTCAACCGATTCAGGTAACTGGATTAGGGCACGGACTTAACTTTGGTGATTTTACTGTTACAAATCGTCAAAATATTGACCCGAACGTTACAGGATTGCAAGTCGAACCCGGAAAAACCTTAGCACTTGTAGGAGGGAATGTCTCCCTTGAGCGTGGTGTACTCAGGTCACAAGGAGGACGTATTGAAATCGGCAGTTTTGACAGCAACCAGGTTGTTAATCTCGTCCCAGCACAATCTGAAGGTTTTTCACTAGCGTATCAAGGCACACCCAGTTTTCGAGACATCGAGTTTTCTAAGAAATCGTTCGCGAATGTCACAGGAGATGGCAGTGGTTCTATTGCGATCAAAGGTAGGACTATTAATTTCAACTCTGAATCAGTTTTATTAGCTAATACGCTTGGCCAGAAAAATGGGGGAGAAATTAGCATTGTCGGTGACTCTATAAATTTCAATCGGTCTGGCGTCTTCTCTAACACCTTCAGTTCCGGGGACAGTGGACGAATAAAACTGGATGCCACCAACAACATCGAGTTTAAGGATAGCAGTACTCTAACCATTCAGACATGGGACAAGGGTAAAGCCGGAGACATCAACATTAGTGCAAATTCTTTTGGGCTTGAAGGAGTTATTAAAAGCGAAGCTCAAAAAGATAGCACGGGTCGGAGTGGACAAATCAATATTACCACAGGTTCTTTGGAATTCCGTAACGATGGTGTTATATCTACAGCCACTTCTAGTAAAGGTAACGCTGGAGACATCAACATTACTGTTAAAGGTCCATTGACTGTAGCCCGTCCAATAAGTGCGGAATCCACTGGTGCGGGTAATGCTGGCAAAATCAAGATAAATGCAAATTCTTTGCAGATTGACGGCACGTATATCTCTAGCAAGGCGACAAACACAGGTCAAGCTGGAGAAATCAACTTTAATGTCGCAGACTCTCTTGTCATCAAGGGTTCAAGGATAATTACCAACACCTTTGACACGACGGGTAATGCTGGCGCAATCAACATCAATGCAAATTCTTTTCGGTTTGAAGGAGAAATTAAAAGCGAGCCGCAGGCAAGTAGCACAGGTCGGGGTGGAAATATCAACATTACCATAGGTTCTTTGGGATTACTCAAAGGTCTTATATCTACAGCCACTTCTAGTAAAGGTGACGCTGGAGACATCAACATTACTGTTAAAGGTCCATTGACTATAGCCGGTTCTATAAGTACCGAATCCACTGGTGCGGGTAATGCTGGCAAAATCAAGATAAATGCAAATTCTTTGCAAATTAACGGCACGAGTGTCTCTAGTACTGCGACAAAGACAGGTCAAGCTGGAGAAATCAACTTTAATGTCGCAGACTCTCTTACGATCAACGGAGCCGGTATAAAAACCAATACTTTTGGTACGGGTGACGCTGGAACAATTAATATCAAAGCAAATTCTTTTCAGCTTAAAGGAGAGATTCTTAGCCAGGCGGAGCAAGGTAGCACAGGTAAGGGTGGAGTCATCAACATTAACGCAAACTCTCTGGAACTACTACAAATTCCACCAGCTACAGCAGTTATATCTACAACTACTTTTGGTAAAGGTGATGCTGGAGACATCAACATTACTGTTAAAGGTCCATTAACTTTGGCCAGTAGTACAAGTGAAATAACTACTAGATCTTCTGGCAATGCTAATGCTGGTAATTTGAACATTTCGGCTGACACCATTAAGCTTGATCATCAAAGTAAGTTCTCAGCAACCAGTTCCTCTGGTAATGGAGGCGACCTTAAACTCAACGTTGCTAACTTACTCCTACTACGTAATGGTAGCAGGATTTCTGCTAGTGCAGGTAGTAATAATACTGGTGGTGATGGCGGCAACATTACGATTAATTCCCCATTAATCGTTGCTTTTCCCTTAGAAAATAGTGACATCACTGCCAATGCTGTCAACGGTAGCGGTGGGAAAGTCACAATTAAAACTCAAGGTCTTTTTGGAATTGCCCCACTCAGTCGGCAAGAACTTGAGCAACGTTTGAACACCACAGATCCGACTCAACTAGACCCAAAAAACTTACCTACGAGTGACATCACTGCTATTTCCCAAAACAATCCAAACTTGAGTGGTACTGTTAATATTGTCACCCCAGATATTGACCCCACTCAAGGATTATTTGAATTGACAGAAACTGTGATCGACCCTGCACAGCAGATAGCCCTAAATCCCTGTATAAAAGGTTTTGGTAGTACTTTCACTATCACAGGACGTGGCGGATTGCCATCTGACCCCAATAAAATTCTCAGTAGTGATAATGTGCGCGTTGATTTAGTTGAACCTGTTCCTATTACGGTAAGTTCAACAAGTACAACAGAAAAGAAAGCATCTCAACAGCCAACTGTCAAAAAGATAGTACCAGCCCAAGGTTGGATATATAACGAAAAAGGTCAGGTGGTGCTGGTAGCTTATGATCCTACCAAAACTGGCCCACAACGCTCCTCACCAGCACCAACTAGTAGTTGTGCTGCAACCAGATAATGATGTCGCCCACAATTCTCGCATAACCCCACCCCGGTTTTGTCTAACCCTACCCCTTACCCCTCGGGTAAGGGGTGGGGTTAAATCAGCGTGGAATAAACGTTTGAACGTTAAGACAGACCCGTCCACGGCACTGTCCTCCCCAACCTACCCCCTGTTGCCTGTTGCCTGTTGCCTGTTGCCTGTTAAGAAGTATCTTGTTGTTCACGAATGATTTAAGATTGCTATACTGACAATCGATACCTAAATAACAGCGACTAACCGTTGTGCAAACATTTGACTTTACAACTCTTACCGCTGTTTGTAGCGACATCCGCGCTCACTGGCTACCATCGCGCGTAGAGCAGGTTTATCAACGCAACAGCTACACAATTGCCGTAGCACTCCGCACCCTCAAGCAGCGGGGTTGGCTGGAAATTTCTTGGCATCCTCAAGCAGCACGCCTTCACATTGGTGAACCACCACCAAGAACACCAGATACCTTTACTTTTAGTCAACAACTAGTGCACCAGTTGGGCGGTTTGGCGTTGGTAGGGCTTGAGGCGATCGCTCCTTGGGAACGTGTAGTTGATTTGCAATTTGCCCGTCGTCCAGGAGAAAGCGCCCTGTATCACCTGTACGTCGAAATCATGGGCAAGTACAGCAACGTAATTCTCACCGATGCCAATAACAGCATTATCACGGTTGCCCATCAAGTCAAACAACAACAATCTAGTGTCCGTCCAATTCTGACAGGACAGCCTTATGAAACACCACCCAGTCTCACCGCTGCAACACCCAGCTTGAGTGAATCTCAAGAACGCTGGCAAGAACGAGTTAGCTTAGTACCAGGAGCAATCAAGCGTCAGTTGCTCAAAACCCATCGCGGTGTTTCTCCTTCACTGATACAATCAATGCTGTTGGTATCAGACATCAACCCAGAGAGTTCCACAGACACGCTCAAACTCGATGACTGGCAACGGTTGTTTCACCGTTGGCAAGAATGGCTGCAAAAGGTCGAAAGCCAGAAGTTTGAACCTGGTTGGACACAACAAGGTTACACCGTGATTGGTTGGGGTGTCCACAAGAGGGCGAAAAATATCCAAGAGTTACTCAACCGTTACTACACGGATCAACTCAATCAACAAATATTTTCCCAACTGCGCCATCAATTGAGTCAAAAACTGAATAATCTTTTGGAAAAATTACGAGTCAAAGCTGCTACTTTTGAGCAACGCTTGCAGCAGTCAGAAAAAGCAGATGAATATCGACAAAATGCTGATTTGTTGATGGCGCATCTCCATCTATGGCAAGTGGGAATGACAGAAATTGTTATCCCTGATTTTGAAACTAGCGAACCAGTAAAAATCGCTTTACAGCCAGATAAAAATGCCGTCCAAAATGCCCAAAATCTCTACAAGCAGCATCAAAAACTCAAACGCGCTCGCATTGCTGTAGAACCTTTATTGGCAGAAGTCAGTGCTGAAATTGAGTATTTGGAGCAAGTGGAAGCAGCCATTTCGCAGATAGAAAATTACAACACAGCAGAAGATTTACAAGCTCTTGAAGAAATCCGCGAGGAACTTATTCAACAGCGGTATTTAGAAGACTCAGAATATCGCCGTCGCAGTCCAACGGAAGCTGCTAGCATGAACTTTTATCATTATCGCACTCCCAGTGGTTTTGAAGTTTTAATTGGTCGGAATAACCGCCAAAATGACCAATTAAGCTTTCGTGTGGCAAACGATTACGATTTATGGTTCCATGCTCAAGAGATTCCAGGTAGCCACGTGTTACTGCGTCTGGAAGCAGGTCGTGTCCCAGAAGAATCTGATTTGCAATATGTTGCTAACTTAACAGCATACTACAGTCGTGGTCGTCAAAGTGAACAGGTTCCAGTTGTTTACACTCAGCCAAAATATGTTTATAAACCCAAAGGAGCGAAACCGGGAATTGCTATCTACAAGCAAGAGCGTATTATTTGGGGACAACCGCAGTCGTTGGTGCTTAATCCTAAGTCGTGAGTTGCGAGTATATTTGTTGTTCAAAATACAAAAAAATTATTTAACTTTTGATTTTTAATTCAAAATTTAAATAATTTTCTGGCTACATACCATATTTAGAATTTTTCTTAAAGATGGAAACTTATTTTCTTCCTAAATATCTTTTTTTGATAAATGTCATAAAAAATTTGTACTGACTGTTACAATATTGTTAAGAAAAGTATCCCGTTGCGTTTTGGGAACGCGCAACTTGGGGTTAACTGTTTTGAGAAGACAACACAAATTAAGATGTTTAAAAAGACCAGCTGTGGTAGGCTGGTCTTTTTGTACTGTTTAATTTGTGCTTTTCAAAAACTGAAGGTGGTTCTGACTGCACCGATCACAACACCATCGTTGTTACTGTTATGATCTGGCGCTGTCAGCCAAATGACTCCTGGAGTTATGCTAATATTTTCGCTCACCTGATATTGGTAGAAAGCTTCAATGTGATAGGAAGTGTCTTCGTCTTTGCCGATCGCCCTCCTCAGAGAATCACTCACACCAGTCACTTTCGGCTCCATACCCACAATAATACCTGCGACGTTACCCTTTTTACCTAAATCCGGAAAGGCTAGGGTGACAGCATAATTCCAAATCTCAAGTTCCCCACGGGGAATTGTTCCACCAACAGAGGACAAGGTGCGAGTATTGGTATAACCAGCCCAACCACCCAAAACGAACTTAGGGCTAAGCTGGAAGGATGCTTCTATACCATAGGAATTACTGGAAATTGGTACATCAAGCTCTGAGAAGGTCGCTAAACGATCTGGTAGATTGGGATTATTTGCCAATGCTGATCGTAGGTTGGCACGGTTGCTACCAGTACTACCGTTAGCAGTGAAATCATTGTTATAAGCATTCACATAGGTCAAACCAAAGGTAAATTTGTCACTTGGTTTGATAGTTAGCTGTGCCATTGCGCCATAAGGACCATTGAACAGACCACTTCCCCTGTCAGGATTGGCAGCGGCGTTTGCTAAATACCCTAAGCTAAGTTCCAGGTTCTTGCTGAACTCGTGCCTAAGTCCTAAACCAGTACCATTAAGCTGATAGTAAATTGGGTTGCGAGTGCCAAAATGAGAAAGGGCACCGGTACCACCATCCCCATCCAGGAAAGGGTTAACTGTATTGGTAAAATCATCAATCGCACCTGCATTGGCTTCAACAACAACGGTTGTTTTCTCGCCAATCTTAAACTGATACAGCAGTGCGTCTAGCCCTACATCATTACTGTTACTGTCATCGAAAGCGCCGCCTGCGAATCGGAAGTCGCCTTCTGGTGTGAACGTAGAGGTGCTAGAGAAAGCATTCAAGTTGCTCGCCTGTAGTCGAGTTCTGAGTAAATCTTCGCCATTAAAGGTTGTGTCAAAGTTGAGGCGAATTCGATCTCCTACGATAGTATTCCGGCTTATTTTTTCTCCCCTTGCATTCTCTCCTGTCGCAATTCCTGCCACTGTCACCACAGCTTCAGCGTTGAGTTTGGTTGTAGTCGAAAATTGATTTGCCTCCAACTCAGCAGCTTTTGCTTCCAAAGTATCCACACGACCTCGCAGTGTAGCCAGTTCTGCTGCAAATTCTTCTTGTAATCTTTGTAATGTCGCTAAATCTTGTTTATTTACCAAATCTGCTGTAGCTGTGGCTATGAGTTCGTTAACTCGGTTGAGACAAGCATTCAACCCAGCTGCGAATTCATATCGCGTCATCGCTCGATTTCCGCGATAAGTCCCATTCGGGTATCCAGCAATACAGCCATAGCGCTCCACTAAGGATTGCAGTGCTTGAAAAGCCCAATCTGTGGGTTGTACATCTGATAGCTGAGACACCGAAGTGACTTGTGCCCTTGTCTTGTTTTGGGTGGTATTCTCAGCTTGTTTGATTTCTAAATTGGCTGGTGTTTCCCCTGCAACAGCAGTGGTACTCATCGCTAACATTGCCCCGAGAACTGCTGGGCCAGCCAGCAAAGATTTCCACAAGTTTGTCATTTTTTCCTCACACCAATTCTCAATTAGTAGCCACACTCTGCTTTCTTAAAACTCATTTTTTATAGAAAGTAGTTTCATTAATTTATCAGTAATCAACAAATGGTTTAACAACAAATTTCAAAAATTATCATTAAATCTGCATATATATCAAAGTAAAACTCCTACACGACAAATTACAAGAGTTCACTCGGAATAAATATATACATTTGTTCAGTCTAAGTACATACAGCAGTACTTCTTGAAAAATTTTGTTGTTATTACTAATACCTAATCAGGAAATTCAATGTAATAATCATTATCATAGAATCTTTAAAATAAATCTCATTATCAACAAAACTTAAACACAGTAAACCAAACAGTTTTCAGTAAGGACAAAACAGTGAGCTGGACTGACACCAGACGTAGAAGAAAATGTAGAATTTTAGTACCACCGAAAACAAAAATTGACCCCCGTACAGGTTTGCCATGACATCCACATGGTGAGTCGCCCTTTGTGAGCATCGCTTGGGGCAATGCAAACGGAGTTTGTATTGGTGTTCCAGAAGTCGCACTTTAGCCCCAAAACCTTTTAGCAACCTAAGATCCTGCCTTCCGTCGCTATCAACATCATCAATAATTGACACTCCCACACGTAACATGACATGGCAAGCTTTCTGAGTCAGCCTACTACTGATGAGTTTCCCTGTCGCCTTTTGTGATATTGGTATTACAGCAGCTCTATCTCTACCTGAAGTGTTATGGCTTTTGCGGATCTGTCAATTGCCGAGATAGCCACTGACTACAGTGTTCCTGTGGAAAAGGTGTTGTCTATGTGTGACGAACTTTTAATTGCCTACAAACCCTAAGACCCCTTTGGCTCGCTTAGGATACAAAGGCAATTATTTCCCAAATTCTGTCTGAAGGACACTTAGAAGGTACTGGCAACTGAGTTAATGAAACCGAAGTGACTTGAGTTGCTTATAGCTCGTGCCTAATAGCAAACAATATTAACACTCAGCAATTAGCCATGAGCACGAATGAGATTGAGCATTGTCATCTTAGCTGTGTTGAGCATCAAAATCGTTAAGGGGAAAAATGTTTAGAAAATTGTTTGGCATTTTTGCGGCAACTATTTTGCTGACCTTTCAATTCGTTGTCGGTAGCGCCTCCGCAGTGCAACTAGATAAAACGACCCGCACGGTGACATTAAATGAGGGTGGCGAGACTACTGTCGTCAGCCTTAAACAACTCAAAGAAGGCAAACGCTTATTTAACAACACTTGCTCCCAGTGTCATCCTGGAGGTATTACCAAGACAAACCAAAACATAGGACTCGATCCTGAAACACTCGCCCTAGCGACACCAAACCGTAACAATGTTGAAGGTTTGGTGGACTATCTGAAAAATCCTACCACCTTTGACGGGGAAGAGGAAATTTCTGAATTACACCCCAGCACCAAGAGCGCAGATATTTTCACAGAAATGAGAAATCTGACCGATGATGACCTAGAGGCGATCGCTGGTTATATTCTCGTGCAACCGAAGGTTGACCCTATACGATGGGGAGGCGGTAAAATTTATTACTAAAACGAGTAGCTTGATTTAGTTATTAGTCATTAGTGAGCCAGGGCTGTACCGAGGTTTTCCTCGTGCTGGCTCTGGCTCTGCTGTTGGATCATTAGAAGCTCTCTAAATAGAGACTAATGATTTATTCACTACTACACACCAACAAAATAAAACACACATACCCCTCACCGCTACGCGTCTGTCCTTGGGACGAGCGCGGTACTACTGACTAATGACTACAAACTATTTTTAATGGAGGTTGATTAACAGTTACAACACTTAGGAAAATAGTTGGAGTCAGTGAGCTGGAATTGAGGACAAAAAGAGTTTTTTGGAACTTAGTACTTAAGACTGATGAATCATATACATCTTTGTGTTTTATAGTCAAGTCGTCATTGCTGATGACAATAGTATGATCCGCCAATATTAAAAAAAAATTTGCATCTACGACATATTGTCATATTTGGCTTAATTTTATTTAAAATGGATAAGGAAGATAAAACCTGCTGTTAGGAGAAAGCCATGAAAATAATCGCGTCAAGCTTACGGCGCTTTAGTCTAGCATTGTTAACAATTTTTTTCGTTGTCAGTAGCTTAGCTGTTTTTGCTCCCAGTGCTTCAGCGGAAACATATACTGTCAAACTGGGTAGTGATAAAGGAATGTTGGTATTTCAGCCAAAGCAATTGACAGTTAAACCAGGCGACACAATTGAATGGCTGAACAACAAAGTTCCTCCTCATAATGTTGTGTTTGATCCAGCCAAAAATCCTGCCAAGAGTAAGGAAGTTGCCAAAGATTTGTCTCATAAGAAGTTGCTCATGAGTCCTGGTCAAAAAACAACAACAACTATCCCAGCAGACGCAGCTCCGGGTGAATACACTTTCTACTGCGAACCTCACCGTGGCGCAGGTATGGTTGGCAAAGTCACTGTCGAAGGCTAGATTTAAGCTGTTGACAGAAAAACTTCATCGTGTTATACAAGAGCGAATTACGCTTTTAGAAACAGACCCTAATGTTGGGATGTTTACATGAGGGGTTATCAGTGGTGACAAGTTTTATCCTCGTCCAAGAGTTGATAGCAACAAACAGAGGTAAACTCGTCACCGCTAATTTTGAAAAAATTTGTATCTAAACAAACAAATTCTCTCGTTAGTCACAAATAATTTAGAGCATTACGGCATAGTCGCACGAGTAAGTTAGCAACTGTATCAAAGAGTAGTTCCTTTGAGACTTCTGGCAGCCTTACAATAGTTACTGGAGACTGTTTTTGAGTCGCTGGAGGCTAGTTGCAAGGAGAATCTCTTGAGAATAGTTTTATTTATAGCTTTATTGGCGATCGCCCTTTGGGCGGCTCCCTGCTGGAACATCGCCTTGTTCCAATTTACATTTATTGATTCAGCACTTGCAGCCGAAATATCCTACGGTGCCAAAATCTTTAAAGCTAACTGCTCTTCTTGTCACATAGGTGGTGGTAACATCCTGATTAGCGAAAAAACTTTGAAAAAGGAAGCTTTATCAAAGTACCTGGAGGATTATGATGCAGACTCAATCCAAGCGATTATCTACCAGGTGCAAAATGGTAAGAATGCTATGCCCGCATTCAAGAGTAAGTTAAGTGAACAGGAGATTATAGACGTAGCTGCTTACATTGTCGAAAAAGCAGAACAAGGCTGGCAAGATAGCTAAAAATACAATACAAAAAGAAAACCCTCTGGGACACCAGAGGGTTTTTTCTTGATGGGAAGCAAGATCAGGAACTTTAGTTGAGTGATTACTGTTTTTATTTTTCCTGATTGCCGCCTTGTCTTGTATCTCTAATTTGACGCAACTGTTGTAGTAATTTTTGACTATTTTGACCAGAAGCAGAAGCTTGATTGCTACTGGCTTCTTGCTCAGAAGTTTGTTTAAGATTAGCTTGTGGTGACGACGTACTTTGTCTGATAACAACCCGTTGCTGTGATGTTTGTTGTTGTTTATCAGTTTGTAAAGAAGATGCAGACTGTCTGACAACAACTTGTTGCTGTGATGTTTGTTGTTGTTTATCAGTTTGTAAAGAAGATGCAGATTGTCTGACAACAACCTGTTGCTGTGATGTTTGTTTTTCTTGATTAGTTTGTGGTGCGGGCGTATTCTGCATCACAACCACCCGTCGCCGTCGTGAAGTTTGTTGTTCAAGATTTGCTTGCGGTGCAGACTGAGTTTGGCTTTGGGATAGTTGTTGGTTCGTTGATAATGAGCTAGATCGCTGAGCCAAATTAACTTTTTGCGGTTGTTTGGATGGTTGTAAATTGACCTTGTCGGGACGCAAACCCTGAGTCATCTCGATTTTTTGTGGTTCTTTGGATGGTAGTGAGGTGACTGGTACTGAGCGCAAACGTTGAATTAAGCTGCGTTGTGCTGCGGTGGTTGCTGGTTGCGTTTGACTGACTTGAGATGAGGTTGACAGTTCGGATGCAGGAATTTTAGAAATATTGCTGTTAGGCTTGAACGAAATGTTAAATGGGTAAAGCTTGGGCTTGCCATTTGCCTGCACAGGATTTTTTTGGAAATATTCTCTGAGATATTGCCTAGCAGATGTTTTCAACTCAGGTGAAACAGCATTATTTCGGAAATCTATTGACTCCACTTGACCTTGACGATTGACTACCAAATCACCTTCAACGTTGCCCTGTTGTGCTGTTTTGCCATTAACTGTTTCAGCTATGGGCTGTTTGGTTTCTAAGTTAGGATATTGCTGTTTAGCTTCTGCCAAACGTTGTGGAAAGGTTTTAGGTGTTGACGGTGTTGACGGTATTGACGGTATTAACGGTGTTGACAACGACCGGGCAGTTGCTAGTGGGGGTAACTCAGGAGCTTGCAAATTTGAACCTTGCTGCAATTGCGGGAGGTTTTGCCTTGCTAAAGCGATGCTGTTATCTCCAACTTGTGGAGATTGTACAACAGGGGTTACCAGCGGCTGATTATTCGCACCTTGTGATACCTCGCTGCCAGGAGCAGTGTTTTGTGTAGCATTGCTTACATCGCTAGCGGCACGCATCTGGTCAGGGTAAACAGGAGCAGAGGTGTTAAGGAGTTCCTGTTCCTGAGCTATGTTAGCTGCCTGTATTGGAGGTACATTGTAAGGAATCCTAGAAGATGCCAGTGGCTTAGCTTCTCGTAATTGTACCTTTTCTTCTGGAAAACGAGGCAATGGTTTGACTTTCGCACTTAATGATGGGTCAGGTTCTGCATAACGAGGCAATGGTCTAACTTTCGTACTTAACGATGGATCAGGTTGCAAATCTTTCTTGGAAAGAATTGGCAAAGACTGACTTTTAGGCAACGAAGCAATGGCTACATTATTCGTTTTAGTAGGCAGGGGGGGTAATATCAGAGCAGTAGAAGACCGTGATGGTGGTAAAGGCGGTAATGATGGAATTGATTGATTAGCAAACTTTGGCGAAGGAACTTGTGGAAGTAATGCGGGTGCTGGCGGTTGTGAGGAGAGTTGTGGTACGCCTGGTTGTGGTAGACGGTTTTTTTCAGATTGACTTAATTCAACAAGTCCAACACTGCTTTTTAATGATGGTTCTTGCTTAGGTTTAGAAGAATTCATTGGCACTATCGGCAGGAGAAACGCGATAGCACTGTGAATGCCAAGAGATGCTAGGACTGCTATCCCAGTCGGCTGGCTTAAGAATTCGGGTATATTTTTTAGGACGGAGACGTAGGACATAGCTGTTATCGTTCACTCGACTCAGTTGCAATTATCTAGCAATCTATTACTTTGCTATTATCATTCACTCGACTCAGTTGCAGTTATCTAGCAGTCAAATCTATGAGGTAACATGTAACATATAGTATAGTAGTAGAACGGAAGCGCCCCTCTTCAAATAATAGCTTTCTATTGAGAATTGAAAACACCGAACAACACCAATTTTTTAACTTGTTATTTTTTTCAAAAATGACGGATATTTTACTCAAAAGTTGCAATCGCTAACATTCTGCTTCCAAAATGACGCTTTTTCATCTCTAATCTCTATCCAAAATCAAAAATGCCTTTACCGACAGTTATTTTGCCGGGATATCTAGAAAGCGGAGTTGCTTACCGCTCACTAGAACAATCTTTGCAGCAATTGGGTTTTCCTGCTGTGACTGTAGCACTGCGACGGCGTGACTGGATACCCACTCTTGGCGGAAGATCTGTGACACCTATTTTGCAGCAACTCCATGCGACGGTCAACCAGATGTTACAGCAATACAATACGTCTCAAATTAACTTGATTGGTCACTCAGCCGGAGGTTGGCTTTCTCGCATTTACTTGGGAGAAAAACCTTACTCAGGACGTGGTGAAGTCACATCATCTGTATGGCAAGCTCATCCTCTGGTTGCAACTCTGATAACATTGGGTACACCTCATGTCAGCCAAGAACGCTGGACACGCTGGAATTTGGATTTTGTTAATCAAAACTATCCTGGAACATTTTACAAAAATGTTCGCTACGTTTGTGTAGCTGGAAAAACTATCTTTGGGCAAAGGCGGAGGGGCAGTTGGTTAGCTTACAGTAGCTATCAGTTAACTTGTGGGAAAGGTAACACGTGGGGTGACGGAATTATACCCATTGAAGCGGCTCATCTTGAAGGGGCCCAAAATCTTGTTATAGAAGGAGTCAGGCATTCTCCTAAAAGCTCTGGATTGTGGTACGGTTCACCAGAACCATTGAAAGCTTGGGTTCAATACTTAGTATAAAAAATATTTTTTAATTCTTATCAAAAACTAACTATTCTTAATAATTCTTAGTTAGACTCGTAATACAAGTAAAGATAATTAAGGAAGTGCTTAGCCATGGACAACACACAGTCAGATGTGGTTCTGCGGCGAATCACAACAATATTATCGGTAGTCATCATCACTTTAACCCTGGTTGGTGCTACGACCGGAATTTTGTTGTCCTTTTACTATGAACCAGCAGCAGGTCGAGCTTACCAGTCATTGAAAATCATTGACACAGAAGTTCCATACGGTTGGTTATTCCACAAAGCGCACCAGATAGCTGGTAACGCAGTTGTTGTCATTGCTCTGATCCAAGTTGTGATCATGTTTGTCAGCAGACAATTTCGCAAGAGTTGGCTGACTGCTTGGATCAGTGGGATTTTCTTTACCCTAAGTGCGATTGGATTGGGTTGGACAGCAATGATCCTCTCTTGGGATCAAGAAGGATTTTGGCGTTTTAACATCGAACTGGGAACCATAGAAGCTATTCCTTTGGTTGGTTCAATACTGCGAGATATTTTGACTGGTGGTGGAGCGATTAGTACCATCACTGTGCAGCACCTTTACACAATACATAGTTATCTGATCTCGGTTACTGCCATAGTTCTATCTGTTGTGCATTTATTGAGTGTGCTGTGGCTAGAATTGCAATTGAAAAAAATGTATTCAGAAGGAACGCTCCCACAGACTGATAAAGTACAGCAGCAACCAGCCAATGCTCAGGGATAATAAATTTTAAGGTGTGGGAGCATCGCTGCGAGAAAGTTGAGAGAGTTTTGCCAACGGTATTTCTTCAACCTTCGGTAATTTTTCAAGGGCGAGGCGAGTGGACTGGCTAGCACCCGACAAGCGTTTTAATAATTGTGGTCTGGGATCGTGTAATAGGTAGATAATGCGATCGCCAACTTCCCACTCTTGCGCTGCGGGCATAACTTGAAGATGTTCTTCTCGTTCTACCAATAGCGGTATCAATTCGCCAGCTCTAATTAATGCCTTCAAATGCTCTTGTTGAAGGTCAAAACTAGATTCATTCAGCGTCGTTGTCCCCAACTTAACCTGTCCGTCATTCACATAATCATTCCAGGTTTTAATTGGTAAATCTGGAATCAAAGCCTGACTAACCGTATTCTCATTCGTAGAGGTTGTTGCTTGTGGATCACGAGGGAAAACAGCCAAGACACGCGGCGGATTAAACTCTTCTGCCGCACGTTGTGCTAAGACAAAATTAACCTCACCATTACTAGTCATTGCTAAAAAAGTTCCCATTGAGCCAAGTCCTGCTTCTTCCAATACACCAGTATCCAAGGCGCTGCTGGAGATAACTCTCAGATTTTGTGCTTGGGCTTGTTCACTACGTTGTGCGTCAGTGTCAATCATCACCACTGGTTCTCCCCATTCTTGGAACAACCGAGCAATTAATAAACTCAAGGGGTTACAACCGACAATCACCGCCCCTATGGTGTCTTTTGAGGTGATTTCCAGACACTTGGCAAACCAAGCAGCCGTTAACCCTTGACAGAACACAGTCATAATAATTGTGAGAAACACCAAAGCTTTGATAGCTTCACCACCGTTAATTCCGCGATCAGTCAGTAAAATTGCAAACAAAGAAGCAACGGAGGCAGAAACTATTCCGCGTGGGGCAACCCAACTTAAAAACAATTTCTGGCGCCAGTTAAATTCACTGTTCCAAGTACAAAAGAGGATATTTATCGGGCGAACGACAAACATCAAGACCAGCACCGTGAACACACCACCCCAACCCAAAGCAAAGACACTCGCAATAGATAAGTCAGCAGCGAGCAAAATGAACAACACCGAAACGCTGAGAATAGTCAGTTGACCTTTGAAACGGCGCAACAATCGTTCTTCTGGCACTGAGGAAGCTCCAAAAACGACTCCTGCAACGACAACTGTCATTAATCCCGACTCGCTACGAATCATTTGCGATAAAGCAAATAAGCCCCATAATCCCGCCAGAACAACCAGGTTTTTTAGTTCAAACGAGAGAAAATTGGCACGTTTGGAAATTAAGGACATCAGCCAGCCACCTGCTGCACCAATGATTCCACCAACACCCAAGCGCAGCGTGAGACTGATCATTGCCGTCATGAAGTCGGTATGGTCGTTTAATATCGTGTTGAGCACCACGACGGCGAGGATAGCTCCTACTGGGTCAATAAGAACGCCTTCCCCTTCCAAAAGCGTTGCAACCTGCCGATCCACATTGATTTGTTTGAGCAGAGGACTAACAACAGTTGGTCCTGTGACCACAACTAAGGAAGCGTAGAGAAAAGCAATTGGCCAAGGGAATTCACCCAGCCAGTGCACAGCCATACTACCGCCAAGCAGCGTGATCATCGTTCCCAAGGTCACAAGCAGTTGCAGGCTAGTCGAAACTTTGCTTAACTCTTCAAGATCCAGGCTAAGTCCGCCTTCAAACAGAATAATTGCTGTTGCCAAAGCGACGATAACTTCCAGACCAGTGCCTAGCATATGAGGGTCTAACAGCCCAAAGCCATCAGAGCCAAGCAGGATGCCAAACATCAGCAAAAAGACGATGCTGGGTATCCGAAGGGATGCAGCCAGCACCTGGGCGCAAATACCTGCAAACACGGCAATCACGATTTGCAGGGTGATTT
Source organism: Brasilonema angustatum HA4187-MV1 (assembly GCA_019359695.1). Classification (GTDB taxonomy): domain Bacteria; phylum Cyanobacteriota; class Cyanobacteriia; order Cyanobacteriales; family Nostocaceae; genus Brasilonema; species Brasilonema angustatum. Next base: position 389,741 of record JAHHGV010000001.1, read on the forward strand.
CAAAAGATGCTTCCATGCTGTAGATTTTGACCGAAATATTTCAAAATCTTTTGTAAAGAATAGTAAATCTTAATTTTACTGCGTGCAACATCACATCCAAAGTTTCTGACCAAATCGAGTTCTGATTTCATATTTAGTTACTAATTATACTTTTTTTGCTGGAGTTGTGAATTAAGAGTGATGATTGCCTCTGACTATCAGGCAAAGCAACCTTGTTCCCAACCCCTGCTATAGAGTCTGGAGTTCTTCTATACTCTGAATTCTCCATTCTTATTATTAAGTATTTTTGCTGGTAAACAGTTAGAATGTCCCTATTTTTCATTTTGCTAGAAAGTTTTTTTTAAAAGCTGTTGACATCAATAAGAAAAATAGATATATTATGGAAAGTGTGGATCTAGCGCCCCCATCGTCTAGAGGCCTAGGACACCTCCCTTTCACGGAGGCGACGGGGATTCGAATTCCCCTGGGGGTATAAAAAATAAAGAGCGAAGTAGAAAATCTGCAAATATTTCTACTTCGCTCTTTATTTATGCTTCTAACACTCGTTGGCGAATGGCAAGAAGGTTCAACTGCATATCGTCGCTTATACGACGCTCGATGATTGCGATTGGCATAGTACGTTTAGGCCAAACCTTCACGGTGTAGTAAAGATATGTTCCCATATCTTCACTAAAGGAGTAAGGCTTTAATAGCCAGCTACCAGAGAAGTCTTTGAAATCTCCCTCTACCATGCGGAAATTAATTTCCTTGGGAAAAGATTCTTCTAAGTCCAGAACAACACGGGCACAAAAGTTAAAGCGTAGAAACCGCTGAGCGCCTATTTGTTCTAAACGAATACCTCCTTGAGGATGCTCAAGGAGGCGACTTTTTGTCAGATTGGGGATGAAGTCAGCTAAAGCTTCATAATCTGTGAGTACTTTCCAGACTTGTTCTACTGGTTGGGAAATTTGAAGCGAAGCCGTGATTTGTCGCACTCGTTCTGCTATTTTCTCGATTTCGACGTCTACAGCTTGTAAATCATCTGCTTGAGTCGCTCCATTTCGTTCTAGATCGATGTCGTCGCTAATAACAGACAAATCCAGTCCCTCTTGTATGTTGTGTTCTTCAGTCACTTTCACAAGTTATGAGTCATTTTTATCAGAAAATTGGGGCAGTGTCAGGGTAAAGCAGATTGTACTGAAGCTAGAATCCTCTATGGGCGTACTTTCTACTGCAATTGTCCCATTGAGATGTTGAACTAAAGACTTGACCAGAGCAAGTCCCAAGCCTGCCCCTGGAGTCCATCTCCCTTTCCCCCGACGAAACCTGTCAAATATGTAACTAGCTTCTTCTTCTGAGATGCCACGTCCGATGTTGCTCACTTTAATCATAACTTGGTCAACCTCTTGATTGACTTGATGAGTGACGTGCAAATGGACAACAGTGTCATGTTCTGAGTATTTACTAGCATTTGTTAATAACTCCTGCAAAATACGGTCAAAACTCTCTCTTTCAGTTTGCACTGTGAGTGGCGAATCTGGAAAATCTAGGGAAAGGCTTATGCCCTTATCTGCTAGTTTAGCCTCAAAAGTGGCAGATAAATCACGAATTCTTGTATTTAAATCAGTCGTTTCTAACTGCGGACGTTCATTATGAGTGGCTAATTCTTGGAGTTTTAATAAATCATTAATTAAATGAATCTCATCGGTGCAATCTTGCTCGATCATATGGGCGTATTTGGTCTGACGTTCGTTTAATTGCCCCATTTGACGTAAGTTACGGATAGCCACACTAATCCTTGTCAGTGGATGACGCAAGCGATCGCTAATATTGCTTAAAAATTCATCCTTCAAATCATTAAGCTTTTGTAATTGTTCTGTCTGTTGACGCTTCACTTCGTAAAGTCTTGCTTGAACTTCCAAACTACGTTGCAGTTGTGCTGTACGTTCATCTACCAATGTTTGGACTTGGCGTAGTGTTTGTGTTTGAATTATGGCGTTGCTGAGTTGAGCACAGACCATTTGTACTATATTTAATTCTGTTGCTTGCCAATCGCGAGCTACTGCTTGCTGTAACACTAAAAATCCTAATACTTTACCTTGAATTTCTAATGGCATTAATAGCACTACAGGCAGCGCTTCTATAGCAAATACTGGGTTAACTGTTAAAGTATCTTTTAAGTTTGTATCATCATTATTAAGAATTAATGGATTTCCAGAGTTCACGAAAGCACGCTGGCATAGACCACAGTCCCTTAGAGAAAAGGAAATTTGTGAAATATCTAACTGATTTATTAGGGGAGTTTCTGTCGTTCCATTCCACTGAGCCACAACAGAGGCTTTTGCTTGGGGAATTTGTTGTTGTCGTCGATTTCTAAACAATGGATCGGTATACTTGAGCAGTATAAGCAGACCACGATCTGCTTCGAGAGCCTCAGCTGTGGAAGCGAGCGCCAGCCGAAGCATTTGATTAATCTCCAGATTGGTGCGACTTATAATAGTTAGCCGCTTGATTAAGCTTTGATGCTGTACACAAGTTCGCAGGTAGTGATTTTGATCAGCAATCTGCTGTGTTTGTGCGACTTGAGAAAATGCGATCGCGCAACACGACTCGACAGCTTTTAAGAGCTGTTTTTCTGATTCCCGCCAAATGTATGGCTGCGATTTAATCAGACTAATCACACCGTTATTTTTACCACCAAATCGAGTGGGTATTGCTAAAACCGCCTTGATTGTCGGTGGCAAAGATTGACGTCCAATAGCCAAACATTTTTGAATGGTTGGAATATCCTCAATGGTGAATCTTTCAGACGCACATTCGATTACCGCCACGTCTAAGTGCTCTTCCATTGAAAACATTTCATCTTCTGCACCAGACAACTCTAAGTTCTCTTGGGCACACCAGCTAGCAGTTATTGCCTCACTCGATACTTCTCCTGATACTGTCACTAAGCTACAACCATCGACTTGAAAGGCAACTCCTATGACTTTGGCAAGATCTTGCAGCATCCTTGTCGGAGTTGAGCTATTGGCAATTATTTTGTTAATTTTGTTTACTAACTGGTAGACAGGATCTTCCTGATGCGGCATCAGCTTAACCGAGTATTGTTTGTGTAGATTTACTTCATCTAAACACTTGGACGGTGATAAAGGTTTGTTCATTCTTGCCACACTCTTGAATATTGACCCCATTTTCTTCGTAAGCAACCTCTCGGAACATGATTCACCCAAAGCTTGTGCTACCTGTTATAGCCCGTTTCTATTGGAGATGGTCAAATCCTTTGTGAGAAATTTTCTTTTTATGTAAAAAATATTAAAAATTAATCAAGACGCTGTCGTCAAAGAATTTCGGGTATGTTCGTCTTCAATAACTAGCCAACCTAGACTTAGAATATCCTGCCAGCCTCCATATACAAACCGTAATTTCTCTGGTTTTAAGGCGAAAGCTCTGTAAAATGTATCCGCGTTAACACTGATATATTTCTAGCAAGAAGGTATTTTTCTTTATCATTATGCATTTTGTGAGTGGGATGAACCCTGCTAGTGTAGGTAGAAGAAAATCTTATCACCACAAAGTTTTAGAGAAACTGTGTGACTTACTTTTACAAAAAGCCAAATTTTTTTTAGGTATTTATAGTCTTACTCATAATTGTTTACAAAATTTTACTTTTGACCCAGCTTTAGGGTTTTTATACCTCAGTGTTGTTGAAACTCCTGCGACTGAAACAGCCTCAGTCTTTTGCAAGGCATCCAAATCTATTGGACTAAAGAGTCTAATAATTTGATATCTTAAACTATTAAATTTACTGATAAATAAGAGAAAACAAAATTCTGAATGCAGCCCGTTGCAGTATCACATAGAACAACTGAGCTGCATTCACAAAGAAAAAAAGTTTAACCAGCTAAACTCTCGACACTCAGAGGAACCATATCGCCATTTCTTGTCAGTCCTAGTAACATAGGTTGTTTTGCTTGAATGAGTTGACCTGTTAGTACACAGCGTTCTTCTTGTTGTGCTGTTGCGGCTATGCTAGCCCGAATATCGGCTCGCGAAAATCGGGGCTTCCACTCACCTGATTTTTGCTGCACATAATTCCAGAGGATGTCTCGAATCAGAGCTTGATATCCCTGATTTCCAGCTAATTCTTTGAGTTTATCTTTCAATTCCCGTTCTAGACGGATGCTGGTGACTTCCATATCGGTGGTTGGTGTGCGAGCTATTGTATGCATCAGTTTTTCTCCTTAAAGTATGGACAGGATAGTAATACAAGTGTAGTATGTTTAAAGGAATGTTCAATAGGTGAAATTTTCTGTGAAATCCGTTTACCCCATCTCTACTTCCTTGCGTGTTGTCAACTGCCGATTTAGTTGGGAATCAGCCGCTGTGGGAGTGGAGTATTTATTTATGGGAGACGGTGGCTGGAATAAATGGCAAATCACACAAGGCAATTATGATTCTCAATATGCCAGCATTCGTGCACTGAATGCAGTAGCAAAACTAGAACTACGAAGCGGGATGTACAAGCAACAGGATGCTGTACCGATATAGAAGCACCAAGACTTAAAGGTCAAATTCTAACCCCCGCTTCCACTCAATAAGAAGCGGGGGTTTGTTTATAAGGAGTCAAGCTGTGACAAGCGCGATGCAAGTTTTAGAACAATCCGTGGTGGTGTTTTCTCTAAATGATTTGCCACTGTGTCGGGTTAATATCGAGCAAGCGATTGTATTGTTAGTAACAGGTAAAGCTGATCCACTATATTTTTCTAGCCAAAGCGGATCGGAAGTTCACTCACCCAGCTCAAGCAAACCTGGAATAACAGGAGAGCATAAGCAATGCTGAAATTAACATACACTGAAGCGAGTTTTTGTTTAGAGTGTTTAGTTCAATCGTTGGAAGAATGGGTGCAAGCGCGAGTGATTTTGGCACTGCGAGTGGGTCAATCTCTATGTGTTGAACCCAGCACTGCTTCCTTTTTACTTCCTGTTAATTTGCCAGGAGTAGAAATACTTAAAGCTCTTGTCAATAGAGAGAACAGTGAAATTATCGCTCTTGTCAATTGTGATCATGAGTGTGTGGAAGTGACTCTGCGAGGTTATTGGCTATCAAATGGTTCTCAAGATGCTGATGGCATTTTTATCACCGCGAGCAGCGATTCATCTTATGGTGAACACTCTGCTTCACCTACTGAGTTTTTCCTCCACAAACTTTGGCAAGAAGCTCAACACAGAGCCTCTGTGATGAGCGAATAATGAATTGTTGGCTTTCAGTCTGGTTGCTGAAAGCTGACAACTGTCATTGTTCTTTTTTTATGCCTATAGCTCACTTATACAAGTACAATCGAATAAGTTAGAGCGTGTATTTAATAACAAATAGAACAAGGAAAGAGATTTTCAATGTGTTAAAAAATATTCCATTTTTATGAATTTTCTTATTATAATTTGGAAAAAAATCTGGAGAAATTGAGGTTCCCTCATAATTGAATGCGAATTTATGTATAAGCTATTCCGTTGATAGTAAATATTTTGTGCCATGAGCAGACGTTTTCTTCCTCCTCTTTCTCCAGATGATTTGCCTCCAACTCGGGTGACACAACTTGATGAGTTATTACGAAGACAACTAGAAGAAGCTATCTGCAAACGCTTTTTCAAAGCTTGTGGTTCAATGACTCGATCTTTATTGTCTAATTGTCACTGGTATTTTCAAATAAACGGTGGCACTTTAATACTGATCATTGTTAGCTATGACATGGAAAGTTACTGGCATATAGCAAATGCTATTCCTCAGATGGCTAACAAATTAAAGCTATTTTCTGACACTGCCAAAATCCGTTTCTGTCCTCCATCTAAAGAGGGTATACCTTGGGAAATTGCGGTAGATGAAATATCGGATGAAAAAGATGTGTCCTAACACATGGTTACGAATGCTTCGCGCCGTAAGTCCTGCGAATAGGACTTACAGCGAACGTGAGTGCGTGCGCTTTGTGCTCAGCCGTGCCGAAGGCATAGAAAATACCTGTAAGGATCAAGGCGTTTGTTTCAAAACGCCTTCCCTGCTCCCAAGGAGCAGAGTTATCATTTCACAGAGTCTTTGGGCAAGACATGCTGAGGAATTGTGCAAAGCGCACTTACCTGACTGGCGATTGGGCGATCCTTATGTAAGGATTAGTATTGCTTTCCTAGATAAAATGATTGATAAATTGATACATATAGCAATACCTTCGCCAAAAAAAGAGGATAAATATCTCAATCCCAAAACCTCGACTACTCGTCCCAAGTGGCGAACCGGATGACGCTTCGCTCTAATGGGCGGTGTCAGGAACGGGCTAGAAAAAT
>JAHHGV010000003.1 GCA_019359695.1 Brasilonema angustatum HA4187-MV1
AATCTTGCGGGTGGGGCTTTCACCCACATCAATCTGAGAGTTCAGTGTCTAGTTGTCTAGATTTCACTGGCTTAGTTATGTACGGGCTGATTACCGTGATTCACTAAGCAACGAATCGCACTTCCCTGAACTTTGAACTTTCTGCGGCAAGCGGAGGCAGTGCTCGGCTAGAGTTCCCCGACTTGTAAACGCCGGAGGGCGGTTCGGGGGTCGCAGTCTTGGCGGTGAGCCTCGATTGCGAACCCCCGAACCCGGAGGGCTTCCCGCTTTCTTAGCACCTGCCTTTGATACGCTACTTCGGAATTAGCCTGTCTGGGCGTCACAATCAGGTGGGTCATCAACCAATATAAGTCTACAACGTTGACTAGTTTTATTCCGGAGAGATTGACAACTCCGCGCTAACGCGCCGCTCCGCTAACATGCATCTTTTCTCTGTCTTTCCTACAAAAAGAATTTTTCAAAGATGCAATCGTCGCCGTCCGCCGCCTCTCCCCGCGCTAAACGGAGTATCGCTATAGCGGGGGACTTACGGCGACAAGTTAAAAGAGAATTTTACGAGGAAACATTAGTCACTCGAAACAATTATCCTCAGTCTTCACTCACGCCCGTTGAGATTACGCCAAAGGTTAAGAAGTTGCAACAAAACTTTACTAAATTTAACTGACAAATCAGATAGAGCAATCTGCTACGTTGAGGAAAACAGTTTTTTCTAAGCTTTCAATAAAGATTCTGCTCCATCAATCCAAACTTCGGTACCAGTGATATGACTCGAAGCGTCTGAGGCTAAAAACAGAACCAGTTGTGCCACCTGCTGTGACGTTCCTGGTTTACCATCAGTTAAGGGAATTTTTCCTTCAGGAAATTCAACAGGTTCTCGAAGGCCTTCTAAATCTCGTTTTTTAGTGTTATCGTCAACACTTGTATCAATAGCACCAGGACAAATAACATTAACACGAATACGGTTTTGAGCTAGCTCCAAAGCTAGCATTTTTGTCAAGGCTACTTGTGCTGCTTTTGTACAACAATAAGCAGTAGCGCCACTATTGCTAAACATACGCGTACCGTTCACAGATGAGGTAACAATCACAGAGCCGCCCTGCTTTTTCAAGTAAGGCACTGCGTATTTTATTGTGAGAAATGTTCCTGTTAAATTAACATTGATTGTTTTATCCCACTCTTCGGGTGCCAGTTCGTCAATAGGTGCCCATACACCATTAATACCAGCGTTAGCAAAGACGATATCCAAGCGTCCCCACTTATCTACAACTTGTTGGGTGGCTTGTTGCATTTCTTGTGGATCAGAAACATCAGCAACTAGCGCTATTGCTTCACCATTAGACTGGCGAATTTCAGCGACGGTTTTTTCTAGTTCGTCCTTTGTATGACCTAGAGCAGCAACTTTTGCACCTTCTTGAGCAAATAACTTTGCTGTTGCTTTAGCCATACCTGAACCTGCTCCAGTGATCAGTGCTACTTTGTTAGCTAGTTGCATAAACAGAATTTTTATTTTTTAACTAATAGCTGTTTTACAAAAATTTACATTTTAATTCATACCGCTAGTGGCATAAAAGTTTTATCTGTCTAATTGGATAAATAATCAGTCATAGAAAATCAGCTAAGGAGGAACCACAAAAATAAAATACCAGCCGTCAGACAAGTGATTTCTCGACATCAACGCCTTACCATTAAACACGGCTGGTATTTTATTTCCACGTAAAAGCTTAAGTAGATGTTGGTTGACTACCAAAAAAAGTAGTTTCCACCACCTTGAAAACGCTAGTCTCAATGTCAAGGAAGGTCAAGTGCAAGTACCAAAACACCAGATTTACTCACAGCCGAAGAACCACGATTATAGTTAACAGTTCCTGGAATGACTAGGACGATATCACCTTGACCTGCCCCAGAAGCAGTGGTTGTAGCTGTAGGATTGTTTCCAGTTCCTACTGCTTGAGCATAACCCAAACCAAGTGCGTAACTGCCACCCCAAGGCAGGGGGTTGGCGGTCGTGTAACCAATACTTTTGGTGGAGGTTGTGGTACCAGTCGCTACTGCCGTAGTACCCACTGCGGCTCCAGCACCTCCTCCTAGAATGTCAGTAAATTCAGAAATCGGTTCCAAATGGCTTAAATCAGAAATAATCATACTAGAAACTACCTGGGTTGATTTATGTTTCTGCTCAAAATGTATCTCTTTTTACGTCAAGTTAATAACTTAGTTAATATTTTTTTATGTTGAAAACCTTAAAGATTCGGTGAAATATTAAATGATTAGGACTTACGCACTGTACAAAAAGGGCATCATGTGTGTAGTATAATTTGCTCATTCCAGACTTTTGACAATTACCGCCAGATGGTTGGCGAACGCGCTTAAGATCATCGAAAAATCAGGTTTGAATGCCCCAAAGCCATACCCTTATATTTGGTATTTTCTGTCAATCTGTAAGTCCTAGTTATGCTGACTAATTTCTGCGATCAAATATAAAAATCGACACCACTGATCCGGTGTTAGGACAAAAGTAGATGTGTTACAAGACAAGAGACTGTATCGCTTAACCGCAGCGTGAGTAACCAAACTCCATGTCGGGTGCGATTCCCGACAGTTACATCAACCAATTAATGAGGCATAATTATGCTGAGAAGGGATGAAATAGCAGAGATATCATCAGTAGTCTTAGGTGTGTTCGGTTCAATTTCAATTGCCGTCGGGGTTGCCACTAGCGCAGCTGGAATAGTAGGTATTGCTGCAAACAGAGTAGCCAAACTTTGGGAAGATCAGCAACCAGTGTTACAAAACATTTTATTCGCTGGCACAGGTGCAATTGGGGGCGGAATGATGATGGTGGGGACATCAATGGCGATCGCTGATAATTTCCGATCAAGAACTCAGCAACAGCTCATTACCTTCAGCGATGTTCCTCCAGCAAAATTAACGGTTCCGATTGGGTGCACTGGTTGCAAGTATTTCAGTGGCGAGAAACTATTGCCGTGCGCGGTGCATCCTGAGTTGAAAGAGAATTGCACAGATCATGAACCTGTTACGAATTCGCATAAATAGAGAAAAGCGGCTCGCTGCTGGAAATATTTTCAACAGCGAGGTGCCAATGCCCACCAAAGCAGAAAACTGCTGTCATGAAGAGTTATCGCCCCACGCTCTACCGTACTCCGCTCAGTGGCTGGAGGATGTCAATTATCCAGATTTTTTTATGAGGTAGGGAACAGGCAACAGGCAACAGGCAACAGGCAACAGGCAACAGGCAACACAAAGTTTACCTAGCTTAGCAAAAATCAAATATGAGTCCTATATGTAGAAAAGGAATAGGATTACTCCTCATCGTCATATTTTTCTAAAGAAGTCATAGCCGTACCTAGGGAATGATGATTTTTTTGATTTTTTGCATAGGAAACAGCTTGTTCTAACTGCTTGCTACCTAACGACAAGACACCATATCCTCGTTGCCAGCTAAAGGAAATAGAATTTATAGAGTTTTCGGACAGCCGATAATTTTTATTTAATAAATGGGCGCTACTACCTTTAATATTTTTGACAAATTCAGCGATGGATAAACTAGGAGGGATTGAAGCAATTAAATGAATATGGTCTTCGATGCCGCCGATAGCGTGAATGATACAATTAAGATTATCTGATTTGTGAATAATGTAATTATAAAGTTCCGTTTCTCTATCAGGTGTAATTAAAGGCTGGCGTTCTTTCGTTGCCCAAACGAGATGATAATAAATGCGCCAAAAAGCCATAAAATGATTTGGAAATTGATGGTTTCAGAGATATTTTTTCGATTTTACTCGCTGGTTAGGGAATTGTCGCTGTGATACCGGCATTGAGCAATCATTTTATTCCACGTCCGTCGGTGAATTAATTCCAGGGCTGTATAGTATAATCACGCGTCCGCCTGGGATTCAAATCCCAGGCTCATAAGCAAAGTCCGTTAAAACTGATATCCTGCACCATTCTCAATAATCGGGAGGCTGAGCCTCCCAACCCTCGTTCCCAGGCTGAGCCTGGGAACGAGATATCGAGGCTCTGCCTCGTTGTTGATACTGGTGCAAGATCTGAGCGCCTATGAGCCTGCGAATTAATTCGCAGGCGGACGTGGAATAAAATCTTACAATCTCCCCTCACACTCGCTGACGAGTCTTTGACACTCAAAGCATGAGTCTTTAACACTCAAAGCACGAGTCCTTAACACTCGCCCACGAGTCTTTACCTCTGCGGAGGACAAAATCGCTGCACTTTCAGAGGAAGTCGCTGACATGTCTGTTGAAATGTTCGCGGATTGAGTCGCCACCAAGCAAATAATCCTAAACTTGTACCACCCACAAGCAAAACCAATAATCCCGCAAGCAACAACCACCACTTTTTCTTCTTTTGATGTTTCCCAGGAGTTTGGGTTTCGTCTGTTAGCGGTGGTTGTGAAACAAGCAACTCCAGAAGCGCTTGAGAACTTGGTGTCAACTCAGATTGTTGTTCTTGTTCTTGTTGTTCTGGTACTATAACTTCTACAGGTCGCAGGCCGCTAAGCAATGAAGCTATAGGATCTGGGGAAACACGACAATGGGTCAGAACCACTGAGATATTATCCTGAGCATTTTTCTCATTTGCCAATGAAATCCATTGACGGACAGCATCTTCCAAGGAAAGTTCACCTTGCAGAACAGGTACAGCGTAGTTCCGCCAAGAATTTTCTACCAAGTCATTGTCGCTCAAACCATCAGAACACAACAGTAATATACCGTCTTCTTCTAAAACAAATTGCTGAATCACAGGACGCAGAAATTCACCATCTTTTGTGCCTAATCCTTGACTCAAGGAAGTTGCCTCGGGGCGTTGCAGTGCTTTTCGATACAGGGTACGAGCAGAACGGACTTCCCGCCCTGCGACATCATCATCTACTGTTAAAAGCTGACAGTAGTCGCGTGTTATCCAGTAAGCACGGCTATCACCCACATGAGTTAAATAAAGTTCATGTGTATTTTGTGACTCATTACCAGAGAGACTTTTGATAATTTGCGGTAATTGCACTGCCATCACAAGGGTTGTACCCATGCGTTCGGTGCCTTCGCGTTTTTGCTGATTATTGCAGTTGCAAATCACATTATTGACAATTCGCAAACTTGCCTCTATTTGTTTTTGAATTAAGTCCGGCGGTAAGATGTCTGCTTGTTCTTTCATCTCTGTGAGTAAGGCGCGAAGTTGCAATTTTAGAGATTGCACTGCTAGCAGACTTGCAACCTCGCCGCCTTGATGTCCACCAATACCATCACAAACAATAGACACTTGTGGTAATAATAAATCATCTGGATCAGCAGCGTCACTAGGGTAGCAAGCGTCTTCATTTTGCGTTTGTTGTGAACCTGAATCTGTTGATCCTGCCACCTTTAGGGTTAATGGCAAATCTGCTGCACATGATAGGAGTAAAATATTGAGTTGAGTAGCAATAGAGTCTAAATTTGCTTCTTCACTACGCATCTGCTGGACTATGTTGTTCAACTCTTGTGCTACTGGTGTTTTTGCAGCAGCGATCCAAGGTTGCCAACATTTTCCCAACTGCTGTAAAGACACGTCATCAGGCGTTTCTACAAGTTCCAACAGTCGCACGCACCAACCTTGCACGCGCAAATTATCTGGAATCAGCAAACTGCCAGCGACTCCCAACTCTGATAGTGGTCTCCACAGTTGGAGAATTTGGAAAAGCCAGTAAACTTGTCGTACTGCTTTTGCTTGCTCCCATGCGTCTGTTATTGCTGGGTAGAGATTTCCGGTTTCATCTATTGGCACATTTTCCAACAGGAGAATATTATCATAAGCCAACCCATATACCTGAGGAATATGTAATCTGTGTTGATATAATCGCAGATAAGACACAATTTCTTTGGAAAATTCTTCAGGGATGTCTGGCAATAGTTCTGGTTGAGTATCTAGCCAAATGTTCGAGCTAGTGACGTCATAGCGATGTCCAACTTTCCCTCCAGGTTGGATTTTGGCGGCTAATGAACCAGTTGCCCAAAGGTAACGGTGGACTAGGGGAGTTTGAGAACTTGTAGAAACACTATCTTCTATAGAATTCATGGCTTAAGTACAGCTTTGATTTATGCAATAAATTATCCGCTTTCGTTGAAATCATGCAAGTCGGAATTTTTCGAGAAATCGATGAGTTAATTTGGGAACATCCCAAATGTGTAAGTTATATAGGAATCCGGTTTAACTTGGTGAGACCAGTGCTACAGGAGGGTTTCCCTCCGTAGGCATCTGGCGAACCCGAAGGGTGAATTACTCGTAGAGAGAGGGAACAGGGAACAGGGAACAGGAAACTGTACCTAGCTTCGTCAAAAATCAAATCGGAATCCTATATCAAACTTCTATTAACCCAAGTTGCTAGTTATCAAAAAACGCCTGATTTTAAGTACAAGATCTCAATTAATAGTATTTTGCAATACTTCAAAAGGGAGTTTTCGTATGACTTATATACCGTTTCTAGGGACTAACTAGCAACTTACGTTATTATTCCTTGTCTACAGTCACGGTAACAAAGTGAAGCGCACCCTACTTTGAACATAACGCTTGCACTCCGTATACTTACTACACGGTTTAGTTAATTAAGTAAATTATGAGAAAAATTTTTGCTTTGCTTTGTTTTAGTCTAGGAATTGCTCTGGTTAACCTTACCTGTTCAGTTGCTCAAGCTCCTAACTTACCATCTGTACCTGTTCCAAACAACCCCAAGCAACTACCACCACAACAGCCACCATCTGTTGAGGAATTGCCAATACCACTGAAAGTTACAGACAGAAAAACGTGTCAAGTGACATACCAATGCTTGGGTTGGGATGAACAAATTTGGGGTGGCAAGGGTAAAAAAGGCGATAAACAAGCGCTATTAACATCAATTGATAACAGCTTACGTTATTTGCAAACCAACAAAGCAAATACAGTGTATCAAAATTACCCCATTACAGAAATTACGCTTGATCGCGTATTTCGTAGCTTAATACGTTTTCGTCAACTGGTTGTTGACTCCAAGTCTCCTGCACAATTGCAAGCAGCTGTCAATCGGGAATTTGTCTTTTACAAGTCGGTCGGTAATGACGGTAAGGGAACTGTTAAATTTACTGCTTACTACGAGCCGCTTTATACTGCCAGTCGCACGCCGACAGCAGTTTATAAATATCCCCTTTATGGACGCCCACTGGATTTCGATGGGTGGGCTAAACCGCACCCCAAACGGATTGATTTGGAAGGACAAGATGGCTTGCTAAAAGATCGAAGCCCGTTGCACGGTTTGGAGTTATTTTGGTTTCGCGATCGCTTTGAGGCGTATATGATACATATTCAGGGGTCTGCCCAACTCAAGCTTACCGATGGTACAAAAACCTCTGTTGGTTTTGCAGGTGGAACAGATTATCCTTGGACTAGTATCGGGCGGGCACTCATTAAAGATGGCAAACTGTCCCAAGAAAAAGTAACAATGCCAGCTATAGTTAAGTATTTCCACGAAAATCCTCAGGATTTAAATCAATACCTGCCACGCTGGGAACGCTTTATCTTTTTTAAGGAAACCAACGGTATGCTTCCTACTGGAAGTATAGATGTGCCAGTCACCGCAGAGAGGTCTATTGCTACAGATAAGTCTGTTATGCCTCCAGGGGCGGTAGCGCTGATTTACTCTTCATTTCCTTATCCCAAAAGAGGAGGAGGGTTGGAGTATCGTAAGGTAAGCCGTTTTGTACTTGATCAAGATACAGGAAGCGCCATCAAAGGTCCAGGACGGGTTGATTATTTTATGGGGACTGGCAACTTAGCGGGCGATCGTGCTGGTGTAACAGGTGGTAATGGAGAACTTTACTACTTACTACTCAAACAATGAAGGTGGGACTGTCAAACACTGGAAGGCTACGATAGACTGGAATTATGTTCTTTTGATTAAACATTTTTGTTGCTAATAGTCATCAAAATTTACTGTCAAAAATGAATTTTTGCTTTCTGGAAAGAGTCAATGCGTGAGTGTATCTAATCAAAAAAATGCATTGATGGTGTGAATCTATTGTCTAGGATGGCACTATGCCAAGTACTACTTTAATTTGGCTTTTGGCAGGGTCAGCTCTATGTTTGATGGAACTGTTTACGCCAACAGCTTTTGTTGCCTTGTTGATGGGAATTAGCGCCCTGGTTGTGGCGTTTCTGTCTCAAGCGATTTTGGGCAAGTTATGGCTACAAATTGTGGTTTGGCTGTTCCTTTCCACAATCCTAGTCGTACTTTCCCGTCGATATTTGACTTTACCACAACGCAGATCGAAAATTCAGCATGCAATTATAGCCGAAACTTTAACTGAGATTCCAGCCGGAAAACCAGGACGAGTGCTATACGAGGGAAATTCTTGGCGGGCACGTTGTGACGATGAAAAACTCAGTATCTCACCCAATCAAAGAGTTTACGTCACAGGACGCGAAGGGACGACTTTGATTGTAATGCCAGAAAATCTGTTGGACTCGTAATTCTCTGTGTTAAATCAGGGAACAGGGAACAGTGAACAGGGAACAGGGAATAGTGAAGGAGTCAGGAGTCAGGAGTCAGGAGTCAGGAGTCAGAAGTTGGAATTCTTTATTTTTTCCTTCTGAATACTGAATTCAGAATTGCTGAATTCTTCTTCAAACTGATAACTGATAACTGGTAACTGATAACTGATAACTGTTAAAAATTTGGAAAATTCATTATGGAACAGTTTTTTTTACTTGTTTTTCTCGCTCTAGGTGGTTCTGCCTTAGCTGGTTCTGCCAAAGTTGTGAATCAGGGAAATGAAGCCTTGGTGGAACGCTTAGGAAGCTATAACAAAAAGTTAGAACCAGGACTTAGTTTTCTCGTTCCCTTTTTTGATCGGGTTGTCTTCCGCGAAACTATCCGAGAAAAAGTTTTAGATATCCCGCCTCAACAATGCATCACCCGTGATAACGTGTCAATTACCGCTGATGCAGTGGTTTACTGGCGCATTATGGATATGGAGAAAGCCTACTACAAAGTGGAAAATCTCCAGGCGGCGATGGTTAATTTGGTGCTGACTCAAATTCGTGCCGAAATGGGCAAATTGGAATTGGATGAAACTTTTACCGCCCGTTCTCAAATTAATGAAATGTTATTGCATGACTTAGATATTGCAACTGATCCTTGGGGCGTGAAAGTGACGCGGGTGGAACTGCGCGATATTATCCCGTCACAAGCTGTTACGGAGTCGATGGAATTGCAAATGTCGGCGGAACGTCGTAAACGAGCAGCAATTTTAACTTCCGAAGGCGATCGCGAATCAGCCGTCAATAGCGCCAGAGGTAAAGCTGACGCCCAAGTTCTGGACGCAGAAGCCCGTCAAAAAGCGGTCATTTTGCAAGCAGAAGCAGAACAAAAAGCAATCATTCTCAAAGCACAAGCCGAACGCCAGCAGCAAGTTCTGAAGGCGCAGGCGATCGCCGAATCTGCAGATATCATTGCCCAAAAAATGAAAAATGATCCTGTTGCTTACCAAGCTTTAGAAGTTCTGCTTGCCTTGGGTTACATGGATATGGGCGCGACAATTGGCAAAAGCGATAGTAGCAAGGTTATGTTTATGGATCCGCGCACCATACCCGCTACCTTGGAAGGTATACGCTCGATTGTCTCAGAAGGTCAAACAACTGACTCAAATATTCCGTATACAGGGGAAGTGTCTCCAGGAAATAATAATAATCATCGCTCTAGCTAGAATGAGGCGAGTGGAGAGCAAGGGAGCAAGGGAGCAGGGGAGCAGGGAGAGAACTCTGAACCCTTGACTCTTGACTAATGACTAATGACTAATGACTAATCACCAGTTTGAGCTAATTGGCATTGAGTACACAAACCGAAAAATTCTAGAGTGTGGTAAAAAATCTTAAACTTGTGTGTAGACTGTAATTGACCCTCTAGGTCATGGACGGGACATTGATTAATCGGGATGGAAGCACCGCACTGTAGACAAGTCAGGTGGTGCTTGTCTTGCTGGGCTAAGTTGTAGAGGGCTTCACCGTTAGCCAATGTCCGCACTTGCACCAGACCTTCAAGTTTTAAGGATTCTAATGAGCGGTAAACTGTTGCCAGACCCATGCTTTGGTTACGGTTACGTAACTCGACATAAATATCTTGGGCGGAAATGCCTTGTTTAATGGTTTTAAGCAAGTTTAGAATACGCTCTTGACTGCGGGTGCGTACGGCTCTCATAGACAATTAGTATAGTAATAAAACGCCAATTCTATTTGAAAAAGTTTATTTGAAGGTATTCTCCTGCTTAACTTTTAGCTTAACTCTCATAACTTGTCCTCCTATTGTCGCCCAATTGGGACAGAAAGATATAGTATGAGCTTAGCAGTATTCAGCGAAAGCCAGTGCAAAGGAAGTATCTAGCCAAAATTTTTGTCACTCTGCGTCCTTCAGTTCTAGATCCAGCTGGAGTCGCAGTACAATCTGGGCTGAAGCAAATGGGATACGATGATGTTGAGCAGGTGCGGATTGGCAAGTACATTGAAGTCACTCTCATCTCAACCGATGAAGATACAGCCCGTCAGAACTTAGATCGGATGTGTGATCAAATGCTTGCAAATCCAGTCATAGAAAATTATCGCTTTGATTTAATAGAGGTTGAGTCACAGACGGGAGTGTATTAATCTGTTTTTTCAGAGTCACTAGTCCTTTGTCCTTCGTCCTTGGTTTTATAAGCTTCGAGGAATGACACATGTCTACTGGCTAATGACTTATGAACGCCAGATACCTCTGTCGGGAAACCCTCATCAAGTACTGGCTCCTAATAACTAATGACTAGTGACTAATAACATGAAATTTGGGGTTGTTGTTTTTCCGGGTTCTAATTGCGATCGCGACGTTGCTTATGTAACAAAAGACTTGCTGCAGCAACCAACTCGCATGATTTGGCATCAAGAAACTGATATTTCTGATGTGGATATCATGATTATACCAGGTGGGTTTAGCTACGGGGATTATTTACGCTGTGGTGCGATCGCCCGCTTTTCACCTGTTATGCAGCAAGTCGTTGAACACGCTCAAAAGGGCAAACTTGTTCTCGGTATTTGCAACGGTTTTCAAGTATTAACTGAGGCAGGGTTGTTACCAGGAGCGTTGGTGAAGAATCGGGATTTGCATTTTATATGCGATCGCGTTCCTGTGAAAGTCGAGCGCACAGACCTTCAGTGGACGCAAGGTTATCAAAAAGGTGAAATTATTACTTTGCCCATTGCTCACGGGGAAGGGCAATATTACGCAGATGAATCTACATTATCAGAGATTGAAAATAACGCTCAAGTCCTGTTTCGCTACGAGGGAGATAATCCCAACGGCTCAGTGAACAACATAGCCGGGATTTGCAACCGTCAAGGAAACGTGTTGGGAATGATGCCGCACCCAGAAAGAGCGTCTGACTCGATGCTGGGCGGTAGCGATGGGTTGAAGTTGTTCCAGGGGTTGTTGGAGAAAGTGGCGGCGTTGGTGTAGAAAGAGTGGGGACACAGAGTTGCTGTGTTCTTGTTTAGTCCATTAAAATGGACTTCGCCTATAAGCGGCGGGACTTATAGTCCTAGGCGGACGATAACGGAGTGAAAAAAAATGATTCTTTAAAATCTTTTACTGATTGTTGAATATTCTCTAATTCTTTTGAGAGCCTCTCAATTTCCTTTTGAGAATTTTGATAAGCTTCTCGCCATTCTGATGCCATTGCTTTGTATTTTTCCAATTCCGCTTCTGTTACAACATTTTGAGCAGATTTTTCTGCATCCTTTTTTTATTCTTGATTTTCTTTCTTTAACCCTTGCGCTACTTCTTGCCAAACTTCTGCTATAGCCTTGTACTTAGCTACTTCTTCTGGTGTTGTAGCGGTGTTGGCTTTTTTTCTCGTCAACGCTGGCTAGTTTTATTCGATGATGCCTTATCTCTACCAAATTCCCGCTCTTCAAATTTACGCCGAAAATTGGTAACTTCAAGTGCTGTTCACAGCGTTCATGCCCACTCACAGCCATAATTAAACTAGGAAGTAATTTAAGTATTATTTATGGAAGCTCATAGCGTGGGAAATAATAACAATGAAATACCACCATTACTCCCAGAGGCTGATAGAGAAGAGTTAGAAGGTGTTGTACAGGTGTTAGCCAACGTAACTAAGCTCCCTGTTGAAGTGGTTAAGCCACATTTTGATGCGTTGCTTTCGCAGTTGATGAAATCAAAACAGGAGCAACCATTTTACAAAACTGTAACGGCTGATGAGTGGATAACAGCTTTTCGGGAATGGGCACAGAGCCATAGGCGAGATACGCCCTTGCTATCAGAGTATGCTTTAAGTCGGGCAGGAATATACGATGATGACGAGGACGAAAATATTTAGGTGACTTATCTTGTAGATACAAACTTATTGCTACTAAGTGTGCAGCCACACCACCCAATGTATGCAGATACACTGAACGCAATCTCAACTTTACGAGCAGCAGGTGAAGACCTTTTTATTACCTCGCAAAATCTTATAGAGTTTTGGCGGAGTGCAACACGCCCTGCGCAAAGAAATGGCTTGGGCTTAACCACAGCCGAAGCCAGAACGGAACTGGAACGTTTAGAAGGATTGTTCTTGGTACTGCCAGATGTACCTGAGATTTATTTAGAGTGGAAGCGATTAATTTTACAGTATGGGGTAGTGGGGGTAAATGTCCATGATGCTAGGCTTGTAGCCTCAATGTTAGTCCATAGCCTAACCCACATCTTAACTTTCAACGTTAGAGACTTTAACCGCTACGCTTCTGAGATCACGGCTATGAACCCAAATGGTTGGCACGCGAGCTGGTTTACCCAATAGTCGGTTACTCTGGGGTTCAGAACGAGCAGAACGGTTAGCTGCACAACTCAGGACAGCAGGAATTGAGCCTGAGATTTAACAGACAATGACAGTTAATCCCATGCGATTTTACGGGCTGCAAGTTTGCCCACAGCATTGCTGAAAATGTAGATAGGGACTGGGTATAGCCAAAGTCAAAGTCTCATAGGCAAAAGTTAAACCAGTTATCAATTACCAGTTATCAGTTATCAATTGTTTAGTGTTCACTGTTTAGTGTTCACTGTTCACCCTCCGGGGAGAACCTCCGGTTCCGCTAGCCCCTAAGGGAGCCGGAGCTAACGCGCTCCGCCAGATGCCTCTGTCGGGAAACCCTCCTGCAGCACTGGACTCACTGTTCACTGTTCACTGTTAAACAAGAGTGTTTTTAACCTTGCGGGTTCAACAGTTCCTAAGGCGGGATAAACTCGCCTTAAGAACTGTTTCACTTTTTACTTTCCGCGCTTCCCAATCCCTAATTTTCTTATTTTTAGTAAATAGTGCTAAGCGTCGTAAGTAGCTGTCCCGCTAAACTTAACTTGAGCAGGACTGGGATTTGCACCGATATTGCGGTTTACATAACGTACTTTATCACGACCTTCCTTCACTTTTTCTGGGAAAGTACCATCAGCCGGGTGTATAGCCTGAGTTTCTCCGTTAGGATAAATCCGGTAAACTTTGTAGTCTGTAATTTTCAATTTCCGCAATACCTGACCGCCCAAATAGATGCCGTACTCCTTACGAGGCAAATACAGCACGTTTTCACCTTGGCGCATAATGGCGGTACCGCCTGTTGGCAGTTCAAATGGTTGCTCTTTGGGGCTAGTCCAAGTGATGGCGTACTTTTCTTCCAGTTCTGCTTTCTTAAGCAAGCCGCCAGTGCTGCCACCAAATACCGGAGTTTGTCCAGAAAGTTTTTCTGCCATAAAGTTTCTCTCAACGTTTTTACGGCATCCTATCACTGCAACAAGGGTCATGTTGCGATCGCGTTATAGTCTGTAACAGTTATTAGTCTATTAATCATTATTTATGAGTCTTTAGCTGAAATAAAGGACTTTTTACTCTTGACTTTTGAGGACTTTTGCTCCTTACTACTCGAAATTATCGGTATGGTGAAGTGAAACTGACTGCCCTGGTTTTTGCCATTTGATTTTGCCCAAATTTCTCCACCCCACCCATTGACAATTTGGCGGCAAATTGCTAGGCCAAGACCTGTGCCACCAGCGGTACGCCGCAGCGCTCCTTCTTCTTGATAGAAGCGGTCAAAAACGATTTCTAGAAGATGTGATTCAATACCGCGTCCAGTGTCTGCCACAGTCACTTCAACCATTTTCTTTCGGTTGCGTTCACCTTTAATGGTGATCTGCCCGTCTGCTGGTGTAAATTTGCAAGCATTGTCTACGAGTTTTGCCAGCACCTCCACCAGCCAATCTCCATCAGCTTTGACCAAAGGGAGGTTTTTTGCCAGTTGAATTGTAATTTGGGGCACCTTTTGCGAAGCAAATCGGGTGCGAATGCGACTTAATGACAAATCCACACACTCTTGTAAAGTAAGGGATTCTGGATGCCATTCCACACGACCGCTTTCTAGATTGGAAAGCGTCAGGAAATCTTGTATGAGTTTGCGCATTCGTTCTGAGTCAGAAAGAGCAGTGTTTAGCATCACCTGCTGCAACTCTAACGGCATATCCGGTTCGCTAGCAAGACTTTCTAAGCATACCTGAATGGTAGACAAGGGGGTGCGAAGTTCGTGTCCAGTAATAGCTATCAAGTTGCTGCGAGTGCGGTCAAGGGCTTCCAACTGTTTGTTAAGATCTTCTAAGTTAGCATAAGCTTCTGCTTGAATAAGGGCGGCTCCCACTTGGGTGGCAATAGCTTCTACCAAGTCCAAATCCCCTGATTGCCAATCGTGTAAAATTTCGTTGCAGTAGTGCAGTTCAACGATACCCAATAATCGCCCCTGGTAGAATACCGGTTCCATCAGCCAAGAACGAATATCATACTTTTTGACGAGTTCCCCAAGTTCTTTAGAACTGGTAATGCGAACGTCCGTATGAGTATCAGTCAAATAAATTCCTTGGTTTTGGAGGACAACTTCCCTGAATAAGGGATTGTTTTCCAACGACCAGGTTTTTTCCAACAAAGATGACACACCTGGACGCAAAAATTCATGTTCAATCAAGGCTTTGGCTTCTGTCTCTTGAGCGCGGTAGATTAGACAGCGACTAGCCTCTAAGTTTTGTCCTAGTTCTTGGGTTGCGATTTGGAGAATTTCGTGGGGGTCGAGCGATCGCCTGATCGCGGTGCTAATCGTATTGACCAAACGCTCCTTCCGTGCTTGAGCCGCGATGGAACGGTATGCTTTGTGCAATTTGTACTGACTAGCTTGGAGGTAAGTCACCAAACGCTGCACAAATGGGTCAGTGTCTATGTCGCAGGCATATTCGTTTGGCGATTGTACTTTTGTTTCGCTTGTATTCTCGCTTATCCCAAATCTCAAGCGTGCTTGCTGAATTTTGTCTGCCAGTTCTGGTCTGTAAACCAAAATCCTGTCTAATAATAATTCAGCTGCTTTGAGACTTACTCCCCGTTCTGCTGTCCAAATTCCTTCAAACCTACGCGCCGTGTCCATATCTAAACTTGGACTGATCTCCCGTAGTTGCTGATTTTTGCTAACAGAACCTATGCTCTCCCGGCAAACCAAGCAAGTTGCATAGTTTTGGGCAATGACTATCAAGTGCCATTCTTGAGTTAAGCCATCATCTGGTTCAAAAGCTACTTTCTCATAATGTTCCGAACTGTTGGTAAAATCCGTTTCGGGTGCTGATAATACGTATATTTGATTACTACGCTGAGCAAGCCGCTGATATCGATGAGCTTCTTGACGGTAAAATCGCTCTCTTTGGAAGCTCGCAATGACTAGAGGCTGCTCCAAAGTAGCAGCCAACACCTGGTCTTCCATCGCGTGGGAAAGCGCCGTTAGTGAAGCCTTGAAATATATTTGAGGTCTCAGGTGGGGTAGAGCCTGTAGCAGTTCACTCAGCACAGAAGTCGAAATGCTCATCAATTTTATAAAGGAGCCACAATCTGGACAAAATCCAAGTCACAGCTGCATTGTACAAATTACAACGGACTCTCAACTGAATTAGATAGTTGCGATATGTAAAGAATGGTGAAAGACACGTTCAGAGTTTTGGCAGACGCAGCAATTTGTTTAAGATACCGCAATACTTGGCTTACGGTTTTCCACCAACCAACTAAAGGCTGTTTTCGGAGTATCATAAGCATTTATTCATTTTCTGGCTCACCAACCTTGCGGTATGGTGAGGGATTTCCAAAATCACTTTTTTTGAATTCCTGCCTCCACAACTCTTAACTAAACTAAGGAGCCTCGCCAGTTCTAGTGGAGGCATTTTTATTTTACGCCCACCAGGTGCCCTATGTACCATGATGAATGCACATTTGTTTCCAGGAATTTGTCCAAAACTCTGCCCCTGCTCTTTGCTCTGGTCTTTTTAAGTTTTGTGTACCCCAGAAATCGCAAGAGGTATTACAGGTCAGGCGTTCGCTTCATCCAATGTTCACGCCCCAGTTTTCAGTTCAATTTGAAGAATTTCAACAAAAAATTTCTTCAAATTTTAAAAATCACGCATTATTCTCTGAATATAAATATTTTTGGTTCAAAAAGTTGCGTTTTGTAAAAAATTAATTTGTTTTTTCATTTGATTGAGAAAAATTTTCAGTGGCAGTTTAAATAAGAAATGTTACGATGTTGTCTTTGTGCGGAAAAAGCGGCGATTTCGTTCTTCTTAACAAAGGGGTTTCTACATCTTGCCATTTTGAAGAAAAGCGGCTAACAAAACAAGTAGCAATCATAATTTTCAACTTTATTCATAAAATTTCTATAAAGTAAATATTTGTAAAGATTTTATGTTCAAGGTTTGACACATCTTTTGTTACTGACTGTATGTGATTATGATTTTTCCTCAATGGCTCAAATCTACATCTAAAGAGTGTCTTTCTTTCCTGTTGATGCTGTTGGTTTGATGAAAAACTAGACCTGTACACGGAATTTTGGCTGATGACACCGGATACACTGATGACACCGGAAAAACTTTCTCTAGACGGAAAAACTTTTGTTCCTGCTGATCAAATCCCGATCCCAGAGTGGCCTCGCACTATCAGCGAAAGACCACAACCGACGCTAACGGTTAAAGATGATGATTTATTTTTGGTAACAGACACTTTAGGCAATATATCTGGCTGTTCACTTAACGATGGCAATCCCAGTATGGGATTGTTCTGCTGTGACACACGCTTTCTCAGTCGCCTTGAGTTACAAATCGACGAACATTCACCAGTCTTACTCAGCAGCACTGCTGATAAAGGATTTTCTCTATCGGTTTTATGTACCAATCCCAAAATTGAAGACCGTTTGAGAAACGACACGGTAGGCATTCGTCGCGAACTGGTACTGAATGGCGCACTATTTGAAGAATTAGAAGTTTCAAATTATAGCACAAGTTCCGTTAGCTTTGAACTTAGCATTAGCTTTGATGCGGATTTTGTGGATTTATTTGAAGTCCGGGGCTATCACAGAGATAAACGGGGTAGACTTTTACGCCTTGTAGAACCCACACCTGAAGAAGGAACATCAAATAGTGATGGTGTTTCTTTTGTGTCTGGGCAACCTGAACAAAAAGAGCAATCTTTGAGTCTTGCCTATCAAGGTCTGGATGGGTTGGTGATGGAGTCTCGCATTCAATTCCAGCATCGACAACCAGATTATTTTAAGGGTTACACAGCCGTTTGGCGGTTGGAGTTAGCTTCTCATGAAACCCAAAAGTTGGGCTACCGGGTGAATTTGTTGAGAAATAATAAACCTAGTTCCATTGTCAGCGCCGCTTTTACCCTGACACAGGCGAAAGCTGGTGAAATCATGGAAGAGCAACAGTGGGTGCAACAAATTACACAAATTCGTTCCGATAAAGGAACGTTCAATCGAATTATTGAAAGGGCTGAACAAGATATGTACTTGTTGCGTCAGTCCTTTGGCAAGCATAAGACAGTTTCGGCAGGAGTACCGTGGTTTTCCTCGCTGTTTGGGCGGGATTCGCTGATCGCAGCTTATCAAAGCTTAATGCTAAACCCTCAAATTGCTAAAGAAACTCTAAAAATTCTCGCGT
Organism: Brasilonema angustatum HA4187-MV1; assembly: GCA_019359695.1. Lineage (GTDB taxonomy): Bacteria > Cyanobacteriota > Cyanobacteriia > Cyanobacteriales > Nostocaceae > Brasilonema > Brasilonema angustatum. Next base: position 18,065 of record JAHHGV010000003.1, read on the forward strand.
TTTATCAAGGCAAAACAGATGATGACTGGCGCGAGGAAGAACCAGGTAAGATATTGCACGAGTTACGGTTTGGTGAATTAGCCCGCTGTCAGGAAATTCCTCACACTCCTTACTACGGTACAGTCGATGCGACTCCCTTATGGCTGATGCTGTATACAGAACACTACGCTTGGACTCATGATCTAGAAACCTTAGAGCAACTTTGGCCCAATGCTCTATTAGCAATGGATTGGATTGACCGTAACATGAGAGAAACTGGCTACCTCAGTTACTACCGCAAATGCAAACAGGGTCTTGACAATCAGGGGTGGAAAGACTCTGGTGATTCTATTGTCAATCGTAAGGGAGAGTTAGCCAGAGGAGCGATCGCCCTTTGTGAAGTCCAAGCTTATGTCTATGCTGTCAAATTACGCTTAGCAGAAATTGCCAGACTCAAAAAGCGAATTGACTTATCAGATCGGTGGACAGAAGAAGCAAGAAACCTCAAGCTTCGTTTCAATAGAGATTTTTGGATGGAAGACCAGGATTTTTGTGCCTTGGCTTTGGATGGAGAAGGTAAGCACGTAGATAGTATTACATCCAATCCCGGTCAGTGCTTGAATTTGGGCATTTTCACACCAGAAAAAGCTTACAGTGTAGCTGAACGTCTCCGGGCACCAGATATGTTTAATGGGTGGGGTATTCGCACCCTAAATAGCTTGTCACCAGCTTACAATCCAATGGGTTATCACATTGGTTCTATTTGGCCTCACGACAACGCACTCATTGCAATGGGGTTGCGTTCCCTCGGTTTAGTCGATCAAGCCTTGGAACTTTTTCAAGGTTTATTCGACATGACTGAACAGCAGCCTTATCAACGTCCTCCAGAGTTGTTGTGTGGCTACGAGCGCAATGGTGATAACGCGCCTGTACAGTATCCTGTAGCTTGTACACCTCAAGCATGGGCAACTGGCAGTATCTTCCAGTTACTGCAAATGCTGGTAAACTTGGTACCCGACGCCCCTAACAACTGCTTACGAATTATCGACCCCACTTTACCAGAGACGATAAGTCGTTTATCACTGCATAATCTCAAAGTTGGTTCTACCATACTTGATTTGGAGTTTGAGCGTTCTGGTACCACAACTGCTTGTCGCGTTGCAAAAAAACGCGGTAACCTGAGAGTGGTTATTGAAGCGTAAACGAGAGTGTTGAGTTATAAGTCTTGTAGACACCCTTAGGACGTCTACAAAACTTATAAATGGCGAACTTTTTAGCCTTCTTCTTGTTGATTATCATTTCTGTGTCCTGGAGAAGCTTCATAAAGCTCATCCAATTTTTGTCGCGCATCGTCAACGTTGATCGAACGCATGACTAAAAGTGGTTCTTTAATTAAATTGCCAGTCGCATCTAATAATTCTGGATGGGGTCTAAACTGCTTAGTTGATGAGTCGTAAGGATATCTGCCTTGGTTTGCTGAAGCTACAGATCTTGCTGGATAAATCCGCTCTGTATCAAAACTGAACATAATCAGGTTACGAATTAAGTTACCGACAGCTATAAAAGCTAGAATGGTAAAAGCAAAAATGTAAAGTAGATGTAACATTGTTCTTTCCTCCAGAGTTCGCAAATTCTAAAGCTATATGTTGTAAAAAATTTTCCTTAGCTGATACCTGTTGATGCCGTTTATGATGGTGATGCTAAATGGCTAACGCAATTTTCGTGCGCTCGGTCTCTTTGATTAAGAGAGAATTTTTTAACTTCAGGGGGAGTACCTTAGCATAAACCACATCATTTTTTATCTCAGATGATGTTAAAAATTTTTTACTATCTCACCTATATATCGTCTTTGTGTTGCCAATTGTTCTGTTGCAAACGGAACCGCATTGCCACATTCCAACACTTTGTGACTAATTGATGCCAAGGCATCAATGTTGCCATATCAATACCAACTTGTCCACCGGTTGCTGTAAACAGCATCTTTGCTGTGTTCACTTCCTCTTGTGCTTTCTTGACTTGCGTTAGTAAGTCAGATTGTTCATGTTGACTCATGAATGATAGCTCTTCCGTTTCCAGAAAATTCCGCGATCGCGCAAACCAGTACTGAAAATCTTCCAACAGTGGTTGCAAAACTGTTTTCAGCAGTTCAGGTTCTGGTAAATTCGAGTCTCGCATAAATGAAAAGCATATTTCTAACTTTCTTACTAATATTAACTCTATTTAATATTCTTAACATTTTTTTCGTCTCTGCCATAAGTCTGAAAATAAAACATGATCGTGATATTGGTTACACTTTAGTCCGGGGATAAATTCGCCGTGTTTCTTACATATATAAGTAGGGATCTCAAAAAAACCGTCTGTGCTGGAAGTAAAGACATTGAACAAATCAGTAGATAAAGTATTAAAAGTAACTATTTTATACAAAAAAACACTAAGATGAGGACTGAATCTGTACAGAGGCTCTATAAAAAAACCTGCATAGTTTTCTCATAAAAAGTGCCCGAAAAGTGGATTAACAAATCTATATGATGTATGTTTTGGCGTTGACGTATTGCAATTTATATTGCTGTAAAAACCAATTCACTTTTTGGTTGAAACATAGAACCTCCGCTAACCCCACGGGACTTGCACCGACTGTCGGGAAAACGCCGCGAGACACGCAGTAGCACCTCGACTCCCCAAGGATTGGAGAGGTTGTCGTAGACGGTGGGGTGTACTTGTATCAGACCTTTTGTGAGATGATGTTTTTTCGCCACAAAGAAATTAGGAGGCTTCAAACCCCGAGCCAGAACTTTCAAAGCTTAAATTCAGTTAACCTGAATTTCCATTTGACTTTTGGGTTATTTCTTTGTTGGTTAGATTGAGTTAACATAATACTATCTCACAATTAAAGTTAAAATTCACTCTCACTAGCGTAACTTTTAGATTTGAAAGAGGGAACTCAAATGCTAGGCTTTGAACCACAAACAAAATGTCCTAAGTATATAGAAATTGCTCTTAGCTAGAAATCAGAAGTTGGTTTTATTTCTTTAGTAGAAATTAGAGACCTGACAATGGCAACATATCAGCCAGACCCAGAGGAATTCAAGGTGTTCTATTTAAAGGAAAGGCATATGCATAGAAATATGTGGCACACAAACAGACGAGCAGACACTTGGAGGTTGATGTGAGTGCTCACAAATAGAGTTTAGAGTTGAGTGTCAGGTTTGCGACTAAGCACTCATTGTCTCGTCCACCAATAGCAACTAGCTATGAGTTTTTTTTATATAAAGGTTATTTTTGACTTATAAGTAGATACTAAATGACATGATGGATTATCAACAATAGATTTTCTGAGGGTAAATCATTAGGAGATAATTATATCCTTAAATGAATTGGGATCATCTTGCTAAAGACAGAAATTGTCAGAAAATCACAAGTCTGACAACACTGTAAAATAGCCCAAGTTTATATTTGGGTATGAATTGTCATAACCTCAACTAAAGAAATCATCATTATTACAATCACTTCGCCAATGGTACAGCAGCAAATATCGCCAAAATCATCTAGTCAGCAAGAACAACCTGAAAAAGTGTATTTACCACGGACTTCAGAATCAGAGATCTTAAAGAAAATTCGCCATACCGCTTCTCATGTGATGGCAATGGCAGTGCAAAAGCTGTTTCCCAAGGCGCAAGTCACGATTGGTCCTTGGATTGAAAATGGTTTTTACTATGACTTTGATAATCCGGAACCGTTTACTGACAAGGATTTAAAAGCCATTTACAAAGAAATGGTGAAAATTATTAACCGGAAATTGCCAGTCGTAAGAGAAGAAGTCAGTCGCGAAGAAGCTGAACGCCGTATTAAAGAAATTAAGGAACCTTATAAGCTAGAAATTCTATCAGACATTAAAGAGGAACCAATCACAATTTACCACCTAGGAGAGCAATGGTGGGACTTGTGCGGTGGACCTCATGTGGAAAATACTGGCGAACTCAACCCGAAAGCGATTGATTTAGAAAGCGTTGCTGGCGCTTATTGGCGTGGCGATGAAACTAAAGCGCAGTTGCAACGCATCTACGCTACTGCTTGGGAAACGCCAGAACAACTGGCTGAGTATAAGCGGCGTAAAGAAGAAGCACTGCGACGGGACCACCGAAAACTAGGTAAGGAATTAGGATTATTTATATTTTCTGACTTAGTGGGACCGGGGTTACCGTTGTGGACACCCAAAGGAACTTTGTTGAGGACTCTTTTAGAAGATTTTCTTAAGCAAGAACAACTCAAACGGGGATATTTACCAGTCGTCACTCCCCACATTGCCAGAGTGGATTTATTTAAAGTTTCCGGACACTGGCAGAAATATAAAGAAGACATGTTCCCGATAATGGCAGAGGATGAAGAAGCCGCAGCCCATGAACAAGGCTTCGTCCTCAAACCAATGAACTGTCCCTTCCACATCCAGATATATAAAAGTGAGTTGCGTTCTTATCGGGAATTACCAATGCGGCTAGCGGAATTTGGCACCGTTTACCGCTACGAACAATCTGGGGAACTAGGTGGATTAACACGGGTGCGTGGTTTTACGGTTGATGATTCTCACTTGTTTGTGACGCCAGAACAACTAGACAGCGAATTCCTCAACGTGGTAGATCTGATTTTGTCTGTGTTCGGTAAACTGCAACTGAAAAACTTTAAAGCTAGACTGAGTTTTCGTGATCCAGCTAGTGATAAGTACATAGGTTCTGATGAAGCCTGGGAAAAAGCCCAAGGTGCAATTCGCCGTGCTGTGGAACAGCTAGGAATGGAGCACTTTGAAGGAATTGGGGAAGCCGCATTTTACGGTCCCAAACTCGACTTTATCTTCCGTGATGCCCTTGAGCGTGAATGGCAACTAGGAACCGTGCAGGTCGATTACAATCTGCCAGAAAGGTTTGATTTGGAGTACGTCGCTGAAGATGGTTCTCGTAAACGCCCAGTGATGATTCACCGTGCGCCTTTCGGTTCCTTAGAACGACTGATCGGTATTTTGATTGAAGAATATGCAGGAGATTTTCCCTTATGGTTAGCCCCAGTCCAAGCAAGATTGCTGCCAGTGGGTGACGCTCAACTGGATTATGCAAAAGACGTGGTAGCGAAAATGAGAGACTTCGGTATCCGCGCTGAAGTTGATGTCAGTGGCGATCGCCTAGGTAAACTCATTCGCAATGCCGAGAAAGAAAAAATCCCGGTAATGGCTGTGGTGGGAGCAAAGGAGGTGGAAACCAACTCCCTAAGTATTCGCACGCGAACCTCTGGAGAGTTAGGAACTGTGCCTGTATCAGAAGTCTTAGACAAAATGAAACAAGCCATTGCTAACTACGACAACCTTTAACACAAGGTAGAGATAAGGGTGAGCTGTCTGCTTGCCCTTAAAAATTACTTCATATAAATATTCTCAAAAAAATGCTATGACTACTACAAAAGAAAAAGTCCAATCTTTGTTGAGCAAATTACCAGACGATTGTTCTGTGGAAGATGTTCAATATCATCTGTACGTACTTGAAAAAGTCCGTCTAGGATTGGTAGTGGTTGACAATCGAGAAACTCTCATCTCTCAAGAAGAAGCCGAGGCGCTGTTAAGAAAATGGCTTATCGAGTAGTTTGGTCTCCCAAAGCCCTCGAAGATGTAGACGCGATCGCGGCATACATATTTCGTGACTCCGCGTCCTTTTCTGCCACAGTAGTTCGGAAGATACTTGACTGCTCTGATAAGTTAAGCTCCAGTCCTTATTCAGGTTCTGTTGTTCCAGAATTTAATGAGGATACCATCAGGGAACTGTTTGCTTACACTTATCGAATCATTTATCACATTCAAGAAGACACCGTAACTATTGGGGCAGTCATTCATGGTAAAAGGCTTTTGGCTCAACGTCTAGATATAGATAGATAAGCCAAAAAACCTTTCTCCAGACAAAAAGTAACAATAAACAAGGGTGGGCAATGCTCACCCTTCTACAATTTTTGATAGTACAAAACACACAATCGATTTTTTTCTCGTTCCCAGCCTCAGGCTGGGAATGCATAACTAGAGGCTCTGCCTCGATATAATCAGGAGGCATTCCCATGGGTCGCATAGGAACGAGAGAATATTTTCTCACTGCCAGTCTCTACTCTCGGAGTGATTGACTAAACCAACTTTTTATGTATGCAGTCAGACGACTGCCGCAAGCGTTGAAATCAGTTACAAACTTAATTATGAAGTTTTATAAACTATTAGGTCAAGTTTAAGAAATTAATCACAGCCACAGGGAAGTATTACCTTAGATAATTAGTTGCCCAGAGGGGCACAAATTATGAGATCCTTTTTAAATTCCCTTGGCGTGCCCAAACAAAATAAAATACTTCGGTTTGCGGCATCTGCTGTTTTCACTTTCGCGTTAGCTGGTGGTATTCATTCTGCCAATGCAAAAGCAGTAAAAATAAATACAGCCAAAGAAATAACCTCAGTATCAACACAGTTAGCTCAGACAAAGCAAACAATAGCCCAAATTCCAACTAGCACCACAAATAGTCAACTCATACCGATGTCCCCTTGGGGAATTGTCCCTATCGTTGTTGTCGGTGGTTTAGTTATCTTTGTGCCTCTGTTCTTCGGGGGACTGGTGGTTATTGGTGAACGTGAAGTTGGAATTGTTGTCAAAAAATTTACCATTTCTGGACGTGGACTGCCAGCCGGACGACTGATTGCCCTCAACGGTGAAGCTGGTTTGCAAGCTGATACTCTTGCTCCTGGCTGGCACTGGGGTCATTGGCCTTGGCAGTACTCGGTTCGCAAAGAACCAGTCGTTGTTGTCCCTCAAGGTGAAATCGCCTTACTTGTGGCAGCAGATGGCGCACCCAATCCTCCAGAGCGTATTTTGGGCAAGATTGTGAATTGCGACAATTTCCAAGATGCCCGCAAATTTCTCACCCAAGGTGGGGAAAAAGGTCGCCAGATGGGCTTTTTAACAGCAGGTACTTACCGCATCAACACTGCCCTATTTAAGGTAATCATGGCGGGAAATGCCAGTGAGGATGGCATGAATCCTGAATATTTACGCGTGTACACCGTTGCATCTGATAAAGTCGGTATCGTCACAACTCTCGACGGTATGCCAATTCCCGCAGGCGAAATTGCAGGTCCGATGGTTAGCGGACACGACAACTTCCAGAATGGTCAGAAATTTATTGATGGCGCTGGACGACGAGGTTTGCAAGAGCAGATACTACTTTCTGGATCTTGGAACCTAAACCCTTGGTTTGTCCAAGTTGAGCAAGTACCAATGACGGAAATCCCCATTGGTTATGTGGGTGTGGTGATTTCTTTTGTTGGCAAAGCACACGAAGATGTTAGCGGTGCAGCCTTCACTCACGGGAATTTGGTGAATAGTGGACATAAAGGTGTATGGGTGGAACCACTGTATCCAGGTAAGCACCCCATCAACACCCGCATCATGAAGATTGAACTGGTTCCGACGACCAACATTGTATTAAACTGGTCAGGTCGCACCGAACGTCACAGCTATGATGCAAAACTCGCTTCCTTAACCGTACGTTCTAGAGACGGGTTTGCCTTTGATTTAGAAGTGGCGCAAATTATTCATGTGGGCGCTTTAGATGCTCCAAAGGTGATTTCCCGCGTTGGTTCGATGCAGAACTTAGTTGACCATGTACTAGAACCTACCATTGGTAACTATTTCCGTAACTCGGCACAAGATTATACAGTACTAGATTTCCTCAGCGCTCGTAGCGAACGGCAGAGTGAAGCTGCTGAGTTTATAAAAACGGCGATACGGGCTTATGACGTGCAAGCGATTGACACCCTGATCGGTGATATTCAGCCGCCTGCAACATTAATGCAAACGCAAACAGACCGAAAAATTGCGGAAGAGGAACGCAAAACATTTGAAGTTCAGCAACTGGCGCAAACACAACGCCAACAACTTGTTCGGGAGACAGCTTTGGCTAATATTCAGCAAGATATGGTGCAGTCAGAGCAAGGTGTGAAAATTGCTGAACTTAAGGCAAAGGCTGACATCCAGCAAGAAACGGTGAAGTCAGAACAAGGTGTGAAGATTGCTGAACTCAAAGCGAATGCCAAAATCAAAGAAATGACAGGTGAAGCTGAGGCTATCCGCCTAAGAGCGACAGCAGAAGCTGAATCTGTGCGGTTAAGAGCTAGTGGTGACGCTGAATCTTTGCGCCTCAAAGGGATTGCAGAAGCAGAAGCCATCCGCGCCACAGGTAACGCAAAAGCAGAAGCTTACCGTTCTGGTGTAGAAGCCTTGGGAGAGCAAGGTTATACAGCAATGCAGATGATGCAGATTATAGGCGATCGCAGTGTCCGCCTCATTCCAGATGTTCTAGTTGGTGGTAACAATGGCAGCACTAATGGCTTAGTTGATGGGCTACTCTCCATGATTTTATGGAATCAAACTGCGAAACAAGATGAAAAGACAATACCTTTGCAGGCGAAATCACAACCAACAACCACACCAGAACCAACTCCATCGTCAAACGGTCATCAGCCTGTTGTTATTGATTTTCCATTAGATGGAAATATCGCTAAGTAAGACGAATAACTTCAGACAAATGGAGAATCTCAAGAATGAAAAGAGGAACTTTCATATGCAGAACTTTTGCCTATAGTTGGAGGAGTTCAACAATTGGTTGTGAGTGACTGAAGAAACACAGACCCTAGGAATTCCCCTTGAGAATGACGGTTAGGGGAAAACCGCAATTGTAACAACCGATTCAAGAAAAATAATCACAAAAAAAGCACTAGCAGTTATCGATTGCTAGTGCCTCAAGATCCTAGAGTTTATTACCTATGTAGAACTTTTGCTAAAGTCAGGAAAAAGATGATAGATGCATCCCTTATGATCATGAACCAAAAAAACGTATGAAATAAATACTCAAAAAAGCTAGTAAATGCACCGCATCCTTGTCAAACATATGAAAACTATACATAGTTTAAAGTCGCAAGATAATGCAAACGTCTTCCTATTGAAATGGATATTAGAATAAAAAGATAAGTCTAATAGAGGAAGACGTTTTTTGTGTTAAGTCTTTTCGCAATTAATGATCTCAGTAACTGAAACATATGATCGCGCAGAGCAAGAGACGCAATGGGCGCGTATCGCATCTGATGTCTTTGCAAAGCGTAAAGATAGAGAATTGTTTTCGCTTCTACATCATTGGCGACGTACTGTGAACGAGTTCACCCGTAACTAAAATCCTGTTATAAACTTTGCTGATAAAAGAACGTTATCGTTTACTAAAAGAAATTGGTCAAGGGGGATTGAGCAAAACCTTCCTCGCAACAGATGAGGGAAAATCCCCCGCCGCAACTTGTGTCGTTCAACAATTTTGGCTAAAAAACCAAACACCTGAAGCTTTTGTGCAAAAAGCACAGATTCTAGAGGAATTAGGTAAACATCCACAGATTCCTGCTTTATTGACACATTTTGATGAACATCACCACTATTATTTTGTGCAGGAGTTTATTGAAGGCACAAATTTAGCTACCTCGGTGGAGAAACAGGGAGCCTTGTGTGAAACTCAGATTTTGCAACTTTTAGAAAATTTGTTGCCAGTTCTCAAGTTTATCCATGCTCACAATCTTATTCATTGCGATATAAAACCAGAAAATATTATTCTTAGATTCCCCTCTAACTCCGTAGGTAAAGAGAATTTAGTTTTGGTTGATTTTGGTGCTGCAAAAACCGTAACATCAATTGACCAGTTAACAGGTGAAAGTCTTATCGGTAGTCCAGAATATGCTGCTCCTGAGCAAGCTAAGGGAAAACCCGTTTTTACGAGTGACCTTTACAGCTTAGGTGTTACTTGCATTTTCTTACTAACTCAAATTTCTCCTTTTGATTTATTTGATGTCGTCAATAATTGTTGGGTTTGGCGAGAATATCTGACTCAAGAAGTTAGTGAGCGATTAGGTAAAACTCTTGATAAACTTGTGCAAAAAAACTCCACTCAACGCTTGCAATCTGCTGATGAAGTCATGCAAGCTTTGAATATTCACTCTTCATCACCCTATCCTATAACTCGCCATCTTCCTTGGCGCTGCTCATATACCTTAACTGCTCATCCTAGTATGTTGAGTAGTGTGAATTCAATAGCTATAAGCCCTGACGGTAATACTTTAGCAAGTGGTCACGATGACAAAACTATTAAACTGTGGGATTTGAACACCAAACAACAGCTACATATCTTTGTCGGACATTGCAAAGCTGTGAAATCTGTCGCCTTCAGTCCGGATGGAAAAATTCTGGCAACGGCTAGCGATGATAAAACTATCAAATTGTGGGATGTTAATACAGGTGAAGAAATTTGCACTCTTTCTGGACACACTCATGCAGTAAAATCAATCGCTTTCACCCCAGATGGTGAGCTACTAGCGAGTGGTAGTTGGGATAAAACCGTTAAACTCTGGGATGTCAGGACTGAACAAGAGATTTGTACGCTGAGGGGACACCAATTACAGGTTAGTGCTGTAGCATTTAGTCCGGATGGTCAGTTTTTGGCTAGTGCTAGTTTTGACAGGACTATTCGTCTGTGGTCACGGGGAGTATTTAAAAACCGTCCACACTACACCTTCTTAAGTATTCTTTCAGGTCATGCATGGGCAGTTTTGACAGTAGCCTTTAGTCCTAATGGTGATATTTTAGCGACTGGTAGCGATGACAACACTATTAAACTCTGGGACATAAAGACAGGTCAGGTTATTAGGACTCTTTCAAGCCATTCCTGGTCAGTAGTCGCAATAGCTTTTAGTGCTGATGGCAAAACATTGATCAGCGGTAGTACAGACAAAACAGTTAAACTCACGACACTGAGCACACAAGAAGAAGTTATTACTCTGTGTTCTCATGAAGACTCAGTGTCTACCATTGCTGTTAGCCCTGTTGCACAATTGATTGCTAGTGCCAGTAAGGATAAAACTATCAAACTTTGGGAGCTTGTTCAATAAATGGGTTCAACAAGGCAGCGTTTTGCTCAGAAATTTACGAGCCTATCAATTCTCGCAATTGAGCCAGCACAGCAGTTGCATGACTCTTGGCTTTCACTTTTGCCCAAGTATAAGCGATTGTTTGCTCAGGTGCGATGAGGAAAGTTGAACGCTCTACACCCATGTACTCTTTACCCATAAACTTTTTCAATCGCCACGCACCGTAAGCTTCAGCTAACTGATGCTCTGGGTCACTTAATAAAGTTATTGATAAGTTATGTTTATTGATAAATTTACAATGAGATTTTTGTGAATCTGGACTGACACCCAAGATTTTCGCTCCTAATTTACTAAAGTCTTGAGATAACTCGCTAAAATCTTTAGCTTCAGTCGTACAACCAGGAGTGTCATCTTTGGGGTAGAAATAAAGGATTACCCATTGACCAGAGAAATCACCTAGACTAAGTTGGTTACCGTCTTGATCTATCGCAGAGAAATCAGGAGGTTTTTGCCCCTGTTGAGGTATGTTGTTCACCATACAATTGTCTAGATAATATCTTTAACAGAATACTAGAAACTCGGTTTCTCATAGAACCCGAGTTTTTCTGTTGCTATTATCTTACTTTTTGATTATTTCAAAGTAACTTTTTCATTTTCGCCAACATTGGGTTTCTCGCCTGTTGTCATCGCCTTCACCAGTCCAATTGTGTGCGCGACAAAACTCGAAGGAGCATCCCAATACTCAGCCTTTTCTACACTAACTTTGAGCAAAGCAATATCAGGTTCATCTAGTTCCTTGGGAAACCAAGCTTTTAGTTGTGGTTTCCACAGCTGCTGTAGTTTGTTGCGATCGCGTACCAATTGAGCTGAACCCGATACTGAAACGTAGTTCTGTTTTTGTGGATCAGAAAAACTAACGTTGACTCGCTCTTGCTGCTCAATTTCTGTTACCTTATGAGAACTCGCGTAGGTAAAGAACCAAAGATCGCCATTAAGTTCGACCTCAGAGTTAATTGACATCGGACGACTGCGCAAACTTCCGTCTTCATCAACTGTAGTCAGCATTCCAATATCAATATCTTTGATCAGTTCACGTAGCTTCTTAATTTGTTCGTTACGGTTTTCTGAATCTGTCATTTTTCCTACTCTTGTCTCTACTATCTAGTTTGAATATGAGCACTTTACTGCAAGTCTTTTCTTCGCACACTAAAGCTCTCTTATAGTGTTAGCGCTTGCATACAACAGTGACTTGAGTCCAAAGGTGGAGTTTAGCTACCAGAAGAGGTACGTAAATGGAGGTAAATGAACAAAAAAGTTATTCTTGATACTCCATAAACACAACAGGAACTTTTATCAACCTCTTTCCTAATTGAGATAATCCAAACTTGCGTTTGAGAGATGGTGGTAACTCCTCAAAGGAAATTGCTACAAAGCCAAAGCGACTGTAAAACTGCGCCAGTTTCTCACCCAGACACTCTAAATAAAGTGGTTGAGTCGCTTGAGTAATCAAATGCTGTGTCAGAAAACTCCCCAAACCTCGATTTCTCCAAGCTGGTAAGACAACCAAACTACCGAGTTCTTGTGCACCAGAGAAGTTGCGTAATTGTCCGCAAGCGATTAATTGCTTGTTACATTCTATTACCCAGAATTGCTGCCATCGTATTTGGGTAGGGTCAAGTTTTGCCCCCAGCACCAACAACCGAATAGACCAGATATCCTCAGATGTTGCACTGCGAAGGGTACACTCAGTTGGCAAGGACACATTGTTCTGTTTCATAGTTTTTCTTGATTAATGTCATGTTCGGTATATATATGGAAGTATGGTAAGGTATTGTTAGAAAGTCGGTTCTAATGGGGGTCAGCCATTAGAGGTAACGGGGAAAGTCCGGTGTAAATCCGGCGCTGTCCCGCAACTGTAAAGGAGATAAGTATCTCTCAGCCAGGATGCCCGCCGAAGTTAACTTGTTAGTCCTGCACGTCTGCGAGGTACAGATGAACAATTCCATGAATGTTTTTACAAATTTATACAACCTGCCAGCTTCACGTTCTCATAGTGGCACAGATGCGTTCAAGATGATATCTTGCTACAAAAGGCACGGATATACGATTCGTTGACGGAAAAAATTACGACTCTAGGTATAGCTCTCATTCGTACTAGTTTTTTCTAGGCGTAAATGTCTAGATCTGTTCTTGATAGTTAAGAATGTTTATCAATAGTTTGCTCACACAGTCAGCAAGGCTGGACTTTGGTGTTGGCAACACTGTGTGAGATTTGCGGTTTGAACTTCCTCCCATACACTTCAAAATCAATGATCAACAAACAACATACTTTATTTGTTTGCACGACTTGTGCTAGCACCTGGCAAGACGGCAAGCGAGTTGGTGAAAGTGGTGGTCAACAACTACTACAGCAGCTTCAGGAACTTGGGCAAAACTGGGAGTTGCAAAATAATTTCCCAATTCAGGGAGTTGAATGCATGAGTGCTTGTAATCGATCTTGTGTCATTGCCTTTGCTGCCCAAGATAAATTAACCTATCTGTTTGGCGATTTACCAGTTGATAATAGCGCCGAAGCCATTTTGCAATGTGCCAGTCAATACTACGCTAAACCAGATGGTTCACTGCCTTGGTCAGAACGACCCCAAGCACTGAAAAAGGGGATTTTGGCAAAGATTCCACCACTTAATAAGTGGGCGAAATTAAACCTAACTTGTTGTTCATTGAGGACTGACTAAAAGTTCTCAGTTCCCAATCCCTAGAGCGCCGGTACATTAATCCCAAAAACCCGGTTTATTTGAGTTGAGCATACGAAATATCAAGTTTTTCGACAGAGAGAAACCGGGTTTTTTGCCTCCTTTTTGACTACTGTACCGGCGCTGTAGTACCCAAATCATTAGTTTTCATTCATAAGAGAAACTCATGCAGATTAAAACTTCAACATTAGGCTATCCCCGTATTGGTAAAAACCGGGAAGTCAAGAAATCACTAGAAGCCTTTTGGAGTGGAAAGATAGCAGCAGAATCGCTGTTAAAAACAGTAATAGAAGTTGAAGAAGCTAACTGGAAAACCCAGTTAAATGCAGGTATTGATAAAATTGGAGTTGGAGATACCACACTTTATGACCATGTACTTGACTGGGCGTTTCGTTTTGGTTTAATTCCCGAACGCTTCCAACAGTTTTCCGGCTTAGAACGCTACTTTGTAATGGCACGAGGTCAAGAAGGAATTCCCGCTCTTGAAATGACCAAGTGGTTCGATACTAACTATCACTATCTGGTCCCTGAAATTGCCTCAGAAACCCTGTCAGCAGATTTCAACGACTTTTTAGAAACAGTCCAGCGTGCCCAAAATATATTAGGTAAAAGGGCAATACCCATTATACTTGGTCCCTGTACACTCCTGCGCTTAAGCCGACTGGAATTGAAGACTGACGAGGCGCTATCAAAGCTAATACCACTTTACATCAACCTACTCACAGAACTGAAAAATCTGGGAGTAGACGAAGTGCAAATGCACGAACCTGCCTTAGTTTTGGGTGATGCCAATTCCTGGAAAAAACACTTCCAAACAGTTTATAACTCACTTGATTCTGTAGAACTACCCTTACACCTAGTTACTTACTTTGATGACTTAGGGGAAACCTATCCTTGGGTGATAGAATTACCAGTCAGGGCAATTAGTTTGGACTTCACTCGCGGACGAAACTTAGAGTTAATCAAAACTTACGGTTTCCCTGAAGATAAGCGACTGGGATTAGGAATTATAGATGCCAGAAACATTTGGCAAATTCGTCCAGAGAAACTTATTCCTGTATTGCAAGAAATTGTAGACAATTTACATGTCAAGTCTCTAGATATTCAGCCATCAGCTTCTTTGCAGTTTGTTCCCTACGATGCTCAACGAGAAAAACAACTACCATCAGCATTAAGAAATGTTTTAGGTTTTGCAGAACAGAAGCTCAAAGAAGTGGTGTTTGTGGCTCGAACAATCATAGGAGACAATACCAAAACAGAGCAAGAATTAATTGAGTCAAGCTGGAGTCAATTCGAGCAGTTCAGTCCCGTCAATCACTCAATTCAAGAAAGAATAAAAACTCTGAAGATTGATGATTTTCAGCGCTCCTTATCCTATGGATTGCGTCTTGATTCCCAAATTCATCTTCCTCTGTTCCCGACAACCACAATTGGCTCTTTTCCCCAAACTTCTGAAGTACGCCAACTCCGAGTCCGCTACAAACGGGGTGAATTGAGTAAAAAAGCATACCGAGACGAAATTGATGTTGAAATTGTCAAGAGTATTAAACTACAGGAGGAATTAGGGTTAGATGTTCTAGTTCATGGTGAATTTGAACGCACCGACATGGTGGAATTTTTTGGACAGCAGTTATCAGGCTTCGCTTTCACTGAAAATGGTTGGGTGCAAAGTTACGGTAGCCGTTATGTTCGTCCGCCAATTATTTACGGTGATGTGATTCGTACTGCGCCTATGACAGTGCGTGAGTTTAAAGTAGCTCAATCATTGACTGAAAAACCTGTCAAAGGAATGTTGACAGGTCCTGTAACTATCTTAAATTGGTCTTACACCAGGACGGATATTTCTCGTCAAGAACAAGCTTTTCAAATTGCTTTGGCGTTGCGGGATGAGGTAGCGGATTTGGAAGCTGCTGGTGCAAAAGTCATTCAAGTAGATGAACCAGCGCTACGTGAGGGTTTACCTCTAAAGCCTCAACAGTGGAGTGAATATCTTTCTTGGGCTGTGGATGCATTTCGTTTGGCGACAGCAGTAGCCCAACCCCAAACTCAAATTCATACCCACATGTGCTACTGCGAATTTGGTGACATTATCAAGGATATTGAACGCTTAGATGCTGATGTTATTTCGATTGAAAATAGTCGCAGCAATAATCAAACTTTGCGAGAAATAACAGAAGGTGGCTACTCACATCAAGTTGGTAATGGAGTTTATGACATCCATAGTCCCGTAGTCCCAACAACTGAACAGATTTTACAGCAATTGCGGACTGGAGTTGCTAATTTACCCGTAAAACAAATTTGGGTGAACCCAGATTGCGGTTTGAAAACTCGGCGTTGGGAAGAGGTGATTCCCTCAATGAAAAACATGGTAGAAGCCGCCAAAGTCTTGCGGGAGGAAGTTAACGCAACTCCGAGATAGCAGTAATAGCCTCAGACTAAGGTCCAAGAGTGCTTTAAGACTTTTGCAAGAGGCTTATTGTGGAACCTAACAATAAAGCCTCATTATCTACACTATTCTGTGCGTTCTCCGCATTTGTGCGGTGCTTTTTGTTTTGGAGTTAAAAAATGATGATCACAACAGTAGAAACAATTACAGCAATTGACGACAAACTATCCAAGCGATTTTTAGAACTTGACCCAGCAGGTTACTTTATCATCTATTTAGATCGGGGAGCAGGCTTAATCTGCGCGAAACATTTTACCAATGAAATTAATGAGCAAGGATTAGCGATCGATCCAGAAACCGGAAAACCCATTCCTGCAACTGTCAAAGTGCAAAGACAAGCAACTACCCTGTTTACAGGAAGAACTGCCAAAGAAATTTGTATTCAACTGTTTGAGGAAACTAAACCCTGCCCAGTCAGCCGATTGGATCATGCGGCTTACTTGGGACGTGAGTTTATGCGAGCAGAATTGGCATTGGTGACAGGACAAGACTACGTACAGGATTAAATAGGCTTGTGATGATTTAACTATTTATTAGGTGGCGGTCAACTTGGAGTGACGTTTTGCCACAACTCGGCTGCAATAAACCTCGACAGATGCCCCACATTAGTTGTCGCAATTACAATATCTGGAACTCCAAGAGTCATGGCTTGAGCTACTAAAATCATGTCACCGTCAATCGTTTTGTCACCTGCCGTCGGTTGCCCTTGCTGACGAGCGTGTGCCCAGAGTTGTGCAGCTTGGCGCATCGCAACCGTTCTAATCGGCAAATACTCAATCAACTTGGCTAAATCGTCTAGACGAGCGATGCCTTTTATTTTCAGGACTTACGCACTGTGCCAGTTGCGTAAGTCCTGATTTTGTTCGCTCGTAACAACTCACGACGAACCTCATAGTCCGCAATCTCTGGAATGAGAACGCGCCTCCCTGATGTGAGGTGAGTTTGGAGCCATTGGGCACAAGCAATACTTTCACCAGACAGCTTAGGATTGGTGATTAGACCAAGTGGTCCTGCATCCAACATTATGACTCAGCTCACCAAGTTATACCCTTCTTCTCAAGCGGGAACAGCTTACGTTCAGAGAGCCGATCCTCATCCAATGCACGAATTAAGTACTGACCTGTTTCTTGCTGCTCCTCAACATCCTCATCATCAATCCAGGACTGAACCAGATTAACCGCGTCAGCTTGCTTTTGCCTCAGCAGAATGGAGTTTGTCAAAAGTTGCAGTGTCACAGCTTCAACCGAAAGCCCTTGCTGTTTGGCTTCCTGCAATAGATATTGCTCTAATTCTGGTGGGAGGTTAAGAGTTAGCGTCATGAGTCTTTTGAGGAATATACCCCATATTTTAACCGCGCAAAGTTAAAGATTAGGTCGATGCTTTCCTCTGGTGCTTCACCAATAACCTGACACGGACTGGCTTGTAAATACTGACAGATAGGATTTAGGTCACTGGCTCCACCAAGGATTCAAGTCACCTAAGGACCAAGATAAGCGGCGGCTAGTATCGCAAGGCGGAAGTCAAAAGTCAAAAGTATTATGGAATACGCTTTTTAGGGATTTTAAATGGTGAACCAGCGCTATGCAGGAGGGTTTCCCGACAGAGGCGACTGGTGAGACAGCGCTATGCAGGAGGGTCTCCCGACAGAGGCGACTGGCGGAGCGCGTTAGCTCCGGCCCCCTTAGGGGCTAGCGGAACCGGAGGTTATCCCCGATAGCCGTAAGGCGTGGCGGAGCGCCATAGGGTGAACCCGATAGCCGTAAGGCGTGGCGGAGCGCCATAGGGTTGCCCTATTTACGCCGATCTGTACTAGTAACCTCAGCTGAAGTGGACAAGGGCTGCGCGGATCGCGATGAACCATACCGCGAGTGTGGCAAATAGGTAGAGGTAGAACCGAAGCATGATCAGATTGAATGTGCAATGCACGGCGCTATGCAATGTGCGAAATACAACAAATACCCATGCGGTGTTCACATACACTGCATCCACTTGCTTTGTGATGAACAGGTATAGCACGAGCGCATAAAAAAGTACCGGAATCTCGAACAGGTTTTTTAAGTTATCTGATGGATTGGATACGTTTGGTGGCGAGATCTGCGCCAGTGTGCCAGGTGTAGCAAGGTCTTGCGGGCGAGTCTTTAGGCTTGTGATGAAACTGATCCGACGGATGTACATATACACCCAGACTAGGAGTGTCAGAAACACTGTTGCGAAGAAGGGACCAAAGATTGCATCTTGCGTCATTTCTACCTCTTAAACTTGCTCATTTTGCTGATGGGTGGGCGATAGACTGCGCCATACACGATGTACAACACTTGAAGAAACGTAGAGTAACGCAAATCCAATTAAAGGATGTAGTACCTCTAGGTGTAAAGGACTTCTTAAATGAATGCTGCAAAATTGTAGTCCAAGCAGCACTGGTAGACTTGCGGTGAGACGTTGTATTTGGGGTGAGAATGGGGTGATGAACGACCATCCCAGTAATAGTAATGACAGTCCACTATATCCTCGCACTAGCCAAACATGAATATCCCACCATGTAGGATTAACAAAGTAAGCGACTCCAACCGTTAATAATTGAGCAATCAAGCAGAGGTTAAAGACGACTGAAGTCGCATAAAAGCCGATCTGCATGGAACGGATGAGAGCGCAATCGCGATCAATTTCCGAATTGATGGTCATATTAAGTGATTGTTAAGATTAAAGCTAATATAGGCTGAGTACAGATGATGCTTCTAGACCTCGATCGGGTACACTTGAGACCACTTCACTTATGACTAGTTCTTTGGGATTTCTGTTTGAAGCCATCAACCAAGCTCATAGCGAACATGATCTGCGATTGCAAATCGTGCCAAAAATTGGTGAGTATTTTGCAGCGAAACGATGGGGGATTTTTTTCTTCGACCAACTGCCCTTAACAGATCGCAATCTTCAGAAAATATTGAAAATTGCACTCTCAATCGAACATAATCCTGTGGCGCGTTATTTGGTGGAGCGTCATGCTCCTGTCCACGAAGCATTAGTGACATCACCGAAGGCTTGGAAATTAATCTGTCCCCGTCCGGATCATTGGCATGTTATGGCAGGACCAATCATAAATCGCGGTCAATTAGTGGGTGTAGTAGGCTGCACACGTGAAAAGTCAATGCCTGTTTTTGATACTCAAAATCTAGTCGATTTGAGTGCCATCTGTTTGCACTTATCTGTTTGGACTGCGACAGTGCGTTCACAAAGTGTTTGTGCAGGAAAATCGCTTCCCCCCTCCTTTAGAACCAATCGCTTAACGCCTCGTGAATTAGAAATAGCAGAACTGGTTGCTTTGGGGCGAACTAACGCAGAAATTGGGACTGAACTTTGGATTACGGAAAATTCTGTTAAGCAAGCCTTAAAGCGAATGTTCCGTAAGCTTGAGGTTTCGTCGCGTGCACAGATGGTTGCACAACTTTCAGCTACCGGACATGATTCATCGGAGGTAAACTTAGCTTCATTTAACTTGGTGCTGAACTCTTACCAATAACCTTTTGGTTGTGCCCCCACTGACCAACCGAGCGGCATAACAAGGCTGCTTGAATAATGTAAAGTCTAACTGTCTTTTTGTCAAGTAAAATTGACTATTAACAACAAGCAGCCGACGCATTTTTAAAGACGCGATACCTCGCGTCTCTACATCTAAACCAGTATTTTATAACTAGACTTTAGACTAAAGTTTAGTTAGCTGGGATTGTAGGAGGTTTCAAGAGTATGACCTAGGACGCCAAATACAAATACAAGTTACGGAAAAATCAAAAGTGAACACGCAAAAGCTAACCACAGGAATCGTTTAAGCTGAAAATGGCAAACCTTATTTAAAGGAAACACAATGAGTGTAGTTATTCCCGATGACATTCTTACTGCAGCTGGAATTTCAGAAGCTGAATTAAAGCTAGAAATTGCGATTATGTTGTTCCAACAAGAAAAAATCAGCATTGGGAAAGCGCGTCGCCTAGCAGAAATGAATTTAATTGAGTTTCAACGCGAAATTGCTAGTCGCGGAATTTGTGTTCATTATGATGTTGAAGAGTTTGAAGCTGACCTAAAAACTTTACGGGAAATGGGCAGACTGTGATTGTTGTTTGCGACACTTCGCCAATCACTAACCTTGCTGCTGTTGGACAACTAAAGCTGTTGCAACAACTTTATAACAACATCATCATTCCCCAAGCAGTTTACGATGAGATGGTCAATCTAGACTATGCAGTGCCTGGTGCTATTAAAGTACAAAGCTTATCCTGGATTCAACACCAACAGGTAATTAACCTTACCTTGGTAACAACACTCCTAGCAGAGTTAGATCAAGGCGAGGCAGAAGCTATTGTTTTGGCTATTGAGTTAGGAGCAGATTTGCTTCTACTGGATGAACGACGTGGCAGAAAAGTAGCGTCCAGATATGGACTCAATATTACTGGGCTGCTAGGAATCCTAATTGAAGGTAAACACAAAGGGCTGATTGCAACTGTGAAACCTGTACTTGATGATTTGATCCTACAAGTAGGTTTCCGTGTTAGTAATAAACTTTACGCTGATACCTTGCAAGCAGCAGGAGAGTAGAACCACACATGGCAGTGCATTGAGTCACAAAGATCAAAAAAGATATGGAACTAAACGCTTTGTCCCCTGCATATATACTTTGTAGTCATCTCCAAACTGCTCGCTCATCATCTGCTCTTCGTTGCCGATTCGCAAAATGTACATGATGCCGAACTCAGCACAAGCAGCGTTTGCCAATCCGGTGCACGCGGTTGTTAGGCGTTTCCTTTTAATGCTGCAATCAGTAAGTCCGCAACAGCACTACCAGATGCTGGATTTTGCCCAGTGATCAGCCTCCTATTTTCAACAGCAAAAGAAGCCCAAGGTTCATCTGCTTTTTTGTAAATAGCTCCTCGCGCTATTAATTCGGTTTCCGTCAAGAAAGGAACAAACTTATCCAGTTCGGCAAGCTTTTCTTCTTCGTTTGAAAAACCAGTTACTTCTTTGTTTTTAACAAGCAGCGATCCATCTGACAATTTGATGTTGAGCAAGCCTACGGCACCATGACAGACCGAAGAGACAAACCCACCATTTTCATAAATTTTTCGGCTGATAGACTGCAATGCCTCATTCTCAGGAAAGTCCCAGATCACACCATGACCACCAGTATAGTAGATTGCAACGTAATCATCTGGTTTGACCTCGCTTGATTTTAGCGTGGTTCCAAGACGATTCATAAATTCTTTCTTCTGATACCACTCCCAATCAGTTGGATCTGCCATCGCAAGACTGTGTGGATCAATCGGCGTATATCCACCTTTAGGGCTTACATAATCAACTTCATAGCCAGCTTCTTCAACTTTCTTAACAAAATGGACAGCTTCTCCAAGCCACAAACCAGTAGCCCGATTTATGTTTGGATATTTTTCAACACTGGTAAGAACGACAAGTATTTTCTTGCTCATGATGTGACTGAGAGTGCTTCATTCAGGGTTAATTGTAGTACCTAACTAAGTAAGTCGATACAAATAAAGTTAACTACTTAGAAATCATCCCAACCTTCAACACTTGAGGACATGACGTAACTAGTTACACTTGCTTCAAAGAAGTTTGCCTTCGTGTTCCCTTCTTTCTTAGTATCTGAGAAACGTTCCAAGTGAGCATAGGGACTTTTCTTGTAGATAGGTTCTGGAAATAATGGATCTAAACCGATCGCCTTCAGGCGAGTATTTGCCAGATATCTTGTGTACTGTTCTGTACTGTTTGCCGTAATGCCAAGAATATCATCTCCGACAATATGCCCTGTCCACTTGCATTCATGCTCAACGGCGTTCGCAAACATTTCATAGATTTGTTCACGGCTGTGGGGGAAAATTTGCATCGCTTCTGGAATCAATTTTTGATACAGCCGCACATGAGAGAGTTCATCTCGGTTAATCATTCTAAAAATATCGGCACTCCCAGACATGAGCATCCGTGATGACAGATTGTAGAAAAATATAAACCCGTTGTAGAAATATAATCCTTCCAACAAGTAATCTGCTAACAGTGAGACGAAATAATTCTCTGGTGTGGGGTTATCAACATACTTTTGGTATAGTCTAGCAATAAATTCACATCGTTGTTTGAGAACGCGATCGCTCCGCCAAAAATCATAGACATGTGTACGGCGATCGCTCGGAATCACCGTTTCAATAATGTATTGATAGGACTGATTGTGCATCGCCTCTTGCGAAATTTGTTCCGCCATACACAGCGCTATTTCTGGTGCGGTAACGCTGTTTTTGATGTGAGGCACATTGCAGGTTTGCACCGAATCGAGAAACGTGAGGTAGCTGAGGATGCCATCAAATGCACGCCGTTCTTTAGGGGTGAGATTGACGTAATCTGTTACGTCTTGAGTAATATCAATTTTTTCGGGAACCCAGAAGTTCTCACGCATTTGACGGTAGAGAGACACAGCCCACGAGTAGCGAACGTCGTTTAATTGCATTAAGTTAGTAGTCTCCCCAAACCATATCAAACGGTTTCCTGTATCATCACTCCCGTTCGGATTAAAAACGGGATTAATTGGCATTAATGATTGTCTTGGTTGGTACATTTTAATTCTGTTTTGATTAGTTTTCACTTTTAATTTGGGCAATGGGCATTGGGCAAGGGGGAATGCCCATTGCCTATGCTTGATAACTGATAACTGTTAAGTGTTTACTGATGACTGCTATTCAGTTTGCACAAGCAACACATTGCTCGTTCGATTCTTTGAAACTATCTTTCTGCACAGTGCGAATGTAGTAGATTGCTTTACAGCCTAATTCCCAAGCCAGCATGAGAGTTTCAAAAATATCAATAGCCGCGAGACAGCGCTCAGGTTCATCAGGGAAATAGACTCCAGCATTCAGATTAAACAGCAGTTCCATTGAAATTCCAGTATCGATCCATTGTTGAATTGTGGCGATCGCTCTCACCACTTTTTTCTGATCCATTGTCTTATTTTCGATATAAAACCATAAATTGTCCCGAATATAGGGCGGTGCGATAGGTACTGTACCTTTTGCCCATTGTTCATAAAAGAATTTGCTGTAAACAGGCAAGACACTGGCTGTACAACCCTGAACTAAAGATGAAGAAGTGTTGGGTGCGATCGCTGTAATGTGTGAATTGCGAATACCATGTTGTTTGATATCCTGACTCAGTTGTAAGAAGCGTTCTGGTTGACTTGCGTGTTGCAAAAACCAATCCACAGGTTTTGCTCCTATTAAATGTCCCTTGCTCCATTCACTACCCGCAAAAGCAGGATACGCCCCCCGTTCCTTCGCCAGTTCCATTGATGCTGCGGTGCAATAGTAGCCAATGTCTTCAAACAAATTGCTAATTTCCTGAAGATGGGTATAGGTGAGGTGACGTATGCTGAGCCAGTCGGCTAATCCCATGCAGCCCACTCCTATTGTGCGGTATTTAGCGTTGTGGGTGGCACTAGCAGCAAACGGCGGTGACGTGAGTTCAATCGTGTTGTCTAATATACGTACTGCAATCTGACAAATCTCTTCTCGCTGTTTGTCTTCTAAATTAGCTAAATTGATACTTACGAGATTGCACGTATGACTCTCTTCACCAGGTTTCACGTTTGACCAACTCTCCTGGCACAGATTCCCTCCAGGAATATAGCCCTCATGCTGATTGGGGTTAGCTCGGTTCACGGTATCTTTAAACCACAGGTAAGGCATCCCAGTTTCTAATTGGGTTCGCATCACCTGTTTGAATAAAAGACGAGCATTCACCCGTTTGTAAAGTGTAATCTCACTTTCTAACGGTTCGGCTTCGCTCACCGTTAGCCCCGAGCGGAGTCGAGGGGCTAAACTAGCTTCAATTTGATGATAAGCACTCTCAAATGCTTCACCCCATAATTCTGCCAATTCAATGCCTAAACGAGTTCGCACCTCATAAGGATCAACCAGCGTCCATTCTGTATCTGCTGCTACTCGCCGCATAAATTCGTCACTGACAACCAGTTGCGGAAACACGTCATAAGCTTTGCGTCGCCCGTCCCCATTCTCTGTTTGCATTTCCAAAAATTCAGGTAAGTCCAAATGCCAAACATCGAGACTCACGGTGACAGCACCTGCTCTACGTCCACCTTGATTAACTGCAATCGCCGTATCATTCAACAACTTAATCCAAGGAACAACACCACCTGATGCATTGGCTTTGCCCATCACCCAACTACCTGTTGCGCGAATGCGAGACAGATTCACGCCCACACCACCGCCATTTTTGGAAATGCGAGCCGCATCATGAATGCCGCCAAAGATGCTTTCCAAATTATCATCCATTGCCGTAATAAAACAACTGGCAAGAGAACCATTGGGAATCCGCAAGTTCGCCAGAATGGGCGTTGCCAGAGATATTTGACGACGGGCGATCGCCTCATAAAATCTATGCGCCCAGCTTAGTCGATTTTCTGGTGCTTCTACGGAGGCAATCAAGAGTGCACAAGTTAAAAATGCTTCTTGGGGTAACTCATTCGCCAGGAGATATCGCTTCGTCAGTAATACCGCTCCTGCATAATCATAATCAGTATCCCAGTCAGGATTGATCCAAGTGTTGGCAATCTCTAACTCTTCTGGAGTGTAGATCAATATCCGGCGATCGTACTGCCCTTCTAAAACTTTTGCTTGTACAGTTCGAGTATATTGCCCATACTGATAGCCACGACTAACTTTAGTATCTTTCCACAAACTCCAAATATGTAAGCGCCCTGCCACATAGCGCCAATCAGGTTCTTGTGG
Organism: Brasilonema angustatum HA4187-MV1; assembly: GCA_019359695.1. Classification (GTDB taxonomy): domain Bacteria; phylum Cyanobacteriota; class Cyanobacteriia; order Cyanobacteriales; family Nostocaceae; genus Brasilonema; species Brasilonema angustatum. The sequence continues at coordinate 43,004 of JAHHGV010000003.1, forward strand.
ACTACATAAATCCAAGGCACAGCGAATTAAATTATCTTGAATTTCTCGCGTCGTAATGCCAGGACGCAATCGAGTTGTAAGATGTGCTTCTAGGGCAATGGAATTTGCTTGTATTTGGTGACAAGCCCAATTAACCACTGTGCGAATCTTATTAATTTCTAACGGTGTCGTCGAACCATCGCGACGAACAACATGGATATCCGTTGTGGAGTCCTCTGAGAGTGTGGATGGAGCTTGCATAGGAGAGGGGGTAGATGAATTGTAAAAAATAATTGCAAAAATGGGAAAGAATTGTTAATTAGGTTAGGCAATGTGAAAAAATTGTCAGATTAATGTGATAAAACGCTGGTAACTCTAAAAAATTCACACTTCATTAAAATTTGCAATAATAATCCAATAGCAACAACAGAGCAAGTTTTGGTAAAGAATGAAACTTGCTCCGATGAATAACGAATGCCAGTATAGATCGACTATTGATTTTTACGCAAGCAAACCACCTAAAAGAAGGCGAGAGCGGCGGAGCTTCGTCTTTAAACCGCAGAGTGTCAAAGTTGTGTTAATATTCAAAAGAATCTCGGTTCTAGTGGGGAACAGCCACTAGAGGTAACGGGGAAAGTCCGGTGTGAATCCGGCGCTGTCCCGCAGCTGTAATCAAGGCTTGTCTTGTGAGTCAGAACGCCCGCCGAAGTTAACTTGTAAATTTTGTAAATCTGCGAGGCACAGATCAGTATTTTTATGAACATTTCTACAATTACTAGGCTTTACATTCTCATCGCTCCACATATCAAGACGCTACAGATTACAGCTTTTTATGAGACGGTAGGCGATTAATTTCCGGTATAAATTGCGTTTTTGGATGCAGCTATTGTGACAGGTATTCTCTGTGGGAGTATCGCTTTAAAATAGTCGCAGCAACAACTAAACGCTGTATTAACTAACAGATGGAAGTTATTCCAAACAGGTAGGAAATGGGGTGTATGACGAAGAAAGGGGTGTAGGGGAGCCAGTACTGCGGGAGGGTTTCCCGACAGAGGTATCTGGTGAGACCAGCGCTACAGGAGGGTTTCCCGACAGAGGCGACTGGCGAACCCGAAGGGCGTGAGAAGAGAGATTTTTCTTTGTGGTGCACCCCTGCCCCGGAACCAAAAGGGTACTCACCGCCCCCACCAATAACTCTTACCCCTTACACTTTTATACCCTTACACCCTTACACCCTTACACCCGCGCGTTGTTGACGTACACAGTCCTGTTCCACTACCGAACAAATGCTTTCCCAATTACGCACGGGAATTGCTAATTTACCCGTCCAATAAATTTGGGTAAATCCTGATTGTGGGTGATTCCATCAATTAAAAATATGGTTGATGCAGCCAAAATTTTACCAAAGTAAATATTACCAAGGGAGACTAAATTCATATTCTTAATTTGCAACGCCATCTACTCTGTTTAAGCCCCTTAAGGAGGCATCAATGAGTTATACTTCCGATGCTTTGGACTGGCAGCAAGGCTTGATTGCCACAAATTTGTTGGTGATTGGTTACAACGCCTGGGTAGGGTATTTGGGAGGCGATCGCGGTGTCATCGTTTGCAGCACCAATTCCCCTGCAATTGGAGTGGTAGGGGAAACTTTCAAAGTTTCTTTTATACCACGTATTCGTATAGCTGCCTTCTTAAATGCTTGGTTAGCTGCTCCCGACACCGTAATTCTGCGCAATCACTTTATGAATGCTCATATCTTGGAAGCCGTGGATACTTACAATCCTACTACCGAAGTCTTGTTATTGCTGGAATCTTTTAACCAAGCCACGTTCTTTTACCTAAAAAACCTACCCATCACCCCACCCCAATGCTACGAACAGGTCTGCAAAAGATGGACAGAATTTCAGCCCCAGCCCAATTTTTCAGAAAATACAAATGCCAACCATCTTACTTACTGATACATAAGGTTCCTCAATGTTCAAATCACATCTTTACTAGATTTTTACTCGGTTAATCATCATGGTTATCCAAAACTTTGACGTTTTGAACTTGGACGTAAACGGAAACCATACAGTCCCGCCAATCCTAAAAACTCTAGATTCTTGGAGGCATTAAAGAAGGTTTAACTCATGCCATAATTATACTGTATTTTGCAGTACAATTATGGCTGAACTTACTAACACAGTTACTTTTCGAGTTACTGAAGATGAAAAACGTGATTGGATGCAATGGTGTGAATTGCAGCATCGTAGTCAAAATGAAGAGTTTCGATTTTACTTAAGCTCAATTCGTCGCAAATTAGCAAAGAAAGCCAAACAAATGAATGATTAATTACCATGCCGAAATTCTATCTTCACCGAACTGGGAAGATTCCCACTGCTGTTCATCCCTTTGTCAAACAAACAGCTCTCCCCGAAGTCAAACAGAAGCCCTGGGTACTTCAAGCAAAAATTATTCGAGGTGTTCAAAACATAGTAATGTCGATGTCTAGGACGATTTCCATTGCGAGCGATCGTCTGATTCGGTTCATCCCCAGACGACCGATGAGTAAACCGTTAGATCGACTTCACAAATGAGTTGAACTGCACAGGCAGTTGGAATTTAATAGGTCAAGGGTTCGGTGCTACAAAATTCTTCATGATTACGGGATTCGTGCCAAAATTTTATCTACGGTAGGCGTACAGGATCGTTCAAAACAATGTCAACTTTATTATATTTTGTAATTGGTTTTCTTCTGCTTTTGGTGATTGGAATTGCGGGTTATCTCCTAAGTGCCCGTAAGTATCAATCCTCAGACACAGTCGCCAATTCCTACGATCAATGGACTCTTGACGGCATCCTAGAGTTTTATTGGGGGGAACACATTCACCTCGGTCACTATGGTTCGCCGCCACGACGAAAGGATTTTCTGGCTGCTAAATCTGACTTTGTACATGAAATGGTTAAATGGGGTGGTTTAGATAAATTACCCCTTGGTACTACCGTCTTAGATGTTGGGTGTGGCATTGGGGGCAGCAGCCGGATTTTAGCGCGAGATTATGGGTTTGCCGTCACAGGGATTACGATCAGCCCTATTCAGGTGAAGCGTGCCCAGGAGTTAACGCCCCAAGGGCTAAACGCCCAGTTTGCAGTCGATGATGCGATGGCGTTGTCGTTTCCAGATGCCAGTTTTGATGTGGTCTGGTCGATTGAAGCAGGTCCTCACATGCCCGATAAAGCCGTTTTTGCGCTTGAATTAATGCGGGTGCTAAAGCCCGGTGGAATATTGGTTGTAGCTGACTGGAATCAGAAGGATGACCGCCAAAAACCTCTAAATTTCTGGGAAAAACCAGTCATGCGACAACTCCTCGATCAGTGGTCTCATCCAGCTTTTTCCAGTATTGAAGGTTTTGCCGAGCTTTTGGCTGCGACGGGATTAGTTGAGGGGGAAGTGATTACGGCAGACTGGACAAAACAAACGCTTCCTTCTTGGTTAGATTCGATTTGGCAAGGGGTGATTCGACCAAGCGGATTTCTGCGTTTTGGACTGTCTGGTTTTATCAAGTCTGTGCGCGAGGTGCCGACGTTGTTGCTGATGCGTTTGGCGTTTGGTGCAGGGCTATGTCGATTTGGAATGTTCCGCGCTATGCGGGCAAACTCAGGCACAGAATTGAAAGACCAAAACTTTGCCAACCAAACTCCCTCAAACTTGGTTAGGTAGCGATGCCTGCGGCGGGCTGCGCCTACGCATGATGACCAATGCGTGAGTTTCAAGCAATGACCCCATCGCCAAATCGATCTTTGATGAACTGCGATGCAGTTATTGTCGGCTACATTTCGGGTTTAATAGCGTTTCATGATCGGGCCTGATACTGATATTTTTTTGATTTTAGGTGATTAATTTAACATAAATTTCTGTTTCGCAACCAAATACGAACGAAGAAACCGGGTTTCACAGCAGATGGTGCGTAAGTCCTATTCAATTCAAAGCTTCTGTGAGAGTTCTATGACACTATCGCGTACACTAGGTTTTCTTCGATAGCGATCGCGCCACATCACAAAACCAGTGATGAATAGAACGAACGGTGCATATCCAATAAATACATAGAGAATGCGAGTAGGCAATGCTCCAAAAGTACCATAATGGAGGGGAGTAAAAGAATTGAGAATGCGCGAGCCTAAACACGGTTTGAGAGCATTGTCCACTTGCAAAACCTTGCCGTTATACTGGTCGAGGTAGACATAGCTGGTTCCATAATCGCCTATTTCTTGAGGAAATTTGTAGCGAATCATCAAAGCGCTGTCTGGTTTTTGAGCAAAATAAACGCTTCTGAGTTCTGCACCAGGTAATTGAGCTTGAGCGGTCTGAAGTTGCTCGCTAAGTTTCAGGGGAGACTGAGTGGGGCTCGGTTGAGAAACAACTTCTGGCTTCACACTAAAGGTGATTGCCCGAATCACAGGCTCACTAAACTCACTAAAATTCCAGCAAAAACCTGTGAAAAATGTGAAAAAAAGAAACACAGCTGCAATCGCACCAGCAACTTTGTGAATATCAAAGTTCATTCGCTTGGGATGAGCATCAAGCTTGATTTTGAAGCCTGCAATTAGTTTACGCCAACCAGGCCAGAGAAACATTCCTGTGATCGTCAGAATGCACACCAGTAAACCAACAGTGCCAACAATTTTGTATCCAATGTCGCCTGCCAAGAGACTGTAGTGGAGTTCATAAATAATTTTGTAAAAGCGCTCTACAGGATTGGGATTGAGACTATTACCGAGAATTGCTCCTGTATAAGGATGAACGTAATTTTCAATCCAATCATTTTCCTTGCTTGCATAAATGACATTAAATGGTTCATCTAGTTTTGTCGGCACATAAACTCGCTGAAGCTTGGCATCTGGCTGGCTGGCATAGCTGTTTTTCACCGTTTTCAGAATCACCTCAATCGGCAGCATTTCCCCTTTAGGAGTGATAGTTCCAATTTGGTAATGCCTTTGAATGGCAATAATTTCAGATTGGAACACCAGCAGGCTACCAGTTAAACCAACAATAACCGCAATCAGTCCAACACCTAACCCAATGTAGCGGTGTAAAGTAAATACGAAGTTACGCAGAGTTTTGAAAGTCATGGTAGATATTCCTGCTAAATAAAGATCAAAACTCCACTGAAATCGTGCCCAACACAGTCAACGGTGCTTGAGGGAAGACTAAGTAGCCATTCGTGTCGTAATATTTGACATCGAAGATATTCTTAAAGTTGAGTGCAGCTCGCCAATTATCATGTTTGTAGGAGATTGCAGCATCAGTTCTCACATAAGAAGGGAGAGTAAACGGATCGCTCTGATTGGCAATGCGCGAGCCAACAAAAAATAACCCTGCACTAAACTGTAATCCTTGCAAGTCACCTTTTTGAATTTCATAGGTTGTCCATAGACTTGCACCGTGGTATGCAGTATTTTGCAAACGCTGACCTTTGATTGTAGGGTCATTATCTTCGCTAACAAATGCATCATTCAAATATCCAGAAGCAATAATCTTCCAACCTGGTAAAATTTCTCCTGCCACATCCAGTTCGATACCTCGACTTTTCACTTCTCCCACCGCGATTACAGAGTTAATATCGTTAGGGTCTTGAGTGGGTATGTTTGTTTTGGTAATGTCATAGGCTGCTAGCGTTGCCGAAAGCCGTCGGTCAAAAAGCTCAGATTTTATACCAATTTCGTACTGTGTACCGCGAGATGGTTCGAGTGCTTCCCCACTAGCAGTTCTAGAATTGTTGGGAACAAAGGAACGGCTGTAACTGGCATAGAGCGAAATCGGCTCGATGGGTTGATAGACTAATCCCACACGGGGTGAAAAAGCACCATCGTTAAACTCAGACCTAGTAGTGTTTCCATCTCCCCTTGTTACACTATTAACGCTATCAACAAAATCGTATCTGCCACCAACCAGTAACTTCAGATTAGATAGTAGGGCTACCTGGTCTTGCAAATAAATACCTATTGTATCTATCCTATTATCGTATAGACCTGATAGTCTGATGTTCGTAGGACGGGCACCATAGATAGGATTGAAAATATCTAGTGAGGCGATATCACCGGCGAAATTGTAATCAACATCTGTGTTGCGACTCAACTCCAAACCCAGCAGGAGTTGATGGGCAATTGAACCTGTGTTGAACTTACCAATCAAATCAGTTTGCCAGGAGTAGTCTTCAATGGGGCGATCGCGATCTCCTCCGTATTCGCGCTGTAAACTACGACCATCTGCTTCAAATGTGCCACCGCCGATGTTGGCATAAGCATCGTTGTTAAGCGACGATTGGATAGAAACACCGCTTCGCAATTGTAAACTGTCACTAAAGCGGTGATCCAGTGTCAAAGTGCCCCGTTGGTAGTCCACATTATTAAAATCGCTAGGCTCTCCCAAATTGCGACTGATGGGAAGAGTCAGGAACACAGGACTAGTCGGTGGAAAACCCCGATCAAATCCCCCACGTCGTCTGCCATACTCGTATTCAAAATTGAGGATTGTGTTTTCGCTGGGCTTATAGGTGATCACAGGGGACACAGAGAAAATATCGTAATCATTAAAATCTCGGAAACTGCCGGAGTTCTCATAGGCAACATTCAAGCGATAGAGTAATTTTTTGTCGTTAGTGAGTGGTCCAGAAAAGTCTACAGAACCGCGATAGAAACTAAAGCTACCTGCGGTAAATTCTGCTGCGTAGTAGGGATTGCTCAAGGGTTGCTTGGTGACATAATTGACGACACCACCTGGTTCAAATTGACCGTATAGTACAGAAGCCGGACCTTTGAGAACTTCAACGCGCTCTACATTGGCACCATAGCTGAAAATGTTGGTGGTTTTGAAGCCATTTCTCAGAATGTTGTAGCTACTGAATCCTCGAATCGTGTAGTCATCAAAGATGCCACCAAAGCCCGCTAACGGTGATACTCCGGACACATTTCGGGTAGCATCGATAATCCGCGTGATTTGCTGATCTTTGATCACTGTTTGCGGAATCGCTTGAATTGACTGAGGAATGTCGCGTGTGTCCGTATCGGTTCGAGTGGCAGATCTGGTATTGGAGACACGATAACCATCTTGCTCACCCGTCACCACTAGTTCAATCGGTTCGTCACCAGAAGCTGATGGTTGACTTGGCTGGGTTTGATTCCCTGGTTGCTGTGATTCCTGCCCCTGCCCGAGGTTCGGCGAGGGTTTTGGGGTGGGGTTTTGCCGTTGTTGTTGGGCAATCGAAGCTGCAGTTGACACGTTGAAGATCAAACCTTCTTTTGGACTGTCATACAATTCCACAACAGGTGGACTCGCTTCACCTATCACCGTGACTCGAATAGTATTGGCATCAAAGTTTGTTACAGTTATCTCGGTTACACCCGCAATTGGCTTTTGTGAGCGGAATGTAAACGGTCTGTCACCTGGTAAACGCAGTTGAGCATTGGGAATGTCAACGATAAAGATATTACTATTTACTTGCGTCCGGTTCTGCAGTTGCAACGTAGCAGCAAGTGAAGTTTGTAAAACCACCTCCACACCCTTATTAGTGGGATTTGCTTTCACGAAGCTGACTTGCACGAATGACTGATTTTTGATTTGAGCCAGCCATTCTTTAACTGTTGTGGCTGGGCGCTCTAGCTCTTGCACACGAGGAACTGTTATAACTTTGTTTCCCTGCTGAATTTTCGCACCTGTTGTTTGGGCTCTGGACTGCAATAATCGTTGACTTGGATGAGTTGCAGTCAAATTTATCTGCTTTTGGCTACGAATTCCTTGATTGTTTGTTACATTGTCGCTACGACTCATTTCCTGTGCCAATGCAGTCTGTGAGAAAAACACCGACACCAAAGTAGTCATCAACAACGGCAGTTTCAGATTCCGCATATTTTCCTCACATCAAGATAAATTCAGCCAATTAGCAACAGGGCAAATATTTTTTATCTGTTAGTCGAGAGATTTTCTCAAATTACTCTTGATAGTACACTAAGGCATTTCAATGCTAAAAATGGCTCCAAGACGGAAAATTTTCGCGCCCTAACCGGAATTTTTGGGTAGCTTCATATAGTAATCGTGTTTAAATATTCTGCTGCATTTGATACGCTTTTGGATTGACACCGTATTTCTTTTTAAATGCACTAGCAAAGCGACTGCGGTTTGCATAGCCAACTATTTGAGCAACTTGTTCAATTTTCATTTGCCCTGACAGCAGTAATTGCCTAGCTTGCTCCATGCGATAGTCGTGTAAGTAACCAAATACTGTAGTCCCAAAAATTTGACGGAATCCACGTTTGAGAGTGCATTCGTTAATACCTACCTGTTTAGCTAAATCGATTAACGAAGGTGGATTACTTATATTCCGTAACAGAACTTCTTTGGCGTGATGGATAGAATCAATTTCCTGAAGCCGTAGCAGTTTTTCTGTTGGCGCTATTATTTGATCTGCTAGCTTAAGGGAAACCAATTCTAGGACTTTGCTCTCCAGATACATTTTGCGCGTTAGTCCCTGATAAGGACAATGAAGAATTTGCTGGAGCGCGACTTGTTTGGCTGGGGTAATTAGATTAGGACGTAGATTAAAATATTCTGGTACACCTGCGATCGCCTTTTCCAAATCTTGCGGTACTTGTTCTCCATAACTTTCGATCAACGTCCTCAGCGTTTCTGGCTCAATTATCAAACTCACCCATCTGAGATTACCTGCTCCATCAATGCTGTTATTCGACTGTGGATATACACCACCAAAAATATAGTCTTCTCCTGACTTTGTTGCTTGTCCATCAAAATCTTGCCCTGATCCAGCTAAAATAAATCCAAATTCTAAACTGTCTTGGTGATAGGCATGAGTGATCCACTTGATTGACTGCGGTAAATAAGTTTCGAGAATTTCGATGATAATGCCTTCACGAAGCGGTATCCAGCGATAATAGCCTTCACCGAGTTCTTTAGGATATCGATAAAGATAATCTTCTGGATGGGTTGGATCGATTATGGATTCTGGATTTGCTGCTTTCCTCAAATCCCAAAAATCATAAAACGTGATGTTAATTGTCATTGGTGTTGTACTGTGCGATACGCGCAGCGTCAAGCCAAGGGCTTATTGCGGTTGTTTAGATATATTACATCTTCATTCAATGCTACACAGCATCGTAAAGCAAACCGCAATTATCTAACGCTGGAGAGAGCAAAATCTTGACAAACAATGATAATTTGGCTATCAAGCCAATAAGTAGCACAAATATTCAGATAATTTGTGTATGGTAGGTACTGTAGTGGCAATTAAGACTGTATCGTGATCAATGCTCTTACTTGGAGTTACATCTATGGGCGAAGCCAAACGACGTAAACAACAAGATCCAGCATGGGGTTTGAGCTTTGAGGCTTGGGGCAAACTATTCCAGCCTAATATTAAAACTTACCTTACCCAATCTGGTTTAGAAGTCTGCGATTTTCAAGACCTATATAAAGATATGATGTGGTATCATCACCGCATCAACTTAGCCGTGGAAAGACGTGCTGAAGGGTTATCAATATTTGCCGTCAAAAACTATGTCTGCCACGCTCTTGATACTCGTTTGAAGTGCTTTCTAATTATAGAAAAATGTGATCGCTACGCGGATTCACAATACCGAAAATGGATGACCGCTGCTTGGCTTGACTTGAGTAGAGAAAAAGACGGAATTTATATTTTTGGTCGTCATACTCCTGAGTTTGTGGGATGGGTCTACCATCACGAACCAACGCTCAACGGTCTTTATAGATTTGCAACTCCACACCCAGAACTTTAGCACCGCAACTTCCTTGGGGCGATCGCTTCATTAATAACTTGGAGTAACTTACCCAAACAAATCATAGTTGTGTTAATATGCAAAATAATCTCGGTTCTAGTGGGGAACAGCCACTAGAGGTAACGGGGAAAGTCCGGTGTAAGTCCGGCGCTGTCCCGCAGCTGTAATCAAGGCTTGCCTTGTGAGTCAGAATGCCCGCCAAAGTTGACTTGTAAATTTTGTACATCTGCGAGGTACAGATAAGTATTTTTATGAATATTTTTACAACTACTAGACTTTACATTCTCATAGCCCCACATATAAAGACGCTACAGGTTACGACTTTCTATGAGATAGTAGGTGGTTAATTAACGAGAAAAATTGTGATCGATCACGCTAATTTTCTTTGGCGTAACCATTCACAAAAAAAATGGATAAGCTTATTTGTTTGGCTAGTATTCATGCCCAATAAATTAAGCGTTTCGCATTTAATTACCTTTTAGAAATAGATGCGGTTGCCACACTCAAGAGAGTTTTTATATGAACATTATCTGGGTGTTGTTAACGGTGGCGTTAGGGCTGGGATCAATCCATATCTTTATCTTTAATGAAAAATTCCCTTCCACATCACCTGCGAATTAGTAGAGAGGCGAAATTGGACTTCGTCCCGCTAGTTCCTAAGGGGGATGCTGCGCAAACGCGCTTCACGTGTCTAGTGTATGATATCTGCGGTTTGAACTTCTTTCTTGTGATTGTAAAATTAACGACTAACAAACAAGACACTTTATATGCATAAAATTCCGGTCACAGTGATTACAGGATTTCTTGGCGCAGGCAAAACGACATTAATTCGCCATTTATTGCAAAACAATGAGGGACGACGCATTGCTGTTTTGGTGAATGAATTTGGAGAAATCGGAATTGATGGCGAACTTTTGCGTGACTGTCGAGTCTGTGACGATGAAGAAGACCCCAACAGCAATATTGTTGAACTTACCAACGGTTGTCTGTGCTGCACGGTGCAAGAGGAATTCTTACCAGCGATGCAAGAATTACTTAAGCGACGCGATCGCATTGACTGCATGTTGATTGAAACCTCTGGACTAGCACTACCAAAACCATTGGTGCAAGCATTCCGCTGGCCCGAAATTCGCACGGGCGCTACAGTGGACAGTGTTATCACTGTGGTGGATTGTGAGGCTTTAGCAACGAATCAATTTGTGGGTGATTTAGAAGCTTTTGAAATACAGCGGCAAGCCGATGATAGTTTAGAACACGAAACACCCATTGAGGAACTGTTTGAAGATCAGCTGGCTTGTGCTGATTTAGTGTTGCTTACCAAGGGCGATCGCGTTGATGACCAAACCCAGGCTAAAGTGCAGCAGTGGTTGAAACAGAACTTGTTACCTGGTGTAAAAGTCATTCCTTGCCAGGACGGTCAAATTGCTTGCGATTTGTTACTCGGTTTTAACGCTGCGGTAGAAGACAACTTGGATAGTCGTCCCAGTCACCACGACACCGAAGTTGAACACGAACATGATGAAGAAATTAACGCGGTGCAACTACTGCTAGACCAAGCATTTGAGCCGTCTGTTTTGGTCAAACGTTTGCAAAGATTAGTACAACAGCAAGAAATTTATCGCATTAAGGGATTTGTAGCAGTTCCGAAAAAAGCCATGCGTCTGGTATTACAGGGTGTTGGTAATCGATTTGACTACTTTTATGACCGTCCTTGGCAACCCCAAGAACCCCGTCAAACAAAATTAGTGTTTATTGGTCGCGAACTTGATGGGGTTCGCATTGAGTCACTGATCCTACAGGAGGAAGTAAATGTGGCTGCAAAATAGCATTTTGCAAAAATGAAAAGAAAAGTATAATCCATTGCTATTTCTATAACAACAAAATATTTAATGTGTAGAAAATTAAAAACATTCTGTTTGTTAAAGAAATAAATGTAATAGATACTATATCAAAAATCAAATTATAGCTTTTGATTTTTGATATTTTTTTAATTTAGAATTTTCAACTTATAAATGCCTAAATTTTACGGCTAAATTAGCCGTAAAATCCTCTGAAAACTTTCTGTTTTAAGCCCAATTTGTCCTGGTGTTAAAAAATCATGACAAATTACGTGAATTTTTTGTCTATCATATCAAATCCGTTTGTATCGGAATTATTTCTCCTTCCTCTCTCTCTGCGCTCTCTGCGTCTCTGCAGTTTTTTTATAATTCAGATGCCACCGAATTTGATATCAATAGACAATATGTGTTCTAAAAAATCAGTTTTAACCACACTATTTTTTTCTTCAGTTTGCTAAAATTGAGCAGTAGAATTTATTTTTCAAAGTAAGGAGTTAATAGAGATTAACGTTACCGACGCGAATAGCGAAAAGGCTCTGCTTGGGGTGACAGATCCGACAAAGCGATGCTGCTGTAGCTATGTTTGGCTGTGATTGCACTGCATCGATAAATTGCTTGCTTCGTCTGCACAATAGCCTTCCGTATAATTGATTTTCCTTGATTTTTCAGATTCCCAAAAGTAAAGGAGTAAGGGAATAGATTTTTTATTTTCCCTTACTCTTTAAACAGCTTGTTATCAGACATTTTCAGTAAGTCTGCGTTGAAAAATCAACATATAGGAATCTGGTTTGATTTCTGAACAACTCGTCAGGGCAGGGAATAGGGAACAGGGAAAAAGCAATAAAGGTATACTGAGTTTTTTTCAAAAATCAAATAGGAGTCCTATATGTAACGAAACGTCAAGTAAGTAAATGGTTTAGAAATAGCTCATTCCACAGTTTCTTACAAAACTAAACATAGATAGATTTGATCGTACCGACTTACTTATTATTCGATACATTATCTAAATATTGTTCTAGATAATTTCCATAAAATGAAACGTCGTCATTTTTTTACTTACATTGGTGTAGGTTCTTTGATAAGTAGTCTACTCATGAAAGTTAGAGCCTCTGAGCCAAAAACTACAGCAATCTCATCAGCTTCTGGAGATTGGCAAAAGGTGGGAACGGTAGCCGAGTTGGATAAAACTGGCCAGTTATTAAATGAAAAGTCACCAGTTGGTTCAATTTTAATTGTTGGTACTTCTAAAAGTAAAAATTTGGTGGCAGTTAATCCCACCTGCACTCATATGGGTTGTACTGTAGAGTGGCTGAACAAGGAAAAAATATTTTTATGTCCTTGTCATGCTTCTGAATTTAAACTTGACGGCAAGGTGCAAAATGGTCCAGCCACAAAACCACTCTCAACTTACACAACAAAGATAGAGGGTAATTTCGTTATGGTGAAACGCACTTAGTTTGCTATTTTTAGAGTGTCAAATAGCACCTAAAGAACCAGCAAAATTTGGGGAACTGACACGGAACACACTTGCGCGATCGCTCGTATTATTGAAAAGAAATGTGCAAGCTATTCACTAACTCTAACCCTAAATGCAGAAACCAAAATCAATTCAAATTCCGAAAGCAACTCGTTACCAAAATGCAGCAATAGATTACTATATGGGAGTCACAGGTTCCTCCTATCTCCATTATGGGTATTGGGAAACATTACCTCACAGTGGTGAGGAATTGACTCTAAGTTCTCTGCGTGCGGCTCAGGAAGCTTATACCAAGAAACTGTTCAGTTTTATCCCACAGGGAATAAGCACGGTGCTTGACGTAGGCTGTGGTATTGGTGGTAATGCGAAATATTTTTTGGAACGCGGTTTCACTGTTGAGGGATTAGCACCCGACGCACTTCAACAAGAGAAGTTTATTAAGAATACTAACAATCAAGTACCTTTCTACTTAACGAGATTTGAAGATTTTCAACCAACCCAGTCCTACGATCTCATCCTGTTCAGTGAAAGCAGCCAATATATTGCTGTTGACGATTTGGCTCAGGGTGCGGCTCGTTTATTGAGTAGTGGCGGCTACCTGCTAATTGCCGATATGATGCGCTCTGATCCCGAATACCAGGAGGGTATCTTTTCCAATTGTCACCTCACAAGTGATCTTCAGGAAGCTTTGGAGCGAGCTGGGTTCACTTTAATCAAAGCTGAGGACATCTCAAACTCGGTTGCACCAACGATTGACTTGTCTCTTGATTACTTTCGTAGTTTTGGGCTGACTACGATGAAATATATTGCTGATGTTGTGGCGATCGCTGTCCCACCATTACATGCATTGGGACGTTGGGCATTTAAGCGCTGGCTGGACAAACCAATTGTCGAGGGGTTAGCAGCGCGCACCATTTTTGAACGCCATTTGTGTTATTCCATCCAACTCTGGCAGTTATCAATTCATAAGTTGAATTAAAATGACCGCACCAAACAAACACCCAAGATTGGCAACAAACTTTTATCGCCACCAATTTATTAGCAATTGGTTACAACGCTTGGGTTTGTTATTTAGTCCTCTTTTTGCGTGTAAGATTACCGATGTTATTTCCTCTCCCCTGCCAAGATCTGCCAAGAACTGCTACTTAGACGGTAATCTACCCTACGGGTTCTCCTAAGGAGTACGGGCAGCGAAAGGAGTAGGAGGAGAACGTGGTGTTGTTATTTGCAGCACCAATTTCCCGCATTTAGGCATTACTGGTGAAACATTTAAAGCGCATTTTCGCCTCTCTACTCGAATATTAAAGGTTTGGTAGCGTTTAACGTTTAACTTCTTCGTCGTAAGTCCCGCACTATAACAGTATTCCGTTTAGTGCCGGGATATAAGACGGGCTATGAGGATTGCATCTTTGACGCATAATAGCCAGAGGCTATTGAGGAAAAGATGTATGTTAGCGCGGAATAGCCAATCTTTCCGGAAGGCTGTTACTGCAAAGTGTATATAATAGTAACAGGTCGATATTTGGAGAAGTTTAGATGATTGGGTCTAACACGTATCAAAAATGGGCGTCGCATTGGGCAAAGAAAATGAGCCAGCCCTCGCTTGGTGGATCTGTCGGTGCATAAGGGTACTCGTTATAATAGGGCTGGCTCATTTTCCCAGTCGTTAACCCCGTTGGGCTTAGTTTTGTTGATCTGTGTTCCAAGACGAGTACTCGTTATATCAAGCCTGCCCATTTTTGAAGGGGACAAATGAATGAGACGACAAGCCGTAAAAATTAGGTTGTACCCCACAGAGCAGCAAGTTCAAATTCTTGCACAGCATTTTGGATGTGCTCGTTGGTGGTGGAATTATGGGTTAAACAAATGCATTGAAACCTATAAGGCAACTGGAAAAGGCTTGTCTCAATCTGGGCTAAATTCTTTATTGCCACCACTCAAGAAAGATAAAGAAACTGAATGGCTAGGAGAATGCTACTCACAGGTTTTGCAATCTGTAAGTCTCAATCTTAGCCGTGCATATCAAAACTTTTTTGATGGTAGAGCACAATATCCTAAATTCAAGTCAAGATATCATCGTCAGTCCATCCAGTATCCACAGAAAGTAAAACAAGTCAATGATTGCTTGAAGTTTCCTGGAACGCTAGGCGCTGTAAAAGCTAAAATACATCGTCTACTTGATGGAACTATCAAAACCGTCACCGTTAGTAAATGCCCTTCTGGCAAGTACTACGCTTCTGTGTTGATGGAATATGAAGGCGATTACCCAACATCTAGTACAGAAGGCAAAGTTATTGGTGTTGATTTAGGAATCAAGGATTTTGCGATTACCTATGATGGTGAAAAAACTTCCAAATATCCAAACCCTAAACACTTAGCTAAATATGAAAAGAAGCTAGCTAAAAAACAACGTATAGCTGCACGAAAAGTAAAAGGTAGTAATCGCTGTAGAAAGGCAACAAAAATTGTAGCCAGGGTATACGAACAGGTTAGTAATGTCCGTCAAGACTACTTACACAAGTTATCTAGAAAGATAGTTGATAATAATCAAGTCGTGGTAGTTGAAAACCTAAACGTCAAGGGCATGGTTCGTAACCACAAACTGGCGAAAGCAATATCTGATACTGGATGGGGAACTTTTGTCAATTTCTTGTCTTACAAATTAGAACGCAGTGGCGGGAAGTTGATAGAAATAAGCCGATGGTTCCCTAGTTCCAAGCTTTGCTCTAATTGTCATTACCAAATCAAAGAATTGCCACTAGATATAAGAAACTGGGTTTGCCCTAGTTGTGGAACTCATCACGATAGAGATGGTAATGCTGCAATGAATATTAGAGCAGAAGGTGTCAGAATGCTGTCCTCCTCTGGGACGGGGGAGGCTAACGCCAATGGAGAGGAAGTAAGACCAATTCGAGGGCGCAAGCCTAAGATGCGGCATTCCTCCGCGAAGTTGGAAGCCCCCACCATACCGCTTGCGGTTGGTGGTGGGTAGTTCACGAGTGTGGTCTTAACTAGACTACTTATCATTACTAAGGCTTAAGTTTCAAGACTATATTTCAAACAAATTCGAGACATGGGACAAACTATTACTCAAGTAGACGCATTTAGCAACACACCTTTTGCAGGTAACCCGGCTGCAGTCTGCATTTTACCTACCCCCCAGTCTGAAGACTGGATGCAAAAGGTGGCACAAGAAATGAATTTATCTGAGACTGCGTTTTTGGTGAGACAGGAAGATGGTTTTGCCCTGCGTTGGTTTACGCCTACAACAGAAGTGCCACTGTGTGGTCATGCTACCCTAGCTAGCGCTCATGTTCTTTGGTCACAGGGGCATCTTTTGCCAGATGAAGTCGCTCGTTTCCACACCAAGAGCGGAGTGCTGATTGCTAAAAAGCAGGGAAGTTGGATTGAACTCGATTTTCCTGTAAATTCTTCAGAACAAATAAGCGCTCCTCCTGAACTCGGTGAAGCTTTGGGTGTTGCGATGAGAACGGTGATGAAAAATTCCTTGGGTTATCTGGTAGAAGTGGAGTCTGAAGATTTAGTGCGACAAATACAGCCTAACTTCGAGCTACTGAAAGCCTTACCTCTTGCCAAGCTAATTGTCACTAGTGTAACACACGAAGACTCAGAATACGATTTTGTCTCTCGCTTTTTTGCACCGGGAGTGGGAATTAATGAAGATCCTGTGACTGGGTCTGCCCATTGTTGTCTGGCTCCGTTTTGGCGCGATCGCCTTGGCAAAGATGAGTTCTTAGCATATCAAGCGTCTAGTCGGGGCGGTGTGTTGAAGGTGCGTTATGAGGGTGGTTCTCGTGTCTATATAAGTGGACAAGCAGTTACCGTTCTGCGTGGAGAATTAATTTGAAAATGCAATTCGTCACTTTCTCACTTTCTCATTCCCTGTCAATCAATTTTGGATTTAGGATTTTAGATTTTGGATTAACTCCACCCTAAAAGTGCTCTGGTTGGAGCGGAGCGAAACGAAGCCTAGATTTTTAAATTTACGATTTTGGATTAATTCCGTCCAACAAGGACGGGGCTTGTACCAAAATCAACGCCAAGTACCAAGTGAGGGAAACAAGGACTATGGCACAAAGTGCCACGCTACGCGCTTGCTGTATTGGCTCCCCAATTTCAAATCTAAAATTTCAAATCTATAGCAGTGGACAGAAATCTTAGGACATATGGGAAAAGCTATCGCAAAGGATAAGCCAACAACCTTCGTCCTAATCAACTTGGCTACTGCTATAAAATAGTTTCGGTCAGGTTATACACCCGTTAAGGAAACCTTTTTTTGTATACGAGTTTGTAAATCTGCCAAAAGTGTTTCTCCACTGCGTCGGGCTTCCCAAGGACCAGAGTCCCAAAGTTTAAAACTCCACTGTCCTTGCATATAATCTTCATTTTCTGAGATTGTGCCAACGTAGGTAATTGGATCAGGTGCAGTTGTGAAGTAGCGCTTGATAAAGCTGATACGACGCCCAACTACCTCACCGGCAAGCTGGGCTTCTCCCAAATTGCTGTCATCCAAAATCCTACCAGTCAATGTGTTACCACTTTGAATCAATGTCACTTCAAAACGGGTAGGAATTCCTTGTTGCCAGTAAGTTCCAAGCCAAGTGCCATTTACATCAGCCATAGCGGGTATTTCGCAACTTAAATCT
Organism: Brasilonema angustatum HA4187-MV1; assembly: GCA_019359695.1. Classification (GTDB taxonomy): domain Bacteria; phylum Cyanobacteriota; class Cyanobacteriia; order Cyanobacteriales; family Nostocaceae; genus Brasilonema; species Brasilonema angustatum. The sequence goes on from JAHHGV010000003.1 coordinate 60,751, forward strand.
TGATTTATGCTAAAACTACAGGCAATGAATATATGTTGGTCAAAGTTTTCGCATATTTCTACTGACAGGGTCAAAACCTCTAGAAAAACGGGTACTATCGTCATACCAAGCCCCACTCAAATTTGCTCCATAGAGCTTGGCAAAGTTTAGCTTCGCTCCCCTGAGATTAGCTTCATGCAAGTTGGCACCGCTTAGGTTAGCTCGTGTCAAATTAGCTTGGGCTAAGTTAGCAGCTCCAAGGTTTGCTCCCCACAGTTTAGCTTTAGCTAGGTTTGCTCCGCTTAAATCCGCTGCAAATAAGTTGACTCCAGCGAGCATTGCTCGAATTAACTTGGCTTTAACAAGCTTCAGTGCTGGAAAATTTCTCTCTCCTGCTACATAACGCTGCTTCAGTTCATTTGCATCCATGCTTGGTTCACCTTGCTCAGCAAACTGGAAGCTATCTGCTCCCATTCCTGGTCTAATTCTACTTTTGACTCTGACTGACCGCTACGTCTATACCAATAACGAGCATTGATCAAATCACCCTCTTTGCGGTGCAGGTAGGCGTGAACCCAAGCACTATCAGCATCGTTAGCGTCTTCTTGTACTATTTCGTGTGCAGTATCCCACTCACCTTTTTTATCATACCAAAGACCCTGCAACGCTTTTGGCAGTGACTCAAGACATTTTGGATTTTTTTCTATTAATTGCTTGAATGTTACCGCTGTCGTCATAAATCCACCTAGAAAGTATCAAGCCTCTATTTCTAGGATACAAATTCTAGGCTACAAATAAGTTCTGACTTGTGAAAGAATTTTCATCTGTAGCACAGTACCTATCTACCCTTTTAAGTAGATGTTCCCTAGCAAAGCTAGGGAACGAGACAACTAGCTTATGTGTGAGCAACGATATCTAGCTTGAGCACCACAACTCTATTAGACTTGAGTGACATTTTCCTGATTTAATTGCTGCTCAACACTACTGATAGCAGCGTTTAGACCAGCAAGTCTAGTGTCTAAATCATCTCGCATAGTTTTGAGGAATTTCAGCTTACGCTCTAAGCGAGTTTTGCGAGACACGGGTTCGCTACCGTAGCAGTTGTTGTCCCAAAAAGGAAAAGGAAACGGAAACATAGTTTGCTTTTATAGAAACGACCTTTCTTAAATTGTGGCTAAATCCTAGGCGAGATAACGGATAAGAGAGTGGGGGATAACCGACTATCGTGAGTGCGGGTTGGGCTTCCGGTAGAGTTGGGTTAGTCATGTGACCGCATATAATTAACAGTTTGTCTACTGTTAATTATATGCAATTTTTGTTAATCTAAATACCATATAAAGCTCTTATAGCACTTATTTTTCTTGCTTTACTAAGGTCAGCTATTTTATTTCATTCTTTAGATAGAAGCTTTACTAAACTGAGGCATTATAAAAAGTTATTGTACTTAGTCCAGTGAAAAGCTTATTGCTCTGTAGTGGCAAGGAAAAACTACCGAACTTAAAAGCGTAAATCAGTTGCTAGTAATCACAGCTTGTATTCTTTTATCAAAGACTTCGATTTGATTTAGGCAATGTGTTGTCGGTGTTCCAGACTCAAATTCTAAAAGGAAGAAGAAAATATAATAAAATAATAAAATTTCAATTTTTTTTACAAAATGTGATAATTTGAGAATATAGGTCAAAATACGGTGACCATTCGATAGCTATCAACACCGCCAGACGTTAGGATTTTTCTGCAACAAGTGGAACTTTAACCTGATGTCAGTAACCTTGGCTCAACAGTGAGCTAATCAAATTCAAATTCCTTACTAAAGTATGCTCAAAACCTTTATAGACGGGGGGATTATTTGTTTTTTTTAGTTTGTTTGCCTCCAGTCTTCTTGTCCATTGGGCATTTTGCTTATGGATAGTGGTGTAGTTCTTGGGTGTACTGAAGTAAATACTGTCTAGCGAATAGTCCCCCATTTTTTTTGGGGGATATTGTCAACTTGTAGGCCAAAAATAATGAGTACAATCCAAGCAAAGTTTTCAGCGACTGAAGATGCTTTTCATGTAGAAGCTTACGAAAAAATTGAGTACAGCCTCATTTATGTTGATGGGGTTTTTGCAATCGAAAATCCACAACTGGCAGAAGCCTATAAAAAATTTGGACGCTGCTTGGTTGTTGTAGATGCTAATCTCAATAAGCATTACGGCAGTCAAATCGAGCAGTACTTCAAATATTACGACATTGACCTGACGGTTTTTCCGATCACGATTACTGAGCCAAACAAGACTATTGAGTCTTTTGAGAAGATCATCGATGCTTTGGCCCAATTCAAGCTGGTTCGCAAGGAACCTGTGTTAGTGGTTGGTGGTGGACTGATTACAGATGTTGCAGGTTTTGCCTGTTCTGCTTACCAGCGCAGCAGCAACTACATTCGCATTCCTACCAGTCTCATTGGTTTGATTGATGCGAGTGTTGCTATCAAAGTAGCAGTGAACCACAAGAAGCTGAAAAATCGCCTTGGTGCTTATCACGCTTCGCAAAAGGTTTTCCTGGATTTCTCGTTCCTGGGTACTTTGCCAACAGCGCAAGTCCGCAATGGGATGTCAGAACTTGTGAAAATTGCAGTGGTTAACAACAAAGAGGTTTTTGATTTGTTGGATAAGTATGGGGAAGAACTGCTTTCCACACACTTTGGCAACATTAACGCAACACCAGAAATCAAAGAAGTGGCGCATCGGGTCACTTACGAGTCTATTAAAAGTATGCTGGAGTTGGAAGTTCCCAACTTACACGAGTTAGACCTAGACCGTGTTATTGCTTTTGGTCATACTTGGAGTCCGACTCTAGAACTTGCACCTCGTGTGCCTATTTTCCACGGTCATGCAGTCAACATCGACATGGCTTTTTCTGTCACCCTTGCAGCACGACGAGGCTATATTACCAAAGAAGAACGCGATCGCATTCTCAGTCTGATGAGCCGTCTCGGTCTTGCTCTCGACCATCCCCTCTTAGACGAAGAACTTGCATGGCGTGGAAGCGAATCCATCACCTGCACACGAGGCGGTCTGCTACGAGCCGCTATGCCCAGACCAATTGGCGATTGCTTCTTTGTCAATGATTTAACTCGCGAGGAACTGGCTGCAGCATTATCAGAACATAAGCATCTGTGCGAAAGCTACCCTCGTGGTGGCGATGGCGTAGAACTCTACCCAGATGCTTACAACCCAGAACTTGTTGGGAGTGAAGCCTAATGTCGCAAGTTGTCGAAAAGCCAACAGCTAGACCTGTTACACCATTGGGGATTTTAGCTAAGCAGCTAGAAACCATTTTGCAGACACTTGATAAGATGTCTGCTGATGAGCTACAAGCTAACCTCAATCAAGCATGGCTTTTGGCAGCAGGTTTAGACCCCTATCTAGAAGAATGTACCACCCGTGAATCACCAGCCTTAGCAGCGCTAGCTCAAAAAACGGCTCAAGAAGCTTGGAATCAAAGGTTCCACGAGGGAGCGACAGTACGAGAACTAGAACAGGAAATGCTTTCTGGACATGTGGAAGGGCAAACGCTCAAGATGTTTACCCACATGATGAAAGCTAAGAAAGTGTTGGAAGTTGGTATGTTCACTGGCTATTCTGCACTCGCGATCGCAGAAGCTTTACCGCCTGATGGAGAGCTGGTCGCTTGTGAAGTTGACCCTTACACCGCAGAGTTCGCGCAAGCTGCTTTCCGGGAGTCTCCCCACGGTGCAAAAATTCGTGTGGAAGTGGGTCCAGCACTCTCAACTTTGCAGAAACTGGCAGATGCAAGGCAGTCATTTGATTTTGTGTTTATTGACGCAGATAAACGGGAGTATGTCAAGTACTTTCAAACCTTGTTGGAGAGAGATTTGCTCGTTCCTGGAGGGTTTATCTGTGTAGACAACACTCTACTTCAAGGACAAGTCTATCTTCCAGAAAAAAATCGCACTCCCAACGGTGAGGCTATTGCTCAGTTTAACCACGTTGTCGCCGCCGATTCGCGTGTGGAACAGGTATTGTTGCCACTGCGAGATGGCTTGACCATTATCCGACGGTTACCGTAGTTGTCATCCATTGAGCCTGCACTCTTGTTGTGCATACAGAACTCAGAATTCACAAATCACGAAAACCGCACTTATCCTGTTCCCTTTTTCTTAGTTCTTAGCTGTTGTGAGTTCTGAGTTCCTCAATGACTGTTGTCTATCATGGCACTAAGTAGGTCAACATTGAAAAACATAAAATAGAGTCTTTGCGATTGCGGCAGATTGCGGGAAGCCTCCTTGGGGGTCTACGGTTCACCCTAGTGGGAACGCCCGTCGCGCCTGATCGCACCGAAACAAGGACTGCGCCGTGCTGGTCTCACTGCGTTTCATTCGCTGCGGACATTTTACGTTTAATTAGGTTGAGCTACTTACTAGACAATTCCAGATAGTTGAATTCGTAGTTTCACAGTTTTTCTCAATTGCGAAACTACGAATCACAAATCACGAGTTATTATGGCACGATCTCTTCCCCTATAATCTAATACAGAAGCAACATCACCAAGTTCTTTTGTGCCACAAGTAAAAGCTTTATTCCAGAACCTTGCGACCTTGACAATACTTTTTTTAGTGTTGCCTATTAATGCTGCTATAGTTCTGGGATCTCTATTTTGGAATCGCTTAAGCCGTCTTGTTCGTCCTCAGACAGTTGTCGCTGCAAACCGCAAAAATATCTTGATTAGCGGTGCCAAAATGACGAAGGCGCTACAGCTTGCCCGTTCTTTTCACGCTGCGGGACATAGAGTTGTTTTAATAGAAACCCACAAATACTGGTTATCGGGACATCGGTTTTCTGGTGCGGTTTCTCGCTTTTATACAACTCCTATCCCACAGTATGACCCAGAAGCTTATATCCAAGCTTTACTAGACATTGTTAAGAAAGAAAACATTGATGTCTATGTTCCTGTCACGAGTCCAGTTGCGAGTTACTATGAGTCTTTAGCAAAGCCTGCGCTCTCACCCTACTGCGAAGTTTTCCATTTCGACGCTGATATCACCCAAATGCAGGATGATAAGTTTGCTTTCAGTGAAAAAGCAAGAGCGTTTGGCTTATCGGTTCCCAAGTCCTTCAAAATCACCAACCCTGAACAAGTTCTGAATTTTGATTTTTCTGGGGAAACTCGCAAATATATTCTCAAAAGCATTCCTTACGACTCAGTATGGCGCTTAGATTTAACTAAGCTACCTTGCGATACCCCTGAGGAAACAGCAGCATTTGTCAGGAGTTTGCCAATCAGTCCAGAAAAACCCTGGATTATGCAAGAGTTTATTCCTGGCAAGGAATTTTGCACTCATAGCACAGTCAAAAATGGAGAGTTACGGCTGCACTGCTGTGCAGAATCTTCAGCTTTTCAAGTCAATTACGAAAATGTAGAAAACCCCAAAATTCTAGAATGGGTAAGGGATTTTGTTGGAAAACTGGGAATTACTGGACAAGTTTCTTTTGATTTCATTCAAGCTGAAGATGGGACAGTTTACGCCATTGAATGTAATCCCCGAGCGCATTCGGCAATTACAATGTTTTACAACCATCCACAAGTGGCAGATGCTTATTTGAGCGAAGAATCTTTTACAAAACCTCTCAAACCACTGCCAAACAGCAAGCCGACATACTGGACATATCACGAAGTCTGGCGGTTAACTGGTATTCGTTCCTTTCCTCAACTGCAAACTTGGATACGCAATTTTTTCCGAGGTACTGATGCCGTTTACAAACTGGATGATCCACTGCCGTTTCTGATGCTACACCACTGGCAAATTCCCTTGCTTTTGCTCAACAATCTACGGCAATTCAAAGGTTGGACAAAGATTGATTTTAATATTGGTAAACTTGTGGAATCAGGTGGCGATTGAATGAAGGGGAGAAAGTTAATGTAAGCGAAGGTAACTTAAATACAAGGGTGTTTTAACAAAAACTTTGTTCATATAGTTCATATAATTGACCAACGCAACACATCAAAAACTTGTCACTATTGTCGTCAGAGGCAAGATATGTTACTTGAAAAATATGCTTGTTTCTGTAGTGTGTGCACTGTTATCGACCGAGATGCTAATAATATCTAGTCGTAATACCGTTTCACTTTAAGGTTGATACAAATGGGGGGGCTCTTACCAGGGGGAAAGAACTAGAAACCAATCATTTGTATCAGGGATTTTGTGAATGGTATAATATATTACTGTAGTTCCTTGCGCAGCTCGTGCCACACAAACTAGTTTCAGTTTGCAGTGTGCTTGGAGTTGTCCAAGAAATCGACACGTTTATACACGTTTAGAAAAGCAGGTGAGTGACATAATTTTAGCTTGGTAATTTTGGACTGGACTAGATAAAAAGTAATTAGCGTCTACTATTTCGAGAAATAGAATATGTTGGGAACGACTTCGGCATCCAAAAAGCTTGCTCAGATGATCTATGGCTACTGGCAAAGCCAATGCCTTTATATAGCAACAAACTTAGGTATACCTAACCTTTTACAGTCGGAACCAATGACTGTAGAAGCAATAGCAAAAGCAACTTCTACGAAAGTAGAAACTCTCTATGTTCTTCTGCGTGCTTTAGCTCATTTAGGTGTGTTCGTAGAAAAGCCCGGACGTGTATTTGCAGCAACAGAACTCTCCCAACTGCTGATTACAAATGCGGGGCCTTCTGTTGGACATTTCCTGATGCACATTACAGAACCCTGTATGTGGGATGCTTGGAGGGAACTAGGGGATTCCTTGAAAACAGGGGAAGTAGCTTTTGAGAGGGCACATGGCAAGAAATTCTACGAATTTTTCATGACGGAAAACGCCGATAGTAGAAATCTGTTCAACAATGCCATGAGCTTTTTAACGAATCAAGCAATTGATTCGTTGTTTGAAGTGTATGATTTCGGTCAATTTGATACAGTTATGGACGTTGGAGGCAATCAAGGGGCACTGATTGCCTATATTGTCAAAAAATTCGGCTGTAAAGGTGTATTGTTTGACTTACCGCATGAGGTGGAAACAGCTCCTGCTTTCCTAGCAAAGCAAGGACTTGATGAAAATGCAGTGCAAGTCATTGGTGGTAATGCCTTGGAGGAGATACCAAAGGGTGCAGATGCGATCGTGATGAAGTATTTCCTTTCCGTATTCAGTTCGCAAGACACGATCAAGGTACTAAGTGGGTGTAAAAAAGCTCTCCCAAAACAAGGTAAGGTTGTACTTCTACAGACACTAGTTCCACCTCGTGGTGCACCAGTAGAATATCCAGATGGCACAATCCCAGCTCTTGCCGCAGTTCAGATGATGGTGACAAATCCTGGGGGTTACTGGCGCACGGAACAAGAGTATAAAGAGTTGTTTGAAAAGAGTGGCTTTGAACTGGAAAAAGTCATTTACACTGGAACTAGCCTGACGGTGATGGAATTTAGCACAGTGTTTTGAGCCTCGCACAAATACGAACAAAGTTTTACATCCACCGCCTAAATTATGGATATGTCTTTCGGCTTGTTACAAGACATATCCCAGCATAATTTGGATTTGCGCATCTTTTATAGTAGCAATTTTATCCAAATAATTGTATACCCAATTAAGTATTTATATTGATGTTTTTTCAGTTTAGTATTTTGACATAACAGCTAGATGTGCTCATACTTAGTATATATGTATTATTTGGCTTGAACAAAAAAGGCAACAAAGTAGCCAGAAAGATAAGTACACTTATTAACATTACTGGAAAACATTGATGCTTAAAGCTAAACTGAAACTCCCACACGAGCACTTATTCGCAACACCAACTACTACAGCAGTTGCTTCATTGGTAGTCAGCTTAGTAGCCTTATCTTTCTCACCAATTCTGATCCGCTTGAGTGAAGGCGAACTCGGTCCAAATGCTACAATCTTTAATCGCTTTTGGATCTCTACTGTCGCCTTTGTGCTGTGGAATGGATTCGCAGCAGCGCGGCGGCGACTATCTGATAGCCAACCTGAAAAACTACAGCTTTACCAAATCCGGATATTTTTGCTCTTACTCGCAGGAGGTTTTGTAATATTTGCTACTCTTGGTTTGTGGGCTTTGTCACTAACTCAGACCAACGTCGCTAACGCTACGCTCATGCACTATTTGGCTCCACTGTTCACCGTCTTAGGAGGATGGCTGATTTTTGGGAAGCGCTTTGATGGTAAATTCCTTATCGGTATGTTTGTAGCTATTGTTGGTGCTGGTATTATAGTATATGATGACATTTCCTTGACAAGTGACAAACTCCAAGGAGATCTCATGGCATTACTATCAGCTGTGTTTCTTGGTTTCTATCCACTCATCGTCGAACAACTACGAAGTAAATTGAGTCCGACAATAATCATGACGTGGTGTTCTGCGATCGGCTCGGTGTTACTTTTGCCTATTGCTCTACTCACTGAAGATAGGCTTTTCCCCTATTCGTTGGGTGGGTGGCTTTACGCGATTTTGCTAGCCCTGATATGCCAAATACTAGGCTTGGGACTTTATGCCTATAGCCTCAACAAGTTATCTTCAGGATTTGTCTCCTTATGCGATCTGTTTGTTCCTGTCTTTAGCTCCCTGGAAGCTTGGGTTATCTTTTCGGAAAGCCTCAACTGGTCTACATTGATAAGTTTTGTTGTGATTATTTTAGGGGTATATCTAACTTCATCTAGTGAATTTGCTATCAAGGAAGAGGTAGAATCAGCTATGTAGAGAGATTGGAGACTGGGGGAAGAAGAAGGTTATTGGTCGATTGTTAAGTATATCATTTTTTCACTCTATGAATACTATCCATAATCTCCCAATTTCAATTTCTTCAGATATGAGATTACGGTTTTTGCAGGATGATGAGAAAACTGTTGCCAGTACTGAAAAAGAACTACCTCTAGTTATTGAGCCAGTCAAAGAAAAATCTTTTGCAGTTCTCAAAGCATTGCTGAAGGAAAGTGGCGACTGGTTCAATAAACAACTAGATACATACGGAGCGATTTTGTTTCGGGGATTTGAGGTTGAGGGTGCAGAGCAATTTCAAAAAGCCCTAGAGCTATTGAATATCCAACTGGAGTCAGTTTATCATTTTGGCAGCGCTCATCGTGTACAAATAACTGAGAAAGTCTTCACCTCTTCTGAAGCTCCACCAGATGTGATTATAGCTCCTCACAATGAACTCAATATGGTGCCGGTGCGACCGAGTGTACTTGCTTTCTTTTGTCAAGTTCAGCCCGAGTTGTATGGGGAGACTCCCATCATCAATACAGAAAAGCTATTTTATGACTTATCTCCCAGCTTACAGCACAAAATTGTAAACTATCCTCAGCAGTTTGTGCGATATGTTCCCAACCATCTATTAGAAATGGTCTTCGAGGATCTCTCGCCAGACGAGATTACCAAACTTCTCCAGGAACAAGGATTTGATTTTAACTGGGAAGAGGATGGCTCTATTTCTTTTGAATGTTCTTATATTCCCTTATTCAGTCACCCAAGAACGAGTAAACTCTGCTTTTGCCTTAGTATTGTTGATTGTTTAGTTAGTAGAGAATGGTATCGAAATATTGGGCAACGGTATTCATTTAAACAAAGGCTCTATTACAACTTGCTGCCAGCCAAATTGTACAAAAATATTCAACAAAGAGCAACAACAGCAGCAACTGTTGTTGATGGTTCGCAAAAACGAACTAGTACTTTGAACGCATATTTTTTGAACAAAGATGGTCAAAGCACCAATATGACGGAAGCAGAAGCGAAAGAGTTGGGGCAAGCTGAATGGAAAAATGCAGTCATATTTCAGTGGAAGCAAGGCGATATTCTCGTAATCGATAACCTACAAGTTGCTCATAGTAGACTCAATACTAAACTGAAGCGAAAAATACTGACTGCTTTTGGGAATATGTGCAACATTCGCGATATGAAACCAGCTTTATTAACAACTTTTTGAAATATATAAACATAATAAAGAATCGTTTGATTTGCAGCTAGCCATGAATCAATCATTGAATATGAAAGCGTCATTTCCTCTCTCGGAAGTTCAGCATAAAATTTGGTTGAGCCATCATTTCATGCCAGAAGGGCTAAACGATAAAGTTTGTTTTGCTTTCAAAATTAATTCACCTGTCAGTATTTCTGCTCTAAAAAAAACATTTCAAGCAATAATTGATCGTCACGATATCTTGCGCACGACTTATCATGAGTCGGAAAAGAAAAATTTTCAAGAAATACATGATAACGTTGAAGCTAATTTAGAAGAGATAAACGCTTCAAGTTGGGATTTTAATGAGTTAACTAAGTATTTACTACAGTCCGCTAAACATCCATTCAATTTAGAAAAAGCTCCGATGATTCGGCTAAGCTTGTTTAGTCGTTCTGCTACGGAGCATATTCTTTTGCTAACCGTTCATAGTTTGGTAAGTGATTGGGGTTCTTTATTACTACTGGTGGATGAGTTTTTGCAACTCTATTTATCAAAAAATAATTTTTTAGATTCAAACAAGAATATTAAGACTTTAGAGTTTTCACAATATTTATATAAAGAATATGTAAAAAAAGAAGTTAATCTACTAGAAAGTTCTGAAGGGGAAAGACTTAAAGATTATTGGGAAAAACAGTTGTCGGGAGAATTACCTTTACTAGAGTTACCGACTAGATTACCTCAATCTCCTCTCAAAACTGACAATGGCTTATCTTATGCTTTTGTCATCAACAATAGACTAACTGGATTACTAAAAAAACTGGCAAATGATGAAAATGTCAGCCTAGCTAACCTTCTTTTAGCAGCATTTAAAATTCTGCTTTACCGTTATACAAGTGAAAAAGATATTCTTGTTGGTTTGGTAGTAAATCAGCAAGATAGACCAGAATTTGAAAGAGTTGTTGGCAACTTTGCTAACGTAGTTATTTCACGGGATTTGATTTGGGAAAGTATTTCATTTAAAAAGTTTATCCATCAAGTTAGTAATAATTGTTTAGAAATAAGGGAGTATCAAGATTATCCGTTTGCTTTATTGGTAAGACAATTACAGTCAAAGTCTAATTCAAGTCATTCACCTATTTGTCAAGCTTCCTTTAGTTACCAGAATGTCAATCAACTGGAAAATATATCAAAGTTATTCGAGGCTACAGCTAAGAAACAGCCGACAAATTGTGGCGATCTAGAACTAGAATACTGGGAACTACCCCAGCAAAAAGTAGAATTTGATTTAAGCTTGGAAGTGATCCAGCTTTCGGAATCTAGCTTAGGTTACTTTAAGTACAACAGCAATCTGTTAGATGAAGCGGCGATCGCTCATCTAAGCGAACATTTCCAGAATTTATTAGAAAGTATTGTATCAAATCCAGAACAGCCAGTAGCTCAGTTACCATTGCTGAGTCAGAAGGAACAAGAGAAAATACTGGTTGAGTGGAATGCGACTGGGACTGATTATGATTTGAGTGTATGTCTCCACCAATTAATAGAAGCACAGGTAAAGCGAAACAGTAATACTATTGCAGTCTCTTTTCTAGAAGAACAGCTTACCTATGGTGAACTCAATCAGCGTGCAAATCAACTCGCGCACTACTTACAAACACTGGGAGTTAAACCAGAGGTTTTAGTAGGTATCTGCGTTGAGCGTTCTTTAGATATGCTGGTGGGACTTTTGGGTATCTTGAAAGCTGGCGCAGCTTACTTACCTTTAGATCCAGGTTTTCCACAAGAACGCTTGGAATTAATCTTATCTGATTCTCAGGTGCCAGTGTTATTAACTGATAATCAAAAATTATTTGCTGATGATGAACATAGGAAAGTCATCTGTTTACGTACAGATAAGGAAAAGATTGCCAGTCATAGTAAAGATAATCCTGCACCATGTGCAACTGCTAAAAATCTGGCTTATGTTATCTATACCTCCGGTTCAACTGGTAAGCCTAAGGGAGTAGAAATTCCTCACGCTGCTGTGGTCAATTTCTTAAAATCTATGCAGCATGAACCCGGAATTGCAGAGTCAGATGTCCTTTTGGCAGTTACTACAATATCATTTGATATTGCTGCCCTAGAGCTGTATCTGCCTTTAATTACGGGTGCTAGGTTAATATTAGCAAGTCGAGAAGTCGCTAGCGATGGCAGGCAACTCAGAGAACTAATTCATTCTTCTGGTGCTACGATTATGCAAGCCACCCCAGCTAGTTGGCGGATGTTGCTTGCGGCTGGATGGACTAGTTCTCCTCAATTGAAAATTCTCTGCGGTGGCGAAGGCTTAAATAGTGACTTGGCAAAGCATTTATTAGAAAAAGGTGATACTGTATGGAATTTGTATGGACCGACTGAAACGACTATTTGGTCAACTGTTTGTCAAGTAGAAGCTGCGAAACTATCTCATGCTTTAGTCCCCATCGGTTGTCCTATCGCTAACACACAAACTTACATATTGGATTCCAATCTCCAACCAGTTCCTATCGGAGTTTTGGGCGAATTGTATATAGGTGGTGCTGGGGTTGCACGCGGTTATTTCAATCGTCCTGAACTCACTGCTGAACGGTTTATTGCTAATCCTTTCTCGCAAGGTTCCTGTTTTTACAGAACAGGAGATTTAGCTCGTTACCTGGATAATGGCAATATTGAATACGTTAGTCGAATAGATAATCAAGTAAAAATTCGAGGTTTTAGGATCGAACTTGGGGATATAGAAAACGCTTTATCTGCTCATCCACAAGTACGAGAAGCGGTTGTCATTACCCGTAGTGATCAACCAGGAGAAAAACAAATAGTAGCTTATATCACTACTAAACAGGAAGAACCAACTCCTGACACCCTGCGCGATTTCCTCAAACAGAAGCTACCAGATTACATGGTGCCAATAGCTTTTGTAATCTTAGAAGCATTACCCTTAACTCCTAGTGGAAAAGTCAACCGTCGCGCTTTGCCAAAGCCAACACTTTCTAGCTTCAGCCAACACAATGAATTTGTCGCACCGCGCAATGATACCGAAGGGAAACTGGCAAAAATCTGGTCAGAAATATTAAACATTCAGCCAATAGGTGTTAAAGATAACTTCTTTGAAATTGGCGGAAATTCTCTTTCAGCAATCTACTTAATAGCTTCAATTGGGCAGCACTTTGGTAAGGAATTACCCTTATCAGCAGTCCTCACCAATCCCACCATTGAAAAGTTTGCAAATCTTCTTAATACCAGTTCCAATACTTTTGAAAACTCCCTCCTAGTTCCCATCCAGCCAAAAGGTAACAAGCCACCATTTTTCTGCGTACATCCTGCAGGAGGTCATGTTTTGTGTTACTTCAAATTGGCGCATTCTCTCAGTGACGATCAACCGTTTTATGGCTTGCAAGCGCAAGGGTTTCATGGGGAAGAAGAACCACTCACACGAGTCGAGGATATGGCAAGCTTGTATATCCAAGCAATTAGGAAGTTTCAGCCCAATGGTCCTTACTCTATTGGTGGTTGGTCATTTGGGGGAGTTGTGGCGTATGAAATGGCACAACAATTACACAAACAGGGACAGGAAGTCTCTTTAGTAATACTTGATTCTTATGTTCCAATTCTCTTGGATAAAAACAAGAAAATTGACGCCCCCTATTTGGTTGGTGTTCTTTCCAGATATTTTGGCGGAATAGCAGGGCAAGATAATCTGGTAACACCTGATGAAATTAAGCACTTGAGTATTAACGAACAAATTAACTACATCCTTGACAAGGCAATAGAAGTCAAGATATTACCGCCATCAAATCAAAGCCAACAAAACCGACGCATTCTTGATGTGTTAGTTGGAACGCTAAAAGCAACTTATTCTTATCTGCCACAGCCATATCCAGGAAAAGTCACTGTCTTGAGAGCCAAAGAAAAGCATATCATGGCTTCCGACCCAACTCTTGTGTGGGTGGAATTATTCTCTATCATGGATGCGGAAGATATAAAAATCATTGATGTTTCTGGTAATCACTACACATGCATTTTGGAACCTCATTTACAAGTCTTAGCAGAACGCTTGAAATCATCTCTGGCGGAATTTTAGCCAGAAGGTCACTTTAGGGATTTCCAAAAAAATAATTTCCCAAAAACAATTCGATAAAACGAATCATATTGAGCCAATCTTAAAAAAGCAAATAAATTTTTAATTTTGGTCGTAGAACCGTTATTTCTTTTATATAGCAATCCTAAATCATTTATAAACAATTCCTGTTAAGCGTTCCCTGTTCCCTGTTAAGAGCCCTCATTAGACAATTTACAACTAAAATAGGACTGCTATAGTACCTTAAAAGGGCTGGTTCTAATGCTTACCCTAACCTCTAAACCCGCTTGTCAATAGCGTTTGAGACGCGATCAGAAAAATTGTTGATAACTTGTGAACGGTTTGCCCAAGACAGCGCCACAACAGAAAGAAATAGGAGACAGTAATGATAAATGCGGCCAGATGCACCACACTCTATTTCCATTCTTGAGAACAACGCTTATTTTACCTGACTTAGGGGCTTAACTGAACCGTATTGAGATATAGTTAGCAGTACAACGCCAGTTGTAGAGGATGAAAAGTTGATTTACCTAATCAGGCAGTTTTGATGAGAATAGCATATATAATTTTGGCACATAAATATCCGGAACAATTAGTACGCCTGATTTCTAAACTAAACACAGATGATGTTTCCTTTTTTCTACATATAGATAAAAAGTCTGATGATAAAATTTATCATCAGATAGTGACTCAACTCAAGGATTTTCCAAATGTTTGTTTCATCAAGAGATACCATTTAGCATGGGGAAGTTTTGATATTGTCAGAGCCAGTCTTGAAGGAATAAAATCAATAGTTGAAACGGGTAAGTACTTCGATTATGTTATACACTTATCGGGTCAAGACTATTTGACCAAGTCAAATGAACAGATTAAGAACTTTCTCCAAGAGAATAAAGGTAGAGAATTTCTAGAGCATTTGCCACTACCTTGTAGTAAATGGGGATGGAAAAATGGCGGCTTAACAAGAGTAGAAGATTGGCACATCACTTGGAAAGGGGAGTATTTCTGTATTCCCGCTTTTCGGGAATTTAAATCTCCTATTAACTCTTTATTATATTCATTATTTATTTTCCTTTTACCGAAAAGACGTAAATTTCCGCAAGGCTTTGCTCTTTATGGAGGCTCGCAATTTTGGTGCTTAACAGGAGAATGCATAAAATGGATAAATGATTTTGTCAAGCAAAACCCGAAGTTTATTAATCGGTTTAATTACACTTACTGTACAGATGAATTGTTTTACCAGACCCTGATTGTCAATTCACCTTTTAAGGAAAAAATTATTAATGCTTGCTTGACATATGTAGAGTGGTCTAATGTTAACGCCTTTCACCCCAACATTTTATCAAAAAATGATTTTGATAAAATTAGTGAATCCGAAAAATTATTTGCCAGGAAGTTTGATATGACGAGAGATTCGGATATATTAGATATGATTGATAAAATGATATTAAGCAAATCTTAAAAATGCATTTTTTTTGACTTCAAGGCTTAACTGAACCGTATTGAAATATATTTAGCAGTACAACGCCAGTTGTAAAGGATGAAAAGTTGATTTGCCTAGTAAAGCAATTTTTTAGGAAGCATCCCAAGTTTACACAAAAGATGGTAGTGAGAGCATCTTGCTCCCTACTTTATTACTGAAGCGGACTGTCCGATTTGCACTACAAAATAAAATACATTTACACATTTGGGATACTCCCGTTTTTTATGAGAATAGCATATATAATTTTGGCGCATAAATATCCTGAACAATTAGTACGTCTTATTTCTAAACTAAACACAGATGATGTTTCATTTTTTATACATATAGATAAAAAAACAGAGCAGAAAATTTATCATCAGATAGTGACTCAACTCAAGAATTTTCCACATGTCTCTTTTATAAAGAGATACAATTTAGCATGGGGAAGTTGTGATATTGTCAGAGCTAGTCTTGAGGGAATAAAATCAATCGTTGAAACGGGTAAGTACTTCGATTATGTTATATACTTCTCAGGTCAAGACTATTTGATCAAGTCAAATGAACAGATTAAGAAGTTTTTGCAAGAGAATAATGGTAAAGAATTTATAGAGTATTTTCCATTACCTTGTAATAAATGGTACAAGGGAGGCTTAACAAGATTAGAATCTTGGTATATTCGTTGGAAAGATAAGGAATTTTTTATTCCGCAAAAGCGTGAGTTTAAATCTCCTATTAACTCTTTGTTATATTCATTGTTGATTTTGCTTTTACCGAAAAGACCTAAATTGCCTGAAGGATTTGCTCTTTATGGAGGTTCAGCATTTTGGTGCTTAACAGGAGAATCTACAAAATGGATAAATAATTTTGTTAAGCAAAACCCCAAGTTTGTTAATAGTTTTAATTACACTTATTGTCCAGATGAATTGTTTTACCAGATTTTAATTGCAAATTCCCCTTTTAAGGAAAAAATTATTAACACTCGCTTGACCTATCTAGAGTGGCCTAAGGATGATTCCCTTCACCCCAAAATTTTATCAAAAAATGATTTTGATAAAATTAGGGAATCAGAGAAGTTATTTGCTAGGAAGTTTGACATGAGTATAGATGCGGATATATTAGATATGATTGATAAAATGATATTGACCAAATCTTAAAAAGCAAATATATTTTGAATTTTGGTTCTAGAACCGTTATTTCTTTCATAGTACCTTGAAAGGGCTGGTACTAATGCTTACCCTAACCTCTAAACCCCCTTGGCAATAGCGTTTGAGACGTGCTTACCCGTACAACGCCAGTTGTAGAGGATGAAAAGTTGATTTACCTAATCAGGCAGTTTTGATGAGAATAGCATATATAATTTTGGCACATAAATATCCGGAACAACTAGTACGTCTGATTTCTAAACTAAACACAGATGATGTTTCATTTTTTATACATATAGATAAAAAAACAGATAAAAAAATTTATCATC
The DNA here is from genome assembly GCA_019359695.1 of Brasilonema angustatum HA4187-MV1. Lineage (GTDB taxonomy): Bacteria > Cyanobacteriota > Cyanobacteriia > Cyanobacteriales > Nostocaceae > Brasilonema > Brasilonema angustatum. The sequence continues at coordinate 77,671 of JAHHGV010000003.1, forward strand.
AGGTACTGACTCAGCTTAAGGATTTTCCAAATGTCTCTTTCATAAAGAGATACAATTCAGAATGGGGAAGTTTTGATATTGTCAGAGCTAGTCTTGAAGGGATAAAGTCAATAGTTGAAACAGGTACTTACTTCGATTATGTTATACACTTATCGGGTCAAGACTATTTGATAAAATCAAATGAACAGATTAAGAAGTTTTTCCAAGAAAATAAAGGTAGAGAATGGATAGAGTATTTTCCACTACCTTGTAGTAAATGGGAAGACGAAGATGGCGGCTTAGCAAGAGTTGAAAATTGGTACATTCCTTGGTGGAAAGAGGAGTATTTCTTGATTCCCAAAAAGCGTGACTTTGAATCTCCTATTAACTCTTTATTAAATTCATTGTTGATTTTGCTTTTACCGAAAAGGCCTAAATTGCCTGAAGGCTTTGATCTTTATGGAGGTTCGCAATTTTGGTGCTTAACAGGAGAATCCATAAAATGGATAAATGATTTTATCAAGCAAAACCCTAAGTTTGTTAATCGGTTTAATTACACTTATTGTACAGATGAATTGTTTTACCAAACCCTCCTTTTAAATTCACCTTTTCAGGGAAAAATTATTAACGCTAGCTTGACATATCTAGAGTGGCCCATAAACGCCTGGCACCCCAAAATTTTCTCAAAAAATGATTTTGAGAAAATTAGGGAATCAGAAAAGTTATTTGCCAGGAAGTTTGATATGACGAAAGACCCGGATATACTAGACATGATTGATAAAATGATATTGAGCGAATCTTAAAAAAGCAAATAAATTTATAATTATGGTCGCATCAGGAGAAATGATTAATGTTCCCGACCAGCATGACACATTTGTTCTAGAAGCCCCATATCCAAATTTTGGGAAAAGAGCTTTCATGCTTTTAGAAGCGGGTGAAAAATAGTGCGAATGCTATATTAAAGGCAAAGCTATGTGCTGACGTTTTGAGGAAAAGGCAATGACGACAACACTATCTGCGCCTCATTCTATTGAGTCCTTGCTAGGCAAAGAAGCAGAAGACTTGCTCACCTATAAGGCAAAAGTTTCTAAGGATTTACTACATTTGCCAGGACCAGATTTTGTGGATCGAGTTTGGTTGAACAGCGATCGCAACCCCCAAGTTTTGCGTAATCTTCAAACACTATACTCTACCGGACGGCTGGCAAATACTGGCTACCTCTCTATTCTGCCAGTAGACCAGGGGATTGAACACTCAGCCGGTGCGTCATTTGCACCCAATCCCATGTACTTTGATCCAGAAAATATTGTTAAGCTGGCAATAGCAGCAGATTGCAACGCTGTCGCGACAACTTTGGGAGTTTTAGGCTCAATTTCACGCAAATACGCTCACAAAATTCCCTTTATAGTCAAACTCAACCACAACGAACTGCTAACTTTCCCCAATCAGTCTGACCAAGTTTTGTTTGCTTCAGTCGAACAAGCTTGGAATTTGGGTGCAGTTGCTGTGGGTGCGACTATTTATTTTGGTTCGGAAAACTCCACCCGCCAAATTCAGGAAATCAGCCAAGCCTTCAAACGCGCTCATGATTTGGGGATGGTGACGATTCTTTGGTGCTATTTGCGGAACAACGCTTTCAAAGAAGACAAAGATTATCACCTCGCGGCTGATCTGACAGGACAAGCGAATCATCTGGGTGTGACAATCGAAGCTGACATTATTAAACAAAAATTGCCAGAAAATAACAACGGTTACGGAGCAGTAGCCAAGGCGACTGGTAAGAGTTACGGTAAAACCAATGAGCGGGTTTACACAGATTTGACAACCGACCACCCAATCGATTTAACTCGTTACCAGGTACTTAACTGCTATTGTGGACGTGCAGGACTGATTAACTCTGGTGGCGCGTCTGGAAAAAATGACTTTGCAGAAGCTGTTCGGACTGCGGTGATTAACAAACGCGCTGGTGGAACAGGATTAATTTCTGGGCGCAAAACATTTCAACGTCCGTTTGAGGAAGGAGTGAAGTTGTTTCACACTATTCAGGATGTTTATTTGTCTGATGCGGTGGCGATTGCCTAGGGCAGAGTTACGCTTAACGCCTAGGGCAGATCTACGCTTAACGCCTAAACGACTCCGCCTTGTTTTCAACTGAGGGCGCTTCCTCGGTGTGATATCACCCACAAAACTAGATTTATAACGCTTCACACGCGGGCGATGGCGCAGAGCGCCCGCTGAGTCCTCCGGACACGCGTTCGCGAACGCGATCGCACAGACGAACCGTGTCCAACCGCCTGCGATTCAAATCGCAGGCTAATAGCCAAAGTCCTCTCAAGAGGACTAAATGAGGAGAAAATTACGTAGATAAAAAATCACAAAAAAACACATTTACTCTCTGTATCCACTATCCACAGTTCATCCCAGAGATAACAAACAGCCGATCTGCCGAACGCTCATGCTGAGCGCTTTGCGCTTAGGCAGCAGCGCCTTGCTATCGCCCCATCAATTTTATTCTTCCAACAAAGGAATTGTTAAGAGACAAATATCAATCTTATTTTCTGAGATATTGTAAAGTAAGTCAGAAGTTTGCTAAACGAGTGACATGAAGCTGGCGCAACGAGTAAGTCAAGTAGCACCTTCTATAACTTTAGCTATTGCAGCCAAGGCTAAGGCAATGAAGGCAGAAGGAATTGATGTTTGTAGTTTTAGCGCTGGAGAACCGGACTTTGATAGTCCAGCGCACGTCAAAGCTGCTGCACAGAAAGCTTTGGACGAAGGTAAAACCAAGTATGGACCTGCATCTGGGGAACCAAAGTTAAGAGAAGCCATTGCTCGCAAGTTAAAAACTGACAATGGTCTTGATTACAAAGCAGAAAATGTTATCGTTACCAACGGTGGGAAACATTCTCTGTTTAACTTAATACTGGCGCTGATTGAACCAGGAGATGAAGTCATCATCCCCGCGCCCTACTGGTTAAGTTATCCGGAAATGGTGACGCTTGCTGGTGGAGTGTCTGTGATTGTCCCCACAGATGTTTCGACAGGTTACAAAATTACACCAGAACAGTTGCGTAAGTCGATTACGCCCAAGACAAAGCTTTTTATCCTCAACTCGCCATCTAACCCGACTGGTATGGTTTACACACCAGAGGAAATTCAGGCGATCGCCCAAATTATCGTTGAGACTGACATTCTTGTCGTTTCCGACGAAATTTATGAGAAGATTCTCTACGATGGTGCCAAACAGGTCAGCATTGGTTCGCTAGGACCAGAGATTTTTGAGCGAACTATTATCAGCAATGGGTTTGCCAAAGCTTACTCCATGACAGGATGGCGCATCGGATATTTGGCAGGACCACTTGATTTGATTAAAGCAACAATTACTATCCAAAGCCATAGTGTGTCGAATGTTTGTACCTTTGCTCAATATGGGGCGATCGCAGCTTTGGAAGGTTCGCAAGATTGTGTCGAAGAAATGCTACAAGCTTTCGCCAAACGACGAGAAGTCATGTATGAAAGACTTAACGCTATTCCTGGGCTGACTTGTCCAAAACCAGACGGCGCTTTCTACCTATTTCCCGACATTAGCAAAACAGGACTAAAATCTCTGGATTTTTCTAACAAGTTGCTAGAAAAAGAGCAAGTAGCAGTTATTCCTGGAATCGCCTTTGCTGGTGATGACAATATTCGCCTTTCCTACGCCACCGATATGGCAACAATTGAAAAGGGAATGGATAGATTTGAAAAATTTGTCAAATCACTTATTTAGTCATTAGTCATTCAATACGGTTCGGTAATGTTCGGTTATCTCAAAGCAGATCCCCCCAACCCACGCCAGGTGCTTCAAGTCGGGAAACCCGCCCAACGCACTGGCTCCCCTTAAAAAGGGGGGCTTATAACCCTCTTTTACCCCCTTTTTAAGGCAGGGCTGTTTCATTCGTTAAGGAGGGAGGTTTTGTCAATATGTAGCGCGATGATTTTTGGGACAGAAGTTATAGAAAACCTATATTTTGACCCAGAAAATTCAATTTTTCTCCAAAAAAATACAGCGATCGCGCTTCACAAACCCTTGACATTATGAGCCTTTGAGGGAATGAAACAGCCCTGCTTTTTAAGGGGGTCGCCGTAGGCGGGGGGATCTTATCCGAACCATATTGATTAGTTATTATTTAAAAATAAAGGTTATTTATAATATGACAGAAGCTCAAACAGATCACTTTCATATTCTTTCTCTAGATGGTGGAGGCTCTTTAGGAGTATACACTTTAGGAGTTTTAGAAAAAGTTGAAGAATTACTAGGAGAACCTCTATACAAAAAATTTCAACTTATTTATGGAACTAGCACAGGTTCAATTATTGGCTCTCTGCTAGCTCGCGGTGAAAGTGTCAGTGAGATTTCTAAAAAGTATTTTCAGTACATCCCAGACATCATGAGTCACAGAAGTAGTTCAAAAAGAAGCCAAGCCTTAAAGAAATGTGCTAACGAAGTGTTTCAGGATTATGAGTTTAACGATGAAAATTTTAAAACTCTAATTGGAGTTGTAGCTACTAACTACGAATACCGTAGACCGATGATTTTTAAGAGTTCCCGTTCACTATTCCAAGGAGGGAATGGAGAACCTGGTTTTGGTTGTAAAATAGCAGATGTTGTTGTAGCTTCATGCTCAGCTTCTCCATTCTTTGATATTCATAAGATTTCAACAACAATTGCTGGAAAACCGGAAATGCCGGAAATGATTGATGGTGGATTTGTTGCCAATAATCCTACCTTATTTGCAATTACAGATGCAATTAAAGCATTAAAAACTCCGGAAACTAAAATCAAAGTTTTGAGCCTTGGTGTAGGTAGCTATCCTCGTTCAGATACTAATCTTAAAGAGACTATATTGAGAAAATTCAATTCGTAAAAATTTATTCCAGCCTCTTTTTCCACAATAGAATCAGCATTCTACAAATCGGATACCTGGCACTGACGGTTGATGATATGTCATTGCGAGTGAAACGAAGCAATCTCAAGCACTTGCGATTGCTTCACTACGCGCTTCGCTTCGTTCGCAATGACAGGTGCTACATTTGATTGCAACTTGGTATGACTAACGCAGTAACCCCATTTCTTTCAAACCTTGGCGCAGTCGTTTCGCCTCTTCAGGATTTTGCTGTTCTTCGTGAAGGGCGATCGCTTTTTGAAAACTCACAAGACTATCTTTTACATAGCCAAGTTTCAGCAGCAATACCCCCAAGTTTTGGTACGCATCAGCATATTTAGGACTTAACTCAATTGCTTTTTGATAAGCTAAGATAGCATCTTTGAATAAACTCATTTCCTTTAGCGTCATCCCGAGATTGTAATATCCTGGGACGAAACTGGAGTCAATCTTGATTGTTGCTTCGTAAGCAGTTTTAGCACCATTGAAATCTCCAGTTGCTTTGAGTAAATTGCCGAGATTGTTGTATGCTCCTAATTTAAGAATTGGGTAGATAGGCAATTTCACTGCAGCATCATAGTGGGCGATCGCATTTTTAGAATTTTGCAACCGAGAGTAGGCAATACCAAGATGATAGTAGAGTTCGTATAAAGTCTCGTACTCCTCCTCACAATTGCTCACTCCCTGCGCCAACAACTTGATACCTTCTACTATTTTCCCGATTTTTACATAAAGCGCCCCCAACTTACTACAAACATAAGGATCATTAGGATGAGAAGCAAGAAAACCTTCCATCGCTGCTTGTGCTTTGGTAAATTTATCTTGTTGAGCTATGGCACTTTTTTGATATCCTGTGTGTGAAATAGCAACCCCTTCCAAATAGCCCACTTGCAAACCTGGTTCCTGAGTTAAAATTTCAGACACGCTATCATCCACTAACGCATGGTAAGGGCGAGAAAAGCGGATATCTGGATGATTGCGGAACAGGCGCGAAACCAGCGAGTAAGGAGATTGTTCTGCTTCTACCTCATGGCGCAGAAGGTTGATCAGGAGGTATTCTTCCCTTCGTATCGCCTGTTTCAACTGCGGTACAATTTTCTGGGTGAGAGTTTCATCTGCATCTAATACAAGAATCCAATCACCTGTGACGTATTTTAAAGCTTCATTGCGAGCAGCACTAAAGTCATTACACCATTCAAAATGATGCACTTTCGCACCAAATTTTTCAGCAATTTTTGGAGTGCTGTCTGTAGAACCTGTATCTAATACTACCATTTCATCGACGACATTTTTCACACTGCCAAGACATTTAGACAGCGTAGCTTCTTCGTTTTTGACAATCATGCACAGGGTTAGTTTCATAAGTAACTCGTGTACTTTTTTAAATATTGTGTAAATATGAGTAACTTTAATTGTGTGTCGAAAGCTTGATCAAATGTGATAAGAACTTCTTCAACACATGGTGACTTTAATGATAGGTCAAACACTAGGTAGACGCTATAGCCGAATGGCATTAAGACCGTTTCACTTTAAAATTGATACGAAGCGTGGGATGAATGCCCGATTGAGCTAAATGAGGGTTAGAACGCCGGTACATTAATCCCAAAAACCCGGTTTCTTCGAGTTGAGCATAGGAGATATCAAGTTTTCCGACAGAGAGAAACCGGGTTTTTTGCGTGCTTTTTGACTACTGTACCGGCGCTTTAGAAGTATAAACGGAACTCTAGAAAAGTAATCTTAAAGACACAAAGAGCAATACTTCCTTGGAAAGACGTAATCACACTACTGCCTTTTTAGGATTGTAAAGGTTAAAAGCTCACAGTCCACGCAAACCATCTGGTATCGAAAGACTTGCAAATGAACAACAGTTCCTTGATTCGACCTCTGGCTGTCGTAACGGGTGCCTCTAACGGTATCGGCTACGAACTTGCTAAACAGTTTGCCCAAAACGGCTTTGATTTGATCATCACAGCTACTGCCTCAAGCATTGACGAAGCTGCTCAAGCTTTGGTTGGACTAGGTGTCAAAGTCGAGACGGTGCAGTCCGATCTTGCCACCTATGACGGAGTTGAGACGCTCTACAACAAGATTAAGGCAGCGAACCGACCAGTGGATGCGATCGCTATCAACGCAGGTCTTGGTGTTGGCGGTGACTTTGCCCGCGAAACCGACCTACAGGACGAACTCAATCTCATCAATCTGAACGTCGTATCGACTGTCCATCTCGCTAAGCGGGTGGTGAAGGACATGGTTAGTCGCGGTAAGGGTCGCATCCTCTTTACTTCCTCGATCGCCGCTTTGATGCCTGGACCGTTCGAGGCAGTCTACGCAGCCTCCAAGGCGTTTGTCCACTCCTTTTCCCAGGGACTGCGCAGCGAGCTAAAGGACACGGGCGTCACCGTCACCGCCCTCATGCCCGGACCGACGGATACCAACTTCTTCCAGCGCGCGGATATGGACGATACCAAGGCGGGCGCGAGTCAAAAGGACGACGCAGCCGAAGTCGCCAAGCAGGGTTTTGAAGCTTTGATCGCGGGCAAGGATAAGATCATCGCAGGCTCACTCCAAACCAAGATTCTGGGCACCGTAAGCAAAATCTTACCTGATACCGTCACTGCCGAACTGCACCGCACGCTTACTGAGCCGGGGTCAGCTAATAAGTAAGTAGTCAGACAGAATTAATTACACAATGTCATTGCGAATGGAGCGAAGCGGAATGTAGACGCGTTTGCGCAGCGCCCCCTTAGGGGCTAGCGGCTTCCCGCAGGGTAGCAATCGCAAGGGCTGGGATTGCTTCGCTTCGTATGCCCTCCGGGCACGCTACGCTAACGCAATGACTGTAAATATTTTTGTCCGACTACTTAATACCGATTCAAAAAGCGATAGCTTCCACGCGGACACCATATCCAAAAGTTTTGCTTCTTTAAGAAAGTTGCAGTCAAGTTAACGACTGCATTAATGATACATTTCTAAACTGAATCTTAAATCTGTAAGGTTTGTTAACAAAGCACTGCAATATTTGAAAGTGGTGCTTTATAACAAACAAAAACTAGTGGAACAGAAATCCAATACCCCTAGATTACCCCTACCACAACCACTTGTGGGTGCAGAAGCTGGTACTTTTACTGAGTTTACAGTTACTCAACGGATGCCTAATATTGCTCGTAGAGTCATCGCTGAAAATAAGTTTCCAGCCAATATTAATGCCAGCTTAGAGAAACTAGCCAGTGAACTGCCATCGGGATATTTGCCAACTCTTGTAGATGATACTGGTTCAGATTTTGCAGATTGGTGTAAATATTTAGAATCATACAAAGAACAGCGTTGGATAGATATTCCGTGGTTTTTTACTGAAACTTATTTTTATAGATATCTTTTGCAAATTACCAACTACTTTCGTGCTGGTGAATCGCAAGGTATAGATCCATTTGAGTTGCAAAAACGTCAAGGTTTAGAAACATCCCTTGACTCAATTGTTGCTTTATGCACTCAAGTGAATGGATGGTTGAATGTATCAGAGCAAGAAAATCAATCAAGGCAAACAGCTTTGATAACATTATTATATTTTGGTTTGTGGGGAAATCGAGTTGATCTCAGTTTGTGGTCAGCATTTGAAAGCGATCGCAGTCGTTTTGATATTCAAAGCCAACAATCTCACATATTAGTAGATGATGGACTCAAAGTCACAGAATTGTTAGTGAATCGCAATTCCGGACGTGTTGACTTTGTTGTAGATAATGCTGGCTTTGAACTTGTCTGTGATTTGTGTTTGGTAGATTATCTTTTAGGTAGTGGTGTCGCGAGCGTTGTTAGACTACATTTAAAGTCTCACCCAACATTTGTCTCTGATGCCATGATTAAAGATGTGCATCAAACAACAGAATTTTTATTAGCTTCAAGCAATCCAGAAGTGAAATCCTTTGCTCAAAGACTACAAGAATATATTGCATCAGAGCAGTTAGTTTTGTGTTACGATTATTTTTGGACGTCACCTTTAGCTTTTTGGGAAATACCTGAGTCTCTAAAAAATGAGTTATCTCATTCCAATTTGATAGTTATTAAAGGAGATGCAAATTATCGAAGATTGTTAGGAGATAGACATTGGGATTTTACGACTAACATTTCAGATATAGTGTGTTACTTGCCCGTCCCAATGGTAGCCCTACGTACTTTGAAATCGGAAGTTGCAGCAGGTATTAAACCGGAAGTTTTGGAGGAAGTGGAAAAGTCAGACTCTGCTTGGTTAACGAATGGACAATGGGGAGTTGTTCAGTTGGTGGATAATAATTAATTACTCCTCTTCTAGAAGCTGTTCAAGTAAACTTGGTGCAACCCAAAAGCCAACTTCTCGCAAACAGTCAAAAACTGTCCTCAAATCCAGTAAATCAGATTTATACCAATTCTGTATGAAGATGCGCCTAATTATATGAGGAACGAACCGCGTAGACGCGCAGCGGCTTCCCGCAGGGTAGAGCGCAAAGTACACAAAGTAAAGAAAGAAGAAGTCAAGAAAATTTGGCGCAGCCTCACAAAAAAATGGTATTAGCAGCGTCTTTGAGAATACTTAAGAGTCCAATAATTGTCAAACCACGCTCCAGAGCTACGCGTCTTGCAGCTTTGTCATCCAAGATCACCAAGTCAGCTTTTAGTTTCTCTGCTAATAAAATTGCGTCTCGTTCACCAGGATCGAGTTTTTCCAGCTCTACGTTTTGGAGGGTTTCAACAGGTTGAATTTGCAGCCAGTCAGGAGGTTTCGCTATCCAATCTCTGATGACAGATGGTGACTCAGGAGCGTTTAATTCATCAGCCACAGTTTGAGGAATTATCATAACGTCATAGAGTTCTTGCAATACTCTGATATAGTCGATCAACAGCAAGTAACAAATGGGTGAAGTATCAGATACAACAATCATTGTGCTCTGAACTTCTTAAGGGTTTGAAGATCCTGTTGTAATTCAGCTTCGTCGTAATTCAGGTAAACACCCATCCGTTTCAAAAAAGCATGGGTTTCTAGACGTGATGGTAATTGAAGTATCTGCCCTACTTCAGCAGTGCTAATCTCACCAGAACGATAAGCATCAGCGACAACCGTTTCTAGGAGGCGACGAGAAAGGCTTCCCCATGCTTGGTTTAGTCGCTGAGCAATTTCATCGGGAATTTCAACTGTAATTTGCATGGCGCATTCAGGCTAGAGCTATAAGCTTAGTTCTATAGTAAGCGATGATCGTCTACCCTTAGTCCGTACCGCTTAAATCATCGCCCTATCGCAACTGAAATTCATCAAACTTCACAACTTTTGAATCTGGCTGACTTGTATTGAAACGATAACTGCTGACTGTACCGTTACCCGTATCAAAAATGCTGAAAGCTGTAATATCATTACTGGCAATATACGGTATGGGTTTGCCATCTTTACCGGGTAATGGAGCGATCGTTGGTAAAACTGGTTCCAACGCATTGGGATCGCCAAGTGCAGTATAATCCTTTTTGTCCCCTGGTGGTACTTTTCGCTGATCGCCACTCAAGAAAGCACCGTAAGTATTGCCAACATTCGATGTTTCTAGAAAGTGCATTCCCGACTGACTACGAAAACGGTTCCAGATGTGCGAATGCCCATAGAATACCATCTGTACTTTAGCTGCTTCAAGTAAGGGAATCACATCGCGAATCAGGTAATCTGATTTTTTGGGGTATTTGTAACGTACCGTTTTAACATTGCGATTCGCATCACGTTCAATAATCTGCACGGGATGAGTATAAGCAGGAACAATATTGTCGCCCAAAGAATGAGGCGGATGATGAAACATCACGACTTTATATTTTGCTTGTTTAAACTCAGGACTGTTGAGTTCTTGTTCTAACCAGTTGTACTGCTTGCTTCCTTTGACAATTGGTTCAAAAATAACTTGTCCGTAACCCCAATTTTTTGGATTTTGTAAATCTTTATCTCTTTCCCGATACTTCCCCCTCGCTTCTGCATCCATATTGGGAGTCCGCCAGATATTCGTCGCGTACAGAACTACCAAACGCACATCACCAAAACTAACTGCATAATAAGTTTCTCCACCTTCTTTACTCTCAGGTAAAGTGAAAATTTCTTCGTAGGTATCAGTATTATAAGAATTATCTTTTAGTGATTTTTCTCCATATAACTTCATCGCAACTGCACGCGGAAACGCATCATTAAATTCATCGCCTAAACTCCTAGCCTTGCCAAAGCGTCCCATCACTTCATGATTACCAATACTGGTAAACATTGGGGCATGTTGAATAATTTCTCCTCCAAGAAAAGATGTCTTTATTCCATTAACATCTGTTTCAAACTTGGCTCGACCTTGCAAACAAGGGAAGAAAGCACCACCTCCATTATCATCAAACCATTCTGAAGCACGGTCTGCAATATTCACTGTATCTCCTGCTAACCAAACTGCATCGACTTTACCAACAGTTTCCACAACCTTTTGCAGATTTGCTGCTACCATTGGTTTCAATTGATGATCAGAAGTTAGGAGAATTTTTAATGGTGTTTCAGCAGTTGGGGTAGGTGCAAGCGTAAAAGTATTGCTGCTAATACTCTTGCCATCTTCTCGTACACTCGTGACGCGATAAGAAACTCGTTTTCCAGGAGTTAAGCCAACCACTTGAGCCTCATGTCGCCAAATGTCACGTTGGGCTGCTTGCTTGTAAACTTGTCCATTTTGCTTTTGGTTTCCTACTCTTGATTCGTGATCTTCTCGTGTACGGCTGAGTTTGCTCGTATTCGCTACGGCTGTTTGCTGGAGATTGTCCCCATACGCAACATTATGTTTGGAACCAGCAAACTCAGTAAACCACACAACTCGCACTGAAGATTGCGTGGGGAGTTGTAGAAATGGATCTGTGAGCAATTGGGGTGCTGATGAAAAGGCTTTTTGCCCAGAAAAGCAACCGTATACTACGGTAAGGCAGATAACTAGTATAAATAAGGCAGCTAGTATTTTGCGATTTGTGAGATATCTGAGCATTACAAGTGTTCCAGAACGTCAGTGCATCTCAGTTGTATCTAAAAAAACACAAAGAGCTACAAATTGACACTCCCGGGATCTAAAGACGCGGGGATTCTTGGTTCCCTGACTAGCCGTTAGACAGCAGGCTTGCGCCAACCGCCCAAGAGGGCAAATCTCCACGCCAGACGCTTCAAGTCGGCGGAGCCGCCCAACGCGCTGGCTCCCAAGCGTAAGTTCCCGTGGGGCACACGGTACTGAGTCCTAACTTCAAAATGTTGATAGCTGCATTCATATCCCTATCTGCCACATATCCACAATGCGGACAAACGTGAGTTCTTGTGGCTAGAGACTTCTTTACCTTTTCGCCACAATTAGAACAATTCTGGCTTGTGTTATGGGGAGGAACGGCGATCGTTATCTTCCCATATTTATGACCTAGATATTCCAACCATGACCGGAAAGTTGACCAGCCAGCATCACTGATTGACTTAGCCAGATGTCGATAAGGCAACTTCTTACTGCCTTGGAGGTGAAGTTGGGGAGACGGGTGAAGTTGGGGAGACGGGTGAAGTTGGGGAGACGGGTGAAGTTGGGGAGATGGATTGAGTTCCCTGTTGTGGTTCTCGTACCACCCACTGACACAGTTTTTGATTAGGTTGGTTGTAATTAATTGCCATTGTGAAAGTGCGCTCTTGGGCGCGGTTGTCGCGGAAATTTACAACAGCCTGAGTATAGTTTCCTCCTGCAAGTGCAGTCCATTGCAATGCATTACGCGCGTAAGGCTGATCAGGAGCGAAGCGCACTTCATAGCTGACTTGCTCTGGCGAGTCACCAGAGCGGACAAACTGCAAATCCTGAACAATGTCCACCGTCCGTTCCAGAAGATCGGTGGAGATAAAGCTACAACTGTTAGGAGTGTCTCCTTTAACTAACGCCAAATAGGGACGATCAGAGGAAGACTCTACTCGTTGGGCTTGCGTTCTCTGGTTGGGGAAGAGGATCAAGGCAATAGGCAGTATCAGGACAATAGCTTTTCTCATAGTTAAAAATCCAACTTATCAGCCAGGTAGTGAGTAGCAACACTTGGTTTTAAGTCATTTCTCTTCATTCAGTTACAAATGAAGAAATTCATACATCAAATATTGTGGTAATTCTTCTAGGCGATGCTATTGTAAATAGCATAAATGCTGCCGTTTTACTAAACGTCTACCATAGGAACAAACTCACTTCCTCTAGAGATAGAGTTTTAAATTAACGAAATCTATGAGCTTCAATACATTTTGTTATGACTTATACATTGACATATTAGAGAAAACGCTCATTCATTCTCTAGTCAGGCGATACTTAGCTCTGGGAGCCTAACTATTGGCGGTCGCTAAGCAGTAAGGATATTGAAAGACGGAGAATACTTACGTGTCAGGGGAAACAGGTTCGGATCTACACGTCCTTCCTTTTTTTTACATTACACATAATAAAATCCTCTGCCTTAAAACCTTTGTAATATAATTCTTTCACCAGAAATTCGTGCCATTGCTCTAAACAGTAACCTGTCGCTTTTCAGTTAAACCCATAGCAATTCCTTTCTCGTAGTAAGCAGCTTCATTGATGAATATTGGATACACAGTTGATTCTCCTTCATAAACAATCTCTTTACCATCAAAGGTTAAAAACATTGGCTCGCCAGGATTAAGAGGTTCATAATCCCGAAACTGAAGTTGTGGGTGAATCATTGCCTGAATCTCTCCCAAATCATTTCTGGGATAGTCGATATCCTTCACATATTCATAAAGTGTGAGCGTGCTATTTGTGTGTGAAATTGAACCTTGATTATATGCTTCTAAATAGTCCCAAATTGTCTCAACAAGTTTTTCTGTTTTCTGAAATAACTCTGCATTCAAGACTGCCTGAGCTACAGGACCAACTTCAATAGCAAAACCGAATTCACTGATTGATTGGAGGCAGCGACTTTCAATTACTGGTGCCCAACAAACCTTCACTTCTGGATGATTTACACTGAGATAGGCAGCTAATTGTAGATTGAAGGGATGGAGGTGGTTGCCTAGCAAGATGCTTAGTCCCATATTTGAAGTTGTAGAGTGCAAATCCAAAATGATATCTACCTGAGATTTGCCTTTAGGTCCCAGTTTTTGGTTGATGTCTTTTGCTCTGATTTCTTCGTAACTGGAAAGCGTCGGATTTTCCAGATCTTGAATTTGGAAGCAACGATTCAAGTCCTTATCAATATAACGCCTTCCTACCTCAAAAGCTTTGGGGTTGCCAAAAAAGGTTAAAGTTTCAAAGCTGTCTCTCTGAATGAGATGGGGATATTGCTCAAACTTTTTAATTAAGTATGCGCCTGTGAATTCATTCCCGTGGGTACCACCAACCAGTACCACCTTATTTATTCGATTCATAATATTGCTCCTTCTAGATCAGGGATATCTTTTTTCAGACTAAACTATAGCAATCCGATTTGATGAGTGTGAATCACTTGTGGAGATAGGGAACAGGGAAGAAGGAATAAACATGTACCTAGCTTCGTCAAAAATCAAATAGGAGTCCTATATATGTCAAAGATATAGTAGTTCCAGTCATGATAGAACTCCGACATCTACGGTACTTTATCGCCGTTGCTGAATAATTGAACTTTAGCCATGCTGCTAGACGCTAGCCCATACACCCAGAGTTTGCATCTACCACAACCATATAAAAAAGAAAAAGTTAGGACTTACGCACTTTACAAATAGGCGCTTTGTGTGTGAAAGCCATCTGCTGGCATTTTTCCCATATAATCCCCTAAGTGCATAATTTGATGAATCTGACCGCTATAAAAAGAAGATACGAAGGTAAGCTCTTAATCGCAAACTTCCGTTCAGTAAACAGGTATAACTCAACGCACATAATCAGACTTTAGTCAATGCGTAAGTCGTTAAAGTAATAAATCTTACGTTGTAAATGTATGTTATGCTCGATTTACATTTCTTAATATGTCACCCATGAGCAGAACTACTTTGACAGAAATGCTTAAGATTTGTTAATAAAAATAACAGTAAAGAAATAAAAGGAAATAAATCTTATGGTGAACACAGTAGAAAATCAGCCACCCCATCACGTAGTCATTGTCGGTGGTGGATTCGGAGGATTATATGCAGCCAAAGCACTCTCGCGTGCTGATGTCCATGTGACTCTCATTGATAAACGTAATTTTCACTTATTTCAACCGCTTTTATACCAAGTCGCTACTGGTGCGATATCTCCTGCTGATATTTCCTCTCCCCTGCGTTCTGTACTGAATAAGAGCAAAAATACGAAAGTGCTGTTGGGAGAAGTGAATAATATCGATCCCCAAGGACAAAAAGTCTTTATGGGTGAGGAAGCAATACATTATGATTCTTTAATCCTGGCGACAGGTGCAAAGCATTCCTATTTTGGCAAGGACCAGTGGGAAGAATTTGCTCCCGGTTTAAAAACTGTGGAAGATGCGATAGAAATGCGTCACCGCATCTTCATGGCGTTTGAAGCCGCAGAAAAGGAAACTGATCCCGAAAAACGTCGTGCTTGGTTAATTTTTGTGATTGTTGGTGGTGGTCCTACTGGTGTGGAATTAGCAGGTGCGATCGCAGAACTAGCTTATCACACGATGAAAGAGGACTTCCGCAATATCGACACTTCCGAAGCGCAAGTTTTACTCCTGGAAGGTTTGGATCGGGTTCTCCCACCGTTTGCACCAGAGTTATCAAAACAAGCAGAAACATCGCTAACCCGCTTGGGTGTTACCGTACAGCCAAAAACAATGGTTACGAATATAGAAGGTGATGTTATCAGCCTCAAACAAGGTGATGAGGTGACGCAGATTCATGCCAAGACAGTATTATGGGCAGCAGGTGTGAAAGCTTCGCCTCTAGGGAAGTTGCTAGCAGAAAGTACAGGTGTTGAGTGCGATCGCGCTGGACGAGTTATTGTTGAACCTGATTTGAGTCTTAAAGAACACTCCAATATATTTGTCATTGGAGACTTAGCACATTTTGCTCATCAAAACGGCAAACCCCTACCTGGTGTTGCACCTGTAGCGATGCAAGAAGGACAGTACGTTGCCTCACTGATCAAACAACGGCTCAAAGGTAAAACCTTACCACAATTTCGTTATTTTGATTGGGGTAGTTTAGCGGTTATTGGACAAAACTCTGCCGTTGTAGACTTAGGGTTTTTCAAATTTACAGGCTTCTTAGCGTGGCTATTTTGGCTGTTTATTCACATCTACTTCTTAATTGAGTTTGACAACAAGCTGGTAGTCATGATTCAGTGGGGCTGGAACTATTTCACCCGCAAGCGTGGCGCAAGATTGATTACAGGTAAGGAAGTTTTGGAAAACGCGAAAGCTGGAGGTAGCAACGGTTATTACACGCCTGAGAATGCTAGACAAGCGGTTAATCTATAAAAGTTTTTATACTCCTAAGAAACACAGAGGTGTAGGGGTGTAGGAGTGTAAGGGTGTAGGGGAAAAAGGTGTTTCTTTCATATTTTGCTGACGACTTCGCCGTCAGTCGGACGCTCAGATCTTGCAGCAGTATCAACAACGAGGCAGAGCCTCGACATCTCGTTCCCAGGCTGAGCCTGGGAGCGAGGGTTGGGAGGATCCGCCTCCTGATTATTGAGAATGGTGCAAGATATCAGTAAAAACGGACTCATATTATGTCCGCCTAACTACTTACGATATGTCATTGCGAGTGGAAAGACTTACCCAGTCCGTTTTAACGGACTTGAACTTTGAGCCAAGAAATTTATTTCTTGGCGGACAAGAATTATGGTGCAAGATCTGAGCCTCTCACGGGCGCGGCGATTGCGCAAAGCGCAGACGCCAGAGGCGTATCGCTTCCCCAGCCAACAAGTGATAGGCTAAGTTTTGCCAGATATAGCCATCATTTTCTAAACTATGCCACCCTTCGCGGTATTTTTCGCCGTAAGCATTTAAGAGGCGATTGTGTAAAAACTTTATCCCTTCACTTTCCTTTGCTAAAACGGTGTGCTGCTTTCTGACATAATCCAACTGCAAGTCATGCAACCGCAAATTTCCCGCTTCATCCCGCGAAGCCAGAGATTTCTTCACCAATTCATCAATCACATCTTGGCTATCAAACTCATCTAATTCCAACGGTTCCCAAAAAGTTTGCAAAACTGCTTCTGGTATGGGTGTATCTTCAGGAAAGACGGCAAAATCTAAATATCGCTGTTGGCAATTCTCATCCAAAGCTGCCAGACTTACCTGAATTGCCTTGAGTAAATCGGGATAAGGATAATCGGGAAACTGTTGTTTGATTTTCTCTAAATCAGCACTACGTAGTTTTTCTAAAATATAGCGCTTCTCAGTTGCGTGCAATACACAGCTGTAGAGACGTAGCATTTACGTGCTCTACATTATTCGTGGTGGTGTATGTGATTCAAATGAGAACCGCTATATTCTGCCAGCGATTTGGCGGTTTCCCCCGCATCATCGCCCCCACCATCGCCAATGCTAAGGGCAAACATCCACATTCCCTCGCTACCAGCTTAGCGACATGATTTTGCTCTGTGGGGTTATAGAAAAACCCCCACTTTTTTGAGTGAGAGCAGAAAACTATTTATGAACGGTTTTCATCTTGTTAGTCCCATTGCCAAATGGGCGCTGCTTTTATTTTGGAGACGTTTAGTGTTAATGGTATTAAAAAGCTGCCACAGCTGCCTCAGCTACAGCTTGATCCTGTTCACCGCTACCACCACTTACTCCGATTGCACCAACTATCTGCCCATCGCGTTGAAGTGGTATACCCCCGGCAAAGATCATGATTCGTCCTCCGTTTGAGACGTGAATACCATAATACTGTTCTCCTGGTTGAGCACTTTCGGCAAGGGATTTGGTAGAGAGATTAAACGCACGAGCAGTAAATGCTTTGTTGATCGAGATATCGATACTTCCGATCCACGCACCATCCATACGAATGTGAGCAACAAGATTCCCGCCAGCATCAACGACTGCAAGATTCATTGGTTGTCCGATTGCATTCGCCTTCGCTTCTCCAGCCGCTAGTATTCGTCGTGCATCATCTAAAGATACAGAATGTTTGTCATTCGTCATGGTAATTCTTTGAATCGTAGAAATGTATGCGATTAAAGAATATCATCATGCATGAGCAGATTGGGAAAACCCAATTTCAACGTACCTGTTGCGGTCATGATTGTCTTTCTAAGAACTTTTCATTTGCCTGTTTTACTCTGGAAATCCAACCTTTGTGGAAATTCAAAATTTCTGAGTAGGGAATGGTTGTTTCAGATAGAAGTTGTGACAATGACGGGGAAAAGTATCTGGGAAAGAGTTGATGCATAAATTGAGCAGTTCGCAGTCTGATAAATAACTCTAAAAACAGCAATTTACTGGATAATGGAAAGGTGTAATCACTTAGCTCAACTAGTGCATGAGCATCTGGTTTTCGACGTAGGGTAAATTGCTTGAGTGCCTCTGCAATATCATTAGGATATTCATCTAATAACTGATCAAAGAAAGCAACATCTTCAAGGGAAGCATTACAGCCTTGACCCAAAGAAGGAGAGGTAGCATGAGCCGCATCGCCAATCAGTAAAACGCTATCACCATCATGGTAGCGATTACAACGAATCGTCAAAATGGTTGAGATGGGACGATAGAGAAAAGCTTCGACTTCCGATTCTGGTAAAAGCTCAGCAATTTCTGGTAAGTATTCACGAAAGAATTGCCATACTTGTTCTTTTGTAGAAAAATTCAAGATGGGGTTGTTCTCGCGAGGAAAGTTAACAATCCCACTTATCAAGCCATCTATATCATGCACCAAGGTAGCAAAAATTCCATCGGTTCCTCTCCAAGTATGGAGATAACCTGCTTTCAAGGATGTTGCACTCTCAGCAGGTAGAAAAATGGGTTTGTAAGCAGAGGGAAAGTATTTTTTTTCTAACTCGAATTGATTGGTTGAGAGAAACTGCTCTCTAACTCGCGATCGCGCTCCATCTGCACCAATTAATAAGTCATAATCAACAGTAACTTCTCCTGTAGGATTGACTGCCGTATTTTCAAAGGTGACTGTTTTTGCTTCAAAATCAACTTGCTTACATTGATGGTCAAAATGAATTTTGAGGCGATCGCTATTATACTGTTGAGTCAACATTTTCAACAGTGTGACCACCAATCGCATGCGATCCAGAATCAGAATGGGTTTTTTCCTTGGAAGGAACTGCGTTTTGCCTTTTTTTTGGTGAATGAGTGAGCCAGTACTTTCTAAGCTTACTGCCTTAACCGCTGCGAGAATCCCTTCAACTTTGCTCAGTGCCGTCATTCCCCGTTGATTGAGGGAAAGAGGAATGGTTCTAGCGGAGGAAAATGGAACTGTTTGTGGGTCACTGCGACGCTCATAGATCTCAACATTATACTGCTCATTGCGGCGTAGCAAATAGTGAGCTAGAAGAACTCCACTCGGACCCGCACCCACAATCACAATTCGTTTGACCATTTTAACCTCCTAGTCTAAGTTCAGATTCGCACCCCTAAAATCCGTCCCTCGAATATCTACATAACTAAAATTTGCCCCTACAAGGTTTTGACCTTTAAAAGAACGACCATCTGATTTTGACAGCAGTTGTCTTGGGACATCCCTAAGCTGTAGACTGAAGATTTATGATTGTTTACCACTGTAGCGCAATATGCTGTAATAGCGAGAACAATCTCAATAAGTAGCACTGACTCAATTAAATCACAATGCGCTATACAGCAAGGCTTTCACCAAAGCTAATAAGAATGTGCTTCTTTCACAAACCGTATTGATATATAAAGAGTCTAAAACAGATGAAAGCGCTAGCCTCTTGTTTTGCATCTATTGTCGGCACAGAAAATACTGTCTGTTGGGAAGATGTACCAATTAGTCAGCGAAAATCTATATTACAGGCTATTGCTTCCCCAACTGCTCCCGGTTGTATCGTCTATCCTCACACAACAGAACAGCTAGCGCAAGTCATCACACAAGCACATCGTAACAAGTGGCGCGTTTTGCCATGCGGTAGTGGCAGTAAACTGAACTGGGGTGGATTAGTCAAAGATGTTGACGTTGTAGTCAGCACAGAACGCCTTAATCAACTAATTGAACACGCCGTTGGTGATTTAACGGTGACAGTCGAAGCGGGAATGAAATTTTCTCATCTCCAAGAAATGTTGGCAAACTCTGGGCAATTTCTTGCTCTTGACCCCATCACACAAGATACAGCAACCATTGGCGGTATTGTTGCTACCGCTGATACAGGTTCCCTCCGGCAACGCTATGGTACTGTACGAGACCAACTCTTGGGAATTACCTTTGTACGTGCTGATGGACAAATCGCCAAAGCTGGCGGGAGAGTGGTGAAAAATGTTGCTGGATACGACTTGATGAAGTTGTTTACTGGGTCTTTTGGCACATTAGGGGTCATTAGTCAAGTGACGTTTCGTGTTTATCCTATGCACGAGATATCCCAGACGCTGGTGCTGACTGGTGATCCAAAGGCTATATCTCAAAGTGCTGGCGTCCTCAGAGGTTCTGCGTTGACACCAACCCAAGCTGATTTGCTATCAACAAAACTGGTGTCTGGCTTGGGATTAGGTGAAGGATTGGGATTAGTTGTTCGCTTTCAAAGTATAGCTGAGAGTGTCAAGGAACAGTCAAACCGACTTTTGGAAGTCGGGGAACAACTTGGGTTAAAAGGAACGATATATTCAGCGGCGGATGAAGCTGATTTATGGCGCATATTGCGAGAACAAATAGATTCTTCTGTTAATGAGTCGGCAATAACTTGCAAAATAGGAGTGTTACCTACTTCTGCTGTTGAAGTTTTGACTCAAGCAGATGTGGGTTGGATTCACATCGCTAGTGGTTTGGGGGTGTTGCGGTTTGAGAGTAACAACGGGATTGATCAGGTGTTGGGGATACGAAATCTTTGTCAAACCAATCGCGGTTTTCTCACTATTTTGTCAGCACCTGTGAAGGTTAAGCAACAGTTGGATGTATGGGGCTACACTGGTAATGCTGAGCAGTTGATGCGTCGGATAAAAGAGCAGTTTGATAAGGAATATATTTTAAGTCCAGGTCGTTTTGTGGGTGGGATTTAAGAAACGAACTGCCTTAGCAAAGCGTGTCCACAGGACATAGAGGCTAAGGACGCAAACAGAGGGGGGAGGAAAAGATAATATGCAAGTTTCTGAAGATTCTGAGAAGAAAAAGGCTAGTTTGGAGAATTTGACTGGATTTGATCCAAATCATCCACCTAACCCAAAGTTGATTGATACTTGTGTTCATTGTGGGTTTTGTCTCTCGACTTGTCCTAGCTATCGGGTGATTGGCAAAGAGATGGATTCTCCACGAGGACGCATCTATCTTATGGATGGGATCAATCAGGGTGAGATTCCTCTGAATAAGGCAACAGTAGAACATTTTGATAGTTGTTTGGGGTGTCTTGCTTGTGTGACGACTTGTCCTTCTGGTGTGCAATATGACAAGTTAATTTCTGCAACTCGTCACCAAGTTGAACGGAATTACCCGCGTAGTTTGCCAGATAAATTGTTACGTCAACTGATATTTTCTCTATTTCCTAATCCTGATGTTTTAAGGGTTTTGCTGGTTCCATTGTTTTTTTATCAAAAGTTGGGTTTGCACAAATTGGTGCGTGGAACTCAGTTGTTGAAGCTTGTGTCTCCTCGCTTAGCAGCGATGGAATCAATTCTGCCAGAAGTTACTTTGAAATCTTTTCAAGATAATTTGCCAGATATTATTCCAGCACAGGGTAAGAAACGTTATCGAGTTGGGGTGATTTTGGGATGTGTGCAAAGGTTATTTTTCTCGCCAGTCAATGAAGCGACTGTGCGGGTTTTAACGGCGAATGGCTGTGAAGTTGTGATTCCCAAAACTCAAGGATGTTGTGCGGCGCTTCCCGAACATCAAGGACAAACAGAACAAGCCAAAGCTTTAGCAAGGCAGATGATTGATAGTTTTGCAAATACTGGTGTAGATTTTGTGATTATCAATGCTGCTGGTTGCGGTCATACACTAAAAGAATATGGTCATATTTTAGAAGATGATCCACAATATCGGGAAAAAGCGAAAGCATTCGCGGCGAAGGTTAGAGATGCGCAAGAGTTTTTGGTGAGTGTTGGTTTAACAGCAAAATTATCACCGCTTGCAAATCAACCCTTGAGTTTGGTTTATCAAGATGCATGTCATTTGTTGCACGGACAAAAGATTAGCTTGCAACCGCGTCAGTTATTGCGGGAAATTCCAGGCGTGAAGTTGCGCGAACCAGTTGATGCAGCTATATGTTGTGGTAGTGCGGGAATTTACAATCTACTCCAACCAGAGGTGGCTGAGGAGTTGGGTAGACAAAAAGTTCAGAATTTGCTAAATACTGGTGCTGATTTAATTACTTCTGCCAATCCGGGTTGTACTTTGCAAATTCGCAAGCATTTGCAGTTGGAGGGTAAACTGATTTCTATCATGCACCCGATGGAGTTGTTAGATTATTCAATCAGGGGTGTGAAGTTGAAAGTTTAAAAAAAAGGCGTTGCTGAATTTGAGTATGAAATACAGTTTTGTCATGCTGAACGAAGCGAAGCGTAGTGAAGCGTAGTGAAGCATCTCGTTTAATTTTCAACGCTTTCCGGAGATTCTTCGCTCCACTTCGTTATACCAATTTGAAAAAAGAATGCGACACATGGAATGCTACAAGCAATTACCAGTAAGTCTTTTACAATCACGCCAGTTCGCTCAAGTCGGGAGACCCCTAGTGGGAACGGCCACGCCTTACGGTGAGTCCAGCGCTGCGGGAGGGTCTCCCTCGTGCCGGCTCTGGCGTTAGCGTTTGCGCAGCGCCCCCTTAGGGGCTAGCGGAACCGTTCGGCACGGGGCCGTGCCCGTTAGGCGCAGCCGTGGCCGTTCCCACTAGGGCTCAGGTTCTCCCCGGAGGGCTATCGGGGAAGACCTCCGGTCTCGCTGCGCTTTAGACCTCTGGGCGTGCGCAAAGCGCATACGCCAGATGCCTGGCTGTCGGGAAAACGCGCTTGTGCTCTATTTGGGGAGACCCCAAGACCGCACTGGCTCCCCTACCAAGAGCACTGGTCTCACCGCCCACACGACTGGCTCCAAAATCTAAAATCCAAAATCCAAAATGGTATTACGCACCCTGCGGGAAGCCGCAAAGCGTCTACAGAATGACAATTCATACCTTTGTTCAGCAACGCCAAAAAAAAGCTACAGGTTAGAAGCCTGTAGCTTTATGCAAAGAGCTATACCTGCACAGGCTAAAGCCCGTGAAAGGCACCCTGTCATCTAGTTATAGGTTGCAGTTCAGCAAGCATATGCAGTAAGTTACTAGATAAGCAGACCTCTGCGGTCTAATTATACCAACCTTACTGAAGTGAGGCTCTGGTGGAAATACGTCTTGGCATATACTTCGTAACCTAACCCTCTTCGACGATGATACTTTGTGCAATCATCCGGATTTTCTATGACTTGGAAGAACAAGCAGATAAAAAAGACCAGGAATCCTGACATTAGAAACGATAGAACAAAGAAATAGAGGCATCCAGATGAGTTTTGGTCTCACCAAGTTTTCATGAATTCTATAAGCTGTTTGTAAAGAAAGCTTAAATTTTTGGGATGCTTTAGTGCTACTCCATAACGTCATGTCAGATTGTGCCTTTGAATACTTAATTTTCACCTTATAATTTACCTATTGTTCATAATTTGTTAATTATATGAGCGCACAATAATATCATAAAACTTACTCAACTTATGTTGTCTGATTTTAAATTTGTATAGCTACAGAAAACTCTTACAACAATAAACAAATAACAGTACTTTGATGATTGACTTTTGTAACTAGCGATCGCACAATATAACAATTCTGGCTTTTTTAAAATAAAAATCAACGGTGCATCATTGTCGGTAGAAATTATTTTGTTTGTGTTCCTAGTTAATCACATCACAGGAAATTGGGGGGCTGAAGCGCCGCATTCACACAAGGATACGGCTTAAATTCAAAATTCATTATTGATAATTTAAAATTGATTTTTAAATTCGAATTATGAATTCTAGTTGCGAACCATTTTCCCCTACACCCACAAGGGGATATGTCTCCTCGCCGCTGATCGTGGAAGCCTTCAATAGCTAGCATTCGTGTGCAACAGTTAACTAATCAACATTTAACAACATTGGTGGCTGAAATTACTTAACTAGAGGTATGACTATACCCAAGCCAGTACCTTCCACATATCTTCATGAAGGATAGTATCTCCATGAATCCAGTAGTATATATTACTATGTCTCTTCGAAATTTAACTAGCTACACAACAAGAAGAAAGTATGTACTAAGTAAATTTTTGTCTAGTACGTACTTTCCTTGAAACAAAACTAACTGATTACCTTTCAAATAAGCTAGAACTTTGATTCAAATAGTGTAATTTTACTTACACTTAGATGAAGATTTGGCAGACATTGTGAGTTTCTGAAATACCCCCTTGATCAAAGTTTTGAGCTTAGCGTACATTAATATTCCACCACTGAAACTCCTTCACTATTGACCCATTGAATATGGGTATTTATTAACTTCGCTAATAGTATCCTTTGTTAATCACTCGCCAACACTTTATGAATATCATTGTTCGTTTGCTTGGCGCATTTGCTATTTTGCTTCCTACATATGCTGCTGTATCTTGCTTTGCAGTAGCGCAGGAGAGTCCTACTATTCTCCAACCGGGAACAATCCAGAAAGCTCCAACTTCTCCCCAGCCGGGAACAACCCCGAAAACTCCAACTTCTCCCCAACCGGGAACAATCCCGAAAACTCCAACTTCTCCCCAACCGGGAACAATCCAGAAAACTCCGACTACTCCCCAACCGGGAACAATCCAGAAAACTCCGACTACTCCCCAGTCGGGAACAACCCAGAAGGTTTGCTCTTTTGATGCAGTAGATAATTTGCTACCTCCACCAACAGGTGAGCAAAATCGTTCTCCGCTTTCCTACCTGGCACAACAAGGTTTTACACCTAAATTAGACGGTTCTTGGGTGTGCTACGTCAGAGATAACCAGAAACAGGATCTTTATTACACCCTTTTTAAAGTTCAACAAGTTAATGGAAAGCTAATAGCCAGTTCTTTCTTAAATAACAGCAATTTAATTGAGGGGCAAGACACTCGCACCGTGGACTTGTTTTTGCTCTTGATTGACAATCATACGAAGACAAATCAGGGGAACCGTCAGAGTATAAAGAGGTATTTTGAATCTTTCATTTCTTTGGTTAAGCAAAGGAAAATTCCACCCTCAGCGCGTGGGTATCTTTTTGACCAACCAAATCGAGGGTTTATCATATACAACAGCGTCACAGGAGGAGAGCTTAAGGGCACAGCAATCACGATTAACATCAACTCGCCTCAGAATTTAGGTTCCTCCCCAGCCTCTTAACTTTCAAGAAACACAAGGGTGTAAGGGTGTAGGGGTGTAGGGGAGCCACTGCCCTATGGCTAACGCCACGCCTTAAGGCTATCGGGGAGAACCTCCGGTTCCGCTGCGCGCTCCGCAGTCGCCGTGAGAGCGGGAGACCCTCCTGTAGCGCTGTCTCACCGTGCGCGGGTTAAGCGCGTTGAGGAGCCACTGCGTTGCGCAGAGCAGCGCCTTGCGGGGGTTCCCCCCGTTGTGGCGACTGCGGAGGGTTCCCCCCGTTGTAGCAAGTGGCGTGCATGTGGCGTGAGCCAGTACTTGATGAGGGTCTCCCGACCTAGGTATCTGGTGAGACCAGCGCTGGTCTCACCGTAAGGGGTGGCGTTAGCCATAGGGCGTGAAAAGAGTGTTTCTTTCATTCGTAGCGGGTGGTGCGCCCCCAGTCGGACGCTTTGAATAAACACAGGGGTGTAGGAATGTAAGGGGAAAAAGGTGTTTCTTTTATTCATAGTGGGTGCTGCGCCGCCCGTGTGGTGCTTTCAAGAAACACAAGGAACCCTTAACGCTTAACAGGGAAGAACAGAAGGAGGTGTTATTGCGGCTGTTGCTGACGGTTAAGGGCTCTAGTGGGAGGTTCACATCTTGCACAAGAAAAATTGATGGTGTTTAGTCAATCAATTTTGGATTTAGGATTTTAGATTTTGGATTAACTCCACCCTAAAAGTGCTCTGGTTGGAGCGGAGCGAAACGAAGCCTAGATTTTTTGAAATTTACGATTTTGGATTAATTCCGTCAAAGATGGACGGGGCTTGTACCGAAAATCAACGCCAGAACAAGCGTGTTAGCGTAGCGTCTCCGCTACTGAGAGGGAAACAAGGACTATGGCACAAAGTGCCACCCTACGCGCTTGCTGTATTGGCTCCCCAATTTCAAATCTAAAATTTCAAATCTAAAATTGTTTCGGTCACTCAGTATTAAACAAAAAATCCTAATATTGAGCTAAGAATTGCCAAGAAAAATCATGTTACTTACCCTTACATCTTTTTAACTTCTACGCTTTTCTACGGATAGGTGCAAGAGATTAGTTAAGTTACATTTATTACGGACAGGGTGGGTTCATAAAAAATTCAAAAATAAAAAAAGAAAAAAAGAAAAAATTTTTGAATTTAACTGTCCTTTACAGTTTATACTCCCATGACCTCACATTTTTTTACTGGAGGTAAATCCCTTGAAGTCAACAGCCAAAAAAATTGCAATTGCAGTATCATCCATTACAGCAGTACTGACTGCATGTCAATCTGCTTCAGCCCAGCTCGTGCTTGGACGTTATGGTATTCAACCAGGGCTGGAGCAAAACTACCTTCAGTACCAGCTATCGGGCAGAGATTTGACCCAAATGCGAGGTATTGCTGGATGTAGTGTGGGATTTGGTGCCGCTTGTAACAAAGCAGGAGCAGTCTTCCAAAAATTAGTTGAGTCAAATGGTGGGCCAAGCTACGAGCAGTTGCTGATGCGAGCTGCTGGTGGGGAACAAAACTACCAGAATTTTGCTTCCCTTTACGCAAACAATCCCAATATTTCTCAGATACCGTACGCCTCATTCTGGCAGAACGACAACCCTAATATCGTGGACGGGTATCGCTATCTGTTTGGACAAACAGTCAGTCAAACTCCCCAAGAAGGTTTGGGACAAGTCACCAAAAACTTTTATTGGGCACCTGCTGTTCGTGGAAACTCACTCGATCCACGTAATGGGTTGCTTGATTTGAAATACTCTTATGGGCGTCTGTTGCTTGAAGAGGTGGCAAAAATTCCCAATGCACAGCAGCAGATTCAATCTTTGAATTTAGGACCAGAACTGACCAAGTTTTACTCCCAAAAACTGTCCAATTCGATGCGTGTGTTGAACTCTGGTGATCAAGAGTCTCTCAAAGAGACAATTCTTAGAGACCTTTCGATGCCATATTCACCAGAAGCTGCAGAATTCGGACGTCCAAATCTTGG
The DNA here is from genome assembly GCA_019359695.1 of Brasilonema angustatum HA4187-MV1. Classification (GTDB taxonomy): domain Bacteria; phylum Cyanobacteriota; class Cyanobacteriia; order Cyanobacteriales; family Nostocaceae; genus Brasilonema; species Brasilonema angustatum. The sequence continues at coordinate 105,025 of JAHHGV010000003.1, forward strand.
CATTCCTGCCGGTGATTCGCTGATTGGGGAAACTCTTCCTGGAGATACCTTTGTTGGGACAACTCCAGTATCATTGCAGCCAGAAGGAATAGGGATTCCAGTATCATTGCAGCCAGAAGGAATAGGGATTGATGTTCCCTCAAACCTTGCAGAAGATGTCGTGTTGCAACAAGGATCATCAGGGAGCTCATTTCCCACCTGGCCCCTAGGTGGTCTTGCCTTGCTCTTACTTCTTCTGGCTTTTGGTGGTGGAGGTAGTTCTTCCGGTCGGGGATCAGGTACACCCCTACTTAGCACTCCACCTTCCTCTGGTGGTGGATCTATTCCTCCTTCAGGCGGTGGTTCTGGTGGTGGATCTATCCCTCCTTCAAGCGGTGGTTCTGGTGGTGGATCTATTCCTCCTTCGGGCGGTGGTTCTGGTGGTGGATCTATCCCTCCTTCAGGCGGTGGTCCTGGTGGTAACAACCAAATCATTGAAGTACCACCCACTCCTCCTGTGAATTTTCCGCCGGGACAGCAAGTTAAGAAGGTACCCGAGCCAACAACAACAATAACACCGCTTGTTGCGCTGGTAATTATATTGTTGTTGGTTGGTTATGGACAGCGACGTAGCCAGAGAATGATTTTTAGACGTAAAGTTACGCCATCTGACTTCCCAACCAAGTTGACCAAGACGGACACCGAGTACTGGGTTCGTTAATTTATCTGATACTATAAGCGCTCCAACATCATTGTGCATCTGTGGTTGTAAATAAGCACGATTCTCACCTGCATAGAATACATGCAGCCCGGAAGGGGTACGGCATTGCCGTGCCTCTATACCAGCAGAATCGGTGTAGCGAGTACGTGAATCATTAGAGAAAAGTTATGTGAGGTGTCTTAAATAAATCTATCGTAAGGTGATGTAAACGCAAAACAATTCACAAGTAGACTCTTGGTGCGTCGCTTTGTAATAAAAATTATTTTTATGGTTGATAGCTATATTATTGATTTACTTTTTATTGGTTCATTGCTGCTATTTGTTACCTTATTATCCGGATGGATTTCGCGTTTACCTTTTTCCTTTGCCATCATCTACCTAATAGTAGGTATTTTATTAGGTCCCTATGGTTTTGGACTGATTCAATTACGCCGTCCTGGAGTATTAAACGCCGAGGTGTTAGAACGGCTGGCAGAATTTGTCGTGATTATATCTGTCTTTAGCTGTGGTTTAAAAATTGTACGTCCGCTACAATTTAGAGCCTGGAATATTACGACGCGACTTATTGTTTTTTTGATGCCAATTTCAATTTTTGGGTTGGCAGTTGTAGGTAAACTCTTTTTAGGGATGGATTGGGGAGAGGCTATTTTATTAGGAGCTATTCTTGCACCAACTGATCCAGTTTTAGCTTCAGAAGTTCAACTAAGTGATAAAAATGACAAAGATGAATTACGCTTTGGTTTGACGTCTGAAGGCGGTTTAAATGATGCCTTAGCTTTTCCTTTTATTTATTTTGGTATTCATGCGTTAAAAGATAACAACTGGAACAACTGGCTGAAACAGTGGGTTGCAGTTGATATCATTTGGGCTATTGCTGCTGGTATTGTAATGGGGTTTGTCGTTGCCAAAGCGGTTGTTTGGATTGAGAAAAAAATCCAAAAAATGGGTCGTAGCGATGAAATTATGGAAGATTTTATAGCCCTTGGTACAGTTTTACTAACTTACTCTCTAACAGAAATTGTTAATGGCTATGGATTTCTTGCTGTATTTACTGCAGGGTTAGTTGTCCAACGGAGTCATAGAAATTCAGAAACACCACTGGCACAGTTGGAATTTATAGAGAGATTGGAAAAACTTTTAGAGGTTGGGACAATACTAATATTGGGGACAATATTATTAGTCCAGCCAATGCTAAAATATGCTAGCCAATCTTTATTAGTGATAGTCTTATTATTCCTAGTCATCCGACCTGTAGGAGCCTGGATTAGCACAATTGGTGGAAATTCCCGAAAAGCGTACCGTCGTCGAACTTGGTATTCAGGAACTCGTTTGTTATTCGGTTGGTTTGGTATTCGTGGTGTTGGCTCTTTATATTATCTTTCATATGCCTTTGGCAAAGGTTTAAAAGGTGAAATAGGTGAGCAAATAAGTTGGATAACTTACACCACTATTGTTGTTTCCGTGATTGTACACGGAATCAGTTCAACTCCATTAATGAATTGGTATGAGCGTAATCTTGCCAAGCACGAAAATTCTTCTTCTCCAGCTACCATTGATGAATTTGAATGAAGCATAACCGAGAAAGATTTTAAGCTCTCTGGTCAAGATGATGGTTACACGTGCCTGATTTTTTAGCGCTCCGGCTCGGTTTTTTCAGGTTTATACGTCCAGTTTTCTCTAAATCTGAACGTATAACCTATCTTATGCTTAGGCGCGTTGTGTTATGTCTGCTTACTATCGCAACGCCTATCTATTCTCTAGTTGCCAAAAGCATCCTTGATGCTATCAACAGCGCGTTCAACAGCATTCTTTGTGTTGTCTACAGCTTCTTTAGTCCGAGCGGCATCTTCATCTGCTCTTTGCTCAATTCGAGCCGCATCTCTGTTTGCTTTGCGCTCAAGAAAACTACCATTATCGGTTGCTTTGTCAACTCGATCAGCATTTTTGTTTGCAGTTTCCTTAACCTTATTTTTCGTATCTTCAATGAAACCTTTGGCTCGTCCAGCATCTTCACTGGTTTTACCTTTAACCTGATTATCCAAGTCTGCTGTTGCGATTAAGTTTGTAGCGGGATTAGCCATTGCTGCGGTGTTCGAGAAAAACGCACCTTGCCAAACGAAGGCGATCGCCAACACACAAAACAGAGTTGTAGCCAGAAAGCGTCCTACAGTCGAAAGCCGTTTCATCACATCATTCAATTTCATTGAATACAAGCTCCATTTTTATTTAGCATCCTATTTTTACTTCATCTGGCTCCGAAGTCAAATCGTTCCCCAGATAGAGGTTCTGCCGTCATAAGTTGTGGATTGAGGCATTGTCCTGTACGATTACCCTAATACCTCCAATCCTCCGGGAAAGACCTGAGGTCTTCCCTAGAGGGCGTTGGAAACCCTACCAAGAGCGCTCGTCTGACCGTTGGCGTTAGGGTAAACCATGACAAAGCGCGGCACTTGCTTGTCAACATGCTAATGGCGGTTATTTCTCAATAACCGCCACTAGCGCGAATAAAGATTTCAGACACAATAGCTAGTAAAATCACGAATTGCTAAAAGCTTTCAGATAAACCATATCAAACTACATATTTTGAATTTGGTAGTCCATAATTCATACCATATAACGCTGATATTCTGATACATTTAAGGAACTCTCAGAAACACTAGACTCGCCACCAAACCATACTTCATCTAAGTCGTGTTCAGTAAATGTATAGCCAAGAGTAGAAGCAAAATGAACAATTTTGGTTTTATCCCAATCCCAAATACCAAATAAGCCTTTAACGCAGCACTTCTGGTGATACTGCTCATAAATGACTTGATCCGACATTAAGACCTCGTAAAAAGCATTTACCTGATCCAGCGACATAGATTTTCCCTTTAAAGTAATAAAAGTTACATTGATTAACAAAACAATTCCGGTTTTAATAATCTTTTCAACAGTTGTGGGTGGTCATACGGACGAATGTTGAAGACGTTGATTAGAATCTATTGTTTCTTGACATCCTAGTACTGACATCTATACAAATGGTAATTTAAAGTATGAACTGAAGGCGAAAACAGGAAAAAAGAAGTATAAAATTTTTCATGACTTTGGACATCTATGTGTCAATTCCTTCATGTTTCATTCTTAATGGGTTATTTGTGATGGAGTACAAGGCTGTACTTCATCCCTAAAAAGCCAGCCTTGAGTTCCATCAGGCAGTTTAACTTCTACAAAATCACCACGTACTTGAACAAATAAAACCATTACGCCTAGATTCAGTTGTTTGACAGCGCCAATCTCTGTTTGAGGTTCAGGGCGTAATTTAGCAACAAATCTGCCACCAGGGGGAGAAACAACACGACACAGTTGTGGTTGCTGTGAGATGAAATTCTGTTGTGCATGACTTCCAATCATGTTGTTAGGATTCAAAAAGCTAAAGCCACCAACAGCACTGATACAAGCTGCTACACTCATCCCAAGTAATTTTGGTACTTTGATCGCTGAAGATGATAATACTGACGGAGGAGTCAACAAAACTTCTTGTGAATTTTCTTCAGCCTTCTTGACTTTTGGAATTCGCATCGTCTGGTTAATAGGTTGTTGCAGTGCGATCGGAACAATCGAGTATTCTATGGGTACGTATCCACCCGGATACTCGTTGCAAACAATGGCACTCACCTGAAAATTTTGTTGCCCCAAGCGTATATTACTACCAATACGAAGAGGCATTTCGCCTGCTAAAAGTAACTGTCCATCAACAATAGGAGGATTCATCTGGCGCAAATTCCGCAAGTAAAATTTCTGCTTTTGCTGATGAAAGAAGATTTCAATATGTAAAGCAGAGACTGTTGGATCTGATATAACAATGTCGCATACTTGAGGATCACGACCAATGCGGACTCCTCGACTGGGGTTTTTACTTTGTTGCTTTTCAAGAATTTTGCGATTTTTGACTTGTCCATTTTCCTCCCACTCTAAAGAGAGTTCATGAAGGATATTTGTGGTAAAACAAGCTTCCTCTGTCGGCAATTTGTCAGGGTTTGTCGCTGATTCCCGTAGCGCTAGCAGCACCTCAGTCGCAGTCTGGTAACGATCTTTAAAGTGATAGCGCGTCATCTTAGTAAGAATAGCAGCTAACCCCGGACTGACAGTTGCCAGATGTTGCCACAGTATTTCTCCTGTATTGGGATCATCTTGGAGTTCGTGTGGATGCACCCCTGTCAATCCTTGAATACCCATCATCCCTAGTGCATAAATATCACTACTAGGACGTGGTAAACGTCTGATTTGTTCAGAGGGCATATATCCCCGAGTTCCGGTGATCAGAGTGATGTGGTTTTGTCTTGTCCCAACCGCTGTTTGACTTTGCAGTTGTTTTATTGCTCCAAAGTCTATCAGAACTAATTTGTTGTCTGAAGCACGTCTAATAATATTATCTGGTTTGATATCACGATGAATGACCCCATGGCTATGAACAAATTCTAAAATACCCAGTACCGAATTTAGCATTTCAAGAATATGGAGTTCCGTCCATATTCTTCCTGGAGGAAACTCCATACTCACAGGATGTCCACTGATAAATTCTTGTGCCAAGTAAAATTCTTGCTTTTCTTCAAAATAAGCTAAAAGTCTGGGTATTTGGTCGTGGTTGCCCAGCTGTTGCAAAGTTTCAGCTTCTTTTTGAAAAAGCCTTCTGACAGATTCTAAAATATCAGGGTCGGTACTAGAAGTTTTGAGATGTTTGAGGACGCATTTAGGGTTCCCAGGGAGGTGAACGTCCTCTGCAATGTAAGTTTGCCCAAACCCCCCCTCACCCAAGACTTCAAGGACTTTGTAACGTCCTGCTAGTAACTGACCAATCATGTTGTAACGGTGATTTAAAAAAATAACTGTAACGCTTTTACATTTAGAGACTCAAAGAAAAAGTGAAGTCAAAAAATATATTTTTTGATTTCTATACTCTCTCTTTTACTTCTCGTTTAGACTTTATACTCTTCTACCTATTTGGTAAGGTTTATAACTACAGAAAAGTTTGATGAATGACATCAAGACATTTTATCAAACTTTTCAGAGTGCCTGCTTTTCCTAACAATTTTTGTGAAAATGAGGTATATCATGGGTAGTTAATCCTATTCTCTTTATCACAGTAACTTGAATAAAAAGCTTTGTGATGTTCATTAGGCAGAGATAAATAAGATGATCCTGGTACATTAATGAATAACAAATCCAAGACACTAATGTTGCCAGTTTGGCATACTTCACAAAAATTCATTAATTGATTGTAAGTTTAATAACTAACTTATATCGTCAATTTTATAGCAATTTCGATCAGATACGTAAGTAATCTTTGGTTTGCCTAAAAAAGATTCATAAAATCACAGGTAAAAATATCAACACATAAGTAGTTATTGGTAGTTTAATTTTAAATTAAAGCTAATAAGAACTAGAAAAAATACGGGTAGTCACTAGTTTTCTTTACTCAATTCCCATCAACACGATATTTATTTTTTAATATTTGTAGGAAAATAGCTTGTAATATATGCAAAAAGAGTCAGAAAATAATTTATGTCTGAACGAGAGTGTTTCTATTATGCATAACTCTTTTCGGCTAAATTTTTGTACTATTGGTATCGTCAGCTTCTTGACAATACACGGGTGCATGTTACAGCAAAATTTAGATAACGCCAAAATTGAGTTGAAGAAAACCCAACAAAATCTTGAAAAAGTACACAGCCAGCTAAATGATAATAACCAACAACTTCAAAGCCTCCGCCAGAGACTCAACAAAAAAAATTCAGACATTGTGATTATGAATATTTGTCTAGAAGGTGTAGGACGGGCGTTGTCAGATATGGGAAATGACAATCGTCCTGGAGCATTCTTTGAGTTATCATCTGTAGTGCTGCAATGTCGCCTAGCAGACAAAATTGCAGAAAAAACACGTGTTGAACAGAGCCAATCAGCCTCTGTAGAAGCTCACACTTCAGTCAAGAATGTCAGTCAGTGGACTTCTGGTAAAGGTAGTCAGTAAGTGAAGTAGATTGTTTGCCCATAATAATACCAATTCAACAAATGATTGCTACGCATGTATAAACCCTAAAAAACATCTTTATGTTGTATACTAGTTGACTTCAGACAGAGGCGATTTTTCGTCAATAACACGGGCTTAGAACCCGTTAACTTGTGAGACCAGCGCTATGCAGTCCTTGTTTCCCGACGTAGGCGACGGGCGTTCTCAGAGGGTGATTTTGCACCGCAATTTTTACAGGTGAAATGAAGCGGCGATGCTCCAGCAGGGAGCCGCTTCGCGATCGCTTGACCCATGTTAAAGATTTAAGCAATATTGCTCATTGACAAATGCAGTATTGTCTTAAATTGTCACGAATGGTCTTTAGTAATAATATTGGGAATCAAGAACACAAGCAGTAACTGTAGCTCTGAGAATTTGACCAATGATCATCTTCTACGAACACCCGCTATCTCCGTATGCACAGAAGACCAAAATCGCCTTGCGCGAAAAGGGGGTTGAATTTGAGATCAAGACGCCTGACGTGAGTGGGGGCGGGTTTGGGGGCAGCGAGTTTCTGGAAGCCAATCCTCGTGCGGAGATGCCAGTCCTCATTGACGGCGACGTCAAGATTTTCGACTCTACAATCATCCTTGAGTACATCGAAGACAAATGGTCCGCGCAACCGCTATTGCCGAGCAATCCGGCAGATCGAGCCCGTGTCCGCATGATTGAAGAGGTCATGGACACTTACTACGAGCCGATCAACTGGGGGGTGATGGAAATCAACTTGTTTGGGCGGGCGAAGGGTTCGCTTGCTGAAAAGATCGTTGGGAATGCCAAACAACAGGCTGCGAAGTGCCGTGAATGGCTGACGAAGCAGCTAGGCGATCGCGAATGGTTCAACGGCGACCGTTTTGGCTGGAGCGATCTTTGTGTCGTTCCTCACATTAACTCGTCGTCATTCATATTCGGGATTGCACCAGAAGCAAACTCTCCACTTGCCGATTGGTTCAAGCGCGTTAGTGTGCGTCCAAGCGTCGCTCAAACGTTGCAGGAAGCAAACGACTCAGTTGCTGGATTGGAGCAATTTTCGCATTTCGTTGAACAAGGTTTGTTCAAACGTCAATACCGTGACCATCGTCTTGAGTGGATGATTCGTATGGGTGGACTCCAAGTTGTACTTGACGGCATTGAGAAAGACAACATCCGATTCGGTAACGATTTCTCTTGAGAAAAACTATAATACTTTGCGACACCAAAAGCCTCAAAGGATTTTCGACGTTGCGGAATCAAGGTATGAATTACTGTTGACCCACATTCAGGACATTGCATAAGAATTGACCTTAATTCATACTGCCATTATGCAACGCCGCAACTTCTTCTAGTTTTTTTGCATCAAGTATCGTTATCTTTCCACCCCGACTGTAAGCAATGACTGACTTAAGACTTTTAATTAAGCGTACGCACTCTTCATAAGTAATGCCAATACTACGTGCAATTCGATAGTAAGGCAATTGGATTTTCAAAACTTCTCCTTGCGGAGTTGACTCTGTACCATCATGCTTAGCAAAATATTGAATTATTCTTACCAACCTGACAATGGCTCTTTCAGAAACTAATCCATGAACTGTTTCATGCAATTGCTGAATTCTCGAATTAAAAACCATCAGCATCCGTAGAGCAATATCAGGGTTTTCTTGAATAGCTTTGAGTAGAGTATCTCGTTGTACAGTCAAAATCTCACAATCACTCAAAGCTGTCACGGTTGCAGGCGCAATACCATTTCCTAACAGTGCAGGATCAGCAAAAATTTCCCCAGCAGAAAGCGTGCGAAGAATCGTTTCTTTCCCCGTTCCTGCTGTTTTTGTCATTTGAATCGAACCACTAACTAAAGCAAACAATACATCTGGTAGAGCATCGCCTTCATGCAGGATAATTTCTCCCTTAAGATAACGTCGCACTTGGGTGTGAGGCTGCAAACTCAATTTATCTGAAGGCTCTAAACCTACAAACACGGCAATTTGTGAAATTTGTTCAATGCTTGCCTGCATAATGATTTAGGAAAATTATTCATCCTAAAGCTGGACGATGCTGAATCCAAGGTTTTGCGGCTTCCAGTTGTGCTGCTAAGCTAATGAGAGTGGCTTCGGCTGCGGGACGTCCCACCAACTGGACGCTCATCGGTAAACCTAGCTCATCAAAACCTACAGGAAGAGCGATCGCCGGTTGTCCAGTTGCATTCGCTCGTGGACAAGGTGCAACCCAACCAACAATCTTTTGGAATGTCTCTTCTGGACTCAAGTTTGCCCACTCTCCCACGCGAATGGGTGAATGTAAGTAAACTGGCAACACAAGCACATCAATCGTGTCGAATAATGCGACAATTTGTCGTGCGACCACCTGCATTTGGGAAACTGCTTGCAGATACTCACCCGCAGAACCAGTTCTAGCCAACAACCAACGATTCAATGGCTGTAAAGCCTCAGCAGGTATTCCCGACGCAGCGATACTCGTTTGCCAAACAAATTGAAATGGTTCAGCTAATCCACTAAGATCTATGCTTGTCGCATCAACTGTGTGACCAAGTTCTTGCAATAATTGTACTGTTTGCAGAACGCCTTGCTCACAGTTAGCATCAGCTTTCCCTATAGGAGGGGTACTTGTTGCATAAGCAATTCGCAAACGACCAGGTGTTTCTTTTGTATAAGCAACAAACGATGGTTCTGGATTGGGTAACCAATATGGATCACCCGTGACGTATCCAGACATGACATCTAAAAGAGCAGCCGCATCAGCAACAGTACGTGCTATTGGACCATTCGTTGCAATACCACTGAGGCGATCGCCCACCGGTGCATGAGTCACCCGTCCTCTTGATGGCTTGATTCCCACTAAACCACAACAAGCTGCAGGACCACGAATTGAACCACCACCATCAGAACCTTGAGCGATCGCACATAATCCTGCTGCTACTGCAGCGGCTGCACCACCGCTAGAACCACCTGGAGTGTAGTCCAAATTCCACGGATTTCTGGCTGGAGGAAAACCCGTAGGTTCTGTGTAAGGAAATGAACCAAATTCTGAAGTTGCTGTTTTACCCAAAAGAATAAATCCAGCTTGCTTAATCTTGACTACGACACCATCATCATAGTCAGGAATATTATTCAGTAATGCGGGATTTCCGTAAGTACAAGGGACACCTGCAACAGGGTTGAGGTCTTTGATAGAAATTGGCACTCCAAAAAACGGTGGTAGTTCCGAGGTATTAGAAAGTATTTCTGTTTTGGCTTTAGCATCTGCGATCGCTTGTTCTGCCATCACCGTAAAATAACTTCCCAACTGAGGATTCAACCTAGAAATACGTTCTAAATAAACTTCCACCAACTCCAACGGCGATACCTCTCGGTGTCGGATTAACTGTGCTTGTTCTAGTGCTGAAGTAAAAGCGAGATCAACTTTATTCATTGAAACAAGACCTCTTAAACAAAAATCCCCTGTTTTTGGGGATTGGATTTTGTTTTACACTCTCAAAAAGGTTACAATTTTTACGTTTTATAACCAAAAGAGAATTTTGTATATCCAGGGTTATATTACACTAGTTCTATTGTATTTACGTTTTCGTTGGAAACGCGATTTTTCACAAACACTGGGTTTCTCAAATCCTGCATTTCCTCGCATCAATATTTATGTTGCTGTCAAAAAGGTCATCTTTGCTTGTAAAATTTGAGAATTTGATGGAAGCTAAACAAGGGCAAGCGCTGAAACATACTTACTTGCCAGCATATACAATCATTTACATATTTTCCTAAGTTCAGGATAAAATTGAGATGTATTTCCATCGCTACGACAATCTTCGTCGGATTCAGCAACTCGATCCCATACAAGACCACTGTGAGATTTATCATCTTATGTTGGGCTACGAATTTCCTTGGGACGTGCAGAAATCGCACGAAATTGCCCTGATGAAAACTTACTGTGTTGCCAGTATCTCTAAATTACTGGATAAAACCGGGGAGTTTCACAAACGTCCGCAAAAACGTTACGACGATACAGCAATAATTATTGTAGAGTTTTGCAAGTGGGGTTACGACAGCGAGCGAGGTCGTCAAGCCATTCAACACATGAATGCTATCCACTCCCGCTTCAAGATTGACAATGCAGATTTCCTCTACGTACTTTCGACGTTTATTTATGAACCCGTCCGTTGGAATGCCCGTTTTGGCTGGCGGCTGATGTGCGAACAAGAAAGATTAGCCTCATTTTACTTTTGGCGGGAAGTCGGTAAGCGGATGCATATTGAAAATATTCCAGAAACCTACGAGGAATTGGAACAGTATAACCTCGACTACGAACGCACCCAGTTTTGTTATTCAGACACGAATCGTCGAGTAGGTGAAGCAACTCGTGATTTATTTTTGAGTTGGTTTCCCAAGTGGATGGAATCGTCTCTCAAACCTGTAACTTATACTTTATTTGATGACACAATGCTCAATGCGTTTGGTTTTGAACATCCTTCCCAGTTGCTGCGAATGGGTGTAGAAACCAGCTTGAAAATTCGTGGTAGAGTATTGCGTTTCTTACCACCTCGCAATTCGTCTAACTTCTTTATCGACTCTCCAATCCGCAGTTATCCTAGTGGATATGAGATAGCAAATTTGGGGTCAGTAGAAAAAAAGAGAAGTTAAATATTTTCTACCAAGTTTGTTCTAGTGCTGGAGTAAAAGCGAAATAAATTTTATTCATTATTCATTCAAGGGTGCTGGGTACTGGGGACTGGAGACTGGTTACCTTGTTCACATCTGTTTCAACCATAAGAGATAGCTTGCAAAAGTGCTGCTGCGAATGAATAACCAGTTATCATTGTTGCTTGAGACACCAAGTCATCAGTGGTTGACATCCTCCTGCAGACTTATGGCATTCCAAAGCTAAATTACAGCAAATACCTAATCCCCGATTATAATCCACGAAAGATTTACACTTTTTAAGCGCTTTCTAACATCTGTGAATAAACCCTTACTCCCCAAGTTGCTGCTATGGAAGTATATGATATTGTGATTATTGGTGCTGGTCACAATGCCCTCGTTTGTGCTGCCTATCTCCTCAAAGCTGGGTACAGCGTCCTACTATTGGAGGGGCGTTCAACTCCTGGTGGTGGTGCAACAACTGAAGAACTTATGCCACAAGAAGCGCCTGGTTTCAAATTCAACCCCTGCGCTATCAACCACTTATTTATTTTCCTTGGATCAGTCATACAAGAATTAGAATTGCACAAGTACGGCTTGGAATATCTTCCCTGTGATCAAGTCGCCTTTTGCCCTCATCCTCAAGAACCATTGACACAAACGTTAAAAGATGCAAAACATTCGATAAAATCTACTGTTGCAACTGTTCTCGGTCGCGAATGATGAGTTTGTAGTAAGCGCAAAGAGCGCTTATTACAAGTTTAATTTTCATAAGACATCTTCCTTTGTGAGCAAGCAAACCTCATACTCATTAGCGATGACAAACATCTGTAAAAATTGATGTAATAAGACTGCTGTATGTCAATGCCAGAGCGATGACTAAGCGAGTTTTAATTCTAGGAGGACGTGGGCGGATCGGTGGTAGCGTTGCCAAAGACCTTCTCACCCATACACAAGCACAAGTGACTATCACAGGACGCACACCAGGTGGCAAAACGGGCGACCCGAGAGTGGAACATTTGGCGTTGGACTTGGCTGATGTGGAGAAACTGAAGAAGGCGATCGCCTCTACCGATTTGATAGTTCACTGTGCTGGTCCTTTTCACTACCGAGATACCAATGTTCTCAAGATCTGTATTGAACATGGCGTCAACTATGTAGATGTCAGTGACCACCGTTCTTATACCAGTAAGGCTCTCACCTACAACGATGCAGCCGTATCTGCAGATGTTACAGCAGTCATTAACACTGGTATCTTCCCCGGCATTTCTAACAGCATGGTACGTCAGGGTGTTGAGCAATTTGATACACCAGAAAAGATTCATTTGAGTTATTTAGTATCTGGTTCTGGCGGGGCTGGTGTCACCGTCATGCGAACAACCTTTTTAGGTTTACAACAACCTTTTGATGCTTGGATAGATGGTGAATGGCAAACAGTCAAACCCTATAGCCAGCGCGAAAATCTTGACTTTCCACCTCCATATGGTCGTAGCGGAGTGTACTGGTTTGATATGCCAGAAACTTTTACACTTCCTCATGCTTTTCCCTCAGTAAAAACTGTTATTACAAAATTTGGTTCAGTTCCCGATTTTTATAATCACCTCACTTGGATAGCTGCCCACATTTTTCCTAAGCAACTGATGCAACAGAAAAGCGCTATTGAATTTTTGGCTCATGTTAGTCATTTTATGACCGATGTGACCAATCCTTTCAGTGGTATTGGAGTTACAGTTCGCTCAGAAATTACAGGTCACAAAGATAATAAAATAGCAACTTTTTGCTCTACTTTAGTGCATGAAAATACCGCAGTAGCTTCGGGCTGTGGCACGGGTAGCATTGCTCAATTATTACTAGATGGCAAGTTGAAAAAACCTGGTGTTTCACCCGTTGAAGAAGCACTGCCAACAGATTTATTTGAGCAAACAATGCAGAGTCGGGGTATTGACATTAGTCACGAATGGTTGTAAATGCAAATCCTACGTAAGAGACAGATAGAAAACCATTACCCACGTAGAAAAACTTAGTTTATAGCACGGGATATCTTTTAAATTTGGTATTTTTTAAAGGCATGAGCCTCGCTAGGAGTACAAAGTAGCATGCTCACAAGGCATAGCTTAGTGCGAACCTGCGACACTTTGAACATAGAATTGTTAATGTACCCTCAAAGCAGGAGGCAAAGTTTTACTAAACCACGTAATATTCCTGTGATTTTCATTCCTGCCAAACTTAAACAAATAAAACAAGACAAGGAGAGTATTGCCATGCAGTTCATTTTAGCTATTTTAAAGAAAGCTTTGCGCCAGAGTATTGTAGTTGTAGGGTTGATGGCTTTAATCAGCTTATCAAGTGTATTTTTTTTTGTTGAGCCTAGCTATGCAATAGGATTTACATCAGAAAAACCAGCATTTCCAGGACCAAAACTCACACCCGAAGAAAAGATTAACCGTGCTAACGAATATGACCCTGGTGTTGGTATTCAGGAAGAAGATAGAGAACAGGAATATGAGCAAGCAGTAAAAGACTCTCAAAACCTAGAAACTGTTGAGAAAGCTTACGAAAGGAATGAGAAGGCTTACGAGCAGGAACATCCGCAGCCAAATTTGATTCAAAAAGCTGAAAAAGCGGTTGAGAAAGCAACAGGAAAGTAAAAGTAGAAAAAATGAGGGAGGTGAAGAAGTTCTCTCCCTAATACACCTTGATTAATCCCAACACTCACCCAGTGGATAGAGTGTAGGGCTTTTCGCGGTTTAAGCGAATAGCAACAAACGCTCTAATACACCAAATTTCCAGTACCGCGCAGTTGACGTAAAGAATTTATACAATAGGGACAGTCACAGCTAAATAAGCGCATCGCAGCATTACTTTCCTCTTCAGTAAAGTTCAGCATGGCGACGTTCTGATCTGATTTGTTTGTAGTAATAGTTGTTGAACGTACAGGCGGAGCATTTGGATTTCTTTCAGAATCTTTAATGCATACAGGAGTTTTGTAACTAGCGTGGGGATGTGTTATGCAAGTACGACCATCGCTGGTATGCGTTAGTCGCTGAGTCATACCAGCAGCGTGGGCGGGATTGATCACTCCCAGTGTAGACATCAGAGATACAAAAATGGAGGAACTAGAAAGCAAATTCAGTATAAGTTTTCTGTTCATGGGTTTCCTTGAAAAACGTGCTTGAGCGTTCAGGTTATTCCATTCACTGTCAAAAGAGCAAGTGAATTTTTTCCTGAAATAATCTAGTTTGACAATGCGCACCACAACTTTGTTTCCCTAGCTAGAATTCTTGTAGCCTTTCTGCGACGATTACTGCCTTTTACTTTTCGTGCAGCAATACGCGGAAATCTCCCAATTAAGCATAAGCTGTTCCTCTACCTGTATAAGCATCCGCGTGGTTAGGATTTAGCCGCAGCGTCGAGTTAAAATCGGTAAGCGCTGCTTTCAAGTTTCCTAAATGAAATTCGGCGTTGCATAAATCCGGGATGATTCAGCCAAATACAGGTATTTCTCTATACTTTAGGTAGTGAAGTAACAATCGAATCGAGAATTTGAGCATATCTCCAGATTTGGAATAGCATAATGTTTTTCGTTCGCGTAGCGTGCCGAAGGCATTGTAGTCTTGCCAGATAATGACGCAAACGAGTATTTTCACCTTTGCGCATGTCCCCTTGGAACTCAACGTCAAACGTTCGACTGAGCGCTCACGCCGAAGTCCAGAGACTTATCGCTTATATGATGAATCCAAACCTTTACTAAGATTATTTACATTAATTAATATTTTGATAAAAATCTCAGTCATTTGAATACGCAGAACTGAAATTTCTTGAAAAGGTTACTAACAAACAAGTTATATCTTTAACGCCCCCAAGCGCTCCTTATTGTTGACTTTTGATTAACATGTCTATATAATGCAACCCGTGCTCAAAAAGCTGGTGCTTGAAAGGAGATTGATATAAGACTAAATACTCAACTTAGGCAATCCAAAACTCAAAATTCACGCTCACCAAATCCATGCCAGACAGTCATTAGAGCTACGCAATACATCCTTACTGAAATGCACAATAGCTTGACTGCAATTTAAAGGTGCTTATTACATTCTTTAAAGTTATGTAGCCTTTTAATTACGGACGATCAGCCACTGCGGTAAACTAAGCCATGATTATGATTCTTTCAAACCAGAAAAACTCTCTCAAAGGAGCTTTTTTTCAATGTCTCATACCGTAAAAATCTACGATACCTGCATCGGCTGTACACAATGCGTTCGTGCTTGCCCTACTGACGTACTAGAGATGGTTCCTTGGGATGGCTGCAAAGCTGCTCAAGTCGCTTCTTCTCCACGTACAGAAGATTGTGTGGGCTGCAAGCGATGTGAAACGGCTTGTCCTACCGACTTTTTAAGCATCCGCGTTTATTTAGGAGCCGAAACAACTCGCAGTATGGGTCTGGCTTACTAAATTTTCCCTTCGGAGCGCACATTATCTCGATAGCAAGCACTTTTAGTAGTGGAGGCTGGGCATTACGTACCATTTACAACAATGGTGAGTCATGTCCAGCCTGCAATTTTATAAACTTAATGTAAAAATTTGAAAGAAATCGCAATACTGGTAGATTGCATCTGCTTGCCCGCACTGACAAGCTTTTTTCATATATAGGACTCCTCCAAAGATTTTTGCGAAGCTTCGTACACTTCTACTTCCCTGTTCCCTGTTCCCTGTTCCCTGTTCCCTGTTCCCTATATACAACAAAGTCATTTTTTTGCCAAAATGCTACCTTTGTGCTATTGACTATACTGGGTTTATTAGTCCTATAACAAGAGTGGTGTGATCAAATGTGCGGAATCGTTGGGTATATTGGCACTCAAGCGGCAACAGAAATTTTGCTATCTGGGCTGGAAAAACTAGAGTATCGGGGATACGATTCTGCGGGAATCGCCACGATATGGGAAGGTGAAGTGAATTGTGTGCGGGCAAAAGGCAAACTTTACAATCTGCGTTCTAAGCTAGAACAAGTAGAAACACCCTCTCAAATTGGTATTGGTCACACTCGCTGGGCAACTCATGGTAAACCTGAAGAGTACAATGCCCATCCTCATATGGATACGGCTATGCGAATAGCAGTAGTCGTGAATGGGATTATTGAAAATTACAGCGAGTTGCGCGAGGAACTAAAACAGAAAGGATACCAGTTTCTCTCAGAGACTGATGTTGAGGTTATTCCCCACCTGATCGCTGAGTTTTTCAAGCACCCCCCTTCTTCTGTTCCTCCCTTCTGCCCTTCTCTGTTGCTTGAGGCTGTTCGGGATACTGTTCATAAACTAAGGGGGGCGTTTGCGATCGCACTCATCAGTGCTGACTACCCCGATGAACTCATCGTCGTCCGACAACAAGCACCTATGGTAATTGGTTTTGGGCAAGGGGAATTCTTCTGCGCTTCCGACACACCAGCGATTATTTCTCATACCCGTGCGGTTTTACCCCTGGAAAATAGAGAATTGGCACGTCTGACACCTCTGGGCGTTGAGGTTTACAACTTTGCTGGTGAAAGGTTGAGAAAACAGCCCCGCCTGCTTAATTTGAATCCCATGATGGTGGAAAAGCAGGGATTCAAGCACTTCATGCTCAAGGAAATTTATGAGCAACCAGGGGTAGTACGGGCTTGTTTGGATGCTTACTTCAACGCTAATTGGAATGTTGCTGATTCAACCAGTTCTCCGGTTAAGCTTGGTTTACCAGAAAAAATTTACGCTAACTTAGAACAAATTCAAATTGTTGCTTGCGGTACGAGTTGGCACGCAGCATTAGTGGGTAAATATTTAATAGAACAACTGGCAGGAATTCCAACGCAAGTGCATTACGCTTCAGAATTTCGTTATGCACCAACACCCCTGACACCTAATACCTTGACTATTGGCGTTACGCAGTCTGGTGAAACGGCTGATACGCTAGCAGCTTTGGCGATGGAACAAGAACGTCGTCAAGATAAAGAACCAAAATATCAAGCACGATTATTAGGAATTACCAATCGCCCAGAAAGTACCTTAGGTCATATGGTATCTCAAATTATTAATACTCTCGCGGGAATTGAAATTGGAGTCGCTGCAACGAAAACTTTTATTGCTCAGTTGATGGCATTTTATGCATTAGCATTAGATTTGGCATATCTTCGCAACAGCATTTCTTCAACAAGATTGCAGGAGATTATTAACGGGTTGCGGCAAATCCCAGGTGAAATTGAAGCAACTTTGGAAAAACAAGAGGACTCTATTGGACAATTAGCGCATGAGTTTGCAGAAACCAAAGATTTCATCTTTTTAGGAAGAGGAATTAACTTCCCCATTGCTTTAGAAGGAGCGTTGAAATTAAAGGAAATTAGCTATATTCATGCAGAGGGATATCCGGCTGGGGAAATGAAACACGGACCGATTGCTTTGTTGGATGCAAAAGTTCCAGTTGTGGCGATCGCCATGCCTGGAAGTGTTTACGAAAAAGTGATTTCTAACGCCCAGGAAGCCAAAGCGCGTGATTCTCGCTTAATTGGTGTGACTCCTTTCAATGGGGGAGAAGCAGCGGAAATCTTTAATGACTTTATTCCGGTTTCCAAAGTTGATGAATTGCTTTCTCCAATTCTCACAGTTATTCCCCTACAATTATTGGCTTATCACATTGCGGCGCTTCGCGGTTTGGATGTCGATCAGCCTAGGAATTTAGCGAAGTCTGTGACGGTTGAATAGTTTTACAACTGATATTCTGCACTTTTGTGGAAACATAATAAAGTTGTACAATTTCTCCTAAGGGTGGATCTTATAAATACCGCTACATATAGCAGTCGCCACAATACGCTTGGTGATAAGCATTTCTCACTTTGCGAATTGGGTTTGGGGAAAAGGTTACTGGGTTTGGGTTAAAGGTTTTTTCTTACCCTTTCCCCCTTTAACCGATATGCTACTAAACTCTCAGCCATTTCAATACCTTTGGATCTTTATTATAGCGATAGGTTAAGCCGTCCTTAGTAGTGATGGATTGACCTTTGCTTGCCTTGCTTCTAACGGTGCCAAGTGAATAGTCTGCTAATATCTGTATTTCTTTATGAGAAAGCCCTTCGATTATGCCTATTTCTGCCGCTACTTCTGGCTGGATTTGGGATTCATTATTGGAAAAATCATCTATTTTGATTTGAGTATTTTCAGGAGGATTAGTGACAATTTCTTTTGCTTTTTGAGTCTGATAATCCTGTACGGTCACAAGTTGCCAACTGGAATCTTGTGAAAGTTCTAGAACCCATTGATGATAGTTAAATAGACTTTCTCGATGTCCAACACTGATAAAAGTTGTTTTGGTTTCTTGTAACTGTTGATATAAATGTCCTTCATTCTTCAAATCTAAAGCACTGGTTGCTTCATCTAATATAGTGAACCTAGGATGAGTAACTAGCAATCGTGCAAATGCAAGGCGTTGTTGTTCTCCCAGCGATAATATGTTCTCCCAAGGAACTTCTGTATCAAAGCCTTCGACTCGGCTGAGCACGTTTTGCAGGTTGACTTGTTGCAAAACTTCTTCGAGTTCTGCATCGCTCACTTGACGATTTGTATTAGGATAAAGTAACTGTTCGCGTAAAGTTCCCAAAATTATATAAGGACGTTGCGGCAAAAATAAAACGGATTGTAGCGGAGGTCGCACCAGCCGACCAGTACCTGCATTCCATAACCCAGCGATCGCTCGCAACAGAGAACTTTTACCTCGTCCACTTGGTCCAACAATTAATAAACCTTCTCCTGGTTGAACAACAAGTGACAAGTCTTCGACGATTACCTGTTCATAGTTTGGCGTTTGTAAGGTGACATGCTCAAATGCCAGACAGTTTTCTTCTATTGTTTTAATGGTAGTGACATTCTCTGGTTGTTTGCTAACTTCTGCTAATGCCTCGGAAAATTCTGATAAACGCTCAACGTAACTAGAAAATCGTCCAGAATTTCCAAATTCCCTAATTAATGTTGCCAGAGCTGAGGCAAACTGATTACCAGCTATACTGGCTTGGACAACTTCTCCGAAATCAGCTTGACCACTTATATATAAAGGTGCAAGTACCAGATATGGAAATATTTGAATAGCAGACTTATATGCTCCGTCAAAAAACTCCTGATTTCTCTCCCAATCAATCTTGCGTAAAATATTTTTGAGCAGTTTATCAAATCTGCGTTGAATTATATTATATTCTTGGTTTTCTCCCTGAAAAAAAGCTATCGATTCAGCGTGATTACGAACATGAGTCAGACAATAACTGTATTCTGCTTTAAGTTCTAGTTCTTCTTGATTAATTTTATTTAGTTGTTGACCCAAGTAAAAAGCAATTAAATTGCCTATAATCGTATAAACAACCAAAACAATTGAGATAAATTGGGAGATTGACCAAAGAATTACTAAAAAAGTCGTCATCTCTAGCACTTTTTCTAGAAAAGTAGCTGAAAACGAGAGAGCATTACTGGTCAAAGGTTCGATTTCTTGAGATATTCGTTGATCAGGGTTATCTATATCAGATTTAAAGTTTATTTTATAATAAGCACGATTGCCTAAATATTTTAATAATATGCGATTATTTAACCATTTGTACCAATCAAATGCAATTTTTTTTCTAACAAATTTCGAAAATCCATTTAAGAGTGTTACACAGATAAGAGCAGCACTGTAAAGCACTAGCGTCTTAATAAAGCCAGAATAATCTTTCTCTTCAATGACATCGGTTAAGTAGCGAGTAACAAAGCTATTAAAGGCAGCTACGCTCACCAGTGCAACAATTAATATAATCAGGATAAAGAGCATTCCCCACATACGAAGCACCTCTGGAAATGCTCTTTCTCCAGACTCTGTTGGATACCAGTAAGAGACGACGATAACTTTTAGATTATCCCAAAATTTATTAGCAGATGGAGGAGAAGTATCGTTCATTAAGGATTGATTGGTAACAGATTTGGTTTGCATATTCTAAAATAGACTGACTAGATTTTTGGATCAAAAATTATGATAACATCCGCCACTTTATAAAATATACTCTCATGAATATGCAGTGTCTCACTAAAGATTTCTCTAGAAATGACTGACTTGAAAAAAAATTATAATATTTGCTATAGTACTCTAAAAATTGTGATTTTATCTGCACCACTTAAGCCCATAAACTAGATTGTTATTCCTTGTGCGTGCATATTTATTGAAACATATATAGCAATCCGTGCAGGAGTTGTGAAATTATTCGTTGAGGTGGGGGAACGCTTAACAGGGAACTCTTAACAGGGAAGAATGTACAAATGTACTTTTTTTTTCACAAATGAAATAGGACTGCTATAGATAGTATTTGAAAATCTTAGGACTGGTCATGAATTAGTACTACAAAGCCTGCTAATTAAAAATTATAGATCTTATTGCTTAATTCATACTTAAAGTTAAAAAGCTTGGCTTTCAGAAGGGTCTGGATTTAATTGATCGCACGCTCTATAAATTGTATCAGCAGAGATCGCCACTGCATGACTAACATTAGGCAGTTCATCTTCGACAAACCGTAGGCGAGGGTACAAGTAGGCCATAGAGGTTCCTAAAATTGTCAATACTCCCATCATCATTAGTAGAAGTCCCATACCACGACCTGACCCAACACCGATGATTTGTCCAATGCTTTCTGCGAAATAACTATTAGTAGCCATTAAGGGTTCAAAAACTTTCTCAGCTAAAGCCCCAATCGTGATTTGACCTATAGGTAAAGCTGTAGCTTCAATTGCTCCTTTGAGTGCAAAAATTCTACCTTGTACGCTCGGTTCTACTTTATTTTGAATCACAACTTGCGTAGAACTGGAAACTATTGGTTGTGTCAAGGAGAATAAGAAAATGCTTACAGTGAAGACGATAAGAGAAGGTTGCACACCGGCTATGAAAATAAATATACCATTCAAAAGCATACAACCGTAGATCGCATATACATTTCGTTCTAGCCCTCCCCAGATACTCATCAGCAAGCCACCAGTTAAAAGCGCAATGCCAAATAGCGACATAATAGTTCCTAGAACGTTTACGGAAGCGAAATTTAACACCAGAGGTATAGTTATGACATTAATCCCTCCCACCAGATAAAGGCTGGAAGCAGAGAACAACATTAGTCCTAGCAGTCCAGGTCTAGCTATCAAATATTTAAATCCGTAGGTTATTTCATTTAGCAATGAACTTTTGGCGGTTACAATAGCAGTTGTATTGACTTGTGGAAATCTGACTAGCATTAGGGAGACAACAGCAATACAAACATTGGCGATGTGAAGCAGAATAATCCCTTGCAAATGAATAATACTAAGTAGAATACCTCCTAGAGTTGGTGCAATGATGATGGAAATGCCATACAGCAGACTCATCAGACCGTTAGCACGGGTGAGGTGCTGTTTCGGTACTAGTAAAACTGTGGATGCTGTATAAGCAGGTGCGTGAAAAGCCATAAAAACAGCAGTGAAGGTATTGGCTAGGTAAATGTGCCAAACTTCTAACCGACCCATGATGAATAAAACGCCGATCGCGATCGTTCCTAAACACGCCAACAGATCAGCGATAATCATTGTCTTACGGCGATCCCACCTATCTACCAGAGGTCCGGCTATAGGGGAAATTAAAGCGTAAGGTAGAGTATTGAACAGGGATACAAATGCAAACTGGGTGACTGACCCAGTGCGATTGTAAACCCAAAGATCTAAGGCAAAGCCAGTGGTAGTTGAACCAATTAGGGCAATCAACTGTCCTACCCAAACAACGAGAAATAGTCGCATTTCTCGCAAAATAGTCAGCTTTGTTTCTTCCATCATCATGTTTGACATAATTTTTGTTTTCTAAATCAGGATTTTGTATATTTTAATAATTAATATGTGTATTTATATAGCACGGTATGGAGAATTACGCTTGTGAAATAATAAGGAAAGTTCACTCAGACCAGATTCGGGATTAGTAATTATCAGTTCAAGTAACAATAGAAACTGAGTTACCGCTCTGCGATCGCAAAAGTAGTTCGCAAGGCTTCGTGACGACGCACAATTTCAACGATGCTTTGTGTTAGGGCTGTGACATTGAGTAAACCCGTTAACCGATAAGCCAGAGGAATGTTATGGACGGGAATACCCGGATTTAATTGAGCTAATATCCAAAACTCCAGCTGAATCAAAGAAATTGGCAACTCTTTTTTTGTCCGGAGTAATGGTTTAACAGATGAAGTTAGGAGTCTCAACTCATTTTCGCGGTATTCTGAAATCTGCCGATTTAGCTCGATTATCGTTGGATAATCAAACAAACAGCTTATAGGTAACTCTACCTTAAGGGTTTTTCGCAACCACGCAACAACTAGCATTATCTACGTCTCTATGGTTCTTTATTTGCTTTATTGCACACTAAAACTGAAAGTAAACAAACGGTTGAGGACTGATAACTGTCAGCCGAAATAAGCCGGAAACCAATACCCCAAAAACAACAGCAAAACTCCAGCTAGGAATTTGACGCCACCATTGAGTAAACCAACCTTTATAAGCTGCCCAGTGGAGGATAATTAAAGGTACAAAAATCCATGCAATTTGGAGATTGAGGTTTTGAGAGCCAAGAGAAGTCAAGAATAAAAAGGATTTTTCTATTTGTATAGCACTGCTAATATCATTACTCCGAAAGAAGATGGCAGAAGCACAAAACCAATACATTGTTAGGGGAATACCTAGCATCTTTCTTAGTGCTAATAATCCCTTATAAGGAGCGATTCGAGATGACCATTGCTTGTGAATAATTAAAGCGATTCCATTCAATCCTCCCCAAACTACAAAATGCCAAGCAGCTCCATGCCATAGTCCTGATAGAAGCATCAAAATGAGAAGATTTCTATATTCAAATAGTTCTGTTCGTTGAGCTTTTGGTCGCTTTCTCATTAAAGGAATATAGACATAATCTCGCAACCAACTGTAGAGGGTAATGTGCCAGCGTTGCCACAACTCAGTGATATTACTAGAAAGGTAGGGAAAATTAAAGTTGAGAGGTAGTTTGTATCCAAGTAAACCGGCAGAGGCTATCGCCATATCAGAATAACCAGAAAAGTCACAGTATACTTGTATGACGAAAGAAATAACAGCAATCCAACAACTCACGAAAGTATAATTTTCTGGATTCTGGAAATACTGTTCTATTACAGGATAAAGATTGTCTGAAATGCAAGCTTTTTTCAAATACCCTACAAGAAACAGCATGAAACATCCCCGAAAATCTACCTCGCTTAAATTTTTTGGGGTTAGCAGTTGGGGTAAAAAGGTTGATGCACGAACAATTGGTCCCGCAACCAGTTGCGGGAAAAAAGTTACAAAGAGAGAAAAATCCCAAAAGTTTTTCACAGGTTTGAGTTTACCTAGATAGATATCAAGGGAATAACTCAGAGTTTGAAAAGTATAAAAACTAATTCCTGCTGGGAGAATAATATTTATAGTTTTCAGGCTGATAGGTAAACCCAAAAAACTTAATAAATTAGCAGCAGAATCGCTGAAGAAGTTGTAGTATTTAAAAAAACCTAATATTCCTAAATTCGCTACTAAACTAAGTATCAACCATGCCTTGCGTTGCTGCTGATTTTGTGGCTTGTTCAGCAAGGCATTCCAATATCCTAAACCTGTAGTTTCTGGTTTTTGTACTACCTCAGACTTGGTAATTTCTTTGCCTGACACATCACTAATCTGTGGTCTGGATAGCATTAACCCGACAAAGTAATCAATGATTGTCGATAGCAAGAGCAGAAAAAGGAATCGCCAATCCCAAGCACTATAAAATATATAACTACAGATTAGCAGCCACCATTTACGATGATTGTGTTTCTGTAAAGCCCAATAGACGCAGAAAACAACCAGGAAGAAAAATACAAATCGAAATTCTGTGAATATCATATTGATTTACATTGTACTAATAGTTATTGAACTTGTTATTCAACTCCTAGAACTTACCAGTTTATTTTCTGAATTATTTAAATGTTGATTAAATTGTGATCCTAGTAAAAAAGTGAATTCTTTTGCACCTTGATGATTAAGATGTGCGCTATCAATTCGGCGGTCTACTGCATATAAATTAGGAAAATTATTAGGATTATTAAAAGCAAATAAAGTATTGATATATCCTGATGCGTAAGCTTTGTAAAGCGCAGAGGGGTTGGAATCAGTTTCTAAAAGGGGAGGAATGAAAAATATAGCGTCAATTTTATTTTTATTAATTTGCTGATATTGTTCAATCCGGGCAACAATATTTTTCATCATTTGCACTCCATATATTGTGGATGAATTATTGAAGACATCTTCTGAATTTAAATTAGCTAACTTTACTTGTTCATTTTTGAGATTTTTGAGATAACTATCTAATCCATTCGCTCGGAACAGTGTCTGCCATTTCTCTGCTTTTTTCTGCCAATCTATGGCATAATACCCCGATTCTTGTAACAGTTTATCTTCAGATACTTTTGCTAATGGATCTGCATTAGATAAATCTAAATTTAATATTCTTTCTTGCCAAAAATTAGCAAGCTGAGCGAGACCCAGCCATTGGTAAATAAAGCTTTGGAAGTTCGCGTATAAATAGGGAACTTTGACTGTCCAGCTATCGATTGATGATTCCAAAATTAACTGAAAATTTTCTAATGTTTTGCTAGGAGTATGCCAGTATATCTCCTGAGCAGAAGTAGAACCAAAGTTTATGAATAAGTCAACTGAACAGTCTAGAAATATCCACTTTAAGTTTGCTGGTTTTAATGCCAGAATTTTCTGTAAATAAAAATCTATTTCTGAGACGTTTGCACCTGATATCCCAAAGTTAAAAGATTTTACACTTTTACCCTGTTTTGTCATGTACTCATCAAATAATTTTGGTACTACGCCAAAGTAAGTAGTACTTGGACCCAGAAAAATAGCATTGTAATCATTTTTATGTTCAGTGAAATATTGCCATTTAACACTGATTTCCCCAAGATTTTGGATAGTTTGGGAATAGGGTAAAACTATATTTAAAAAGCCGGAAGTAAAAAATATAGTTATTATAAAAACTAAACTGTACCCAAACATTACTAGTGGTTTTAACATAGTTTTTCTTATATATCTAGAACTACTCTCTTACTTGTTGCCAGTTTATCTTCAGGTTGAGCCAGAAATTCCAAAGTGTTACACAAGCTATCGCCATCAATTTAGCTATGTATTCATTCACTTGGAATTTATAAAATAGCAAACTTACAATTAGGCTATTTAAAACAAGACCAACTAAACAAATTAGATTAAATTTAATAAAACGTTGCAATTTTTGATTATTTTTTAGCTGATAAGATACATCATTAAACGTCCATAAATCATTCCAAATAAAATTATTAATAATTGCTATTTCTGTTGAAAGCATAGCACTCATAGTTAACGTTAAACACAATGAACTATGCAAGAAATAGAATGTCCCTAAGTCTACAAATACTCCACTAAAACCAACTACAGCAAAGCGAGTAAAGCGACTGAAAAGTACTGAATAAGTAGATAATGGAGCTTTGTAATTGACAACGACAGTATTAAAATAATTCATATATTGCTTCATGCAAATTTTACTTCCTTCATACTTTTTCTTGAGACTTCAACAATCACATATACCGGTATTCAAGCTTTCTAATTTTTATCAAGTTGCCAAAAGCCTTCAAGAGGGTACACTAGTTTCAGTGAGTTAGTTTTATCCTGTTGAAGTTGAGAGGCTAAACTATTTTCTAGATCGTCAAAGAAGAAAATTGATTTGTTATCTTGATCCATCATTGGTAATTGGTTAGTTTGTATGGAAAGTAAGGGAGTTGTTGGCTCTAAATTATGACTTAATGTAAGGAAAACTCCCAAATTATAATCATTTTTGTTACTCAGTAATAAAATACTATTAGATCGATTAATAATTTGACTCATTGCTAACAAATTCTTGCCACCTATTTGCGGCCACCAAGCTTTAGCCTGAAAAAATTTTACATCAGAAACTAGTCCACAAGTGAGTAATCCCACCAACATGAATTGCCAAAGGGTTTTTTGCCAGTTCTTCGCCCAGACAAGATGGAAAGCTAAAATATAGACCACAGTAATTTGAATGCTGAGGTATAACGGTAACTGATAACGAAAATGAATGGAGCGAATACCTCCAAAAATTAGATCATAGCAAAGCAATGTTAAACCTGGAATTCCTCCTAGTAAAGCAATAAATAAACCGATTTTATTTGATAAATAAGCTTTGAAAAAAGCAATAATATAAATAAATAATATTAAAATAAAGATTATTGTAGAAAGACTATAATATAAAGGGCTTTCTGAAGGTAAATTATTAATCCAAGCATTATCGGAAGCTAAATTATAATCAAAAAATATTCTACTAATCCGACTGAGCCAAATACCAATTAAGTCGAAAATACTATCTGTTTTAAATGTTATCCATGACAAAAGATTTGTGGCAGTATGAACCTGGGTAATGAGTACAATGAGCCAGGGTAAAAACATTAAGCCAGCCGCAATGGAACTTACTAGATAATTACGCAGGGTTGTGTTGAAACGAAACTTTTGCGTAATAACTACATAAATGCCATGAGCTAGCGCTACCATAGCTGTTAATAAATGAGTGTACAATCCTAAGGCTAGGGTAAGAGCATACACAACCCAACTCCAGCCACTTTCTCGGCGCATGGCTCGTAATAAAGCAGCACTGAATATTAGAATCGTCACCATCCATAAACCGTATTCTCGTGCATCTTGAGCAAAGAAAACCTGCAAGGGAGAAACCGCCATCACAGCCATTCCTACCCACCCAACTAGTGGTGACTCAAACAACTCTAAACACAGCCAATACACACTAGGAAATACCAACAAACTAATTACTGCTGATAAACTCCTGACTCCTGCCGGAAAATCACCGAAGACCTGCGCCCACAATCTCACCATCACATAATACAAAGGTGGATGTTGTGGATCTGAAGTTATTAAATAACGCACTGTATCAACCACATATCTATCTGGATTAATGTGTTGATATTTGTCTAAGGTATTGACAAGAATTACGTCTTTACTATTGTCCCAATTGTTAAAAACTTCTTGTTTGACCTCGGCTAAGGTATGACCAGATATTGCCAGCGATGTAGCAGATTCATCGTACCAATAAACTTTTTGTCCCAAATGACTAAAGCGAAAGAAAATACCTAAACCAATCAGGCTAATTACCAAAAATTTTAACCAAGTTGGAGGATTTGACTTTGTTAGCAATTGTAGTTTGTCCATTGATTTTTTCTAATCTGTAGCTATCCTTTTGGTTGCTTGAAATATTCTTTGGCTAAAATTGGTGGATACTTAGGAATTTCATCTTTATCTAAGCAAGTCTTAATTGTGCTAATTGGCGCATCATAATTGGGACCTGTAAAAAAGGCGCATGAGTACCTTTGTTTGGCGCTATGCAATTGAGTGGGAACTATAACTCTATGTGGTGTGGCGCGGAACTTATCGTTTGTCCATCGTTGCATCAAATCTGCAACCAACACTATAATTGCGCCAGGAATGAAGGGCGCTACAACCCATTCTCCAGAATTTGTATATACTTCTAAACCTTCAGAATCTTGAAATAAAAATGTTAGGGTTCCTATATCGGTATGTTCTGTCAAATAAACTTTGCCTTTTTCTGGAGGGTGATAAATAGATGGGTAGTGATGCCAAACCATACCGTGATTTTGATCTAAATATAAATTTGTAAAGTAATCTTGTGGGATTTGCAGAGCAATAGCTAAGGCTTGCAATACTTTCAAGGCACTTTCATGACAAAAATTGAAAAATTCCATCATTACTTCACGAAACTGAGTAGGATTTTTAGGCCATTTATTCGGTTCAAAAAAAGGATCTTCAATATCACTAACTTCATCGTAAGTAATTTCTTTACCGAAATGAAATCCTTCTGTCATTAATTCATTGGCGTTGTGCCGATCTTCATTTTTTTTAAAGTTATGATATCCACGAAGATTCCGGTCTGGAAAGAACGATGCTTGTTCTTTTTCATCTTCTGGTAGGGCAAAAAAGCTCTCAACTTGTGAAAAGGCTTGAGTGACTAGATTCTGAGAAATACCATAATTTTTGAGATAAAAACACCCGACTTCATGAATAGCCAGAGAGATTTGCGAAGCCACAGCTTGTTTTGCAACTTTGTCACCAGTTAGAAAAGGATTGAAGTCAATGACCGGAATTTGCATATAAACGATATCCTCTTTAGTTAGTTTCAGTCAGTTTTCGGTCCTAAGGGTTCCAAAATGTGCTGATGAGGGTAGAGTGTTTAATACTTTGAATACGATTTCGGACTGCCACTATATCGTAAACCACTCCGCAATTTATTCTTAACTAGGTTGAGCTAACAACCTATGGGCATCTTCTAATAAAGCTGGGATTTTGTCAGCATGAGGACTATGACGCAAACAATCGCTTAAATCAAATTCTCTAACTCGTTCGGCTGTCTTACCAGGGAACCAAGGATCGGCATTATTTAAGTGGTTGTAACGTCTTGTAGCATATTCCCACATATCAAAAGCGATCGCTAAATTTCGCAACCATAAAATAACTGGAATATTAATTTCACCAGGAGTTTGGCTATAGTGGGGTAAACCAATGTGCCAGGTACTATACCAGTCTTTTCCGAGAGAGGCGATCGCGGCTGTTTCTAACCGAGTTAAAATTGGCAATAAAATTTCATCAGCTTTATCTAAAAGTTCTATCACCTGCAAATGTTCATCAAAATCTGATGGTTTCGATGCACCTAAACTTAAAGTATGTACTTGCGGATGGCTTAAACAAAACAAATCGTTAAACGCCATCGGGCTGAGAGGATAGCATAAGTCCGATAACTTTTGTGGCGGCTTATAAAGCATTCCACCTTTATCAGATGGACTAATGATAAATACCCCCATATCGTGACGCGTGGCGGCTTCAATAGCAGGCCAATTGAATTGATTAATGTAGTACCAATGTAAATTTACATAATCAAATTGATTGGTTTTAATAGTTTTAATAATTAAATCTGTTGGCGCGTGGGTAGAAAAGCCAATAAACTTTACCTTACCCTGCGCTTGTAATTGTCGCGCTACATCAAGACAACCATGAGGGCGAGTGGTATCGGCAAACTGTGGCTCATAATTAATGCCATGTATTGTTAATAAATCAATATAATCTTGCTTTAATAAAGCTAAAGATTTATCAAACAAACGGCGAAATTCTTCAGAGTCAGATGTGGGGCAAACCTTAGTTTGTACAATAATTTTTTCTCTAGGCAACTTCGGTAAAATAGCACCTAATTGCATCTCCGAAGTTCCATAGATGCGGGCAGTTTCGATGTGATTAATGCCAACCTCTAAAGCACGATGAATAGTAGCTTCTAGATTCTTCTGATTTTCATCGGGAATTTGTTCTTGACTAAGCTCTTTATCTTCTGTATAGGCGTAGCGCATTCCGCCGCATGAAAAGACTGGCATTGGCAACTCTGTACGCCCAAATCTACGATCTTGCATCATAAAATGTGTTTTGATTAGACTTTAAGCATACAACCATATCTACTAACTTTTCGCCGCAATCAAACCCTGCATTACTTTGAGATGAAACATAAAGTATGATTTTTCCACAGAATTGAGGCGATGTTTAACTAACTCATGAATCTTGGGATAGTTATGCTCTGGCATACTTGGGTAAAGATGATGTTCTACATGGTAATTATTATTAAAGTAATAAAACCTAACGATAGGGCTAGAAAGCATTGTTCTTGTATTATTCCATTCGTTGTGATTTAAGCCAGACTCACAGCCATAGTGATCTGTAATAGTTAATATGAAGCCGAATGGAGCAGCAAAAGTTAATAATGGTATCCAGTAACCACAAAAAAGCACCCAGGGATAAATTACTGTTAATCCTGCCATTACAACAACCCAACCCAATAACAACCAATTATTTTGTAAAACTACTTGGCGTTGTTCTGGGGTTTTAAAATAGTTCACGTAAAACTTAATTGCTACGTCCGATTCTTCTTGCTGAGGATTTATCAAAGAGTTTATATACAATCCTTTGGTTGCTATCCACCAATTCTTCCATGTCGCGAGTGGATAAAAATATGTCAAAGCAAGAAAATAAGTTTTGATATCGGGAAATGTCTGCCAACCTGAGGTATCTCCTACGATGATACCTTTATTTCTTGTTTCTTGATGATGTCCTAAATGAATATATTTGTGAAAATAAAAGTTCATCAATAATACTAATGACAAGAAAGTTCCCACAAACCGGTTAGCATTTTTTGACCTATACAAACTACTGTGAGAACAATAATGTATTGCCGCAAAAATGCAGACAAATAAAAATCCTTGCACAAACCAGACTAATAACCAAACTGCCCAGTTATTCAACCAGAAACCAAGAGATGAGAGGGTGAAATATGTACCAATGACGACTAAAGTTTGCAGAATCGGTCTAAATCTAGGAATTTCGTGCAATATACGTAATTCTTCGTTAGATAGTTGAGTTACTTTTTTAATACTAGGTGCTATGTTTTCTTCAAATTTTTGATTATTAGCTGTAACTTCCATATTGTTCACCTTTACATTTACAAGTCAAATTTGTTAGCAAAGTCTAAGTATTAGATTTCAAATTCTTGGCTGTTTTATTGATTTTGAATCGCTTCTGCTAGCTGAACTATAGTAGATTTCTCAAACAGGTAAGTTAAAGGAAGTTCTACTTGGAAAGCTGACTCGATTTTGCAGATAACTTCAAGAGCTAGAGAAGAATTTCCTCCAAGTTCAAAAAAGTTGTCTTGAGTACTAATCTCCTCTCGTCCTAAAATATCTTGCCAGATAGCTAACACAACTTTTTCATCAGGGTTTTGCGGTTTTACAAATTCCTTCGATATTGGCAATGTAACAGTTTGATTGGGTAAGCTTGGAGGCTCAGATACTAAGATAAGTTCAGCTTGAGGTTGGTTAGAATTAATGGTTATTTTTTCTAGCAAAGTCAAGAAATTATCGACCATTTTGATTATAGTCGCATCTGTAAATAAATCGGTTCTATAAACCAGCAAACCTTCAATACCTGTTGATGTTTCTTCGAGCGTTAACTCTAAATCAAATTCTGCGGTATCTTTGGTATCTTTAGCAATTAACTCCTCTTTTAAAATCAGATTGGAAAACTCTAAATTGTCTTCTGGAGTATTTTGAAAGACAAACATTACTTGATTGATTAATGTGTAGCTAGGGTCTCTCACTGGCTGGAGTTCTTCTACTAGCTTGATTAGGGGCATTTCTTGATGAGCGTAAACACCCAAAGCTACTTCACGCACTCGACCCAATAATTCCCGGAAGCTGGGGTTTCCTCCTAAGTTGGTACAGAATGGTAGCAAATTGACAAAGAAACCAATCAATCCCTCAGTTTCTATTCTGGTGCGATTAGCTAAAGCACTGCTGACAATTATATTTTCCTGTTTGGTATAGGCAAAAAGTAATGTCTGGAATGCTGCCAACAAGGTCATAAATAAAGTTACGCCTTCCTGTTGACTCAAGGCTTTAAGTGCATCGGTTAGTTTTTGGGAAATAACTACAGATTTAACTGCACTTTCAAAGGTGCGTACTGGCGGGCGGGGATAATCAGTTGGTAGCTGCAATATTGGTGGACTAATGCCTAAATGCTTTTGCCAAAACTGAAGCTGAGATTCTAAAACTTCTCCTTTTAACCACTGTCTTTGCCATTGAGCAAAGTCACTATATGTGATAGGTAAATCTTTTAGGGGAGAAGGTTTACCTTCACAAAAAGCTGCGTAAAGTTGGGCTAATTCTTGGGTGAGGATACTAAAAGACCAACCATCAGCAACAATGTGGTGTGTGACGGCAATAAACAGATACTCTTGTTCATCCAAACGCCACAGTTTGCTGCGTAATAGTGGTCCGCGTGCTAAATCGAAAGGCTGCTTAATTTCTTTCTCAGCTAGTTGTTTAACTTGAGTTTCGCGTTCGGCTGCGGGGATGTGACGCAGATCGATTACGCAAAAATCGAATACAGGTTCGTCAATAATCGCATAAACGACTTGTCCATCTTTTACCTGAAAAGTTGATCGCAATGTCTCATGCCGTCGGACAATTTCTCTTAAACTCTCTTCTAAAGCTTTTTCGTTTAGCGCACCTGTAATCCGATAGATCAAAGGCAAGTTATAGATGGGATTGCCGGGATAGAATTGGTCAAAAAACCAAAATTCCAGCTGGATTAAAGAAATTGGGATGGCTTCGCCTTGAGATGAGAACCTTGTGAGGGCTAATTCCCGTTGATTTGGTGCGTTAGCTGTGGCGATTTTTTGGGCTAAAGGTGCCATCGCTGGAGACTCAAATAAACTCAAAAGGGGTAATTCTATGCCAAATGCTTTGCGCGTTAAAGCAATTACCTGGGTTGCTAATAAAGAATGTCCCCCCAAATCAAAGAAGTTATCGTAAATGCCAACTTTTTGTAACCCTAAAACATCTCGCCAAATTCCCGCTAAAATTTCTTCGGTGGGTGTGCGCGGTTCCACATAAGTTTGGCTTAATTCTGGTCGGCTGTTTGATGGTTCTGGTAAAGCGCGACGGTTGACTTTGCCATTAGGCGTAAGGGGAAAAGATTCCATTTCCACAAACGCCGATGGCATCATATAATCTGGCAGTTGGTCGCTCAAAAAAGTTCGCAATTGTTCGACTTTGATTGTCTCGCCAAGAATTGGCACAAAGTAAGCGACTAAATATTTTTCCCTAGCACTTTCCCCAAACACTTTTGCTACTGCTTGATTAATTTGCAGATGTTTGCTCAGAACAGCTTCAACTTCTCCTAGTTCAACGCGAAAACCCCGGACTTTGACCAAATCATCTATCCGTCCTAAAAATTGGATATTGCCATCTGGCAGGTATTGCGCTAAATCCCCTGTTTTATACAAGTGCTGAGGAGCCACTGCGTTGGGCGGCGTGCCGCTCTTGTTGCAAGTGGCGTTGCTGAGTGCTGAGTGAAACGGATTAGGTAAAAACTTTTGATTGGTCAAATCTGGACGGTGGAGGTAGCCACGCGCCAAGCCATCACCACTGACGTAGAGTTCTCCAGATACGCCAATTGGTACGGGTTGGAGATTGCGGTCTAATAGATAAACTTGCACATTCACAGCTGGTTTACCAATGGGAGGATAAATCGGCCATTCATCTGGGTTTTTGCTAAAGGTATAAGCTGTAACTAAGTCTGCTTCGGTGGGGCCATAGAAATTGTAGAGCGTACAATTAGGCAAACGCTTAAACAGCTTAATCATTGGCTGTGTAATTTGCAATTGTTCGCCACAAGCGATCGCTTCCCTAATGTTGTTAAATAAATGTACTTGCTCTCCGTAGATTTCCGCTAATTGCTGCCACAGGGTAACAGGTAGAAAAACTTTACCAATTGGGTTGTTAGCCAGTAATTGAATTAATTTATCTAAATCTTTGCGATCGCACTCTGGAATAAGATACAATGTGCCGCCAAAGCCCCAAGCCACGGATATTTCGTGATAGCTGACATCAAAACTCAAGGAAGCAAACTGAAGCACACCCACACCTGTAGCCATTTTCGCCTGATGGTGTGCGACTAAATTGGTGAGCGAGCGATGGGGAACAATCGTTCCTTTAGGTGTGCCAGTAGAACCAGAAGTATAGATGAGGTAGGCTAAGTTATCTGTTGTAACTTCAATTTGCGGATTAGTCTCGGATTCTTGGCTAATTACGTCCGCATCATCATCTAACATAATTAGATGACGAGTCGTATTACCTTCAAGTAATGCTCGCCAACGTGATTGAGTTAACACGATTGGTGTTTGAGAATCCTGAAGCATGAAAGCTAAACGCTCTGGCGGATAGTGGGGATCGAGAGGAACGCAAACCCCCCCAGCCTTGAGCGTGCCTAAAATAGCAATCATCGCAGCAAGCGATGCCTTCGGCAACGTCTTCGACGAACGCTCTACGCAAATACCTACTGGGATATCTTGTTTTACACCTAAGCGTTGTAAGTGGTGGGCGATTTTATTGGCTTGCTGGTTTAACTCCTGATATGTCAATTGCTGGTTGTCACATACCACCGCCAAGGCTTGGGGGTTCTTTGCAACTTGCTCCTCAAATAACTGATGGATGCAACGATTAATGGGATGCGCTGCTGCGGTTGCATTCCACTCTCTTAACAGCAAATCTTCCTCAGCTGCCGTTAATAGCGGTAACTCCCCTGGAGTGCGATGAGGATCAGCGATAATTCCCTCTAACAAAGTGAGGAAATGACCAGCCATGCGATCGATGATACCTGCATGAAAGCGATCGCGATCGTAACTAATTTTGACAGTCATTTCCTCACCAGGAATCGCCACCACTGTTAGAGGATAATTAGTTTGCCCCCTATCTTGAATTTCCCCGATGCTCAAATTCCCAGGAAGTTGCTGCAAGGTTGCATTGATAGGATAGTTCTCAATGACAACCAAACTTTCAAACAAAAGTTGAGTGCGAGGAATTTCACTCACACCTTGAATATCTACCAGTGGGGTATATGAATACTGTTCTCGTTCTATGTACTCTTCTTGTAACAACCGCAACCAGGTTAACCAATCAGTTTGCTCAGATATTTTTAACCGTGCTGGCATAGTGTTAATAAACACCCCTACCATCGACTCTACACCGGATAAAACCGGAGGACGACCAGAGACAGTAGTGCCGAAAGCCACGTCATACTCGCCACTATAGCGACTGAGCAACAAAGCCCAAGCTGCTTGAATTAACGTGGCAAGTGTCAGATGATGCTGTTGGGCAAAAGTTTTTAAGGCTGTTGTCGTCTGGGCTGATAGATTTTGGGAGAGAACATCAATATATAGTTGTTGGTGAGAACTCTGCCCGATAGGTCGTTCTACAATCAAAGGAGTAGGTGCAGAGAAACCCTCAAGATTCTTTTGCCAAAAGGCCTTAGCCCCAGCCAAATCTTGCTGCTGCAACCAATTAATATAATCGCGGAAAGGACGACTTGGAGCTAAATTTAACTGTTTACCTTGCTGAATTGACTCATAAATAGAAAATAATTCTCTGAAAATAATCGGCCAACTCCAACCATCAAGCAGCAAGTGATGAAAACTCCAAACAAACTCGTAAGTTTCATCAGCTACCCGAATTAATGCACACCGCATAATGGGAGCTTTGTCAAGTTCAAAACCTTGCTTTTTATCTGCTTCTAAAAACGAATTTAGCCGGATTTCCTGCTCCTGCTGAGACAACATCCGCCAGTCTAAATTAGACCAAGGCAAATTAACTTGTTTACGTACTACCTGTACTGCTTGCTTGCGATTCTTCCAAACAAAAAGAGTCCGCAAAACTGAATGTCGCTCTACTAAAACTTGCCAAGCGCGTTCAAATATACCTACATCTAAATTGCCATACAGAGTTAATTGAAACTGCTCAAAATAGAGTGTCGATTCCGGCTCATACAGAGCATGAAATAACATCCCCTCCTGCATCGCCGATAGAGGATATATAGATTCAATATCTTTACTTTTGTTTGGCTTTTGTGCAACTACCATTGTTTTAAAAATTGATATTATTTATGTAAGTTTTCTCTTTTCTCTCTGCTCCCTCTGCGCCTCTGCGCTACCCTATGGCTGACGCCACGCCTAGCCCCTAAGGGGGCGCTGCGCAAACGGCTATCGGGAAGCCGCTATGCGTCTACGTTAAAAAAATAAATCTAAATAAAAACCATAAATTCAAAAAGCAGAAGTTGACAATCCCCCATCAACCGGAATAGTCACACCCGTTATATAGCTAGCACATTCTGATGCTAAAAACGCAACTAAATTTGCCACTTCACTAGATAAACCGCGACGACCAAGAGGAATTATTTTATTACTTCCGGCGATAATTTCATCAACCGTCTTTCCTTCCTGTTGGGCAAATACTTCTAAATATTCTCTATGTCTAGGAGTATCAATAAAACCAGGATTAACACCAGTAACTAACACATTCCATTTAGCAACTTGCGTCGCCACAGTTTTAGTAAAATTCATTAAGGCCGCATTCGCTACCCCCGATTTTACAAGACGACTAGAAGATTCTTTTCCTGATGTGCCAATGATATTAATAATCCGCCCCCATTGCTGACTTTTCATCGTTGGTAGCACCAGATTGGTCATGCGAATATAGCCCATTAACTTGCGCTCAAAGACATTTTCCCAATCTTCATCAGAGATCTTTTCTATAGGTTCAAGAGAAAATGCTGCCCCCTCAGAATTATTGACCAAAATATCGATTTTGCCAAATTTTGTAATAGCTTCTTGTACTAGTTTTTGAGAATCATCAGCATTTTGAGCATCAGCACAAATGGGAATAACTTTTGCTGGAGAACCAACAAAACTTTGATAAGCTTGTTCCAATCGTTCAGAATTTCTACCACAAATTACTAAGTGACAACCTTCTGCTGCCAACTTTTGAGCAACGGTGTAACCTATACCAGCGCTGGCTCCTGTCACTAAAGCGACTTTCTGTGTTAATCCTAAATCCATAATTAATATTCCTTTAGGAAGCAGTTAGTGCTGTCTTTAAACAAGCATCTTTAATTGAAAGAGTAGAGGAAGGTTTAATCAAAATCTCAATTAAAGTTACAGTTTCATCAGAAGCATTATATCCCTCGTATAAAGCCTCGGCAGGAGCATAATAAATACTACCATATTCTAACTGTTTTTGTTCGTATTGGATGGTGATCGCTAGTTTACCATTGAGGACTATTCCCATTTTGTCACTATCAGCTTGGCGAGTTGGGATGATTGCTCTAGGAGCAATTTTAGTAATAATAATTTCAAACCAAGAACCAATAACAGACTGACATTCAAAACCTGTAATTTTATCGAGAGTTGGTGAAACTTTTAAAATCGCCTCTTCAGGTTCCTCCACATTTGCGATGCGTTTTACATCAAATGCTAATGCTGTTTCTGCAAAAGGATTGGTAGAACCATGCAGCACGTTAGCACCAGCTACATACACTTGCTCAAGAGGTTCGAGAATTTCTTTTGTACCGTTGAGATTAAATTCTAACCTTCCCGTAATTTGCATTCCTATTTGGCTTTCGGGATGGCTATGTAATGTAAAGGTTGCGCCTGGGGGAATAGAAGCTAACTGCACAACGGTATCTTGGCATTGAAAGGCGAGTAACTCTACATTAGAGTTAATTATAATAGTTTTTGGTTGGGGAAAATATTTAGACATAACTTGTTGTTAATGTAATCTTTTTTTCTGAAAAAGCGACCAACTCATCTGGATATTTCCATAAGTAGAAATAAATTCTAAATCGTAAGCTTTAACAGCATTCTCATTAGTAATAGCGAAATCGGCTAAACCCTGTTTGACTTGCATTGCCGAATCGCTAGTAGAAGGAGATAAATCAACTTGGATTTGTGCTTTATCTTGAGTATCTGGCAAAAGTTGTTTTAACAAAGGTAGAGGAGCCAGATGAGTCACAATTCTAGATCCATTGAAAACTGCCTTTTTATCTTTCTTTTTAGCCAACCCATAAACGGGAGTGGGATATATAAAAATAAAGCCTAATTCAAAATTAGGCTCCATATAAAACTCATTAATGTGGTCATAAGCGTGAGGAACCAACGCTAAATTTACTTTGTCTTGCAGCAAGGCTTCTTTGACATCTAAAAAAGTATCAAATAACTGAGTTGATACAGTAAAATCTTCTGATGATAGCTGGTTAATTATATACTTGGAAACATAGTCACTACTAGTACCAGCAGGACCCAAAGTACCTATGATTAAATTTTTTGAAGGAGGGATACGAGGTTTAAACTCTATTTTAAATTTCAGCATATTTTTCCTAAATATTCAAGATATTTATTGGTGGCGAGTTATTGGTACCTTGGTTATAAATAACCTCCTGAATTTAGTTGAGCATTGTTAAATAGGAACCAGATTGATATCCTTGGATCGCTTCAGTCAATTTCTGCTAATAATTCGTCTAAACCTTCTTGGCTAAACTCAACATCCGGGAAATCAGAAGGAGTGTAACCACCTTCCTCTGGAGAGAAGCAGTGGGAAATAATAGCTTCTAAGGCTTCTATATACTCATGAGCCAGCTGTTTTATAGTTTCCCGACGATGGAATTTCTCGCTGTATTGCCACTCTAATTTCAGCTTTCCATCAACAACTATTCCATTCATATTTAATAAATGGTGGCGTTGTCCTTTGGAACTATGAATAGAACCACTAGACTCTTGGGCATATTTCCATCCCAAGTTTGCTAACTGCGTTTGGTCATATTGACCAAAGTAGTTAAAGCTTACTTGGGCTTGGGCGAGGGCTTGTAATTGATGGCGATCTGCGCTAGCTCTTTCAGAGCCGCTCCGCGAACGCAGCAGCGCTAGCCCCGATAGCGGAAGCGTGCCGTTAGGCATAGGGGGCGCTACGCAAACGCTATCGCTCTCATCTATACTCAAATAACGCAAGATGCCATAACCAATACCCTTATTAGGAATCCGGCGTAGTTGTTCTTTGACTGACTTGAGAACTTCTCCTAAATTATTTTGATTTTCCAGCTTTAACAGCACAGGGAAGATACTGGTAAACCAGCCTACTGTGCGGGATAAGTCCACATCCTCAAACAAGTCCTCTCGTCCGTGACCTTCTAAGTCAATCAGTAAAGAGGGAGAACTTGTCCAACGAGTGAAGGTCTGCACCAACGCCGTTAGCAGCACATCGTTAATTTGAGTGTTGTAAGCTGAGGGAACATCCTGCAACAGAGCGCGTGTCTGTTCTACACTTAGATATGCAGATACAATCTGACTGGAAGCCACAGTGTTATCTTGGGCAACAGCAGTATAATCCAACGGTAAAGAAGCCGTTGGGAACTGCATTGAGTCCTGCCAGTAATCTAGTTGTGAACGGAGTTCTTGGCTACGGGCATAATCCTGCAATCGCATTGCCCAATCCTTAAAGGAAGTTGTTTTTGCAGGTAGTTGGATACTTTTGCCAATTTCTAATTGTTTATATGCATTAGATAAGTCTTCTAGCAAAATTCGCCACGAAATACCATCGACTGCTGTGTGATGGATGACAATGAGTAACCGTCCGGGAGAATAACCCAATTGAAACAGGACGACCCGCATCAGCGGACCATCTGCTAAGTTGAGCATTCTTTGTGCTTCCTCTGCTTTGTTTGCGATCGCCTTTAACTGTTCCGCTTGAGGCAGATGTGATAAATCTACGCTCACTAACGATACCTCATTCCAGGCATCACTGTTGTACTGCTGCCATTGTCCATCCTGCTGTACAAATCGCAAACGCAAAGCATCATGATGGTACACTAACTTGCGTAGTGCCTGCTCTAATAGTTCCGGCAGCAAATTTGCGGGAACTTCTAGCAGAAAAGATTGGTTAAAGTGATGCAGTTCCGGCAGATTTCGCTCAAAGAACCAGTGTAAAACAGGTGTTAGAGGGATAAAACCTGTAACTAACCCTTGTTCTGATTGAACCGAATTAATTGTACCAGCAACACTGGCTAATTCAGCAATTGTTTGGTGTTGAAATATTTGTTTTGGAGTCAATTTTAGTCCATATTGATTAGCTTTGGCAATAATTTGCATACTAATGATGGAATCTCCGCCCAATTCAAAGAAATTGTCGTGGATACCAACTTGTTTAAGTAATAAAATCTCCTGCCAAATCTTGGCTAAGACTTCTTGAGTGTGAGTGTGCGGAGAAACAAAACCTGTTGATTCATCAGACTCAAACTCCGGTACTGGTAATGCACGACGGTCTACCTTGCCGTTGGGCGTAATTGGCAGAACTTCTAGAAATGTGAAGGATGCAGGAACCATGTAACTGGGGAGCTTTGACTTGAGAAACTGGCGTAACTCATTACTGGTAGGCTGTGCCAGTTCTGGGATGATATAGGCAGCCAAACTCTTCACACTAAGTATATCTTCCCTGACGATCGCCACAGCCTCGCGTACTTGGGGGTGTTGAGTTAAAGTAGCTTCAATTTCAGGAAGTTCAATGCGGAAGCCGCGAATCTTAACTTGGTTGTCAATGCGACCCAAATATTCTATATTGCCATCGGCTTGATAGCGAACTAAATCGCCTGTCCGATAAACCCGTCCTTCAGGTGCGAAAGGATTGCAGATGAAGCGTTCTGCGGTCAGGCCGGGACGGTTGAGGTAGCCACGAGCCAAACTCTCACCACTGATGTAAAGTTCTCCAGCTACGCCAATGGGTACAGGTTGTAACAGGGAATCTAAGATATAAACTTGGGTATTAGCGATCGCGCGACCAATTGTAGGTGATAAATAAGTTTGTTGTTTTTTAGGAACAATACCTGATGTTGTAACTACAGTATTTTCTGTTGGGCCGTAATTATTCACCACCTCAAAGGGATGGGAATCTAAAGGATACTGATGCAGTTGATCCCCACCTGTGAGCAAAGTCCGCAAAGCAGAATTTTCTGGCCAAGTTAATGACAGCATTTTTTCAGCCATTGGCGTTGGTAAAAAGCTGATGGTGATTGCTTGCGACAACATCCAGTCTCGCAGCTGCTCAGGATCAATCCGGGTTTCATCATCGGGGAAGTAAATACTAGCTCCTACCGCTAGGTAAGGCCAGATTTCCCAACCACAAGCATCAAAAGCGACTCCTGCAACTTGTGTGGCGCGGTCACAAGAAGACACGGCAAAAGCTTGTTGATGCCAAAAGACGAGGTTTAACAATCCTCGATGTTCAATTTGCACTCCTTTGGGTCTGCCAGTGGAACCGGAGGTGTAAATTACATAAGCGAGATTGTCTGTTGTCGTAGTGTGAGTAAAATTCTCAGTGCTGGTGCTCAAAGCTACTTCACTATCCAGACAAATCACCTGCGCTTTGTGTGGCGGTAGGGTTTTAACTAAACTTTCCTGGGTCAGCAGTACCGATACCTGAGCATCTTCTAGCATGAACGCCAAACGCTCTTGGGGATATGCTGGGTCAAGGGGTACATAAGCACCACCAGCCTTGAGAATCCCCAGCATTCCTACTATCATTAAAGGCGATCGCTCTACACAAATACCCACCAACACATCTGCTTTCACACCCAATGAGCGCAAGTAATGTGCCAATTGATTAGCTTGGGTGTTTAATTGTTGATAAGTCAGTTGTTGATTGCCAAATACCACCGCCACAGCATCTGGGGTACGCTGCACCTGCTCCTCAAACAACTGATGGATACATTTATCTTGAGGATAATTCGTCTGAGTATCGTTCCATTCCACTAATAACTGATGCCTTTGTGACTCAGTTAGCAAAGTTAATTCCCCAACTTTTTGATAGGGATCGCTAACTATTGTTTCTAACAAAGTCTGGAAATGAAGAGTCATCCTAGCAATTGTATCCGCCTCAAACAGATCGCTGTTATATTCCCACGATCCAATTAATCCCTTTTGTGTCTGCCAAATCGAGAGGCTCAAATCGAACTGAGACGTACCCCGTTCTACCATCTCTGGAGTCAGACTAATATCAGGTAACTCTAAAGTATCGAGCGAAAAATTTTCTAAAACAAACACCACTTGAAACAAAGGGTTATAGCCAAGAGAACGTTCCGGCTGTAGTGCTTCTACCACTTGCTCAAATGGTACGTCTTGGTGTGCGTGAGCATTCCAAACAACAGAGCGGACTTGTTCGAGGAATTGAGAGAAACTTGGATTATCTTCGATTTGAGTACGCAACACCAAAGTGTTGACAAAACAGCCGATTAGTGATTCACATTCTTGACGATTGCGGTTAGCAAAAGGCGAACCGATACAAATATCATCTTGACCACTGTAACGATGGAGTAAAATGGCAAAAGCTGCCAGCAGGGTCATAAATAAGGTGACACCTGACTTCTGGCTGAGGGTTGCAAGTTGAGAAGTTAAATGCTCTTCGATTTGAAATTTTTTGGTAGCACCAGAGAAAGTCTGCACTGGAGGGCGCGGATAATCCGTTGGCAACTCCAACAAGGGCGGCGCACCAGCTAACTGTTGTTTCCAGTACTCAAGTTGCTTTTGTTGAACTTCGTTAGTGAACCAGTTGCGTTGCCAGAGGGCAAAATCAGCGTATTGTATCTTTAACTCTGGTAAGGGATTTGGTTCACCTTTAGTAAAAGCGTGATAAAGGGTTTCTAACTCTTTAAAGAATATCCCCATTGACCAGCCATCAGTAATGATGTGGTGTATAGTCAAAATCAACAAGTGAGATTCTGCTTCTTGGCGTAGTAGAGTAGCTCGCAATAAAGGAGCGATACCCAAGTCAAAGGGTTTGCGAACCTCTTGAGTTACTATTTGTTGCAGTGAAGTTGGTGAGAAATTTTGCAAATCTACTACGGGTATGGCGATGGCGCAGAGCGCCCGCTTCGCTAACGCAAAGGTAGGTGATATCGCCTGAAAAGGTATCCCCTCTCTCACCGCAAAGGTAGTTCGTAAAGCTTCATGACGGCGGATAATTTCGTTGATACTCTGTTCTAAGGCTATCACAGAGAGTTTTCCAACAATCCGCACTTGTAGACTTTCATTATAAAATGGGCTTTCCTTATCTAGTTCATGAAGAAACCACATCCTTTGTTGTGCAAAAGATAAAGGCAACTCCCTATCCCTTGCAACTGGCATTAGAGGGAAAGAGGTAGATTGGGTAGCTGTTTGAGCTTCTTTGAGAAAAGCAAGGATTTCTGTTTTGCGCTCTTTAAGTTCCTGCTGGATGGCTGCTGTCATGACTCCTTTAGGAGCGCGACAGCCAAGTTGATCTCCGTCAATCCAGATTTTTACACCCTTGGTTTGCAGGTTAGCTAAAAACTCTTCTGTTATCATATTCTTACTTCCTCATATTCTTCTGCGATTGCCTCAATAGATGCACTCGTCGTATCCTGAGTAACCCCTCGAATCGCTTCAATACTTTGGGCTAAACTAGCGATAGTAGGGGCTTTAAACAAACGCTGTAGAGACAACTCAACAGAGAAATCTTCGTATAACCGAGAAATAATTTGACTAGCTAGCAGGGAATTCCCTCCCAACTCAAAAAAGTTATCGTGAATGCCTAAAAGTGGAACTTTTAGCACTTGTTGCCAATATTGAGCAATTTTGAACTCTATCTCGTTGCGTGGTTCAATGCGGTTCCTAATTTCGTGAGTGTTAATTCCCTTAATGAGGCTCACGCGATCAATTTCGCCGTTTTCGAGACAAGGCATTTGGGGCAGTTGTACCAAGTTGCAAGTACAAGAAGTTCCAAAGCAATCTTGTACTCGCAAGTCTGGTAATTGCACAACTTCGTTACTACTGGCAGTGAAATAAGCAGTTAACTTCTGTAAATTAAAAGCAGACGACTGCCAACGTTGAATGTTTTGGTTGCTCCCATCCAAACCAATAAATAGATGTGTTTGCTGATGTTGTAAGCTTGCAAGCATTGAAGATATTGCTTGAGAAGAAGACATGACATAAAAACCTTTGGCACGAATCAGATTCTTCATTTCATATCCCTGGCTCATCCCTGTCTCATCCCACATACTCCAACTAAAACAATAGCTCTGTAAGGTACTGTTGGAATTTTGATAGTGAGAAAAGCGATCAAGAAAACTATTGGCAGCAGCATAAGCCCCGACTGCAGTGCTACCAAAAAAACCATGTGCCGAAGAAAAATTGATAAAAATGCTGCCCTTATTATCTTTCACCAGTTGATGCAATGCCCAAGCACCCAATACCTTAGGACGCAACACTGCTGCTAAGTTTTCCTTTTGCTCTTCAAGTACAAGCTGCTCGTGAAAAGTTCCAGCTAAATGAATGACTCCGTCCAGATTCTTTCCCCATTGGGAGCTAGCTTTTTCAACTATTATTTGTAACTGTTTTAAGTCACAAATATCAACAGCTTCGTAAATTATCTCTCCTCCAAGCTGTTCTAGTTCTTGATAAGCTTTCAGGCGTTGTGCAATAGTGTCTTCTTTATCTAAATGGATCTTCCAAGTACTTTTATCGGGTATTGGAGTTCGTCCAACCAACAGTAGCTGAACTTGGTAATGTTTCAACAAATAACGCGCAATCTCAATACCTATACCACCGAGTCCTCCGGTGATTAAATAAGTTCCTCCTTGTTTGAAGGTAACTGGAGATTTCGGTTTGTTAGTCCAATCAACTTTTTCCAAACGAGGAACCAAACGCTGTCCATTCCTGTAAGCTACCTCTCGTTCTTTTGAGGAAACTTGCATCTCTTGTAAGATATAAGCTCCATTTTTTTCAACTTCAGCAAAAGGCAAATCGATGTGACGACAGTTCAGTTTTGGTAGTTCTTGGGGAATGGTTTTCAGCAGCCCTAATACCGCTGATTTTTCATAAGCTATTAAATCATCTGAGGAAATAGATTGAGTATGACTGGAAATAAATGATAA
Organism: Brasilonema angustatum HA4187-MV1; assembly: GCA_019359695.1. Classification (GTDB taxonomy): domain Bacteria; phylum Cyanobacteriota; class Cyanobacteriia; order Cyanobacteriales; family Nostocaceae; genus Brasilonema; species Brasilonema angustatum. Next base: position 149,851 of record JAHHGV010000003.1, read on the forward strand.
TTGGACAGAATTGTCAAAACATTGAATTTTGGCTAAAGCTTGAACCAGAAACAATAAACTGTATATTCCATTTTCTTGTGCTTGTTGGAGAGTTTCTTGGCTTGTGATTTCTCCGCTATATTCGTCATAAGTCCAGAGATGAAGAATCTGCCCAATGATAATGTTATCTACTGCCAGAGATTCAAGTAATAGTTCGTAGTCCTTGGCTTGTCCTGGAGTTATTGTGTAGTGTGAGCGATTAATTTGACGAAAATCTTCTCCAGGTGAAACAGTGATGTATGGAAGGTTATGCTCTGATAATATCTGACATAAATATGCCCCCAAGCCAAAAGAATCTAGAAATACTAGAGTGGAGTTAATAACAGTTAAATAAGAATTAAAAGTAATAGGAGATTTGGGCTGCCATACTTGACGGTAGAACCAGTCAGGAATAGTATTAGCGTTACCCAGTAATATATCAATTCGTTTAATAATGGATTGAAAATCACCTGTATTGAAGCGTTGACTCAGTTGCGAGCGCTGGATTTTACCAATGGCAGTTTTAGGAATAATTTTTTGTTCTACTGGAATGAGATAGTCTGGATTGACTCCCACCTTGTTGACAACAGAAGTGCGAATTTCCTTAAGCAGAGTGACTAAATTGTCATCTTCAGAAAGGGAAGTATTGAAAAAGATAGCTAGTTGATCAATATTTATTCCGAATGAGTCTACTGCACAGGCAGCTGTATAAGAAACTTCTACTCCTTTAACTTCTTCAACGGCGGCTTCGATTTCGTGACAGTAGTAGTTAAGTCCATTGATGATAATTACATCTTTCTGCCGTCCAGTAATAGTTAAACGCCCTTGATGGAGAAATCCTAAATCTCCGGTATTAAACCAATCCTCGGGGGTAAAAACTTCTTGGTTTGCCTGTGGATTTTGATAGTAACCACAAGTAACAGATGCACCTTTTACTTGTAAACGCCCAATTGTACCTTCTGTAACTATTTGTTCGTTTTCATCAACAATACGCAGTGAAGCACCAGCAATTGGAGATCCTAGTTCTACAAATAAAGTGTCATCCGATGAAGTTTCTAAAGAAAAGCTATCAGAATAAGTAATACCAGAAGAAGTTTCGCACATCCCAAAGGCTGGATGAATCGCATTCGTTGGTAAACCATGACGGCGAAGCAGCTTTAAAAAACTCCTGGCTACTTTAGTGACAATGGGTTCGCCAGCGTTGATGACAAAACGCATTGATGATAAATTCCACTGTTTTTGGTTAATATCTATCGCACGCTCGCATATCAGCGAAAAGGCAAAGTTAGGTGCCCAACTAATCGTAGCTTGATGTTTATCAATCAAATCTAGCCACAAGAGCGGATTTTGCACAATTAAGCTAGTAGGCACATGGATTTGTTGACAACCCAGACTAACAGCCATGATACTAAGAGAAACTAGCGCACCGACATGATCCAAAGGCATCCAGTTTAAAACGCTTTCCTGGCTGGAGAAATGACCCATTAAAATTAAGCCAGTTGTCATACTCAATAGATTGTGGTGATTCAACATCACACACTTGGGTATACCAGTGCTACCAGAAGTCAAAAACAAAATGGCTAAATCCTCTGGCTGACTTTGATGCAGGTTGAAATCTGGTTCACATTCACGCAATTTCTCAATAGTTGCAACTTGAAAGTTTTCTAAATTCAAAAACTTTGATAAATCATCAATGTTGTCAGCTAAAGAAGCACTCGTCAGTACAAGAGGTTTCCCCAGCATCTGCCAAGTATTTTGTAGTTTGCTTGCGGTACTGTTGGTTGGCTCATAAGTTGAGGCGATGGAGATTGGCACTGGGACAAAACCTCCTAGTACGCAACCCCAAAAAGCACAGATGAAATCTTGATTATCTTCTATTTGAAAAATGACTTTATCAGCTCGATTGAGTCCTAGGTTTCTCAATCCAGCTAAAATCCGTTGAGCATCCTGCCATAATTTCCGATAAGATTGAACTTTTTCGGTACTATCAGGCTGAATGTAGATAATACCTTTAGTTGAACTCTGGGCGGCTCTTTGCAGTACTTGTGCTAAAGTTTTGGGAGCGTCTTCGGAGTATTGCAGTGGTTCCCCATGACTAATGGCTAGCTTTTTTGATTTGGACGAGTTCAAGTTTTCTATCTTGTGACTCTTGTTAGTTGCTTGTACCTTTTGCTGAGTATTTTCAGGAGCAATCTGAGTTCCGCCTAGCAAATCTTCTAAATGTACGGGAGGAATTCTTTTAACGTGGGGTTCAACAACCACTGCAACACGTTCAATTTCTGACAATGACTCTAATTGCTCCTCTTGGCGACGCATTAAGTCAGTGTCAATAACTTCTAAAGAAGCTAGAGTAATTTCATCTACCTGCCCTGCATCTGTTAAGGGTATGGTGGAAACTGCTACGAATGCTGTGGGTATCAATTCGGTAGGCAGAATTGTTTGCAGGTGAGACAACAATTGTTCTGGTACAAATAAGCCTGATGGAACTATATAGGCAACTAATTCCTGTTTTAACTTTTCTGTTTTTTTCTTTCTTACTACACAATCATCTACAGCCAAACTCGACCGGATAGCAACTTCTATTTCTTTACATGTAAAACTTTGATGACTTGATTTTGCAAAAAGTTGACTATCATTATCTAACTGCATTAGCTTATATATCCTTCTTAAAGTCCGTTCTTTGAAAATTAAGATTACCTAACTGCCATACAGTATGAATGACGTAGGAAATGGCATTTAAACCTCACCCATATTCACAGTTATTCACCAACCTCTGATTTTGAAGTAATTAGCGGTTCTATCACTTGCCGTTCCCTGTAACTCAGAGCCGCCTTACTTATGCGCTTTCCTTACCATCTACATCTGTGTGGCTGGTAATAAAAGCATGATAAGCGATAGTTTATCAGGTACTCATAAACTTTTTTTCTTGATATCCCCCATCCTAGCTGCTATTCTACAATTTTCCGTAATTAGCTTTGTAAGCTTTCTTACAACACCCCCCCACTGTAAAAACATCTTTTGAATTTTAGCGTATAAATCATCTCAGCTTCACAAAAAAAATGCAACTGTACTTAACTTAAGACAGTTAAGCAGATATGTAAATGGACAGTTAAGACAGTTAAGCAGATATTTAAAAGAATTAAAAAATCATTAAAACAATGAATTAAGAATAGTTATAAACTATTACTTATTTGCAGCTAGGGCGTGTCTGCAAAGTCACAACTAGAGTATGATGTGCTGCGATAGGCTCGTAAAGTAGTTTTTAGCGCGCTTTATCCTATGGTGTAACTACACAACGGAATGATTTAAGTTGGTAGAGTAGACTTTCTACTTGGGATACCAACTACTGCATCAATATATTTACACACTTTTTGATACCGCATAACTCTACTCCAACTACGCAATTATACATATACCAAACTATCAATCTGCTTTAGTTGGGTATTTTTCAGAAATAAAAGGAATCTATCCCACTAATAAAATCCTTTGAATCCATATATGGATGGTTGCGAGGTCAATGAAGGAATCAAAATATACTTTTTGACGTTCCCATCGGACAGCTAAACAACGATACTTACGTTGATACCACGCAAAACAACGTTCCTGCTGGAACCTTGGAACTGATATTTTAATCGGTCTACCCCTATTTTTCTTAGTTTTCCAAGCTCGTTTTGGTATTTGAGGTCTAATTCCCCGCTTGCGTAAAGCAGCACGTTTATCCTTTGAATCGTAACCTTTGTCAGTCGCTAACACCTTCAGCCTTTTACGTGGTCTGCCAGGTTTTAAAGTTTTAAGTTTGACTTTATCTAACAGTGGGAATACTTGCTCTCTCTCATTTCCGTTGGCTGCAGTTGTACAGTTAGCCAAAGGCATACCATTCCCCTCGGTCAGTGTATGGATTAAAACGCCTTTACCCTTCCCTCCATAAGCAATATCCTCACCTCCTCCCTTTCCAGGGGGAAAAAGAGCCGTCAACAGCCCCAAAATCCCAATTTATCAAGCCTCTCTCATCCGCCAGCGCCAATATACGTGCTTTTAAATGTTCAAATGTTCCATCTGAGCGCCACCGCTTTAACCAGCGATGAGACGAACTTTTAGATGCCCATATATCTCCCCTTGGTAAATCACACCATCGACACCCTGTAATTAGAATGTACAATACACTATTTAATACATGACGATACGGTGCATGAGGCATTCCTTTTCCACGCTTAGATGGCTCTAACGGGAATACATCATCAAAAAGCTTCCATTCAAGGTCACTTAATCCTTCAAAACGCCCAGCCATGAACAAATACACCCTTCTTGTACAAGAAGAGATTATCATCTTTTGGCATTAGTGGGATAGGTTCCTGACTTTGACTGTTATTTAGCTCATTTGGCAGTACTTTTTTTTACAATAGGGCAACGGATTCTACGACGGCAGGGTTGCCCTCTACTATGTTCTATAGCAAGTTTTTGAGGAGCATTGGGAATGACAGCAGCAACAGACCCCGTAAAGTTGAGCAAGCAGGAAGTTGGCAAAGCCGCTGCCGCCCTGGTAGAATCAGGTTCTATTGTTGGGTTGGGTACGGGGTCAACGACAGCGTACGCAATTGAGTTTATAGGCGATCGCCTCAAATCAGGCGAACTCAAAGATATCGTTGGTGTCCCCACTTCGTTTCAAGCAGAAGTGCTGGCGAAGCAGTATGGTATTCCACTCACCACCCTAGACGCTATTGACCACATTGATATTGCAATTGATGGTGCAGATGAAGTTGATCCACAAAAAAATTTGATTAAAGGTGGCGGTGCAGCACATACCCGCGAAAAGGTAGTAGATTATTTCGCCAGCCGATTTATTGTCGTTGTAGATGGTGCCAAATTAGTTGACCGACTGGGTTCTGTTTTTCCAGTTCCTGTAGAAGTAATACCAATGGCAGTTGGTCCCGTCACGCTGGCACTTGAAAAACTTGGTGGCAAACCAGAACTGCGTATGGGTGTGAGAAAAGCTGGTCCAGTGATTACCGACCAAGGCAATATGGTTATAGATGTCAAATTTGACACTATTGATGACCCAGAAAATCTCGAAAAAATATTGAATAATATTCCTGGCGTCTTGGAAAATGGTATCTTCGTCAACTGTGCTGATGTGGTGTTAGTAGGCGAAGTCAAAGATGGTCAGCCTGTCGTCAGGCAATTGTAGCAGTTTGAAATGAGTATAGGGGTGCACAGGCGCTGCGGCCTTGCGCCCACATGGGAGAAATTCAAAATGTACCTACGGACACCCTGCGCAAAGTGTTCAACTGCTGTCCACGAGAAAAGATAGGGGTGTGAGGGTGTAAGGGTGTAAGGGTGTGGGGGAATAAGAGAATAAGAAAATAAATGCATTTTCCCTACACCCCTATACCCCTATACCCCTTTGAAACCCTTGTTAAATCTTGCTGTGAGTATGTGGCTATACAAAACCACAAGTCAGTTTATTATTTTCGTATTTAATCTTGTCTATAAGTATTATTTTTCACCTCCATAAACCAAATTTTTTCTAGAGTGGCAATTCTTCTGCGGTAAACAGTAGTACGGTATTTTTTATAAGTAATTATTCCTAGTAACATAAACAGAGGAAGGGAGATGATAGACAACCCTATGAGATTATTACTATAAGCATCAGTAGAACCCTGAGAGTGAGTATTTAAGGGGTCAGTTGTTGGCTGAGTGCTAGAGTAATGTGGCATTAATACCTCCAAAGATATATAGTTCTACTAATAAAGCTTCAAGGGGAACGTTTTATTTTTCGCACAAGTTGAGGATTTTCCGGATGTATCCAGACTCTGCTTACTAAAACAATGAGCACTCTCCAGTCTATGAAGTCAAAAAAAGGGGTGTAGGAGAAATCAAGAGCACAAGGCAGATGAGAAACAAGGCAGATGCGGGGTTGGGTAAAACAAGCGAAAAATCTGCCAAGCGCGTTTGCGCTAGCCCCTAAGAGGGGCTAGCGGTGAGGGGGTCATTGCCCTTATGGGTACAGTTTGCACTTACGGACACGCTGCTTTGTATGGTACAGGCATACAAAGCAGCGTCTTGTAGACCAGAGATCGAAAGGGTTCTCCCGTTCAGTTCTGTTGCGCTGTTATACCCCACTTAATTCATTCTGAATTCTGACTTCTGACTTCTGACTTCTGTTTTATAATTTCTTCTCCAATATTTAAGTTTATCCATAGAAATTGATTTAGTGACAACATTCACTCCAGTTCCTCGCCAAGCAACTTCTGAATCTGTTGTAAAAACAGCACATTCTAATTGATCTAGCTTAATATTCCAATACTCACTAAATCTGCTTTTCAAAGTAATGACTTGCTCAAAGACTTTATTTCTATGCTTATTTCTTCTTTTCCTTTCTGTTGCTCCTGTTGCTTCTGTATCAATAAATTTTGTTTCTATTAAGAAAATATTACCGAAGGAACTTAGATAAACGAAATCACACTTACCCAAATCTGTATAGTCAGCGATTGGCGACTTTTCAAATAACAGTAATTCACAGCAGAAAGGAAATATCTGTTCGATATTCAAGAACAAATAAGCCTGCAATAGGAGTTCGTTATCGTAAGGAAAACTCACAACACCCTCAAAAAATCTTTTAATCTCTTCCTGAGATTGGGGTTGAATTCTTTTACAATGTACAACAAAATTCTTTACCTCATCTGCGATCATGCAGTTTTCGTCTCCTCCTCCTTATTAACACACACTTATCATGCATCAAAATATACACTGTATTTTAAAAACAAAACATCCGCATAAGTAATGAAAAAACGAGCCTATTTTCATTTACTTACGGTAAATTATTGAGAGCATAATTGTATTTATTACATCTTTTTTATAAGTGTTAATACGTAAAAACGGTGACATCCTGACCCTCTGGTAGTAATGCCATTTCACCAAATGCCTGATACAAATGATTTTTCTCCAATTCTTTCCCCCCACTGCCTGCTAGAATTTACAGCAATTTTCGGGTAAATAAACCACGTTGTAAGGGCGTAGCAGCCTTATAGAAGATTGTGGTTCAAATAGACGAAAAATGTTGTAATATTTTTGCACACATGCAGGACTAATCACTAATTAACCTGACTTGATATTACAGATCATCAGATTCTCGACTTCTTGGAGAAGTCGGGAATCTTGCAACCTCTAGCAATTAATGACATGAACCACAATCGCTCTTTGATTAAACATCAGCAAGCGATTGTGGATAAGCAGAGAATCTAGCATTTTGAAGAGCCTGAACAGTTGTTCTAGAATCTTGCACCCAAAATTGTCGTCCAAAACGGACAAGTTGACGGGAAGTTCCGGCTTGTATAATTCCTATAACTGGAACTTTTGCTTTTTCTCTGTCTCCTGAGTATTCTTGCAAAATTGTTCTGAGGCGATGTTGTTCTTCAATTGTGGCTGCTTGTTGAGGATTCAATTGCACCATCACCAACTGTACTGTTTCTACTAATTCTACGTCTTCAACAATCAATTGATTTTGGTCGTCGCGTCGGTCTACTTTACCCCAAATAATTAACCTAGAATCAATTTGGAGCAGAGAATGAATCCGCTCGTAAATTTTAGGAAAAACGATCGCTTCTAATTGTGTGGTTAAATCTTCTATTTGTAAAATAGCCATTGGATCGCCTTTTTTGGTCATGACTTTCTTAACACCGTTGAGCATGACAACCGCACAAATAGCACTTTCTTCTTTCTGTTCCCCAAGCTGCGAAAGATTAATTGGAGCTAGAACACGTGCTGAATTGCGAATAGCTTTGAGTGGATGATCTGATACATAAAATCCCAAAAGCTCCTTTTCCATTTGCAACTTTTTCTGTGGGGGAAAATCAGGAACTTTTTGAGCTTTGGGAGCTATATCAAAGCTATTTTGGTTTTTATTAGTAGTAACGGCAGTAGAAAATGCACCACCGAACAAATCAAAGAGATTTCCTTGTCCGCTCGCTCTGTCTCTAGCACGAGATTGTGCCCAGTCGTATACTAGTTCTAAATCGTGAAGTAACTGGTTGCGATTGGAGTCAATTGTGTCAAACGCTCCACAAGAAATCAGCGCTTCTAAACTACGGCGGTTGACAGCACGCAAATCCATGCGATCGCAAAAATCAGCTAGAGACTTAAACTCGCCTCCTTCTTCTCTGGCTTTCAAAATACAGGCGATTGCGTTCTGTCCCACATTACGAACAGCGGACAATCCAAACAAAATGTTGTCATCTGACGGTGTAAAATCTACACCAGAGCGATTAATATCTGGCGGCTCTATATGAATATTCATATTTGCGCAGCTGGAAATATATTTCTGCACCTTGTCTGTGTCATCGCTGTTAGCCGTCAACAGCGCCGCCATGTATTCCAACGGATAGTTCGCTTTTAAGTACGCAGTTTGATATGTGACATAAGCATATGCCGTTGAATGGGATTTATTAAAACAATTAGAAGCAACCAAGCCATCTTTAATAACAAAATTATGGTCGCGCTCTACCCCAATGTCATAGACATTTTGCGTCCCTAAACTTTTTCGAGTTACAATTTTAACCATTTTCTTAGCCCCTAAAAGCTATAAAATCAATTAATTTCTAAAATTGTCAAAAGCGTGTAACGCCCATTTTGACAGAAACTAAGGGTGTAAGGGTGTAAGGGTATAAGGGAAAGAGGGAATTTTTCTTTTGGTGCACTCCTATCCGCCTACGCCCCTAGTTGTTGACAGAAATAAAATTAGTTCACTCCAATTGACTTTTAAATAGAATATCTGCACATTTGAATCAAGTGGGCAGAAGTCGTCAAAGTGTACTAAAATCAAGGACTTGAGTCGTAATATAAAGTAATCATGGCGTCCATCCGCGAGTTGCACACACAGCTAATTAACAAAGAACGCTCTGCAGTTGAAATTACTCAAGAAGCACTAGAGCGCATTCAAGCATTAGAGCCGAAATTGCACAGTTTTTTATGCGTGACTGCCCAGAGGGCATTAGAGCAAGCGCAGCAAGTGGATGCTAAAATCACCGCTGGGGAAGAAATCAGCATACTCACAGGGATACCGATTGGAATCAAAGATAATCTGTGTACCAAAGGAATTCCCACCACCTGCGCCTCTCGAATTCTAGAAAATTTTGTACCACCTTATGAATCAACTGTCACCCAAAAACTGGCAGATGCTGGTGCGGTGATGGTAGGTAAAACAAATTTGGATGAGTTTGCGATGGGAGGTTCCACAGAAAACTCTGCCTTTAAACTCACGGCTAATCCTTGGGATTTGTCGCGGGTTCCAGGAGGTTCTTCTGGTGGTTCCGCAGCAGCAGTCGCAGCAGGAGAATGTGTTGTTTCTCTGGGTTCTGATACTGGTGGTTCGATTAGACAACCAGCCTCTTTCTGTGGTGTTGTGGGAATGAAACCAACTTATGGACTCGTTTCTCGCTATGGCTTGGTGGCTTTTGCTTCCTCTTTGGATCAAATTGGACCATTTGCACGTACAGTGGAAGATGCAGCTATATTATTGAAGGCGATTGCCGGTTACGATTCCAAAGACTCCACTAGCCTGAAAGTCGAAATACCTGATTACACCGCCAACTTAAAACCAGAACTTCCTAAAGGAAAGCTCAGAATTGGTGTCATCAAAGAAACTTTTGGTGAAGGTTTGGACTCACAAGTTGAAGAAGCTGTCAACAAGGCGATTAAACAATTAAAAGAGTTGGGAGCAGAAATTCAAGAAATTTCTTGTCCTCGGTTTCGGTATGGCTTACCCAGCTATTACATTATTGCTCCATCTGAAGCATCGGCAAACCTAGCTCGTTACGATGGCGTCAAGTATGGCTACCGCGCTCCTGATGCAGATAACTTGATATCAATGTATGCTCGCACCCGCGCCACTGGTTTTGGTGCAGAAGTCAAACGCCGGATTATGATTGGAACTTACACCCTTTCTGCTGGTTATTACGATGCTTATTATCTCAAAGCTCAAAAAATTCGCACCCTGATTAAGGAAGACTTTGAAAAAGCTTTTGAGAAAGTTGATGTTTTAGTTTGTCCGACAGCTCCCACCACTGCATTTAAAGCAGGGGAAAAAACTTCAGATCCATTAAGTATGTACTTAATTGACTTGATGACTATTCCCGTTAATCTTGCGGGTTTACCGGGTATAAGTATCCCATGCGGTTTTGATAACAATGGGCTACCAATTGGTTTACAGCTTATCAGTAATGTACTACGAGAAGACCAACTGTTTCAAGTCGCTTATGCTTATGAGCAGTCAACGAGTTGGAAAGAGCGATCGCCGCAATTATAGTCATTTATATTAGTAGTGATGAGTAGTGACTCATCACTATTGACTATTCACTGTTTCTGGGGTGAATGTCACTTGCTTGACACTACCCACACCTCCTAATGGTGTTGGTTGCTTCTTATTAGTAGAAATCAATACCGCACCAGCATTACCAGAGCGAACCATCAACTCTTTTTTTGCTGTCCAGGTTTTCTTTTCTCCCTTGTTTAATTCCCCTTCAAACTCAGTTTTGCCATCTACTTTCACTCGTACCCATGATTTGTCCTGAAGCTCAAGAGTGACTTCGACTGGAGTTGTTGTCTGTGCTTGCAAAGATGGAGTTGGGGTTATATTAGTTAGTGTAGGTAATGGAGTTGGGGTTATAGTAGTTGTTAGTGCAGGTGATAAAGCCTTGGTTTTTGATGAAGTGACACGTGGACTTGCTTTTGGTTTGGAGGATGTTAATGATGAAGTCACAGTTGCAGATTTCGCTTTTTGTTCAGCAGCAAGCGGCGACAAGTTGTTTTGACTAGAAGATTGAACTGAACGTTGTGGATTGAGAAGATAAAATAGTCCCAAGGAAGCGACAGCTAATAACAGGACGTAAGGTACAAAAAGAGGTATATATATGGTTGGTTTCTCATCTACCACTTGATTATCATGATTTGATTCCTCAGGAGTCAAACAAATATTTGCAACACTTTGTGCTAAAGCCGCACCGTCAAGTCCTATAGCATCTCCATAGTGACGTATAAATCCTTGGACATAAATTGATTCGGGTAATTCTTCAAATCGCCCTTCTTCCATGGCTTGTAATATGGCGGGTCGAATACGTGTGTAAGCTGCGAGTTCTTCTAGACGTACTGATCTTTCCTCTCGTACTTTCCGTAGATGTGCAACTATTTCTGCTAGTTGCTCCTCTTGATCTTTATTTAACAGCTTCACTATCTTCTCCTTGTTTATTGTTAATGTTTTCCCATTCAATCACAAGATACTTAATTTTATGTACACTTTTTAACTCATCTTATTTTAAATCATTTTTGATAACTCATTCCTCACTTCCTCTTGATAGAGTTCTTTTGTTAGGCTAAAAATCTTGTATTTATAAATACTGACATGATAGCAAAAAAGCTGCAATATTCAGTGCAACTAATATCTCCATTATTAATTTATGTAGCAGTTTTTGTAGCAATTATCTATTTGGCTGTATGTATATTTCTTTTTCTCAAGCAAACGCGATTTATTTTTTTTCCCTCTCCAGTTATTGAGACAACACCAGAGTTTTATAATTTACGTTTTGAAGATGTTTGGTTGCCTGTGTCAGCTAAATCAGGTAAGGTTGAACAGATTCATGGTTGGTGGATAGGAGCAAATCAACCAAATGCCAAAGTTTTGCTTTACCTGCACGGTAATAGTGTTAACATTGGTGCAAATGTTACTCGTGCAAATTGGTTTCATCAACTCGGGTTTAGCGTGTTATTAATTGATTACCGTGGTTTTGGTCGTAGTGAGGGCGGCTTTCCCAATGAATCGCGGGTGTATGAAGATGCAGCTACAGCTTGGAATTACCTAGTCTACCAGCAAAAGATTCCACCCAGCAAAATTTTTATTTACGGACATTCGCTGGGAGGTGCGGTAGCTATTGATTTGGCTCTTAAACATCCAAACGCTGCTGGCTTGGTTGTAGAAAGTTCTTTTACCTCGATCCGGAAAGTTCTCGCTTACAGGAACAATTTTTGGATGTTTCCAGTCGATATCATCCTGAGGCAGCATTTTGATTCGATCAGGAAGGTGCCAAACTTAAAAATTCCAGTTTTGTTTATTCATGGTACTGATGATGTCATTGTACCTGCTTTCATGAGCCAAGACTTACATGCTGCTGCTCCTGAACCAAAAAAATTGATTCTCGTTCCTGGTGCCGCACATAATAATGTGGTACAAGTCGCTCCTTCTGTATATTTAGAAGCTGTTCAGTCTTTTGTTACTCTCGTTGAGTCCTGAATTCTTAGCCCTTGAGTACAAACTTTACCAAAAATAAGAAAAACTCACCTACTCAGAATTTCTTAGTGGGGGATTAAGATTCATACTAATAGAAGACTACACCTATTTTCAATTTTGGTATTCTTGAGTTAACCGATTCTACGTTATACGTTCTTGATTGTTAAAATATAATTCGTATAAGTTCTAGCGTGGCCTCTAGAATTTTCAAAAAGAGGTATTTATCTCATGCCAGAATTCAATTGTCAAAATTTATTGGATTCTTGGTATGAAACTCTATAGATGAACACGACATTATTGAGTTAGCAGAATTTTTTGATTTTTCTTATATTTAAAAAAAATAACTCAGTAACATCCGGAAACATCAGGACACCGTAGAAGAGATTATACAGATAGAACTTCCCTTTGTTTAATTGCCGCAAGAGGCTCCCTACAATGGCTACTACATCATATTTGTTAAAAATTCTTGACAATCCAACTATTGAAATATCTCAAGATGAATTGCGGACGCTTTTAGGTGAAATAGAAGCTGAACTGCATCAGAGCAAAGTCTATCGCCGTGCTGTAGTCATCTTGCAAAAATTGCTAGGTTCTTCAACTGAGCAAGCCAATGTTTTGTTTAAAGCAGTAGGTAGAGAAGCGATTGGTTTAGCATTTCGGCAATTTGTGCAGCAATACCAAAAAGTTAAAGAGAACCCGCGCTCAGACAGCACGAGTGAAATGTCAACTATAGAAAAGACAAATTCTACCCATGAATCATTAGATGATTCATCACAAGGTTTAACAAGTGTTGTTGAGCAAAAAACGACCATCAAGACTGATGACAAAGCTCAATTACCATCAGAATCTCCAGTAGAAAGTCACAAGGCAAATAATTCCGCAAAAGCCAAACCAAACCGCCCGAAAACGAAAATTGGGTGGCGAACTCCTGGTAAAAAACGCAAACAAGCTGAACTAGCCAAGCAAATGGCAGCCGAGCAACGAGTGGAAACTCTGCGTCAAATCGGTCAACAACTACGGCAAGCTCGCCAATCCCAAGGTCTTTCTCTGAGCCAACTTCACGTTTATACTCACGTACCTCTGCATCATATGGAGGCACTGGAAAAGGGTGATTTGGAGTTATTACCAGAGGATGTGTATCTTCGTGGTTTTATCCGGGTTATGGCTAATGCTCTTGGATTGAATGGCACAGATTTAGCTGCTTCCTTGCCTGCACCAGAGCCAGTAAAAGCAATTTTACCTGCTAAGTATGAGCATAAAAGTAATTTTGGATTAGGAATAGCACTGCATCCTGTACATTTTTACCTAGGCTATGCAGCCCTTGTCGCTGGCTCAGTCGGAGGATTATCAATCATGGCGTCCCAACAAGCAAGTGCAGACAAAAGGATGGATAAAGATGCAGCAACTTCACCCTCTTCATCATTCACTAAGTCATCGCAGGAAACAAAACCAATTTCTAAGCCCGGGCTGTCTAATCGTGTGAGTGTCACCGTTGGACCTGATATTGCCCCACCCGAAGCTCTTTAAGAGTCATGAGTGATGAGTGAACAATACTGTAGAGACTGTACAGTACAGTCTCTACTATGTGATTCAAACAAGAACTACTACATATAAGATTCCTATCTGAGTTTATATTAAGCGTTAAGAGTTTCCTGTTAAGCGTTAAGCATTAAGAGTTCCCTATTCCCTTTTTCGGTAAGGGAACCTAGATTGTCTGAAATCAGACTCTTAATTATAAGAGTCATGAGGTGCAAGATTTGAGATTTATTAAATTCCCTGATCAGAAATCCGGAAAGTTCAGAAAACTTGATGTATATTGATTACGATTAATAAAAGACAGTAAAAACACGAACTAAGACAGCAACAATATTATGATTTGCTGCCTAAATCCCGAATGCTCTTATCCCCTAAATTCACAAGGAAGAAATTTCTGTGAAAATTGCGGGGCAGATTTGATTGAGTTACTCAGGGGTCGTTACCGCATTATCAAACCATTAGGAGGCGGCGGATTTGCTCGCACCTACCTTGCTGAGGATGCAGATAAGCTTGATGAGAAATGTGTTGTCAAGCAACTAGCACCACAAGTTCAAGGAAGCTGGTCACGCCAAAAGGCGATGGAGTTGTTTCAGCAAGAAGCAAAACGTTTACAACATTTGGGGGAACATCGCCAAATTCCTACCCTCTATGGCTATTTTAAAGAACGTAACTACCTTTATTTGGTGCAGCAGTTTATCGAAGGGGACGATCTGTTGCAGGAGTTAAAACACAAGGGTGTGTTTGATGAAGCAAAGATTCAAGAATTCTTGCAAGATTTATTACCTGTTCTGGTAGCGGTACATGAGCAGCAGGTGATTCACCGAGATATTAAGCCAGAAAACATCCTTCGCCGTGAAAGTGATGGTAAGTTGGTGCTGCTTGATTTTGGGGTATCGAAGCGAAAGACTGGAACAGTCCATGCGAAACCAGGAACGAGTATTGGTTCATTTGGTTATGCACCTTATGAGCAAATGTACTCGGGTGAAGCTTATCCTGCGAGTGACCTCTATAGCTTGGGAGCAACGACTTTTCATTTGTTGACTGGTGTTTCACCGTGGGAGATATGGATGAAACAGGGCTATAGCTGGACTTCTAGCTGGCGGCAGTATTTAAGATACCCAATCACTGAAAAGTTAGGGCTAATTATTGATAATTTATTACAAGAGGATTATAAACAACGTTATCAGACAGCAGAAGCTGTTTTACAAGATTCGTTTTTTGTGTTGTCCCCACAGCCTAGCCTACAGCATACAATACTCTCGCCTGTTCAACCAGAAACACTGACGCAACAAATTCAACAGCAGCCACCACAATATCAAGGGCAGTTCTCCATAGAGAAATTATTGCCTTGGGC
The DNA here is from genome assembly GCA_019359695.1 of Brasilonema angustatum HA4187-MV1. Taxonomy (GTDB): domain Bacteria; phylum Cyanobacteriota; class Cyanobacteriia; order Cyanobacteriales; family Nostocaceae; genus Brasilonema; species Brasilonema angustatum. Next base: position 165,033 of record JAHHGV010000003.1, read on the forward strand.
AATTCTAACAGGTTCAGGGAGTTCGTTTCTTTTGATCGCCCTCCTGAGTTCTGTTGGAACTATTTGGATCAGCTCTAGTTTATGGTTATTCATTTTCCTAGGATTCATCTTTGTCCAGCCTTCTTCAGTTTTTGAAAAAACTTATTTATTTATCGTTACCGGAATCACAACATTATTTATTGTATTTATCTACAAGAATTTTTACATTGTTAATCTTCTTAAAGCAGGCATAGATGGATTCTTAGTTTTAATCTTGCTAGCCATTCTTGCTGGATTACTAACTTTTACTCTCTTGACTGTTTCTCAAATATTGAACAGCTTTATCTCGAAATACTTCTAATTTTAGAGATAAATTTTGGTTGGCTGAGGTTGTGTATATGAAAAATCAAGAAAATATTCGCCTCTTTATTTCTTTGGGGCTGGCTGGATTATTAATAGCAGCCATTTTATGGTTATTGGGTAGAGTCGTTCGTCCAGAAAAAGAGTATTCTGGGCAATTTCAACCAAATAGCGCTTCAATTTCTCCATCTTATATCAATTCACCTTTAAAAAACCGAATGAGCTTGGGTGAAAAAGTTTTTGTCAGGGAAGGAAGACCCCCTGATAAAGATGCTGGAAGCAAGGCATTTGAAGCTGGTGACTTTAGCACTGCTGTCAGTAAATTCCAAGTATCCTTGCAAGCTAAACGTAATGATCCGGAAACATTAATTTATTTGAATAATGCCAAAATTGGAAAATCAAAATCCCTAAAGGTTGCTGTCGTTGTACCAATTGGTATTTCTTTAAATGAAGGAGAAGAGACTTTACGCGGAGTGGCTCAAGCTCAAGATGAAGTGAATAGCAGTGGAGGAATTAATGGGCTACCGTTGCAACTTGAGATTATTAGTATTGATAACTTTGATATGATGAAAGAACTCAGCACGGAATTGGTTAAGGATACCAGTATCGTAGCTGTTGTTGGGTTTAGCCGCGATCCATCAATTTATAATAAAGATGGCTTGGTAATGGTTTCAACAGTCAATCCCAAAAAACCATCTCAACCAACAAAATACGTTTTTTATGCGACTCCAAAGTTTGATGTTTTTAGTGATGCGATCGCCAACTATATCATTAAAAAAAATCGCCTCACCAACATCGCTATTTGTAGTGACTCTACATTTATAGTTAACCAGGAAAAAGTCAGTCAGGAAATTGTAGAACAATATACTGATTCGATTAAAAAATATGGAGGTAAAGTTACCAGTACAGCTTGTGATTTGAGCGCTCCGAATTTTCAGCCAAGTGCTTTTCTCACTCAAGCCATTAGTGATGGAGCGGAAGGTTTGATACTCATTCCTAGACCAGATAAACTGAACTTAGCTATTGATGTGGCACGAGAAAATAAAGGTAGACTCCCGCTTTTCAGTTACCAAGGGATGTACACTGAAAAAACTTTAAAGTATGGGCAAGCAGATGTCAAAGGAATGGTGCTTGGTGTCTCTTGGCATAATGATACTGTTGGAAACAAATCTTTTGCTCAGAAAGCCGTTGGGCTGTGGGGTGGAGAAGTGAGTCCACGAACTGCGACAGCATATGATGCACTTCAAACAATTATCACTGGGTTGAAACAAGGCAACACCCGCCAAGAGTTACAAAAAGCTTTGTCTAATCCAAATTTCTCAGCTTTAGGAGCAACAGGAAAGATTCAGTTTTCGCAAACAGGCGATCGCAAGGGCGGAGTTTTTTTAGTCAAAGTGGAGCCTTGCAATCCTAGTCAGTCTTGCAATTCTAGTACTGGCTATCGTTTTAGACTTCTGGAGTGAGCGTCACTTCGCGCTACAGCAGTTTTCATCACTGAAGCGGCTAAGAGTAAGATTCCGACTTCCAAATTCTTCTTCAATTTTTAATAATTTGAGACTGCCCAATCTTCCATGAATAGCTAGAAATCAAATTAGTCAGAATATGAGCAACAATTGGTACTAACAAGTTATGACTAAACACAGCACTACAACCTAGCAATATTCCCACAATGCTTGCCCAAATAACATAAGGCCATTGTTGGGAACCACTCAGGTGTAAGACACCAAAGCAAATACTTGAGATAATCACAGCCGCATAGCTATATCCAAAGGCTGGTAACATCACACCCCGAAATAACAATTCTTCACTTAATCCAGGTAGCAACCCCAGCCATATCAAGTCTGGCAAAGCCAAAGGCTTTAGCACCATTTCTAAGTAAAAATCAGCGCTTTTACGATAGGGAACCCATAGGCGATAAGCTAAGCTACTTAAAGCGGTGATGCCTAAACCTAATAACACGCCCCAAAGCAACTCTGTTTGATCCCAGCGCCAAGGCATGAGGGCAAAGTTACCAAATTGTAGCCATAGCTTGGCGACTATCCATAAAAGTATTGCAGTCACTCCCATCGCCACCAGCACTTGAGTGCGTGTCAAATAAGGGATTTCTGGCTCTTGCTTCTGCTGTTGTGCCACGATAATCTATGAGGGGACAAGGGGACAAGGAGAAAAAATAACTTCTTAACTATTTATTAGAGATTGTAAAGGGGATATATTTGGACCCAGAGCAGATGGGTTAATGCCTGCCTTGAGGGCGGCTAATACACCGACTGCCTCTAAATATGTGTTTACCTGTATTGATTTTATCCCTAAAGGTTGAGGTCGAACCTGTACCTGAGTCTGATTTTCCTCCACAGTAATGATTTGGCATCGCCTGTTCTGACTTAAACTCAGTAAAGCGCTGTTGCCACAAGCAGTTGCTGGTACAATTGCTGCATCAACTTGGTTTGCCCAAATATCTCCAAATTCGGACAATTCGTATGACGTCCCAGTTAGAAACTGGGGTGCGCGGCTCAAGCCAACAAGCACGCATGGTAAAAAAGTATAACCTAATTCTTCAGCAGCAGAACGGGGAGATAAATTGGGATCTACAGGTGAAGGTAAGAAGGCGGGTGAATGGGCGCAAGGAACTTGAAAAGTTCGTACAATCAAATGACTAATCACAGCTTCTGCACCAGCAATCGGATCGACTCCTTTACCTAGGCGGTAGTTTTGGTCTGCTTGTTCATCCAGAGTATCAGGAAAACGAGCAACAACTGCGATCGCCTCCGCCCCTGCTTTTTTAATTAAAACTTCCGCCGCCCGTAATAAACTATCTGGGTTGCCTATCGTTCCCCAACTTATTCCTGATGCCGATTCTCGTAATTCTACGTTTAATGGTGCATCAGTTATGACGTAATCTGTCATGGATAATCCCAGAGTTGCTCTGGCTGCATCCGCTGCCTGTAAGTGTCGTAGCCGTAACTCTGGTTCTATTGCTTGGTCAAGAAGCAAACCTATTCGATTTTGATGAACTGGGCGTAAACCCCAGCATTCAGCAGCAAATTTGTCAAGTCCGTAACCTTCAACGTAGAAAGTGTTGGGCAGGTTCCAGTACAAACTGGCACCATTGAGGACATTGGGGTGGGTGATCAGGCGATCACAAACCTGTGAAGCAGCTTTGGCAACTGGCAATGCATCTCCCGCATAACCTCCTATTGCTGCCCCAATGCCTGTTGGGATAATCAAGATAGCGGTGTATTGACGCACTTAATCAAGTTAAAAAGAAGAATTCAGGATTCAGAAATCAGAAGTCACAAGTCACAAAGAAATTGCTATTTACTTGTGAATTGTTATTAGTTATTTCTAAGTAGGTCGGTATCATTTCATCTTAATACTAGACCTCACCCTCAATCCCTCTCCTTCATAAGGAGAGGGAAGCCGGAGGCAGGGTGAGGTTTACTAGCTACTGACTAACGAGTCATCATGAACCGTTGCTATTCGCTATTATCCATTAGCCTTCTGTAGTCACAACAGCTTCAACGGTACATGATTGTTGTTTTACATCTACAGATGTCACTGCCCAACGCAAAGGTTCTCCCTGTTTTTTCAACTCTACTTCAATTGCTTTTTGGAGTTCTGTGGGAGTTTCCTGTAGATCTATTTCTGCAGTAATAAAATGGGTTGTCATTGTTTCATTCCTTACTTAATTATATACACACTAAGACGGATATACAAACACGCTGTTTAAAGCATCTTTACTTACCAAATTGCAACTGATAAACAACTTCTTCCTTTTCGGCTTCAATTTTTAAATCAGAACGAGGATAAGCAACGCAAAGCAATACATAACCTTTTTTTTGCAGTTCTGGGCTTACACCCATGCCATCACTTTGATCTACGCTTCCGGATAGAATTTGGGCAGCACAAGTCGTACAAACACCAGCATGACAGGAACTTGGCAAATCTAATTGAGCCGCATCAGCAACTGATAAGATGGTTTCATTTTCGGGAACTTGCAAAGTCTGAGTTTTGCCTTGGTGGGTAATTTCAACGGTGTATGTTTTGGGCATATACAATAGCAATGCTGTGCAACGGACAAGTTAAATATCTTATCTTAGAAAAAGATGGACAACTCAAGAAAGAATCGCCAGCAAGAAGCTTAACTGGAAAAAGCTTGACTCGATAGGGCATGATCCAGTGATAATTATAAGTCCTTGCTAGACGAAAAAATTCACCTAGGAAGATTTATCACTTGTTCATCTGGCTTGTTACCGACAATCAGGGAAAACTACCCATAATGAATGGGCAATGATTGTAAACATTAAATCTAATTCTGGATCGAATATTTGGAGAGCAGAATGCTGGAATCATACCGCAGTCACGTTGCCGAAAGAGCAGCACTAGGAATTTCCCCCTTACCTTTAGATGCAAATCAAACATCAGAACTATGTGAATTATTAAAAAATCCGCCTGCGGGTGAAGAAGAGACATTACTGCACTTGTTGCGCGATCGCGTTCCTCCTGGAGTCGATCCAGCTGCATATGTCAAAGCTGGTTTCCTCACCGCCATAGCCAAAGAAGAAATCACTGTCCCCCTGATTTCACCAATCGAAGCTGTGCAATTGCTGGGGACGATGGTGGGTGGCTACAACGTTCAATCATTAATTGAACTCTTACAAACTCCCACCGTATCCGTATCACTATCTTCGGAAACTCCTTTGGTGATGGGTGGACAAGGAAAAGAACCTATAGCAGCATACGCCGCCACCGCCTTAAGCAAAACCCTGCTGGTGTATGACGCCTTCCACGATATTTTGGAATTATCCAAAACCAATCCTTTCGCCAAACGAGTGATAGACTCTTGGGCAGAAGCCGAGTGGTTTACCGTTCGTCCAGTTGTACCAGAATTCATCAGCGTTGTCGTTTTCAAAGTTCCGGGTGAGACAAACACCGACGACTTATCACCTGCGCCCCAAGCCATGACTCGCCCAGATATTCCCTTACACGCATTATCAATGCTGGAAAGTAAAATGCCTGGGGCGTTGGAAACCATTGCTGAGTTAAAGAAAAAAGGGTATCCTGTCGCCTACGTGGGAGATGTGGTTGGTACTGGTTCCTCCCGCAAGTCAGCAATTAACTCTGTACTATGGCACATTGGGGATGATATTCCTTTTGTACCCAATAAACGAGCAGGTGGATATATTTTAGGCTCAAGTATCGCCCCAATTTTCTTCAACACTGCTGAAGATGCTGGTGCTTTCCCCATCCAGTGCGATGTTAGCAACATGGAAACCGGGATGGTAATAACCATCTATCCCTACAAAGGAAACATCACTAATGAAGCAGGCGAAGTAATTTCCACCTTCACCCTCAAACCTGACAGCATTCTTGATGAAGTTCGCGCTGGTGGACGGATTCCCTTACTGATTGGACGCACTCTCACTGATAAAACAAGACTCGCACTTGGTTTAGAACCCAGCACAGCATTTACCCGTCCACAGCAACCTGCTGACACAGGTAAAGGCTACAGCTTGGCACAGAAAATGGTGGGTAAAGCCTGCGGCTTACCAGGTGTTCGTCCCGGTACCTACTGCGAACCCATGATGACGACTGTTGGTTCCCAGGATACCACAGGACCAATGACCCGCGATGAGTTAAAAGAACTCGCTTGTCTGGGTTTCTCTGCTGACTTGGTGATGCAGAGTTTTTGCCATACAGCAGCATATCCCAAACCTGTTGACATCAAAACTCATCAAGAACTACCTGAGTTTTTCTTTTCTCGTGGCGGAGTCGCATTGCGCCCCGGCGATGGAATCATCCACTCCTGGTTAAACCGGATGTTACTTCCCGACACCGTGGGAACTGGTGGCGACTCCCACACTCGTTTTCCCTTGGGTATTTCCTTCCCCGCCGGTTCCGGGTTAGTGGCGTTTGCTGGCGCGTTGGGTGTCATGCCCTTGGATATGCCAGAATCTGTTTTGGTACGTTTCAAAGGTGAATTGCAACCTGGCGTCACTTTACGGGATGTTGTGAATGCTATTCCCTACGTTGCAATTCAAAAAGGTTTACTAACGGTAGAGAAGAAGAACAAGAAAAATGTCTTTGCTGGGCGGATTTTGGAAATAGAAGGTTTGCCAGATTTGAAAGTTGAGCAAGCTTTTGAACTCACCGACGCTAGCGCCGAACGTTCTTGTGCAGGTTGTACTATCAAGCTCAGTATTGAGACAGTTTCCGAATATCTGCGTTCTAACATAACGTTGTTGAGAAATATGGTAGCACGCGGCTATCACGATGAGCGTACTATCATGCGTCGTGTTGCCAAAATGGAAGAGTGGTTAGCAAATCCAGTGCTATTGGAACCAGATGCAGACGCAGAATACGCGGAAATTCTTGAAATTGATTTAAACGAAATTCAAGAACCTATTGTCGCTGCTCCTAATGATCCTGATAATGTCAAATTATTATCGGAAGTTGCCAATGATCCAGTGCAAGAAGTTTTTGTTGGTTCTTGCATGACAAATATCGGTCATTATCGCGCGACTGGTAAAGTGTTAGAAAATGCAGGTTCTGTCAAGACTCGCTTGTGGATTTGTCCGCCGACTCGCATGGATGAACACCAACTTAAAGAAGAAGGTGTGTATGACGTTTTCGATGCTGCGGGTGCGCGGACAGAAATACCGGGATGTAGCTTGTGTATGGGTAATCAAGCGCGAGTTGCTGATGGTGTGACGGTGTTTTCTACTTCTACCCGCAACTTCAACAACCGTATGGGCAAAGATGCGCGAGTTTATCTTGGTTCAGCGGAGTTAGCAGCTGTTTGTGCGCTGTTAGGACGCATTCCCACAGTGCAGGAATATCTTGATATTGTGGCGAATAAGATTCATCCTTTTGCTGATAATTTGTATCGCTATTTGAACTTTGATCAAATTGCTGATTTTGAGGATGAAGGTAGAGTGATTCCGTTGGAAGAAATGCCCAGGATTGAGGATATTTTGGGTATGCCGACGGGGGCTGGTAGGAAGTAAGAGAATATCTATAAAATGCCCTTAGGCTAAAGTATAAGGTTACACTAAAAAAGTCCGCTAGTGCGGACTTTTTCGTGCAAATTGATCTGAAATTAGTCTTTCATGATATGAAAAGCAGTTTATCATTGTATAGAACAGTACATTAAGTTAGAAGTAAGGATGAAAGCATCAGAAACTACTCTCCGCAACTTATTAGAAGGTGGCAAACAGTTTCAAATACCTCTTTTTCAACGACCATATTCTTGGAAAGACGAGAACTGGGAAGCTTTGTGGAATGATTTGATGAGTATATATAGTGATGAGGTAAAAGGTTCTTATTTTCTTGGACCCATAGTAACACAAGCAGAATTAGGAACAGCCGACGGTATCACTCCATATGTAGTTATAGATGGGCAACAACGTCTCACTACCCTTAGTATTCTCTTAGCAGTACTACGGAATCATCTCAAGAAACCTGATAAACAAATGTCAGAACAGATACAGGAATTTTACTTGATAAACAAGTACCAAAAAAATGATGATCATTATAAAGTACTGCCTACCCAGGATGATCGCGAAGCATATAAGAGCATAATCGATAGTAAGGTAACTAAAGGTAAAAATAAAGAATTACAGTTAGGACAAATATATAATGCTTATAATTTTTTTGAGAAGCAAATGAGGAAACATGATCCAGAGCAGGATCTTCCTCTTGATTTGAGCAAGTTGAGAACAATCATTTTAGAGCGTTTAGTATTAGTAAATATTACTTCTGATACCAACGATAACCCCTATCTTATGTTTGAAAGCTTAAACAACAAGGGAGAAGAACTCAGTCAGGCAGATTTAGTTCGCAATTATATATTTATGAAGCTGCCTAATGAAGAACGAGAAGAAGTGTACAAAACAGAATGGCTTCCTCTTCAAGAAAGCTTTAAAGCTAATATGGAAAAGGATTATGCAGAGAAACTGAGTAATGCTTTTTTGTTCTATCTGCGTAAAGATGGACAGGCTGTTAACGAAAAAGAGGTCTATAAAACTATTAAAAAGCGCTTTGATGATTCTGCAAAATCGCATGATAAACCGGAATCAGGAATAAAAACGCAATTGCAAAATATGATCAAATTCACTCACTATTATAAGCGTCTTAATTTTGAAAATGAAGAGTCAGAACCTAAACTTAAACATTGGTTTCAGCGCTTTGAGAGATTGGATTTTAAGACGTGTCATATATTCCTGATGAATGTTTATAATGAATATCAAGATAAATGCTTATCACTGACAGAATTTGAACAGACTCTCAGATATTTAGAGTCTTACTTTGTACGCCGTTGGCTTGCTGGAGTTTCTACTAGGACTTTAGGGGCAGTATTTAATAGCTTGTACAATAAAGTTAAAAATAATAATCCTAATAATTTGGTAAGTTGTTTACGTGCAGTTCTAATAAGTTTCGAGAAAAGTCAACGCTGGCCTGATGATAATGAATTCTGTCAAGGACTGTGCAATGAAGCTTTATACAGTAAGAGTTCAAGTGTAAATGATAGAGTGAAGTTTCTGCTAGAGAGTATCGAAGAGTCGTTGACCAAGGAGTGCGTTGATTTTAAAGATATGTCTATTGAGCATATTATGCCCCAGAAGTCACCTTTACCTAAAGAGTGGCAGCAAATGTTAGGTGCTAATTACAGCAATGTACAAAAAAAATGGCTGCACACTTTGGGTAATCTTACATTAACAGGATATAATTCTGAGTTATCTAACGGATCTTTTGAAAAGAAGGTAATTCTTTTAAGAGATAGTAATGTTACTTTAAACCAATATTTCCGCAAAATAGATATTTGGAATGAAGAGGCAATTAAAACTCGTGCTGAATATTTAGCCGAAATAGCGATTAAAGTTTGGCCTCGATAAGAGGAATTTGAATTCAGAGAACACTGATGTTAGGTTAACACCTTACTAGACTTGCGATAAGCCGGAGGCTTGACGCTTCGCGTATCGCACACCCTCTCGGAACGCTAAAGTCATATTATGACGACAAAAGCCAAAATCCAGATGAAAGCTAATAAATATCCATTTGCTCAAGAACTGATCACTGATACTGAGGGTAACATCCAAAAAGTGGTCATAGATTTTGATGATTATCAACGTTTGCTAGAAGCCATTGAAGACGAAGGATTAATTCTTGCCATGAAAGAAGTGCAAGATGAAACACCGCTTAACCTCAATGAAGCATTAGCAGAACTTGAAAAAGAGCTTCACCAAAAAATGCTATTATCCTGATTCGGATAGGTGATTATCGTATTGGCATTATATATAAAGATATTTATCGCTATTTTCCGTAAACAGGTATTGCCCAGCAAAAATATTTTATTGCTAAAATTTTAAGATAAATTACCAAAAAAGTCATCATGTCTGAACAAAGTATAGTGACTAATGAGTCTCAAAATAATAGAGAGAATAGTTTTTCCGAAGTATCGATAACAGAATTACTGCAAGAAATTCAACAAACTCCCAGAGAATACTGGTCTAATTTACTTCAGATAATCCGTTTATTTCGTGAAAGTGTAATTTTAAAACCAGGATTATCAGAGACTTCTGAACAAGAAATTCCCGAAAACGACCGATTAATCCAACAGCATAAAGCCCTGAGCAAACTGACTAAAGAATGGATAGAGGAGGGGGATGAACAAGAACAAACAGAAACTTGGGAATATCTACGTCAAGCACTTGATGAAGACCGTCTTTCTAATCGTCCACTGTTCCCATGAGTAGGATGATCATGTTAGATAGTAGTCCATTGGGAATGGTGACAAATCCTAAAACGATTTCTGCTGAGTGTCAAGAGTGCAAAGTTTGGCTAGATACTTTGCCTCTCAAAGGGTACGAAGTGGTATTACCTGAAATTGCAGATTATGAGGTGCGGCGTGAGTTGCTAAGGGCTGGTAAAGTAGCTGGTATCAGGCGTCTTGACCAAATTAAAGCTGCGATTACCTATCTTCCCATTACCACAGAAGCGATTCTTTTGGCAGCTCAGTTGTCGGCACAAGCAAGACGTGTTGGCAAACCAACAGCAGATCCCAAAGCACTTGATGGGGAAGTGATTTTAGCGGCTCAGGCTATATTGGTTGCATCAGAAAGAAATGAGGTTATAGTTGCTACAACAAATGTAAGCCATTTATCCCAATTTATTGATGCTCGTGAATGGCGATTAATTTAGTATCAACGGGATGATTTCGTAGCGATTCAACCACTTGGGTGATGAGTGTTTAAGACTCGCCGACGAGTATCTACATCTCGCCGATGAGTGTTTGAGAAACAACATCAGTCCTTGCTTTGTCGGTAAAGAAGACTAAAGGTCTCACTACGAACTTATTAGGGTTCGTAACTCGAAAGTTCCGACACCAGAACACAATTTTATTTATCTCTCGTTGCCTTTATGGTTAAATAGTATGTCCACCAGATGTTTTAGATTTGATGGTGGGAGAAAAATCGGAGGCTAATATGTCAAAAGTATCACAAGACAAGCGAGTAGTCGTTGTTGGTGCTGGTTGGGCGGGTTTAGGCGCAACTGATTACCTAGCAAAACAAGGGTACCAGGTGACACTATTAGAGGCTGGTTCTTATCCTGGTGGATTGGTTGCGGGTTGGAAAACATCTGCAGGACGTTCTGTAGAAGCGGGTATTCATGGCTTCTGGTATCCTTACAGAAATATCTTTTCTTTGATGAATGAACTGGGAATTAGTCCCTTTACAAGTTGGACTCGTTCATCGCAATATTCTCCAGCAGGGTTAGAAGTTGAATCACCCATTTTTCAGGACTTACCGCAACTCCCCACTCCTCTAGGAACTTTCCTTTATACACAGTTTAAACGTTTGCCACTCGTTGATCGCATCAGTGCTCTGCCTTTGCTTTACGCGATTATTGATTTTGATAATTCTGATGAAGCTTGGCGGCGTTATGATTTTATCACTGCCCGTGAATTGTTTAAAGATTTTGGTGTTTCTGCACGACTCTACCACGAATCTTTTGAACCAATGTTATTGGTGGGCTTGTTTGCTCCTGGAGAACAGTGTTCGGCTGCAGCAGCTATAGGAATGCTTTACTATTTTATCTTGGCACATCAACCAGATTTTGATGTGGTTTGGTGCCGGGGAACCGTAGGAGAACAAATCTTCCGCCCTTGGGTAGAACGGATTGAAAAATCTGGGGCAAAAGTATTAGCAAATCGTCGAGTCAGTGACTTAATTGTTGATGGCAATAATCAAGTCACAGGAGTTGTTTGCAATGATGAAGTCTTTGATGCTGATGCAGTCGTTTTTGCTGTTGGTATCACTGGGATGAAAAAGATTTTATCAAATAGCCCCAGTTTACAAAAACGTGATGAATTTCGCAATCTCAGCAATCTAGGAGCGATTGATGTTTTAGCAACTCGGCTATGGTTTGACCGTAAGATTTCTATTAAACGTCCTTCTAATGCTTGCTTTGGTTTTGATAGAACAACGGGTTGGACATTTTTTGATTTGAATGCGTTGCATGATGAGTACCGTCACGAACCTGGTACAGTTGTTGAAGCTGATTTTTATCATGCTAATCAATTTCTTTCTTTAGAAGATGACGAAATTATTCCGATAGTTCACCGTTACTTAGCAAATTGTGTGCCCGAATTTCGTCAAGCCAAAGTTATTGATAGCAGCGTGATTCGTCTACCGCAGGCAGTATCTCACTTTGCTCCTGGTAGTTATCGTTATATGTTACCAGGGAAAACAAGTTTTAAAAATGTTTTTATGAGTGGTGATTGGATTGTAAACCGCCACGGTTCTTGGTCGCAAGAAAAGGCTTACGTCACAGGTTTAGAAGCAGCAAATTTAGTGATTTCCTATTTTGGAAAAGGTGCACCAGCCAATATTCTACCTGTGCAAGCGGATGAGCCACACATTCAATTGGCAAGAACTGTTAACAAAACTGCGCGTCAAATTGGTAAATCTATTTTGCCGGAATTTTGGTTACCGTAAGTTACACTCACCCGTGAGGAGAGTGTAGGAGTGTCAACAGGGGTGTAAGGGTGTAAGGGTGTAAGGGTGTAGGGGGAACCTCTGCCCCTGCGGGGAGTTCAAAGTTAAAAGCAGAGCTAGCGAGTCCCCTACGCCCAAACGCGCGTTATGGGCGCAGTACTCTTGAGGCAAATACGATGGATTGTTGTTTTAGTAACGCCACCAAGTTTTTTGCACGTGACTGAGAATAGCCATAGCGATCGCCGCAAGCAGCAACAGCCAAATCAATCCTCCTGGAAGAAAAGTGAGAATACCAAAACCCCGCAGAACCCAAACAGCGATCGCAATACCGAGAAAAGCCCCAAAACCCTGGTTTAATTTACGATTTAATTTAGACGAACTCATCTTATTTCCCTTAAACTCAACAATCACTGCATTTTATATGTAGTAACAATCGTAGTCACTAAATCTGAAAGCTGCAAAGAAAAATCAGACCAGAGGTGGATGCAGTTAAAGCGATCATTATATTCTGAAGCAATTCTATAAAAATCTACTGTATAGCAGTTGCCAGGTAGATTAGGACGTCAACTAATTAGAAAATACGGACAGCACCAGACTTTCACACGCCTGCTCCCTGCTCCCTGTTAAGCGTTCCCTACTCTACAAGAAGTTCCTGATCTTTACTCGCAATCGTAAGTATTTTTACTGAAAAACCCCCAAATTCGCTATTTTGTGAATAAAATTGTCATTGTATGCTGTCAGAAAACACAATATTTTGATATTAGTGATAAACCTGACATATGATAAGCGTGAAGTTTTGGTAATAATGACTAGAGCATGACTGTTTCCGGAAAACTCTCATATTTTACTGGAGCTAGAATTAATGACTTGGACTGTATACCAAGTTAGATGTTCACCAGCTTAAACTTATGACGTTGATGTGTTAAGGAGTGACTGAAAAAAGTATGTCTGCGTCCTTTACCTCAGATTCGGTTCCTACAGATTCAAGTATGCCTTGGACTCAAGATAAACAAAGATTACTGATGCAAGGTGAAATTCTGGTGCAAACGCGATCGCACACAGCTTGGGGTGGTGCTGTCACCGCTTGGATGTATTTGCCTTTAGTGCGATCAAATGTCTGGCAACAGTTAACAGATTACCCGCGTTGGGTACAATATTTTCCGGATGTAATCAAAAGCGAAGTTTTGCAGTCTGGTGAGATGAAACGTTTGTATCAATCGGCACAAAAGACATTTTTCTTTTTCACTGCTCAAGTAGAAATTTACCTTGATGTCGTGGAAGAATTTGGGCAGCACATACAATTTAGGCTGCAAAAAGGGAATTTTCACGATTTTACAGCCAATTTAGACCTAAAAGATTGTGGTGACGGGACTTTACTAAGCTATACTGTGCAAGCAACGCCTACCATTCCCATACCATCAATTTTCATTCAGCAAGCCATGAACTTTGAATTGCCTGCGAATATGCGTAAAATGCGACAAGTTCTTTGTAAGGGTCAGTAAAAGATGTCACAGGCAAAAGAAATTTTAGACTTTTGGTTTGGTAGTCCTGGTTCACCAGACTACGCTAAACCAAAGTCTTTCTGGTTCAGTAAAAAACCAGAGTTTGATGAACAATTGCGAATCCGGTTTCTCATAGATTACCAAAAAGCGGCAGCAGGATACCTAGACGACTGGATAGATTTTCCTGACAGTTGTTTAGCATTAATTTTGCTGTTGGATCAGTTTCCCAGAAATGTTTTTCGTGATACTCCCGAAGCCTTTGCTACTGACTGGGAAGCACTCTCAGTCGCTCAGCACGCTGTTGCAAAAGGATATGATCACAAGTTGCTACCCGTACAACGCTGGTTTATTTACTTGCCTTTTGAACATAGCGAAAATCTGGAGCATCAGAGTCAAGCAGTACGACTGTTTCACCAATTGGGTGACGATGGTGATAGTGTGAGTTCGATTGATTATGCAGTGCGCCATATGCAAGTGATACAGCGTTTTGGGCGCTTTCCTCATCGCAATAAGATTTTGGGAAGAATCTCAACTCCAGAAGAAAAGGAGTTTTTGAAGCACAAAGGCTCATCGTTTTAAGTTTATCAGTCCTGAGTTGTGAGTTCAGATACATGAGTGTCAACAAGTCGTTCAACGCTTGGGAACCAGTACGCCCTTAAAGGTTCCCACGCGTTCAGTGCACAAGCGTGTGGAGATGAAGCCCTCTGAATTTGTGTAACCTAAACTCGGTGTTTGGTTCAATTGAACGCATATTTGGTTTATGAACTGCCGCAACGATAGGCAAATTCAGGGCACGTCCATAAGCCAATAATCCCACGGGCAAAGCCTGTGGGAGCGTCAAGATAAAGTCTTTGTTCTAAATAAGCGCATTCCATTTGCCGTCACCAGCAACGAAGTTCCTGTATCTGCTAAGACGGCGATCGCTAACCCAACAAACCCAAATGTTCCCAACAGCAGAAACAAACCTTTTGTTACCAAAGAAAAAACCACATTCTGTTGAATCACAGACACGGTGCGGCGACTGAGTTCTACTGCATAGGCAAGCCGTCTCAAGTCACTACCAACTAGTACAACATCTGCTGTCTCTAGGGCAATATCAATTCCACCCACAGCAAAGCTAATATCCGCAGCAGCCAAGGCTGGGGCATCGTTAATACCATCCCCAACCATACCAACCACCCCAGAACGGCGCAGTTGTTGAATTGCTTGGAGTTTATCTTCTGGTAATAATTCTGCCCGATAATCTGAAATACCAACCTCTTGGGCAATTTGTTGAGCAACTGTTGAGCGATCGCCCGTCAGCATCACTAAGTGCTTTAGCCCAAAGCGCTTGAGCTGTCGCACCGCCTCCGTTGCTTCTAACCGCAGTCCATCCGAGAGCGCGATCGCTCCTAATAATCCTTGAGTCGTCCCTATCAGCACCGGGGTTTGACCGAGTTGTTCAATTTCAGTCAATAGAGATTCAGCTTCACCAGACAAGCGAATACCAGAGTCTGTGAATAACCGTCGATTGCCAACAAAGTATAAAACTTCACCAAAGCTTGCCTGAATCCCTTTACCAGGTAAGGCTGTGAAGTTAACAGGTGTTTCTAACTCTATTCCTTCTAAGCGAGGGTTTGCTACAATTGCCTTTGCTAATGGATGTTCTGAGAGTTGCTCAAGTGAAGCTGCAATCTGTAACACCACATTTGTACTTACCTTCCCAAGGTCATAAACCTTTTGTACAACGGGTAAACCTTGCGTAAGGGTGCCAGTTTTATCAAAGGCAAGGCTAGTCAGACGTCCGGCTGTTTCCAGTGCATTACCTCCTTTGAATAATACCCCCTGTCGGCTTGCAGCACCAATAGCGCTGACAATCGAAACAGGAGTGGAAATTACTAAAGCACAGGGACAGGCAATTACGAGCATCACCAGCGCTCGATAGAGCCAAACGTTAAAAGATTGAGCAAATGCCAAAGGTGGAATGACAGCAATGGCGATCGCGATCAAAATCACAATCGGGGTGTAAACCTCTGCAAACCGATCCACCCACTGCTGCGTGGGAGCACGGCTTCCTTGGGCTTCTTCTACCAAATGAATAATTTTGGCAACGGTCGTATCATTAGATGTATGAGTGACTTGAACTTCTAAAAAACCTGATTGATTCAACGTCCCTGCATAAACCGTATCGCCTCTTTCTTTATCTTCTGGGATTGACTCCCCTGTAATCGGGGATTGGTCAATAGCGCTTGTACCAGAAACGACTATGCCATCCAACGCCACGCGCTGTCCTGGTCGAATCGTCAAAATTTCACCAACTTGAACATTTTCAACAGGTACTGTCACCTCCTGATTTTCCCGCTTAACTGTAGCAGTCGGTGGAGTCAAATCCATCAAGGCGCTGATAGCATTGCGCGTACGACCAAAGGTAAAAACTTGCAGCGTTGTACCTAAAGAGAACAAAAACAGGACGAGTGTTCCTTCAAACCAGTCCCCTAAAATCACTGCCCCAATAACTGAAATCGTCATCAGCAGATTCATATCGGCGCGGCGCAAGCGCAACTCAAACAAACCAGCCCGTGCAATAGGATAGCCTGCAATGACGATGCCAATGCCATAAAAACCTCGTGCTATCCAGACGGGAAGCGCTAAATGTTGCGCCAGTAAGCCCAGGATTAACCCTACTCCCGCTAAAATTACGCTCTGTCCTCGACGGTTAGCAATCCAGAATTTCCAGCCTCCTGGATCGCGTTTTTGAGTCGGTTTGGCGACTGGATGAGCGTGGTTATGGTCATAATTATGGTCATCGCAATCGTCGTGGGTGTTATGGCGCTCACTTGCCTCAAGACTCTGCTCAGTCGTATATCCCAGACCTTTAATTCGGTCATAGATTGCTGCTTCACTTATTAGTTGCGGGTCGTAGGATAGTTGCAATCGTTCAGTGGCAAAGTTAACCGATACATCTGTTACCCCTGCCATTTGCTGCAAGCCGACCTCAATCGTCTTAGCACAACTGCCGCAATCCATTCCGTTTACTTTCACTTGTAGCTTTTTAACTGAAGCCACTTCAACGTGTTCGTGGTCATCAGAACAGGAATGAGAGTCATGGTGCGGCTTTACCTCACGACTGTGCTCAACTGTATAACCTAAAGCTCTAACCTGGTCATAAATTGTCGTCTCGCTAAGGAGTTGCGGATTATAAGATACTTGCATTCTTCCCGTAGCAAAGCTGACCGATGCCTCCAAAACGCCTGTTATTTGCTGCAAGCCAACTTCAACTGTTTTGGCACAGC
This sequence comes from Brasilonema angustatum HA4187-MV1, assembly GCA_019359695.1. Classification (GTDB taxonomy): domain Bacteria; phylum Cyanobacteriota; class Cyanobacteriia; order Cyanobacteriales; family Nostocaceae; genus Brasilonema; species Brasilonema angustatum. The sequence continues at coordinate 182,139 of JAHHGV010000003.1, forward strand.
TGCCACAATCCATCCCCCCGATTTGTGCCTGTAGCTTTTTAGCAGGTGCTACCTCAACATGGGTGTGGTCGCTGTCACAGCAGTGGGTGTGATTATGCGGCTTTGCTTCACCACTCAGTTTAACCGTATAACCCAAAGCAGTTATGCGATTTCTAATTTCAGTTTCGCTTAAAAGCTTAGTGTCATAGGAAACTTTGACTTTTGCAGTTGCAAAGCTAACAGTTGCTTCGGTTACACCGCGTAATGAAAGCAAGCTGGCTTCAATGGTCTTAGCACAGCTTCCACAGTCCATGCCATTAACTTGTAAAAGCTCAGTCTTGAGGGAAGGGGTTTGAGTCATGGCAGCTAAAGAGAAAGGACTAGAAAGTTAACTGCCAATATTCTAATACAACAATTGAATAATTATTAAATTGTACAAAGGTTATTCTTTTAGGTACTATTGAAATTGAGAACCATTTTCTACTAAGGAGACTGTAAGCAACCTCGGTCTAAAGACACGAGGCTTCAGCCCAAAACTTCGGTTTAACTGAAGCCCAGCTTACCCGGCTGAGTACTTCGGTACTACGTTATTCACAAGAGCTAAAACACCTACCAAGGAATGCGAAGCCAGTTCTTTGCTCTAGTACCAAAAGATTAAACATGCGTAAGGGTTTAAAGCCAGTGTCTTTTGGATGTGCCGATGAATAACATTGCCAAGGCTAACTTTACTCCCGAAAGGGAAGGCTCTACGGAGCAAAATCATATGCGTACAGGTGAGTCCAGTACTGAAGGAGGGTCTCCCTCCGTAGGTATCTGGCGAACCCGAAGGGGTTATAGGTATCAGTTCGTAACTGCCCGAACGAAAGTTGAATGCAAAACAACACGGTTCCAGGTAACCCCAAGGCGGTATGAAGGCGAATAAATTCGCCGTGTCGTGTTTCCTCCGTGGTCTCAAGACACACGGTTTCCACACTCCCGAAAAATCATCATGAACAAGCGCAAGACAAAGCAAGACTTGGATAATCTCACTAATTCTGAGGCACCAAAGTGTGATGCTCACGTAGTACATCTAGATAATGTACGCTCCTCGGCAGGGCAAATCTTGCCAACAGAAAAAGCACAGCAGATAGCAGAACTCTTTGCGGTGTTAGCAGATACGAACCGTCTACGCCTCCTATCTGCTTTGGCTTCCCAAGAGTTGTGTGTTTGCGATTTAGCCGCATTGATGAAAATGACGGAATCCGCCGTTTGCCATCAACTAAAATTATTGAAAGCTATGCGTTTAGTTAGGTATCGGCGAGAAGGTCGCAACGTCTATTACAGATTGGCTGACAGTCATATTGTTAACCTGTATCAATCTGTAGAAGAACATTTGCAAGCGTAACAGCAAGTTTAGTGCTAATATTTCTTTAAGAGAAGGCGAAACACCTATCAGAAGACGATTTAGGATAGGATTTGTTGCCATAATTCTTTTTTTCTATCCTCCTTTTTTCTATCCTCTGGGTGTATACATGATAATCAGTACACTCAGTAATGCTAAACAAACTCCCACCATATCGTAACGGTCTGGAGTCACTCCATCAACCTTCCAACCCCAAAGCATTGCCATTGCAATAAACACGCCGCCGTAGGCAGCATACACTCTACCAAAGTTCGCAGGCTGGAGAGTCGCGAGCATACCGTATAAAGCTAACCCAATAACTCCTGCAATGCCCCACCAGACAGGTTTTCCTTCTTTTAACCATTGCCAGACGAGATAGCCGCCACCAATCTCAAAGAAGCCAGCCCAGATGAAGTAAAGTAAGGACTTGAGTATTTCTTTCAATTGAGAACACCCTAGCTAATTGTTAAGATTGTTTACAAATTATAACTTGTCTCAAGTTTGTGTATTGGCAAGAGTATACGAAAACACAACAATTGTGACTTATTCTATCTTTTGGAAATGACATCCTGGTGAGATTTTCTGACATTATGAGAAGAATATGAAAATTTCAAATCGAGAAACTCCTGATGAGCGAAAAACACAGGCCCAGCCTTAGCGAGGTTCACCGCAGTATCAAAATTCCAAACAGCAGTAGCTTTTGGCGCAAAATGCTTGCCTATGGAGGACCAGGGTATTTGGTGTCAGTCGGCTACATCGATCCAGGTAATTGGGCGACTGACATTGCTGGGGGGTCAAAGTTTGGTTACACTTTGTTGACAGTGATTTTGCTGTCAAACCTCATGGCAATATTGTTGCAATCGCTATGTGTACGTTTGGGTGTTGCTACGGGGCGAGATTTGGCGCAGGCTTGTCGAGACTATTTCAGTCCACGGATCAGCTTTTGTTTATGGGTTCTGTGTGAGATTGGTATTGCGGCGTGTGACTTGGCGGAACTACTTGGAAGTGCGATCGCACTGCAACTTTTGTTTGGTATTCCTTTAGTTTGGGGAGTTTGTATCACTGCCCTTGATGTGCTTGTGTTGTTATTCCTGCAAGGAAAAGGCTTTCGTTATGTAGAAGCTTTGGTGATTATGCTGGTAGCAACTGTAGGCATCTGTTTCATAGCAGAAACTTTTTTTTCTCGACCTGATTTGAGAGGAGTTTTGTTGGGATATCTGCCCAACCGAGAAATTTTACAGAACTCAGAAATGCTTTACATCGCTATTGGTATTTTAGGGGCAACGGTGATGCCTCATAACTTATATTTACACTCTTCTATTGTGCAAACACGCGATTGGCAACCAACGGTTCAAAAGCAATGGGAAGCAATTAGATTTGGCACAATTGATTCAACAGTAGCTTTATCGTTGGCACTGTTTATTAACTCAGCAATTTTAATTGTGTCTGCCGCAACGTTTCATTTTTCTGGAAATCAAAATGTAGGAGAAATTCAGGAGGCTTATAAACTGCTTTCCCCATTATTAGGAGTGAGTGCTGCTAGTGCCATATTTGGCATCGCCTTACTTGCTTCTGGACAAAGTTCAACGCTGACTGCTACTTTGGCTGGGCAGATTGTCATGGAAGGATTTTTACAATTTAAGTTTCCTTCTTGGCTACGCCGTTTAGTAACCCGTCTGCTTGCTATTGTTCCAGCGTTGATTACAATTCTTATCTTTGGGGAAAATAGTACAAGCAGCCTCATAGTTCTTAGTCAAGTCATCCTCAGCTTACAGTTACCGTTTGCTGTGATTCCATTGGTAATGTTTACGAGTAACCGCCGCTTAATGGGTGAGTTTGTGAATCCACTATGGCTCAAATTTTTAGCCTGGGGAGTTGCAATTGTCATCGTCGGTTTAAATGTAGAGTTACTATCACAAACTTTTTTGGGTTGATTAGATCTTCTTAATTGATTTGATGCGTATACAATATTGGTAATAGGGAACACTTTTGTGCAAATCTAAGTAAGTCGGTGCAATAAAACTAAACTGTGTGAAGAAAAGTAAATAAGGCTCAAACTCTTACTCTCCCTGCTCGGGTACTCCCTGCCCCCTGCCTTAACAATAAGTTACCTGTAATAAACTAGGCTACAAACAAAAGTAGCAGTATTTTTGAATCATATCCAGATATCTTTCCATACTGGATATTTTCCTATCTCACTCAGTTGTCTCCTTATTGCCTACACTCAAACAACAGCCATGCTGGTCATTGACCCAGCTCAGACTTTTCAAAACGCCTAACTTCAAATCCCCGTAAATTTTCTGGTTCTTCGTATTCTATTAAAACTTTTTGAACCATAGCAGCGGGTGGTCCTTGGTAACACCAACGAATCATTTGTCCTACAACCGTTTGACTACCTTCAAACACTGCTTCCACGCGACCATCTGGGAGATTTCGTACCCAACCTGTCAATCCAAGTTGGATAGCTGTATCCACGGTGGAGTAGCGATACCCTACTCCTTGAACTCTTCCAGATATGAATACATGAGCGCGGACTTGCTTTGGGTGCGGTGTGGTATTCTGCATTAACTGGTCAAGTCTTTACTATTTTCAGTTTACCTTGTTTATGATCCACCAGAAAATTTTGAATTCCAACTAACTTGTGTATGTCTAACTTGCCACCACTGACAACAGAAACTATTTGGGCAATTCTGAATGAGCACATTGATGATGCTACAGTCAACCAATTGGTATGGCATTGCTTGGGGTATCGCTATGACTCCTCAACAGAAGAGTGGGATACTCACCAAGTCGCACCAGAATGGCGGGATGAGTACCCACAACCACCAGATTTTATCGATAGTCGCCCCGCAACTGTCAAGCTGACTCGTTCTATTCCTCAAGAGAACAAACAGTCATTGAAAGAAAAACTGGGTTTCAAAGGTTATAAAATTGGTGAATTTGGACCTCGGCAAACACGGAGGGCAACAGCGGCAAATTGGTTGTTAAGTTATATGCAACTCAATAGCATTGACTTCTGATTGGGCTGTTCGCGTAACGTCCCGCAGGCGTATTCCCAGGAATTTTAGGTGCTAAGGGCACAAAGTAATACTCTGTGCCCTCACAGCAAGGCTTTGTGTTTTACCCAATTGAAAACTGCTAATCACCAAGTGATTTACTCGGTACTTCAACTGCTGTCACATCAATTGTGCCTTCTGGAGTCAAGCGCTGAAAATGTCCCTGTTGCACCATCAACTGTTCCCCACAATTAGGACACTGCAACTGAGAGTGCTTTAAACCCGTAAATTGGTATCTACAAACGGGACATTGATCAGTGACCAAATTGTATTGCAGCCAGAAGCGAAACCCAAAAAAAATGAGAATGGGTGCCAACAACAATAGCCCAATAATAATCAGCAAGGAGTTAACCAACCAGCCCAAGCCTAATGACGCCAGCAACCATGTAATTGCTAGCAAGGTGAGCCAAGGGCGTAAATTAGATAGATTAAGCTGAAACGTTTTAAGGCTCATTTTTTAAATGTCTCTTGCTCTCCCTCTAGGATAGCGATTTTATTGACACAGTCCTAGTCATGCTTTGCATACAGTCACAAGCACAACGTCGGCACAAAATTCCATTCAAGCTAAAAAGTCAATAGTCACTTATTCATTCTTAATATAAATCAGTCACAAAACTCAACAAAGATGCAATGGTTAACTCATCCCCCGGCTATGAAATTTTCACTCCGTTTAATTTCATAAAAAGCCGGGGGGAAATCGAACTCATTAGTCCTTAGTCGCGAGTCTTAGTAGTTTTAGTTCCTAAGAGGAACCGCTGCGCTACATGATTTTTCGTATTTAATCATACTAATGACTAATGACCAATAACTAATGACTAAGGCGACAAGGCGACAATTCCTCCCCGCTCTAGAACGAACGGGGCAACCGAAGTCGCCTTCTGGTGACTATGAATTCTTGAGGGAAGACAAAAGCTGTTCTTTTAAGCGCAGCGCAAAAGTATGGATACCAAATAGAGCGATCGCCTGTTCTCGCAACCATCGTCCATCACAACGTTGGTCATCTCCTTTGAGTATTTCTATACAAGCTTGTGCCACTGCATTTGGTTCCCGGTGTGGCACTCGCCATCCCAGTGTACCATCCTGCAACGGCTCGGCTGACCCATCTGCATCACCGGACAACACGGGGACACCACAAGCCATCGCTTCTAGGTAGACAATGCCAAAACCTTCAGCAGAGGGCATTACGTAAGCATCAGCAAGACGGTAGTGTTCTACTAATTCTTGTGTGGGAACGAACCCAGCAAAGATAATGCGATTGCCAACCCCTAAATCTTGAGCAAGTTTGGCTAATCGAGGTTGATCATCGCCACGACCAATAACCAAATATTTTACCTCAGGGAAAACCTCAGCTATTTGTGGTAGCGCTTTAATTGTGACATCTACACCTTTATAAATATCACCAGACCACAGTCGCGCCACGGTCATCAGTACTTTTGCTCCTGTCAAATCATAGCGTTCTAACAACGCTGTCGATTTTGTTCCTGGAGTAAAGTTATTACCATTCACAGCACAAGGTAATAGTTTGACTTTGTTAGGGTCAAGGTTATTGACAGCACACGCTACTTGACGAGTGTAACGACTTACTGTCCAAATGTGCGCTGCTTTTTGCAAACTAAACTTCGTAAGGGTTGGTAACGCCTCCCAAACTTCTTTACCATGAGTCATAACTGTGTAAGGTATTCCCAAAGGTTGACACAACAAACCAACTAAGGGGGCAAGGTTTACATGACCGCAGAAAACGTGACTTGGTCGGTGGCGCAACAGATGGGAAAGTAATGCTAGAGTGATTCTGATTCGTCCCAGTTGAGGAGACTGGGATTTGAAGTAATGAAATTTTAAACGTTCTGACTCAAAAGGATTTGAGCAGCTATGACTATCTCTGAGTAAAAATACTTCTGCATAGAAAGGTTCGTCAAGTGCTAGGTAGGCTCGAAAAATATCCTTTACATATGATTGAATTCCGCCTTCTCCCTCAAAAACTTCTAGGAACACGAAGACTTGATTTACTTTAGTGTTGGAATTTTGACTGAAATCTATACGTTTTTCTGTGAGAAATTTATCCATAATTGACTACTTTGCTTCGAGATTAACTTTCTCAAACTACTATTTTGTAGTCAATTTCATTGAAAACTCTTACGACTGCCCCTGTAAACCATACTTGACGATGAGCAAGCAATTTCTCCCATCTGCACCACGTTCATAGACAACGTGGTCAGCCAAACGCCGCAGAAGAAACCATCCATATCCTCCTACTTGAAGTGTACCTGGCTCTGGTTCTTCAAGCGCATCAGGATTGAAAGGTTTTCCATAATCCCAGATTCTCATCTCCAACCGATCCATCCATAAAGAAACATCAATTTCTATGGCTGTTTCCGGAGGTAAAGCATGATGAGCGTGACGTACGGCGTTGGTAAAGCCTTCTGCTAATGCTAGGTTGAGGCGATAGAGTTGACTTTCTGACCAACCAAGTTGAAACAAGTGTTGTAGACAAAATCGTTCAAACCATTGTTGCACCTGATTTAGAAGCTTCAGTTCGCTCTTCACCGTCAGATGGTCTTGCTGCACGATGCTTAGCATTGACCTTGACTTATGATAAGTGAGTGAAAAATGTTTGTACCTTTTGTATACTACAGATTTTATATTCTGCAATATAGTGTCCATACAAAATTTAAATCCGAAATGCAACCTGGTTAATGAAAGTTAACGCCTGTTTATTTATCAAGAAAAGCACACCTTGTACTTTTCCAGAAACAAAGATTTTCAAAGAACTTTGTGTGGACGCTTTATCGCTATCATGACCGGGGATTTTAAGAAGATTTCGCCTCTTATATCCCAACTGCTTTGGTTCCCAGCACACCACATGGTGCCCAAGTCGGCTGAGTATTATTTCTTTATTAATTAGAGTGTTGGGTTCCTATGCTGCAATCAACGCGTAGGTTTCCACCTTTTTAGTGACGCAATCTATTTTAGCGTATTTTTTGACAAAACTGAAGCCGAGCCCCTGGTTTCTCTCGCCAGTGCAGGTTCACCTATTTGAAGAAAGTTTGAGGTTGGATATCGAACCTCAAACTTGGTAGCTAATGCAATGCCCGTATTTTTTTAGGTAACTAATTTAGAACAGTCCAAAGGTAAAGGACTTATCTATTGGGAAAGTTGCACCAATTCCCAACCATAAAGTCACCAAGGTACCAAATAAGAATACCGTAGTTGCTACTGGACGGCGGAAGGGGTTTTGAAACTTATTCACGTTCTCAATAAAGGGAACGAGCATCAGTCCTAGAGGTACCGAACCCATCAGTACCACCCCTAAGAGCTTGTTAGGAACTGAACGCAAAATCTGAAATACGGGATAAAGATACCACTCTGGTAGAATTTCCAGCGGTGTAGCGAAGGGATTCGCTGGTTCCCCATTCATGGCAGGATCTAATACAGATAAAGCCACGATACAAGCAAAAGACCCCATAATCACAATTGGGAAGACGTACAGCAGGTCATTAGGCCAAGCTGGTTCGCCGTAGTAATTGTGACCCATGCCTTTTGCTAGTTTGGCTCTTAACTTTGGATCGCTCAGGTCAGGTTTTTTCTGTGTCGCCATTTTTTAATGTGCTCTCCTGCTGAAATTAATTTCAAGCTTTTGTCAAAACCATAATAAGTGTGGGCATTAACTTTTAGCTTAAGATGCGAGTGAAGTGCTCTTCTACCTGTTATGTTTAGCCTTTAACTTTCCATAAGTTTAGAACAAATGACTCGATCTTGAAACTAACAGTTTATGCCCAACCGTTCACAACTTGCGATTACAATGGGCCGGAAATCCCTTGTTTACGAATCATCAAGAAGTGGAATAGCATGAAGACGGCAATTAGCCAAGGCAGCACAAAGGTGTGTGCGCTGTAGTAACGAGTCAGTGTCGCTTGACCAACGCTGGAGCCGCCACGTAGTAAGTCAGCCATCAGGGTACCGACCACGGGAATTGCTTCTGGTACACCACTTACAATTTTCACCGCCCAGTAGCCAACTTGGTCCCAAGGCAATGAATAGCCAGTCACACCAAAAGAAACTGTGATCACAGCTAGAATCACACCACTCACCCAAGTCAATTCGCGGGGCTTTTTAAACCCACCCGTCAGGTAAATCCGGAAAACGTGCAAAATCATCATCAGCACCATCATACTGGCAGACCAGCGGTGGATGGAACGAATGAGCCAGCCAAAGTTCACATCATTCATGATGTGCTGCACCGAAGAATAAGCTTCAGCAACAGTTGGTCTGTAGTAGAATGTCATGGCAAATCCAGTCGCGAACTGGATAAGAAAGCACGTCAGAGTGATTCCACCCAAGCAGTAGAAGATATTGACGTGAGGAGGGACATACTTGCTGGTGACGTCCTCAGCAAGCGCTTGAATCTCCAAGCGCTCCTCAAACCAGTCGTAAACATTAGCCATACAAGCTCAGGTTCCTAAAAATCGATTCGCGGTTGATAAACTTCCCAAATTGTTTCAGCTTTGGGATTTTAGTTAAACAGGCATTTGCTCGTTTCTTTTTGAGCAGTCAGAATGTTAAAAGTTTAAAAAAAACTTTACACTCTGAAAAGAGGGTATGTATTGCGTTCTCTTTGGCGTCAAACACACAGTGGTGGTGGACACAATGTCGATTTTATCTTTTTGGAAGTAGAATGTGCGCTCTTTAATTTTGATCTTGACTGAACAATTAGATGAGAGCAATGCACCACTTCTATAAAAAAAGTAACATAGTCGAGAGACAGATTTCATCAAAAAGTAAAGACGCTTAGGCAAACTCTGGCAATTTGGGTTGAAAGTGGAAGTAAAAATGGGATTCATGCAGAAGAAAGTTTTTCGGGCGGGATTATCCCTGTTATTAGCGTTTTGGGTAGGTTTTTGCGGTTTTTGTCAACCTGCCTCAGCTTTGAGCGACGAACAAAAGCTAGTAGCACAAGTGTGGAGAATTGTTAATCGGACATATTTGGATGAAACATTTAATCATCAAAACTGGGCGTCGGTACGGCAAAAGGCTCTGGCAAAGCCGCTCAAAGATGACCAATCTGCTTATTCAGCAATTCAAAACATGCTCCAGAGTCTTGACGACCCTTTTACCCGTTTTTTAAATCCAGAACAGTACCGCAGTCTACAGGTCAATACTTCTGGGGAACTCACAGGAGTTGGATTGCAAATCGCTCTCAATGCCGAGACGGGTTTATTAGAGGTTGTAGCCCCCATAGCAGGTTCACCAGCAGAAAAAGCCGGAATTAGACCGCGCGATCGCATCTTAAAAATTGAGGGTATCTCCACAGAAAAACTTACCCTTGACGAAGCTGCAGCCAAAATGCGGGGAGCGATTGGTAGTTCTGTCACTTTGTTCATGCAACGAGACAAGGAAGAATGGCAAGTTCAACTGGTGCGCGATCGCATTGCACTCAACCCAGTCGTAGCAGAATTACGCTCTTTCCCTCAAGGAAAGTCTATCGGCTATCTTCGCCTCACACAATTTAATGCTAACGCTCCTATGGAGTTAGCACATGCCATTTCCAGTTTAGAAAAAAAAGGGGCTGATGCCTACATTCTCGATTTGCGAAATAACCCAGGCGGACTATTACAAGCTGGAGTTGAGATTGCCCGCTTGTGGTTAGAATCTGGTACCATTGTTTACACAGTGAATCGTCAAGGCACTCAGGGGAGCTTTGAAGCATTTGGCCCAGCCATGACTCGTGATCCACTAGTGGTTTTGGTCAATCAAGGAAGCGCCAGTGCTAGCGAGATTCTTGCTGGTGCGTTGCAAGATAATGGTCGTGCGACTTTAGTAGGAGAAACCACCTTTGGCAAGGGTTTAATCCAGTCCTTATTTGAATTATCCGATGGTTCTGGCTTAGCTGTCACTATTGCTAAGTATGAAACCCCCAACCACCGTGATATCAATAAACAAGGTATAAAGCCAGACAAATTGATTTCCTCTGAACCAATCACTCGCGAACAAATTGGCACAGAAGCAGATGTTCAATATCAAGCAGCTATAAAATTTTTGGCGAAAAACTCTGTAGTAGCAGGCGCAGCATAGTGTGGGTTAGGGGAGATGAGGGAGTGCGGGAGTGTGAGAAAATATCAATACCTCCTACTGTTCCTCTTTCCTTCCCTCCCCATCTTTCTCAAAGTAGGGGTTGTACTTGTCCTAAAGCCGTTAAATCCAAAGAAGCCAAACGCGTATAAGCATTATCGATAACACGCTTTCCCCGGAGAAAGCCTGTGTTAGCGCCAGGGCAAATGTATTGTAGTGTTTCTGGCGTGAACCGCTCTAATAGTAACTTGACACTTTTGATTTGTCGGAACCAGTGAAAAGTTTTAGCCCTTCGTAGGGGTACAGGTTCACCTTGCTGGTTGGGAAGGATATGACGTCCGGTAAATAGTACGCCGCCTCGCTCTTGGTAGTATAGACTTGATGAGCCAGGAGAATGACCAGGTGTCCAAATTAATTGCGCTGTTGAATTTAAGGTAAAATCTATATTAAAGGTAGTTACATCTACTCCTGGTAATAGGTAAGCTTCTTGCTCCTGAATCAAAACTTCACAATTGAAAGTTTTCTGAATTTCTGCTGTTTTGCCAATAGCGCCTCGATGAGTCAGAAATAGGTGGCGCACTCCTCCATGCGATCGCAAAAAATCTTGATGAATTTGATCCCAAGCTGGACAATCTATCAGAATATTGCCTTCGTTTCTTACAATAAAATAAGCAGTCCCCCCTAATGTGTCTCTGTTTGGTGGAAATGCAAAAATTGTACTTAGCGCCAAATCCGAGCGGGGGTTTTCACAAATCAGACCTTCGTTAGAGAAGACCGCTCGTGGTAGCTTTGCCGTATAATTATTTGACTCTTGAGGCAAGGAACACATGGGAAAAACTGTTAGATGAGGAGTTGTCGAAAATCAGGTGACAGTGTTGGACAATTGAAGTAGAAACGCAAAATTTCCCAGGACTGTTGACTGTTGTCATAAAAATTGAATTTTGGGGGCATATGCTTGTGGTTGGGGCTGCAAAGCGCTTGACGACAAGCAAGATTTAACATATTAATACAACTGAAAGTCACATGAATTTTTGGTTTCTTCTTCTACTGGGACTAATCACTTATTTGATGGTGCAGCGCAGTGTTGCTCAAATCACCAGAACGCCTGTGTGGCTCTTGTGGTTAGTACTCATGATACCAGCACTGCTATGGACAACTTGGACAATAGTATACGGGGCAAAACAACCTCCGCCAAGAGCGTTGATGATTTGGCCATTAATTATCTGTCCTCTGTTATACTGGGTATTGTTTCAGTGGGGGCGTCGCTCGCTAAAGGGAACTCATACTGAACCACAAAAAGTACCACAATTACAACCGGATATACATAATATCGCAGAACCAGCACCAGTGCGTCCCATTGAGCCAACGGAAGAAACCCAGCTAAGAAATTGTTTTCCCTGGTCTGTATACTACATTCAAAACATTGAGTATCGACCCCAGGCAGTCATCTGTCGAGGTCAATTGAGGACGACACCAAACAACGCCTACGAGCGGATTAAGGCAAATGTTGAAAAAGAATTTGGCGATCGCTTTTTAATTATCTTTCAAGAAGGTTTTACTAATAAACCTTTCTTTGTGCTTGTTCCTAATCCTCAATTGGCAAAAGCTAACAGTCGCGGTCAACAAAAGATAACACGACCAGGATTAGCGCTCATACTCCTAGCACTGACATTGGTAACGACTACCTTGGTGGGTGTGCGATTTGCTGGTGTCAATTCTACAATGCTTGCATCCAACCCAGCCGAACTTCTCAAGGGATTGCCTTATGCCTTAGCCTTGATAACGATTCTGGGTACGCACGAACTTTGTCACTACTTAACGGCACGATTCTACAAAATTCGTTCAACCCTGCCTTACTTTATCCCAATGCCTTTCTTCTTGGGAACCTTCGGTGCATTTATTCAAATGCGTAGTCCAATTCCCAACCGCAAAGCTTTATTCGACGTCAGTATCGCAGGACCCCTTGCTGGCTTTATCATGACCTTACCACTTCTGGTATGGGGTTTGGCTCATTCCGACATAGTTCCCCAGCCAGAAAAAACAGGATTGCTCAACACAAATGCCCTCAATCCCCAATATTCAATTTTACTGGCGTTACTTTCAAAGCTAGCTTTGGGAAGTCAGCTAACATCAAACTCAGCTATTCATATGCATCCAGTGGCAGTCGCTGGTTTTTTAGGATTAATTGTAACAGCACTGAATTTAATGCCAGTAGGACAACTGGATGGAGGTCACATAGTCCATGCGATGTTTGGACAAAGAACAGCAGTGATTATTGGTCAAATTTCTCGCTTGTTACTGCTGCTACTTTCTTTGATACAGCCAGAATTTTTTCCGTGGGCACTTATCTTATTGTTCTTACCATTGATTGATGAACCTGCTTTGAATGATGTCACAGAACTTGATAATAAGCGTGATATAGCGGGATTGCTAGCAATGGCTTTGTTAGTCATCATTGTACTACCGTTACCGCAAGTACTTGCTAGCTTGTTACATATTTAACAACTGAAGCAAACCTAGAGGACTGCCGAGTCCCAAAAGCTACTCAAACAAATCCAGAAACAGCAGTCCTCACCACTAGTACCGCAAAGCGGAAGTCAAAAGTCAAAAGTATTATGGAACGGGCTTTTTAGGAATTTTAAATGGTGAACCAGCGCTGCAGGAGGGTTTCCCTCCGTAGGCGACGGGCGTTCCCGAAGGGTTGCCCTATTTACGCCGCTCTGTACTAGTTACTTTTAATCCAATCTCGAAGCGCACGAATCACAGTATTTTCGTTTTGAGTTTGGCGCTGTTGCAAAAATTGATTGAGCGCTTGTGCAGATACCTTGGGAAAAGCAAGGCTAAATTCTGATTCAACATAGTCTCGATGAGACGCATCTATTTGCAGGTGATAAATTTTTAATCCCTGTTTTTTGGTGTAGCACCAAACTTCAGGAATGCCTAGGGCAAGGTATACTCCAATTCTGTGGGTAGAAGGACTCGTAATATCCACTTCAATAACCAGATCGGGCGGCAAATCTTTAGGAATTTCAGGATCGAGTCCTTGGAGTTGATTGGCGTTCTGAATATAAAAACAAGTATCCGGTTCTGCGCCTTTATCAAGATCCTCCCTGTCTAGAGTTGTTGATCCCAAATCAATAACATTTAATTCCAGTTCTTCTGTCAGAGTTGTGACAATTCTTGCCAACAGCCGATTAATAATTTCGTGGAGTTTGGATGGCATCTTAATTTGGAGGATTCCCTGATCATAGGTCAGACGGGCAGCACGGTGGTCACCCATGTCAGTCAATAGGGCTTTGTAAGTTTGCCAACTCACATTGGGGAGGACAACATTTTGGGTGACTTTGCCTTGAAAGTCTTCCAGTTCAAGCTCACTCACTTGTGTGGAAATCATCACCATATGTGCTGTCTCCCTAGTTAAGACTATATTATCAGAGCGTTTTCTCTCGGGTCTTTATCTATTATCCACGGTTCAAAAGTGCATGATGTCATCCATTCCGAGAAGCGATTGCGCTTTTGTGCTGACGGAGGTTTTATCTTTAATTGGAATAGTATCAAACAAAATGCTTGTGGATTGATCGCAAGAGTCACAAATATTGCTAAATAGTTCAACCTATAAAAATCTAAAATGTAGGGTGCGTTAACGAAGTGTAACGCACCCTACGGAAATCTTATGTTTAATTTGGTTGACTTACTTACTAGCTTGCCAAATAGGGGAATTCTCGTACTCGCAGCAGTACTTTTGTATGCATTGTGATCCTCTCTTACCTCACCGACTTGAGGCTATCAACTTGCTTGGTAAACAAATTGCTGAAAATGCTCATGACAGTACGATTACGTACCTTAATATTTGCACTTATTGACATCCCTGATTGCAGAGGTAATTCCTGATTGTTAATACGCAAAAATTGTTTATCTAAGCGTATTTTAGCAGGAAAACTCTCATATGGACGAACTTGTTCAGGTGGCAAGGCATCAGAACCAATCCAAACTAACTCACCTTTAATATCGCCAAACTCACTAAAGGGGAAAGAGTCAATTCTAATGTTGACTTTCATTCCTTTTCTCACAAAACCAATGTCTTTATTGGTGAGAAAAACTTTAGCCGTGAGAGCTTCATCAGGGACAATTTTGAGCACTGGTTGACTAGAACTAGCAACAAATCCGGGAGACTTGGCTTTGAGGTCGAAAACAATTCCATCAGATGGAGCACGCAGTTCTTGATATTGTAAAGTGACTTGAGCTTGGCTAATCTGACTGTCAATTTCAGTAATCTGCTTCTCATTTTCTATGATTGCTTTGTTCAAGTCTCTATCAACAGTTGCAATTTGTTTTTCGTTGTCAGCAATTTTTGTGAGTAAATCCTTTTTTGCTCCAGACATTGTATTTAGGAGCTTTTCTTTTGATTGGGCGATCGCATATTGTAAACGCGCTTGCTCCTGCCTTAACTGTTCCATTTCAGCTTGCTGCTGACTGACTTCCTGTTTTTGCTTGAGGTATTGTACGCGAGAAATTCCTCCTTGTTTAGCAAGTGGTTCAATACCATTAAGAATGGTCTGACTAACATCTTTAACTTGTTTAGCAGAGGAGAACTGAATTTGCGCTTGACTAAGCTGTCTTTCTAATTTTTCTGTTTCCAATTTAGCATCTGCGAGCCGAGAATTTAATTCTGCTTTGCTAAATTCTAAACGAGCTTCTTCCTCTGGCGCTAACTGATGATTTTGAGAGTTTTCACTCAACTGAGCACGATACAATCGATTTTCGGCTATCAGCGCTATTCGATTTTTTGTCAAAGAAGCGATCTCTGGAGGGAGATTAGTTCGCTCAATGAATTGCGGATTTGATAAAGCATTTTTCGCAACAAGTTGGGTACGGTAAAATTGAACTTCCTGCATTAATGTGTTGCGAACTTTCTGTAGAGAAAGCAGTTGCGATCGCGCTGTCGTTGGATCTAGCCTTAACAGTACATCACCACGGTGTACCTTTTGCCCATCCTTAACATAAACAGCTTTCACAACCCCGTTCACAGGTGTTTGTATTTCTTTTACTGTATCTTGCGGTTCAAGCTTCCCTTGAGCTGGAACTGCTTCGTCAATTTTGGCAAAATTTGCCCAAATCACTACCAAAGTTGTCATTCCCAACAGTCCCCAAAGAATCACCCGTGAGAACAAAGGCGACTGTTTCAGCACAACAGATGGTGTAGATTCGTTCTGTTGGACAATTTGTACAGGTACTTTAATCTCAGTG
Source organism: Brasilonema angustatum HA4187-MV1 (assembly GCA_019359695.1). Classification (GTDB taxonomy): domain Bacteria; phylum Cyanobacteriota; class Cyanobacteriia; order Cyanobacteriales; family Nostocaceae; genus Brasilonema; species Brasilonema angustatum. The sequence continues at coordinate 197,868 of JAHHGV010000003.1, forward strand.
TCTAGTATTTTTCCAGAGACAACACGTTTGTGATCAAGTTTCATTGTTTTCAATTCACTCATAGCCGTAGTTTTTATCAGTTATCAGTTATCAGTTATCAGTCATCAGTCATCAGTTATCAGTTATCAGTCATCACTGTTCCCTGTTCCCTGTTCCCTGTTCACTGTTCCCTGTTCCCTGTTCACTGATTTAAAGTTGTGCTTCTTGTTGTTGATAAAGGCAGTAGTAACGTCCCTTTTGCTCCATCAGTTCATTGTGGGTTCCTTGTTCTGCAACTAACCCTTTTTCTAGTAGCAAAATGATGTCAGCGTTCTTGATTGTACTTAAACGATGGGTAATAAAAAACACTGTTCTTCGTCTAAATGCTTCTGCCAAGTTGTCACAAACTTGCCGTTCAGATTGATAATCTAGAGCACTGGTTGCTTCGTCGAGAATCAACAAGCGAGGGTTTTGTAAGACTGTACGAGCAATAGCAATACGCTGTCGCTGTCCTCCAGATAAGGATGAGCCTCTCTCTCCAACTCTGGTGTTATAGCCATTGGGCAAAGACATAATAAAGTCATGAGCTGCAGCAACTTTGCTTGCTGTCATAATTTCATCAGTTGTGGCGTCAGGATTTGTCAGTGCAATATTTTCCTGTATGGTTCCGTCAAACAAAAGTGAGTCTTGAAGCACCATGCCAATCTGACGACGCAGGGAGTAAAGTTCTATTTTGGAGATGTCGTAGCCATCGATGAAAATTCTGCCAGACTCTAAGTCATACAGTCGTGGTAAAAGTTTCATCAAAGTGCTTTTACCAGAACCACTTTGTCCGACAATACCAACAAATTTTCCGGTTGGGAAATCCAGGTTAATATTATTCAACTGAAGTGGAGCAGTTGGTGTGAAGCGAAAGCAGACGTTTTCATACTTGACAGTACCATCAATAGCAGGTATAGGAATGTTTTGACTGTCTTCATCAACTTCTGAGGGAGTATCCAAGATATCTGCAAGGCGTTCTAGAGAGAGAGCCGTTTGTTGGAAGTTCTGCCACAATTGGGTTAATCGTAATAAAGGAGCGGTGACGTAACCAGAAATAATCCGAAAGGCAATGAGTTGTCCTAAAGTGAATTGTCCTTTGAGGACTAAGTAGGCTCCTACCCATAACACAAGTAAGGAAGAGACTTGGTTAAGAAAATTGCTGGTGACACTAGCAGCCGTGGAAGTGACAACAGTTTGGAATCCAGCGGTGACATAATTACTGTAGTATTCTTGCCACCGCCAGCGCGATCGCAATTCAATATTTTGGGCTTTGACTGTTTGAATACCTGACAGCGCCTCGACTAAATAAGATTGTGTTTCAGAGTAACGTTCAGCCTTAAAACGCAGTTGACGGCGCATGATTGAGGAAAAAACTATCGTCAGAAAAGCAAACAAGGGTACAATCGCCAAAGCTACAAGAGTCAAAATCCAACTGTAAACCAGCATCACCGCGATGTAGATTGTCGAAAAAACTGCGTCCAACACAACTGTTAAAGCAGTTCCTGTCATAAAAGAGCGAATGTTTTCCAGTTCACTGGCGCGAGTGGCTAACTCCCCAACAGGACGTCGTTCAAAATAGCGCAAGGGTAAACGAAACAAACGGTCAATAATTTCAGAGCCTAAAGTCAAGTCAATCCGGTTAGTCGTATCAACAAAAAGATAGGTGCGGACACTCGTTAAAAGTCCTTCAAAAACAGCCATGATTAAGAGCAAAATCCCCAATACGTTCAGGGTTTCAAAGCCGTTCTGAATAATCACTTTGTCGATAATGATCTGGATGATTAAGGGATTAGCCAGACCAAACACTTGGACAAAAAAGGAAGCAATCAGAACTTCCAAGAGAACTTTGCGATATTTCAGCAAAGAAGGGACAAACCAACTTAAACTAAATCGCTTTCTAGGAGTATACTTGGCAACTTTCAGCAGTAAAACCTGACCTTCTTGACCCCAATTTTCAACAAAATGATCAGGATCTTGCTGGACAATCCCAACTTCTGGTACTCCCAGGACTAGCTTTTTCTCGCTAATTTCATAAACGATAGCGAAAGTATCTTGCCAGCGAATCATAGCTGGAGCTTGCAGTTTTGTGATTGCTTTTGCTGACACGTTTATCATTTGAGTATTTAACCCAATGAGTTCACAAACAGCACCGCAAAGCTGTAGTGAAAGAGTTTGAGTGCGCGAAATCTGGTTGTTGAGGATTTGATCAATCACATCCCGGCGAAAGGGTATATTTAAATGCTGGCTCAGCATTTGGAAGCAAGCTAAAGTCGCCTTTAGAGGACCTCTACCATGAACATGAGGATATTTTGGCTGTGATTGAGTATCTGATGGTTTTTCTAACCTACGAGGATGCTCTGGTGCTAATGGTACTTGTTGTAGTAAAGGGTCTATCCTTAAGGAATCTTTGGTTCTAGATATAGATGCAGAGGCAGAAAGGGTTGCCCGAGGCAAACCGACTAAGCGAACATAACCAAAAGTTTGTACCTCTAGATACGTCATGGCATCGTTTAGTTGTAAGCGGGTTCCCACAGGAAAATCTTTAAGTATCCCACCACTGACAAACCACACCAATTGAGGATCTAGCTGATCCAAAGGTATTGTCTCTTCTAGGAACGTGCAGACAACTGCTTCGTCTAAAACTTTGAGAGTCAGTTCTTTGATATCTGTCGCACCATATGAAGCCAAGACAGTTTCACTATCAGCTCGCTTTGCTAACTCAGTACTCAGTAGTTCAAAAACTTCAACCGCAGTACAGCGATTTTCAAAACAAATAGAAATAGCAGGAGAATGACTCAGCAACGCTAAAAACTCTGTGGCGCTTAGAGTCAGACAAATGGTTTCTGTAGAGGCTATGACTGTTTCGCATGGAATCCCTCTTATTAAACTAGTCCAACCCAGGATTTCTCCTTTTTGAACTAATTGCAGCGTTTCAGGCATCTGAGCATTCGGGTCATAACCCAGCAAGCGGGCTTGTCCTTGATAAATGATAAATATTTGAGAAGGCATTTGTTCCCGCACCAAAACGCTCTGACCCATGTGGTAGCGTAACATCTCAAACTTTGGAACTAATTTTGCCAGTTCTTGTGTCGGCAGTTGATTGAAGGGAAATAATTCAGAGATGAACTCTTGTATGGAAGCAGTATAAGTCATGCGATTTTGGATAAGTTACTAGTCCTTAATCATTGGTCAGAAATCAAAAGTCTTGGACTTTTGAGTGTTGACTTGCACCCTCCTACCTCCGGGTATGCGCACACAGGAGACGCTAAGAGTGAGCGCGCAGCGTCTGGTGGAGAAGATACGCCAGTCGCCTGCGCCAGGGTTACCCTACCAAGAGCGCCGCTGGTCTCACCTTTGGTCTTACTTTGTGGAAACTCCATCTTGTGACTGAGATGAAGAAGAGATATGACCTGATAAAGTGATAAGACAAGTTAAAGGTCAGAAGATAAACTAATTGTTTGTTCTGCTTTTTGAGCCACGTTTGAAACACTTATTCTGCCAGCCATTGTGCAAAGATGAATTTTTCTAGTCGTATAAGCACAAACCAACCTCCCATGTGAGTCGAACGTCAAAGTTGACATGGTTTACAAAATTGAAGGTATATGCACCAATACCGAAAGCGCGAAAGTTCTCAGTAGTTCTCTTTCCTGCTGTGTTACTCGCTCTTTTAATTGGTGTGTGGCAGATTTAAACGACCCTGACTAGTTTTTGGTAGGCACTTGTGGCGTAGACTTTATTTCTACTTTGTCAGGAATGAAAACCTTTTACAATATCTTCACTATCTTAAGGTGATTTCAGGCAGATTGTAACGTCAAAATACTATTGATTTCTCAAGGATTTCATCAATCTTTCAGTACTTTTACTGTAGAATCATATATTTTTTACTTAAAAAATAAAATTAATAATTCTGTACAAACTTAACCAAAACTATAGCCCCTATTAGCAGGGGCTAGTGAAATCAGATCTGGAATCACCGTAAGGTGCTTGTAACTTATACAACTTAACTGGATGCTGAGTTAGTTGCCTGAGAAACTTTCGCTGTAGGTTGACCTCCACCCATGCGAATTTCAGAAGTGAATGAAGCTGTGCTAAAACCATCAACACGTTTCACCACACTCACCCGCATCCGCAAATTGGGACTGGCAAACCACAGGCGTTCCTCATAGCACACGGTTTCGTACTCTATTGTTAAGGTCAATGCGTCATCACTGCCTATTTTGTAGCGTCCAACAACTGGGGGTTTCCCAGGAGAATCCATTGCCCGCAGGAATTTGCCTTCATTGGGATTATCTTGATCTGGAATAGCAACGAATACTGTAGAACCAGTCTGTTTTTTTTCATTCCCTGCCATAGTGGCATTCCAAGTCACTTTGGCACCGTAACAACTGGGGCTATGGTCAACATTGTACTGTTGGCACAGTTTTACTACTTCTGGATCATTACTACTCAGTGTTTCTATGATTGTGTCTGATTTGCCGTTTTCTGATTGCTTACAAGCCAAATCATGACTGGTACGATGGGAAAACCATTTACCAGCGATTAACTGAAAAAACTCTTCAATATTCATTAATGAAATTACCTTGCCTCAAAATCTTTTTTATTTCACTTCTTCCAAGGTAGCAGGAGGGAGTCACCCCCAAAGCAATTCGCTCATTCAAAATTCGCTCATGGACTGCGTCCCGCTGCGCTAACAAAATTCAAAATTTTTGAATGGCTTAATCTGCTTCCTCCAAGCGTTTCAGGGAAATTCTCGCCGCTTCAGCAACGTGGTTATGGCTATCTTTTTCCAGGTATTTTAAAGCTGAAATACTTTTTGGACTGGGAAGATGACCTAAGGCTTCTGCAAGACGCTGACGCACTAACCAATCATCTGATTGGGCAAAGCGCAAAATGAGATCCACAGACTCGATATCTTTGATTTCTCCTAATGCAGCGATCGCCGCTTGTTGTAAAATGACTTCTTCACTGTCCAATGCTTTTATGAGGATTTCACGGGCACGACTGTCTTTGAGATTACCAAGTGAAACAGCTGCGCTAAACCGTACTAACCAATCAGTATCTTCATAAAATATTCGCATTAGGGGTTCAACAGCTCTAACATCACCTAAATATCCTAAAGCACCTGCAGCATCCGCACGTATACCATAATCCGGGTCAGTTTCTAGGATTCGCACCAAAATTGAGTAACTTTCTTCTGTTTGCTTGACTCCCAAGGCAAAGATTGCCATTGATCTCAGTTGCAGAGACTGGTCATCCAGGACTTTTTTAATCAAAGGGAGTGCGTCCTCTGCTGCAATATGCCTCAATGAGGCGAGGGCTACCATGCGATCGCGCAAATTTGAACTTTCTAACTGGGTGGAAATTTCCTGTAAGCTTGGGACTGCCATCTTCTTTACTTAAATGAGTTTTCCTATTTTTCTTCATATTAAGTATCATTACAAATTCTCAGACAGATTCGTTAAACGCAGGAGTAAGTAAATCCGTACCAAGTTGATTTGAAAATCTAACTACAGGATTAGTAACTGTAGTATGACAAAATGTTACTCTTTTAAAAATCAAAACAAGTTCGTAACAAAATATTTACATCTTTGGATCACGCAAAGTTAAAACCCATGAAAACCCAACAAAATCAACACTTTTTTGGTAAAACACTTGGTATAGCGATCGCTACAGCCAGTCTTTTGATCAGCACTCCAACTTTCGCCCAGACTCCCTCAGCTTCACCAACCAAACCAGCCACGTCAGGTGCTCCAACTACTGGAACAACTGGTGCAGGTACAGTTGTCGATGTTGCCAGCTCCAATAGTTCTTTCAAAACCCTGACCAAGGCTTTGAAGGAAGCTGGTCTTGTAGAAACCCTATCTGGAACTGGTCCATTTACCGTGTTTGCACCCACGGATGCTGCATTTAATAAGCTACCAAAGGCGACTTTGCAAAAACTACTCAAGCCAGAAAACAAGGCAACTTTGACCAAGATTTTGACCTATCATGTCGTGTCTGGTGCACTTGATTCCAAAAGCCTCAAGTCCGGTCCGGTTAATAGCGTTGAAGGTAGCCCACTTAACGTTAAAGTTGGCAAAGGTGTAACGGTGGATAAAGCAAAAGTCACCAAACCAGATGTCACAGCTAGTAATGGCGTGATTCACGCGATTGATACAGTGCTTATTCCTCCAGGCGTGAAGCTGTAGTGTTTGCGCTACAACCTCTAACGACATAGAGAACGATACATCTCGGCTTGGAGTTCAGCCTTTACCCCGTGTTCTCAAAAAAGGGCTAGAGGCGTAGATACAGGTTATATTGCGTACGAAGTGCGTTGTAACCAATGCCATATTCAGCTTAGTTGTTCTGACGTTCCTTGAGTTGCAGTAAAATTTACGTGTGCATTTCGCGGCTAACTGTGTAGAAAGACGGTGACACCAAGCCAGAAATTAAAGCGATCAGATCTGGCTATGTCTTGAGCTTACACACTAGTGATCCAGTTTTGTCCACAGATTGGTGTAAACGCTATACACCAATCTCGAACAAAAATTCGTTGTTTTTCAAAACCTTATGGTATAAACCTTTGATGCAACAACCCCAATTAGCACGAGCAGACCTAAGGCTCTGCGAAAATAATTAACGCCTTGAAATAATTCCTCCCACGCCCAAGTAAACAAGGAGCCAAAAGCCACAGCGTCTAACACTGTATTGATTTCGCCGCTTGTAAAAATTAGTTTCAGTAAACTAGCTACACCCCACACAATAAGGGGTGGGTTTGGTGGCTGAGCCACAACAATCTGACCTTCGCTGTCGCGGAAGATTTTATCGAATAATGTATTTTCCATTGTTTGGATGCCCGCGATTGCTGCGCGGTTTATAAGACCTATAACCAAATCTACATCAGAAACTGATGTGGAATCAGAAGAATTTAACGCGACTTGGGAAGATATTGGAACAACTATCAGAGAATAATCAGCTAAACATCTGTATTCTCTACTCTGTTTTGACGTTCCTTAAGCTGCAGTAAGATTTGCGCATGCATCTCGCGGGTAATTGGGTAAAAATACGTTAAAACGACGCCACAAACTAATGCGATCGCTGGTATCGGACCAATAGAGAAGCGAATGACTTCTAACACCGAATCTGGTTGAATTGGTATCGGAATTTCGTTTGTGGGTTTAATATAACCACCGGTACCCAATTGTTGTAAAACAACGTTAACTGCAATCCCCAAACAGATTTTTTGCACAAATACTATGAAGCTATAAAAAATGCCTTCCCGCCGCTGTCCTGTTTTTAATTCATCCAGTTCAATCACATCAGGTAACATTGACCAGGGAATAAGATAAGCAATGGATACGCCAAAACCTGCCATGACTGCTAAAAAGTACATCAACACAACTTGACCAGGCTGTACGAAAAAGAGTCCTACCTGAGCGATAATCCACAAACTCATACCCATATAGTACACGGCTTGTTTGCCATAACGGCGACTGATGGCACTCCAAACAAATAGCATAGACATAGCAGTGCCTTGCACCGCCAAAAGCACTAAGCTAATATGCCATTGTGGAAGGCGCATCCAACTGGTGACAAAGTAAGGGATAATACCAGCCGTTAGCTGGACAGCTAACCAAGAACATAGATAAATCCCCACCACAAATAAGAAAGCGCGATTTGTAAAAGCAATTTTGAGTTGCTGCAATAAGGGAATAGAGACACTTTGCTCTGTTTCGGGGTGTAACTTTGCGACAGCTTGAGCACGTTTTTTGGTTCCCCAAACACACCAATACACAGGTAAAACAGAGATAACCGCACAGATCGCTCCTAGTAATAAAAACTGTTGAGTGCGGTTACCAGGAATCACCAGGGAGATGACTAAACCGATAATAAGAGCAATAATGCTACCGCCAATAGAAAAGGTAAAGCGAAAACTGTTAAGACTGGTGCGTTCGTCGTAATCTTGCGTCAGTTCTGCAGTCAGAGCAGTGTATGGTAAATTGACGATTGTATAAAAACTATTAAAAAAAATCGAAATGGCAGTGTAATACCAAAACAAGCTCCACTGATTCGCCTGATCGTTATTACTAAACTCAGGTACAATCCACTGCAAAAAAAAGAACACTCCAAAGGGAATTGCTCCCCAAATCATCCAGGGATAGCGTCTTCCTTGTTGACTTTGGGTGCGATCGCTCAACACCCCCACCATTGGATCGTTAACCGCATCCCACACTTTGCCGATCAGCTGGGTTTGTCCTGCTAATGTGGGACTTAAACCAGCAACATCCGTGAGAAAGGGAGACAAATAAGAAATCCCAATCATCGCAGTGATCGCCGTACCCAAATCCCCAGCACCAAAAGCAAGTTTGGTACTCAAATCCAGTTTTTCACTTTCAGGAGTCTGTTGAGAGGAGCCATCAGAAGCAGAATTGCTCATAATATCTTGCGCTCATATTAAAATCAAAGGAATTTGTCATACATTCTTAGCAATAAATTAAGTTCCCCATGCCAGACCTTTACGTTTCTTGGTCAGATTATCACCAAAAAATTGAACAACTGGCTGCTCAAGTTTATCAATCCGGCTGGAAATTCAACCAAATTGTTTGTCTTGCTAGAGGAGGACTGCGCGTAGGAGATATCCTCTCACGTATTTATAATCAGCCTTTGGCGATTTTGGCAACCTCATCTTACAGTGGCTCTGGTCAGCAACAAAGGGGCAGTTTAATATTTTCTCATCACTTGACAATGACCACTGAAAATTTAGGTTCGCGGATTCTTTTGGTAGATGATTTGGTAGATTCTGGAATCACACTCAAGGAAACAATTCCTTGGCTAAAAGAACATAGTGATTCTCCTATTGAGGATATTCGTACCGCTGTTATTTGGTACAAAGCCTGTTCAGTGGTAGCACCTAATTACTACCTTGATTATTTGCCTGACAACCCTTGGATACATCAACCTTTTGAACCTTACGAGTTGATGAATCCAGAGGATCTTGTGGCAAAGGTGAGTCATCAATTAGGGGTGTAAGGGTATAAGGGGGTAAGGGTGTAAGGGTGTAGGGGCAAAACAAGTCAAAACCATAAGGTGCCAGTGCGGGGGTGAAGCAGCGCTGCGGGAGGGGAGCCAGTGCGTTGCGGTGAATCCAGCGCTGCAGGCGGGTTTCCCGCCGTAGGCGACTGGTGTTAGCGAAGCGGAACCGAAGGTTCTCCCCGGAGGGAGCCAGTACTTGATGAGGGTTTCCCTCACTTGGTATCTGGCGTTGGGGTTCCCCCCGTTGTAGCACCTGGCGTTTTCCCTCCTATGGCACAAAGTGCCACGCTACGCTATCAGTACTGGCTCCCCTACACCCCTGTGTTTCTTGAAAGTCTCCACGGATTCTCAAAAATCTTTGGAGGATTACCATAGAATAAATTTTCAGCAAAGTGCATATCAGAAGTAGAGAATTATAGGTACACACTACAAAAAACACGGCAAATGAAACATCGTGCACTACTGCTCATAAATACTCACGCCCGCCAAGGGGAAAACCGTCTAGCTGAAGCAGTTGAATGTCTTAAAGAACTGGGCTTCGATTTAATTGATGAGTTCCCAGAAAAACCACAACAGTTATACGACGTTATTATCCGCCACCAACATGAAGTTGATTTAGTGATCATTGGCGGTGGTGATGGCACTCTCAATGCTGCGGTAGACGCTTTGGTAGAAACGCAGTTACCTCTGGGAATTATCCCTCTAGGAACTGCCAACGATTTAGCTAGGACTTTAGAAATTCCAAATTCTCTCCCCGAGGCTTGCAAAATTATTGCCAATAATCAGGCACGACGTATTGATTTGGGGTGGGTAAATGGTAAACACTTTTTCAATGTAGCAAGCTGTGGGCTGAGTGTGAAAATTACTCAGCGACTAACCAAACAAGTGAAGCGTCGTTGGGGAATACTCGCTTACGCGATCACTGCATTGCAAGTGGTTTTGAAATCTCGACCTTTTAGGGCACAGATTAGTATCAACGGCACATCTACCCCAGTAAAAACTGTGCAAATTGCTGTAGGGAATGGTCGATATTATGGTGGTGGTATGGCAGTGGTTCATCATGCCGCAATTGATGACCATAAATTAGATATGTACAGTGTGGAAATTAAACACTGGTGGCAAATTATCCCCTTGTTACCTGCCATGCGAACAGGACGACATATTTTGTCGCCTCATGTCCGTACTGTCAGCGCTCAAGAATTTGAGATTCATACACACAAACCACGCCCCATTAATACAGATGGTGAAATTACGACTTACACTCCTGCTCAATTTCGTGTTGTTCATAGTGCTTTAGCTGTGTTTGTACCATCAAATAAATGATGAACCTGAATCATGACTGATAATCATTGATGAATGAGTAAGTTAGAAGATAGGACATTTTATATCTGATCAATCATCATCACAATGCAGCTAAAATTTTCTCAAGATATTAAATTCCTGCTGCAAAGGTTAGCCGAACAGCCACTCAGTCTTGGTGATGTTTTGGCAGAAACCTCAGAACGTGGTTTTAGCGTAGTCATTGCATTATTGGTTTTGCCATTTTTGTTTCCTGTTCCACCTGGATTAACTGGACCTTTTGGTGGTGCTTGCTTGATATTATCAGCACAGATGGCTTTGGGAAGGCGATCGCCTTGGTTGCCTAAAAAAATTGCGACATATAAATTTCCCCGTTCTTTTACTCAAATAATTTTAAAAAACCTACAAAAAGTCACCAGGATTTTAGAAAAAATTACCCGTCCTCGATTGGCAAAAGTAGCAGAACATCCTTTGACTTGGCGATTCAATGGGTTTTGTATTTCTTGGTTAGCAATTTTATTAATTTTGCCAATTCCTCTGACTAATCCTATTCCTCCAGTAGGTATATTGCTCTTAGCAGTAGCCACTATAGAATCTGACGGTTTCTTGATGTGCGTTGGCTACGTTTTCACGGTTTTGACGACTTTACTATTTGGATTCATCTTTTATGCTTTGTGGATGGCTCCTAGCTTATTGCCAACATTTTTCCATTAATTTTTGAAGACTGGTTGTAGGTTTGTCAAGGTGTGGAAAAATCAGAATCTCAAACAGCAGTCAGAAATAAGATTGTGAAATAAAAAAACCCTCAGTCTATAACTGAGGGCGTCAATTAGGGTGCATCTACCATATCTGTATCCGCCATAAGTTTCTTTGGATCAGGAAGAATAAAAAAGTATTCCGTTGTTGTTTCCAGTTTTTCTTGGTTTAATTCTTGATGTCGCCAGCACACTTGTTGTATTTATCGTCCTTGTCGTTATCCTTCAGACGGCTTGCTTGTTTAAGCACTGGAATATATTGGTTAATCATCCAGATTAGAACCTCTATTGTGGAGTCTCCTTGCTGAATACACCAATTTTGCAGACAAAAATCAAGTGTTAATTGAGTATGAGATGCATCTTTCAAAAAATATTTCTTTGGATAGTAGAATTGTTAGCTAAAAAAGGAAGATAGTTAGCAGCGCGAGGTGAAAATGCGCCAACTCATTATCCAAGTGCCACGGGGCAACGGTAAAGCAGTTATTGACATCGCCAAATCTCACAATGGTGCAAACCTTTCACGGTTGGAAGGAAATGCAGACGAACCGATTGATGTGGTGATCGTTCACGTTTCCAATCGAGAAGTTGGAAAACTTAAGGACGAGTGCTTTGCTTTTTCTTAGCGTTATATGCGTTTGCCGTGTTTGGTTATGTCACTGTAACTCTGGCGACGTTTTTTATTGGTCGTGATGCCGATGATGACCAAGCAGAGTTAGCCGGAATGCTTCAGAGTGAAATTATAGCGTTGCGGGGGGAAATTCAAGAATTATTGCATCAGAATTTACAGCGTTGACGTTAGCAAAGATTAATTAGTGAGGAAAGTTCATGAAAGCAGAAATTACCGCAGCGTGGGACAAGGTTAATAGCATGATCAATGGTTTCATAGCTTTGTTACCAAACATTGTCTTGGGGTTAATTGTCTTCATCTTCTTTCTGTTTATTGCTAGCAGAATTAAGGCACTAGTTAAGCGGTTAACTAGCAACCGTCGCTACGCTCGGAATTTGGGACTAGTGCTGGGAAGGTTAGCGCAGGGGGTGACAGTTTTGATTGGATTGTTTATCGCCCTTTCCATTATAATTCCTACATTTAAAATCAGTGATTTGGTGCAATTGTTAGGAATTAGCAGTGTTGCCATTGGTTTTGCTTTCCGCGATATTTTGCAAAACTTCTTAGCTGGGATTTTAATTCTGCTGACTGAACCTTTCCAAATTAATGACCAAATTGTTTTTAAAAACTTTGAGGGAACTGTAGAAAGTATCGAGACACGGGCGACGACAATCAGAACTTACGATGGTCGGCGGATTGTGATTCCTAACTCGGAATTGTTTACTAATTCGGTAACTGTAAACACTGCCTTTGATAACCGTCGATTAGAGTACGATGTTGGCATTGGCTACGGTGACGACATTGATTTAGCCAAGCAGTTGATGCTAGAAGCAATGCATAGCATAGACGAGATTTTAAAAGATCCGGCTCCTGATGTACTGGCTATGGAACTAGCCGGAAGTAGTGTTAACATCCGTGTACGTTGGTGGATTAATCCACCACGACGGGCAGATAGTCTGACTTCACGGGACAAGGTGATTACTGCAATTAAGAAAAAACTTGTTGCAAATGGCATTGATTTGCCCTTCCCAACTCAACAAATTTTATTCCACGACCAGACTGAAGAGACAGATGGAAACAGATCGCGTCAGCGTGAAGGTTGGCCATCTGGTAAAGGTCAAGTACCGAAGCCTCGCCGTATCAGTGATTCTCTCAGGTTACTTGCTCAAAAGCAAGACGATGGCAACAGTAAGGTAGATTCTACAATGGTCAATAACGAAATATGAAAAATGTAAAACTGAGCAAACTGTGGGATACGCTCCACTCAAGTTACTGGTTCATTCCCTCAATTATGGCCATAATTACTACTGCGTTGGCATTCACAATGTTAATGCTCGATCGCACAGGTAAAGCAAATATTAATTATTGGTGGAGCTACACTGGTGGAGCAGACGGAGCGCGATCGCTTTTAGGAGCGGTTGCAGGTTCAATGATTAGCGTTGCTGCCACAGCATTTTCAATTACAATCGTGGCGCTTCAGTTAGCTGCTTCCAATTTTGGGCCGCGGCTTCTACGTAATTTCATGCAAGATACTGGTAATCAAGTTGTCCTTGGTACATTTATCAGTACGTTTATCTATTGCTTGCTCATACTTCGGACTATTCATAGTGAAGGAGATGGATATAGTCGGTTTGTACCACAAATTTCGATTACGTGTGGTATTTTACTAGCAATTATTAGCATCGCAGTTTTGATTTATTTTATCGATCATGCTTCTACAATAATTCAGGCTTCGCACATCATCGAAAATGTTAGTGATGACTTAGATAGAGCCATTGATCGCTTGTTTCCCAAAAAAATCGGACGTAGTGGCCCATTCGGACAAGAAGTTGCAGAAATACCTGAGAATTTTGACTTAGTTGCTTCTCCGGTAAGAGTTACTGATAATGGTTACATACAAGCAATTGACGACGAAGAATTAATTAAAATTGCCCGAAAACACAATCTTTTACTGCGTGTCGAGTCTCGACCAGGAAAGTTTGTTATTAAGAACAGTAATTTGGTTATGGTTTTCCCAGGTGAATTGGTGAATCGAAAATTAACCAAACAAATTAATGATGCATTTATTTTGGGTAAAGAACGTAGCGAACAGCAAGATATCGAGTTTCCCATAGTTCAGTTAGTAGAAATTGCCCTACGTGCGCTTTCTCCAGGGATTAATGACCCATTTACCGCAATTCGATGTGTTGATAGACTGGGAGCAGGACTGTCCCGTTTAGCTCAAAAAGATTTTCCTTCACCCTACCGTTACGATGAAGATCATAAATTACGTGCGATTGCTTTTGGGGCGACATTTGAGGGATTGGTTGATAGTGCCTTTAACGGAATTCGCCAATATGCACGCTCTGATACATCAGTAACCATTCGTTTATTGGAAGCGATCGCCAGTATTGCGACTTACACTAACAATCCAGAATCCCAAGCAGTTTTACAGCGTCATGCTGACATGATTTTGCGCGGTAGCCAAGAGGGTTTACCAGAAGAACTAGACCGCAAAGACGTACAAGAAGGGTATCAAGCCGTTATCAAAGCTTTAAACTGCAACAGTGGTATTAAACATTGGAATTAATCGTAAAAGAAGCTTTTTTAAGTAATATTTTCGTATTGGTTATACGTATGAAAACTATAAATTGGCGAGGATATTGAGTTATCGCGTGGGTAGGACAAGCTCTACTAGCAATTTTTGCGATCGCTGCAGCAGTTCAAGGTAAGTGGTTAAACGCTTTGAGTTTGGCAATCTTCCTTATTGTATCCTTCGTGTTTGTTGTTAAAGATGATAAATTACCTACCTTATTTGATTTTTTATTCGTCTTGGCTGCATTGCTAAATGCTACTGGTTGGGTATGGAATTTATTTGGTATGCCAGGCCCCTATGACGAAATGGTTCATGGTTATACAACTTTTGCAATTACCTTAGCACTGAGTTTTTTAGTATATAGTTCAATGTTGAATATATTTCGGAATCATACAATTTTATATCTGGTGACAATTATTAGTTTTGGCATTGCGATCGGTGCTTTATGGGAAGTTACCGAATGGTCTGCTGGGAAAATTCTTAATACTCAAGTAATTGAAAGTTTAGATGACACTATTATTGATTTAATTATGGATTCTCTTGGGGCTGTATTAGCAGCTTTAATTAGCCTTTGGGCATTGCGAGAGTGGATATCTCGTAGAGAGCTAGTGAGTTACTGAGTGCTATCAAAACTTTGGTTTACAATAGTATTACCCGGCATAATAGCCTGGAGTTTAGACTAAAAGCGATAAAAGGAAACGCAAGGTAACTGAAATTACTGGTAAAAAATACTTTCTCGTAATTCTCAAGCCATTAGTAACTCTTTCAAGGCGATTATACCTACGACGTTTTGCTGTTGACGCATTGTCCCCTAAAAAATTGGGCAGCCTTCGTGTTATTGATCTGTCGGCGCAGTCGGGTACTCTATGAGATATTTGATATCAAATCCCTAAGTATCTAATGGTATTTTCGCCTTTTGAAACACTTGCTCAGCAGTAAATTCCAATCCCTCAAATAGAGAATCTGTAAGTAATTCCTCTCCCATATAAGTCTGGGGTGCTGCATCTGGATAAAAAACCGTAATGCTTCTAGCTTTACTATCTACCACCCAAACCCGCAGCACCTTAGCGTCTAAATAGTCTTTTGCTTTAGCAGCCATTTGTCCAAAAGTTTGTCCTGGCGAAATGATCTCAATGACCAAATCGGGAGGAACAGAACACACTCCGTCTTCTTCCCAGTCGGCGGGTAAAAGTTCATTGGAGATGTATAAAATATCAGGTATGGGCACCCAATCTCGTCCCCGACGGGTTAATGCAATAGCCAATTCTGGACAAACCTCACCTTTGCCCTGACACCATTGCTCAATCAAATACAGTAGGGTGCGGGTAAGTTTAGAGTGAAATTTTTTTGGTGACATCTTAGGAATTGCCTGACCATCAACCAGTTCGTAAGTGATATCTCCGTCGCCTGGGGGAAGATTCAGGAACTGTTGCAAGGTCAGTTGATTGTTAGCTTGGAGTATCATGACGCGAATGAACTGGCGGCTAATTTCATTGTAATTGGGTCATATCTTGCAGCGATCGCCAACCACCGCCAGAGGTTAGAAACTCCACAGCGAGTAGCGAAAATCCTATCAAGAAGACTAAACTTTTACAGTGAACAGTGATAACTGATAACTGTTCACCCTTCGGGGAGAACCTTCGGTTCCGCTTCGCTAACGCCAGATGCCTACGGAGGGAAACCCTCCTGCAGCACTGGACTCACTGGTAACTGATAACTGATTCGGTCATTGCATTGCCTGCAACACCTCTCGGATAGTATCTGATGGCACTTCATCAGTAATCGTCACCACACCAATTTGCGTTGGCAGAATAAACCTGACTTTACCCGCTTTGACTTTCTTATCTAGTTGCAAAGACTCAATAATTGCTTCAATATCCACACCGGACGGTAACTGAGTTGGTAAACTTGCTTTTTGAATTAGGGCGTCTTGACGTTCAGCTTCTTCCTTTTTCCACATCCCCAGTTTGACAGCAATCTGCCCTGCTGCAACCATACCAATGGCGACTGCTTCACCGTGATTCACGACTCGATAACCTGTTAAACTTTCTACTGCATGCGCAATGGTATGACCGTAGTTGAGAATTGCCCGGAGTCCTGCTTCTTTCTCATCCTTACCGACGACATCTGCTTTGGCTTGACAAGAACGGTTGAGAATGGCTTCAATCAATTCAGCTTTGATGTAGCGTAGTTGATCTAAGCGTTTACTCTCTTCCATTTGGGCAAATAACTCCGCATCCCAAATGACGCCGTACTTAATAACTTCTGCCATTCCAGCACGAAATTCACGAACTGGTAAACTTTTCAGGACTTCTGGATCAATCAAAACCAAGCGCGGTTGATGAAACGCCCCTATCAAGTTTTTGCCTTGGGGATGATTGACACCAGTTTTGCCACCTATCGCTGCATCTACCATTGCCAAAAGTGAGGTTGGCACTTGTACAAAGTTAATTCCTCGCAGCCAAGTGGCAGCAGCAAAGCCAGTCATATCCCCAATGACTCCTCCCCCTAAAGCTACCATCGTTGAGGAGCGTTCTATGCGGTTTTCTAGGGCGGTGTCGTAAATTTTCTGTACGGAACTGAGGGTTTTGTAGCGTTCACCGGGGCTTAAATTGCAGCTAACAACTTCAAACCCCGCAGCTTCCAGAGATGCTAGTACCCTTTCCCCATAATGTTTGAAAATAGTCGGGTTAGAAACCAATAGGACTTTTTTGCCCAGCTTCAGATTGCTCATCATCTCGCCCAGCTGATCTATGCCCCCTGGTGCAATCGCAATCTCATAAGACTGTTGTGGTAGATTTACGTTAATAATTGAAGTCATATCAAGTTCGATTAATTATTTACAATAAAAACACCTCACCCCCATCCCCTCTCCGAATTCGCGGAGAGAGGTGCCCGAAGAGCGGGGTGAGGTTCTTGGTTTTTTATAAGTGTTCATCCGGACATGATATCATAACCAAATCCCAAACAAGCGCCCCACGGCTGTATTCTACAGCATTCACAGTCCTTATACCGGATGTGAGACGCTTTCTGCTTCACCTTTTCAATATTATTCACAACTGGTTAAAAAGGTCGCTTTGCTAAATTTGGGAATGAATTATGGTTGTAGTCAATCCCTGTAGAGACGTTGCATCCGAAAGTTCTACATCAATAGAAATTTAGAAACTCATATCTTGATTCAGCAACGCCAAAAAGGTAGAGTTATGAGGCACACTTATCAATCATCAAGCAATTAATCACTGATAACTGATAACTGTTCACTGTTCACTGCTTTAATTCGTAGTCTCCTGAACAACTTGACCTGGAGCGTTAATTTCAACGGATTTGTTACCAGAACCATCAACAGAGATACGGAATAAGCGTTCACCCTCAGACGAAGTATAACTTGTCTGTTGATCGGAATTTTGAACTTGAACAGGAGCAGCATTCAGTTGCAGCTTGTTTGCTTTCCTGTCAAAGACATTCATCCGCGTTTGGGTTCCTTGACGGAAAACTCTTATACTGTAGTTTGGTGTTTGAAAGGTAGTGACTGTTGTTTGTGGTTTAATGAGTGTAGTGGAGGGTCTTTTGACTGTTTGAGCGACAACAATACTAGGTTTAAACCCCAACCCACCAATTACCACTAAAGCGGTAGCTAGAAAAGCGTATTTCGTAATCATAAGTCGTTATTCTATTGTTATAGCCACAATAAATTTGGATTGATTATAACTATGAAGTCTCTCTTGTTATAGGATAACTTAGCAAAGGTTCAAGAAATATTTTTATTGAGTCGTTCATCTGTAAATGATTGAATAATATTTATAAACGATTTTGGAGAAAGTTCGATGTTTGCTATCATTGCTTACTTACTGTTCTTAGGTCTGTTCTTTGGGATCGCTGTTGGGTTACTTTTCGGTCTTCGTGCTGTCAAGCTGATTTAATTGCTCTTTTGAGTTGCACCTAAAGGCGAGGACAGTTGCCTACTCAGAGTTGTTGGAGCGGAGGAAACCTCCGCTCTCGCCGCTCTTGTAAGCTGTCCCTCGCAAGCTTTTCTTCAGCTTCTTAGCGTCTTTGCCCGAGATTTTTATCCCACAACGGCTTCTATAGGTGCTTTAGATTGACCGACAAAAGGAGAACGCGTCTCTAGACCAAGCAAATTTAGCATTTCATGGTCAGCGTTGTATCCTGGACAAGGAGTGGTAACTGTTAACATATGCCCATCGTCACTGGAAAAGATAGAATTGGCTCCTGCCAAAAAGCATAAAGCTTGTTCTACCTGCGAAAGTCTGGCCCTACCTGCACTAAGACGAATATCCGAAGCAGGCATGACAATGCGTGCCGTGGCAATCATTCGCACCACTTCCCAAATAGGAACATCAGGTTGATTTTCCAAGGGCGTGCCCTGAACTTGTGAGAGAATATTTATTGGTACTGACTCTGGATGTGGATGCAAAGTTCCCAGAGTGTGCAACATAGATATGCGGTCATCTACGCTTTCGCCTAAGCCGAGAATACCGCCAGAGCATACAGTTACATTTGTTTGCCGGACGTTGTTAATTGTGTTGAGGCGATCGCCATAAGTTCTGGTTGTAATGATAGTGCTGTAGTAGTCTTCGGAGGTATCCAAATTGTGGTTGTAGGCATAAAGCCCTGCTTCTTCCAAGCGCTTGGCTTGTGCTTGAGTTAGCATGCCTAAAGTGCAGCAAACCTCTAAACCCAATGCTGTCACCTCTTTAACCATGTCCAACACGTGCTCAAATTGGGAGTTATCGCGCACCTCTCGCCAAGCTGCGCCCATGCAGACACGACTCACCCCACTTTCTTTTGCTTGTTGGGCAATTTTAACGACTGTTTCTTTTTCTAAGAGTGCTTGTGCGTTAACCTCTGTTTTGTAGCGGGAGGACTGGGCACAGTAGCTACAATCTTCTGGACAACCCCCTGTTTTGATAGATATCAGTTTACAGACTTGTATTTTGCTTGGATCATGAAATTGGCGATGTACACTAGCCCCTTGATAAATCAGATCTAGCAGTGGTGTATCATGTATTTTACGTATTTCTGATTCTTGCCAATCGTACCGTATTACTACTGACATTTCTATACTTTAGTTAGATTTGTAGATAATTTTAGCTCTTTCTCAAGTATTAACTAGCTGATGTTCCTCATACAGAAAGCCTCACTGCTGTTAAATTATGAAGGGGCACCGATAGCAATGGTAAGCAAATCTTCAGTAGTATATGGAATTGGAATTGCCGAATCTGACGACACAACGCTTGTTATTAAGACTAGCAACAAATGATGATATACCAAAAATCCTCAGATTTTACACTGAAAATAAAGTATATCTTACTCCATTTTCTGCTCTTTGGTTTGATAACTTCTTTACAGAAGAGTATTGGCTAAATCAGTTAGAAAATAACTATTTAGAATTTCTTAACGATATATCATTAAGATTATTTATTTTTTTTAAAGCTAATCAAAAAAACATTATTGGATTTATCAACTTTTCCAATTTTGTCAGAAGGTCTGCACAGTACTGTAATGTAGGATACGGTCTTGCAGAAGCTGAACAAGGAAAAGGTTATATGACAGAGGCATTGCAAGCAGCGATTGACTATGTATTTCAAGACTTAAATATGCACCGAATTATGGCAAATTATATGCCTCATAATCAGCGTAGTGGTAACGTACTGAGAAAGTTAGGATTTGTTGTAGAAGGCTATGCCAGGGACTATTTATTAATTAATGGAAAATGGCAAGACCACATCCTTACAAGTATCACTCATCCTAACTGGCGGGCAAATCCATAAGCTTGTACACATAAAATTCAAGCATTTTAATCCCAACTGAGCTACACCCAACAACAATTTTGGATAACTTGGATAAATAGTAATGACTTTGGCTGAAACTGCAAACAACACCCATTCTACCAATCCTTTTCTCAATCTCCACTACGAAAGAGCTGTTGAATCTCTGGGTGAGGACTACTACGATGAAGTCGCCGCAGCAGAATTTCCTCAACATATCCTACGGTGGCGTAATGATGCACTTTTACACCGCCTAGGACTAAATCCGCAATTGGTAAAAGACGATGATTTTATCTCAGCCTTTGGCAAATTTGAGGAACGAAAACCACTTTTAGCACTGTGTTACCACGGTTATCAATTTGGGGAATACAATCCTTTTTTAGGAGATGGTAGGGGCTTTCTCTACGGACAAGTACGTGGTACTGATGGCGAACTATACGACTTTGGCACCAAAGGTTCCGGTAAAACTCCTTACTCCCGTGGTGGTGATGGTATGTTAACACTCAAGGGTGGAGTACGGGAAGTTCTGGCTGCAGAAATGTTACATCACTTGGGTGTACGCACTTCACGTTGTTTGAGCATGATTGAAACAGGCTTATCCCTTTGGCGAGGTGATGAACCTTCTCCTACTCGTTCTTCGGTGATTGTGAGGATGGGGCGATCGCACATTCGGTTTGGGACTTTTGAACGACTGCATTATTTGCGACGTCCAGATTTGACCAAAAAACTACTAGACCATGTCATTGAGCAGTATTATCGAGATTTCATCACCGAAGAAGATAAGTATGTTCTATTTTATGCCAATTTAGTTAAACGCACAGCAGAACTAGTGGCGCAGTGGATGGCAGCAGGTTTTTGTCATGCAGTGCTCAACACAGATAATATGTCAATAACTGGGGAAAGTTTTGATTACGGTCCTTATGCTTTTATAACGAGTTACCAGCCCTACTTCACCGCTGCCTATTTCGATCATTATGGACGCTACTGTTACACTCATCAACCTGGAATTTGTAAGTGGAATTTAGAAACACTCCAAGACGCCCTCAAAGGTGTTATTGATTACGGTGATATGCAGGCTGGATTGGCTGGATTTGATGAGCATTATCAAAGAGAATACCGCACTTTAATGTTAAAGAAGTTGGGTTTTGAGCAACTGTCACACCCAGAAGCGGATGAGCTTTTAAATCTCACAATGAAATTTTTGCAAGATAGCCAAGTTGGTTATCATCAGTTCTTTTACGAAATGGCTCGCACCTTTTCATTAAAATGGCGAGATGAACCAGGTTTGATTATGGCAGATTCAGATCTTGTACCAGCATCAGGAGTATCAGAAGTTTTTGATAATTGGTGTCTTATATACCATAAAATGTTAAATAATTTTGACCCGGATCAAATAGATAGTATTGCCCAAACTCTAACTCGTCAAAATCCCAAAACTGTAATACATAAACCAGTGATTGAATCAATTTGGCAATCCATTGTTCAGGAAGATAACTGGCAACCTTTTTATGAGTTAATTGAGTGCATTCAGTCTGGAAAATAGACATGGCTAAAACCTGATTAAAGTTATTCAACCTTAATCGTTGTGTTGAGCCTCAGAATTAGACCTACGTTATCGGCAAGTGTTTAAGTTCTTACCTTGGGGTGCAAGCCCAGGCCCCAAGCTTTCTTAGTTTTTGATTAGATTATAAAATCAAAATCTCTAAATTACGCTTTTGAACGCGAATTGGTACTAATAGAAAACTCGCGTTACGAATATGTGTAAACAAGCGAGCTAGTTGTGAGCGAAGAAGAATTTTATCGGTGTATCCAAATTCTCCGTCAGCAGATAGAGACGCTGCAAAAGTACTCAAAAGGAGCTATAAAGCGTACACCAGGAGATGCTATTTAGAAATTTTTTCTGAGGATTTTACCATCGAATCTAAATATCATTTGGTCGATAAACTGCACCAAATGAGTGATCACTATTAACCTCAATCACTAAATCAACAAATGTGGGAGATTTAACTAACGGATTGATGAATAATTCTGGGTGCAAAGAACACCAAAAGTAATTTACAAATTGCTCCACTTGTTTTTCACTCATTCCTGACTTACCAGCAGCAATCATTTGCCGTTCCGCTTGTTTGCGCCACTCTAAGGAAAGACGATAATCTTTGGGATATAGCAAAATTAGGTTATCTAACTGCTCCCACAGTGGTAGGTAATCGCTGAGTTTGTTATTCATCTGACGGGCAAACGCTTTATCCTCATCTGTTATGATAGGGGGTGGTGCGGTGTCAAACGCAGTAGGCTCAATTGGTCGTACACCCACAAACCAACCTTCAAACAAGACAATATCTACATTCTCTACAATTTCTGGAGTCGTTCTATCGCCAGCACCCGCGTGGAGAGATTTGTCGAAACGGGGAACTGCAACAGGACTTTTGCGCTGGCGGATCTGCTGCAGTATTGTTAAACCCAATTCTACATCGTGTGTTCCTGGAGGACCACGCCAAACTAAGCGCGGTTGTTTCTGTTTTAATGCCAAGCGCTGATCATATGTTTTGTACAAGTCATCTAAAGATAAACTCAGCGTACGGTATCCCAACTGTTTGAGAATCGCGCACACAGTATTACACATCGTCGTTTTGCCTGTTCCCTGTCCTCCTAATATACCTTGTATGAACGGACGCCCCAATTGTTGGTGATTAGATACTAGTTGTTTTGCTAAAGATAGCCAAAGATTATTTTCATTAGTCATTAGTCATTAGTCATTAGTCATTAGTCATTAGTCATTAGTCAAAAATAATTTTTTTCTACTCTCTTCCCCCTGCCCCGTTCGGCTGCCCCCTGTGCTCCCTTCTCCCTGCCCCCTTCTCCCTTCTCCCTGCTCCCTTCTCCCTTTTCCGTTCACGAACCAAGCTTGAAAGCTTCCAGAAACAAGCTGTACATAAAACCGATTTTAAGGATATTGAGAGATTCTATCCAAAGCGCCTGTCGCTCTCGTATGCTACGACCGTAGTATATCCGGCTGCCGACTTCTGTTAATGCCAATAACACTCCAGCAACAACAATGTCCCATTCAGCAGTTTGTCCAGATGTGGTGGCAACTGCGCTTCCCAGAAAAAAACCGAACAAACAACTAATTATCAAAACCGAAAACCGTCGCCAAGGATTGAAAAACCATAGCCGCAAGCGCAATGCAATGGCATTGAATAAGTTGTTTAGGCGTGTGTTTTGCATGAATGGAACTTCCGCAATGACTAGGAGAGTAGGGGGCACCCGAGCACCCGAGCACAAGCAGCAGGGAGGCAGGGAGAAATATTTTCATGTCTTCTGCTGTAAGCACTTTATGAGGGCTAGTTTTAAGGTAAAGTCAAGAAATCATGACATATTTCTATAGGGGGATTCAAAAAATAAAATGTCCTAAAGTTATTCGTTAATGTGTAGAAAACGGTTATTAGTGTTGATGCCTAGCCCAGAGGCTGGGTAATTGATTGTGGATTTCTTGCTGGCAAGTGCCATATGGAGGATATCTGGCTTAGCATATGCTTGCTTAAATAGTATTGTGGGTATTTGTTAGGTTTTGAATAAGCATACAAAATATATACTTTTCTTCATTGTGAGCAACAACCTTGCTGTTTCTCTTAAAGAAGCATACATGATATATTTCACGCACTAGTTCCCAGACAGCCTTGGGTGGGCAACTTTTTTAAATTGCTCTTACCGCTATTGGGCTGCTACTTGGTCAAGCCCACACCAAAAATCATTATCAGTAAAATATATTACCATGAGCCCGCCAGTGTATTGTCACGCTGTTCTGGTAGGTTTTTCGTTGGGAGTGCTGTTTCTACCAATGGGATGCCGTCAGAAGAGTGTATCCTTCGAGTCCACAAAATTAGAAGCTTCTTCTCTACCGTCTGCTCAAACACATCAGGAACAGAGCGCAGCATCATCATCATCTGGTTCCTCAGTATCTACAAAAAGTTATCAAGTCGAAAGTGGCAGTGGGGGGATCAAGCATACCGTTATGACATATCAACAGGGATCAAGTGGCCAAGCAGCGAATCAAGGAACTTTACGAATGAGCAACCAAACTAATCAACCTGTGCGCCTTGCTCTACTGTCGCGACGTTCTCTAAAGAAAGGCTCTTCCTCTGGACAGATTAAAGATGCTGTCCCAGCACACTGGGATTTTGCTCCACAAGAAGGAAGTGAGAAGGGGATGATTCTAGCTTTACCTAACGGTAAGTTAGAACTGGAGAAGGGAGATATTTTAGTTGCCTTTGCACAAGATGGTTCCCGTCGCTACTGGGGTCCATATGTCGTTGGAGAAACTTCCTCACCAAGCTGGAATTCTCAAAAGAAAGAATGGCAACTTATTCTTAGTCCTTAGCCACGAGTTATTAATCATTAGTTCTTAGCCCTTGTGGTGTTGAGTACCTGGAACCGAAAAACTGAGCCAAAGTCATGTTGATTAATTTAGGATTTAGACTGTTGACTGGTTACTTATAACTAATGATTAATGACTATATGGGCAAACACCGAGGACTCGCTGTCACTCTGTCGATTTTATGGTTAGTTTTGATTGGTGGGGTAGCATTCTTTTGGCATTTGGGCAGTATTGGCTTGATTGATGAGACAGAGCCACTGTTTGCAGAAGCTTCCCGCCAGATGTTTGTTACAGGTGATTGGATTACTCCATTTTTCAATGGTGAAACTCGTTTTGATAAACCAGCTTTAATTTACTGGTGTCAGGCGATCGCCTACTGGATTTTTGGAGTCAATGAATGGGCAGTCCGTTTGCCTTCAGCGCTTGCTGCTATGGGACTAATTAGTTTGGGATTTTACACTATACAGTGGCATTTAGCAAGACAAGACTACCTTGAGCGAACAACTCGCCCAACTCGACGCTGGTTAACAGCTGGTTTGGGAGCTGCTGTCATGGCATTCAGTTGCGAAATGATTGTCTGGGGCAGAACGGGTGTTTCTGATATGTTGCTGGTTGGCTGCATGGACTCGGCGTTGTTGTGCTTTTTTCTAGCTTATGCCCAACCCTCACAATCAGAAATGAAAGCACGCTGGTATTTGGCTTTTTATGTCCTGACTGCGGGTGCAATTTTAACCAAAGGACCAGTGGGAATTGTCTTACCTGTGCTGATTATCGGCATATTTTTGCTTTATTTGGGAAATGCAAAAGCCGTTTTGCGGGAAATGCGTCCCCTTACAGGTTTACTCATTACTTTATGCTTATCAGTACCCTGGTATCTGCTAGTTATTTGGCGTAATGGTGAAAATTATATTAACTCGTTTTTTGAATATCACAATTTTGAACGTTTTACAAGTGTGGTCAATCACCACTCAGCCCCTTGGTATTTTTACTTTTTCGTTGTATTGGTAGGTTTTGCACCATACTCAGTGTACTTACCTTTGGCAATGGCAAGGCTGAAATTTTGGCAACCAAAGTACTGGCGTTCTCAAAAACGCTCTAGTCAACTTGGTTTATTTGCCTTTTTCTGGTTTATTGGTGTTTTTGGCTTCTTCACCACTGCTGTCACCAAACTCCCCAGCTATGTGTTGCCCTTAATGCCAGCAGCAGCTATTTTGGTAGCTTTGTTATGGAGCGACTTGCTTAAGGATGAGAAGATCACGCAGCAATATTCTTCTGATTCTCTTTATCGTCCCCTTTTCTGGACAGGTTGGGTGAATGTCGTATTTTTATCAGTGCTAGCAGTCGCAATGTTTTACGTTCCTCAGTTAATACGTGATCCCGCTGCACCCAAGTTCTCCGAGTTGTTTGAACAATCAGGCTTATCAGTACTCGGAGGTGTCATTTGGCTAGTTTGTGCTCTCATAGTGGCTGCTTTACTGGTGCGTCGTTATTATCAACCGGTGTTAATGGTGAATGTGTTGGGGTTTGCGGCGTTTTTGGTTTTTGTCCTCACGCCTTGTTTGTTTTTGATAGATCAGGAACGTCAGCTACCTTTACGGGAATTGTCTGCGATCGCAGTCCAAGCAGAACAACCGAATGAAGAACTTGTCATGGTGGGTTTCAAAAAACCAACAGTTGTTTTCTATACTCATAAACAAGTTACTTACGTTAAAGTATCTACAAATGCTGCACAATATATTAAAGACAAAGCCGCCAAGAAAACACAGCCTCCCTCAGTGTTGGTTCTTGCTGAGCCGAAAAAGTTTCCTGAAATGAACTTAAAGCCAACTGATTACAAAAAGTTGGGTACAAGCGGGGCTTATCAACTGATTCGAGTTTCGTTTAACAACAAATAACTCAGAAGTTAAGAAGAATTTAGTTCAATCTGGCTTTAATCTGAGGTTTCCAAAGTTTTATTAATCTCATTTAGTAAGTTCTCCATTGATATGGAGCGAGGTAAGATTTGGGAGGCAAGAGTACTTATGACAGTTTCTATTGACTCCAACTGGGGAATGTGAGTTTGCTCATCTTCAACCTGATCAGAATTTAACCGCTGATCAAGGAGTAAAACTGGTGGTAAGTCGAAAGGCAACTGTTGCAACGCTTTGAGGGCTGAGTATACCTCTTTGTTGATGCTAGACTCTCCCAGGCAAATGAGCAGTAGATCAACACTTTGATGGCGAATTTGTTGTAGCAGTTCTGCCCAAGATCGACTCATGGAGGCTTTGAACCCACCTGTTTGCAGGTACTGAATCAAAGCTTGAAACCACTCAGAACCACGAGAGATAATCCAAGGACACGGAGTATTTTCCCCAGCAATCGGGCTATTCAATGAGAAATTTTTTGGTGTACGACAACCCTTAACCTGCTTGTGAGTTGTATCTGGTAAATCTGGCAGTATCCCTAAATCTACCACTAAGATGTTGGGTCGGCAGTAGCATGTATCAGATGCAATTTGCAGAGCTGATAATAAAGCATCTGTTTTGCCGCCGTTATGATTTTTATCTGTGCCCAATGGCGTTAAGCAAGGAAACACAGAAAGCCCAGGCATCACAGAAGCAGCCTGCGTGGTTGACACATTACAGGTGACAAGCGGTAGATTCGCTAAACGGGGGTGTAATGAGAGTTGTTCCAGCAAAGCTTCGGCTGCTGGCATTTCTGTATCCAGCAAAACTACATCAAACTGCCAAACCCGAGTTAGCAATTCTGCCTGATCCAAGTCATCCACTTCTATAACCCGATGCTGTTGAAGTAACGATTGCGAAGTCGAAGATTCACTATCAGGATGAACCAACTTCAAAATTTTTAATGGTGTTTTGTTAGCAAAAATTTCTTCATCATCTGATTTTTGCTGCTTTTGTTCTGGTGGAGTACACAGACTTTCTATCAACGGTGTTAAGACTTGATGCTGTACTGGCAAACTCAAGAAACCATCTGCTTGATTGGCAAATGCTTGCTCTTTTTCAGCTCCTGTTGCTGTCACAATGGTAGGAATATGAGATGTTGCGACATCCGACTTGAGTAAGGTCAGTACATCCCAACCTGACAGCAAGGGGAGCAACGGATTGAGGAAGATAGCTTTGGGTTGCAAGCGTCGAGCTTTTTCTACAGCCTCACATCCTGATCGGGCAATCACAACTCGGTAACCCAAACCTGTCAATTGTTCGGTCAAATCTTCTATATACCGAGCAACTGCTTCCACAACTAAGACGAGGGATTTAGAAGAAGTCAACTGATGGGTTGTAGACGCCTGAACGGCGGCTTCCCGTAAAGCCCAAGGTGACTTTCCGTAGACGCCCGTGGAATGGTTAGACAAATCGAATGACGGCTTTGCTTGTGTAGGCGACTGCGTTTGCGATAAGCCCGCTTGCTGACGCTTTGCGTATCGCGTTGACGTACCTTGTCTGTGGGATTTAGGCGGAACTTGCCCTGGCGCAAAAGCCGTGCCTTTGGCATAAGTCATACCCGTTTGCCCGATTCGTGCCGCAGGCATAAGGCTTGTCGTCAAGTGGGGTTGGGTTGCGTTGATGGGTTGTAGACGTTCTGTAGGCGTCTTCCCAGATCCAAGGTGGTTTGCCGTAGACGCCCGTAGAGCATCTTTTTGGGTTGATGGGGCAGTAGGATGATGCGGCGCAAAAGAAATTGTTCCCATCTCCTCATCTGCCAATCTCCCCGACTCTTTGGGAGGACTGGGTGGAAGAAGTAGTGTAAACTGGCTACCTTTACCCTCACGCGACAAGAAGCTAACATCACCACCGTGAAGACGAGCTAAGGCTCTGGTTAAGACAAGCCCCAAACCTGTTCCTTCATGCTGACGGGTGAGAGGATTTTCAAGTTGTTGGAATTTTTGAAAGATTAAATGCTGTTGATGTTCTGGAATACCAATACCTGTATCCCAGACTGTAAAGGCAATCCAACCCTCCCAACGACTAACCCCAAGTCCAATTTCACCAGCTGTTTCAGTAAACTTAAAGGCATTGGAAAGCAGGTGTACTAGCATTTGGCGCAAGCGCAACTCATCCGCCACAATTTGCTCTAAGCCTGGTTCAATTGAGAGGGTGAATTGGTGTTCTTGTGGAGGCGTACTTTGAGCAAGTGAGTTTGAGGAAGCTTTGTTAGTTTGGGTATGAATAGCTTTTGCCTCAGAGACAGCACGCTCAGACACTTTTTGAATGTTGGCGTTGGTGAGCGTAAGCTCCATTTGTCCCGTTTCCATACGGGTTAAATCCAAAATATCATTAACCACACTCATCAGGTGGCGTCCACTTTGGTGAATCAGTCCTGCATAACGGGCTTGACGCTCGTTTAATTCTCCCAACTGCTGATCCACCAGCAACCGCGATAATCCTAAAACCGCAGTCAGAGGAGTTTTGAGTTCATGACTAATACAAGCTAAAAACTCATCTTTTAACCGATTGAGTTGAATTAAATCGGCATTTTTCGCCGCCAGTTCTTTGGAAAGCTGCTGCTGCTCTGTGACGTCAGTGGCTAGCATCAGCCACAACTCACTATTGAGTGCTGAGTTTTTGGTAGGCAGAGGTGTTTTTGAATCTGTACTCAAGACTTTCAATTCAGGACTATCTAAAGGGATTTTGGCAAACTGCCAAACCCGCTCCTGACCATTTTGCACTTCTACTATGCAGGTACAAGTCCCTTGTTGGCTATCTAAAAAGCAGCGATTTGGTGCCGGATTTTCAACTATTGGCTGCTCTTGAAGGTTATGAGTGTGAGTGTCAGGAGCCACCCCCAGTGTTGAGCGAGGTAACACATCTTTATGAGGCATAACTTCGCTTCTAAGTGACGAAGAATTTTCTTGAGAAGAATGCTGATTATTACTCAAAAAAGAGGAAATTTTGGCTGCTGTTTGAGTCGCGTACTGTAATTTTTTGGAGGAGACTTTTGCCAAAATCGTTTCTACTTGTCGCCGGACTCCTTCTGGATCTTTTAATGCTCCCAATTGCTGCCACCAAGCCGGATTTTGCGTCACCACTTCACCGTTGCTTGTTTGTAGCGTTAAAGGCCAAGGCAGGCGTTCTAATAACTGCACAAGTGGCTTACATTCTCGTTTTTGCTCGCCTGTATGAGTTTTCTCAGTGGTTGCCCTAACTCCAGCGACTTTGGTGTTGTCATCACCAAGAGTATCCACAGATGACTTTTGAGGTGCTTTCTTTGAACTTGTCCGCTTAGTCCCCTTATGAGTCTCAATTTGGAGTTTTTGTGTTGTCAACAGTTTCAACAAGCGTAAGCTATCCACAAGCCCCAAAAATTTGCCATTTGAGTCAACCAGTGCCCAATCTAAATTCGTGTTTTCTTGAATCTGCTGGGAACCAAGAAACGAACTCAATTGCTCTATACGCAAAGATGCTGGTATTGTTTGTATAGGTTTAATTAACCCTTGACCGATTGTGGAAAGGGGTTGCTGTAAATCTAAATAGTTAGAATCACCTTTGCCTTGACCTGCTGTCAACAATTGTGGTAGCAAACGGGCAGAGTAAACCAAGCCTAACAAGCATTTTTGCTTATCTAAAACTGCTAGGCGATCGCCGGAGGCGGGGCTTTGCCCATCACGAAAAGCGCGGCTCCCTTCCGGAGCATGGCACTGCTGTTGTTGAAAAATGTCCAGCACAGTTGCCAGAGTAGCTGTTTCTACGCAGCTAGGCACGGTTGCTATAAAGTCAGAAAGCGGGTATTGTAGCATTGACATATGGCAATGAGGTCGCTCTTGTTAGGGGTTGGGCTTCCGGCACCACCAGCTAATTGCCAAAGAAGCTATGTGGATGTTTAAGTTTCAAGCTATATCTTCAAAGAAAACTGAGTTTAGCATTGTCAGCAAAAATTGAATGGCTTAGAGATGAGCCTCTTCCTGAGTGACAATTTTTTGCCAGCAAGAGTGCTCTACACAGTGATCGGCATTTTTATTTGCCGCTTGACAGTTTGGAGGTGAGTTTACCCTGCACTCAACCGCCAATTTTTGGAAAAAGCTCCCCTAAGAAATGGGGGAAGTCGTATGCGTTGGGCAGAGCAAGGCTTTGGCAATAGCTCTTGTAGTAACTGCAAAGCACCTGTCGGGACACGTAGCGTGTCCCAAAAAGACTACTCATGAGCCAGCGTTAACAATGAGTGCAAATCCTTGTCGAGCAGTGGCTCTGGTTCTGTAGCACCACAGTTCTTCTGAAAGGTAAATCTTCATCCGAACTGCTCGCTGTCTCATTGCCCTTAGGGTATTGTGGGCGTCCACACTGGTGTCTTCAAGCGTGTTGAAACTTGTCATCGATAGCTACAGCTACACCAATTATGGCTCTAAAGATTCGCTATTGAACCTTTAGGAATTATAATGATTTGGAATGCGACAATCGTTTATCTTTGTTTAAGTATCTTATTAATGAGCAAAGTCAAGAAATCTATAATTAGGTAGATATCAACAGTGCAGAAATACTACATCTAAACAACACCGGAGGGTGGCACCCCCAAAATTAAGACCAGGGCAAAGACTTAGTGAGGGTAGTAAATATGCACATCCTCATTTGACTCAACGCTTCCTCTACCATGTGCCAAGTTCTATAACTTACTAGCAGTAACAGACAGATCATTCTAAAGCACGTTTTTATAACATACTCAGTCCTTTTCGTCAACTGGCAAATTTGCTTTGTACCTTGATATTTACTAAAAAAGTATTTTATTTAGGTTATGAGCTAAAGGAGTTTTTAAGCGTCAAAAGTTAGAAGAGTGATCATTTTCACGCTTGGTCCTGGCTTCACTTTAACAAGAAGCTCCAAAGTTCTTAATCATAGGGTGGGCAACTATGATGTATCAACACAGATGTTATTCCTCATAATGATTTTCCACGTAGAAATCAAACCATTTTGGACGACTCAAGTTGATTCAACTAATGAACAACGGTTTTTTGGGCAGATGAGCGACGTCACTGACGTGATTGTTACCCAACTTTACCAATTTTTAGTGAGACCTACCACGCAAAGGAACATTCAGTATCTACTCAAATTGCTGCCCACCAATATAAATAGAATATTAAGTTTTAATTGTTCCGATGCTGTTAAATGGCACAAGAAGCGAATTCCATCAGTTTTTTTCAACCAATGACGAGAGCCGAAGAGCAGGCATTGTTGCGACAACTCAAATCAGACTACCGCCATATCCTTATAAATTACTTTACCACTACAGACCAAACACTGAAAGACTACATTGATAAATTTATAAATGCAGTCTTTTATGCTAATATTCCTGTGCCTCGAGTCATAGAAATTCACATGGAACTGATAGACGAATTTTCCAAACAGCTAAAATTAGAAGGAAGGAGTGATGAAGCATTACTTGATTACCGTATAACATTGATTGATATACTGGCTCATTTGTGTGAACTATACCGTTGTTCAATTTCTCAATAGTATAACTTCATCAAAGGTTCAACAGTTTTCGTTAGTAGAAATCGCTCCTTAAAATTCCATCAAAGTCAATAAAAGGATATTGTGGTTCTATCTGTACTTGTAGCCTGTAGCTAATATGAATCAACCACGAAGAACCTATGTTCTCAAGCTTTATGTGGCAGGGAATACTGCGAACTCAGTACGGGCATTAAAAACACTCAAAAATATTTTGGAACAAGAGTTTCAAGGTGTTTATGCTTTAAAAGTTATTGATGTGCTGAAAAGCCCGCAGTTGGCGGAAGAAGATAAAATATTAGCCACGCCAACATTATCCAAGATTTTGCCTCCGCCAGTTCGGAGAATTATTGGAGACCTTTCAGACAGAGAAAGAGTGTTGATTGGATTAGATTTGCTTTATGAAGAATTGAGCGAAGACGAGCAAGAACCGTTTGAATAGTAAGTTCTACTACAAAATGAATCAGCAATAGTTACTAATTTTTATATAAAAACTGGGTTTCCTTCCTATTTGTAAACTTCAACATGAGTCAGAAAGAAAATTTAGAACAAACCAAGACACCGACACGAGGTGTAGAAAAAATTCGGACAATGATAGAGGGCTTTGACGATATTAGTCATGGTGGCTTACCTGTAGGAAGAACGACTTTAGTTAGCGGAACCTCTGGAACTGGCAAAACTTTATTTTCTCTCCAATTTCTTTATAACGGTATTACCTACTTTGATGAATCAGGAGTCTTTGTTACATTTGAAGAATCTCCTGATGATATTATTAAAAATGCTGGAATTTTTGGTTGGAATTTGCAACATCATATCAATGAAGGAAAATTATTTATACTGGATGCTTCTCCCGATCCTGAGGGACAAGATGTTGTTGGCAACTTCGACCTTTCTGCCCTGATTGAGCGTCTACAATACGCAATTCGTAAGTATAGGGCAAAACGCGTTTCTATTGACTCAATTACAGCAGTTTTTCAGCAATATGAAGCAGTGGGAGTTGTGCGGCGAGAAATATTTCGTCTCGTTGCTCGTCTGAAACAATTAAGTGTGACTACAATTATAACCACAGAACGCACGCAAGAATACGGGCCTGTTGCCTGTTTTGGCGTAGAAGAATTTGTTTCCGATAATGTGGCAATTGTGCGTAATGTTTTAGAAGGAGAACGTCGCCGTCGCACAATGGAAATACTCAAACTGCGTGGTACAACACATATGAAAGGTGAATATCCTTTTACAATTACTAATGCAGGAATTAATATTTTCCCATTGGGAGCAATGCGCTTAACTCAAAGGTCTTCAAACGTCAGAGTATCCTCTGGCGTTAAAGCCTTAGACCAAATGTGCGGCGGTGGTTTCTTTAAAGATTCGATTATTCTAGCAACAGGAGCAACAGGTACTGGTAAGACTCTTTTGGTGAGCAAGTTTCTGCAAAATGGCTGTGTTCACAGTGAACGAGTGATATTATTTGCCTATGAAGAATCACGCGCACAACTCTCTCGCAATGCTTCCTCATGGGGAATTGATTTTGAGGATTTAGAACGTCAAGGTTTGTTAAAAATAATTTGTACGTATCCGGAATCAACCGGTTTAGAAGACCACTTGCAAATTATTAAATCAGAAATTGCTGAATTTAAACCATCTCGTATTGCCATTGATTCTCTTTCTGCACTAGCACGAGGGGTAAGTAATAATGCGTTCCGGCAATTTGTGATTGGTGTGACGGGTTATGCCAAGCAAGAAGAAATTACAGGCTTTTTTACCAACACAACCGAGCAATTTATGGGTTCGCACTCTATTACAGACTCTCATATTTCTACGATTACAGACACAATTTTGATGTTACAGTATGTGGAAATTCGGGGAGAAATGTCGCGGGCAATCAACGTCTTTAAAATGCGTGGATCGTGGCATGACAAGGGTATTCGCGAGTATAATATTACGGCTGACGGTCCCGAAATTAAAGATTCGTTCCGCAATTACGAACGAATTGTCAGCGGTGCTCCTACGCGCGTTACTATCGATGAGAAGGCGGAACTGTCTCGCATTGTCAAAGGATTTCAAGACACACAGAGTTCCGATCCCTAAACTTGGCATCGTGATATATTCTGTGGTGAGAAAACAGTTTCAGCCGCTTAATTTTTGTGTGAGGGGATGCGGTGAACAAACAGCAAATATTTAGTAGTTTCTTACCTGGTGTAACAGCAGCAGTATTAGCAACTCAGCCTGCTTGGGCAAATCCTGCACCAGCCACTGGAGTAAAGCTTTTTGCCTCTTCCGATGGCTTGACTTCTACTTTCGAGAGAACTCCAACTGCTCTCGATATTAAAAAGGCGCAACTGCCTCATACTGCTAGTAGCAGGTTTCTAGCCGCAGCAGTACCAACTGTTGATGTTATGGGAGGTGGTTTAATATCTTCTATAACTCGTAGCGGTGTCGAGGTAGTATTGACAGGAAAAACTGGTGTACCAGTAACAAGGGTAGCACATAAGCTTCAAAGTATGCTTATGAGTTTTAAACCTACCCCAAATCAAAGCCAGTTGATAAATAAAATTCCTCAGTCTGGGACAAGCATACAAAAACAAAACAATCCACAAATTGTTGCCGAGGAATCAAAAAATACATTTTCTGCTTATAACGAGATCCCAACACCTACTTCCACTGTTGAACAAAAAACGCCTTCTTCGGGGCAAGTCACTACAGAAAAGAAAAGTTCTGCTCAGTTACCAAACAAGTCACAAACCCCAGTTCGTGGATCAGTAGAACTCGCAAAGCTGTTGGAGCAGATGAACTCATGCCCACAACAAGCGAGCAATGGTAAAAATCAGGTCGGTCGTTCTGCTTCCGTGCCCCAGAAGTCCTCTACCTGCTCCCAACAAAATACCACAAAAAATCTGGTAGCTCAGGCAAGTTCTTCTAACTCACAAGGAACAACTCCTGCGCGAATAACTCAGGCGGGTTCTTCCAGGCGATCGCAAACAACTCCTGCGCAAACAACTCCTGTGCAAACCACTCCTGCGCCAGCAGGTTCGGTGCGGCTCCCTAATTATCTCAAAGCCAACCCGAATCCTCTACAGTTTCCTACCAAACCAGAAGAAGTTAAAATTCAGGGAACTCAACCGATTACTTTGGCACAGGCTCTGGAGATCGCACGACGAAACAATCAGGATCTACAGATATCATTACTGACTGTAGAGCGCAGTCGAGCTAGCGTAAGGCAGGCGCAAGCCGCGTTGTTGCCTAATGCCAGTTTGAGTGCAGGTCTCACCCGTGGTGGACCTGCTTTCTTGAATCAACAACAAGCTAATTCCACAGGCACAGCACTCGAAAATGTACCCTCTACTACAAATTTCCAAGGCAGTGCTTCTGTGCAGTACGATCTCTACACCTCTGGACGAACAACAGCCAGCATTCGACAAGCTGAGGAACAGCTACGTTACTATGAATTGGATGTTGAGCGTCAATCTGAGGAAATCCGCCTGACTGTCACCTCTCAATACTACGATCTGCAAGCAGCTGATGAACAGGTGCGCATTGCCCAGTCTGCTGTGAGAAATGGTCAAGCTAGTTTGCGGGATGCACAAGCTTTAGAAGCAGCTGGTGTGAGTACTCGATTTGATGTTTTACAGGCTCAGGTTCAATTAGCGAATTACCAACAACAGCTGACAAGTGGTATCTCACAGCAGCAAATTACTCGCCGTAAATTAGCCCAAACATTAAGTTTGCCGCAGTCAGTTGATATTAGTTCGGCTGATCCAGTCGGAATAGCAGCTCTGTGGAATGTTCCACTGCCTGAAACTCTTGTCTTAGCTTTTAAAAATCGTCCAGAACTGCAACAGTATTTGGCGCAACGGAACATTAATGAACAACAACGACGGGCAGCGCTTGGTCAGCTAGGTCCTCAAGTGAGTTTGGTTGGTACCTATCAACTCACTGATCGCTTTGATGATCAGACAAACGGTACCGATAATTATTCCCTAGGAGTTAGAGCTAGTTTGAGTTTGTACGATGGTGGAGCAGCAAGAGCAACCGCATCTCAATACAAGACCGGCATTCGGATTGCTGAAAATCAGTTTGCCAGTGCGCGCAACCAAATTCGCTATGACGTAGAAAGTTATTATTCTCAACTGCAATCTAACTTGCAGAATGTTCAAACGGCTAGTACTGCTCTTGAACAAGCTAGAGAGTCTCTACGTCTAGCACGTTTGCGATTCCAAGCAGGTGTTGGCACTCAAACTGACGTTATTAACGCAGAAAATGCCTTGACACAAGCTGAAGGTAATAGAGTCACAGCAATTTTGAATTACAATCGCGCTCTGGCTGGTTTACAACGAGCAGTCACCTCTAGAGCAGCACGCTAGGTTACTCAATACTCATCAGGTGGCAGTGCACCTTTGAAGGGGAAAGGGGAAAGGTTAAAGGTCTTTCGCTTTTCCTCTGCCCCTTTACGTTTTTTAGTGAATTGTTGATTCGATCAATCAAAATTGTCATATCCTAGCATAAAGGAAAACTTCAAACACTGAAAACACAATCTGATGACGAAAGTTACGGCAAAAGAAATTGCACTGTTTCGCTCTCAAGTTGCAGATGACTTTATAGCTATGGAAGCACTCGATATTATAGAAGAATGTGATGGAGATTTGGAAGATGCTGCAATAACTTTAGCGATTCGAGCCGGACAACAACCAGAAATAGCAAATTCAGAATGGTTAGATGCTTTAGCTCGAAAATGGCGTGCCGTTATTTGTCAACAAGAATTTCGGGATGATTTGGTTAACGGCTCAGTTAAAGGGATGATGGAACATCTCAAAACAATGCCGACGTTTCCTAAGATGTTAGCAACGCCTGTTTTAATATATGTGTTGAAGAAAAGTGTAAAGAATTTTTGCGAGCCTCTTGACTTAGTACAGTAATATTTTCATCCTTATTAGACTTGAATTTTAACATCAATGAATTATCTTATTGCCGTTTTAGCTGACCGCATCCAAGCAGAAGCTGCTTATCTAGCTTTAGAAAAAGAAGCGATAAAATCTACAATTTTGGGTAGAGGTTATAAAACTGCTGATGAATTTGGCTTGATTGACCCCAACGAGCAAGCAAAGAAGCAAACTCAGTTCATGGCTGTTTGGCTGGTACCCTTTGGATTTTTCGCAGGTATTACTTTTAGCCTCCTCACTGGCTTGGACACTTTTGCTTGGGCAGGTGAAATTGGCAATCACATTATTGGTGGACTGTTAGGCGCTGGTGCAGGCGCTATGGGTAGTGTGTTTGTCGGTGGTGGAGTCGGTTTATTGGTTGGAAGCGGTGACGCCTTACCTTACCGCAATCGCTTAAATGCTGGCAAATACTTGATTGTCGTTCAAGGTTCTGAAATTCTTACCCGTCAAGCAACCCGTGTTTTACGCCAGTTTGAACCAGAAAATATTCAAGGTTACGCTGCACCTAGGGAATAGTAATCAGTGAACAGTGAACAGTGAACAGTGAACAGTGAACAGTGAAAACTGGTAACTGGTAATTGATAACTGCTAAGTTGTAACTAGATAACTGATAACTGATAACTGATAACTGATAACTGTTTAAAATGTTGCCACGGGAAGAACTTTTAAAAGGTGTTGAAAATCGAGATAGTATAGCTCGTGTGATTGACCAGGCGGAACTTGCCATCAAAACTTGGGAAGTGGTTTTCACTGATTTTCTGTCTCCTCCAGAGTTAGCAGAAATCATGGTGGTGTTTAGCCGTCTGACAGAAGTGCAGTTGGTGGTTTGGGGTGGATATCCCCAAGCTGAACGCAAAAGAGTGGCGATCGCCCGTTCCGAAATTCCTTTGGATCAATCTCAAGTCGCACTCACCGCTTTAGACATAGCCGGAAATTTCTTGTTTGATACCGCCACTCACCGCGACTTTTTGGGCGCAATGTTGGGAACTGGGATTGTCCGTGAAAAGACGGGGGACATTATTGTACTCGGCGAACGGGGCGCACAGGTAATCGTCGTACCGGAGTTAGCAGAGTTTTTGGAAATGAATCTTAAGCAGGTGCGATCAGTTCCCGTGAAAACTCAGCCTATAGATTTGAGTGAGTTGAAGGTGCGGGAACCCAAGAAAAAAGAACTAACCACTGTGGAAGCTTCTTTAAGGTTGGATGCGATCGCCTCTGCTGGTTTTGGAATGTCCCGTAGCAAAATGGTTGAGTTAATTGACAGCGGAGATGTTCGCGTCAACTGGAAGGAAATAACTCAAGCAAGTTCTCAACTAAAAACAGGCGATTTAATCGCCATTCGTAGTAAAGGACGTTTAGAAGTTGGGGAAATTGCTGTTACTAAAAAAGACCGCTACCGCGTACAGTTAACAAGATTTATGTAGGCAGAGGCGCTATAGCGCCTCTGTTGTTAAACTGTTTTTGCCTTAAACTGTTTTGCCAAAAGACTCAACAAAGTTTTACGTGGAACCAAGCTGGATAATTTACTAATAAAGTGAGTACTAAAGCCACCAATAACAACGCTAGGATCTCCCCTTTCCAAAGCTTTCAAAGATTCGCGTACGACTTCTTGTGCAGTGGATATTTTATTTGTTTTAGCTGCAAGTGCAGGAGGAAACTTAGCTTTTGCCAAGAAGTCTGTCTCAACTGGTCCTGGGCAAGTCACTAATACACGGACACCATAGTCACGATTTTCTGCCCAAAGTGCCTGACTAAAACTGACAATGAACGCTTTACTGGCAGCATAAACAGAAAGGTAAGGCATTGGTTGAAACCCGGTGAGGGAAGATACATTAATAATGCTTCCAGAACGACGTTGCCGCATTTGTTGCAAGAATTTATGAGTTAAATCTACTAATGCCAAGATATTCAATTGTACAATCTTAACTTGTCGTTCTTCGTCCTTCTCAGCAAAGTCGCCATACTCGGCAAAACCAGCATTGTTGATTAACAAGTCAATCGTTAATCCCTTTGATTTGACAGCATCAAATACATCATTAGTAGCGCTTGTTTCTGTAAGATCTTTAACAACAATATCTACTTGAACTTTGTATTTTTCTTGCAGTTGTTTGGCTAGTTGGTTTAATTTTCCTTCCGAACGAGCAACTAAAACAAGATTTGTATTATATGCAGCTAATTCCTCGGCAAAGACTTTACCAATACCATCAGAGGCACCAGTAATTAAAGCAGTTGACATTCTCGGTACTATGAAAAGTTTTTAACTATTGTACAAATTGTAACAATTTTCTTGATAGACTCTTTTTGATTTCAACTAACTTAAAATTAATATATCGAACTGTTTCATTTCATCTGCGTTGGGGCATAGTCGAAGTTTCTACTATATTCTGATGTTTTTTTCCAAATTTGTCCTTGCATCTGGTGGGAAGGCAACCTCAGAATAATTCTGGAATCAACCCGTCGCTAAAAAGTCAACAGCCCTGTTGTGTTCAAGCTTTCAGTATAAGCACATGTTGATTGTATACACTTGTATGAGCAAAATAAATACAGAATTTACCAACTCGCAGGCAACTTTAGCAAATTAATATTGACCATTCTGCTAAATCTATGCTATCTTATGAAAGCTTCGGACGTATAGCTCAGTTGGTTAGAGCGCTACGTTGACATCGTAGAGGTCACTGGTTCGAATCCAGTTACGTCCATTAGATCTTCAATGAAGTGATTAATTATTTGTCGTCGCTGACAGGTTAATATTGTCATGACTATCAAAGTATAAGTTCGAGTATACAAAAGCCCAGCCTTATCCCAGGACTTCTGTGGTCAAAATTAATACCATATGGTAGAAAAGTAACTAGTCGAGTATTCTCTAGAAAATGGCAGGAAGTTTTTAGTAGAAGTAGAACAACCAGAGGATACAGCGGTTGGGAGGGTTGGTCTTCCATCCGGTCGTATAGTTGCTGAAGCAAAACAGATTCCATGTCAAGCGATAGTTACTTGCAGACGTTTAGAACAGCGATCGCTCGTATTTACCACACCCACGCTAATGGAATCACAAGAGTTGTCGGTGCTGGTTTCCTGGTTGGCGATACGCGAGCGCGTCAAGCCAGAGGCTTATCGCCATCTCCTCACCTGTGCTCATGTAGTTGCAGAAGCTTTGGGCATTCCCCGCAACACACAAGAATTACCCACCGGAACCATAGAGCTTTGCAGCATTACTCGCTCCTAACCGCAACTGGAATATCACCACAAGACAAGAGGTTATCCTCTTTGCCAAGATTGCTATCCAGGTGTTGCGTCAACTAGGTGAAGACTATGCTGCTTTAGAACAAACATCTCAAGTTATTCCTGAGTTTTCGGAAGAATCTAATAATCCTCCTAAAATATTAACCTTTGAATTTGAAGTCGCAACAATCGATCTCAAACAAACAGACTCAATAAGAAAAAAACAGAACTGACAATCAAGCGTCACCGGCAACAAGCTCAATGCTTTATTAAAGATTTAGGAAACGGAGTTGATCTAGAGATGGTAGCTATTCCTTCTGGAAGCTTTTTGATGGGTTCGCCAGAAGATGAACTGGACCACGATGAATCGGAAAGCCCTCAACATGAAGTAATAATTAAACTCTTTTGTATGGGTAAGTATCCCCTCACTCAGGCACAATGGAAAGGAGTCCCCTCTGTGCCAAAAGTGAAGCACAAACTCGACTCTAATTCATCTGAATTTAAAGGAGCCCCCACAGACGGAAGCGCGTGGCTAGACAATAATGATAATGACAATATTTTTTTCTGCTGCGCGGTGGTTCGTGGGGCGACGTTCCCGGTAATTACCGTTCTGCTAGCCGTATCAGGAACTATCCCGACGACGGCGGCAATGTCGGCGATTTTCGTGTTGCGTGTGCTGCCGCGTGGACTCGGTAGCCCTTCCTCCTTTTTTCTTTTTTTATTTCTTCTTGTCAGCGCAGCGATCTG
This sequence comes from Brasilonema angustatum HA4187-MV1, assembly GCA_019359695.1. Taxonomy (GTDB): domain Bacteria; phylum Cyanobacteriota; class Cyanobacteriia; order Cyanobacteriales; family Nostocaceae; genus Brasilonema; species Brasilonema angustatum. The sequence continues at coordinate 238,637 of JAHHGV010000003.1, forward strand.
GAAAAATCTTTGAACAAATACCCGACGCAAGCCCTTCGATCAAGCAGAAAGCCCATCCCAGTGACTCACCACCAAGGCAGAAAGTTCCTGTTGCTAGGAGATTGTTATCTAGGCAACAAATTGATAATAGATAACTGTTGACTGTTAACTGTTAAAACTCGAAAATTTAGTTTTAATGAAACGAGTGCGATCACTGAATACCATTTCTTTATCAAGTAAGCTTAATTCAATTTCTTTATGAAGTTAAGCTTAATTGAACTTGTTTATGAAGTTAAGCTTAACTGAACTGAACTATAGTCCCAGCGATAGATGCCGAACTATCCGTAGAGCGCGTTCTTCGCACTGGCTCACGCCACATGCCTCAACGCGGGGAACCCGCGCACAGCAGTGGCCCCCCTAAGTAATATTATTTTACGAAAGTAGTGATATGAATCGCTTACCTCCTGGTAAAAATCGAGTCTAATTGTAGAGACCTAAAGGTCAAAGGATATAACCAGGGAATAATGTCTACGGAGCTTTTTTTGGTAATCATAAAGTTTCTTGGCCCGATTCCGGAATCATTCCAACTCAACTTGTAGTTGTGTACCAGTTGGATTTGATTGAACACCAAACCTCAGCTAAATTTATATTTCTCATAAAATACCGAAAAACTACTATGAACGACTTTCTGGCAATTCAATTTAAATTCAACACTCGTAGCTTGCTAAAGCTTGGTTTGCTTTCAGTAGCGCTATTGCTTCCACTTGGAACTTATACTCAGGCTAATGCAAACTCAGTTCCAAAGGAAAAAGTTGAGGTGATATCGGTTCCACGTGAGGAAGCATACTTTATAGAGAAGAAACAACCAACTTCTTCTGGTAGTCAGACTGATTCACAAGATGGAAATAATTCAGGCAATGGCACTACATTGCCACATGTTCCCAATCGCCAAGAAAATTTACAGGGTTTAGCAGGAACAACAAATTCTGTGTACAAGAAGAAACAACCTCAAATAGCTTATCCCAAACAATAACTAGCGTAGTTGTTAAAAGCATATCTTCAAAAAGTACATCCCATTAAGGTTAGATATAGTTCTGGCAATCTCGAATCAGCAATCATCAATAAATGAATGCTATATCCACTCTGTCTTTCAAAGGTACAAGATTTTATAGTGGATCGCATTCAGTTTGGCAAGACATAATCCGCAGCCGAGTTAATCCAGTAAGTTGTCGGTTAACGTATGGCATTTATTTCTTGCAACATTTTGATGAGTTGAAACTAATAGCAGCTTGCGGGAAGTGCAATAAATACGCAAGAATATCAGACTTAGTAAAGTCACCAAAGCGATCATTAAAACTGTTCCATACGCCTTAGTATGCCACCATAGTCGCGTCAGCATAGCTGTACTGAGTCGTATAGGCTCCCACAAGGGAGGAGTTAACTTGTTTGAATCATGAATGGTAACAACTAAGGACGTTGCTCTATTAACCATTGCCATTTTCATTGCTCCTTGAACAGCCAAAGCGAGTTACTCAACTTTGTGAGATATTGTACGGTAAGCCTATAAAATTAGTGTACTTTATAGGCAATATCTCATACCTGCCAGAAAAAAGCAAGGCAAACATACTCATTGCTACATGTTGATGCTCCCCACCCTTAGCCGTCAGCTGAGGGTGGGGAGCGTCAATTTCTTATCCACCTTATATCCCCACTTCATAAGAGGGATGCGGATATAAGGCTATTTTCTAAATTAGAATCTCAAACCCACTCCACCTTGTAACGAGAAAGCTGTACCACCATCACGGACAGCATCAAAAGCAATGACAGCGTTACCAAAAATCACAGTATTGCTATTTGGGACAACGTAATCAATTCCTGGTTGCAGGGCAAACCCGATTTTATTCCCAACAGGGGAAGGTGTATCACCGCCAGCGAGAACAACTCCAGCTCCTATGTAAGCATCGGTTTGCCAGTTAAGGGGGTAGTCGTAGGAAACTGTTGGGACAAGAGCGACATTTGAACCAATGAAAGCCTGAGCGCGAAAAGAAACAGGAACTTTAAGAAGCTTGTAGCGAGCAGCAATCACTCCTCCAACTCGGGCACCATCTGCAAAACCAACCGCAGGACCTACACCGACATAGCTACCATATGCCACTTGAGCTTGTGCTGGTTGGGTGAATTGAGCAAAACTTAAAAGTGAACCAGCTAAAACAACTGATACAAAGTACTTAAGACGCTTCATTTCCTCGCTCCTTAAAAAATTGCTGAGCTAAATTATTGTAAATTTTATGGCTTTTATGATTAATTTACGGACAACGAGGATGAATACCTCCTTGAGTACAAATGTAAGCTATTTGCTTGGGATCTAAATTTTTGACTTGACTGAAATCGACTCCCTCCACAACTGCAGATTGCACCCCTAACGCTGGAGTTTGCACAAATTGCTCTGTTTGGTTTTGTTTGCTCGGGGTAAGAATTGCTCCTTGAAAATCAGCTCCTGCCAGATTCGCCCCTCGTAAATCTGCAAGGCTCAAGTCAGCATTTCGCAAGTTGGCATTTTCCATATTCGCTGAGCGCAAAATTGCGTTAGCAAGACGAGTCGCGTTCAGGTTAGCATCTTTGAGATTGGCATGATCAAAATAAGCTCCTGTGAGGTCAGCTCCTTGCCAATCAGTTTTGATTAAGTTGGCAAATGACAACTGTGTTCCTACTGCAATCACACGACCTAGACGAGCAGCATATAGATCCGCGTCTTTGAGTTGTGCATTGCTCAAGTCGGCTCCAGTCAGACTCACATTTTCCAAAACGGCACCCTGCAAATCGGCTCCCTCTAGCTGGGCGCTACTGAGGTTAGCAGCAGTTAAGCGTGCGTTGGATAAGTTAGCTTTGTTGAGAATAGCGCGGCTCAAATCAGTCCGAATCATCAGCACACGGCTGAGGTTAGCTTCAGTAAGATTTGCTTGCCTCATCCGTGCTTGGCTTAAATCAGCAATCCAATCATCGTAGGTATCCCATCGACCATCCTCGCCTACTCCCCGGAAGCGACTCCCCTTAAAACTGCCAAAGGATAGGTTCGCGGATTTGAACTTAATTCCCCATAAATCTTTTTTATCTAATACCAAGTTGAAAGAGCTTTGCTCAGAGCCGTTTTGACCTAGGTAAACATTACTGAGATCCAAGCCATTAGTTTGACCGTTGTAGACAGCTAAAATTTTACCAATCGTATACTGGTTTGCTTGCAACTGCTTTTCTAACACTTCTGGTGGTAAAGCTTTGCTACCTTTTCCAGACTGTAACTCCCCTGTTAACAACTGATTCATGCGTTTTAAATTGGGGATAGCATTGGGTCCAACGGTTATCAAAGCTCGTTGAATCGTTTGAAGTAAAATAGGGTCAGTTTCCTTAGACAGCAAATCGACAAGATATTGGGTTGCTTGTGGGTCATTAAGAGTACCCATAGCTAGAATTGCTTTCTGGCGTTCGTTGTTTGTAGCAGTAGAGTTAGGATTTAAGTCTTTGATCAGTGCCAGAAACTGCTGACTATTGCTCTGTTCGGTAACTCGCTGATTTCGCAGTATTTGAACGTAAATTTGAGTACCAACTAAAATCACTAAAGCCGCACTCATGCAAAGGAATGCGACTCCTACCACTGTATAATTTGGATTTTGCGGTATTCCCTGCCGTTGCTTGGATTGCTGGCGAGGCTTTTCTTGTGTGATCACAATTGATGCGATCGCATCTTCCTCGTCTTTTTCGCTCTCAAATGACTGACTTCCCTGACCATCGCGTTGGGACTGCACTGTTAAAGGTTTGCTGTCATCATCTACAGTATAAGTGCCTGCAAGTGTGTTGTGCAGTGCGCGACGGTCTTGCTGCCAAGGCAAACCTTTGGCTTCTAACACAAGCATGATAACCGCCAAGCTGGCAAAACCCCCTAAACTGGGAAATAAAAAACTGTTACGCCAAAGAAAATAAGCGACGGACACAGGCAGACCCCAACGACCAAGTCCTTCTCGCACCAAAACGGCTTTGAAACCGGGTGGCTTACCTTCAGCGTTGACAACTTTAATTCCAAATCGATGTTTCGCCGGTGTGGCACCAGTTTTCGCTAGTAAATACAACTGAGCGCCTGAGACTGTCAGGGGTGCGAGCAAGGCTATTGTCCATAACAAGTTTGTGGGTGATGCTACGTTCCGAGTACCATAGCTGATAGGCAAAGCTAATGGAGAGGCGATCGCACGTTCTGTTTGTACTAACAAAGGGTTGAGTGGCACTCGATCCAAATCACTTCTAGAATTGGCATACGCACCTATCCCAAAGGGCACCAATCCACTGGCAACAACCAGTGTGATTTCAACTGCCCAAGCAGCAATGCGCCTAGTCGCTAAGGGCAATGAATTGGTTTTTCTCGGTTCTTTGCTTCGACTAGATTGATCACTTGTCCTCACACTTGGGGTTCCCATTGGATAATTCCCTTTAATTTTATTAATACGCCACTAGGCCTGTACGTTTAAAAATAAACTACTGCTGGTTAACAGAGTTATTGGATACTAAGAATTTGTATCCTACGTACGCCAATATTGCCAATAGTGCCAGACTGATCACAGCAGCGACGAGTTTAAGTACTGCTTGTAGTATGGCTAAGCCCAATAACAAACCGACACCAGAAACTACAAGCTTTTGCACTCCAGAGAGATTGTTGAAAAAGGTCACAAATCGCACCAAATTATAGTACAAGCTTGGGAAACCAGACTGAGAGGACTTTACTAATTTTTGTGACTGTGGAACTATCACTAGGTCGGTATTAATTTCTGCCTCTACCTTTTGGAGGCGACTTTTTAAGTCTTCTTCTGGAGGATTCATTTGTTTCTACTTTAGCTTAAACACTGAATGAACAACGAACCAGCCAAATCCCTTTGTTGGCGGTTGTCTTAGTGATTTTAGTTAATGTCTTTGTTCTAAGAACTGCTCTTGGTAGTCAAGAATCAAGTTTTTAGCGTCAGCTTTACCTATAAATTCTCATTTTTCTTAATATTTAATCATATAATTATTTTTCCCAAAATAAAACTTTATACAGTTCACTTAGAAACAAAGACAGATGGTTATCGTCACTTAATTTTAAAAGATTATGTATCAAATTTTTCGAGAGAAAAAGTCGGGAGCATAACAAGAAATATGAAGATGCCTGGGCGATTTCAAATTGTTCCCGCAGCATTAATGATCAGCTTAGTTTTCACCAATGCTCATTTGGCTGAGGCGCAAGTTGTGCAAATTACTTCTCCTTTACAGCCAGATCCGCTGATTGTGAAAGGTACGTCCGGCGGAGCAGTTCCAAGCAACTGTGGTAACATTACCACTAAACCTAATCAAGTGATACAGGTGAAAGAATCACTACCCTATCTGCGGTTAACAGTTGAAACTGGGGGACAACCAACTCTATTAATTCATGGTCCAGGAGGACACTTTTGTGTGTTGGCAGATAAGTACTCTGGGGGCAAGCCGGAAATTTCTGGTTATTGGCAGGCAGGAAATTACTCTTTATATGTAGGAGAGTTATCTAGAGGACAGTATAACTATACTCTATCAATTTCGCAACAAAAGATACTTAAAAAATAACCAAGAGTTCAGAATCGTAAGTAGCCTTCATAGGCATTTGGCCACGAGCGTCAATGAATATATTTCCCCTCAATCTCTCCCTCCTATTAACTTTTTCGTCGTAAGTCCCAAAGCTCTGCGGGGGAAGCTTCCCCCGCAAGACTTTGTCGCACTATAACGGTACTCCGTTTAGTGTCGGGATATAAGACGGGAGGCGAGGCGGTTTGGTTTTGTCTCCATCTTCTCTACAGAGAAACTTTTTGACACGAAGCCTCTTTGACTTCAAGCATTGGTGCAAGAGCAGTACGTTGTACTTCTTGGCTAATGCCATTTCCACGGAGAATAATTGAAGCGCGTGACTGAAGAAAATCTCGTACTGCCGGACAACCAAGGGATGGCATCAGCTCTGCCAATACAGGAAGAAATGCTACATTCAATTTGTCTAGAGATGGTCTCAAAGTTTGATTCAAGTCTGGAACGTTAGTAAAATTTTTCACTCCAAGCTTTTGCCAAGTTTGAAAATCAGCTTGCTGGATTTGCTTTCCGGCTTCTATCTGTCCTCGAAAAAAAACTGCAACTGTATCGGGTTGGAGATTATAATTTATTGCCTGCTGCTGTATTTTTGTTATTAGTTCTTGTTCTCGTTGACGGTCTTCAATAGGGCGTTTCTGATTCCATTTCCAGCGAGCAACATCATGAGCAATCATTAACCTCTGCTGCATGAGTTGAAGCAATTTATTAATTTGTACCTGTTGGTGTGCAGCTACATTATTTACAAAACTGAACTGTGGTTGTGGATTTTGAGAGAGCAAATGATATTTTAAGTACCCAGCAGCTAGTGCACTGCTGAAGAACAGTCCAAGGAAAATCAGAGTTGCTTGCAACTGGACACCCTTTCGGAAATGATTTGCTGTCATCGCTGGTACCAGAAATTGATGATGAACTACCCTGTTGTCCTATCCTGGGTTGAGAGCGGAGTTTCCGCAATCTCTTGCGAGGTGGACTGAAATTTTTGACCCGATAGTTGGAATTTAAACAAGCAAATGACTGTTAGCAAACTATTCGTAAATAGATGCCAACACTTTATCTGCTGCTGCCCGGAATGCAGTAGCGCCACCCGCGCTCATATCACGGGGCGCACAGGTACGATTCCTCACATAGGTGAGAGTGATGGCTCCTACAGCAGCCAGAATCGGATCAGTATTGTTTTTGCCACCTGTCTGTCCACTTAGCAAGGTGCGCCATTTCCATTATTATCGCTTATTATCGCTGCAAGCCATCACAGAAATTCATAGCAAAATCAAATCTTGTAATTTAGTAAACAAGTATGGAAAACTTCTGTCTGTTGAGGAATTGACGAGCAAGAATTTTGAGTTAAATTTTGTTAAGATTGGATTCAATATAATTACTTCTGCCTTATCTATCAATTGCCTACCTTGGAGACACCTCATGCTGCGACTTGAACATATCAGTAAAATTTATCCCACAGGCGAAGTTCTCAAGGATGTCAACTGGGAAGTCAAAGCTGGCGATCGCATTGGTTTAGTCGGTGTCAATGGTGCCGGAAAATCCACCCAACTCAAAATTATTACAGGGGAAACTGAACCCACGTCTGGCGAAATCATTCGTCCTGCCAGTTTACACATAGCTTACCTCAATCAAGAGTTTGAAGTCGAACCCACTCGCACTGTTAGAGAAGAATTTTGGACGGTTTTTAAAGAAGCTAATTCTGTGCAGGTGTCTCTAGCGCAGGTGATGCGAGAGATGGAAAGCGCAACTCCAGAGGAACTGGATAAACTGATTCATAAGTTAGATCGCTTACAACGGCAGTTTGAAGCATTAGATGGCTACATCTTGGACACACGAATTGGGAAGATTCTACCAGAGATGGGGTTTGGGCTAGAAGATGGCGATCGCCTTGTGAGTGCCTTTAGTGGCGGTTGGCAAATGCGAATGGGTTTAGGCAAAATTCTTTTGCAAGAACCTGACTTATTACTATTAGACGAGCCAACGAACCACTTAGATTTAGAAACGATTGAGTGGTTAGAAAATTATCTCAAGGGGCTGAATACCCCAATGGTCATAGTTTCTCATGACCGCGAGTTCCTTGACCGTTTGTGCACGCAAATTGTCGAAACAGAACGCGGTGTTTCCAACACCTACCTTGGCAATTATTCAGCATATTTGCAACAAAAAGCTGAAAGTCAAACAGCCCAAGTTGCTGCTTACGAACGCCAGCAAAAAGAATTAGATAAACAACAAGCTTTTGTTGATAGGTTCCGGGCTAGTGCTACCCGCAGTACTCAAGCGAAAAGCCGAGAAAAACAACTAGACAAAATTGAACGTATCGAAGCACCGACGGATAATTTAAGAACATTGCACTTTCGTTTTCCCGCTGCACCCCGTAGTGGACGTGAGGTGGTGAATATCAAAGATTTAACTCACGTCTATGATGATAAGATTTTGTTTTTGGGTGGAAATCTTTTCATCGAAAAGGGCGATCGCATTGCTTTTCTTGCTCCTAATGGTGCAGGCAAATCCACTTTGTTACGCCTGATTATGGGTGTTGAACAACCCACAGAAGGAACTGTGACATTGGGTGAACACAATGTTCTCCCTGGATACTTTGAACAAAACCAAGCTGAAGCTTTGGATTTGAAAAAAACTGTTATGGAAACTATCCATGACGAAGTTCCTGATTGGAAAAATGAAGAAGTTCGCACTCTTTTAGGAAGATTTCTCTTCAGCGGTGACACTGTGTTCAAAGCAGTGGCGGCATTAAGTGGAGGTGAAAAAGCACGTCTTGCCTTAGCAAAAATGCTGTTACAACCAGCCAATTTATTAATACTGGATGAGCCTACTAACCATTTAGACATTCCAGCAAAAGAAATGTTGGAAGAAGCCATTCAAAACTATGAAGGCACAGTACTTGTTGTTTCCCATGATCGTTATTTCATTTCCAAGGTAGCAAACAAAATTGTGGAAATCAGGGAAGGAGATTTCCGCGTCTATTTAGGAGATTACCACTATTACTTAGATAAAATAGCAGAGGAAAAAGAAGAAGCAAAATTAGCAGCAATTGCTGCCGAAAAAGCCGCCAAAAAAGCTGCTAAAGCAGCAAAAAGTGGCACAAAAAAGAAGTGAAAAACTGTAGGTGTAACTGTCCTAAGTCATTCATGAGAATCTTTGTTTGTGTCTGACATTTGTGTGCTTAGTGATCGCCTGCCGTTCGCTGCGCGTTTGCCCCAATGGTGCGGCGATAGCTTCGTGCGCAGCATAGCGGCAGATCACTTACATAGTCGCCCTCGTCGCACCGAAAGCCGTCATTAGCTTTGCGAGGATTGTCATGAAACGTAAAGCGACACCCTGCTTTAAGCGCCTCTATGTTCAACAAAAATCTCACAATTCAAATCGGATTACTGTAGATAGTCCTCATCCCGAATATCACAAGAAATTACCAAAGATAAACAAAGTTTAAGAATTGTCTAAAAGCCCACAGTTATGCAAAAAAAGTAGGTCATAAGCAGAAATTCACTTGCGGCTGCTAATAGCAATGGTATCATTCGGGTATTACAAAAAGTAAAGGGCAGTTTTACTATGACCAAGGCACCTATTGCTCCCGTGGTGCTAGTCATTTTAGACGGATGGGGCTACTGCGAGGAGAGTCATGGAAACGCCATTGCTGTAGCTAACACTCCGGTGATGGATAGCTTATGGGCGGCTTATCCCCACACCCTCATCCGAACATCAGGGAAAGCGGTGGGGTTACCAGAAGGTCAAATGGGCAACTCGGAAGTTGGTCATTTGAACATAGGCGCTGGTAGAATTGTCCCCCAAGAATTAGTACGGATCTCAGACGCAGTAGAGGACGGTTCTATTCTCAGAAATCCAGCACTTGTGAAGATTTGCCAGGAAGTTTATAGTCGAAATGGCAAGCTGCATCTGGTTGGGCTAACTTCTGAGGGTGGAGTGCATTCGCACATCACTCATCTATTCGGACTACTTGACTTAGCAAAGATTCAGGGAATATCCCAAGTTTGCATACACGCCATTACTGATGGGCGTGACACCACTCCCACTGAAGGAGTGAAAGCATTGGGGCTTCTTCAAGACTATATCGACCGTATAGGCGTCGGGCGCATAGTCACAGTTAGCGGTCGCTATTACGCGATGGATCGCGATCGCCGCTGGGATCGAGTTAAACGCGCTTACGACGTGATGACGCAGGATGGACCAGGAAATGGTCTAAAAGCTGTCGAAGTCCTACAAGCATCGTATGCAGAACGTTTGACGGACGAATTCGTGCTCCCAGTCAGAATAGCACCTGGAGCTATCGAACCAGGAGACGGAGTCATCTTTTTTAACTTCCGCCCCGACAGATCAAGACAACTGAGCCAAGCTCTTGTCAATCCAGAATTTAACGGTTTTGAAAGACAGCAAATCACCCCACTGTCTTTTGTTACCTTTACACAGTATGACCCAGAATTACGAGTTGGGGTTGCTTTTGAACCGCAAAATTTGAGTAATATTCTTGGGGAAGTCATTTCCAAGCATGATTTAAAGCAGCTTCGGACTGCAGAAACCGAAAAATACGCTCACGTCACTTACTTCTTCAATGGGGGTCTGGAAGAACCTTTTAAAGGAGAAGACCGACTATTGATAAGCTCTCCTATGGTGCCAACTTATGATAGTGCTCCTGCAATGTCAGCACAAGCAGTGACAGACGTGGCGATCGCAGCAATTGAAAAGGGCGTATACTCGCTTGTTGTCATCAACTATGCCAACCCAGACATGGTAGGACACACAGGTAACATCCAAGCGACTGTCAAAGCGGTTGAGACAGTTGACCAGTGTTTGGGTCGCCTACTCTCCGGTATTGGTAAAGTCGGGGGGACAGCAATTATAACTGCTGACCACGGCAACGCTGAGTATATGCTAGATAGCAACGGAAATCCCTGGACCGCGCACACGACTAACTTAGTTCCCCTGATTTTAGTCGAAGGTGAAAAAGCTAAAATCCCAGGACATGGTACAGATGTCGCCTTGCGGAGTGATGGTAAGCTATCCGACATTGCACCGACAATTTTGGATATTCTACAACTACCTCAACCAATAGAAATGACAGGGCGATCGCTACTGCAAAACGCCGAGTATGACGTGCAACTTTCTCGCACTCCTGTACAACTGGCGATGTGAAATAGTCAAAAATGATGAATTATGTAAACAAAGAAAATTCATAATTCATCATTTTTAATCTATAATAAAGAATTGGTCTATCTTAAAACTCGATAATCAACTATATTTTAGATACCATGACCATTGCTAACGTCGTAGAATTTATTTGGGCACTTTCCGCTGTTGGTCTCATTGTTTTGGTTTTGCTGCATAGTCCCAAAGGTGATGGCATAGGAGCTATTGGTGGACAAGCCCAGTTGTTCAGCAGCACTAAGAGCGCAGAAAATACATTAAACCGAGTGACTTGGGCACTCACAGCCATTTTTCTTGGTTTAACTGTAGTTTTAAGTGCTGGTTGGCTCCCTAAATAAGATGAAAATATGGGGAGACAAACCCAAAAACTCATATTAAGTACTCCCAAAAGTACTATTAAAACTACCATTACAAAAACTGTAGTCTTGCAGCGCTTGATTGTCTCACTAGCATTAGCTATTGGTACAGCGCTGCTTATTATTTTGACCAGCTTTCAATCCAGCGCCATCCCTGTTACCTCTGCCTCACCTCCCCTCAAGCCTCATCCACTACCACCAACACTGACGCAGTGGCAAGATAGCACTAACAGCGGTGACTACTTTTCTCAAGTTAGTCCAACCCAAGTAGGTTATCTGGTTTGGTCGCAGTTTCCCATTCGGGTTTATGTAGAACCAACCCAAGCAGTTAATAGTAAACAGGCAGAAGATTGGGTGAAAAACGTTTCACAAGCAGTTCAGGAGTGGAGTATTTATTTGCCTTTGGCGATCGTTGAACAACCCAAAGACGCAGACATTACTATTGTGCGAAAAACTCCACCATTGCAAACTTCTCCTGATAGTAAAATGCCGCGTGCGCGTTCTGCTCAAACGACTTATGAAATGTACGTTAGCAAAAATAATCTTTTATCTCACCGCTTCACGATTTTGTTGAGTCCTAGCCAAACAGGACAGTATCTCCTTGCAGCCACTCGCCACGAATTTGGTCATGCATTAGGAATATGGGGACATAGTCCGCTGCCAAGCGATGCTTTATACTTTTCTCAGGTTCGCAACTCGCCGCCGATTTCTGCTAGAGATGTGAATACTTTAAAGCGGGTTTATGAACAGCCAACGAGTTTAGGATGGTCTGTAGGAAACAACTCTTGACTACAATAGGAGCTGACTTGAAAAAGGGGTGTAAGGGTGTAAGGGTGTAAGGGTACAACCTCTCCTATAGTGTGGGGCGAGGGCGCGAAGAAGCTAAATTTTGTGTCGAAATACAGATCAAAACACAAGAAATAAGATTTAATATTTTTGTGAGCGATTCCCCTAAATTTATGCTAACTGCATTCATCCTTATCACTTTAGGCACGTTGACTCAAGTTGTTGTACTCGCAACCTCCGGAAACAGGCTTCCTCGATTCAACAAAACCTGTTCGACTTGCGGGTATCAAATTCCGCCCTTGGAACGTCCGCCAGCATTCCATGACTGTCCAGAGTGTGAACGATTGTTCAGTCTTAGTGACTCACTGCCCCGCTTGTAGGTTTGACCTTCTTGAAGAACAGCACCAACAACGCACTGGCGAATAGGGCACAGCCCATAAAGAAAAAACAGTCATTGAATGCCATGACATTAGCTTCGCGGCGAACTAAGCGATCTATCATCGCGATCGCCTGATTTTGTGCCAGTACGGGATCACCAGTGGATGAACTGAAGAACTGAGTAAGCTGATCGATGCGATCGCGTGTGAGAGGATTTTCCAGCGAAACCGATTCGACCAGGCGATTGGAATGAAATTTTTCGCGCATTGATTGCAAGGTAGCTAAGGTTGCGATTCCAATCGATCCACCTAAATTGCGCATCATATTAAACAAGGCAGAAGCAGAACCAACTTGTTTCGGGTTAATACCTGCTGTGGCGACGCTAGACAAAGGAGTCATAATTAACGGCTGACCGCAAGCACGGACGACCTGTGACCAGATAAGCTGTTCAAGACCAGTCTGTGCCGTCATCGTCGAGTTCATGAAGCAACTGACCCCAAACAAACTCAATCCTATAGTAATCAGTAGCCGCAAATCAAATCGCTGCATGAGTTTGGGTACAAAAGGGATGATGAACAACTGGGGAATTCCTGACCACATAATGGTTTCACCAATTTTCATGGCGTTATAGCCCTGAATCTGTGCCAGGAAAAGAGGCAATATAAAAACTGAACCGTAGAGTCCCAAACCCGTTGCCGTATTTACAGCCATTGACAAACCGAAATTACGCTGTGCGATTAATCGTAAATTGAGCAACGGTTGCTTGCGGGTGAACTGAATCCAAATGAAAATAGGTAAGAAGATTCCTGCTAGTACCGCTGCACGCACAATCTCAACAGAACCAAACCAGTCTTTTCGGTTTCCTTCTTCTAGAAAAAACACAAACGATGCCAAACCGATCGCCATTGTTGCAATACCCCACCAATCCCCTTGTTTGAATAGCTGCAACTGCATCGGTTTGGGGGCGATAGCATAAGCAACTCCTGCTATCAACAAAATTCCTGGAAGAATGTTTAGATAAAAGATGTATTGCCAACTAAAATTGTCAGTTAGCCAACCGCCAACAGTCGGACCAACCGAAGGTGCAAAGGTGGCTGTGATTGCAAACAGTGCTAAGCCGATGGGCTGTTTCGCTGGTGGTAAGGTGCTAAGAATGACCGTAAAAGCGATTGGAATCAGAATTCCGCCTGTAAATCCCTGCCCTGCGCGAAACAAAATCATCATTCCTAAATTGGAGGCAAAGGCACAAGCTACGGAAAAAAACAGAAACAGTGTGGCGTTAACCAACAAATAGCGTCGGACGGAGAATACCTGAGATAACCATCCTGTTAAGGGAATCACCACAATTTCCGCCACCAGATAACCTGTCGAGATCCAAGAGCCTTCATCAATAGTGGCACCCAATGCCCCTGTAATATCATTAAGGGAGGCATTGGTAATTTGAATATCCAGTACTGCCATAAAGGCACCCAGCAGGGTTGCCATGACACCGATCCAGTCTTTGAGGGATACTTGGTCGGATTGGGAACCAGACGCAGGGACAGCAGCTCGTCCTTGTTGATTATTGATGCTTGTGCGGCTCACGAACTTCCCTTTAACGAATTTTAACTGTTACAACCACAGACATTCCTGGAGTAATGCGTGACTCATAACCCCGAATATTTTGAGGATCAAACACTATTTTCACCGGCACTCGTTGTACAATCTTGGTAAAATTACCAGTTGCATTATCTGGTGGTAACAAAGCAAATTTAGCTCCGGAAGCAGGAGCCAGACTATTCACCCTACCCAGAAAAGCTCGACCGGGGAAGGCATCAACTTTGATTTCTACTGGTTGCCCTGGATGCATATTTCCTAACTGAGTCTCTTTGAAATTAGCTACAATCCAAGGACGCTGTTCGACAATATACATTAATGTTTGCCCAGGTTGTACGCGCTGCCCTACCTGCACATTCTTATTTCCCACTTGTCCATCTGTGGGAGCGGTAAGGTTTGTGTAGGATAATTGGAGTTCCGCATTCTTTACTTGTGCTTGGGCTTGGGCGATCGCTGAGAGTGCTGCCTTGTATTGCCGCTTATTCACCTCTGTTTGTTCACTGCTGGCATTAGCTTGTTGCAGATTACCTTTAGTCGAAGCTAACTTTGCCTGAGAATTCGTCAAATTTTGCTGTGCTTGGGCAACTCTTGCTTGCGCCTGCTTTACTTGTTCAGAAGCTGTATTTCGTTGTGCCACTAAACCATTATAATTTGCGGTGGCAGTATCTAACTGTTGCTTGGGTGTCGCTCCAGATTGATACAGACTGGCATAGCGCTTGTAATCCAGCTCAGCTTTGATTACATTTGCTTCAACCTGTTGTAGTTGTGCTTGAGCCGCCGGAACACCTGCTTGAGCTTCTTTTAAAGCTGCTTGCGAAGTGGAAATAGTGGCAGCGGCAGCATCAATATTTCCTTGAGCTTGGGTAGTTAAACCTTGGGCATTGGTTTTAGTTATACCAATATTTGCTTGTGCGACACTTGCTTGATCACGAGCCGCTTGTAGAGATGCTATTGTCTGCTGTAAGCTGACGTCATAGTCTTTGGGGTCGAGCTTCACAAGCAATGTACCCCTTTTAACAATTTGATTATCATCAACTAAAACCTGAGTGACTGTACCAGAGACACGAGCATTAACCGGGTGGATATCACCTGTGACATAGGCATCGTCGGTTTCCTGATGAGTGTGTGCGAAGCGCCACCAACGATAGCCAAAGATGCCAGATGCGATCGCTCCTACAACCAGCAAACTTATCAAGATAAGCCTATTGCGACGCTTGCGTTTCGGATTCCCTGAAGGACGCTGTGTCTCTGGTGGCTTGACACTTGGCGTTTCTCGCTCCAAAACTGAGATTTGATGTCCATCTCGGTTTGGATCTAATTCTTGAGGATTGCCTGAGGAATTAGAGCTTTCCATACCTAACCTCTGGTGCAGAATTTGTGAGTCGTTGACATTTGGTAGGCATACTCAGTAAAAAACAGCCACCACAGATAGATTATTTGTTTAGGGTTCTGGTGAAAATCATCCTTTGGATATAGTCCACATGAGCAAGAACCGCACTTTTACCTATCGTTTCTATGGAAAGCAATAGATACACAATGGTTTTCGGTTGTCACACTTGTCAATACCCCCTGACCTGAATCGTTACGATAATTTAAGAATAAGGAACTTGTCACGCATTCTAATTGTCTAGTTATTCATCCGACACTATATGTCTAACAATATGCTTTCAAATAACAGGTCAGGTGTGGGGCTATACTCGAAGAAACTAACTAAATCCTTGCCTAAGATAGATGTTTTATTTCCTCTTAAAGAGGTATATCAAAATATATAAAGAATGTTTTGCAGTGATTCTCCTTTTCTAACATGAAAAGTTTATTGCAGCATCCTTTAGCGCATTTTTAACTCATCAACGCCTACGTATTTCAAAACATTTTGAATTTTCTATGAGTTGTTTTATTGAGGTCTAAGTTTCAACGATAACTTGTTCAGTAGTTGATTCAAGTGCAATCTATCAACTGAATCTCATGACTTCTCAGGATTTTTCGGTAGGCGAGATAAGTGTCATCTTTTTTGTGAGGAGTGAAAAAAGTTATGTATATCTCAAAGCGTTTGTCAACAGTCAGCACTGCATTGATAACGTTAGGAATAATTACTGCTACAGCTAGTCCTACATTAGTTTCTGCTCAAACACCTCAAGAAATAACTCCATCGACGACTCCATCGACAACTCCATCGACGACTCCATCGACAACTCCATCAACAACTCCATCAACGAGTAACTTTCCAGATGTTGCGGCAGATTACTGGGCACAACCATTTATCCAAGCTTTAGCCGCAAAAAACGTAATTAGTGGTTTTCCTGATGGCACTTATAGACCGGATCAACCTGTAACTCGTGCTGAATTTGCAGCAATGATTCAAAAAGCTTTCAGCAAAAACTCAGTTCGGCAGCTACCTGCTGGTGGGTTTCAAGATGTTCCTTCTACCTATTGGGGGGCTTCTGCTATTACTCAAGCCTACGAAACCGGATTTCTAGCAGGGTATCCAGGGAACTTGTTTAGACCAAATCAGCAAATTCCTAAGGTGCAGGCGATCGTTGCTTTAACAAGTGGTTTAGGTTTGACTGCTAGTGGTGATGCAACCAATAGTCTTGGTACTTATTACACAGATGCTAGTTCTATCCCAAACTATGCTGTGAATAATGTGGCAACTGCAACACAAGATAATCTTGTGGTTAACTATCCAAATGTGAGTACCCTCAATCCACTTGCACCTCTAACTCGTGCAGAAGCTGCAGCACATTTATATCAAGCTTTGGTTAAACTGGGACAGGTGCCACCTCTTGCGAACAATGTCGCAGCTGCTAGTTATATTGTAGGTAGAACCACTGCGAGCGCTCCAACAACTAGCACAGACATTGTATCTGTTGCTGCTTCTAGTAATTCTTTTACAATTTTGACTTCTTTATTGAAGACAGCAGGTCTGACTGATGCTCTACAACAACCAGGCCCTTACACTGTTTTCGCTCCTACCGATGAGGCATTTTCTGCTTTGCCTAAACAAACCTTAGAGCAGTTGCAGCAGCCAGAAAACAGAGAAGCACTGATTAAAATTTTAAGATACCACGTGGTGCCTGGTAGCCTTAGTGCTGATCAACTTAGAGCTGGTAAGATCACAACCGCTGAAGGCTTACCCCTAAAGGTTAAAGTCGAAGGTGGTAATCAAATTGCAGTCAACAATGCCAGCGTGACTCAGCCGAACATCCAAGCAAGCAATGGTGTTATTTATGGAATTAACAAAGTCCTCATACCGTCTGATGTAAGTCTCAATACAGGGAATGGCGGAGGTAGTGGAGATGGTATTACGCCAGGTAGAGCCACTCGTGGTGTCTCTAGCTATATCGGAGTTGGTGGTAATATTGGCTTAGGCGGTGATTCAGCTCTTGCTGAAGGGAACTTTGCAGTTTTCAGTAAAATTGGGCTAACACGAAACTTCTCGGTGCGACCTTCAGCTGTGATTGGAGATGATCCGATCATTCTTGTTCCCATTACCTTCGACTTGTCTCAACGAGGAACAGGAAAAGGGTTTAACATCGCCCCTTACGTAGGTGCTGGCGTCGCGATTGAAACTAGTGATGATGCTGATGTTGGTTTCCTTCTTTCTGGCGGTGTTGATGTGCCATTAACTCGTAGATTTACATTAACAGGTTCTGTGAATGCAGCTTTTCTAAATGAGACTGATGTCGGTCTGATGCTAGGAGTTGGCTACAATTTCTAAGTAACGAAATCTCACCCTGCCCTGTCGGGCATCCCTCTTCTTAATTAAGGAGAGGGACATTTTTTTGTAGGTAAAAGCGAGGATGAGGTGGTAAGTAGCTCAAGCTAATTAAACGTGAAATGTCATTGCGAGTGGAACGCAGTGGAACGAAGCAATCGCAAGAATCGTATCTTATGTTTTTTTATGTTGACCTACTTAATATGGTTCGGTTAAAATCCCCCCGCCTGCGGCGACCCCCTTAAAAAGGGGGTAAAAGAGGGTTAGAAGCCCCCCTTTTTAAGGGGAGCCAGTGCGTTGCGGGGGTTCCCCCCGTTGTAGTACCTGGCGTGGGTTGGGGGGATCTCCTTTGACTGAGATCTTGCATCAGGGTCAAAAACCGGGTTTTTTAAGCTTGGTTAGGATCCCCCCGCCTGCGGCGACCCCCTTAAAAAGGGGGTAAAAGAGGGTTAAAAGCCCCCCTTTTTAAGGGGAGCCAGTGCGTTGCGGGGGTTCCCCCCGTTGTAGTACCTGGCGTGGGTTGGGGGGATCTCCTTTGAGATAACCGAACATTACCGAACCGTATTAAGTCAGGGGGTATGACAAAAACACTTTGTCACAAAATCTTACAAACAAATCCTCTTTGCCTACAAACCTAATATTAGTACTACTGAGCCACAATTTTTCTTATTTTAAAGTATTCTTCCCAACCCCATATTAAAGACTTGTTTTATGCTGAGCAGAAAACCGGTGCGTCACCCATTCTTGTTCTTCACCTTACCTCTTGCAACCGTATTCAGCTTGACCTACTTTAGCGTAGCTAGAGCACAAATCACTCCTGATAACAGTCTCGGTGCAGAAAGTTCTGTTGTTGCTCCCAATGTTGAGATTAAAGGCATCCCTAGCGACAGGATTGACGGGGGCGCAACTCGCGGGACGAACTTGTTTCATAGTTTTCAGGAATTTAATATAAACGCTGGTAGAGGAGCTTATTTTTCTAATCCGGCTGGGATTGCAAACATACTCACCAGAGTGACTGGGGGGAATGTCTCGAATATTCAAGGTGTTTTGGGTGTGTTGGGCAATGCGAACTTGTTTTTGATTAATCCGAATGGAATAATCTTTGGACCAAATGCTCGGTTGGATGTGGGTGGTT
Source organism: Brasilonema angustatum HA4187-MV1 (assembly GCA_019359695.1). Taxonomy (GTDB): domain Bacteria; phylum Cyanobacteriota; class Cyanobacteriia; order Cyanobacteriales; family Nostocaceae; genus Brasilonema; species Brasilonema angustatum. The sequence goes on from JAHHGV010000003.1 coordinate 257,385, forward strand.
CATTTTTGGGAAGTACGGCAAATAGTTTGATATTTAAGAATAATTTTGAGTTTAGTGCGACGAATCCGCAAGCACCGCCATTGTTAACTATAAATGTTCCGATTGGCTTGAGGTTTCGGGATAATCCGGGAAATATCACCAATCAGTCTAGAGCTCTTGATACTAGTACTAATATTTTTGGTCTTGCTGTTAAACAAGGAAATTCTTTAACACTGGTAGGTGGTGATGTCAGCTTAGATGGTGGAATACTGTTTGCACCAGGAGGACGAGTTGAGTTAGGAGGATTATCTGCTCCTGGAACGGTAGGACTTAATGCTGATGGTAGCTTGAGTTTTCCTGTGGGAGTCCAAAGAGGTGATGTGTCCCTGACGAATGGTGCAGAAGTTGGTGTTAACTCAGGTGGGGGCGGTAGTATTGCAGTCAACGCCCGCAATTTAAATATTTCCGGAGGAAGTGGGTTATATGCGGGAATAGGGCAAGGCTTGGGGACAGTTGGTAGTCAAGCGGGAGATATTACGCTGGATGCCACAGGAGATATAAAAGTTGCAGGCAGCTATGTATTCAATTATGTGGCATCCCAAGCAGTGGGCAATAGTGGCAACATCAATATAACAACTGGCTCCTTGTCTTTAACTGATGGTGCTCGACTGATTGGCAGCACCTTGGGACAAGGAAATGCAGGTAATGTGTCAGTGCGAGCATCCGGTGCAGTTGATTTGGCAGGCAGTAACACTACCATCTTCAGCACTGTGGAAGCAGGAGGTGTAGGCAATGGTGGCAATATCGACATTAAGGCAGCAGCCTTCTCACTTAAAGATGGCGCTCAACTGCTAACCCTAGTTCGTCAAGCATCTGACACTCAGCCAGCCGGAAGGGGGGATGCAGGCAATGTTATAGTTGATGTTACAGGACCTGTAACTATTGCTGGGGTAGGGATAAAAAGCGGAAATCCCGGTGCGATTTTCAGCTATGTGGGCACGCGGGCGACGGGTAATGGGGGAAATATTACGATTTCCTCTGGCTCTTTCTCTTTAAGCGATGGCGCTCAACTGATTGCCAGCACATTTGGGCAAGGAAATGCAGGGAGCGTGTCGGTGCGAGCGTTGGGTTTTGTTGAGCTTGCAGATAGTAACACTGGCTTTATAAGCGCAGTGGAAGCAACAGGTGTGGGCAAAGGTGGCAATATCGATATAAAAGCAGCAACACTATCCCTCAAAGATGGTGCTCGACTTGATACCAGCACTCGTGGAGTAGGGGATGCAGGCAATGTCACAATTTTCTCCTCCCGAAATGTCTTATTTGAAGGTGTTGGTAGCAATGGTTCACCCAGTGGTGTATTTAGTACAGTACAGCCAACAGCAAAGGGGAATGGCGGTAGTATAACGCTACAGACAGGAACGCTTTCAGTTACTAATGGTGCTGCAATAATTGCTAGTACCTTGGGACAAGGAAATGCAGGCAATGTCAATATTACAGCCAGCGATACAATTTCTTTTAATGGAATTGGTAGCGATGGTTCTCCTAGCGGCATATCCAGCTCAGTTGGTTCTGGGGTAGTTGGTGGAGGTGGTGGTATCAAGATTGAACAGCAAGAGCGCTCTAATAATCCGCAAGAACGCTTCACTGAGCCGCAAATTCTTCGCTTCAGTATAACCATTGAGCCGTTTGGTAATGCTTCTTTTCCTGATGCCACTGGTAACAGTGGGAACATAAGTATCACAACAAGATCGCTTTCAGTTACCAATGGTGCAAGACTAACAACTAGCACTTTTGGGGGGGGGAAATGCAGGTAATATAAGAATTCTAGCCAGCGATAAAATCTCGTTTGATGGAGTTAGTAGCCGTGATGGTTCTCCTAGTGGTGCATTTAGTGCAGTGGATTCTAACTTTTTCGGGAAAGGAGGCGATTTAGATATTACAACAGGGTTGCTTTCAGTCACCAATGGTGCTCAGTTAGTAACAAGTACTCTGAAAAAAGGCAACGCAGGCAATATTACACTAAATGCCCGCGATGCGGTTTTTGACGGAGTTAATAGTAAAGGCTCTCCCAGTGGCGCGTTTGCTACAGTAGATGCCAATGCAGAAGGAAAAGGTGGCGACATCACCATAAAAGCAGAATCAGTTTCAGTCACCCAAGGTGCTCAACTAGCTGCTAACAGTCGTGGGCGAGGAGATGCAGGTAGTATCTCAATCACTACTGATACTGCTTTATTTCAAGGATTTGGCAGCAATGGTTTGCCTAGTCGTGCATCCAGTGCTGTGGAGACTGGAGCAGTCGGTAATGGAGGAAATTTGAGAATTGTTGCTGGACGCTTCAATGTTCTTAATCGGGCAGAAGGAACTGTAAGCAATCAGGGAAGCGGTAATGCAGGTCAGCTAAAAGTCATAGCCAATTCTATCAATCTTGATAATCAAGGGAAACTCACTGCTAACTCTGCAAACGGTTTCGGAGGAGACATCATACTGCAAGCACGAGATTTACTGCTATTACGCCGTAATAGTCTGATATCCGCCATTAGTGGAGGACAGGACGGCAATATTAACATCAACACTCAATTTTTAGTCGCCTTTTCTCAAGAAAATAGTGATATCACTGCTACTGGCTTTGGGCGTACTGCGGGGAGTAATGTTGTAGTTAATATATCAAAACCAGGAGGAATCTTTGGTATTCAGTATCAGCCACAGCTTACCCCAAATAGTGATATTGTTGCTACTGGAAATATTATAATTAACAATTTCGATCTTGACCCCACCCAAGGGTTATTTGAATTGACACAAACAACCCCCGACCCGGCACAGCAGATTGCTTTAAATCCCTGTGTCAAGGGTTTTGGTAGCACTTTCACCATCACCGGACGCGGCGGACTACCAACTGATCCTAATAAAATCCTCAGTAGTGACAATGTGCGTGTTGATTTAATTCAGCCTGTCCCCAGTTCAGTAAGTTCAACAAGTACAACACAAAAGCACGCATCTCAAAAGCCACCTGTTAAACAGATAGTACCAGCACAGGGTTGGATATATAACGAAAAAGGTGAGGTGGTGCTGGTCGCTTATGATCCGACTAAGACTGGTCCACAACGGCAGCAGCCAGCACCTACTAGTAGTTGTGCTGCAGTGAAATAAGATACGTAGAACGTTTAAGCTTTAATTCCACGCTGATGTAACCCTCCGGGGAAGACCTTCGGTCTCGCTACGCTAACGCCAGATGCCTAGGTCGGGAGACCCTCCTGCAGCACTGGTCTCACCTCACTCCCGCCCTAACGGGCACCCCTCTCCTTATTAAGGAGAGGGGAGGTTTTGGCGTAAGCCAAAGCCGGGGTGAGGTCACACGCGCATTGTCAAAACTCTAATCTCAACAGTGAAATAAGATTTATAGAACGATTAAGGTTTGATTCCACGCTGATTTAACCCTCCGGGGAAGACCTTCGGTCTCGCTACGCTAACGCCAGATGCCTAGGTCGGGAGACCCTCCTGCAGCACTGGTCTCACCTCACTCCCGCCCTATCGAGCACCCCTCTCCTTACTAAGGAGAGGGGAGGTTTTGGCGTAAGCCAAAGCCGGGGTGAGGTCACACGCGCGTTGGATTCATGAGTATCACCTCACCCTTTTTTCTATATAATTCACGCTCCCCAACTTAGCGGTACGAATCGTCGCTGTTCCAAAACTTTAGTATAAAGTTCTTCAAGTCGAGTAATATTACTACTAAGAGTATACTGTTCTAATACCCGCTTTCTGGCTTTCTGCCCCAGCAAGGTTGTTAATTCGGGATGATCTTGGAATAGTGGCAAGAGGGTTCTTAATTGGGAACGTACAGTTTTTGTGTTAAGAATAACACCCGCTCCTTTTTCCATTACCTCTCCATCTGCACCGACATCTGTTGCTATGCAAGCGGCTCCACAAGCCATTGCTTCTAACAGAGACAAAGATAATCCCTCTACTAAAGATGGTAAAATAAATACATCTGCTCCCCGTAAAATTTCGATTCGTCGTTGTTCGTCAGCGACAAATCCTAACCAGATAATATTGTGCTCCAAATCGTAAAATGGCTCTAAAGAAGGTTTCAACGGACCATCACCAACAATGAGCAATGTGCTATCTGGTCCCATTTGTGCATCTTTCCAAGCACGGAGGAGGGCTTCAACGTTTTTTTCTGGGGCTATCCGACCTTGGTAGACAAACAAACGTTCAGCGCGAAATTCTTCTTTGACATTGGAAAGACCGGGAGAATATTTTTCAACATCCACACCGTTGGGAATGACAGCAATGTTTTGTTCCTGAACACCCATGCGAGCCAATAATTCTCGTTGAATTTGGGAAAAGACAATCACGCGATCATAATTACCCAAAAAAGGTGCGTAGAGTTGATAAGCCAAAAGTTGTGTTCCTGATACCAGTTTTGCGCCCTTTCCAGCAAATGGTGTATGGAAGGTAGCAATCAGAGGTAACTTCAGTCGCTCACAAATTTCTGGTAGAACGAAGTCGAGGGGAGATAAAGTCAGAGAAGCATGGACTATATCAGGTTTAATGCGTCGCAGCGACTGGGTTAAAACCTTAGTCGCTTTGAAAGTTGGAATTGTGTAAACCTGAGACTTGTAGATGAAGGGTAGGGTGACTTCTTGACAATTAGGCAAGTTCCCCACATCGGATTCTTCTTGAGCGAAGTGGAGAAAGCTAACTTGGTGTCCCCGGTCTAACAAGGCATTTGTAATTTCTCTACTGTAGGTGACATTGCCACAAAAGGGTGATTTTTTTCCAATCCAGGCTATACGCATTCTTTGTTAGCTATCAGTAAAGCGAATTTATTATATTAGGTTTTTGTCCTTTTTTAATTAGTCCTTTGTCTCGCTTTACTTGCTGGTTCTTAACTTGGGGCAACACAAAACTTACTGTCACCTTGTACAAAAGCTTTGTACATTTCTAGACAAGTGTACTTTTGGCTTTACTTACTTCACTTTTGGGTTGTTAATTTATGTAACTTCTAACAACCCTCGTAGACGTTAGGTATAACGTCTAGCTCAAACTTGGGTTGATTCCCAGCAAGACTCGTGAGAGTTTAGTACTGAGGTAAGTCTACCATAACAACTGAAGTTTTCAGTAAATAATCGGTTGTAAAAGCTGAAGATTAACTCTTTTTATCTGATAGCTACTTAGAAGAGGTGTAACTGGTCAATATACCACCAGAAAAAACAATCGCAGCTAATACCAAAAATACCGTCTGTAATCCAACAAAGGTTTCTGCTACGCCTGTTAGTGCTAAGGGTAAGGACAAAGCAATATTAATCACATTGTTTTGTAAACCAAAAACTTTCCCACGCATTTCTGGCGGAGTTTCTGTTTGGATGGCTGTCTGCATGGGAATACCCACCAACGCCCCAAAGACACCTAACAGTGTTATTAAAAGCAGGGCGATCCATAACTGTTTAGTAAATATCGACAGACCGATAAGAGATGCTGCCATTCCTATACATCCACACAAACTTAACTGGGTATAGGACAAGCGCTGACCAAATAAACTTAAAAGAGTTGCGCCAACAGCAATACCAACACCACCTGCTGCTAGTAAAAAGCCAAATTGGGAAGCTTTTAAGTTAGGAATTAATTCTGCCATACGAACGGCTAAAACGGTTAATGCCGCAAATACTGAGAACAAAATGATCAGTTTAACAAGGGCATTGCGAAGACGAGAATTTTCTTTTAGATAACGCAAACCATCTTGCAAGTCAGCAAAAATGTGAGGAGATTCTTTTTCGCTTTGTTGAGGTTTTTCATGAGTGACAAGCAACAACAAAACGAATCCGGCGATCGCATAACTGCAACCCACTACAAGTTCTTTACCTAGTCCATCACTACCACCTACTTGCGACCACAATTGATCTGCTACCCCTAACAATGGTTCCCCAACTGCAAACCCAACTATCACTGACGCCATCATTGTTGTTGTGTACAGTGAGTTTGCCGAAAGCAAATGCTCTTCTTTGACAATTAAAGGCATAGCCGCCTGTTCTGCCGGTGCAAAAAACTGCGTCAGCGTAGAAACCAAGAAAGTCACTGTCAAAATGATGGCAAAACCCACTGGCAAAACTCCCACTAATGGTTGCCAATCATGAGTCAGCCACAGCATTGCTGGAATTGCCAACACTAGTATGCCGCGCAAAACATTTGTTGCTACTAGCACCGCCTTTTTCGACCAGCGATCTACAAACACACCAGCAAGGGAACCAAAAAGAATTGCGGGAATGGTGAAAGCCATCATCAGCGTTGAAACCCAACCACTAATACTCTGTTCGCTTGTTTGAAACTGAGTATTAATGATGGCAATCATCAAAACCAGATACACTTTATCTGCCATCTGACAAAAGACTTGACCACCCCAAAGAGCCAAAAAGTTGGGGTTTTTTAATATCGGCAAAAACCCTTGCTCTTGCTGTTCACGTGATGCAGCTTCTGGACTGGAACCAGAAGCTTCTGTTATTTCTGTTGTTTTTGCTACAGCTGCTGTCGCCTCTTGGGTGCTATCTTCGGAAATATTATTTTTGCCATTTGCCTCGCTAGAGGTCAAATTGTTTTCCGATTGTTGTTTGTGGTTAGTGACATCAGTTTTTGAGATTTCCGATGTACAATTTTTCTGATTTACGAAAATGTCTTTTGCCTGCTCGTGCAAGTTAACATGACTGGGTAGAGACTTGGGAATATTCGGGTTGTTAGCGATTTTAGGCATTGATGCCTTATTCTGTTTCCTAGCGTAACTTTGTGATAACGGCAGGATTTTTGGATCCAAATCAGACGGTTGCATCATGGTTAGCAGCAAAATAAGAATCTATTAAAGCAGCGGAGCGAATAAGGCGACCAATGTGATACTGAGTATAGGAGCGCAAAACTTGCTCAACGGATAACCAGCCATCATTTCTGGTTATATCTTGGATGATCTCTGGTTGCGACAGGTGCTGGAGTATAGCAAGTTCTGTTGCATTCAAGCGGCTTGATATAACTGGTATTTCTTGCCGATGAATAATTGTTTGGTAGTTGGCAGGCTTCTCTTTCACAGTAGCAGGAATGGTGGAAGAAGTTGTGGAACTGGGGTGATGAGGTGGAAAGCTAGGAAAACTTTGTTGTTTTCTTTTCTCCTCCTTCAGACGTTCCCAAGCACTTAAGCAAATTGTTCCACCTGTTGGTATGCTAAATCCGACTTGCCAAGTTGGATCTGTAAAATCTGGTATGAGAGAGCGTCCAGTGATGCAACAGACTTGTACTTGGGGAGTTAGTCCCGCCAAAGCTAAAAGGTGAAATACCCCATGAGCCAGATGTGCTAAAACATTTAATGTTTCTGCGCTTTCTAAAACTTCTAAACGATTGAGATGTTCGTTGAGTAACTCATAAAGTTCTTCTTGGGGTTGCTCGCTTAACGCTACAGATAGTACTATTTCTGCTAAATACTGGCTAGCAGCCAACTTTCCTAAGTTTCTAGCAAGACCTGGATAAGATTTTATTGTTTGTGCTTGAGTGATTTTATCGAGCGATCGCCCTTTAGCAATCAGTAGCTCGTTTACCACAAACATTGCACTTCTACCACCAAGACTGGAGTTGTGTTTTCGTGATCCTGGGGCGACTGCTCGAATCAGACCAAACTCTGGTGTCAAAATTGTCACTAGTCTATCTGATTCTCCGAGAGCCTGAGCTTTAAGATTAATTCCAGTTGCTTTATAAGTTTTACTCATTAGTCATTAGTCATTAGTTACTAGTCATGAGTCATGAGCTTGAGACAAAAGACAAAGAACAAATGACTACTCACTCAAGTCCCGTCTATGGCGTTGATGAAGCAAATCGATACTGCGAGAAGTACCTAATCTGGTTGCACCCGCCATAATCAAGTCTAAAGCTTGGTCGATGGTGCGAATACCTCCTGAGGCTTTAATTCCAACGCTGTCTTGTGTGATTTCTTTCAAAAGTCGTACGTCTTCTACTGTCGTAGCGCCATTCCAACCAGTACTCGTTTTGAGAAATGCTGCACCAGCATCCATACAGATTTCTGCTACTAGTCTTTTTTCCGCGTCCGTCAGCAGGTTAGTTTCTAAAATAACCTTGACTGTTTGCCCAGTTTCTTCACATATTTGGGCAATTTCCTGGTGTACGTTCTCAGTGTTGCCTGCTTTTAACCAGCCCAAATTTATCACCACATCTAACTCAGTGGCTCCATTTTCCACTGCTTCTTGAGCTTCATACAGCTTTGTTGCGGAAGTTGTTGCCCCGGTAGGAAAGCCAATCACTGTACAAACTTTCGGCTTTTTACCGTGCAAAAGTTCTGCGGCTTGCTTCACATGAGTCGGGTACACACAAACCGCCGCAAAATGAAATCTATCTGCTTCTTCACACCATTGTTCAACCTGCTTTGAGGTAGCGGTTGGTATCAGCAGAGCGTGATCTATAAATGGCGCAATGTCAATGTCTGTATAATCTGCTGCCATCGCCTTTTTTGCCAATGATTAATTATTAACCTTTATGGAAAAATTTCAAGCTATTTAGATAAATTAAATCATAATTTTTAAGTTTTTTATCTGAACTTTATCAGATCATGTAGTGTTATTCCTAACAATTATGAAGTTTAATTAAATTACTATAACTTTCTTCTATTTTTAGCGCTAATACAATAATCAGCACATCAGGGAAGACCAATATTGATATTTTCTCAGTATCTTTACTTGTAAATGGCATGAGTTTACATAGGAGTCCTATTTGATTTTTGCTCACGTAGGTACACCTTTATTCTTTCCCCTGTTCCCTGTTAAGCGTTCCCTGTTAAGCGTTCCCTATTTCCTTATACAGACAAAGCCCGCCTGAACAGCTTTAGGAAACTTGAGCTTGTGTAGGCGAACTTTGTTTGTGTGAGTGTGAATTCCACCTGACTAAGGCTAAGCGCTAATCTCAGATTTAACAAGTTGTAGTTGCTGTGGTTGTGGCGTCAAATGCTTCACGCCTTGCTTAACAAAACTTTGCAAAATAGCCATTTGCTGATTCTGCTGAAATACGCTTCGCAAAGTTTGCCGCAACTTGTCAAGATTTAACACTGTTCCAGAGTGAATCGCGACTTCCTGCTGTTGGAAATATTCAACTAAAGTTAAACCTGCGATGCGAGTTAAATAAGCAGCACTGACTCCCTGCACCAAGCCACCAGCAACAAAGGTGATAGCGTTAGTTTTGAGTACTGTACTTACTGCCTTGGAAGACAGTTCTACTAAACCCAGTTTCACCATCAAACTTCCCATTGTGCCAGCAACTGTTTGCGCTTGTTCTGAGGAAAATTTTTGCTGATAGATACCACCCAAATCCATAACCATTTGAGCGTTAATTGCGGCTGTTGCTAAGATATCAAGCGCTGGTACTGGGTTGGCAAATGCTGCTGCAGCAGCTATCCATTGGTATTGTTCAATTGATTTTACAGCGCGATCGCGTCTGATTTCATTCAGCAAGTTTTTCGCTTCAGCTTTGAGCAACAAAACTTTCCTCATTGTAGTTGCCCACACCAACTGTTCTGGTTGCTGTGTCAACATTTCACCCAACTGCTGCGTCAACTGTTGAATGTCTGGTGTTGGTAGTTCCAGGGATTCTTGCACACAACCATCTTCTTGATGCTTCCGTACTTTGATCAAACTGGGAGATGCCGCAGTCGCCACAACAATTGAGGACATCCGATGTTTCAGCGATTGCAACACGCTTACACGTTCATCTGGCAAATACTGATCTTGTTTATTAAAAACCAGAATCGTGTTTTGATTGATTGCTTTTAGCTGTTGTAAGCTTTGAAATTCCGAATCTGTTAAATCACCATTTGTCAGGAACAAGACAACATCAGATTTGTTTGCGTGTGTCAAAACATCTACATCTGAGTTTTCGCTTGCTTTGACAAACAAAGGTGGTGTTTCTTGGAATTCGACTAACGAAAAGCTTCCCGTCTCTACATTTTGACACCAGCTAGATTTTAAGACTTCAATCAAAGTCGTTTTACCTACCGATTTGCCACCAGTGACAACAGCAATCATTTCTTGTCTATCTAACTCAGCCGTAAGACGGGTAAGTTGTTCTCGCAATGTCCCTACGGTTAGAGGATTTTCTGTTTCCTGTGCGAGTTGGTTAACCACGGCTTGGGCTTTAGCAATGCTAGCTTCTACTGTCGTACGATCTACTGGTACACTGCTTAGCGATTGCGAACTATTTTGAGTGCGATTTGACTTTAATAACCACAAACCGCCGCCAACGGCTAACAAACTCAACAAACTAAATTCACCAATCTGCACCATCGAATGGTGCAAATTTTGTAACATCCACAGAGAAAAGGACAGTCCCAATCCTCCCACTAAAATCGGTCGCTGCAACTTCACAACTATGATTCTCCGCGTTATGCTGGCTTCTACTTCAGGATATCTCAAAACTGGGCTTGTCCGAAGTTTATAGCTTGATGCACAAAGTTTTCTTTACATAAGGTCGTTTTTAAGATTAACTCTGAAGAAACACAGGGGTGTAGGGGTGTAGAGGTGTAGGGGTGTAGGGGTGTTCTTTCATTCGTAGCGGTTGGTGTGCCGCCAGTGCCCCTGCTTTTAAGAAACACGCTTAACGCTTAACGCTTAACGCTTAATGGGACTTAAACATTTTTGAGTAAGAAACAAGCCTCAAACCCATGCAGAGTAAGCTAAATACACCAAATGCTCAAAAAAATGGCACAAACCCAGATATATCAACAAAATAGGCAAAACGATGTCAAAATCTTTGTGTATATAGATTTGAGGCTTTTTTCTGGGTGTTTTTTGTCTAAGTCCCGTCAACAGGAAACGCTTAACAGGGAAGAAGGGGGATTTAGTTTCTTAAGGCTGTTGCTAACGCTTAAGAGCGCACGAGTTTAAGGCTCACAAGAATCACGCTGTGGTTTTTCATCGAAAACCAGGTGTTTTTAGCCACTTTTCGTCACTGATAAAATTGAGCCTTGTATCTATCTACCACTGCGAGGAACATAGACGCAACATATAGCAACGGTGAACAATTTTCAAAAATCGTTCACCGTCAGTCACTATTGTTAGCCGTCAGGCGAAGGCAGGCATACTCGTAAGAGATAGTGATGGGTTCAGTGCACTGACGCTCTTACATCCCCTACACCCCTAGTTGTTAACACTTAGCTCATAGCTGCATTGCTGCGATCATAAGTTATGCGCACAGTAGGATCTATTTTTCCTTGAACAGGGTTCCAGTAGTGAGAGACTTCTCCAGGAAGACCTAATTCTTCGCCAGCACGCCCCAGCATCGATTGTTGACGATTCTTAATGAGTTGATAGTGACGCATCATCAAAGCACGGGCTTTTTCTTGAGTAGACATAATAAAGTTCTCCTTAATTGTTTGTGTAATGTCATCATTCAGTAACTTTATAGTTTTTATTCTAAAACACAATTCTGTAACAAAAACTACTAAATAGTAATTTGTAATAAAAATTAATAATTAGAGTAGGGAACTTAGGATTTCCACCCAGGAGCCAATGCGTTGCCAAGAGAAGTCGGTAGATGTAAAGCGGCTTCCCGTTATTTGTAAACACTTGGAGGACAGTTTAAAAGGAGAGTAGGGTCAATACTTTTCGTCCAAGCACTACTCATCTCCCTCACGGTTTGGAAAAAGGGGTAAGGGGGAAAGAACAAATTCTTACTTCTTAAGAAACACAGGGGTGTAGGAGTGTAAGGGTGTAGGGGTGTAGGGGAGCCACTGCCCTATGGCTAACGCCACGCCTTAAGGCTATCGGGGAGAACCTCCGGTTCCGCTGCGCTAACGCAGTCGCCTAGGTCGGGAGAGCCGTCATTCGCGCTGTCTCACCGTGCGCGGGTTAAGCGCGTTGAGGCATGTGGCGTGAGCCAGTACTTGATGAGGGTCTCACCGTAAGGCGTGGCGTTAGCCATAGGGCGTGAAAAAGGTATTTCTTTCATATTTTGCTGGTCTCGTTGCCGCTAGTCAGAGGCTCACATCTTACTGAAGAGTGATTTTGCCTCACGACATAGACTTTTCTTAGGATTTATGCTTTTTTGATGAAAATTATTAAAATTATAAAAATAAAAGTTACAAAAGCTTAAACAATTCTCATGTCTGACACCTTAACCAAACTAACTTATCAGACTTTTGAGGGAGATCCATAAAAATAAATTTCCAGCCGTCAAACTAGATCTCTCGTCGTAGTCGCGAAGTATGCCGGGGGAAGCTTCCCCCGGCATACTTCGCATAATGTTCAGACATACGGCTGGAGATTTATTTACGCTTAAGTGCCTCAGTAGAGCAAAAATTATTTTGGTCTAGCTCATAAACTGCTAAGCTCGCGAGCAAGTACTTTATTGCTCGAAAGCCTGCTTAATGTAAAGAAAAGCTACGGCGGTTACAGAAAAGTAATATAATATTAATATTACTTTACATAACTCTCATAAAAAGTTATGGCTGTTGCTTACCCACGCAAATTTCAAAACGCTATAGGTGCAAGGGACATCTTGACACAAGTTGTCCGCGATCGCGATATTCATCTGGTCACTCTCAACCGCTACCGCTATAGTGAGCAACGCAGTTGCAAAGACCTCACTGAAGTCATTGAACAGCTCAATGGACAGCCACCCGAACTGGTACGAGATTTATCTCACCATATCTCCGATGAAGCCCGTCATGCTATGTGGCTGACTGATTTATTGGTGGAACTGGGAGCGAATGTAGGAACACCTCTTGGATCTTCCTACATTGATGAGTTTGACCGTCTGATAGACCGAGAATTTTTAAACGCGGAACACAACCTAGAGGATGGTATTATTGCCGCATTGGCAGCAATTAACGTAACTGAAAAACGGGGCTGTGAGTACTTCTCTGCTCACATTTACGTCCTCAAGCAAGCACCCCAAACCGAAGAAAACATCAAAATCCGCGAAACGATTGAAAAAATTCTGCCAGAGGAAGCAGGACACGTTCGCTGGGGTAACCGTTGGTTGGGGCAGTTAGCAGATAAAAGTCCAGAACATCGCCAAAAGGTTGATCAAGCCAAGCGAAAGTATGCTGCGATTGAACAAGCAGCTTTTGAAGCTGGTATGGATATCACCTTGGGTGCAGAACTGCGTAGAGTTGCCAACCTGCTGGAAGTGGCAAACACAATGCCTGTATGGCAACGTCCTCAGTACCTGATGGAACGTTTACCGCAGACTCTGTTGGCACCAGATTTGCAAATAACTCGGATTAATGCCGTTGAGCGAGTTTGGAAGCGAGATCCACAAGCATTGATCGAAAGATTTGTGCCGATGTTTCTCAATGGTTTAAAAGGGACGCAAGATAACCGCCAGAAAATGAAGGCATAGAACAAATGTTTTGTATGTGATGTTTGTGGGGTGGGCAATGTCCACCCCGTTTTTTGCCAAATTTCACCTGAACAGCTGTTTGATGAATTCTCACTCATCAGCTATCCATAACCTTAGTCGTCTTTCTCCAACCTGTTCTTGGACAAAGTTGTAGTACTCAACAGAGATTTCTCAATAGTCATATCAAATCCGCTTGAATGGGTGTCCGCAGCGAGTGCGGACACACGACAAGTTATCAACCGGACTTGATATCACAATATCTGAAACACATGGACTTTAACTGAACTGCTAACGCCCAACTAATACCTTTTCAACAGATAACGTGAAGGTTGCGTTCAGGAATTTCCTACTCATTTTTATTTAAGTGGCTCTTAATGCTTGCAATATTAGCAGCTAATACTATTTCACCAAATTTCTCATACATATTCAAACCTCAAAAACGCCATGGGAATCAAGTCATTTGTATGACACTAAAGTGAAACGTATAACTTGCATCGCATCTTTATGCAAAAGTTAACAGGTAACTAAGTAAACAAAAATTTTTGGGTGAAATACAGAACTGTTCCCTAGACTCATTGTATTTTTGGTTTCACATCTATACTAGGGAGAGTGTGTAATTAATTTTCAAAAAACCCTGGCTTACAGTACTTCGATTCTCTTTGTACAAGACAATTGCCACCCCAACAAATAGCATTGGCATCTAGTTGTTAGACAACAGGATGTGTGCTCTTGATGTATTCCACCAATTGTTTGCGACCACTGCCCCTCCAGTCTTTGCGAGACTTTTGGGTACTGCCTACTGCCGCCATCAACTGTTGTGAGTCAACGTTAGATGCCTGTAGCTCAAGTGCTTTTGTGTTAATAGCTAAGGAGCTAAAGAACAATCCTGTGATCATAAATGAAATGGCAGCACGCATAATAAATGTCTATTTTTGAACTCTTCATTTCACTACTACTGAGTTATGTTTACTGCATCCGGATAATTTCGGAAATAGTATTGATTTTTACTGTTTAATCCTCTTCTATCTGCTGAGGTTTTCAACTATCAACCAATTAAGAGCGTGATTCATTCGACCGCAAATGGTGAGCAGTTGCTGATCACAAAAAGTTTGCAATTGCTCATGGATGTGCGATCGCAAAGTCACAATCTGCCAAGTATCCCCCCTATGGATACTTGGCGCAGTGATAGTGAATTTGTAATCTTGTTCAGATATGTGGTGAAAGATGCCCTGGAAACAGTTAATCTTTCGTACAGTTATGGTATTATTGCTATCAACATTCTGATGTTGACAGGAAGATAAACAAAGGCAATTTCCATGAATTCGATATAATTCTGGTTCTTCTAAATAGTACGATTGCCAATGCAACCAATCCGGATCTTTTGGGAGCGAATTCAATAATGGAATAATTGCTGCTGGTGCATATTTATCATGTAATAAAGCTTCTTGTAAAACTCTAACTGGCAAATTTCGGGGGCTTAAATCCAACTCAACACACAAAGCTGCAGCCATACCTGCAGCTTGAGCGATACCCATCACCACAGGCTGCAATCTGGTTGCTCCATTGGCAATATGAGAAACAGAAATGTTCTTCTCGCATACTAGTAAACCATCTGTTTCTATAGGAACTAAACAACGGTAGGGAATTGTGAAGGGAGTTCCCGTTCTCCGTCCTCCCCAGCGCATCGATTTGGGTTGTACTTGGAACTCGACACCTGGATAATGGTGGTCGTTGGGGTAGTTAGCGATCGCTATTGCATCTATATATAAAGATGCAACCATACCTCCAGTTATGGGCAAAATGTCCTGTTCTCGAATGGTCGTTAGTCCCACTAGACGGCGGCTTTCCCGGTAGTAAGGGTGAAGGGCGAAGGAGGAGGGACAGAGGGAGTGAGGGAAAATGTTATGAGCTAATCCATAGCGACGACCAAGCTGGTTTTGGATAAAATGGGCAAAATTTTGGCTGTGCCAAAAGCATTCTTGCAGAAACTCGCGCTTTGTTTCTTCTGTTTCTATCAATCGCCCCACACCTTCACCGTAGTCATTACCACGAATTGGCCAATTAATCATAAATAAACCACCGGGCAAACGTCCGTAATTCAAAAACTGTTCTGCACCGTAGCCGTCCCAAGCACCAACAAACTGTGATGGATCATTGTTCGGTGCGCTTGGGATTTCTGGTGCAACTACTTCACCAAAATCTTGCATCACCACCACCCAGGTGGGAGCTTGCACGGGATATCTTTGTGTGAGATGATTAAAATCTGCTGGGGCGCTTGGTTCTCCCCACTCCGAATGTAATTCCCAGCCCCAACGGTAAGGTATATCAGCTAAAGCTAATAAATCTCCTAACTCTGTAGCGTCGAGAGTTATCTTGGCTTTGACAGTCAAATCTGCAAATCGGACGCCACAAACGCAATTCCCCTGCTGGAAAACTTCTAACGGCACTTGTCCTGTGATCCAAAGTAAATTGGGCAATTCCTGCACCCAATCTGCAAAAATCTTTGCCCCAATACGCGGATCGTAACTAAAAAAGCTAACCCAACAATTGTCTAATCCTCCCGGCTGGCGGTGCTGTAATTCTCGTAAAAACGCACCCCATAACCCTGTTTGAAAAGCTTCTAGTTCATTCCCATCTGGTGCAGATACCCCAGCACAAGTCAGCATTCCCCCCAACCAAGGAAATTCACTCACAAGGATAGTTTTTGCCCCCCGTCGCGCTGCTTGAATGGCGGCGGCGGTTCCTCCTGTTCCACCGCCGACGACTAAGACGTCAGCTGTGTATGTTTGATGAATCATTTTTGAATCTCGTTAAAACAGTGCTAAGTATCGAGTACTAACTACAACTCATCATTAATAGAGTTCGGAATTGGACTGAAGAATCGTATATATGTACTATAAATTAGGTATTTCAGCCCTGTTTAGCACCCAGCGATAAGCCTCTTTACTGTGCAATAAAATTGGAAACACTTAACTCCTGAGATTGATCGCCTCAGTCCAGAAATGCTAGAAAAGCATATTGAGGCGGCGATCAAATTTGTTTTGGCAGGTGTGAAGAAAAGTCCTTAATTATTTCGGATATTTCGTTTATGTAATATATTATGTGTTATCGTAGGTTGCATAGAGTTATAAAATATTGAAAAAATGACAATGATATTAAGACATAACGTGCCTATAAAAGCAGTGAAGACTGAACAAGAAGCCCAGTCTATTAAGCAACTAGAAGATATTCTTAATAACCAAGATTCTCAGGCGAAACTAATAGGAGCTAATGGAGAACAAATTGACATTCCTGAGTCACTTTATCAAGTGCTGCGTCATGTCGTCCATGCAATGGCATCAGGACAAGCTGTATCTCTAGTTCCCCACAGTTATGAAATGACAACACAACAAGCCGCTGAATTTCTCAACGTTTCACGACCTTATGTTGTTAAGTTATTAGAACAGGGAGAAATTCCCTACATTAAGGTGGGTTCACATCGACGGGTTTGTTTTGAGAATTTAGTCCGGTATAAAGAACAACGGGGTAAAAAGCGTCGAGAAGCGCTTAACGAACTGACTCAGTTTTTGCAAGATGAGGGGTTCTACGACGAGAAAAATGAAGAATCAGAATAGTGAAATGGCTTCTCTGTGTGTTGTTTTAGACTCCTGTGTTCTTTTCCCCATGCCTCTTTTAAATCTCAAGATTCATGTAATTTAAACTACCACAAAATATTTACGTGACGAAAATTTTGTAGCAAGTCACATAAAGAACGCCCTAAGTGTTAAATGTATGATCGTTGAGTGGTGAAAATTTAACATGAAAGCACAGGTATTTAGAGGCGTTAATCAACTTTCTTACGAAGAACTGCCCGTACCGACACTGGAACCGGATGAGGTTCTGGTACAGGTGCAGGTGGTGGGGTTGTGTCAGTCGGATATCAAAAAAATTCGTTATCCTTTGTATGAACCGCCGCGCATTTTTGGACATGAAACTGCTGGAACTATATCAGCGGTGGGTTCGCAAGTCAAAGGCTGGCAAGTTGGACAACGGGTGGCGGTGATGCACCATATCCCTTGTATGCGTTGCGATTACTGCCTAAATGATAATTTCTCGATGTGCGATACTTACAAAAACATCTCTACGACAGCAGGATTTAACGCTAGTGGTGGAGGTTTTGCTGAGTATGTCAAAGTTCCCGGTCATATTGTGCGTAATGGGGGGTTGATTCCCATTCCTGATAATATCAGTTTTGAAGAAGCAAGTTTTGTAGAACCAACAAATTGCTGCCTCAAAGCAGTGAAAAAAGCTCAAATTGCTCCTGGGCAAACAGTTTTGATTACTGGAGCCGGACCAATTGGGTTAATGTTTATCATGTTGGTGAAGTATTTTGGGGCGAAGGCGATCGCCACCGACTTACTCCCATCCCGCATAGAAAAAGCTTTGAGTGTAGGTGCAGAAGCTGCTTTTGATGCCCGTGATGCCAATTTACCAGCAAAAATTCATGATTTGACCAATGGCATGGGTGTTGATGTTACCCTACTTGCAGTCCCAAGTGATAAAGCTTTCTTTCAAGCCCTCGACTGTACTCGCAAAGGTGGAAAAATTCTCTTTTTCGCAGAGTTTCCTGATGAGATGGAAATTCCAGTTAATCCGAATCTTCTCTATCGTAGGGAAATTGACCTGATGGGCAGTTACAGTTCATCGTACCGCATTCAAAGTTTAGCAGCTGATATTGTCTTTAATCGACGCATAGATGTGCAAGCATTGATTAGCGATCGCTATCCATTACAAGATTTATCAGCAGCAGTGGAACAGGCGATCACTCCGACTGCAGAAACGTATAAGATTTTGATTTATCCGTAGAGAGGGAGAAGGGAGAAGGGAGCAGGGAGCAGGGAGAGCTAGTGTCCATTGGCTTTTCTTCCTCCCAGCAAGAGATCTTTGTGCCCCGTTTCCTCTTCTTACCTGACTCCCACACTCCCAATATGGTTCGGATAAGATCCCCCCGCCTGCGGCGACCCCCTTAAAAAGGGGGTAAATGGGTAAGATAGCCCCCCTTTTTAAGGGGGGTTGGGGGGATCTCCTTTGAGATAACCGATATTACCGAACCGTATTGTTCTCACTCCCACATTCCCTCACTCCCCTCATATTCCACACAAACAAAATGCTTGTCATCATAGTTGCACTTCTCGCCTTTTATCTCGCTTGGAATCTCGGAGCAAATGACGTTGCTAACTCAATGGGAACTTCTGTTGGTTCCAAAGCTGTTACCCTCAAACAGGCATTGATTATTGCTGGAGTGTTAGAGTTTACGGGTGCGGTACTGTTTGGACAAGAAGTATCGCAAACTTTGGCGACAGAAATTGTCAACCCAGCTTTGTTTGCCGATACACCGCAAATGCTAGTTACTGGAATGGTGGCGGTGCTGCTTTCTGGCGGTTTGTGGCTGCAAATTGCCACATCACGGGGTTTGCCTGTATCATCTTCTCATGCGGTTGTTGGTGCGATCGCCGGATTTAGTTGGGTTGCTTTGGGAGTGAGTGCGATCGATTGGTCAACAATTGGACAAATCACGATAGGTTGGATTATCACCCCAGTCATCACTGGTGCAATTGCTGCTTTATTCTACAGTCAAATCAAGCGCTGGATTTTAGATCAACCAAATCCATTAATACAGTTAAACGAGTGGATTCCTTGGTTGAGTGCTGTTTTGCTGGGGATATTTGGTGTGATTGTGCTACCGTCATTAACTCAGGGACTAGCAACTTTTCTGATTGAGCAAGTTGGTTTCAAAATACCTGCCCATGATATTCCATTGGTAACTGGTGCTGTAGCTGCAGTTGGACTCACCTTTTACAGCTGGCGACAGTTGGAGGTGGGGAGCAGGGGAGCAGAGGAGCAGGGGAGCAGGGGAGCAGGGGAAGTAGGGGAAGCAGGGGGAGCAGGGGAGCAAGGAAGAGTAGTAATCCGAAATCCCCGATTCACTAATCCTGTTGAGGGGATATTTGGTCGATTTCAATTGCTTAGTGCTTGTTTTGTTGCTTTTGCTCATGGTTCTAATGATGTGGGAAATGCGATCGCTCCTCTAGCTGCAATTGCTTACATTAACCGCACTGGCACAGTACCTACAGATGGTTTTAACATCCCCATATGGATTCTAATACTTGGTGGCGTTGGAATTGTGACTGGTTTAGCCATTTTGGGAAAAAAAGTTATCGCCACGATTGGCGAAAGTATTATTTCCTTGCAACCCAGTAGTGGATTTTGTGCTGAACTCGCAACTGCCACAACTATCCTCCTTGCCTCTCGGTTGGGTTTACCCGTCTCCACCTCCCATGCTTTGGTTGGTGGTGTCGTTGGTATTGGATTGGTGCAAGATATTAAGTCTATTAAATTCAAAACTCTTCAAGGAATTGCTGCAGCATGGGTGATTACAGTTCCTGCAAGTGCGGTTCTTAGCGCGGCTATCTTTTCAGTGTTGAGATTAAAGTTTGGATGACGCGCGTATTACCTCACCCCGGCTTTGGCTAACGCCAAAACCTCCCCTCTCCTTGCTAAGGAGAGGGGTGCCCGTAAGGGCGGGGTGAGGTTAAATCGACACCGAATCAAAGCTTAAACGTTCTACATATCTTATTTCACTGCAGCACAATTACTAGTAGGTGCTGGCTGCTCACGCTGTAGGCCAGTCTTAGTAGGATCATAAGCGACCAGCACCACCTCACCTTTTTCGTTATATATCCAACCCTGTGCTGGTATTATCTGTTTGACAGGTGGCTTTTGAGATGGCTGCTTTTTTGTTGCACTTGTTGAATTTACCGTACTGGCAACAGGTTCAAGTAAATCAACGCGCACATTATCACTACTGAGAATTTTATTTGGATCAGATGGCAGTCCGCCGCGTCCGGTGATGGTGAAAGTACTACCAAAACCTTTGATACAGGGATTTTGAGCAACCTGCTGTGCTGGGTCGATGACAGTTTCTGTTAATTCAAATAACCCTTGACTAGGATCAATCTCAGGTGTGTTAAATTGCACAGTACCACTATACTGTGGGCCGCGTTCGGAAGTCGCACTAATCACGCTGTTTGGAGAAAGAAATCTATTACCTTTAGTTGTAATGCTTACCTTCCCACCATAGCCTTGTTGGGCATTGGCTGTAATCTTGCTATTTTCAAAGGCAACTAAGTTGTCAGTGTTGATGGTAATATTACCTCCATCAGCTGTGCCTGTGGCATTTGTCGTGATATTGCTGTTGCGGCGCAAGATAACGTCGTCAGAATTCAAGATAATGTTGCCCTGTTCTGCTGTGGTGTTGGCTTTAGCTGTGGTGTTGGAGTTAATAGATGCTCGGTTGTCCAGTTTGATGGAGTTAGCCCTAACTGTTAGCAAGCCTGCACTTCCTGTTCCTGAACTGCTAACATTAATTTGTCCGTCGTTAGTCAAGTCAACAGCACTGGCATTAATATTTATATTGCCGCCTTTAAACTTGCCTTCTGTTGTTGCTGTGACAGCACCCTTATCTGATATACGTAAGTTACGACTATTAATAGTGATATCACCAGCATTACCTCCGGCATTTCGTTCACTAGTCGTCGTCACCGTAGTATTTGTAAAGCTTTGCGAGCGATCACGATTCTTGGGTATGAGTGGCTGAGTGCCGGAAATTTCTACTCGATCAGTGGCGTTAATCACAATCTTACCAGAGTTACCACTGTTGAGCGATCTAGATGAGACTTCTGTCCCATCTGTAATAAAAACAGACTGTCCGCGAATATTTATATCACCTGCATTGCCTAGTACTGAGTATGTTGTTGTAGGCGGGGGCAATCCAACAGCAGTGTTGACCAAAGTATGTTCCAATAAGACAGGACCGGAGGATTGTATTGTGATGTTGCCGGAATTTTTTCCTTCAAGATAGGCTTGGGTAACAATGGAGCTATTGTTTGTTAATGATACAAACTCATTACCTTGCAGTGATATGTTTCCCGCATCTCCACTGAAGCCACTGCTCGAAATAAAAGCATTTGAGAAAGAAATCCCTCGATTGGCTTGCAGTGATATGTTGCTGCCACCTTCTTTTCCGCCAAAGGCACTGTTGGTGGAAATCACCCTATTACTTAGCTGCTCATCCTGCCCAATTAAAGAGATAGAACCATTGGCTTGCAGTGATATGTTGCCGCTGCGCCCACTTCCAACCGTACGGTCGTTACTATAGTTACTAGCATCTAATGCAGGCTTTGCATCAAGTTCTCGATTATTACCCGGAGTTTGATAAGTGGGATTATTTATGGAAATATCGCCAACAGCTTGAATATCGATGTTACCTGCATCGCCATTCCCCAAGGTGCGGGTGCGAAGTATTCCGCCATTAAAGTCCACTGTTGTTGCTTTGACTTTAATGTTACCAGCGTTACCTGTTGCCCCTATATTAACAACATTGTTAATCCGGCTATCCTGATTGACTTTGAGTGCTCCTGTGAGATTGAGGTTCACATCACCTGGCTGTTGAGTGTCTGCCGTTAACCCTTGCCCGATGCCCGCAGAAATGCTACTTTGTCCAGAAAGATTTAAATTACGGGCGGTAACTATCACATTGCCCGCACTTCTATCAGTAACATCCACCTTGGCTGTATTGCCCAGAGATACATCCGCTCTCTGTAGATTATCAGAAAAATTTAAGTTCAGATTATTAGCACTACCCAATAGTCCAACCGTTCCTGTTCCTGCAACTCCTGCCAACTCGATACGACCATTAGGAGCCTGCAAAGAACCACCATTTAAGCTGACGTTACCACCTACGAGTGTTAACGAGTTCCCTTGTCCAACAGCAAGATTAGTAGATTGACTAGTGATATTTTGAGGATTATTCCGAAACCCCAACCCAATCGGAACATTTATAGTTAACAATGGCGGTGCTTGGGGATTCGTCGCACTAAACTCAAACCCATTCTTAAACAGCAAACTATTTGCCGTACTTCCCAAAAATGAACCACCCACATCCAACCGGGCATTTGGTCCAAAGATAATTCCATTCGGGTTGATCAAAAACAAGTTCGCTTTGCCCAACACACCCAAAACACCTTGAATATTCGAGACATTACCCCCAGTCACTCTGGTGAGTATGTTTGCAATCCCCGCTGGATTGGAAAAATAAGCTCCTCTACCTGCATTGATATTAAATTGCTGAAAACTGTGGAACAGGTTGTCCCCACGAATTGCGCCCCCATCAATCCTGTCGCTAGGGATACCCTTAATCTCAACATTGGGAGCAACAACAGAACTTTCTGCACCGAGACTGTTATCAGGAGTGATTTGTGCTCTTGCTACGGTGAAATAGGTAAAGCTGAATACGGTTGCAAGAGGTAATGTGAACAAAAAGAATGGGTGACGCACCGGTTTTATCCTCAGTAGCCTACAAGTTTTGAATAAGGGGTTGGAAAAAAGACTTTACAATAAGTAAAATTATGCTTCTTGAGTACTAATATCAGCTTTGTAGGCAAAGAGTGCTTATTTGTAAGATTTTGTGACAAAGTTAGGACTTACGCACTGAAAACTCGAAACCTCGATCCCCCCTAGCCCCCGCCAGGTGCTACAACGGGGGGAACCCTCCGCAGTCGCCACAACGGGACGCCACATGCTTCAAGTCGGGAAACCCGCCCAACGCAGTGGCTCGGGAACCCCCGCAAGGCGCTGCTCTCCCCAACGCACTGGCTCCCCTTAAAAAGGGGTGAATCTTAAAAGCCCCCTTTTTAAGCAGGGCTGTTTCATTCGTTAAGGAGAGAGGATTTGTCAATACGTAGCGCGATAATTTTTGGGATAGAAGTTATAGAAAACCTATATTTGGATCCAGAAAATTTAACTTTTATCCAGAAAATTAAGGACCAGCGCTAACATTAACCCTTGACATTATGAGCCTTTGAGGGAATGAAACAGCCCTGCCTTTTTAAGGGGGTTGGGGGATCTCTTCTGCGTAAGTCCTAAAAGTGTTTTTTGTCATATGACCCACGATTCGGGCTTTACCCCACCCCGGTTTTGTCTTACCCCAAAACCTCCCCTCCCCTTATAAAGGGGATGGGACATTATCGTTGTGGTTAGCGATCGCTCAAACGTTCTCTTCTTCTAAACTATTTTTTATCTTTTCATACAAAATTCGACTTTCTTCGTTTTCCGAAATACTTACATAGCGAATTAAATTCGCTGTGCATTCAGCTGCAAGAAACGCCAGCCTAACACCGTATGGAATATCCTCTATGAAATGTTGTAACTCGTAATTCTCACAAAATTTCTCTTCAGCTTCTTCTATTTTCCCTTCATTGTTGACTTGTTCATCTTTGACGATAGAACACATGAGAATTTGAAATTTCACTCCGATTTTTTCTATTGCATTATAAAGTGAAATCTTTTTTTCAAGAGCGTAAGCACAAGCACGTAATAATTTAGACAAATCTTCGTGACTGCCTGCTTCAAAAAAGGTTTCTTTATCAAATTCTGGCTCAACAATCATCTTTCGTTTTCTAACTCATTATAGAAAGGGCGCTACGTCTGTTAATCCAAATAGAAGTAGGGAACAGGGAACAGGGAACAGGAAACAGGTAATTCTAAACGCTTAACTCTTAACAGAATCTCGTAAAATCTCACTTTTGCAAGAGGTCTATTCAGCCAAAATCAATGAAATTCGATAAGCTGCTTCACATCCACTCCATTTTTTCGATGCTAATAACCATGAGCCTGCATTTCAACCTGCTACTGTTGGGTTTCCTGCTGAAATTCCGCTCAAAAACTGCTGAAAACGCTCATCAGAGGCAATTTCATCAAAATCTATGTCAGTTGCCGCTTCTTCCTTATAATCAGGATTAATCTCAACTGCCCGTTGCAGATTTTCTAAAGCTAACTCAACCTCTCTTTGCAGTGCGTAACAAGCAGCTTTGTTATAATAAGCACTGGCGTAATCTGGTTTTATTTCCAGGGCTTTGTTGAAACATTCAATCGCTTCGTCATCTTGTCCTAGCCTTACTAAAGCGTAACCTTGATTATTCCAGGCTTTGTAAGACTCAGGCTTGAGTTTGATGGCTTTGTCAAAACAAGCGATCGCATCTTCATATCGTTCCATTTCTTGCAAAGCAAGAGCTCTGTTGAACCATGCGACACCATCATCCGGCTTAACTTGCGTTGCTTTCTTGAAAGCAATAAAAGCTTGCTTGTGTTTTTGTAAGTATCCCAATGCTACACCAAGGTCAACCCAGGCTTGATGGTACTCTGGGTTGATTTTCAAAGCTTGTTCGTAGGAGGCGATCGCATCTTTGTACTGTTTCAACCTCCCTAAAGCCATACCTCTGTTCAACCAAGCAACAGCGTCTTTTGGCTGAATTTCCACTGCTTGGTTGTAAATAGCAAGCGCATCTTCGTAGCGTCTTTGGGAAAAAAGAACATTTGCTTGTTTGAGAATATCATCAACTTTTGACTCTTGTTGAGTCTGAGTATGTTCTCTCACCTCTGGTTGTTGTGGCACTTGCTGTATTTTTTTCTCGACTTTCGCCGTTGCAGATTTGGGGACAGAGGGAGGAGATATGACTACAAGTGGTACCTCCTGTACTTTTTGATCTGCTTTGCGAGTCGCAGATTTGGGGACAGAGGGAGGAGATATGACTACAAGTGGTACCTCCTGTACTTTTTGATCTGCTTTGCGAGTCGCAGATTTGGGGACAGAGGGAGGAGATATGACTACAAGTGGTACCTCCTGTACTTTTTCCTCCACTTTCGCAGTTGCAGATTCGGCGACAGAGGGAGGAGGTGTAACCACAGACAGTTGCTCAAGCATAATTTTTTTTCTTTGTTGAGCATCCTTCTGCAATTCCGAAAGTTGAGATACAAATTCTGCTTCTAGTTCTCCCAGCTTCTCAAGAATAGTATTTTTTCTTTGTTGAGCATTCAACTGTAATTCTGAAAACTTAGATGCAAACTCACCGCCAGATTTCTCTAAATTCTCTACTACTGTTTCTTTGCGTTGTTGAGCATCCACTTGCAGTTTCGACAGGAAAGATGCAAATTCTAAGCGTAATTGCTCTAAACTTTGGATAATTTTGTACTTTTGCTGCTCTGCATCCGACTGCAATCCCGACATTTGAGATGTCAATTCGGAATTCGATTCTTTTATGTTCCCGAGTACAATATCCTTTTGTTGTTGAACTTGGTTCTGTAATGCGGACAGTTGTGAGCTAAATTCTAAGCGCAATTGATCCAAGCTTTCCGTCAGGTTGTGTTTTTGAAATTCTGCATCCGATTGAAATTCTGACATTTGAGAAGTCAATTCGGAATTCGATTCTTCTATATTCCCGAGTACAATATCCCTTCGTTGTTGAACACTTTCTTGTAATGTAGACAGTTGTGAGCTAAATTCTAAGCGCAATTGATCCAAGCTTTCCGTCAGGTTGTGTTTTTGTACTTCTGCATCCCATTGCAATCCCGACATTTTCTCTGTCCACTCGGAACTCGATTCTTCTATATTCCCGAGTACAATATCCCTTCGTTGTTGAACACTTTCTTGTAATGCAGACAGTTGTGAGCTAAATTCTAAGCGCAATTGCTCCAAGCTTTCGAGCAGCTTGTGTTTTTGTACTTCTGCATTTGATTGGAATTCTGACACTTGAGAAGTCAATTCGGAATTCGATTCTTCTATATTCCCGAGTACAATATCCCTTCGTTGTTGAACACTTTCTTGTAATGCAGACAGTTGTGAGCTAAATTCTAAGCGCAATTGCTCCAAGCTTTCGAGCAGCTTGTGTTTTTGTACTTCTGCATCCCATTGCAATCCCGACATTTTCTCTGTCCACTCGGAACTCGATTCTTCGATATTTCCTAGTGCGATATCCTTTTGTTGTTGAACACTTTCTTGTAATGCAGACAGTTTTGAGCTAAATTCTAAGCGCAATTGCTCCAAGCTTTCCGTCAGATTGTGTTTTTGTACTTCTGCATTTGATTGGAATTCTGACATGTGAGATGTCAACTCAGAATTCGATTCTTCTATATTCCCGAGTACGATATCCTTTTGTTCTTGAACTTGGTTCTGTAATGTAGATAGTCGAGATACAACTTCTGACTGTAATTGCTCCAAATCCTCAAAAATCTTGTTCTTTTGCTGTTGAGCACCAAACTCGAATCCAGATAGTTGAGTTGCAAACTCAAACCGGGACTGTTCGATATTTTCCAGTGCGATATTCTTTTGTTGTTGAACCTCGCCTTGTAATTCCGACAGTTGAGATGCAACTTCTAGTTCCCATGTTCTTAAATTCTCAACAGTTGTATTTCTTTGCTGTTGGGTTTGCAATTCTAACTCAGAAACTTGAGTCGAAAATTCATATTCTAAAGTTTTGACGTTTTGCTTAGAATTTTTTATGGCTGTTTCTAATTCTGATGTCAGTTGCTCTTGTAAATTCAATATTTGAGATGGAATTATAGATAAAGTTTCTTGTTCAGTTGTGATTTTTTGTTGAAGAGCATCTACTTCTTTATCTAAGCCAGAAGTAATATTTCTCGTTTCTTGGATGAGTTTTTGTGCTTCTTGCTTAACACTCACTAGCTGTTTTTCTAACTCTTCGAGTCCGTGTAGCCGTTCGATTGCCTTATCAACTATCTCACGGATAGCAACCCGTCTCAGCAGGAATAACGCAGCAATCACTGTGACTGGAACAAGAGTCAGCATGGCTAGCCAGACGTTAAGCAAGATAGTATTGCGAAGAAAGACGCGATGTTCTTCTGTCAGTCGCGGTAGTTCTTGCTGGTACGGAGTGGAAAGTCCCGGAGGCTGTGGCGAAGAAGGTGTTTGTTGGGCAGTGGCAATACCAACGGACAGTAGAATGGGTGAGAAGACTATACCGCTTCTCAATAATAAGGCGAAGATGGGTTGATTCTTGCTCTTCATAAAGATGATCTATATCCGTTGGTTAGTTTTTGAAGCAGCACAATACTAATTTAGCTTAGTTGCTGGACTTATCTACGCTATCTAATTTTATTGTGATCCTTTTGCCTCATATTCTTTAGCAAAGCACCTTTTTAAAAGTTGGACTCTGTATCGCTGCGCGAAGCGACGAGGACTTAATATCAACTTGGTTTTGTAACTGAATACGGATTGGTTTAGATACTCCCAAAGAGGAAATTTAATGTTGCTGTTTTCTTGAGTCATACAAAAAGGACAATACAAAAGACAGAGCGCACCGTAATTAGTATCAATAAATACTAACATGCTTCCCTGATTTAACGTTTACTAATATGTATTCAATTGTCCTTGAGGTAAATACGGAAAATTTAGATCAGCATTTCACAGTTATAAGGCAGTCTCAGTGGTTTTACCAGCAAAACTACCTCAAAAATTATATATAGCACATTGTTCGTGCGTCAAGAACTAAGAGTGTAAGGGTGTAAGGGTGTAAGGGGAAGAAAGTAAAACACTCTTACCCTAACTTTATTCCAAAGTTGTCGGAACCAACGAATAAACCATTCACTTACACACGCCCTTCGGGAACGCCCGTCGCCTACGGAGGGAAACCCTCCAGCAGCGCTGGTTTCACCAGATACCTCTGTCGGGAAACCCTCCTATGTCCTGAGCCCTTCGGGCACGCCTTGAGGCCGAACGGACACGCTTCGCTATCAGTACTGGCTCTCCTACACCCCTATACCCCTACACCCCTAGTTTAATAATGATTGCCCGCTTTGCGATGGTGAACGGCTGTCACTGCATCGGCTTTAAGTAATTTACCATTATCGACAGTTGCATACACAACCCAATGATCGCCGCATTCCATGCGCTTGTTGACAGAACATTCAAGATATGCTGAGGAATCAGTGAGAACGATGCAGCCGTTATCAGCAATTTTTGTGGAAAAACTTGCAAATCTGTCTTCTCCAGGCGCAAAAGTTTTGCGGAAGTGTTTCATGTATTCTTGCTGATGACCTTCAGGTAAAATATTCAGGACAAACTTACCGCCGGGATACATCAGGGATTCAACCGCCCGTTCTTTGGCTATAGCAACAGTAATACCTGGTGGATTAAAGGTGGCTTGAGAAATCCAAGACCCCATCATTCCAGTAGAGACTTCTCCAAGCTTTGCTGTCACAACGCAAACTGAACCGACTATCCGACCAACAGCTTGTTCAACAGGAGTCGCTGCAGTTTGAGTCATACGCACTTTTTTGGCTTTTCTCAAGGTTTGGGCAAAGTCTGTACCTGTTTCTTCACACTGTTTGAGAAGAACATCTGAGGGTTTAAACTTGACTTTCATAGTCTCAAACCCAAACCGATATCCTGCATCACGGAGTTTACCTTCAATGAAGTCAAAAGCTTCGCCACTCCATCCATAGGAACCAAATATCCCAGCAAGCTTACTATTATTACCGCTCGCTAGCACAGTACCCAAAGCAGTGTGAATGGGAGTTGGTGCGTTACCACCAATGGTGGGAGAACCAATGATAAAACCCTCAGCTTTTTCTAGGGCTGCACGAATGTCTTCCGGATCAGCAAACTCACAGTTGATGGATTCTACAGCCACTCCTCCTTTTGTTAAACCAAGGGCGATCGCCTGCGCCAAAGTTGCAGTATTTCCATATGCCGAAGCATAAAGTAAAGCAACGGTAATTTCGCGAGCAGTTTGAGAATGGCTCCATTGCTGATAAGCTTGGGTAAGTTCCACTAAGCCATAGCGTACCAAGGGACCATGAAGGGTACCAAACATTCTGACTTGTAGTTCTGATATTTTCTCCAGAGCTGCTTGTACATGAGTTGCATGAGGAGCCATCAAGCAATCAAAATAGTAGCGCTGGTCTTCTTTTAAAATGCCCCAATCTTCATCAAAGACTTCTTCACCACAGATGTGAGCACCAAATAGCTTATTAGTGTACAGTATCTGAGTTTGCTGGTCATAAGTACAAAGACCTCCAGGCCAACGAGGGCTAGGAATGGGGAGACAGCGCAAAACATGACCCTTACCTAAATCCAGAGTTTCTTTCCCCCGCATCGCCATGATGTTCAATTTGTGGTGGGGAAAAGTTGCACTCAAATTGGCAGCACTAGGAAGCGAACAAACAAAAGTCAGCTGTGGTGCTAGTTCTAACAGAGCTTTGAGAGTTGCGATTCTATTAGGATTAAAGTGACCTAGAATGACGTAATCTAAATGTTTTAGGTCAACAGATTGCTGTAATTCGTCTAGAAAAATTTGTGTGAAAGTTTCTGGGGGCGGATCAATAATTGCAGTTTTATCACCTTCTATTAAATAGCAATTCGAGGTGGTACCTTTTGCCAGTGCGTATTCAATTTCAAACCGTAGACGTGTCCAACTACGTGCCCTTAGTACTGTCGTGTTTGTAGCGATTGGTAGAACTTGTACGTCGCGGGGATTGAGATTATTCATAGTTGTCGAGTGAGGAAGAGGATGAGGAGGAGAAAAGGAGAAAGGGAAGAAGAGAAAGAGAGAGGGAGAGAGGGATATTTTTTCACACTCCCTCACTCCCACATTCCCTGATTCGCTCATCTTCCCTATTAGTAGTAAGTGCCTACCTTGCGATGGCGAACAGCTGTGAGTCCCTCTGGTTTGGAGACTTTACCGTCAGCAACTGTACAATATAACAGCCAGTGGTCGCTGCATTCGATGCTGCTGACAATTTCACATTCCATGTAGGCAAGAGCGTCTGTAAGAATGGGGGAACCGTTCTTGGCTGTTTGGGTTTTGACGCCAGCAAATCTATCACCACCAGGAACTAAACGCTTGAGGAAGTGTTTCTTTAATTCTTGATAATTTCCTTCTTCCAAAACGTTAAGGACGAACTTATCACCCACTTGCATCAAAGAATCTATCGCACGATCTTTGGCAACAGCAACTGTAAATCCTAAAGGTTGCAAGCTGGCTTGAGCCACCCAGGAAGCTAGCATTGCGCCTTGGACATCACTCTTTTGGGTTGTGATAATGTAGAGTCCGTTACTAATCCGACCGAGCGCTTTTTCTAAGTTTGCGTCGATGGACTTGATTTGCTTGATGTTGCGTTCGCGAACAAGCAATTGTCCTAAGTCTATACCTGCTTCTCTACACACTTCGTAGGTGGCTGTGCTAGGAGTTTCTTTTATGCGGATTGCTGGGAAGGCTTCCTTGATACCAAGGTCGAGAAATTTTCTGCGAAGTGGATCAATAGGTTCATCATCTCCGCCGTAGCACTCAAATAATCCAACGACTTGCTTCTTGACGACGCCTAAGAGCGAACTGATAGCAGCATGAGCTGCAACGTTGCCACTTGGAGGCATACCGATAATAATGCCAGCTGAGCGAGCTGCGAGTTCTTGAATTTCTTGGATTTCAGCGGTGGTGAGATCCATGACTTCAACGCCAAGCCCAGTTTTTTGCAGCCCTTCAGCAATTTCGTGGGCAAGATGCCCACTGTGTCCATAGTCGGAGACATAATATAAGCCGACTATTGTTTGTGCCTGAACTTGTCTATGACTCCAAGTTTGGTAACATTCCCTGAGAATATCAAGATGGTGGTAAAGTAGGGGTCCGTGTCCATTGGCGATGATTTTAATTTTCCCAAGATCACCCATTTTATTCATGGCATTCACGAGGGAACGGGCGTTGGGACCCATCAAGCAGTCGTAGTAAAATTTGAAGTCAGGTTCAATTGCATCTAGGTTGATGTCAAAGGTATCATCGCTGCAATAATGCATGCCAAAGGCATCGCAAGTATACAGGGTTTCGGTTTTGTGGTCGAAGCTAAATATTGTATCGGGCCAGTGTAGGTTAGGTGCACTGACAAATTCGATTTCGTGTCCTTGACCTAGATCTACGCGATCGCCACTCTTGACAATCCGCTTAGAAAACGGATCATGTACCAGGTTTTCCAGAAACTGAAGTGCAACTTTTGACGCTAAGACAGTCGCTCTAGGAGCTAACTGGAGAACATCTTCCACTAAGCCGCTGTGGTCTGGCTCTGTGTGGCTGACAATAATGTAATCAATCGCCTTGGGGTTTATTAGGCTTTTGAGCGTTTCTAAATATTGGTCGCGAAACTTGGTGTGAGCAGTGTCAACCAGAACCACTCTGTCACCTTTGATCAGATATGAGTTGTATGTCGTACCGTTTTGCAATCCGAATTCTATATCAAAGCGATCGCGGTCCCAATCAAGACAGCGAATCGCCGTTGTATTAGGGGCTATTTCAACAGTTTGTACAGTTAGCCGTTTTTGAACGTTCTCTGCGAGCGCTACCATTCGTCGCCTCCGGGCACAAATTATCAGTCTTCTTTTCTGCTTCTATTTTGCTCATAAATATTTTTGTAAAGTTGTTACAAATTTTCTTTTTTGGTAAAGTCAAGATGTAGTAAAAATTGCTCTTTACAGGCGTTTTTTTTTACTTCAAAATTGTTATTGAGGCTCTTTTAAACAAAACTAGAATTATATCAATCAAATTTTCATTTTAATGCATTAGTTTAATGACAAATTGTTATCAAAATGAACTTTGTGTTAACTAATTTGTAGCAAGAAGCATAGATTTTGCAACCGTTGTGTTTAACAGTGATCAGTTATCAGTGATCAGTTTCACTGTTCCTTCCTTTTTAAGGAGGGCTAGGGAGGATCAATCCTTAACAACAACCGTATTGAGTTATCAGCGTATCTTCAGCCAAGAGTGAGGTGATTTCGCGATCGCTAAGTTTATTCCTGAAAAACCAGTAGATGCTGCGTTATAAATAATACATAAGAATCTACAATGAAATGATTTATGGAACCAGTCACTCTGACGGCTGTGGCGATCGCCACCCTACTTCTCACAAAAGCACTGGAGAAAACTGGCGAAAACCTCGGTGATGCTGCATGGCAGCAAAGTCGCAAGTTAATCGAACAGCTTCGCACTAAGAATAAATTACCATTGCTCACCAATGCTACACAGGGAAATGAGCAGCAGCGATTAGATTATGGACAAGCTGTGCTGGAACTGAAAGCAGCAGCAGACAAGGATACGGAAATTGCTCAAGGAGTTGTTGAGGTAGAAGCAGCAGCGAAAGCTGATCCAAAACTAGCTCCGCAAGTCGAAGAAATAGCAAATACACTTAGCTCTCAACAGCCAACAATGCCAAACTTGCAAAAGTTAGCAGAAAAAATTGGGCAAGTTGTGATCGGTGGTACGGGTTCGATTCAAAACCAGTCATTTTGATTGCGGTTTAGCTGAGTATGCCTGAAGACGCTGGTAAGTTTGCCGAAAAAATAGGGGTTTATGCTCAAAACAGCATAGTAAACATAAACAATCAGAACATTGGTGTTTCTGATGATTCTGGTGCGACTGCCATCAACTGGTACGAAATTTGCCGCCAATTGCTGGAATCCCAGCGGCGACTCACCAGCAATCCCTTGATGCAAGATGAATCTGCCAAATTAGAAAGAGAGCAGATTTATGTTCCCTTAGCACTGGTGCAGCGGACAAAACCTGAGAAACGCGACAAGGAGGAATTTTCCCCAGAAGCAGGAACGCGCCTGTATGAACCACAATATGAGGAAAAGCAGCGATTTGAGCATGAAGCTTT
Organism: Brasilonema angustatum HA4187-MV1; assembly: GCA_019359695.1. Classification (GTDB taxonomy): domain Bacteria; phylum Cyanobacteriota; class Cyanobacteriia; order Cyanobacteriales; family Nostocaceae; genus Brasilonema; species Brasilonema angustatum. The sequence continues at coordinate 290,271 of JAHHGV010000003.1, forward strand.
CTTAACTCAAATCTTGGAACAAGGCAAAGGCAAAACTAAGGGTAAGCACATCGCCTTAATTGGGGAAGCAGGTGCAGGGAAAACAAGTCTGCTGCAATGCATCGCCTTTTGGGTGTTAGAGAAAAACTTGGGATTTCCAATTTGGATTTCGCTGGCAGATTTGGGGCGAAGTGGCTCTTTGACGGATTTACAAAGTTATTTATTCAACAATACCTTTGCCAATTTACGAGGCTGGAACGGTACTAGAAGCATTGTGAATACGACCGAGAGAAGAAAGCTTGGCAAAAATCTGGGCTAATAAAATAGGCTCAGGTTTTTGTGGAAGCATTTTT
>JAHHGV010000047.1 GCA_019359695.1 Brasilonema angustatum HA4187-MV1
GCTGCCACGACTATATCCACATGGGCAAGGGGAAACCCTAGAACATCGGGAGCCGGATGCACAGAAATGGGCACGTCCGGATCTAACACAGAGGGACGGCGGATAATACCGCCTCTCGACTCTACCTAAGGGATTTTGTGCTAATCCTGTAATTTGGGGTTTATCCCGCAATTCTTCAATCAGTTTCCCTGCTGAAACCGAATCATCCTCAATGTAACCCGCAGCATTGGTGAACCAAGTTTCAATATACTGTTCAGTTTGCTTTTGGCTAAAAGGGACGATTTCCACTTCTTTAGCACTCTCCACAAAAGCGCCACCGTAACCCACAATTCGGGAAGTGCAAATTATTGGACAGGGATAATTTCTGGCAAATCGGTTCAGCTTGTCTTTTAACTCATTGCGATTTTGTTTTGGCACTTCATCTAAAGCGTCTAAAAGCAGCAGACATTTGCCATTTTTCAATTTCTCCTCTAATAAATGCTTGACCAGTGGCGCGGTTTTCGGGTAGTCTCTTTGTATGATTGCTATTATTGTGTCTATAACTTCAGTCCGTTGTTCATCCAAATTAGATAGCCTGATAAACAGCGGAAATATCACATCATCTATAGCTCCCTCTCCTTGTAGGCTACGGTGTACACACATCTCACTCAAAACCTCACCCTCGCTTTTAGCTGCGCTAAAATCTTTCCCTCTCCTTAGTAAGGAGAGGAATGCCCGGAGGGCAGGGTGAGGTTCCGAAGGGTTGGGGTGAGGTTTGGCTCCCTCTGTTTGCACGAAAGGCTTAGCGTTAGTTCTATCTAATAACTTCTGCCTTTGTGCTTGAGCCGTTAACCCCGCGTCCATCTTCAATAAAGTAGATTTTCCCATACCTGGGTCAGCCAGAACCATAATTTTCTGATTCTGTTTTTTTGCCTCTTCCCAGTCAACTTGTGTCCGCTGAGATTCTTCACTCATGCGTTTGAGGGCGTAGGCGCGTTTGAGTTCCGCTTCAGATTCCCCATATTCCCAGAAATTTTCTACATCTTTGCGTTTTGTTTCCAAGCTGACTTGAATGGGAATATATTGTTCTTTCAGGAGAATTGGCTGCTGGGTGTGGAAAAGCTTAATGTATTTGAAATAATCTTCAATCTCTTGCAGGAATTGACAAACAGCATTTTTCTCTGGCTCTAGTCCGAGTTGGTCTAATTGCGTTGTAATATTGTCCCAGCGAATGACATAACTTTCATCGCTTTTGCTGCATTGAATAACACCCACCACTCCGCCCAATTCTTCAGCAAAAACTGCTCCGCCACTTGTTCCAGACTCCACTTTGGCATCAATTCTGTGGGAGAGAAATGTAGATGTTTTCTCAGGCAGTCTATTCCAAGGCTGGGTAAATTTTATTTCCTGAGTCCGATAGGTAGAGACAGTATTCAGAGGCGCACTGCGACTGATACCTTGAGCCGAGACAGCGAACCCTTCCGGAAAGTTTATCTTTTTTGCAGGCGGAAATCCATAGACTGTTACCGATATTGATAGCTGTTGAGGATTGATAATCGGAACTGCCTTGGCATTTGTGACATTTATTTTGAGAATAGCAATATCAATCTCTGGGTTTGAAAGTTCTTCGCACCACTGCGCCTCGTAAATCTCGCCGTTATACTCTACCTTGAGTAAGTCCAACAAATAGATCACATGATGGCAAGTCACCAGATAGCCATCACCACGGATGATGAATCCAGAACCCGCAATTTCTCCCTTTTGCGAGTTAGGGTTGAGGATTTTCACCATCGATTCTCTGAGTTGATCCAGGGTGTAATGACTCACGGTGCAAAAGCTAGAAATTAAGGAGTGGGCGGTTTTTCCTGTTTAGTTTTACTGAAATCCCACTCTATAGTGACTTTAACATTAGCTTGTGCTGTTCCCTTAGTTACAAAAGGAACTCCTGTTTCTCCTCCTGCTTGTAAACCAAATTCCAATGTCACCTTAGTTGGTGCGCTGGTATGAGTTATTCCTTGTTTCACACTGTCTAGTACCAGTTTTGAATAGCTGCGTACGGTACTAACTGTCATTTTTGTCAATCTTTCTGTTCTTTCTTTGATGTCATCAATATATCCAACTGCTTGAAGTTCATCACTATCTTGCTCGTCGTATTGGATATAAATTTCTTCTCCATCAGCACCAAGGATTGTTGTAATTTTTTCAGACATTTCTGTCGTTTTTCTATGTATTTTTATTTAGGATATTCTGGAAGCGAAAAATAATCACATAAAAATTAATAGAACTTATTCTGAGTCAGCAAGTCTAGTCAGTTAGTCTACCATTAGACAGAAATGTAAAACCTTCAGTCTCAAGAAAGAGAAATTCAAGCAGTATTGTTCGGTACATTTTTGTCAATAGAATAAATTTTTGCAAAAGTATGGCGCGAATTTGATGTAAAAACGCGCTATGTAAGGGCGTATATTGATCTATGTTGCCTTGAAATTTTTGCAAGGCGTTTTATCTAATCACCCAGGAGAGGAATAGTATGGACTCGTCAAAAAACACTGAAGAATCAGCAAAGAACACTGCACAATCAGCAAAGGACACTGCACAATCAGCGAAAGAAACTGCACAATCAGCAGCCAAGGATACTTCAGAATCCGTAAAACAGACTGCACAATCAGCCAAGGAAACTGCGCAATCAGCAGCCAAGGACACTTCAGAATCAGTCAAGCAAACCGCACAATCAGCGAAAGAAACTGCGCAATCAGCAGCCAAAGACACTTCAGAATCCGTAAAACAGACTGCACAATCAGCGAAAGAAACTGCGCAATCAGCAGCCAAGGACACTACAGAATCAGTCAAGCAAACCGCACAATCAACTAAGGATAATGTTGAATCAGCAGCTAAGAACACTGTTGAATCAGCGAAAAATGCTGTGGATAATCTAGTGGGTGATATCATTCCATCACAATCACCTCTTGAGCCAGTGTCTGAAGCTCATACCCTTAAGTCTCGTCTGGAATGGGGTGAACCTGCTTTGACAATTCTAGACGTGCGCGATCGCAATACCTACAACCAAGGTCACGTCCTGGGCGCAATGCCTTTTCCAGTTGATACATTGGTAGATCGAGCTCAATCATCTTTGGATAAAAGCCGTGATATCTATATTTACGGTGATAGCGATGAACAATCTTCTCAAGCTGTACAATCATTGAAAAGTGCAGGATTTGAACACGTTTCTCAACTCAAAGGTGGTCTGGCGGCTTGGAAGGAAATCGGCGGTCCTACAGAAGGTGTTGCAGAATCACAAACTCAGGCTGGTGCAGGTGAATACAATGTTGTTGAGCGTTTGAAAGATCACGCAGAAACACAGGAATAAAGATGTTTAGTCATTAGTATGTTTGTCCTTTGTCCTTTGTTATTGGTCGTTCGTTATTGACTTTTGACCTAACGGGAAAGTCCAACGGGAGAGTTAGTTCCCAGGGCGCGGAAAAACACCACATCCTTTAAGGAGGGCATTATTGCCCAATATAAGTGGATCTTCTGCAGCAGAACTTGACTCACCAGTTGTCTGCGTCAGCGTTACCTTTAAAGCAGTACTGGCGCAGACAAAGGGCAAATGCGATTAATGTTCAAACAAATCCTTGAATTGCAACAAATCCAAAGAAACTATTGTAGGTAAACATCGAAAGCATTCTTGAGCAAGTTCTAAGCGTTCTTCTCGTTTGAGCATATCAACCAGTTTGTGCTGTACACTGACTAGGTAACGTACATCGTTGGCGGCGTAACTCAGTTGTGCATCGGATAAATTAACAGCGTTTCCCCAGTCAGAACTTTGAGCGCTTTTATCCAATTCCACCCGTTCCAACTCATGCACTACATCCTTGAGTCCATGACGTTGTGTGTAGGTACGAACTAACTTACTGGCAATCTTAGTACAGAAAACAGGATTAACGTGAATACCCAAATTGTAACGCAGCGTGGTAATGTCAAAGCGCGCAAAGTGAAAGACCTTAAGGATATTCGCGGCTTCTAAGAGTTTTTTTAAGTTGGGAGCATCAGTTTGACCTTTAGTAATACGGATTGCAGTCACTTTACCTTCACTGTTGCACAGCTGAACCAGACATAGGCGATCGCGTTGTGGTAACAATCCCATTGTTTCGGTATCTACAGCAATAACATCAGCTTGTAGATAGTGGGAGAGTGCATCATCACTAAGGTCGCGATCGCAAACCTGAAAATCTTCCATGAATGAGATTTCGTTTGGTTAAATACCTATATTATCTACATTCATGGGTTCTTGAGGAGCTTCCAACCTCCTCTCGTTCCAGGTTGCGGGACTTTGGCAGTTTAGGATAGTGAGCGCTTAAACACTCACTATGAACCGATTTTTAGAATTATCTAGTACTGCGAAGGAAAATTTGCGTCAGATAAACTTTACCTTGGCTATTAGTCGCTACACCAATTCCAGTCATGTTGTAATTGCCTTTGATGTTAGCAAGATGTCCGGAACTGTGAATCCAACCAGTTACAGCTTCCTCAGCGGGATCGCTGTATCCTAGGTTAAAGGCAACGTTTTCTCCTGCACTTCTGCAGCGAATAGGAATAGCACCAACCCTCCTTCTAAATCCCTGATGACTAAACGGAACTTTACCCTTAGCCATGTTTAAACTGTGAAGTCTTGCCTGCCGCGAGATTTTTGGACTTAGCAACAGCTTTGGCAAACCCTTAGAAGCTCGATATCGATTAATTTGGTCAAAAACTGACCTTTCTAAATCAGTAGATTTCACAGTCACAGGTAACGTCAATCGAGGTGAGGACATTGACAACACCTGGTTCTGGTCTGATTTCTTTGGTAAGGTTTGACCTCGTATATAAGCGGATGACATTCCACTAGCAAGGACAAGCGTACTTAAAGCAATGCCAAAAGCAGTTTGTCGTAACATGGAGAATTATGTAGTATGTAAAGTTGTAAGACGCAGAACTTATTTTTTTGTTTCTTCATATACCCGTATACTTGTTTGTATTCAGGAAGTTAGGAAATGATGGCATATCATAACTAAAAGCGTCAAGAGTCTTTCATAACAATCATAATAGAGCTAAGTTTTTTAGAAAAATGATACCCGAGTTCCCGTATTTATTTGCATAGCTATCGAGATTGTGACAGCATACATCAAACCACATTCTACGGTATTGCCCTAATCGCTGTTTCTAATCCACCAACAGCACTCGTGAGCGTTTGCGGGGTATACAGAATGCCAAAGCGTCCTTGTATATCAGGAAGTTGAGTTGTTGATTTCAAGCCACAGGGTAGGGGAATCGTAGTCACAGGACAAGCTAAAATAACAGAACGACCATCATTATATAAACTCTTTTTCCTCTTTGTCTCTTGGTTGTGTGCGGTTCATTCAATTTAGCCTTATGTCATCATCAAATCGCAAATCCTCTGAAAACCGTCTTGTCTACCGGGAATTTGGCAACGATAACTCCGCCGCCCTACAAAGACCAATGTCTGCTGCCCTAGAAAGACCAATCGAGGAACTACCCCCTCAACAGCAAAATCTGCGCGTGCAAGCAACTCGCGCCGGACGCAAAGGCAAGACTGTCACTGTCATTACTGGCTTTCAAGCCAAACCAGAAACCTTACAAGCCTTACTCAAGCAATTGAAAGCTCAATGCGGTACAGGTGGTACAGTTAAAGACAACGAAATAGAAATTCAAGGCGATCATAAGCAGAAAATACTAGAGATTGTAACCAAGCTAGGTTATAAAGCTAAAATTAGCGGTGGTTAATCTGTTGTATTTATCAAACTTCAGAAATATGTTGTTTTAGCACAGAAATGTTATGTTGGAAAAATATAAAAATCCTGCTCGTTTTGATATTTATAGGAGGAAACAATGGATTTAGTTAGGCTACTCTGTGCTATTTTTATTCCACCTTTAGGAGTATTTTTGCAAGTTGGTTTAGGAACAGATTTTTGGATTAATCTAATTTTGACATTTTTTGGTTATATTCCTGGAATTGTCCACGCTGTGTGGATAATTCTTAGAAAATAAACATTGAGTTAACAAACTGAAAGAAAAAAAGAATAAAGAAAACGAAAGAAAAAAACCAAAAATTTTTGGAAGTGAACATTTAGAGGTGGATTGTGTCGGGTGGGCATTGCTTACCCGTATTTTATTTTTTGTGTTGTTAAAAAAAAGTCTTTTTAGTAAAGGCTGCGAAAATTCATCAAAGGGTCTTGTAGTAAAGAATCTTCAGCCAGTTTAGGATGAATTTACCTATCAAGTGGGTGCAAAATAATGACAGCAAGTTCTCCAAGAAAAGACTTTCACGAAGAAAACCGTTTATCTTGGAATGAAGCTATCAAGGCACATAATAGCCATAAAGGCGATCAAGCTAAGTTTTTTCGGGACGGGGGAAGCACGCTGTTTCCGGAAGAGAAAGAACTTCTCGGAGATATCACTGGCTTATCCTTGGTTCATCTTCAGTGCAACGCTGGACAAGATACCCTAAGTTTGGCGCGACTTGGTGCTTTTGTCACTGGTGTAGATATAAGTGATGAGGCAATTACTTTTGCTCACAAACTCTCAGAAGAATCTGGAATTCCAGCTACCTTTCATCGTGCAGATGTGTTTGATTGGCTGGAAGAGACAGCCAAGCTTGGCGAGCAATTTGATATTGTTTTCTCGTCTTATGGTGCAGTTTGTTGGATATCTGATTTGAACCTTTGGGCAAAAGGAATTGCAGATGTTCTCAAACCTGGTGGACGCTTTGTTTTGGTGGATTTCCATCCTGTAGCTATGATGTTTGATGTGGATTGGAGTCACAAGTTTTCTTACTTCAGTCAAGGAAAGCCTCTAACTTGGGAAGATGGAATAAGTGATTACGTAGCTTCATCAGGTACGGCGCTAACTCCTTGGGGCTATGAAACTGGTGTTGAGAATTTTCGCAATCCCTACCGCAGCCATGAGTTTCAATGGGGTATCGGTGACATAATCTCTGCACTGTTGTCAGCTGGACTGACTCTGGAGGTTTTGAAGGAGTACCCTTACGCCAATGGCTGTAAGATATTTGAACGGATGCGGGAAGCACCTGGACGCCGGATGTTTCCGCCAGAGGATGTGCCGAATTTACCTCTGATGTATGCAATTGTAGCGCGGCAGAGACATTTTAATACGATTTATTAACTGTTTTTTAAATAACTCCTGATCATTCATGTTTTTACGTAAAAAAAAGCAGAAACTATCATAGCTTATGTCTAAAAATGTACTATGAAATAGTTGTGCTGCTTTAGTTATCGGAAAGTAGGAATAGCTCATGCAAAACCCCGAACAAAAAATAAGCCCTCGTTCTTCCCTGAGCTTGGAACAGAGAAAAAATTGGTTTTCTCCCGTTGCTGATGTTTACTACAAAGCAAGAGCACCTTATTCTCAAGAACTGATTAATCGTGCTGTGACTCTAGCTCAACTTTCTTCAGATGCAACGATTCTTGAAGTCGGCTGTGGTCCGGGGAACGCAACAGTCTGTTTTGCTCAATTGGGTTTTTCAATGATTTGTCTTGAGCCAAACCAAGAGTTCTATCATTTAGCACGACGCAACTGTGCGCTATATTCAAAAGTTGAGATTTGCAATACCTCATTTGAAGAGTGGGAACTGGAAGCTAAAAAGTTCAAAGCTGTTTTAGCAGCCAATGCTTTTGTCTGGATACCGCCTGAAATTGGATATCCCAAAGCGGCGGAGGCATTACAAGACAACGGTTATCTGATCTTGTTATGGAATATGACACCCGAACCTCGATACGAGGTTTACCAAGCAATTGAGGAGGTCTATCAAGCCTACGCTCTTTCAGTTGTCAATTATGAAGGTGCAGAAACTCAAGCGGATATAATAAGAGGTTTTGGACAAAACATTCTGAACTCAGGTTGTTTTAGAGATTTGGTGTCTGAGCAGATAGCGTGTGAAGTTACATATAGTATCGATAATTTTATTAACCTTTTAAGTACTCGCCATGTAAGTACTCTGCGATCGCTTGATCCGCAGACGAAAGATTTGCTATTTGAAAGGTTGAGGGAAAAGTTGGAGGACTTTGGAGAGAATATTCAACTCTCATATCTCTGTGCGGTTCAGATTGCCCGAAAAGACAGATGATTTTTAAGTTTGCTACATCGCTTTGGACGAATTTTTGGTGTTGCATAATGGGGGTGAGACCAGCACTGAATGAGTGTTTCCCACGCCCTGGTGACGGGCGTTCCCGATAGCCGTAAGGCGTGGCGTCAGCCATAGGGTATTAATCCGCAGCGGAACTGAAACATACCAGAGTTTTAGGTAGTGCAGTAATAGTCGAATTGAGTCTTTCAGCCAGGTGTTTTCTCCCTCAAGCTGATTTGCATAAATAAAGCCCTGACAAAGGTTATGAGGGCATTAACTTTTACCTATATTGGTTCTGGTTGATTCTTATTGTTTAAGATGGCATAAAGTCTAAACTCCAGAAGCAAGGGGCAGGGGTGTAATTGCCATTCCAGGGTTGAGATGTTCAAATCTTTGATCAAGCCAGTGCGTATATCCAGCACCCAGCCATGAACCATCGGCGCTTTTTGCTGTTCAAGCGCCTGACGCATGACCGAAGTTTGGAAAAGATTTTTTACTTGCGCCGCAACATTGATTTCTGCCAAACGATTTAGACGTTCTTCTCTTGTCGTCAAAGCATGAATTTCGTCTTGTTTCTGTAAATAGAGTTCCCGAATTGGATTCACCCAGTTATCAATAATCCCAATGGTTCTTCCTTCTAAAGCCGCCTTAATTCCTCCGCAATCGTAATGACCACAAACGATAATGTGTTTCACCTCAAGATGTAAAATTGCGTATTCTAAAACGGCTAAAAAGTTAATATCCGTCAGAGAAACTTGATTAGCAATATTACGATGTACAAATAACTCTCCTGGTTCTGTACGGGTAAAGTTTGTTAAGGGCAGACGACTATCAGAACACCCGATGTAGAGATAGGGTGGTGTTTGTCCGCTGGATAATTGTTCAAAGTACATCGGGTCTAGAGCCAGTTTTTCTGCAACCCAAGCCTGATTATTTCTGAGGAGATCATCAATGTTGTTATTTTTCATCAAATTTTAGGGAGCATTTCATATATATCTTAGCTTCTCTACAGTTTCTGAAGGAGCGAAATGAACTTATAAAATTATTAAAAATTAGAAAGCTCCTCCTTTTTTTCCACAATTTTAATAGGATTACTCTCTAAAATTTCAATTATGAAAAAAGGTGTTAAGCGAATCAATAACTATGTATTAATTTTGGAAACGGGCTAACTAGAGTTAACTTGGATTGAAGCAACTAATACATCTATGCGGCATGATATCGTGTCCGGATGAACACTTACAAAAAACGAAGAATTTCACGAACCTCACCCCTAACCTCTCGGATGTTGGACAGAGGCTATGGGTGAGGTAAGGCAGGAATTATAGCAGTCGCCACAATTGTTAGGACATTTCTCTGTTCCCTGTTCCCTGTTCCCTTGAGATCAAAATATGATGTCCTAACCAATATGTCCGTTGCTATATAAGTAATTAAGCGGTTGATTTAAGATTGCCAATCCTGACTTAAGTTGACAATATCTGTGACTTAATAACCCTATAACCTTTCCTTAATACTTGACTGGTATTCTTTTGTTTCAAAGGTGAGTATTTCTATTTAGGATTTGATAGCCTTTTTCAAGCTTTCTTTACCTAGGCTGAATACATACTTATCTAAAATCGCTGCCAGAACTCTGTCTCAATAATACATAAGAGCATCATGATACCAATTCAATACTTGCAGCCTCAACTAGTCAGTATTGTTTACTCTTCGCCAGCACTCAGAATTACAGTTGGTGAGAAAAAAGCCCAAGTTGAAACTCTCAAAAAACTTCCTGGTAAATACGCTCAAGTCTACAGCAAGCACTTTGGAAAATATAAGAGCGTCTTGGTGCTGTCAGTCGATGGTTTACGGGAATCGGATTTGACAGATCCCAAGCTGCAAGCTTACTTGCCTAATATAACAAACTTACAGAAAACAGGTATCACTTATACTAACGCCTTTACAGCTATTCCTAGCGATTCCTTTCCTGGCACTCTGGCTTACTTTACTGGGGCTGGTCCATTGACCACTGGAGTGTACTACGATTCTAGCTATGATCGCACACTCAAAGCTGCTGACAGTACCAGCCTGGGAACAGAAGTTACCTTTGACGAGGGTATCGATAAAGATAGCACTTTGCTCAGTGGTGGCGGCAACTTTAGCACTGATAGTATCGACCAGAGCAAACTTCCCATCGATGCCAATAGTAACCCTGTTTACCCTCATAATTATCTTAGAGTAAACACTGTGTTTGAAGTCGCAAAAGAAGCTGGATTACGAACTGCTTATGCAGAGAAACATCCTGCTTATGACCTCCTCAACGGTCCTTCAGGCAAAGGTGTTGATGACTTGTACACACCTGAGATTAACGCTTCTGTAGCAATCATCAATGATCAACTAGTTGACAAATCAACAGCACCACAGGGAACAACTTTCAAAACGGTTACCAAGGATATCAAAACCACTGAAATCTACGATGATCTCAAACTCAACGCCGTTATTAACGAAATTCAGGGTTTGACATCCTCAGGTAAGTCTTATGTGGATGCTAACGAAGCAATTTTAAGCAATCCCCCTGCTATCTTTGGTACTAACTTCCAAGCAGTCAGCGTTTCCGAAAAGCTTCCCGGCAACGGCATTGCAGCAGATGGAACGCCTTCTGCTGGGTTTATCGATGCACTCCAGCACACCGATGCCAGTGTTGGCAAAATCGTCGATGCCCTCAAGCAAAAGAACCTATTTGATAGCACTCTAGTGGTACTCACGGCAAAGCATGGTCAGAATCCTCGCTTGCAACCAGTCACTCTGCTCAGTGAAGATACTTTTACTGCTCCCCTGACAGCAGCAGGCATTACTGTGGTTCACAACGTACCTGATGACGCCTCTATTATATGGCTACAAGACCCCACTCAGGCAGCACAAGCAAAGGATATTCTGACTAAGCTGAACAATCCTTCTGTTGAACAAATTCTCGTTGGGTATGACTTGGTGAAGTTTGGTTTTGGTAATCCCCTGACTGATAATCGTGCGCCTAGCCTGGTGGTAAAACTCAAGCCTGGTGTTGTTTTGGTCAGTAATCCTAACAATCCTAGCAAGGTGGCTGAACATGGCGGCTACTCCGAGGATGACACCCATGTTCCCCTCATTCTCATTAGTGGTGGACTTAATGCTAGTGTCAAAGGTAGTGTTCAAACCAAGACAGTTTCTAACAAGCAGATTGCAGTTACGATCTTGGAGGCACTAGGAATGAATCCGAAAAAACTTGAGGGAGTTAGAGTCGAGCATACACCCTCTCTACCAGGGACGGGTATCGAAAAAAGATAATCAGTGCGGGCTTGTAGCCGATTTGGACAAGGATTGGTAGAGGACAGATGGACCGTTTTTTTTCATTTCTGCCTTCTACCTTGCCCGTTCAAAGCAGCTTGTCCGTAAGGACTCAAGGCTTGGTCAATTGTCCAAATTCCACATGTCGGACTTCACCAAATCCAAAGCTGTTAAGGTAGTTTGCGATTTGCCAAATACTCGTACATCTGCCAGCGTGCATCTACCTCAGCTTGCGCTTCTTCCAACAGGCGCTTGGCAAGGGCAGGTTTACTCTTAGTGAGCATTTTGAAGCGATTCTCTTGGTACATCGACTGTTCTACTGATTGCTTGGGCTGACGCATATCCAATTGCAAAGGATTCTTACCCTCTTTGCGTAAGTCAGGATTATATCGATACAGCAACCAACGACCTGCTTCTACCAAAGCTTTCTGATGATTCATTGCTGTAGTCATGTTGATACCGTGGGCAATGCAGTGGCTATAGGCAATAATCAGTGATGGTCCATCATAAGCTTCTGCTTCCAGAAATGCCTTGAGAGTATGTTCATCCCGTGCACCAAGCGCTACACTTGCTACGTAAATATTACCGTAGGTCATGGCAATTAGTCCCAAGTCTTTCTTGCCTGCTGGCTTGCCACTGGAAGCAAACTTAGCAACTGCTGCTCGTGGAGTCGCTTTGGAAGACTGACCACCTGTGTTGGAATAGACTTCGGTGTCCATGACCAAAATATTCACATTGCGACCACTGGCAAGTACATGGTCGATTCCACCAAAGTCGATGTCATATGCCCAACCGTCACCGCCGACAATCCAAACACTTTTCCTTACTAGGTAATCAGCTATTGATTTAAGATTTTGAACCGCTGATGGACGCTGGGGCTTCCCGTTCGCCGTTAGGCGTTCTGTTCGCGTAGTGTCTGCGACAACAGAAGAAAAGGGTACGCTGACATTTATTTTTTGGTTCTGCGTGTGCTCGTGTATATCTGCGGTTGTAACTGCTGATGAATGCTGCTGCTTCCCGTTCGCAGTTAGGCGTTGTGTTCGCGTAGCGTCTGCGACAACAGAAGAAAAGGGTACGCTGACATTTGTTTGTTTTGTCTGCGTGTATCCATTGTCATATGTAGTTACAATTTTAGAGTTGAAATTTTCCAGAGCAAAACTCTCTGCGTTCTGCTGTTCCTGCGTCTTTGCGTTTTGTTCACTCTCCAGCAGCTGATCTAACTTTTGTTTTAGCAACTTAACGTGTTCGCGTTGTTCGTAGATATCTGCTTCGGTTTTTTGCTCTTGCTTAAGGATAGATTGAACGAGGTTATCATCCCCTATTTTATCGCTGAGTTTTTGCAGAAGTTCAGCGGCAAATTCGGCGTGCTTATCTAGGGAGAGCCGGAAACCAAAGCCAAATTCAGCGTTGTCTTCAAATAAACCATTAGACCATGCAGGACCTTTTCCTTCGGCGTTCGTTGTCCAAGGAGTTGTCGGTAGGTTTCCACCGTAGATTGAAGAACAACCTGTGGCATTGGCAATAATTGCACGATCGCCAAACAATTGTGTCAGTAATTTTAGGTAAGGCGTCTCGCCACAACCAGCACAAGCACCAGAAAATTCAAACAATGGTTCTTGCAGTTGTTGTTGGCGAATCTGATGTAGTTTAAGTTGCCGACGGTCAGGATTTGGCAAACTTAAGAAGAAATTCCAGTTTTCACGCTCTTGTTCTCGCAAAGGTAACTGCGGTTCCATGTAAATTGCTTTGCGTTCTGGCAAAGATTTATTTTTGGCAGGGCAAACATCTACACAGATACCACATCCTGTACAATCTTCTGGGGCAACTTGAATTGTAAACTTCTGTTTTGCAAAGTCTTTATCTTTAGCGTTGATTGATTTAAAAGTTGTTGGGGCGTTAGCTAATTCACCCGCTTCATAAGCCTTACCCCGAATCACACCATGAGGACAAACGATGACACACTTGCTACACTGTACGCAGACATCAGGATCCCAAACAGGAATTTCTTCTGCCACATTGCGTTTTTCCCATTTTGCAGTCCCTGTGGGAAAAGTTCCATCTGTCGGGAACGCACTCACGGGCAATTCATCTCCCTGCCATGCCATGATTTTGCCGAGAACTTCTCGCATAAATTCTGGTGGACTAACGGGGAGTGAGGGATAGGGAGATGGAGGAGATGGGGGAGATGGGGGAGGTGGAGGGGGTGGGGGTGATGACGGAGATGGGGGTGATGAGGGGGATGAGGAAGTGATCTGGTTGATCTCTACTTCGACTTTATGCAAATTTTCCAAAGTCCTGTCTACAGCTTCTAAGTTCATGCGGACGACTTCCGCCCCTTTCTTACCGTAAGTTTTTTCAATGGCTTGCTTGATTTTGGCGATCGCTTCTTCTTGTGGTAGGACACCTGCTAAAGCAAAGAAGCATACCTGCATGATTGTGTTAATCCGTCCTCCCATGCCACTTTCGCGAGCAACCTGATTCGCATTGATGACATAAAACTTTAGTTGCTTGCGAGTAATTTGCTGTTGTACTTCCACTGGGAGATGTTCCCAAACAGTATCAGCATCATAAGGACTGTTCAGTAGGAATGTTCCTCCAACAACAGCGGCTTTTAGCACATCAATGCGTTCTAGGAAGACCGACTGATGACAACCAATAAAGTTGGCTTTGTCAATCAGGTAAGTTGAGCGAATTGGTTGTGGACCAAAACGCAGGTGCGACACAGTCATTGAACCGGATTTTTTGGAATCGTAAACAAAGTAACCTTGAGCGTAGTTATCAGTTTGTTCACCAATAATCTTGATTGAGTTTTTGTTTGCGCCGACTGTGCCATCGGAACCCAACCCATAGAACATTGCCCGCACAACGTTATCTGGTTCAATAGAAAAGTCGGCGTCAAATGTTAAAGAGGTGTGACTAACGTCGTCGTTAATACCGATGGTAAAGTGATTTTTTGGTTTTGCCTGAGTCAGGCTTTCAAAAACTGCCTGCACCATCGCTGGGGTAAATTCTTTGGAAGAAAGACCGTAACGACCACCGATAATTCTCGGAGTAGAAAGTCTTCCACTCCCCCTTTCTCTATCTAACCACTCCTCGTGAACAGCAGTGACAACATCCAAATAAAGGGGTTCACCTGCACTACCAGGTTCTTTGGTGCGATCTAGGACTGCTATTGCTTTGACACTAGCAGGTAAAACTTCTACAAAGCGTTTGACGTCAAAAGGACGGAATAGCCTAACTTTGACAACACCAACTTTTTTTCCACGGGCAATGAGGTGATCTACGGTTTCATGCACTGTTTCACAGCCGGAACCCATAATCACGATAACTTCTTCTGCATCAGGGGCACCGTGGTATTCAAAGATGCGGTAATATCGTCCTGTGAGTTCCCCGAATTTATCCATTGCTTGTTGGACAATGTCGGGACAAACGTTGTAATAGGGATTAATGCTTTCGCGGGATTGAAAGTAAACATCGGGGTTTTGGGCGGTTCCCCGCAAGACTGGATGATCTGGGGTTAAAGCGCGATCGCGATGGGCAAAGACCAGTTCCTCATCAATCAGCGCCAGGAGATCGCTGTCTTCTAAGAGTTGAACTTTCTGAATTTCATGAGAAGTGCGGAAGCCGTCAAAGAAGTGCATAAATGGCACTCGTGCTTGAAGGGTAACGGCTTGGGCAATCAGAGCAAAGTCTTGACTTTCCTGTACTGAAGCGGAACACAACAAGGCAAAGCCAGTCGCACGCGCAGCCATCACGTCACTATGATCGCCAAAAATTGACAGGGCGTGGGTTGCCAAAGAGCGTGCAGCAACGTGAATAACGGCACTGGTGAGTTCACCTGCTATTTTGTACAGGTTGGGAATCATCAACAGCAATCCTTGGGATGATGTGAAGGTCGTCGTCAGACTACCTGTTTGCAATGCCCCATGCACTGCAGCCGCTGCCCCGCCTTCACTTTGCATTGCCACCACTCTTGGAACAGTACCCCACACATTCGGACGTTCTTCACTCGACCAGGTATCTGCCCATTCACCCATTGATGATGAGGGGGTGATAGGATAAATGGCAATCACTTCATTTAGGCGAAAAGCAACACGGGCAACAGCCTCATTTCCATCTATTGTTGCAAAGGTTTTTTTCATGATTTCTCCTCTCCTCTGAGATTGCCGCCTGCTGGAATTGCGGTCATCTATTCCTACCTAGTGATGCAAGTTTCGTTTTCTTCTTGAGCGATGAGAGTACAGATTAGGATCAGCCGAACCCGGAGGGTGCAAGATATCAGGTATCAAATACATAATTAGCTGCTACATTGTTTAGCTCACTTCATCGAAATGTAATGAGTCTAAAACTTATGACTTGGTGGATATCAAATAAACTGTGTAGTTGCTACCCGTGACGTCAATTTTTATATCAATATTTTTTCATGCTAAGTTATCTCGTTGGCTGACTACATTTCGCTCTTCTTTTGAAGGAACACTAATCTTGCTTTTTTAGTATTGCATCACATCATTTTTGTTTTTTTCTGTTCATTACTGATGTACTCAAAAAACAAAAGCTCTATTCTCTAAGGTTTTTAGAAATTCAAGTCTTTTTCTGGGGGTATAGGTTCGAGAATTTAATCAGAACTTTGATAGAGCAAATTGGAGTATAATTAATAATAAAATTATGGTATTAAATAAACATTGAATTGAATTCACAATTATCATTACAAGCAGAAATTCTTCTCTCTGACAAAAACCAGTACAACTTGTTTCACTCTACACCCAAGAATCTGATAATTTTCAGTCTTTTGTTGGCTTATCGATGCGTTTTTAGTCTCTTGTGCAATCGCCCCAGGTAAGCCTTTCTCTGGGAGCGTCGCCCGATCACTTCACAGGTGTTGTTGCCAGGAGGGGCGCTCATGACAATTTATCACAATATGAATGAATAAGTTTAGTGAAAGAGCCAAATTTTCATCTTGATTTCATAGTGGTCTGTCATTCTAGTTAAAGAAAGGTTTGTGCAAACGATGAATCTGCAATCTAATTGAATGAAAAAAATAATGATGTACGCTGTTGCATTGGCTCTGGCTACTGCAGCCTTAATTCCTGTTAACTATGCAAACGCTAGCGCAGATGATAGTCAAGATCCTCACATTGATGGAAACGCGCAATTTCCTCCTACACGCTGGCATGTTGTTAGACATACTTTCCGGGTACATATTCCCAAAAATAGTAAGGATATTTCTCAGCTAAGTATTCAGGTTCCAACCAATGTAACTTTGAGCAATGATGTTGATGACATTAATGTAGAAGATAAAAATGGTCAAAGAATTAAGACTAATGTTTCTGTGAATGACAAAACTATACTATTAGCTTTTACCGAACCAGTTACTCCTAACACTCAGTTATAAATTGACCTCAAGAATGTCAAACGACGAACAGGAGGAAATAGTTATTTTTATCGATTCTTCACTAAGTTTGCTGGCACTAGTACAGAAGTTCCTATAGGAGGAGCCAGTTTCCGCATTGGTTATTAACTCTATTGCTACCCAGTTATAAAAAATTTGGCGTAGCATACTTCAATTATGCAACGCCAAAAATTTTTATAGTCAAGCTAGAGTTTAATTGCATATTTGTTGAAGTCAAGCCAGAAATTTCACAGTAATTTCATCTTCACATGACAATCTAGTACAAAAGGAGTCTTGTTAGCGTGGAACATTTGCTGTGTTTACCCAATAGCAAGCGACTTTAATAGAACGCAAATACCAGCTTCAAAATTAATATGAATCACCTTGCCAAATCTTCAGCTTTCGAGAATGTTGTTAACTCTCAACAAAAAAATTATTCTAGTACATGGAAAAAATTTGCCGCTGCTGATGTTACCCAGGTAATAGGAAATGTGCCGATTGTACAACTCAGAAACATCTGCCGTGTAGGTGTTACATCAGAATGTTTCTTGAAGCTAGAAAGCTGTAATCCCGGAGGGTCAATTAAGGAGAAAAATGCGATTTACCTCGTCACGCGTGCGGAAGAGGAAGGGCTACTTGTGCCTGGTGGTACGATTATCGAATCAAGTTCGGGCAATTTCGGCGTTGGTCTTGCTATGGTAGGAGCAGCACGAGGATATCGAGTCATTATTGTAGTCGATGCAAAAACTGCTCCACCGTTTCGACGAATGATTCAAGCATACGGTGCTGAACTTGTAGATGTACCTCTTCACGAGGCAGACGAATCAGGCTCAATGCAAAAAGCCCGAATGAAACGAGCAAAGGAGCTTGCAGCAACTATTCCTCATGCTTGGTATCCATGTCAGCATTTGAATCCTTTGAATCCGGAGGCACATTCATACTATACCGCGCGTGAGATTGAAGCCTACTTTTCTTCAGATCTCGATGCCGTAGTGGTTGGTATGAGCACTGCGGGACAAATAATGGGAATTGCTCGCTATCTTCTGCCCCGCTTTCCGCATCTGCAAGTTGTTGGCGTTGATGTGGAGGGGTCGGTCATTATGGGAACACCATCAAAACCATACAAGATGACAGGTATTGGGTTATCGTTCTTTCCACCTAATCTCGACCTTTCGCTGTTAACTCGTGGGTATGTGATACCTGAGGCGATCGCCTACTCAGTGTGTCATGCACTTGCACGTCGCGAGGGATTGCTTCTGGGTGCGTCAACTGGGGCAATTGTGGCTGGTGGCTTGCATCTTGCACGTGAACTTGGTCCTAGTGCCCGTATTCTTATGATCAATCCAGACCGAGGGGATCGATATTTAGAGACAGTGTACGATTCCAATTGGCTCTCCCATCACGGATTTGCGCTTATCGAGGGGGGGCATCTTGATCATGCGATCGCTTCACTAAGTCCCTTGTATTTCTAGTACCATCACGGATAGCGCTGAGAAATATTATGAACACCCCACCCCATATTGAAGAAGGTAAGAACGCACTTCAGGAGCGATCGCTTCTGATGCTACTCACCCAGTTTATTCCACTTTCCCTGTCCGATGTGGCTATGACCCTCGGCGATCCGCTTCAGACAGCTGCACTCAGTCGCCTTGCATTCCCGCAAGAGACGTTAGCAGGAGTAGGAATTGTCAAAGCGGTTGCTGTATTTCTGGAAAGCCCAATTATTATGATTCTTCATGCCTCAACAGCGCTTGGGAACTATGCCATGTCTCGGCGTGCGCTTTGGCAGTTTACGGTATTTGCGGGACTCTGTCTGAGTAGTATCTTTCTTATATTTACATGGGAGCCTTTATATAACTGGCTTCTTCTTGACGTATTTGGAGTCAGCCCTTTGATCGCCACACGAGGCAGAACTCCTTTTCTTTTGATGTTTCTTTGGCCGTTCGTCATTGCTTGGCGACGGTTTTTTCAAGGACTGCTTATCCGTGCTAGAAAAAGCGCTCCCGTAGGATGGGCAAGTGTTGCACGATTTATTTGGGTCATTGTAGCGCTGTCAGTGGGAGTGAGTCTCAAATGTGATGGGGCACTCCTTGCAGGTGTCACTTTGATGGGAGCAATACTCATTGAAGCAGTACTGGTTACATGGTTTTGTTCGCGTCTCGGCATTACCTCTATTCTTGACCAGCACATACATTATGAGACTAAAAAGCTTCCTAAAACCTTTCGAGGTGTCACATATTACTATCTTCCTCTTGCCTCAACAATGCTTCTTCTCTGGGGTGCAAGGGCGATACTCTTGAGTCTTGTTGCTCGGTCGTTCGATGGAAGTCTTGCACTCGCTGTGTGGCCGGCTGCTTGGGGGTTGGTTCTTTCTATTGCGAATGGCACACGAATGGTTCAACAAGTGGTGATTTCTTCATATGAAGAGACTTCAAAGCGGACACTTATTACCTTTGTAATTATTGTCGGTTTGGGTTTTACCTCGATACCGTTTTTTCTGGGATTTACGGACAAAGGATTCTCACTTCTTCGTCAGTTTTTCGGAGATAATCCAACTCTTGTGAAAGCAGCACGTCCGGTTGTACAAATTCTCTCGTGCTTACCCTTTCTCCTGGCGCTCCAAAATACTTTCCAAGGACTTCTTATTCACTGGGCAAAGAACTGGTTCATTAATCTTGCAACACTCATTGCCGCATCTTTCACCTTGATAGTATGTGGAAGTCTCATTTTCGTTGGACATAGCGGAGCTACTTCAGCAGCGTATGGAATGATTGCGGGAATTATAGGTGAAATTTTGGTGCTTCTTTTCGCACTTCAACATAAGTAGGTGGGCATGATTAAACCGAACTATATTAACTTGTGTAAAGCACCATAAACGCTTTAAAAACAGGCTTTTAAGCAATTTACATTTCTTAATCTAGTTGTGTTTTTTCGCGCCCACCTACTTAGATATAGGAATCCGGTTTGATTTGGTGAATTGACAAAGTAGAGCCAGGGAACGCTTAACAGGGAACAGGGAACGCTTAACAGGGAAGAAGCAATAAAAGCGTACGGAGTTTTTTTCAAAAATCAAATAGGAGTCCTATATTGGTGTAGCTACGCTTAAAATTTATTGATGAACAAACTTCAAAGGTATATCTGCTCGTTATGAAAGTTCTCCTAGTTGAAGATGAGCCAGATCTAGGCGCATCGATTCAACGAAAATTGAGCAAAGAAAAATATATTGTTGACTGGATTTTAGACGGCACAGAAGCTTGGAGTTGCTTGGAAGACCAATGGACGCAATATACACTGGCAATCTTTGATTGGTTACTCCCAGGAATATCGGGTTTAGAACTCTGCAAGCGATTACGGGTTCGTCGCAACCCTTTACCCGTGCTGATACTTACAGCTAAAGACAGTATGGCAGATAAAGTGGCTGGACTGGATGCAGGAGCTGATGACTATTTGGTCAAGCCGTTTGGGATGGAGGAACTGCTAGCGCGGTTGCGTGCATTGCAAAGGCGATCGCCCCAGTTTCAACCTCAGCAACTTCAAGTTGGTAGTTTTATTTTAGATTACGGTAGTGGTACGGTTTGCTATCAACACCCTAATGGTGATAATCAGGTCGTTTCTCTAACAAAGAAAGAATTTCATCTGTTGGAATACTTCATGAAACATCCCAACCAAATTCTTAGCCGCGAACAAATTTTGAGCCATCTTTATACGTTGAATGCGGAACGTGTTAGTAATGTGGTGGCAGCTCAAATCCGACTGTTGCGACGTAAATTGTCAGAACATGGTTGTGATGATTTTATCGAAACCGTCCCCAGCATGGGTTATCGTTTCAATTCCAGCGATGCAAATTAAACTGTTTCGTCAGACTCGCACCTCGCTCGCTCTGTGGTATGCAGTAGTTATGGGTTTGATTTTGACTGTATGCGGTTTCGTCGTTTATGAGATCATCATTGACACTTACTTAGTTTCCATCAACCAAGAACTAGAGTCTGTCTCAGGCACACTGCATGATGTTATTGAACCGACTTTGAAAAAACCTGGTCGTATGGAGCCAGTTTTTCAACAGATTCTACCAAATATTTGTCTAGTTGAGTCTAGCTGCTCTACTGAAAAAATCTTTGGGCAAAGCCAACACACACTTCCTGAACACGGTATTTTTAGTTCTGTATACAAAAATAAGCAGTATTACATCCGTTTTGTCAATACTTCAGAACGGTTAATTGCTGTCGCTGGTTTCCAACCTCACGAATTACCAGCGATTGTGCAAACAAAAGTGTGGCAAACACTTAAAGACCGGCAAGGCAATCGTTATAATCAAAAGACTTTGTCGTTGCATATTCAAGATAATCAGGTTTGGGGTTATATACAGGTGGGGCGTAGTCTCAAAGAGCTTGATAATCGTCTCGCTGCTTTAAAATTGGTTTTAGCGCTGGGATTGCCCATTACAGTACTGCTCGTTGGTGGTTCTAGTTGGTGGCTAGCAGGGTTGGCGATGCGACCAATTCACAGGTCATACAAACAAATGCAACAGTTTACGTCTGATGCTTCTCATGAGTTGCGTACTCCTCTAGCAGCAATTAATGCAACAGTAGAAACTATACTTGATACGGAGCATCTCTGTGAACAAGAAGCACGAGATACCCTAGCATCTATTCAACGTCAAAATTACCGACTCGCTGAACTGGTTAGTGATTTACTGCTACTGTCTCGATTGGATCAGCAAACGCTGGCTACACAATGGGTACCTTGCTGTCTTAACGTTTTGATTAATGACCTAATAGAAGAGTTTTCCGCGTTAGCGAGTGCAGCTTCTTTAAAATTAACATCTTCCGTGTTATGTCACCAGCCGTTGTATGTGATGGGGGATGAAGACCAACTTTTACGCCTACTTTCTAATTTGATTGCTAACGCCATTAAATACACCACAGCAGGCGGTTATGTAAATGTCATTCTCAAATGCAACAACGGTTATGCTGTGATTGAAGTTCAAGATACGGGGATTGGTATTGCACCTGGTGAGCAAAAGCGGATTTTTAATCGCTTTTATCGGGTGAATAGCGATCGCTCGCGTACCACTGGTGGATCAGGATTAGGACTGGCGATCGCGACTGCTATTGTTCAAGCACATAAAGGTAGTCTGCATGTGCAAAGCGAAGTTGGTAAAGGCAGCACCTTCATCGTTCAATTGCCACTTAAGACATTTCGCTGCTGATGGGCAGGGTTACGGTGAATGTTGTCCCAACATTAATTTCGCTGTTTACCGTAATTGTTCCGCCATGTCGCTCAACTAGCTGTTTAACAATCGCCAGTCCCAATCCAGTTCCAGGAATATTGCCAACGTTACTAGCACGATAAAAGGATTCAAACAGTCGTTGTTGATCTGCTGGCGCAATACCGATGCCCTGATCCTGTACTTGAAATATCACAGCTTGCGATTGGCATTGCACTCTCAGTTCAACGCTGCTGTCGGGTGCTGAGTATTTGATAGCATTAGACAGTAGATTGGTCAAAACATGCCGCACTAAAGCTTCATCCATATAAACTGTGACACATTCATCTTCACAATTGAAATCAATGGTGTGACCAGTAGATGTGCTGAATTTGACTTCTTCAATTAGCTTCTGGCACAAAGGCGAAATCGCTAGCCCAACAGAATTAGACGTTAGGCGATTCGCTTCAGATTTGCTCAAAGTCAAAACATCATCCAGCAAGGCAATCATGCGGCGAACAGCAGCTTGGATACGTTGAAAAAAGTCTGCTCTCTTTTCTTGAGATAGTTTGTCTTGTTCTAGCAAACGAGTGAAACCAGAAATGGTATTTAGCGGATTGCGAAATTCATGAGAAACCATTGAGATAAAGCGCGATTTTTGTTCTTTAAGTTCGCGTTCTCGCTTGAGTGCAGTCTCAAGCTGTAGTGAAAGCCGCCGCGATCGCAACAGCATTTCAATTCGTGCCTGCAACTCTAGCTTTTCGATTGGTTTTGCAATCAGCTCATCCACACTTTGCCACAAATGCCGTGTCAATAGTTTCACGTCAGAGCGGACTGTAATCAGCAAAAACGGCAGAAAAACGGGTTGCTCTTTGTGTTTTCTCGCTTGCACCCACTCCCACAGGTAGTCCAGTGCTGGACCGTCGAGAATGCATAAGTCAAATGGCTCATCTAAAAGTGGCATGGCTTTTCCTGCCTGCACCACTGAGTCTGGAACCACAACCTTGTAAGACGTTCCCAGCCACTCTGCCAGCAGGCGACGATTCTCAGATTGCTCAACAAAAATTAAAATTACACTCATCGCTCTTATACCTTGCTAACTGGCAATGCTGCTGCAAAGGTTTCTTATGGCTAAACGACATAAGCTATTAATCACGGTTTATCATTAAGCAACTCGGGCACTCCAGTCAACACACCTCGAAGGTGTGTGAGTGGCTCGCCGACTTTGATTCCGTAGCGACTAATTTTAAATTCGCGCAGGGTTTTCTCAAAGTCGGTCATCCGCTTTTTCAAAACGCCGATCGCTCGCCGCAGTTCGCCTTTCATTTCTAAGTAACGCAAAAATATAATCGTGTCTGCCAGATAGCTAATGCCAATTTCTGTAACTCGGAATTCCCCTGTAATCGTTTCAACCTCGTTGATCAGCAGCACAGCGATACCCATGTTTTGCAAATACTTGCATAGCGAATGAATATGGGTTGTCAACTCTTGCCCGCGCACCGAAAGCCGATAGCCGGACACACTATCAATCATGACAATCCGCGCCTGTTTTTCCTCTACTTCCTGACGCACCAGGTTAGCAAATTCATCGGGTGTATAATACAGCGGCTCCACTTGAACAACTGAGAGTGTCCCGCGCGCCTGCATCGCATCAACCGCGATGTTAATCCCTTGTGCACGGCGCAGCAGCGTTTCCTTTCTTTCCTCGAAAGTGTAAATGATCGAATGTTCCCCCCGTCCGGCAGCCTCTTTCATAAACTGGAGTCCCAACGTAGTTTTACCCACGCCACTCGGACCGGTGATAATGGTAATGGTGCTGCGCTCAATTCCACCGTGCAGCAACTCGTCGATTTCCGGAATTCCAGAGGGGATCACTTCAGTAGTAAAAGCTTGTCCGTAGGTTTGTGGTATTAACCGGGGGAAGAGCTGCATTCCTGTGTTGGTTAGGCGAATTGCATGATTGCCGTTTAGAAAGTCACTCCCCCGAAATTTAGAAATACAGAGCGTGCGCTCACTGTCGCTGAAACTTAGATTCAGTACCGCATCACTCATAAACTGTAAATCATCGTCGGGTGCTTCTTCACTGCTTTCTGAAGTGAATAGAACAGTGATGTCTTGCTCGACCAAAAATCGCAGAAACGACAGCACTTGCTTACGAAACTGAAACGTATCAGTTGCAAGGTAGCGAAACTGCGTCATCGAATCAATAAAAATGCGCTGCGGCTTGAGGGCTTCTACCTGCTGTACAATTCGACGGGTTGTCGGTTCACGTTCTACTTCAGCCGGTGAGAAAATATCGTAAGTCTGAACTTCGGCGAAAAATTCCGCTGTGGGACTCAGGTCAAGAAAAGTAATGTTTTCTAAGTCAAATCCCAGCCCTTGAGCAGTTCGCCTCAGTTGTGTGACAGATTCTCCCAAGGTAATGAACAAAACCTGTTCGCCTTTTGCTGCCCCAGTTGTTAAAAAATGCATTCCCAGCGTTGTTTTGCCAGCCCCAGGTCCACCCCGGATTAAGTAGGCGCGACCTGGAACATAACCACCGTGGAGAACTCCGTCTAAACCCGAAATTCCCGAAGACAAACGATTGTCCAACATTTGTAAGCAGTGTTCCTTTCCCTATAGGTTTAGCGCAATTCCAGCATAGCGTGCTCTTTCAACTGCATAGGTTTTTACTACCAATTAGGAGTCAAAAAGTTCAGGCTTGTATTATTTTGATGTAAAGTATACCGTTTTTGATGCAGAATAAACGCTTGAGTAAAGAAAAGCTTGATCTGCTCCACTTGGACGATCGCCTGCATAGGTGGGTACTTGTACAGAGTAGCATCAGACTTCAAAAGCGCACTGGCTTCTGCGTAGGCAACTGCGTTCCCCCCTTTGCGCATACGTACTAGGCTTGTTCGGCACCAGATCGCCCGTTTGGAACGACAAACGAAGCTAAAGTACTGATAGTTGCATTCGGTTCACGAATCGTGGAAACAACGCGGTAGTCACTTTGCCAAGTATTTTGTGTTAAATGACAACGCACATAGCCTCGGTTTTTGCCGTCGAAGAATTTCGTATGAGGATTGGCGCTTAAAGCTGCTACAGTTGGGGGGATAAAAGCTTCAGGAAAGTCGGAGGAAATTGAGGTACCTACGAACTCAGTTGCGACAGTGGGGGAGTTTGGATTGTTGAAGTCCGTTTTTAAGTCGTGTACCCAACTCGAATGAATGTCACCAGCAATGACAACTGGATTGCTAGGTTGCTGTTGTTGTAGAAATTTCAAAAAACGATCGCGTGCAGCCACATAACCATCCCACTGATCCAAATTAAAAACTTCTTGCCCTGCACGAGCATCAAAGTTATATTGTGCCATCATAACTTGCTGAGCAATAACATTCTAGCGAGCTTGGGACTTACTCAAACCTCGGAATAGCCACTGTTCTTGCTTTGTGCCAGTCATATGGAAGATACTCAGTATGGTGATTTTTGAATTGTCTCAAAAAAATTTTGAAAAAAGGGGGTGAGGGGTCTTGCCCCTCACTCAAAAAATGCTATACTGTGTTATGTAGATGCACCCTGATGATCTGGAGAGCTGCCCAAGTGGCTCTCTATTTTTTTATCCTTTTTTTGGGTTTGGTGTCCTCTAAAGAATTTCCGAAAAAAAAATAAATGAGGGGTCTAGCCAATCACCCCCATTATGTATTATTATGATATACAAAGATGCACCCTGATGATCTGGAGAGCTGCCCAAGTGGCTCTCTTTTTATTTGTTTAATAATTATTAGCGATGAATGGCTGCTACTTTGTCAAGAGTTTCAAAACTGAAAGTAGAACCAAAAGCTTGGTATAATCACCATTGACAAGAATTCAGAATGCAGAACGCCACAAGCAAAAATCTGGCGCTGTGATCAAACAGGGGGAAAACAATGGCAGACTGGCAAGAAATTAGTGGTGGTATCACAGCACCTAGAGGGTATCGTTCAGCAGGAATTACAGCAGGGTTGAAACCTTCAGGATTGCCGGATTTGGCTTTGATAGTCTCAGATGTGGAGGCGATCGCCGCAGGTGTATTCACCATCAGTCATGTTAAAGCTGCCTGTGTTGATTATTGCCGTCAAACCTTGCAAGCAAAGCATAGCGCCCGTGCTATCCTTTGCAACGCTGGACAAGCCAACGCTGCAACTGGTCACCAAGGCTGGTTAGACGCGATAGAATCAGCAATGGCAGTAGCGCAAGCACTCAACATTCCCTCAAAATCGGTGCTACTCGCTTCCACGGGTGTGATTGGGCAACGCATTCGCATGGATGCACTCAAAGCAGGAATACCCAAAGTCGTTGCAGCACTTTCTGAAACAGGGTCAGATGCAGCAGCTGGTGCGATAATTACCACAGACTTGGTGACAAAATCTATTGCCTTGGAGACAATGATAGGCGATCGCCCAGTACGAATTGGAGGTATCGCCAAAGGTTCTGGGATGATTCATCCCAACATGGCAACAATGCTTGCGTTTGTGACTTGTGATGCAGCTGTGTCTCCGACTCTCTGGCAACAAATGTTGAGTCGCGCGGCTGATAGAAGCTTCAATTCCATCACTGTTGATGGGGATACAAGTACTAATGACAGTTTAATCGCTCTTGCCAACGGTCAATCGCGCACCCCAGCAATTACCGAAATGGGCGCAGAAGCCGAAAAATTAGAGGCAATGTTAACAGCAGTTTGCCAGCATTTGGCGAAGGCGATCGCCCGTGACGGTGAAGGCGCAACTTGTCTTATAGAAGTGCAAGTCACAGGGGCGCAAGATGAACAAGCAGCCCGTCAAATTGCCAAAACCATTGCAGGTTCTTCTCTTGTCAAGTCTGCTATTTTTGGACGCGATCCCAACTGGGGACGTATTGCAGCAGCTGCCGGACGCGCGGGAGTTCCTTTTGAACAAGAAAACCTGAAAATAAAGTTAGGAGATTTCTTGCTGATGGAGAATGGTCAACCATTACCATTTGATAAGAAAGCTGCAAGTGAGTATTTGAAACAAGCAGCACTTGGTGCGTACCTCAAAGAAGATACTGTGTTGATTGCTGTTAGTATTGGCAATGGTTCTAGTTCAGGTAAGGCTTGGGGTTGTGACTTGAGCTATGACTACGTGAAAATTAACGCCGAGTACACGACTTGAAGTATGGAAATTGGGCGTTGCTGAATCAAGATATGAATTGAGAAAATCACGATTTTGTAGAGACATTGCATGCAACGTCTTTACAAGGGTTAGGGAAAATTAAAAATCTATTGACAAACCCAATTCATGACCAAATTCAGTAACACCGGAAGTTATCTCATCCTCCCTCATCTGCTTCATCCTCCAGCCTACGGCAGGAAGCGCTTTGATTTAACAGTTCTCAGTCATCAGTTATCAGTTACCAGTTAATCCCCATGAATTCAGGGGATTAACTGGTAACTGTTCACTGTTCACTGATTCGGTATAAGTAGGTGGGCGGGAAAATTTATCAGTTTGTCATTGCGAGTGGAACGCAGTGAGACCAGCGCTGCAGGAGGGTTTCCCGACCTAGGCGACTGGCGAACCCGAAGGGTGGAACGTAGACCCCGGAGGGGGCTTCCCGCAGGGTAGCAATCGCAATGGTTTTGACCACTTTATATTTTGTTACATAGTTAGGTTTATTTGTGCCTACCTACTTAGTTCTTCAAGAGGTTGCCAAGAAGTTGGGCAGAGGATTACCACCGTTTTGACCAACAGCTGGGATTTCCAACAGAGAATCCGTAGCTTGCGTGGTACCGTCTTGTGTTTTGACGTTGGGGTCGATGGTGACGGAGTTTTGGTCTCCTGGATGTCCGTTAGGAACGAACAATTGCGGGTGGTCGAAGGGCGCTTTTTGATTGCGGACTCGTTCATCAGTCAGCCCTTTCAAAAAGGCAACCAGCCCCTGTTTTTCCTCGGGTGTTAGATTCAGCGGCGGGAGTGCGCCACCAAAGTCGCCGCCTCGATTGTAAAAATCAACCACTTGCTCCAGAGTTGACTGACCACCATTGTGGAAGTAAGGGGCAGTGAGTTCTATATTGCGAAGTCCGGGTGTTTTGAACGCTCCGTCTGCAGTCACCGCTTCATTGGGATCAAGCGGGGGATTGAGGGTAGGGGGGTCTTCGCCGAGGAGTTGCTTAAATTTTCCCTGCTGAGCTAGCCGGACTTCCGACAAGGGATTGCCTTGACCATTACCATCCAAACCGTCATTACCACCCAAACCGGGGTCTTCGCTGGAAGGTCTGACGCCGATGCTAAAGAAGCCACTGTCTTCAGGACGCCCACCGGCCTGCACAGGCGCACGTCCGATTCGTCCCCTTTGAGCGACGGTACTCACTGAAGCGGCGGTCAATTCCGATCCTGCGTGGCAGGCAATGCACGTACCCTTGTTTTGGAAAATGTTCCACCCCAGCTGCTGCTGGGCAGTCAGAGCGCCAGTGTTTCCAGCTAAGAACTGGTCAAATGGTGTCTCAGCAGAAACCAATGTTGACTCGTACGCCTGAATTGCCAGCCCAAAGAAGAGCGAGAAGTTGTACTCTGCTAGCGTGAATTCGTTGGTGTTCAACTTGCCCTTTTTGTGCGAGAAGGTTCGCCTACCGGTTGTTGGGTTAATTTTGATAATAATATCTGAATCCCACCACTCCCGCTTGAAGGCGTCCTGGAGCAAGGCCTCGTAGGACTTTTTCAGACCTGGTTTAGACGAATAGGCACTGGAGTTGCTTAAAGAACTTAAAACACTATCATCATAAGCTACAATCTGCTTGGCAAGAGGCTGCAGGGCAAGGAACTTCTTACCGAGCTTCCTACCCACCCTTCTGAAACGCTTATTATTGGATCCAGGAGAAAGTCGGCTTGCCTGCTCATCGCTGTTGGTAGTGTTTTCCAAGACCTCCGCATTAACGGTATTGTTAACAGTGTGACCTAGGGTGTTGAACACCTTAACCGTAGTATCGTCTCCAGATAACTCAATTCTCAATGGCGTGGTGATATTGGTTAATTCAGCGGACGTCTCCAAGGAATTCTCCGGTGGTGCCACCGCCTGTGAAGCCAGTGAGGAATTATTGAGACTAACTTGCACATCTTCCAGTCGTTTTCGGTGAACTGCTTTCAAAACATAAGCATTAGAGTCTCTCAACCCCAAGGGATTTACCCCGTTGAAGGTGTTTTGAGCCAGTCCGTCCCAGAAGTTGCGAAAGTTAAACACTGCGTTGATCACTGATGGTGAATGCCGGGGCGTCACTTGACGCACGTTCGTGCCATTCACATTGAAGACTTGATCCTTCAAAGGCGTCACTTTGTCCTTGTCACTGCCAGGATTAACGTCAACAAATCTTGCCCTGAAGACCCCTTTGGAGCCAGCAACATCATTATTGTCAGAGACAACGGTCGAAGATATGTCATCTGGGTTTGCTAGCTTATGAAATGGGTAATCTGCTGCCGTCAGCTGGTAGTTCGGACCTTTTCCCGGGGTGAAAGTCCTATCAATGAAACCTGGGCTGATTTGGTTTTTGGATCTGCTGTCCGCTCCAGCATGAAAGTGACAACTGGCACAAGACTGGATGCCATCGTAGCCAAGCTGCATATCCCAGAAAAGAGACTTTCCTAGGGCGATCGCAGCTTTTTCATCTTTTACGAAATCCGTCAGATTCTTTGGTTTTGGAATCTCTATCCTATCGAGGGGAGGCGTAGGCGGCGGAGTTATTTGCGCCGATACAGTATGTCCGGTTAGGACTGCAACGATCACCAGCGCGGCGATCGCCGCACCTTTTTTCATGCTCCTAAACCATTTGGATGCTAGATGAGTAAGTTTACTTACCATCAGAGTTGTCCAAATGGCAATATTTTGTATTCTTTGTAAGAGTTTTGATAGCAGATGGATAAAGGGGGAAGCAGAGGAACTTTCCCTTCTCCTACTTGCCTTTTGGGTGTCTTTCGACTCCTCAAATTCAGACAAGCCGCTATGGCGACTTTTTCTAGCATTGCTCATTGTTTTTCTGTTTTTCTGTGTTTTTTTGCCAAAATTTGAGTCAATTTATGCTAGATTCTGTTGCAACAATATGTGCTGCTTTAAACAGGGTTTCTAGAACCGAATTCAAGCTACATGAAACCAAGTCATATAAAACAAGATACGGCTCTAATCATTTTTCAGGTTTATTCAGCGATTTTACGCAAGGTATATATATTTTTTACAAAAATTTACACGTGTATATTTTGAGTTAAAGTATCAGTCACAGTAGAAGGTAGTCATTAACCCGAAATGAAAAACTGGACTCAAGGAATCCCCGTTTCTTCTAAAACGGGGAGGAATTGTCTCCTTGCCTCGTCTTAGTCATTAGTCACAGGTCATTAGGAGGCAGTGCGGTCTTGGGGAGCCACTGCGAAGGGAAACGCTCTGCCGACTTGTAGCATGTGGCGTGGTTTCCCCCATGTTAGCGGAGCGAGCCGTAGGCTGCACCTGCCGTTCATTAGTATAATTAATGACGATAAATCGTGTAGCGTAGCGGTTCCTCTTAGGAACTAAAACTACTAATGACTAAAGACTAATGACTTCGATTTCCCCCCCGGCTTTTTATGAAATTGCAGTGCAGCGGTTCCTTTTAGGAACTACGTTTGCGCAGCGTCCCTCTTAGGGACTAGTGATGATTTCATAGCCGGGGGATGAGTTAACATTTTAAAGGCTTACTCAACCTTTTTCTACAATCCAACTGCCCTCTTTGTCAGCATCCCACCTGCCAGGACTTGCGCCAAAACTGTACCAGACAGTTCTCTGGCAACAAATGTTAAGTCGCGCAGCTGAGCGAGGTTTTAATTCGATCACCGTTGATGGCGATACGAGTACAAATGACAGTTTAATCGCTCTTGCCAACGGTCAATCCCGCACCCCAGCAATTACTGAAATGGGCGCAGAAGCCGAAAAATTAGAAGCGATGTTAACAGCAGTTTGCCAGCATTTGGCGAAGGCGATCGCCCGTGACGGTGAAGGCGCAACTTGTCTTATAGAAGTGCAAGTCACAGGGGCGCAAGATGAACAAGCAGCCCGTCAAATTGCCAAAACCATTGCAGGTTCTTCTCTTGTCAAGTCTGCCATCTTTGGACGCGATCCCAACTGGGGACGTATCGCCGCCGCCGCCGGACGTGCGGGAGTTCCTTTTGAGCAAGAAAACCTGAAAATAAAGTTAGGAGATTTCTTGCTGATGGAGAATGGTCAACCATTACCATTTGATAAGAAAGCTGCAAGTGAGTATTTGAAACAAGCAGCACTTGGTGCATACCTCAAAGAAGATACCGTGTTGATTGCTGTTAGTATTGGCACTGGTTCTAGTTGAGGTAAAGCTTGGGGTTGTGACTTGAGTTATGACTACGTGAAAATTAACGCGGAGTATACGACTTGAGGGTACGAAGAATAGAAAAATATGGCGAAAGCAGCAGACATCGGTGGCAAGCGTTTGATTAGTCTAGCACCGGATGCTTGGGTGAAATGGGTAACGCACAAGCACACCAACAGAGGAAAAACAATGCAACGAATTTCTGTGGTTGGCACAAGTGGATCTGGCAAGACGACTTTGGCGCAGTAAATTTACGCCTCGTTGGCTCTCTCTAGATCGATGGATTGCGCAGCTTGACGAAACGATGCTATCGACTTGAGGCTATTGGAGGGACAATCCCACAGAATGTATTTGAAGCAATCAGGAATATCTACGATTCGCAGCGTTTTTGCACTCCTAAGCAGGTGAATATTTTTATTGTGGCAAGCTTGGAGGTTGTAATTGGGGATTCTGTCGCAAAGATGATGAATGTTATGGTAGCCGATATCGGCGGAAAACCACTTGAAAACGGTGGGTAACTCCAGATAACTGCTGCCCTTAATTGCTCCTTCGAGATAGTCCCACCCTTCAGTTTTGTGGGCGTAAGAGCCATCAAAGTTGTGCTGAACAAAGAAGACGCAGATGAAGATTGCCGCAGCACAAGTTAGCGTGATTGAGTAAACGCTCACGAAAAAACCAAATCCAAGTAAATACCCCAGAAAAATCCAGCTGCCGACTACACAAATGTTGTTGAACAACAGATGCCAAAACTCAGCCGCAGTGTACCAATTTCTAGACTTATGGGAGGAGATGATTCGAGGTAAATCCATAAAAGGATCTTGCTGCAAGCAAGTCACTAGATGAGTTATAAAATCATATGTTCCGGCAATCAGGGCGAGTCTTGGCTTAATCGCGAGATAGAAAAAACCTCCCGGAAAGATCATGAATGGGTGCCTCAGTAGTTCATAATGCCTTTGGGCAGATGGACTGAGGCGAGCAAACTCCTCAGTAGAGAGTAATGCACTAGGACCGCGATAGCGTTGCCAATCACCGTTGGTTTTGTGGTGATAGGCATGTCCTCTCGACCACGGATATTGAGGGATCGCGTTGATCACCCCTAGAATAAAACCGATAATCCGATTAACCCTTTTTGAACGAAAGAGTGAATAGTGTCCGCAATCATGCATTAAAGAAAAACAACGCACTGAAAACAGCGTCATCAAAACTATAATGGGCGCAAGCAACCAAAAACAAATAGAAGCTGCTTTGTGTGCTAAAAACCATAAAACCACATAAGGCACAACCGTATTCAGGATTTGATAAGTTGCCCGCAAGTCGCTGCTGTTCATGTAAGGACTCAGGACAAAATCCGACTTTTTCACTATGGTTTCCATTAAATAAAACTTTCTCCTAGATGACTGGATCGAGACAAGAAAGTTTCTTCACCAGCATTCCGGTGGCGGAGCTAATTTAGCGATTCTTTGGTCGTAGGAAGAAGCGAATTGTTTGTCAAAAACAACAGATGACTCTTGATTTTGCATGATGAAAGTGAATCAAGTGTATATAGGCTGCCCAACCTACAGAGAAAAATTTTATCAGAAGTAATCAACCGGACTCCTAATGAACTGTGGTTCATTACAGTCTTAACGGGGCGATCTGCCGCTATGCTGCAGCGAAGCTATCACCACGTACTAGGCTTGATATGAAATGGTATAACGGCTTACAACTTCGGTTCCACCCAACAGCAAAGCCAGTCGCCAAGGCAGGGTAAACCCCTTCGGGGAAGACCTCCGGTCTCGCTGCGCTTTAGACCTCTGGGCGTGCGCTTTGCGCATACGCCAGATGCCTGCGGAGGGAAACCCTCCCGCAGCCGGTTGTCGTCACCTCCAAAAAGCGCTGGCTGACTTTGTTTCACTCGCTGCGGACAACCTGAAAATGTCTACGCAGTCACTACCTTGGGTTGAGGTTTGCTAAACAACTGGGCTAAACGATGGGGTTGGCGATAGCGAAGCGCTGCTGCTTTCAGCAGATCGCGCCAATTTCCCTTACCATACGCATACCCCGCAATTAACGGCAATGCCACACTTGCCTCGGAAAATACCATCTGTTCGGTAGCTTTATCTACCTTGCCCCAAGAATGAGCTTCTTTGAGGGTAGAACCAGATAAAGTGCCGCCCCGTTGTAGCACCTGGCGTGGTTGGGGGATCTCTTGTGCGTAAGTCCTAAATCAATTGACTGAGATCTTGCACCTGCTTTTGGATCCGCCAAGAAATAAATTTCTTGGCTCAAAGGTCAAGTAAGCTAAAGCTTACTGAATATAAATTCCAGTCCGTTTTAACGGACTTCGACTATGAGCCTTGAACTTTAGTTCAAGGCGTACTCAGGGGGAGGTGCAAGATCTGAGTTGAGGGACTTGCATCCCTTTTACCATTCATCCCCCGTGAGTTGGTGAATTCTTTATTCCGTCAAAACTCGTTCAATTTTCTCAAATGCCCAATCTATTTCATCTTGAGAAATAACAAGAGGTGGGGCAAAACGGATGACATTATCTCTCGTCTCTTTGGCTAATAATCCCTCTTTAGCTAACGCCTTGCAAAAACGTCTTGCACCACCAGCTTCTTGATGTAATTCCATGCCAATGAGTAAGCCTTTACCGCGCACTTCCTTGATATGTGAACTTTTAATAGATTGTAATTTTGCCTGAAAATATTCTCCTAAAATAGCAGCTTTTCCTGACAAATCTTCCTCTATGATCACATCAAGTGCAGCGTTTGCAATTGCAGCCGCTAAAGGATTTCCTCCAAAGGTACTACCATGATCTCCTGGTTGAAAGACACTCATCACTTCGTCAGTAGAAATGAAAGCAGAAATTGGATAAAACCCACCAGATAAAGCTTTTCCGACAGTTATACCATCTGGCTTGACATCCTCATATTGATGAGCAAACATTTTGCCAGTTCTTCCCAACCCAGTTTGAATTTCATCAAAAATCAGTAAGACGTTATGCTGGCGGCAGATTTGTTCTGCTTGTTTTAAAAACCCATCGGGAGGAACAATAATACCACCTTCACCCTGAATTGGTTCTACTAAAAATGCAGCAGTGTAAGGAGTTATCGCTTTTTCTAAAGCTTCAGCATCACCAAAAGGTATGACTTTAAACCCAGTTGTCAAAGGTCCAAATCCATCTTGATATTGTTCTTCTGTGGAGAAACTGATTAAACTAATAGTCCGTCCAGAAAAGTTATTAGTACAAACAATAATTTCTGCCTGATTCTCTGGTACTCCTTTGACTTTGTAAGCCCATTTACGAATTGCTTTGACAGCAGTCTCAACAGCTTCAGCCCCAGAATTCATGGGTAACACTTTGGGCAAACCAGAAATGTTACAAAGCTTTTCGTAAAATCTTCCTAATTGATCATTACGAAAAGCTCTAGAAGTGAGTGTTACTTTTTGAGCTTGCTTAATCATAGCTTCCAGAATTTTGGGATGACAATGACCTTGATTCAGTGCTGAGTAAGCCGAAAGAAAATCCAGATATTTTTTACCTTCTATATCCCATACCCAGACTCCTTCTCCTTTGGTAATAACAACATCTAAAGGATGGTAATTATCAGCGCCATATTGCTGTTCAAGTTCGATGTAATCCTGGGTATTCATTGTGTTGAAGTTGGGAATTCCCAGAGTTTTATTCACTGCTTGCATATTTGCTCCTGAAAATCTTCTGTATTTTGAAATAGAATGAGAAAACAGCCGAAACATTACCTGTTGAATGACTCATCCAACAGGACTCAACTAGATTTCAGAAAAACCCAGCTTCATTCTTTGTTTTATATTTCGTAATTCCAGGTTGCTATTGACAATAAAGTTGAAGGCGCAACTCTCTGGATTAAGTTTGTGATGTCAAAGACAAGCGCTACTATGTGATACTGATGGATTTTTTGTTAATATCTAAACAGCTAGTAAGTACTTATTGACCAGCCATTTGTTCTTTTTCCAGACAAGCAACTTGTGTAGGACATCTTACTCCTACTTTTAGGGACGAAAAGCAGTTGTCCATTCTGTCTGAATGTGAAACTTTGCTGGCATAAAAATCAATAGTGTAAACGGTGATGTTTATGATAGTAACTTTGCTTTTATCCGCACTTGACGAATAAAAAACAAAGAATAAAAAACAAGCCGCAGGTATTTTGACTTAGAGACTTTCATCTCCACAGTTACTACCAAGTGCAGAATTTGCACTTTTCTTTTTTCGTGACTTCTGGTGGCTAATCCACTAGAACCGACTTGTACAATATCAGTATATCATTGTTTGCTGCGGTTCCTATCGTTAAATTTTTACAACAAAATCCCCGTAGAAAGAGTTATTTGTAAAACTATCGCTTATATTTATATGTTACCTTGTCGTAATAGCTGCTCTGCCCACTCCATACGTTTATCACTCACGTAGCGAAAGACTGTTGTACCAAAGAGTTTGTGAAATCCGCGTTGCACGTACTGTTTTGGACAGCTTTGGCCCATAATTGGGCATTATCCTTTAGTGTAAGGGTAATCGTGATGGCGAGTGATAACAAGAATATATATCAATAAGTATATGACAGTATGGCATGCCGCAAAACGTAGACAGAGCAGGCGTCTGTTGCTGATTTGTTGAGCATCGCAAAGGAACCTTCATGAGGCGATCTGCCCAAGGCAGAGCGCGAAGCTATCGCCTGTAAATCCTAGGACTTACGCACAAGTTAGGAAAGAACAAGACCGTGAGATTGCGCACTCCTCGTCGCAACGGGTGCAAGTACGTTATTTTTGCGTAAGTCCTGAATGTATCTTTGCTTCTCCAATCTGGGAATAATCAACCCAGTAGACTTGTTGAGGATGGGGAATTGGGACAAGAACGTGCATATTGGCTAGCTTGGTCGCAAATTTCTGGAGTTGGTCCAATATTATTACAACGGTTGCAGCAGCATTTTGGTACACTGGCAGCAGCTTGGGACGCGAAACCTGCACAGTTGGGACAAGTAGAAGGTTTTGGTTTTCAAACGCTGCAAAAAGTAGTGCAACAACGTTCTCGTTTACATCCTGAACAATTTTTGCAGCAACACCAAGAGCAAAACCCGAATTTTTGGACACCAGCAGATGCAGACTATCCTCGGTTACTACTGGAAATACCTAGCCCACCGCCTATTGTGTACTATCGTGGTGAAATAGATTTGCAAGAAAATCTGGCACAAAAACAACTCGTCGGGATTGTAGGGACACGCCAACCCTCAGAGTATGGTATGCGATGGACTCGCCAAATTAGTACAGCTTTGGCGAAAAATGGGTTCACAGTTGTTTCTGGTTTGGCAGAGGGAATTGATACTGAAAGTCACGCCGCTACTGTGAAAGCTGGAGGACGCACAATCGCAGTTTTAGGTACAGGTGTTGATGTTGTCTATCCATCTAAAAATATGGAACTGTACAAACAGATTTTGACTGCAGGCTTGGTTGTGAGTGAGTATCCAGCAAAGACGCCACCTGATCGCACCCATTTTCCTCGTCGCAACAGAATTATCGCAGGTTTAAGTCGTGCTGTGCTGGTAATGGAAGCACCGGTCAAATCAGGTGCTTTGATTACTGCAAGTTACGCAAATGATTTTGGGCGAGATGTCTATGCACTCCCTGGAAGACTGGATGATCACCCATCGCAAGGGTGTTTAAAACTACTTAGCCAAGGCGCGATTCCGATTGTTAAGGAATTAGACGAACTATTAAAAATGCTGGGAGCAATACCACAACTGGATTCTGTTGAACCATCCCCATCAGTGCAGCAGTTAACTTTACCAAGTTTACCACCAGAACTTCAACGAGTTATGGATGCAATTACTTCAGAAGCTTTAGCGTTTGATTTTATTGTTCAACAAACGGGCATAGCTACGGCTGAGGTTTCGAGTGCTTTGTTGCAATTGGAGTTGATGGGTTTAGTTTCGCAATTACCGGGGATGCGGTATCAACGATGTTTATAAAATTACTCCTTTCGGTAGGGTAAGTAAGATTTATTTTTTAACCGCAGAGGCCCAGAGAAGCCAGTATTCGGCTAGAGTTTCCCGACTTGTAGACGCCCTAAGGGCGTCTACCCGATAGCCGTAAGGCGTGGTGTCAGCCATAGGGTAGCACCTGGCGTAACACAGAGAAAGGAGTCAATTCCTATAGGTAATTTTATACCACGGATACCAGGAGACTTTCAAGCCTGTTCCCTGTTCCCTGTTCCCTCCCAGCCATAACAACTATTGCGATTCCCCATATGCCATATCATTCGCTTCAGCATAACGCTTCATAAATCTCATGAATCGTTCCCAGTGCTCCTCTTGGTCTACTTCAAATTTACATTCTACGCGCTGCAACTCATCACCTTCTGGACCCCCAAAAATGAATTGTGTGGAAGATGGAGTGACGCTGATTTCACCTTCTTCGTCTTTTAAAAGCATCGAATTTAAAGGTTGTTTTGTAAAGGTATTAAATCCTTCCAACGCTTTGAGTTGCTTAAAAATCATCACAACAATACGCTTACCAGAGGTGAGATTACGTCGCAAGCTAACATTGTTGAGTTCTTCAGTAATGCCAGAAAAAAATTGGATTGAGGGTGTGATAGATGTCATGAAAAAGGAAAATTTATCGCTGGTAAGGATAATAATACTGTGGATTCATCACCGGAGGTGGAACGAGTGGCCCAACGGGTGGCTGATACCCGTTGGAGGGTATAGTGCTTCCCATACCGTTGGGTAGAGGCGGAGTCATCACTGGGGGTTGATAACCAGTTGTAGGAATTGTGCTTCCTGTGCCGTTGGGTAGAGGCGGAGTCGTCACTGGGGATTGGTAACCAGTTGTAGGAATTGTGCTTCCTGTGCCGTTGGGTACAGGCGGAGTCGTTACTGGGGATTGGTAACCAGTTGTAGGAATTGTGCTTCCTGTGCCGTTGGGTACAGGTGGAGTCGTCACTGGGGATTGATAACCAGTTGTAGGAATTGTACTTCCTGAACTAGGAGGTATGGGAGCAGTTGGGCTAAATTGTTGATAAATCGCACGAGAAATTGAAATTATGAGTTTTTCGGCGCGGGGATCGTTATTAGGACGTTGTACCATAACCGCAACTACATAACGCTTGCCAGTCGGCATATCAACTAAACCTGCATCTGCAAGGGTTGTGCCAATATCGCCCGTTTTATGGGCAATAGTTGCGCCTGATCCTAAACCAGTAGGCAGGAGCTGATTTCTCACAGTGCGACGCATAATATTTAGTATGCGATCGCGCGATGCGACACTTACCAAATTTCCTTTATTCACCATTCCTATCAGCTTCCCTAACTCCTTGGGACTTGTGGTATTTGTCCCTGACAAATCAGGGAGGGGATTGCGAATTGTAGTTGTTGTCAAACCCCAATTGCGGAAACGCTGATTCAGTGTCTCGATACCACCTAAGCGATGAATCAGCATGTTTGCTGCGGTGTTGTCGCTGATTGTCATCATCTTAGTCGCCACTTCTATGATTGTAAACTGAGTTCCGGCTGGTTTATACTGCATATCCCCAGAACCACCAACAACCATTTGCTTGCTCATGGTGAGTATTTCATCCAGGCTAATTTTTCCAGCATCTACATCTTGGAAAAAGGCAATCAAAATCGGAATCTTAATTGTGCTTGCAGCAGAAAAAGTGGAGGAACCATTCACATCTATATAATTGCCACTGTCTAAATCTACCAAGAAAACTCCTGGTGTGAGATTAGGGTTTGCTGCGGCTAAATTTTGTACTATAGTTTTTAAAGAAGAAATTTCCTGGGTCAGGAATAAGCCGGAAGCAGCTTCTGAGGGATTTTGGGTCAACTGTGGCTGTGCCTGCCCAATAGTTGTATCAGATGATGTGCCATTTGATGTGGTGATGCGACTTGCAGGATCTAACACTGATAACGCCGTACCTACGATCGCACCAATACCAACTCCTACAATTAACAGCCGTAGGGCATACAAAAATGTTCTTGCCATCGGCTTTAAGCGCGTTTTTTGTCGGGATACACTGACTTTTCTTGGCAACGGCTGCTTCCGCATTTGCACATTTTTTGGCTGTACTTTCTTTGGATTGTATGGTGGAATCCTTCCTTTGGCAGCAGCAGTTGGTTTGGCTGGTGTCGGTGGTACTCCTGATCGCTTTATGGGCGAAGTGAGAGGGATTAGGGGAGGAATCGATTTTATACGTGTAGGCATTGTTCGGCTGTAGGGGGCTTGCTGCTGCTTTGTCGCTTCGACTTTATTTTGCCCCTGCTTTTGAACTTTGCTCTTAACCGGACGGCGGCTGGTTTTTGGACGCCGTGAGACTGTTTTAATAACGGTTCTCGTTGGCATAAGATAGGGTAGCAATAAAAGTGTAAAATAAAGAACACATTTAGAAAGGTTTTACTTTATAGGCTAAAGTCACTTTCGATCAATCCCTGATGGGAATTGAAATGTCTTTTGTGTGCGGACTTTGTAGCCACTCTTTCAATTTACCTCTAAGGCACCTTATTATTTACATTAATTTTTGCTTATAATAGTTAGTCTTTTGAGTTGAGCTTAAGTTATTATGACAAGTTTTTGGACGATGAGTTAGTACACAAGTTAGGATGAGTTAAAAGCCTTGATGATTGTTCCGGTTTTCTAGCGCCCATTCTACCTGTCGTAAAATACCACGCAACATAGCAACTTCTCTAGTTTGTAATTGAGCGCGATTATACATTTGCCGAAATGTTTCCATACGGCTAGCTGCTGTATGGGGATAAAGATATCCAATCTTGAGTAGTAGTGATTCTAACTGTTGGTAGTATTCTTCCAGTATATTCAAAGGTGCAGACTCGTTAACAGATGTAGGAACACGCACAGCTAAAGGTGCAGATAATTTTTCACTCTTTATATCCGTGTTTTCTCTAACCGTGTCCTCTTGATTCTCTGTGTCACTTTTTGCTAGTTCATAACAGCAAATAGCCACAGCAGTCGCCAAATTCAACGATGGGTAATTAGAACTGGTAGGAATACGAATAAACCGCTGAGCATAATTTAATTCTTCATTACTCAGTCCTCGATCTTCCCTACCAAAAATGAGCGCGGCTGGTTGTTGCGGTTGATCCAGTAACCAAGGTAGTGCTGTGGAGGGATTTTCTAAGGGGGAGTCCCAGTGACGAACACGAGCTGTGGTGGCGATCGCCCGCGTACATCCTTGCAATGCTTCTGGTAGCGTCGTCACTGAGACTGCTGACTCTAAAATATCCTTAGCATGAACCGCCATTTGAAGTGCTTCACCTGAAAGCGCTTTACATTGAGGATTAACCAACACGAGATGATTTAACCCAAAATTTTTCATCACCCGTGCGATCGACCCGACATTTATTGGTCCTGCTGGTTCTACTAGGATAATTCTCACCTGATTTAATGCCATTTACTGCCCCTGTGTTATTTACCTGGTTTTAAAAGAAGGCTGCCGCCATAATCTTGTTGGGTTTGGTGGCGTAAGCAAAAGTCCTCTGTTTGGGTTTTCTGGCGCACGGTTCAATCCTCCATTCGGGTTTGGTGGCGTGAGCAAAAGTCCTCTGTTTGGGTTTTCTGGTAGACGGTTCAATCCTCCGTTCAAGCTTCCGGGTGCGAGTACAGCCCCGTTAGGGCTAACTCTATCAGTATTGATATTAACGCGCGTCCCATTCTGATAATAGTAAGTGCTAGAGCCATCGCCATTATTGATTGTTGTGGCAGGAGAAATCGTAGTGCCATTTGGTGTATTAATGACACCATTTTGATGAACGCGCGTCCCATAAGGATAATTGAGAATGTTGCCTACACCCTTCGGGTTCGGCAGTTGCTACCCTGCGGGAAGCCGCCTCCGGCGTCTACAAGTCGGGAAACCCGCCCAACGCACTGCCTCACCAGAACTAGAAGTGGAATCACTTTGTGCCTCAGCCGCAGATGGTGTTAAAAAACTGACTCCTAATGTTGTCAGGGCTAATATCAAGAGCTTGAAGACCTTTGGGCGATGATATGTAGAATATCTGGTTACAGGACGCGGCACAACACAATTAGCCTTAGATATTTCACCTACCTCTACAGTTGAGACTTTACTGAACAACTTAGATGACAGCTTATTTATCGAAAAAACGTTATTCATCTTTCTTGTGTTCAAAGCTTTTTTTATGAGTGTTGCATTATGGAAGCTTGCCAAGTAAGAACTATAGGGGCTTCTATACCTATAGGACTCCTATTTGATTTTTGAAAAAAACTCAGTATACCTTTATTGCTTTTCCCTGTTCCCTGTTCCCTGTTCCCTGTTCCCTGTTCCCTGCCCTGACGAGTTGTTCAGGAATCAAACCGGATTCCTATATGATAGAAAACTGTTAAGCAACTTCACTCGAAAACACAAAGACGCTGTGTTTTCACGCGAGATTATCAGTCTAAGTAGGTAGACGTAATTAATTCGCAGATAGCGGTAGTGGGAGCATCTTGCTCCCTACTTTATTACCAACGCGGGCTGTCCTGCCCGCACTACATTTTATATTGAATTCAAACCACCTACTTAAATTTAAATGTTAAGCAGGCGAGACTCGTGAAAAAACAAGATCCCCGACTTCGTAAGAGTTGTCGGGGATTTCAATAGGACTTAATTTTTAGACTGTTCAGCTAGTGAAAACTCACATAGCTGTGATCAACAACACTAGTGATAAACTACATATTGGGTTGCTGACGACGAGCACCCTTTTCCTGGCGGTATTTTTGGAGTTGTTCTTTTTGTTCTGGGGTTAGGACTGCTTCCATTTGCGTTTTCTGTGACTGCATCACTTGCTTTAGTTGGTTTTTCTGATCATCAGAAAGATTTAAAGCAGCAAATCCACCTCGTTCCTGGCGGTTTTGCATAGCGGTTTTTAACTGTTCCCGTTGTTGTTCGGTGAGAATTTTGTCAACTTCAGCGCGGGTATTGCTACGGATTTCTTTGATTTTGGTTTTTTGCTGATCCGTTAGTCCCAAACGTTGGAAAGCTCCTTCTTTTGGCTGAGATTGTGCAACAACTAAGGGCAAAGAGGAGTTTGCTTCTGCTTTGACGGCGAAGGAAGTTGTAGTTAAACTGAGGGCGATCGCTCCACAAATGAGTGATAAGTTTTTGAGTTTCATCCAAGTCTTTCTGTGCTTTTCTCCTAGTTGATACAACTATGGTAAGAGTTCAATTTTAAAAGTGACATGAGGAAAAAGTCATGAATAGATCTATGACTAAAGTCATGGATCTATACAATCAGTAAATTCATCAAGTAATCATGAAGTCTTTTGTTCTGAAATTATCTCTGTAACCAAGAAAGTACTCAGAACTTTCTTTTGCGAAGTAAAGGTTAAAGGGTAACAGAAAATACTTTCTCTGTTAAAATTTTCACCAGCAAACCTTAAATGAATAGTGTTGATTTATAGTAAAACTATAAAAACTAGTTGTTCTTGAGTATATTTTTGTGAGCCGTTCGATTCAATTTTACAATCATCCTTTCCGGTTTCTACTATATTTGGAGTGGGTATTGCTAGCGTTTGCTGCTTTTACAGCAGCTCTACCATCTCACCCAGATCGACATCAAACCAGCTTTCCTGAACTGACTATTTGTAGTCTGGTGCTTTTTGGATTGATGGGTTTGAGATTACCAACTCGTAACCATATAAGTAAAGTCATTTATACCGCACTGGAAATATCTCTAATTTTGGTAACTGGTTTTTGGGGAGTTAAGGGTGATAGAATTTTTGCTTTTCTTGACATCATTTTAGTAACTCGCAGTTGTTTAATTTTTCAGTTACCAAGTCGTTTAATCATCACAGCTTTATCATTTATTTTATTTTTACTAACACTAACAAGTCGATTTACAAAAATAAAATTTCTCCCAGGAATGCAAGAGCGTTTTTGGTTTTTCACTCTCAGTTTTGTCTTAGTATTCGTCTTAGCGTTATTATTTGTTTTACTATTAATGAATACAGTTTTATCTGAGCGAGAAAGTAGAGAAAAACTAGCCATTGCCAATGATAAACTGCGTCAATATGCTTTGCAAATTGAAAATCAAGCTACTCTTGAAGAACGCAACCGAATTGCTCGCGAAATACATGATTCTTTAGGACATTCTCTGACAGCTTTGAATTTACAATTAGAAACTGCATTAAAACTTTTGGAATCGAATCCAACCAAAGCACAAACTTTTTTAGGAAGAGCAAAAGAGTTAGGTTCTAAAGCATTACAAGATGTCCGTCAATCAGTGTCTACGATGCGTTCTCATCCCTTGCATGAGCAATCTTTGGAAGAGGCGATCGCCGGACTTGTAGAA
The DNA here is from genome assembly GCA_019359695.1 of Brasilonema angustatum HA4187-MV1. Taxonomy (GTDB): domain Bacteria; phylum Cyanobacteriota; class Cyanobacteriia; order Cyanobacteriales; family Nostocaceae; genus Brasilonema; species Brasilonema angustatum. The sequence continues at coordinate 43,657 of JAHHGV010000047.1, forward strand.
AATGTTCAACGTTCAACTGGTATAACACTAATTTGTCAAATTCACTTAGATCACCCTATTCCAGTTGAAGTTAGCACTGCTGTTTACCGCATTGTCCAAGAATCATTTACAAATATCTGTAAGTATGCACAAGCTACAGAAGTTAAACTGGAAATAATCACGACTCAAACTAGTTTGCATTTAAAGGTTGAGGACAATGGCATCGGGTTTAATTTAACACAAAATACCACTGGTTTTGGACTTCAAAGTATGCGCGATCGCACTTTGGCACTCAATGGTCATTTTCATATTAATAGTGCTCCTGGTTCTGGTTGCAAAATGACAGCTTATATTCCCTTATCTAAAGTTACCACAAACTAATTTAACGACAGAAAATAAATAAGTGATGACTAATCTGATTAAAGTTTTAATTGTAGATGACCAAAGTTTAATTCGTCAAGGATTAAAAGCATTATTGGAATTAGAAGAAGATTTAGAAATCGTCGCAGAGGCAGAAAATGGGGAAATTGCAATTCATTTAGTTGAAGAATTCTATCCAGATGTGGTACTCATGGATATTAGAATGCCTATTATGGATGGTGTTGCAGCAACTCGGGAAATTCAAAAGCGTTTTCCCAAAACTAAAGTTTTAGTACTAACAACCTTTGATGATGATGAGTATGTAAAAACCGCTTTACAGAATGGAGCGATGGGTTATTTGCTAAAAGATACACCTTCAGAAGAGTTGGCTGTTGCTATTCGTGCTGTTAACAAAGGATACACTCAATTGGGGCCAGGAATAGTTAAAAAACTTTTCGCCCAGTTTTCTAGTGTAACACCAACCAAGTCACCATCTCCACCAGATAGCTTAGCTGAACTAACTCCTAGAGAAAAAGAAGTTTTGCGATTGATTGCTACAGGTGCTAGTAACCGAGAAATTGCACAACAACTTTATATTTCTGAAGGGACAGTGAAGAATCACGTCACAAATATCTTGAATAGTTTAGATTTGCGCGATCGCACCCAAGCTGCAATTTTTGCTAATTCTTTTTTACCCTATCTAAGTCACCCTAGTTAAAAGTTTATTTTTACTTAAATAAGTTGATACACTCTTCTCTTAAAACACCTCTTGTGACCTTGACTTTTCTAAAACTCTTAGCGATAACCTCTTGAGATGATATGTTAATTTGAGATTGATTAACTGAAACTAAATCTTCAATAGAAGCACCGTATATAATTTCTGATAAACCTGTCCAAACGCAAGCAGATGCACACATCGGACAAGGTTCACCAGTAGTATATATGGTATAACCTTCTAAAGAAGGGTTTTGTAGTTGAGTGGTTAAACTGCGAATGACATTAATTTCTGCGTGAGCAGAAGGATCGTTGTCTCGCTTCACTGTATTATGAGCTTGGGCAACCACTTGGTTATCTTTGACAATCACAGCACCATATGGGGCGTCTCCTTTTTTTGCTTCTTCCAACGCCAAACGCATAAAATCTTCTGGATTCATAATTACCTTGGGGTTCAAAAATTAGATTTTTCCAGAATTTAGCATATCCTACGATAACATGTTCTAAAGTCATAAATCCTGAAAAAAAGTTTTTCTATTGCTAAGCTAGTCTTTAGATTCACAATTAATTGTGGATTTTTCCTCTTGCTAAATTTGTTATACGTAACTTATGAAATTTATGTTACTTAACAGAGAAAAAACAGCTTTTTACTTGAAAGACTTAGAGACACCAGTAGGTAAATTTGTGAATTTGACTATTGCTGGTCTAGTTTTATTCTCCTCCGTTATTTTTGTAGCACAAACTTATAACATATCTGATAATTTACGACTGACTTTAGATTTTTTAGATACAGTTGTATTACTGATTTTTATTACCGAGTATTTACTCCGTATTTGGAGCGAGGAGAATAAAATTAAGTACTTTTTTAGTTTTTATTCTTTGATTGACTTAATAGCTATTGTACCCTATTTATTAGGAGGTATTGATATCAGCTTTATTCGACTTCTACGATGGTTCAGGATTTTGCGTTTAATTCGATTTATAGATAAAAAAGTTTTCTTGGGTCTCAGCACAGAAGACAGTTTAGTTTATACACGAATCTTATTTACATTATTTGCCATTATTTTTGTCTATTCAGGTTTAATTTATCAAGTAGAGCATCCTGTTAATCCAGAAAATTTTGCGACTTTTTTGGATGCTTTTTATTTTTCTATAGTCACGATGACCACTGTTGGTTTTGGCGATGTGACTCCAATTTCTGAGCTAGGTCGTTTGTTGACAGTATTAATGATTTTAACAGGTATTGCCCTGATCCCTTGGCAAGTAGGTGATTTGATAAAGCGATTAGTAAAAACTGCAAATCAAGTGGAAACAATTTGTTCTGGCTGCGGTTTATCGTTCCATGATACAGATGCTATGTTCTGCAAAATTTGTGGTACTAAGTTGAGAAATAACTCGTAATTTATCATTAATTTTTGCTTCAAAAACCAAGTATCCATAGTTACAAAAAATCCTCTAACTTAAGAAAGAAGCATTTGTTTATTTTTTGAGGTATTATATTCTACCAAAATAGAGAATATATGACGAAAAGAAATGTACTCACTCCGTTTCAGCGTTTGCTTAGTATCTATTGTCCTGACGATCATCGCTAACAACTTGGTATGTTCTGCAACTGCAAAACCCAAAGTAAGTTTCTTAACAGTTCAACAACCTCAAACAAAGTTTTTCAACGCGCAATTACTTGCACAAGAGTTATCCAAAGTCCGAACTCCCATTGTTCAGTTTTCTAAGGATACATATCCGGAAGTCAACTTACCTGAGATTACATCTGGGCAAATTCAAGTTCAAGAAAATCAATACTTAACTATTATCACGCTGCCAGCAGATATTTTATTTGACTCTAATAAAGAGACGATTCGCCCAGATGCAGAGAAAATGTTGCGTCAAGTCAGTCAGGCAATCAATAATCATTATCCTAACACTTGGTTACAAATCCTAGGACATACTGACTCTAAAGGCTCTAAAGATGATAACTTAAAATTGTCAGAGCAATGGGTAGCAGCAGTACAAAAGTGGCTGAGTGAAAAAGGTGGCATAGACATATCTTTGATATCGAAAGAAGGTTATGGGCAAGCCCAACCCGTAGCACCAAATCAAAAATCTGATAGTTCGGATAACCCCGCAGGACGGCAAAAGAATCGTCGTATTGAAATTGTGATTCAAAAGGTAGCAAATCATCAGGTATAACTGACTTTTAGAAAGCAAAAAAGCAGTCATCAGCAGGTTAAAAACACTACTGTAGACATTAGTAATTTTAAATTGTTATGTTGTTGTATTAAGTACTTTACTTTTATAGCTAAATAGGGTGTAAGGTTGTTTTATTTAAGACAACTGTAAAAGTACGTTTTTCTAGTATAAAATTCCTCGTGCTGTCTGACAAGCCAGACAAATACTTTTTGCATCTACCATTTTCAAAAGAGTGACTGCATCTACCGAACTTAGTGGTCAGGATTTTTTCAATTCATGAGTGTACTCGACTTGATGAAAGTGACAAGAAGACTCATGTAAGAAATGCTATTTCACGAAGATCCAGAGTGAGGTTAACCAGATGTTCCAGGCAGATGTGGCGATGAGTAGTATTTACAATCCATTCCTTGTTGCCCTTTCAATTGTGATAGCTGTGCTTGCTTCGTACACCGCTATTGATTTGGCTGGGCAAATAACGGTAGCTAAAGCAAAGGCAAGACTAGCTTGGTTAATTGGCGGTGCAGTTGTCATGGGAATTGGTATCTGGTCAATGCACTTTGTTGCCATGCTTGCCTTCAGTTTACCAATATCGATGGGGTATGACGCGTTGACTGTAGTGGTTTCCGTGCTACCTGCTATTGTTGCCTCAGCAGGTGCGCTTTTGCTTGCTAGTCGCCCAGTATTAAGTACGCAGCAATTGGTGAGTGGTGGTGTGTTAATGGGCATTGGTATTGCCTCTATGCACTACATTGGTATGGCAGCAATGCGGATGGAAGCAGCGATTCAGTATGATGCAGTACTGTTTATGCTTTCTGTGGCGATCGCCATCGGTGGATCAATTGTGGCGCTGTGGATTGCTTTCCAACTGCGTTTGCAAACGGCGAAAACTGGTAGGCGAGGCAAGATTTATAGTGCGTTCGTCATGGCAGTTGCAATTTCCGGGATGCATTACACAGGGATGGCAGCTGCCTCTTTTAGACCAACCAGAGTGACTGGCACAGTCGCAACCATGCAAGTATCCCTATCTGAGTTAGCTGTAAGTATTGGCGTTAGTACTATCATTATCCTAAGTTTCACACTGCTAACTTCCTTTGTGGAGCGGCGAATGGTTTCCCAAACACTATTACTCAAACAGCTAGAAGCTCAACGATCGCAGCTCTTCATGGACATTACCCTGCTGATTCGGCGGTCTCTCAAGTTAGAGGATATTCTCAACACAGCGGTTTGTGAGATCCAAAAAGCACTGAACACAGACCGCGTTATCATCTATCGTTTCAATGCTGACTGGGGCGGTACCATCATTGCCGAGTCAGTAGCAAAAGGTTGGATAAAAACTGTAGGAAAAACAGTCTTTTCTCCATTTGGCAAAGATGACATAAAAATGTACAAAGATGGTCAAGTCCAAGTAACAAAGAACATTTATCAGGGGAATTTTACAGACTCTTACCGACAAATTCTTGAAGGCTTTCAAATTAAGGCGATTTTGGTTGCACCTATCTTAAGTGAGCATCGGCTTTTAGGTTTATTGTGTGCTCACCAATGCTCTGAATTTCGGAATTGGCAGCAGTTAGAAATTGATTTATTTGGGCAATTAGCTGTTCAAGTAAGCCTTGCTTTAGAACAAGGAAATCTTTTGCATGAACTTAACACTGCACAGGAAGTGTTGCGGGTGCGTGACCGTGCGATCGCCGCTGCTAGCAATGCCATTGTCATAACAGACCCTCGTCAGGAAGACAATCCTATCATCTTTTGCAATCCTGCATTTGAAGCCATGACCGGTTATTCACCACAAGAAGTTTTAGGACGCAACTGCCGATTTTTGCAAGGACCTGACACTAATCCACACAGTGTTGAACAAATACGCAATGCATTGCGACAAGAGCAAGAATGTCATGTTGTGATTAAAAATTACCGTAAGAACGGTACCCCATTTTGGTGTGAATTAAGTATTTCTCCAGCACGAGACGTCACTGGACAGGTGATAAATTTTATTGGGGTACAATCTGACATTACCTCACGCAAACAGGCGGAAGAAGAATTGAGACGCAGCAAAGAATTCCTCCAACGTCAGCTTATGGAACTTATTGATGATGTTAAAGAGGTAGCCAAAGGTGACCTGAGAGTTCGAGCTCAAATGACAACCGGTGAAATCGGAATAGTAGCCAACTTTTTCAATACCATTATCGAAAGCTTGCAACAATTAGTCCTTCAAGTCAAACAAGCGGCTATACAGGTCAATGTTTCTGTGGGGAAAAACTCTGATGCTATTGGTCATTTAGCAGATGAAGCACTCCAACAAGCTGAAGAAATTGGCTGCACCCTTGAGTTGGTAAATCAAATGAATTTCTCCATTCAAGAAGTCGCCAATAATGCTTCTCAAGCAGCAAAAGTGGCTCGTACATCTGCCAAGACTGCTTTGAGTGCAGGTGAAGCAATGGACTATACCGCATCTAGCATCTTTAATTTACAAAAAACAATTACTCAAACAGCCAAAAGGATAAAACATTTTGGTGAGTCATCCCAAGAGATTTCCAAAGTTGTTACCTTGATTAACGAAATTGCATTACAAACCAATATACTAGCTATCAATGCTGGTCTTGAAGCGACGCGTGCAGGTGAACAATCTCAGGGCTTTATTGTTGTGGCTCACGAAGTTGGTCGCTTAGCAATACAGGCAGCCGAAGCAACTCAAGAAATTGAACAAATTGCAGAAAATATCCAATTAGAAACTAACGCAGTTATCCAGGCGATAGAACAAGGAACGACTCAGGTGGTAGAAAGCGCTGAGCTAGTCAAAGACGTCAAGCAAAGCATGGAGACAATTGTAAAAGTATCTCGTCAAATTGACGAGTTAGTTCAGTCAATTTCTCAAACAACAGTGTCTCAAGCCGACACTTCGCAGGCAGTTGCTGTTTTGATCAAGGAAATTACCAAAACTTCAGAACACACTGCTAATTCATCTGGTGTTGTGTCAACTTCTTTACAACAAACTGTAGAAGTCGCGCAGCAATTACAAGCATCAGTTAGTGTGTTTCAAACTCGCGTAGGTTGAATCAAGTGAATTCGTACTTTATCACACAAAAAAAGGTGGACAATGAAGCCCACCCAAAAAGAAAGAGAATAGATACTCTGTTGCTAATTAACCCAACAATGCCTTAGCCTTAGCTAATACATTATCAACTGTGAAGCCGAATTTCTCTAAGGCAACTGCACCTGGAGCTGAAGCACCAAAGCGATCAATGCTAACAGTATCGCCTTCGGTGCCAATATACTTATGCCAACCGAAACTGGCAGCAGCTTCTACAGACACACGCTTGGTGACAGCTTTAGGCAGAACAGATTCTTTATAACCTGCATCTTGTGCTTCAAACAGTTCCCATGAGGGTAACGAGACAACACGGACTTTCTTACCTTCAGCCGTGAGTTTCTCGGCTGCAGTTACGCAGAGGCTCAATTCTGAACCAGTGCCAATCAAAATCAAATCTGGCGTACCTTCAGAATCTACCACTGTGTATCCACCCTTCGTCACGCCCTCAATCGAAGTACCTGCCAAGTTGGGGACATTTTGACGGGTGAATGCTAACAGGGTGGGGTTGTTTTGCTTGGCACTCTCGATCGCCACTTTGTAAGCGCCAGAGGTTTCGTTTCCGTCTGCGGGGCGAATTACCGTTAGGTTAGGAATCGCTCGCAAAGAAGCCAGAGTTTCAATTGGTTGGTGCGTTGGACCATCTTCACCTTGTCCAATCGAATCGTGAGTCATCACCCAAATCACGCCTGCTTGGGATAAAGCGGATAAGCGGATGGCAGCACGCATATAATCTGTGAAGATCAAGAAGGTAGCGCCGTAAGGAATTAATCCAGATTGATCCAGCGCGATACCATTACAGATTGCGCCCATACCGTGTTCCCGCACACCAAAGTGGATGTTGCGGTTTTGGTATTGCCCTTTCTGAAATTCGTCGGAGTCCTTGAGTTCAGTCAGGTTGGAGTGAGTCAGGTCAGCCGAACCACCAATCAGCTCAGGTAAAACCGCCCCCAGTTTGTTGAGGCAAGTTTCCGAGTGTTTGCGGGTAGCCAGTCCTTTGTCTTCTGGGGTATAGGTAGGTAGTACTTTATCCCAACCATCAGGCAATTTGCCGCTGAGGTACCGCTCAAATTCAGCAGCTTCTTGGGAATATTTGCCTTTGTAGTCGCTGAAAACTTTGTTCCATTCTTCCTCCAGGTTTGCCCCGCGCTCAACAGCTTTGCGCCAGTGCTTAAGAGCATCTTCTGGTACTACAAAAGGCTCGTATTCCCAACCCAAGTTTTTGCGGGTGAGTTTAACTTCGTCTCCACCAAGGGCAGACCCGTGAACGCCAGCTGTGTTTGCTTTGTTGGGCGAACCGTAACCGATGGTGGTGGTGACTTTAATGAAAGAAGGTTTGTCAGTAACACCTTTGGCAGCTTCAATAGCTTTAGCAAGACCTTCCAAATCACTGTTACCTTCTGCAACGTGCTGCACGTGCCAACCGTAAGCTTCAAAGCGCTTGGAAACATCTTCGGTGAATGCTATATCTGTAGAACCATCGATGGAGATGTGGTTGTCGTCGTACAGAGCGATGAGTTTGCCTAATCCCAGGTGTCCCGCGTAAGAACAAGCTTCACCAGAAACGCCTTCCATGTTGCAGCCATCACCTAAAATCACGTAGGTGTAATGGTCAACAATCTTGGCATCGGGTTTATTGAACTTTGCGGCTAGATGTGCTTCAGCCATTGCCAAACCGACTCCATTGGCAATTCCTTGCCCCAAGGGTCCGGTAGTCACTTCTACACCAGCAGTCATGAAGTTTTCTGGGTGTCCGGGGGTTTTGGATTCCCACTGACGGAATTGCTTGATGTCCTCAATGGTCACGCTGTCGTAACCAGTCAAATACAGCAGGGCATACTGCAACATTGAGCCGTGACCGGCAGACAGAACAAAGCGATCGCGGTTGAACCACTTGGGATTTTTGGGGTTAAACCGCAAAAAGCTATTCCACAGCACAAATGCCATTGGCGCAGCGCCCATTGGCAGTCCTGGGTGACCAGACTTTGCCTTCTCTACAGCATCAATTGCCAGAAAGCGGATCGAGTTAATACAAAGTTCTTCGAGGGTTTGGGTTGCAACAGCCATAATCAGATTGTTCTCTACGACGGGTTAGCAGTCTTTGAGCATCACCAGGGGAGTTGTTTATCAGTTACTAGTTACCAGTTTTCACTGTTCACTGTTCACTGTTAACTGTTCACTGTTTGAAAGATCCCCGGCAGTATCCTCATCATCCCATTGGTGCTTGTTGACCGACAAGCGGCAGATCTTGGGATTTTTGATGAAAATTTTGGATTCATTTTATGGGGGATATCTTCTATTATCGGTTGCTGAACCCACTGAATTACCAAGATTTCTGCCCAACATCTCAATACAGACAATGCTTGAGTTTCATGCTTTTAGGTCAAATCCACGCATCTCAAATTTCCCACCCTAGACATACTTCTTAAAGGCTAGTGTCACATTATGACCACCAAAACCGAAAGAATTGGATAGTGCCACTTCGACTTTTGCTTCCCGGCTGGTGTTGGGGACGTAATCCAAGTCACACTCAGGATCTGGGTTTTCCAAATTAATTGTCGGTGGAATCCGGTCATTGGCGATCGCCAGTACAGTTGCTACTGCTTCAATTCCACCAGAACCACCCAACAAATGACCTGTCATTGATTTGGTGGAGCTAACTGCTATCTTATAAGCATATTCACCTAAAGCTTTTCTCATTGCAGCAGTTTCCGTCGGATCATTCACTGGCGTACTGGTACCATGTGCATTAATGTAGCTCACCTGTTCTGGTAGTATACCAGCGTCTTTTAGTGCTAGTTGGATCGCTCTTGCTGCACCTTCGCCTCCCGGTACTGGAGAGGTCATGTGGTAAGCGTCGCAAGTCATACCATAGCCAATAATTTCTGCATAAATTCTGGCTTTGCGACTCAAAGCATGCTGCAATTCTTCTAAAATTAAGATGCCTGCACCTTCACCCATAACAAATCCGTCACGGTCTTTATCAAATGGGCGGCTTGCATGAGCGGGGTCATTGTTCCGAGTTGAAAGTGTTCTAGCTGAAGCAAATCCAGCTAAAGATAAGGGTGTAATTGCCGCCTCACATCCTCCACAAATCATCGCTTGGGCATATCCCCCTTGTATGAGGCGAAAAGCTTCCCCGATAGCGTTTGAGCCGGCAGCACAGGCAGTTACCGAGCAGGAATTTGGTCCTTTAGCACCAGTATGAATTGCTGTCAATCCCGCTGCCATATTGGCTATCATCATCGGTATCATAAAAGGACTACAGCGATCCGGGCCACGATTCAGGTAAATTGTTTGCTGGTCTTCTAAAACCTTAATGCCACCAACGCCAGAACCAATAATAACGCCAATTTGTTCTGCGTTTAAGTCGTTGATGACTAACTGCGCGTCTGCTACAGCCTGACTTGCTGCCGAGACGCCAAATTGGGCAAACCGATCCATGCGTTTGGCTTCTTTGCGCTCCATGTATTCATGTGGATCGAAGTTTTTTACCTCACCAGCAATGCGACAATCGTGACGAGACGCATCAAACAAGGTGATTTCACCAATCCCATTGCGTCCGCTGATCAATCCTTCCCAATATTCGGCTGGTGTATTACCAATCGGTGTAAGCGCGCCAACACCAGTAACAACAACGCGTTTACGTATAAAATCAGTCATGTCGATAGTTATGATGGCTATTGATGCAGGCAGAACAAAACAGTGCTGAGCAATGAGTTGGTGAGTTAGTGCGCCCTTGGGGAGGACAGTGCTGGGGTGAGGCAGCGCTGGCTCCCGTTGTCGCACCTGGCGTACACCTTTGGCGTGCGTTTTGCGCATACCCTATGGGTGAGTTGGTGAGTTCTCAAGAAGGACAAAGGGAGAACGAGATTAGTCATTGCTACATAGAACTTCTCCATAGTTGTACCAAACAACTACTTGGTCTACTTCGGTGCTTTTGCCAAGGCAGATAGATCTAAAAGTACTATATATCACACTTTTGCATCGTAAACCTACGTACAACAACTTCGTCGTTTTCAACGAGTAATTTGGTGTTAGTTGGTTTATTTTTCGCCATTTTGACTAACTCTCGAACATTCTAACAAGTAAGAATTGCTACTTATTCAAGCTCTTGACTCTTCACTCCTGACTTTTTACTCAGCAATGCCAGTCGCCTGCCTTCGGTTACCCTCCTGGAGTTTACGCTTTTGGGCACACTCTGCTGGAGACTGTCCTTTGGAGGAGATAGCAACTCCCGTCAAAGTGCCCGTAGCCTCAATAGCACTCAGCACTCAGCAATTTTTTAGGCTGATGTGGCAACTTTCTGGTCAATGTAGTCCACAGCCTCTTTTACAGTTGTAATTTTTTCGGCGGCTTCATCAGGAATTTCGATGTCAAACTCTTCTTCCAAAGCCATAACAAGTTCAACCGTATCAAGGGAGTCAGCTCCTAAATCGTTGGCGAAACTGGCTTCTGGTGTTACTTCTGAGGACTTAACACTCAGTTGATCGACAACAATTTTTTTGACCTTTTCAAATGTTTCTGCTTGGCTCATAGATACTATTCCTCAACCAGTTGCTAGAATCCGCTGTTTATGGGGGATATATTTTTGGGCATATTCATCTTATCGGAAAGCGCGAGCACCCGTACACTGTTAAGAGATTTTCTTTGGTGAAAATCTAAGGGCGCTTCCTCAAAATAAACAAGTCAAGTAATGATAAAACAGTTATTGAGTAACTAAGATACTATGCTAACCCATACATTGAAATACGCATACTTTCCAGGTTGTGTTGCCCAAGGAGCTTGCCGGGAACTTCATCAATCAACTGTTGCCCTAACCCAAGCCCTAGATATCGAACTCATTGAACTCAAAAAAGCTGCTTGCTGTGGTTCCGGTACGTTTAAAGAAGATTCCCAAATGTTGGAAGATACGGTTAATGCACGGAACATTGCTTTAGCAGAAGAGTTAAATCTACCACTGCTAACTCATTGCAGTACTTGTCAGGGTGTTATTGGTCATGTTGACGAACACCTTAAACAATGCAAAAAAACAAATCCAGCATACCTTGAACAAGTGAACGGCTTGTTGCAAAAAGAAGGCTGTTCACCTTATCGAGGAACCACAGAGGTCAAACATCTCCTTTATGCTTTAGTAACCGACTACGGTTTAGAAGAAATTCAAAAACGTGTCAATCGTAAGCTAACTGGATTAAAGTGTGCAGCTTTTTATGGCTGTTATCTCCTGCGTGCCCAAAAATCCATGCCTTATGATGATCCCTTCCAACCAAAGGCGATGGAAAATGTCTTTCGTACGGTGGGAGCAGAACCTATTTATTACAGAGGTCGTACGCAATGTTGCGGTTGGCCTCTTTCTAGTTATGCCACGACTCAATCTTTTCAAATGGCTGGAATGCATATTCAAGAAGCCATAGAAGCTGGTGCAGATTGTATAGTGACACCTTGTCCTCTTTGTCACCTGAATTTGGATTCTCGTCAAAAAGAGGTGGAAAAAGTCATCGGACGGGAACTCGGTTTACCAATACTACATTTACCCCAGCTGATTGCTTTAGCAGTTGGTGTCAGTCCTAAGGAACTTGGTTTAGATCGGCATATTGTTTCCACCAAACCAGTTTTGGAAAAATTAGGATTCAATTAACCTGATTCGGCCCAATTCAAGAGTCCGCCATGTGGCGGGCGAGGTTGTCAGGGGGATGACGATTACAGCGTTCCCCTTGCGCCTTTGTGGAAACTTTCAACTTTAGCCAAGGCAAAAAGCGATGCTGCAAAGCGCGACGCACGCGATAGTGCGGAGCACCCGTCTTACGGCGATCGCCTGATATTTTTATAAATTTTAGCAAGTGCGCGGATGCCATGAAGGCGACAAAAGTCTAAAACTCAGAACTGATAAGCTTTTAATACGCGAAATTGCTCTTGGTTTTTCAAACAGCTACTGACTCGCGCTAGGTGTCTTCTCCGTCTTGAGTTCTGTGTTGTTCTCAATCATTGATTTTGCTGCTTGCGGAATTGGTGTTGGTGTTATTGTCACTGCTGGAGTCGGTATGGCTTCGACTTGTGATGTCGGTGTTGGAGTTGGAATTGGTGTAAAAGTCGGAGTAGGCGTAGGTTCTACGGTTGGTTGATTTTTTTCAACATTGGGTGTCACCGACGGCGTGAAAGTTGGGGTAGGCGTGGCTTGTAGTGTGGGTGTTGGTACTGTAGTTACGTCTGGAGTTGGTTTTGTGAATGTGGGTGCATCTGATGTCGCGGGTGCTGTTGTTGGTTTTGTGAATCTGGGTGTATCTGATTTTGTGGGTGCTGTTGTTGGCTTTATTTTTGACTTCTGGCGTTTGGGAATTACTGGCTGTTCGTCTTTTAGATCTGGTGTGATTGGTGGACTGACTTTGATTATTGGTGTAGGAACAGGTGAGGACGGAGTAATAATTGTGGATGGAGGTTCGACAATTGGTAGCGGTGTGGCGGTTACTGTGGGTTCCTGTTTGGGAACAGATGAGGGTTTAACAGTTGTTGTGGGTTTAGAAGTGGATTTTGCGGGTGGTGAGGGTGTGACACGATACCAATGAAAGAAAGCGAACAATCCTCCTGCTGCTAAAATTCCAGTTGTGATAATTTTTGTTGAAGAAACCAAAATGTTTTTATAGCCAGTTTTGTTGGAGTGAAAATTATTATCTGGTGATACTATATTCATTCTGGTCACCACGTGCGGAGCTGGGGGTGGCTGCAAGCTGGTATCTTCTTCTGCAACTATTTGATCGGAAATATTTGTAGCGATATTTTTTTGCTGACTGGTATGAGTTTGTGGATCGGGAATATTTGTAGCGATATTTTTTTGCTGACTGGTATGAGTTTGTGGATCGGGAATATTTGTAGCGATATTTTTTTGCTGACTGGCATGAGTTTGTGAAGATGAAGACTGGTTGAGCAATTTAAGATTGTGGCGAGTTGCTGCAACTCCCATGTCATCATCAAGAGATTCTCGTAATTGTATTGCTTTGGTTAGGTAATTGAAAGCTGTGCTGTTTTCTTCCAAACAAAGAGCACGAGTTCCTAGTTGATGCAATATCCACGCTTGCACAGATCTATCTTTTTCGGCTTGAGATGCTTGTAGTCCCCTTTGGAGTACTTGTTCCCACAAACCCCATCGCTTACTTAAAGCGAGTGTACCTTCCACTACTTTTACCAAGCGTAAGATATCTTGCCAACGACTATTTCTGACTGCGACTTCCAAGATTTGCGCGATCGCATCAATTTCTGCTAATAAGATATTGGGTTGCTGTTGGTGGCGTTCAGTCCAATTTACAAAGTAGGCGATCGCTTTTTCTACAGATGCTGTCAACTTCGATTCTGGCGGTAAAATCTCTACTATAGTCTTAGTGATTTTATATCGAGAGCCATCAAGCTGCACAAGATGATGCTTGCGTAGTTTTTCGAGTCTATCAAAAGCATCTGAAATTTGTGTGATGTCAGTAATTTTTTGATGATCAAGCCCAACATCACCCATAATACTTAACAACTCCAGAATTGTTTTTTCTGATGTTGATAACGATGTTATTATTTGTTGAAGTAGATAGTTGCTTGAAGCAGAGGTAGGCAATTGACTAACGACTTCGGAAAGCGAACGCCTTTGTTGGTGTATACTCGCCATCACTATCCGCAGGCGCATTGGCTGCCCATCTAAAATCTTATATAGCGATTTTGCTTTCTCTTGTTCTTCTATATTCAAAGGACGTTGCAGTTCCCTTTGCATCAAAACCAGAGCATCATTCATGGGAAGTCCAGAAAGCTTCATCGAATGCCCCTTTTTCTTGATGCGACTCGTTGATGAAGCAACCAGGAAGGTGCAGTTGGGCACTACATTTATCAGTTCTTGCAATTCGTCTTGAATAAGTGGATCATTATCTAAGACGACAAGAGCCTGTTTTGTGTGAAGTTGTTGACAAATTTGCTGAGGAGTTGGTTTATAAGGAATGTTGCTTTCATAAAAAGCATCCCATATGAACTGAAGTAAATCTCCTACATTTGGATGGAGAGGAGATAAGCTAATGACACCAGCAGCGAAAAGTGATTTGACTTGAGGGTTGTGCTCTAAGTGGCGTAATAAAACTGTTTTCCCAAAACCAGATGGACTGTAAAATTCCACTGATTGCCCAGCTTGAAAGGTAGCAATAGCTTCTTTGACTAATTCTTGTCGATCCAGAAAATTATCTGAGGGTTGCTGAAGTATCAATGGGGTGGAATGCAAGCGCAAAGTCGGTTTGTCTTCCTCAGTTGCTATATTTACACTAGCACCCTGAGGTGAATTCATCTTTATGATCCAATTTCCAACTACCAGTTGAGCATTCACTTCTTCCAAGACGTTTGTTATTATAGTATTTTCAGTCATAGTTTTTTGTTGAGCCAGATTTAGATTACTGTTTTTCTACTAATCGCAATGTAGCTATCATTAATCATATGTATATTACATAAATTTTTTAATCATTCCAGAAAAACGAAGTATAAATATTTATTTTAAGATTGTTTTCTTTCCATAACTTAATTAATACATCAAGCTAAGCGTAGAGTATTTAGCTAAAAATTCGTTGACGCGATAGTGAGAAAACTTAAGGCTATGTTAAGAAAGCTTGCAAAAACGAGCTATAAAAAAAAGAGTTTCAAAACCAAGCTTCAATATTATAGATATTCCCCATGAAATGCGTAGATCCGGACACTCTTCATGGGGGATTCGTTATTTAATATCTATTATGGTCAGTTAACCTAAGTTTTTTGAACCGAGAGATCAACGACTGTCCCAGAGCCAGAATCAGTTAGCACCTTATTGTCATCAGTGAAGTTGAGTTTCACAACTTTGAACCTGGCTTCTTCTATTTTAGGTAGTGTTAAAGTCAAAATACCATTTTTGAACTCTGCTTTCACCTCCTCATTCTTGACTGGAACAGGTAGCGAAATAGTTCGTTGAAACTTTCCATACCGTAACTCAGATCTGAAGTAGCCACGTTGTGAATTGGTGCTTTCATAACGAGTTTCACCAGCAATGTAAATTGCTTGTCGTGCGACTTGAACTTCCAAATCTTTACCTTCTACACCAGGAAGTTCCGCACGTAAGGTCAAATTTTCATTTGTATCTTTCAGTTCAACTGCTGGAGTCCAACTTGTAGTTGTCATTTCGCGACTGTGACTGAAAAAGTCGTCAAAGATTTTATCCATTTGACGATTCAGAATTTCAATTTCTTGGAATGGTCGCCAACGTATTAGTGCCATACTGTAATTACCTCCTTTGTACCAGTGTTATGCCTGAACAAAAGGTTGACTCACGAATTTCCTACAAATACACAACCAAGATCTAAACGTTTGAGTTTAAGGTGAAGCTTTCTTGATTGCCTTTATTTTTATATTATAAGAAATTTCAAATTTAGGAATCGTACAGATTTAGTAAGTCGGCGTAAAAATTTCAAGGTATGTCCGCCGCGAGTGCAACGTAAGCGCAAAGCGCACGCTGTCGATCGCTGCGGACGGAATTACGTTGAAATGCGTAAGTCCTGAAAAAGCAAGGTTTATTGGCTGATTTACGTACCGAGCAACCAATATAAAAATATTTTATACTTAATATATAAAAGTTGATCTCCGGAAACAAATAAAACCAGGGTGTAGATACTTGAATGGAGTTAACAGCTATAAATTGTCATTTTGGTAGGGATGGGGTAGTCACTCATGGATTTGTCTGGGTATGAGATAAAAAAAATAAGAAAAGCACTGAAATCTGCTTACCCTACGCGAGACAAATTGATTATTATGCTGCGTGAAGAAATTGATATAGATGAGTCGGAAGTTCCTCAAGATTCAGATTATGAGCATGTTCTCTTCGATCTGATAAGAAATTTTGAGAGTCAAGGTAGTATTAAGAAATTAATTGATGGGGCGCGTAGGGGAAATCCTGGTAATGACTTGTTGCATAAATTATCTACTAGAATAAATGCTTTTCAAATACTTGCTCCTTTAAAGGAAAAATATATTAAACAGATGAAGCAATCTTATCTTGCCTGTTGTCCTGAAGATTGGGATAACAATCAAAATACTGAGACTACTGATGAACTTAAACAAATTTTAGATAATCTTGAGGATATGCCTCAAGGGAGTAATCCCTACACCCATACTGAACAGTTTGTAGCTCGTTTCTTAACAGACGCAGCAAACAGGCTATCTCCTAAAGAATTAGATAAATTAAACGAATTAGGCAAGCGGTACTTTAAGAATTTTGATAAGTTGCTGACTCCGAAAGATGAGACACCAACAATCGAACGAACACAGAATATACCAAATCACCTAATTGTTCACCTATACCCAAGTAAACAACAGAACAAGCGTTATTTTATTTCGGCTTGGTTTATCTCTGATGGAGAAAATGATAAATTCAATCATCAGACAGGAGAAGGTTATAAATTTTTAGAAATTCAAGAACAGGAGCAAGAAACATTTACTCTAGAACAAATTCCTTCTTTAATAGAAGATTATCTTCGCCAAATAACTTCATACCTAACTGACTTCTCTAGCCAACCAACGATTGAGATTTTTTTACCCTATGAACTTTTAAACGAACCAATTGATACTTGGAGAATTGAACAAGAGGAAGAACTACCAATTCCTATCGGTAGTTTATACAAAGTTATTGTTCGTTCTAGTCGTCGCCTGGAGAAGAAATATCCTAACAGACATCTTTGGGTGCAGAAGTGGAAGACTTTAAAGGAACTCACTGAAAACACCTGCTCTGTGTGTTGTACCTCTGGTGATCGTTATTCTTGGGAAAAACTACTTTATAAATTAAATCTAGATTGTGCTGTTGCTTTAAAATTGATGAAGCCGCCATCTAAAGAAATTTTTAAAGTCATGAATCAAACCGCAATTCCAATTGCGTTATGGTTAAGACAAGAATTAGAAAATTTGAATCATCGACTTGAACTTGATGAACTTTTGACATGTTCAATAACAGAACTACCAGAACAAGTCAAACGGAAGCGCTTATGTGATTTTCCTGAAAAGTCTGAGCAGCGCATTGGACATCATCTGTCCTTACTATGGGAAAATCCTTATATATTGCCACCTCAGATTGAATATACAACGCCATCATGACATCTTGGAAAATCTTTCGAGGAACTCCTGAAAAATCCCACAATGGAATTGAACGCCTTCCTGAGCCTCCTAACTGGCGCAGATTTGACAAAGAAGAACGAGGTATTACTTATCAGGCGAGGGGTGAGGAAATAGAGCTAGTCAATGCGGCTTTATATCTACGTCGTCCTTTGTTAGTGACTGGAAAACCGGGGACAGGGAAAACTACTTTAGCTTATGCAGTGGCTAAAGAATTACAACTGGGAGAAGTGTTGCGTTGGAATATTACGACTCGCTCGACTTTACAGCAAGGACTTTATCGTTATGATGCCATTGGTAGGTTACAAGATGCTCAAATGAGTCAGGATAAGAAAGATAATTTAGGGATAATGGGCATGTATAGTAAAAAAAATTTAGCAGAAATTGGCAAGTATATTCAATTGGGTTCCTTGGGAACGGCGTTACTTCCTTCAAAAAATCCCAAGGTGTTATTAATTGACGAAATGGATAAAAGCGATATTGATTTACCCAATGATTTATTAAACATCTTTGAGGAAGGGGAATTTGAAATTCCTGAGTTAGCACGGATAGCTGACAAAATCCCAGAAATTGTTGTACAAACTTACGATAACCAAAGGACAATCATCGTTGAAGGAAAGGTGCAGTGTCAGGCGTTTCCGTTTGTGATCCTCACGAGTAACGGCGAACGAGAATTTCCACCGGCTTTCTTGCGGCGCTGCTTGAGATTAGATTTACGGGAACCGACTCGTGATGAATTAGAAGCGATTGTCAAAGCGCATTTAGGCGATATTATTGGACAAGCAGACAAAGTTATTGAGAAGTTTGTCAACCGACGGGATAAGGGAGACTTGGCAACAGACCAATTACTCAATGCCATTTATATGTTAACCCGTACGGCTGATTTGCCTGATTCTCCGATGCTGGATTCTGGGGATGATCAAGAAAAAGAACAGAAAAAAGAAAAGTTCATCGAACGGTTGCTGCAATACTTGAGTAGTACAGAGGGGATATGATTTCGCGGGCGATCGCCATTCTACAACAAGCAGAGTTTGACCTAACCGCCCGCGAGTTAGCAGAAATTATCTGGTTGGCGGTTCATATAGAAGAGTCTGAACAATCAC
>JAHHGV010000010.1 GCA_019359695.1 Brasilonema angustatum HA4187-MV1
AGCAGCAATTACAACAACAATCCCAACAATTAAACCCACCCCAAACCCAAACTCAAGAAACTCCAGAGATAGCATCTTCACCTCAAGTCACAGAACCTGGTGCTGAAATTTCTCTTCCCTCTTCTGTGCCAAGTTCCGCTCATATAGAAGAGTCTGAACAATCACAGCAGCAATTACAACAACAATCCCAACAATTAAACCCACCCCAAACCCAAACTCAAGAAACTCCAGAGATAGCATCTTCACCTCAAGTCACAGAACCTGGTGCTGAAATTTCTCTTCCCTCTTCTGTACCAAGTTCCGCAAAGTCTCCAGAAAGTCGGGAAGCAATTCCGATCAAAGTACCTGCGGGTGTAGGACTAAGAAATTCTCTAGCTTTAGGACGTGCGCTTCGTCCTTTAATGCGCAAAATTCCATCTCCTACAGAAAATATACTGGATGAGGAAGCAACCGTTTGCCGCATTGCACAAGAAAAAATTTGGGTACCAGTTCTCAAACCTGCGCCAGAAAGATGGTTAGAGTTAGCGTTGGTGGTTGAACAAAGCAGTTCAACTGCTGTCTGGAAACAGACTATCATCGAACTCCAACGCCTCTTAAAATATCACGGTGCATTTCGGGATGTGCGAACTTGGGAATTAAAAATTACAGAAACAAAAGTACAATTATTCCCTCAAAATAGTACAGGTGCTTATGGTTCAACTCCTTATAGTCCTGAAGTATTGATTGACTCCAAGGGACAGCGTTTAATTTTACTGGTGAGTGACTGTATTTCTCCTGCTTGGCGAAACAAGTTTATTCATCCACTGCTAGAGTTGTGGGGACGTAAGGGTTTAATGACTATTCTGCAATTACTCCCCGAACGGCTTTGGGAACGAACAGCTTTAGCTTCAGAAATACCTGTTCAACTGCATTCCCTTAACCCTGGAGTTTTCAATTCTCAGCTGATTGTAGAAACTTGGGATGACGATATAACTGATGAAATTGAGAACACTCTCCAAAAAGACGCAAACAAAATCCAAAATTCTATCCCTGTTCCCATTGTCACTCTAGAACCTGAACCTTTACTATTATGGTCACGAGTCATAGCAGGTTTAGGGAATGTAAAAACAGCAGGGTTTAAATTTTCCTCTGAATTTTCCTCTGTAGATGGAGTTGAACACAGCGACACTCAACAATTTACAGAACACAAACAACTCAACCTAACTCCAGCAGCGTTAGTCAGTCGATTTCGCGCCACAGCTTCTCCCCTTGCTCGTCGGTTAGCTGGATTAATGGCAGCTGCACCTGTTAGTTTACCAGTCGTGCAACTGATTCAGCAAACTCTCCTCCCACAATCATCACAAATTCATGTGGCGGAGGTGTTTATGAGTGGACTGCTTAAACCTCTAACACCTATTCACCAAAATACAAACGCTGATTATATTGAGTATGAATTTGTTGAGGGGATAAGGGAATTACTGCTAGAGTCTGTCCCAGTGAGTAAAACAATTTCAGTTATTGATAACGTATCTGAGTTTGTCGCTAAACGACTCGGTTTATCAGTACGGGAATTTGAAGCGCGTTTACTTGTACCCGCGTCTCAGGGGGAAGATTCTCTGGAAACAAAGATTCGTCCCTTTGCACAGCTAAAGGCTCAAGTTTTACGACAATTGGGAGGGGAGTATGCGCGTTTGGCTGACGAGATTGTAACCGTTCACTTTAATCAGGGGTTAGCGCTGTACAAGCAAGGCAAACTCGATCAAGCGATCGCCTCTTACCGTAAAGCCTTGCAAATCGACCCAAATGATAGAGATGCTCACAATAACCTGGGGAATGCGCTGTACGAGCAAGGCAAACTCGATCAAGCGATCGCCTCTTACCGTAAAGCCTTGCAAATCGACCCAAATGATCCAAATGCTCACTATAACCTGGGGAATGCGCTGTACGAGCAAGGCAAACTCGATCAAGCGATCGCCTCTTACCGTAAAGCCTTGCAAATCAACCCAAATGATGCATATGCTCACAATAACCTAGGCTTGGCGCTGTACGAGCAAGGCAAACTCGATCAAGCGATCGCCTCTTACCGTAAAGCCTTGCAAATCGACCCAAATGATGCATATGCTCACTATAACCTGGGGAATGCGCTGTACGAGCAAGGCAAACTCGATCAAGCGATCGCCTCTTACCGTAAAGACTTGCAAATCGACCCAAATTATGCATGTGCTCACAATAACTTGGGGAATGCGCTGTACGAGCAAGGCAAACTCGATCAAGCGATCGCCTCTTACCGTAAAGCCTTGCAAATCGACCCAAATTATGCATATGCTCACTATAACCTGGGGTTGGCGCTGAAAAATCAACGCAAACTCGATCAAGCGATCGCCTCTTACCAAACAGCGTTGTAAATCAACCCAAATTATGCAATTGCTCACAATAACCTGGGGAATGCGCTGTACGATCAAAACAAACTCGAAGATGCGATCGCCTCTTACCGTAAAGCCTTGCAAATCGACCCAAATGATGCAAATGCTCACAATAACCTGGGGAGGGCGCTGTACGATCAAGGCAAACTCGAAGATGCGATCGCAGAACTGGAAATAGCTGTTCGCCTTGATCCTAGTAGTACGCTGTATCGTAAAAACTTAGAGAATTATAAGATAAAAAGAAGGGCTTTTGGGGGCGTTTATTTGGTGGGTAGAATGTTCTCAGTTATTTAGTATTATTTTGTACTTTTGTCCTTTTCCTCTTTGCTCTTTTCTTTTTTTCCTCTTCAAGTGAAGCAAACTGGAATTTTTTCGCGAATAATTGCGTTGCATAACCCCACCCCGGTTTTGTCTGACGCCAAAACCGCCTCTCCCCTTAGCAACTACGATGTATGTACACACAAGTTCTTGGATTCCCACTCGTTGGCGCAAAACCTCACCCTGCCCTATCGGGCATCCCTCTCCTTAGTAAGGAGAGGGAAAGATTTTAGCGCAGCTAAA
Source organism: Brasilonema angustatum HA4187-MV1 (assembly GCA_019359695.1). Lineage (GTDB taxonomy): Bacteria > Cyanobacteriota > Cyanobacteriia > Cyanobacteriales > Nostocaceae > Brasilonema > Brasilonema angustatum. The sequence continues at coordinate 2,964 of JAHHGV010000010.1, forward strand.
AGCGAGGGTGAGGTCAAATCAACCTCGTTGGCGCAAAACCTCACCCTGCCCTATCGGGCATCCCTCTCCTTAGTAAGGAGAGGGAAAGATTTTAGCGCAGCTAAAAGCGAGGGTGAGGTCAAATCAACGCGGAATAAAAGAGATTTGTGTATCTCAGCAGCCACTAACCATTACCATTATTAATCTGACGCTGTAACTGTTTCAGCGTTTGATACATCTCTGGTAAGCGGCTGAGAATAGCTGACACCTTCAAGTACTGTTTGTGCGGTAGCGCTGGACTTCCAGAGACAATTTCACCTGGTGCGATATCATTATGAATACCAGCTTTTGCAGATGCGATCGCCCTATCGCCAATCTTCACCTGATTGGCAATTCCCGCCTGTCCAGCCAAGATAACACCATTGCCAACTTTCACACCTCCGGCTATACCAACTTGACCTGCCAATGCACAACCAGCACCTATTTGGCAACCGTGACCGATTTGCACTAAATTGTCAATTATCGTATGGCGACCTATCCGTGTTTCTCCTACGGCTGGGCGGTCAATAGCACTATTACAGCCCACTTCTACATGATCTTCTAAAACAGTGTAGCCGGATTGTTCCATTTTTACCCAACCAGTGGAACTGGGAACAAAGCCAAAGCCTTCTGAACCAATGACAGCACCACTGTGAATCATACAATCTGCACCAATACGAGTCCGTTCGTGGATGGTGCAATTGGCGTGCAAAGTTGTGCGATCGCCTATCTTAACATCTGGATAAATTACCACATTAGGATGAATGCACACATCATCGCCAATTTCTACTCCCTGCTGAATCACAACATGAGCACCTACATACACTTGTTGCCCAATTTTTGCTGTCGGGTGAATAACTGCAGTCGGATGAATTTCTGGAGTCGGACGCCAGGGTTTATAAAATAATGCGATCGCTTTGGCAAATAACAACCGTGGTTCTGGCGTTGCAATCCAAACAATACTCCGTTCTTGTGCTTGTGCCTGTAATGTTTCATCTGCAGGTAAAATTAAAGCACTAGCATTCGTCTTGCTAACCATCGAAGCAAATTTTGCTCCTTCAATGTAGCTGAGAGCACCCGTTGTCGCTTCATCAACTGGTGTAACCCCTGTAATTTCTGGGTCATTTTCTTTATTGAAACAGAAGCTATTGCAGGAGCCGCTATCACCAAGTTTTTCTACAATTTTACTGAATTTCATGGTTATTTTTCAGGAGTCCTTGAAATATAGGCAAAATAATTGTCGCTTTTTCTTAAGATTATGTTGTTTGCACGTAGATGAATAATATTTAACATTTTCGTAAGATGCACACAGATAAACACAAATAAATATTCTGCGTAATTCTGTGTGCATCTGCGGTTCAAAACATCCTACAACTATATATAGCCGTTGCCAGGTAGATTAGGACATAGAACTTATGAGAAAAAACGGACATCACCAGACTTTCACACGCCTGTTTCCTGCGATGCACTGAGCTTGTCGAAGTGTTCCCTGTTCCCTGTTAAGCGTTCCCTGTTCCTTACTATATTTACAGGCAGTCTTGGCGTGACTTATCACCTCTAAAAAAAATTGAAGAATTACCAAAGTTATTACTTCAATAATAAATAATAGAGTTGACCATTGCCGCCAGTGACACCAGCGCGATCGCCAGCTAATTTGCCAGTTCCCATAAAATAATCAACTCGTCCTGGTCCTTTAATAGCGCTTCCTGTATCTTGATCAAGTACATAGCGGCTCACAGTACGATACGCAAGCTGTCCATACTCAGTGGGAAAAGGTACACTGGTGTTAATCAGCGCTAATGCTCCTGGAGGCATAATAGATTTATCAGTCGCAATAGAACGTTCTGCTGTGACTGGCACGCGAATACTTCCTGTAGCCGCTGTACCACCAGTTTCCTGGAAGAAGACAAAGCGTTTCCAGCGCGGCAGATAAATATCCATCTGGTTTGGGTTCTGCTGAAAATACTGAGTCATAACTGGTAATGTTAAACCACTCAAGGGAAGTTTGCCATCTTTCGCCAGTTCTCGCCCTATGCTTGTCCACGGGTAATCTGTTGCACCTCCATAACCCACAGATGTTGTCGTACCATCAGTTAACGTGAGTTGGGCAGAACCTTGAATTTGAATCATGTACGCATCAAAGCGATTGGCAAACCAAAATAACTCCAAACCACGTAACCGGCTTCTATCCCCTTGTAAACCATCTTTTCCTTCTAAATCAACCCGTTTTGGATGTGGTTTCGCCCATCTCTCAAAGTCGGGTGGTCGTCGATAAATGGGATACTGATAGACTGGTGTGCGTACGCGACTGGCGGTATATACAGGCTCGTAATAAGCAGTAAACGTCACGTTACCATTGTGATCTTTTCCAGAAGACTGGTAAAAGACAAACTCCTGACGAATAGCAGCTTGCAGTTGTGCTGGTGAATCATAGCTAACAACCAGCTGGCGGAAACGCAGCAAACTACGTCGGACGCGATCAAGGGTAATCCCTCGAATCGGATAATTTCGATAAACTGTTGCAGCCTTATTAGTTGTTAAGAAAGACAAGCTGTTATCTATTGCTGCTAAGAGTGCCTTGCGATCGCCTCCTTTGCCATTTTCACCCCAAATTTGCTCATCCCAACCCAAGCAATTGTATGAAGAGCTACAGATTGTCCCCACATTTACAGGCGTTAATGCTGATATAAGGTGTCTAAATTGAGTGGGTTTTGTTATTGGCACTGGTACTGGCACTGGCACTGACACTGGCAAAGTCTCAGGTTGGCTTGGGACTGGTATTGGTATCGGTGATAAGTCAGGAACCTCAGCAAAAACTGAGCAAAGTGGAATAAAAAGAGCAACTCCTAGACTCAAGAAAAATAAAGTAAGCGTTTTTCTCATGATTTAGGTAAATCTTTCCACACTAGAGCAAAAAATGGGTTTTACCCGAATAGCTACAATCCGAGACAGACGCACGACTATGTACTCAGGACTAAATATTTTTGATTGGTGCCCGGATATTGTCATTAGAAGCAGACTTCGGCACAGGTTCGCCACCATACCACTTCTAAAATTTTTGAATTGTTGGAAAACGAGTTTTTTCACGGTGAGCATTTTCCACTAGAAGGTATACGGTGTACTGATTTGGTCTTTTGGGCATCACGTTAAATCATTTGGAACACATTCAACTGATTGTTAACCACGCAACCCTCGAATGGGAAGAGAAAGAGGGAGAGAACAAGGGTAATACCGTTTCACTTTAAGGTTGATACAAATGGGAAGCAGGGAGCAGGGGGCAGGGAGCAGGGGGAAAGAATTAGAAACTAATCATTTGTATCAGGGATTTCGTGAAATGGTGTAAGAAATTGTTCCATTCTCCTACTGCTTCATTTCCTTGTCCTTGTAGCTTTTGACGATTGTGATCCCACTAACAGTTCCCGAGAAAGTGGGGAGTAGAGAATTTCGATTTTCTTCAGAGGGCATCTGGGTGTAAGCTTGTACAAAGTTGAATAAAAAGAGACACCATTGAATAGCGTCTTATGTCAATAATTGCTCTTAGAGCATGGTATCTAGAGAATTATGAGCCGATTCCAGAATTGGAAAAACGTCCGCCGGATATTCGCCTCAGTAAAAAAAGCCTGCTGAAATCAGGGCTAAGAGCGGACTTCTTGGAAGAGAGTCAGGAAGTCAGAAAATCTCTATGGTTCGGGCGCTATCTAGAAGGAGAAAACGTTGAATTTTATGTTGAAGGTAGTGGTGGTTATTGTGTCGCGAATATTGATTTAATAAGTCACGAAATATATTTCACCAAGCAGGCTGTGTTAGCGCAGTTAGAACCCACAATTTTTTTGTGCTATCAAACTGAGTATTCAGTTGCAAGTGAGGCTTTACGAGAAGGACTGCTTCAGAGTTTGGAGATTTTAAACTTGCGATCGCGTTTACCTCTATCTTTAGTGGAGTCTTACCGTCCCAAGGAAGGTTCTGTACGACTCAGCCGAACAATGATGCGAAAAATTCATAGAAGTTTGTTGTTTATTGCTGACACGACACCTATTACTAAAATTGACGGTAAAGAGACGGATCTGCTACTTCCTAGCCCATATGTCTGTATTGAAATTGGTTATGCTATTCAAAGTAAGCGCTCTGAACATATTCTACTAGCCCAAATGGAACGCTCAGATATAGCAGGGCAGTTTCCTTTTGACTTACCACCATCACAAATTTTGCAATTTCGAGACACTAAAGAACTCAGTAAAATCTTGCCTCAAACCATTGAAACCCACCTAGCAAGATTTAAATTATTTGCTTGATAACGCTATTAATACCAATTCTTCATGATAGCTTGCCCGTAAAGTGCCATACATGCACTTAATGTTTATTAAACGTATGCGCAAAGCGCAGGCTACGCCAACGCAGTCGCCTTAGACGCGCAGCGGCGTGCCGCAGGCTAGAACGCCAAGAATGAAAAAGTAAGTATTAAGTGCAAGTTTACAGAGAATTTGTACAAGTATAAAACGCTGCATCAATAAGCAAGTCTTAAGGTGATTTCTATGAAAAAATTTACCGATGGAGGTAAAATGTACTCTTGATGCGAAGGAAACACGAGAAAGCATTTTGGATACCTTAGCTCCAGCAGGCGCACTCAAAGGATTAACATCATCGTATATCGAAGACTTGCGATTGGCAGCATCGAAAATGAATGGAGTAGAACGTCGGGCATTTATCAACAGAAACTATTCAATCTATGGCTAAACTTTTTGAATCCATCACTGAAGAACTGCAAGAATTTATTGAAGCTCAACACCTTTTCTTTGTAGGTTCTGCACCCTTAAGCTCTACTGGTCATGTTAACCTTTCTCCTAAAGGTCTAGGAGGTTTTCGCGTTCTTTGTCCCCATCGTGTAGGTTACTTGGACGTTACAGGTAGTGGTAACGAAACCTCAGCCCATCTGCAAGAAAATGGGCGAATTACTTTTATGTTTTGCGCTTTTGCTGAACCCCCGAGTATTCTCCGTCTCTACGGTAAAGGATACACAGTTATTCCCAGTTCGCCAGAATGGAAAACTCTGTATCCCTTGTTTTCAGAGATTCCCGGAGCGCGTCAAATTATTGTAGCGGATATCTCAAGAGTGCAGACCTCCTGTGGTTTTGGCGTACCACTTTATGAATATAAAGGACAGAGGGAGACTTTAGTCAAATGGGCAAATAAAAAAGGTGAAGCCGGACTTAAAGAATATCATCAGCAAAAAAATCTGGTCAGCATTGATGGTTTAGCAACTCCATTGAGTAAGTCATGAGACTTAGGAAAAGTTTTGGCTCTCTTATTGGCTGATTTTGGCGCAAAGGTAGTTGTATGCGATCGCATAATGTGCTTGTCTACTTATTGATATTTATCTCTTCTTATTGACAATATGCTTTTCCGCTGAGATCCAAAGGGAGTCAACGCTTTTATAATGATCGCCACATACATAAATTAATTTACACTTACAAAAGCTATATCCGAAATAGACCATTTAACAGTTGTATTTAAAATTAAGTTCTAAAGAAAGCTAGGAAAACTTCTGAAAGTTCACTTTCATGTGTGCCATGTTATCAATGACACACTCATTTTCATTCCTATGTGTCATTGTTCTGCAATATTATGCAGACAATTAAGGTACATATTTTCAACATAAATAAAACTACTGAATGAATAATAGTGTTGTGAAAAAAAAAGTATGTTCCATGGTAACCACAATAAAAATCTCACCCATATCTCAAGAAAAAACAGTTCAACGACAACAGTTAGATAATATTGAGTTGCATGATTCTCAGCGAGCTTATTTTTTCCAAGAAGTGATTGAAGGCTTACAAGACGGTATTTTGCTCTTGAACGAGACAGGCGAATTGATTCATGCAAATACATCTGCTTCTAGTATCGTTTCTGAAATTAATCAAGGCAGATCCAACTCAAATTGTATACCACCTGCTATCTGGTGTATTTGCGAGACATTATTAGAAAACCGTAGTATGATAGCCAAAAAAACTATGATTCTATCTCATGAAATTGTAGTAGATAGGTCAAAAGTTTTCTGTGTTCGTGCCAGATGGCTTTATTTAGAAAAGTGTAATAGTTCTTATCTTTTAGTGATCATGGAAAACAAATATGAGTCATTGAAAAATATTGCCATTGTAGAAGTAACCAAATACAAATTAACACCACGAGAGGCAGAAATTTGGTATCTTTATAGAAGAAAGTCTAGCTATAAAGAAATTGCCGAGCAACTTTACATTTCTATGAATACAGTGAAAAAGCACATGAGAAATATTCATGCAAAGCGACAAGCATTTTTAAATTGTGAAGATTAAGCCTTTGAATTATGAATTTTATATATAAAAATAAAATAGGGAGATTCAAAGCGTTTTTTATTTTGGCTTTTATACCAATTCTATGTGAGGCTGCACATTATTTCGACCCCTCCAAACCTCCCCAAACCTGCGGGGAGGGCAGTTAACGGCGATGCGGTTATTTCTATGCATCTTCATATGAAAATGGTATTACAGGTATCTCCTTCACAAGACACTGCTTTGTTAGCTGTTTAACTCAGCCGTGGTGTAGGGCATAGGCTATGTCTATCTTGAAGGGGCAATCATCGCAAAGGTGACAGATTAATTTTTTTACATACTTGTGTTTACTGGTGGTTTGATAGTTCTTGATAAAAAGAGTACCCCCAAGGGTACTTTCTGACTGTATGATAATCGTTTATCATGTACTCACTACAAAAACGGGATATTTGATACAAAAGTGTCATTTTGAGTAAAGTAAAGATGCTTAGTTTTTGAGGGTTTTCAAAAGGTGAAATTTCCGAAAGGCTTTGTTTTTCTGCATAACACTCAATCTGACATTTTTCTATTTTTTTCTAAAATATGTATATCAATCTGTGCTTTTACAAAATAGATATTAATTGCAACTAAATTCCTAACAAGTTGTGCATTTCAAAATAGCTTCCTTCTCACTACAAGATCACCTATTCTCTTGTTGGCGTTCTTGATGTGCCAACGCCCTTACTTCCGTGTAGGTTTGGTTGTATGGGTAACCTACGCACTCTTGGTATACCTGCGGCACGACAAGAGTGAACGTTAAATAGGTATTTTTAAAATGGCATTAGTATGACACATCATTACCATAATTATCTTACCAAAAGGTTCGACATAAGATTATGGACTATGAGGTTTGCTCTTTTGTGAAGAGTTACAAGACCTAAAATGTTTATATCGTTTTAACCAGGACAATCAAGAATTTTTTTTTGTTTTTCAGTTTGTTTACAGAGATTTAGGCACTTTTTGTTGGCGAAGTAATTCATTGTACATCTTCCGTTTTAAATCTTCATTACCTTGAACCTGTGTCGTAATTGTGTTGTATCTATCAATTGAAAGGCCATTATCTTCAACCACTTTTTGATAGCGTTGGCAGTAATTAACCGCAATATCTTTTGCTTTACCAGGAAGACCATTTAAACTATTGTTATCGTTACAAACAATCTTTGGAACGTCTCCGGCATTCATAATTTTTTTTATTTCGTCAAAGGCTTGTTGACGCTCAGGTTCCATTTTTAACATAGCTCTAGCATAGTTTCTAAGTTCACCAGGATTAATTCCTTGTGGAGCTTGAGCATCGGTTTTTGAACTCAAAACTAAAGTACTAGAAACCAAACTGGCAGTTGCAACGATGCCCACAAATAAAGATTGGGCAAGTATGGGAATTAGACTAACTTGGAAAAAATTCTGGTAAGATCTTTTCATTTGTTTGATGAAACAACTACAGTCGGGATATCTTAATCACTGTGAATTATTTTATGAGTGAGAAGTTCCAGAAAACACTCAAACAAGAAATGTTTATTTTTTTTGTTAAGTTCTTTTATAGACTTGACAAAGCTCTATGACTTTACTCTGTAGTGCGGACATCTCTGAAACTCCTTGTTTGAGACTAACTTCTAAATCTAACAGTATAGGTAAACTGGCAATAAGTTGCTGTACAGAAACAGATTGAATTTCTTTCTGTAGATAGTAAATGCGATTGGGGTTGCCTATCTCCGCAGCTTTAGCAATAACTTGTGAATTGCGCTCACCACTTTCTACCATGAGCTTGACCGATAACCAAGTGCGAAATTGCCCAATCAGGGTGGCAACTATTCGCAAAGGAGGTTCACAAGCATTAATAAGATCGATTAATATCGCTAAAGCTCTAGCTGTGTCTCCTGTTCTAATTGTTGCGGCTAATTGTAGGCTATTTTGAGTTGTATTTCGGACTAACTGAGTAACGCTGTCTGTATCCAAAGGTTGATTGCTGCCTTCAGCGTAAAGTCGTAATTTCTCCAACTCATTGTAGAGAAGGCGTGTATTATTGCCTACAGCATCCGCCAACATCTCTACACTTGATCGAGTTAGTTTCACCCCCACTGTTTGAGCAGCTTGACTGACAGACTGCATCAGTAGTTCCGTCTTCCAAGGCGGAATTAAAGAAAATTCTTTGAATTCAGCAAATTTTTTCAGAATTTTGGTTGATTTGAGGCGTTCATCTGGTTTGTGACTACTGGTGAGTAACAAATATGAATTTTCGGGAATGACAGGCAAAGTTCGCTCCAGTTCTGATAACACATTATCTGAGGATTGCTGGCAGAGGGTAGTATTGGCAAGCCATACCAAACGTCCGCCAGTGCCAAAAGGTGGTGTCATCACTTGATTTAATCCTTGAATCGGCGCATCAGGTAAATCTGGAGGTAGTACTGTGTAATTAAAACTTGTCCACAGGGGATCTAGGATGCGATCGCGCACAAGAGCGATCGCCTTTCCTATCGCAAAATCATCCTCACCCCAGTAAAAGTAGACTGGCATAGGGAACCTCACTGTTGTTAGAGAAAGTAGATGCAATCAGGCCAGAGTAGTCATTATTTATAATATTTCTTTGTGTTCCTTATTTTCCTGATCACCCTACCACCTCAAAAAAGCTAAATACTTTTTAAATTGCTGATTTAATGCAGGTGATTTTGCCTACAATCAATAAGCGTGGAGTTGGAGGATATGAACGTTGGACGACAAATATCAAATTTACTTAAATCGTTTAGTGCGGATGACGCTAAGCGAAGCATACAAAACTCAGGTCCAGCATATCCAGACATCTTCTAAATTTCAGCCGCATTCAGATCAAGGAAGGCAAGCAGTATCTTTTCCTGGCTATACAGTGATCACCCCACCTTGGAAAGAAGAAACAGACAACTCTACTTTCTACGCACACTTACAGGATTACCAACAGGAACTTTTACAGCTAAGAGTCAACTCTGATTGGATCGTGCTTGTACCTCCTGCAAGCTTTCATTTGACTTTAGCGGACTTGATTTGGGACAGTGCTTACTATGATGCTCGCGAAAAAAACCCAAAATTTGAAGAACATCTACGCTCTTGCTTTAGGGATATTTTTAAGCAGTATCAACAATCGAAGCAAAGGCAAACTCACCCCATTCGCTGGCAAATTCAGGGACTGGTGGTAATGCCAAGGGCTATAGGCGTTTGTTTGATACCTCAGGATGAAGCGTCCTATGAGCAAATTGTTAACTTGCGTCGAGCAATTTATCAAAATTCCAACTTGATGGCCTTAGGGATTGAGCAACATTATCACTTTAGCGCTCATGTGACATTAGGCTATTTTGGAGAAATTGCGCCCAATCTAGACTACGAAGAGCTTGCTAGGATGTTTTCTCAGTTGAATCAGCAATGGGCAGAGAATTCCCTGGTATTGAGCATAAACCGTGCCGAATTACGGAAGTTTGACGACATGACGCGCTATTATCGCGAACCAGACTGGCCAATTTTAGATTTTTGAAATAGAAATACTCAGCATAGTCCCCATCCAAATCAAAGATTTGGATGGGTAAGCAAAACCAATATAAAAACGAATTAGCTAACTTCTATGTTCTCTTTGTTGTAACATTACCCAGCCAATGACAACAAGAAGCGCACCAACGGCAAGAAATCCCAAATCCCAGGCTAACTGATTCGGTCCTGGTTTTACATGATGGATGCCAAGAATATGATGGTCAGTAACTCCTTCTACCAAGTTGAACAGCCCAGCACCGATAAGTATGGACCCAAAGTAGATGTTGGATGACCAAGGAACATCTTCACGCCGTCCTGCCCGCCATAGCAACACCACTCCAATCACAGTCATTATCCAATCAAAGGCGTGAAATAATCCGTCCCAGATTGTATTCATATCTATATTAGACATTGTGGTCAGAGGTCGAATGTTACTCAACATATGATGCCACTGAAGAATCTGATGCAGTACAATGCCATCAAAGAAGCCACCAAGACCTATACCTAGGAAAATTCCAGCAACAATCAACGGAACCGGTTGGTTGCTCTTTTCACTTTTTGCCTCCATTATTAACCTCTCGCTACCGACTTTTCACTTCACCATAGAACTCTATTTTGAAAGCAATCTTCTACCTTTAGACTAGTACTGCGGTGGAATTCAAAGCAGACTATTTCTTGCTAGTATCTACCGTGATAGTGGATATTAATGTATAAAACAGCAATTTTCAAATGACTATTTACTTTTACAAGGTTTGGCAGCCCTACGGCTGTTTTTCCAATTTTTCTCCTCATGGAATCGTCATGCAAGACATCTTTTGGTCAACAGTTGAGCATTATTATCAAGCTCAAAAGTTTGTTGGAACCTCAGATGCTATGATCATACCTCTTATCCATAGTGCTGAAACACCAGAACTTGCGGCATCATTAGGACGCGACTGCACGCGCCAAGTTCGTTTAGACTGGGAGGAGGTCAAAACTCAACTGATGCGAGAAGCTGTACTCAAGAAGTTTATGACACATACTGATATTAGAGAAATCCTTTTAATGACTGGTGATAACTTGATTGTAGAAAACTCACCAAATGATTATTTCTGGGGTTGTGGTGTAGATAAAACGGGTCACAATCATCTCGGTAGAACCCTTATGAGTGTGCGTGAGGAAATCCGCAAAATACCATCTTTGTCAGTCGTTTCTGATTAGTTTAGGACTTACGCACGAGTTACGAAAGAACAAGAGTGTGAAATTGCGCACTCCTCGTCGCAACGGGTGCAAGTAAGTTATTTTTGCGTAAGTCCTGTACCCATTAAAAGTATAAAGGGCAAGAGTGGCTGGGAAAAGTCTTTGAAAGCTTTAGCAGTAGCTCTACCCGCTTCCGGTGAGCGTCGGGAGTATGTCACGGAGATCACTTTATACTTAAAATCAAAGATATTTTTATGTGAAAAAAATAATAAGTATGTCATGATCTGCTGAACATCAAGGAACTGAAATTTCTAGTTTTGTTGCAAATTATTCAATCCTTGTGATATCTTTACCCCTAATGGTTACTCTTACTTTCAACAGATCTTAGTAACCTTCCATTAATTACTCAAAATCCAATGATGCTAAGGCTTACAGTACTTTTCGGCAGCTTAGGACAAAAAAATAGTCCACCTTAAAACAACATTGAAACGAGCGCAAGAAGGCAGCTATGCAAGCAGCATAAGGCTGTAATGCTGTTCATGCAATTAGCTTTTGCCTATTTATAAGTCAGTCGGTACAAGAAGACTATGTTGAGTTTTGTAAAAAGTATTAAATGACCTGTTTCTATGCAGTTTGCTCATTTTACATCTCGTTATATAGGTTATTCTTTTAGGCTGACTTACTTAAGCGTCTAGTTATTTCTGCCATACTGTACGCCATACTGACTAAATATCGAACACATTAAGATTCAAAGTATCTGTTCTATGAGCAGAATTGCAGGATAAAAATTAACCAAAGCAAAGAAATTTCCGAAAAGGTAACATCAATTCTTTGTGTTGGAATTACGTTGTGTTGAGATATCTCTATTCACTGATATAACCAAGTGATGTTTTCATCTAAACAAGAAAACGAATTTCCTAGCGATCTGTTTTGAGAAGTCTGTGAACTGGAAGTGAATGCCAAACAGAGTAAAAAATGTGGCTGACAAGCTGTATATCTAAAATTCTAACCCCTTAATAGCAGAGGACAACTTGAACACAACCGTTTTGAAGCGAGAATGGTTCTCCAATACAAAAGGAGATATCCTAGCAGGTACTGTAGTAGCGCTAGCGCTGATTCCGGAGGCGATCGCATTTTCAATTATTGCAGGCGTTGATCCAAAAGTTGGGCTTTACGCCTCGTTTTGCATAGCTGTTGTGACAGCTTTTGCGGGAGGACGCCCTGGCTTAATTTCCGCAGCTACAGGAGCGATGGCGCTGTTAATGATCACATTGGTCAAAGAACATGGGCTGCAATATCTGTTTGCAACGACAATTCTAACTGGTGTGATTCAGATTATCTGTGGCTGGCTCAAGCTAGGTCGTCAGATGAAGTATGTGCCACGATCAGTCATGCTCGGCTTTGTTAATGCCTTGGCAATCTTAATTTTTATGGCTCAGTTACCACAGCTGGTTGGGGTACCCTGGCAAGTTTATATCATGCTCGCTGTGGGTCTTGCCATCATCTACTTGCTACCCCGCTTCACCAAGGTTGTACCTTCGCCATTAGTTGCGATTGTGGTCTTGACAGCCTTTTCTATCCTCACGGGGATTAAGGTTCCTACAGTAGGTGATATGGGTGAATTTCCTACTACCTTCCCCTTGTTCAGCTTACCTACAGTTCCATTGACCTTTGAGACACTCTCGATTCTCTTTTCCTACGCATTGCCTTTAGCTGTGGTGGGTTTACTGGAGTCATTGTTAACTGCCTCACTGCTCGATGAACTGACTGATACCCCAAGTGATAAAAATAGAGAAGCTGTAGGTCAGGGTGTTGCCAACATTGTGGCAGGATGCTTTGGCGGGATGGCAGGCTGTGCGATGATTGGTCAGTCAGTAATCAATATTAAATCTGGGGGACGCAGCCGTCTTTCCACCTTATGTGCTGGGGTGTTGTTACTGTTCTTCATTTTGGTGTTAGGTAACTGGGTGCGGCTGATACCAATGGCATCCCTAGTTGCAGTGATGATTATGGTTTCTATTGGAACTTTTAGTTGGTCATCTCTGATGAACGTACACCGGATACCGAGAAGTGAAACTGCTGTCATGATGACAACGGTTTTCATGACCGTACTCACACACAATCTAGCAATAGGAGTTATCGTAGGGGTAGCATTTAGTACCGTTTTGTTTGCCCGCAATATTGCCAAAATTGTGTTTGTAGACACAGTTCTTAGCGATGAGAAAACTCATCGAATTTACAGCATTGCAGGTCAACTTTTCTTTGTATCGGTGGAACAATTTCTTGCTGCTTTTGATTTTAGAGAAGAATTGCAACGTGTAAAAATTGACCTGACTCACGCTCACATTTGGGATCAAGCAGCAGTTGCAGCCATCGATAGAGTTGTGATTAAGTTTCGCAGAAATGGTGTAGAAGTAGACCTCGTGGGACTGAATGAAGCGAGTGCCACATTACTAGAAAAGCTGGCTATTCACGATAAACCAGGCGCGCTAGAAAACTTTAATAACCACTAAATTAAGTAAGTTGGGTTAAAAAATACACCTATGTAACGAAATGTAACATTAGTTAACAGTCTCCACGAATTTGAAGCATATGCAGACTTAATTATACTTAAAAAACGAGGAAAAATGCTGAATTTGCCTTAGATCTGCTTAAGAATAGAGACGTCCGGAGTATCACACGTCATCGAAAACCAAGTCTATGTTAGGACTTACGTACTCGTGACGAAAAATAACGTAGTTATTTTTGCGTAAGTCCTATATGTTTTTGAAATTTTTATGATTTTTATAAAAAAAATACTGTTTCTTTACATAAAATTTGCAAATGAATTTTAGTATGGTAAATGCAGACTACTTGTGTCAGTAAAAAGGCGCTTTAGTAAATATGTAAGTTTTCTTGGCACATCATGATTACAACAGCAGCAAACTACAAAAACCGGCTGCAGAAAAGCCGTTATAGTAGTCGAGGAAGTATTTACTTATTCGCTCCGATGGTTGACTTCAATGTAATGGCTGATGTTGGAGATACTCCTCCTTGATTCAGATGTGCTTATATCTGCTTGGAAATTTAATCATAAACTTAATAATTGAATCTTTGTAGAGTGAAAAGATTTCGCTTTTCCTTTGGAATAACTTCAAAAGATGCAATTAATCTGAAATAACTGCTTTGAGATTTTGATAACTAAGTACCTGAATAAAAATAGCTTGTCGATCTGCTAACTGATGCAAATTGAGAGTTGGATGGTAGATGCTGCTGCGAAACATTAAAATTCAGTTGTTAGTCAGTTCAAAAGATAAAAAAGTGGTTTATTTGATTTCCAAATAGATGTTAATACTGAATACTAGCGACAGAATTTACTTGTGATCAAACAGATTATCTATTGTGCGATTACATCTAACAGTCAAATATTACATACATTTAATAGTTCCTAAAGTTAGAGCAAGATGTTTGATTTTTCAAACATTTTATAAACCTGACTTTAGCTATTATTTGACACTTTTTCGCTAATCTGCAATTAAAAAAAGTAGATGGAGTAATATTATTTTTTCTTAGAAAAAATGCTAATTCTAATGATAGAATTCATTGGAAGTAAGAAATAATTCAAATCAAAAAATATCAAAAAAAACGGTAGTTTAATGGTGTCTACTGATCGAAAAATTCGTCTTCAATACTTAGATGGTATACGTGGTTTTGCCGCTTTATATGTAGTGTTCTCCCATATTTTGCCACACCAAAGTCACAATTTGCCTGCCTGGATTCTTCTAGCGACCAAATTATTGAGGTTTGGATCTATGGGGGTTGCTGTTTTCATCGTTCTTTCTGGATACTGTTTGATGCTGCCAGTTGTACGACAAAAAACAGGTTATATTCCAGGAACATTAGTAGATTACTTTAAACGCAGAGCACGAAGGATTTTACCACCCTATTACGCTACTCTTATTTTTTGTTTTTTAGTAACAGCAGCTATATTTGTTTTAGAAAAACTGACTCACTTTAAATGGCAAACTGTTCCTTACGACTGGTTTTATCCTAACTATTCTTTTGTTGATGTCATCTTACACCTACTACTAATTCATAATTTAACTCCAGGAACGCTAGCACATGCTATTAACCTGCCCTTGTGGAGTGTGGCAGTAGAATGGCAAATTTATTTTTTGTTTCCACTGTTGTTACTACCTTTACTGAGACGTTGGGGTTGGTTATCAGTTATTTTAATTGCTTTTATAATTGGACTGACACCCCACTATTTATTCAATGGTTTGATGGACGTAAGCCGTCCTTGGTTGCTAGGTTCATTTGCTATAGGGATGGTAGCCGCTGAAATTGGATTTTCACAAAAACCTGATTGGATCAGGTTAAGAAAGTCTGTACCATGGTCTGTGTTAGCAGTTATTTTTGCTGGTATTGCTTTTCTAACAGAATGGAAAAAACTAAGATTAGATGCATGGATTTTTGAAAGTTTTGCAGCCCTAGCTGCAGCTTGTCTGATAATTTACTGCACTAACTTTCTTCTTGAAAAAAATACGTTGCCAAAAGGGCTGCGCGTATTAGAATCACCTGTTGCAATCACACTCGGAGCATTTTCTTACAGCCTTTATCTCACTCACGGAGTGATAGTGACGCTAGTGCATCACTTTCTACACGACTTGCAACTATCTGCCATTACGTATACAGTGTTACTGTATCTGGTTAGTGTGGGAATATCGTTAGTATTTGCCTACTTGTTCTATTTAGCTTTTGAACGACGATTTACAACCAATAGAAGACTAAAACACAAATCAATTGACATAAAAACCCACTGATTTTATGCTACTTGAGATTTAAGCTAGAAGTTATTAGCAGTGTTCGCATAACCACTATTGCGCTTTGCACATAAGACGCAGGCAAAGTAGGAGACTTTGCTACTGGTTATGTAGTATTTTTTTTGTGCAAGTAGTGTGTGTTTTGGTAAATCCCATGAAACAGCTCCTCAATCGAGTCTATAGCTGGAAAAAACGCATCCAACGGCTACTTCTGCCGTCAGTGATGGTGATTCTGGCTTCTTTACTGTTTGCTACATCTGCTTGGGCGACTGGTGTGTATGATATGCCAACCATTACAAGTGGTGAACCCACTTGGGTTGTGGATGAAGCTGACGTCATCAGCCGTTTCAATGAAGGTAAGCTTAGCAGCACCCTGGAGAATTTGGCAAAGCAAACGGGTAATGAAGTAAGAATTGTCACAATGCGCCGCCTTGATTACGGTGAAACTCCGGAAAGCTTCACCAAAGCACTGTTTGAAAAATGGTTTCCAACAAAGGAAGCACAAGCAAATCAGACAATATTAATGATTGATACCGCAAAAAACGGTACCGCAATTATAACTGGCGATAAAGTGAAATCTTTGATGCCAGATGATATTGCTCTGAGTGTAGCTTCTGAAACCTTGACGGTACCATTACGGGACGGTGACAAATATAATCAGGCATTTCTAGATGCTAGCGATCGCCTAGTCGCCGTTTTATCTGGTGAACCTGACCCCGGGCCTCCCCAAATCACTGATAACGTACAGGTAAAAAGTACCTTTGCGAAAGCAGAAGATACCAATATCAATAAAGGTAATGCAACTGCTTGGGTGGTAGGACTTTTAATCGCCGCCACCGTTATTCCGATGGCGACTTACTACATTTATCAAGTGTTTCAGCCATCTTCTAATGGATGATGTTCGCTTATTAACCAGTTAATCAGTTATCAGTTATCAGTTATCAGTTATCAACTTCACTGTTCACTGATAACTGTTCACTGTTTTAATCCTGAACATAATCTTGTCCTGTCACTAAAGAAATTTCAGATCGGACAAACTCACGACCCAAATAAGCCGCATGGGTTAACTGAGTCACAGGAGGGGGCTGAGTTTCCTCAAAAATTTTCACACACAACTCTTTTGCCGTTCTTCCACTAAACACAGTCGTGTGAGTGCGTTCCACCTTTTCCCGTGCTGGAATGACCTTGCCAGTTTCTGGATCAACAGCTAAACCACGTTCATCAATCACATTCGTGAAATGCTTGGCATAAATTAATCCTTCCTCCCGATTTAAATAAATAATGAAATACCCACCGGGGTCAAGGTCAATATGACGCTGAGAAAGTTTATCGTCAATTGCCGCCAAGTTTTCAACAGTCAAATCCATAATCACCATAAAAATTAACTTGTCTTAGGGGTTTTTTACCCCTTATAAAGTGTAATTCTTATCTTCCTTACCGTTTGTCACATTTTGGCGATTGTAGCACAAGACCATTGCGGAAAATGCATAACAAAAATTTGTATTAAGGATTGGAACTAGTAAAAGGCAAATCGGCATTTATTGCGGAAATCTCCTGGTGTTCGAGCTCATTCACCTCGCTGATATAATTTCGCAGAATTTGTCCAAGACGAGCATTGTAAAAGCGGTGCAAACTGTAATTGGCAGCTGCAGGGAAACCGCGACGTTTTTTGTGGCGTCCACCAGC
Source organism: Brasilonema angustatum HA4187-MV1 (assembly GCA_019359695.1). Lineage (GTDB taxonomy): Bacteria > Cyanobacteriota > Cyanobacteriia > Cyanobacteriales > Nostocaceae > Brasilonema > Brasilonema angustatum. The sequence goes on from JAHHGV010000010.1 coordinate 20,482, forward strand.
ACCAGGGTCAAAAATTTGGATACCGTTGGCGATCCCCCACTCTACTGGTGAATAATAGCAAGCATCAAAATGCAAGCAATCTATCTCTTGAAAAGAACCCCAGTAGCGTCCATACATCCTATCGTCCTTAAACAGACAAAAAGACATCCCCACTGGTTGATGATTATCCTGTTCTGTGTATGCCGCAAAAAACACAACTCGATGGCGATAATGTGCGTATAACTGTTCAAAAAATCTCTTTGTTAAGTATTTACTACCCCACCAGCCAAATTTATCACAGGTATCAGCGTAAAACTGATACATCAAAGGAAACAGTGACTGGGGAATTTCATCGCCAGCCAGAGGTTGTAGTCTCAAACCAGCTTTTTCCACTGCTTTGCGTTCACGCTTAATGTTACGACGCTGGTTAGCGTTGAACACTGCCAAGTAGTCATCAAAATTGTTAAACCCAAGATTTTCCCAGATGTAGCTGTGGTGCAGCCAAGGTGTGAAGCCTTGGCGTTCCAGAACAGGACGCCATTGGGGATCTACATAAAGAAAATGACACCCAGAAATACGGTGTTTGGTGCAGAAAGCATCAATCTCGTGCACCATCAATGCCGTGATCTCATCTTCATCTTCCCCTGGCGCGATCAAAAATCGATAGCCTTCAGCTGGCGTAAATGGAGTCATTCCCAGCATTTTGGGGTAATACTTTACACCAATGCGTTGTGCTAAGTCTGCCCACTGATGGTCAAAAACAAATTCGCCAGAACTGTGTCCTTTCAGGTAAAGTGGGGCAGCAGCAATCAGCGTTCTGTCTCGCCATACGGTTAAGTGATTCGGTAACCAACCAGTGCTAGCTGTAGCGCTTTGGGAGGCTTCGAGATTTTTCAGCCACTCCCATTCTAAAAACGGAGTTTTGAGTGGTAATGCCAAAGCATCCCACGCCTCTTGTGGTACTTCAGCAATTTTATTTATCCAAGCGACAGAAGAGCGAGGCTTGAGTTGTTCCACCATTGCGGGTTTTAAAGATACAAAATTTGGCACAAGCTCTATTTAGCCTAATCTAAATCTGTTGATCGTTGCAGCCTATAATGCACAAAAACTTCCAGACTCTACTGTGTGAACTTCCAGCAACTACAGACGGGGAGGCAACTCAAACAAAAATCCGCTACCCTCTACTGTACTCCGTGCAGTAGAACCGCCCAGAATCAACGGACAGATTGTGAGCCAAAATTCATCAATAATCAAATCTAGTTCCAGCATGGAGGTGATACAAGTACCGCCGCCCAAAACAACTAAGCGTTTTATACCTAAAGTAGTTAAGTGTTGTAAAGCTGCATGAATGTCAACTTTTGCCTTTGGTGCTTCAAAAGTCAAAATTAGCTTAAATTCTTGACGTTCTTTGCAAAAAAGGGCTCCTGCTGTTGTCATTACTTACCAACGCAAGACTTGCTGCTGAAAGAATCGTATTTCCGGATTGAGGCTAGCAGAATGTGTAATAAGTATATGGACAGGTTGGGAAGGCTTCCCGCGTGAATTCGTTGTTGCAGCAGTTGTGGGTGCGATACAGTTAGGGTTGTACCGTAAGCGCGTAGAGTACCAGCACCGAATAAAACAGCATCTGAAGCAGGCAATTTGCTCCTCCAGGTGTGCAATGTCCGTCTTGGAACCAAACCGAGCAGGCGATGCTGCAAAGCAGCCGCTACGCGATCGCCTGACATCCGCTATTTTTTTGCCGTCTGCACTCATCGCCAAAATCACAGTGGTATATGGGCGATGTTGTACCATTGGGTTGGTCTGATAATTTTTGTTTTCTGTACAAAATGCTGATTTTCAAAAATAGTGATATAGGAAACCTCCTCTCTCCCTATTTATTCTGTAATATTTATATGCAACAGCAGCCCCTGTATGAGCTAGTTTCTGTGAGTATTTGTATAAGAAGGTTCATTTATATTTTAAATGACTTTATATTTTTAATATGATTATAAAATAGAGTTTTTATAACTTAACACTACTAGCTGCTCTAAGTTATCTAGGATTACTGTTGTGATTGGCACATACTAAGAGAGACTGCCGATGGCTAAACCCCGTCAATCATCCTTTCGTCGGATTTTAGTATCAAAAATCTTGCTTCTGTTAGTTCCGGTTTTATTGATAGGGGAGATTGTAGCCTATAAAAAGGCACGTTCTAGCCTTCTGGAAACTGCCCGTCAAAATTTAACAGAAAGTGCCGTTATCAAAGGTGAAAAAATTGTAGAGACGAGCGCTGCCTTGAAAACAAACTTGCTAAGTGCAAGTCAAACAACGGTTATCCAGTCAGGTTCGCCTACACAAGTACAACGATTTCTTAATCAAATCGCCCAACAACTACCAAGGCAAGTAGAGTGTATTCAACTGACTGAGCCAGAAAGCGGTAATGTTGTTGCAAGTACTTGCGGCAATGAACCAATTGGTGAATTAAAATTTCCCATACCCAATGATGGGATTAATGTTGAGGCAATATTACCACCAAAGCTCGGAACAACTGGGAAAAGAGACTTACCAAATCAACTAAGATTACTGTTATCATCTCCTATCTACGATAGTATGGGAGATTTACGTTATGCCTTGATTTTTCGTACGACAATACTGCAAGAAAAAGAGCGAACTAAGCCTGGTTCCCTAACAGGCTCAACGATGGTTATTGCTGATGATGGAACAATTCTGGCACACCCAATTGCTAATCGGGTTGGGACTAATATTGCTCAACATACAGATGCTGGGCGACTCAAAAAAATTGTAAAAGCTGCTCTGGCAGGTAAGAAATACTTTCTGCATTTATTTTTTGAAAATGAGGGTGAAGAATTACTTGCTGGCTATACTGCAATACCCAGTCCCTTAACTGAAGGGCAAGAGGGAAAATGGGTGATTATCGCCGTTACAGAATTGGATAATGCTTTATATGGTCTTGAGGGAATTAAACTTATCCTCATTGTTTTAACATTAGGTTTAATTGGCGCAAGTATTTTGGCATCGCTGTATTTAGCTCGTTATTTGGCACGTCCTGTAGAACAATTGCGAGACTACGCTATAAATCTTCACTTGAACCAATCAACAGAACCAATTCCTGACAACTTCAAAATTCGGGAGTTTAACCAGTTAGCGCAAGCACTCGGGCAAATGGTTGAACGGTTGAAAGCTTGGGCTGAAGAATTGGAAATAGCATGGAAAGAAGCAAAAGCTGCCAATCAGGTGAAAACTCAGTTTTTAGCGACAACTTCCCATGAGTTGAGAAACCCGCTACATACCATCATTAGTTGCGTTCGTCTAGTTCGAGATGGTATGTGCGATGATCGAGAAGAAGAAATGGAGTTTCTCCATCGTGTGGATGATGCAGCAATTCACTTATTAGGCATTATTAACGATTTACTTGACATTTCCAAAATAGAAGCAGGAAAGCTTTCAGTAGTTCTGCAACCTATTGATCTGCGGCAAGTTCTTAAAGAGGTTATTAACATACAATCAGTGAATGTTCAACAAAAAGGCTTGCAACTAAATATCCCTCAACTGAATGAGACAATTCCAGTTAATGCTGATGCAGCCAAGCTTAAACAAGTGCTGATTAATGTCATTGGTAATGCAACTAAGTTTACCGAACAAGGAAGCATTACAATCTCGACAGAAATTCAACGTAGAGATGATAAATCTAAAGTCATTATTTCTGTTACAGATACAGGTATAGGAATTGATCCCGCTCAACAGCAAAAACTATTTCGCCCTTTTGTGATGGTGGATGGTTCAGATTCACGTAAATTTGGTGGTACAGGATTAGGACTTGCCATTTCACGAAATTTAATGGAACTTATGGGAGGTACTATTACTCTTGAGAGTGCAGGTCTGGATCAAGGCACAACAATGACAATAACTTTGCCTTTAATTGATGACTCACTGTTACCAGGCGCAGGAGGTAAAAAAGATTCAGAAAGCCTCAGTGTTTCCTCCGGGGATCAAGCAGTAAGAGGGGAAAAGCAAGCAGCAGAAGAAGTTAGTTTGCAAAAAAACCGCTTTCCGTCTACTCTCAACAAGGAATTAAAGAATTCAACACTGAGTGTGCAAAATACAAAGTTTTGATGCTCCGTGTTTATATCTCGAAGAGGTTGATCACGGAGCTTCAAGGAAGTGTCTTCTTATTAACATAGATGTTGAGCTAACAAGATAAGCTAACCAACTATTTGATGGTTTTAAGAAACTTTTTCGAGCTTTTTCTCAGTAAATGTGGATGGTTTCTTACGTTTCAGTACTAAGCCAACACCGAGAGTGCCGAGGGCTAGTAAGCTAAGGATGGAGGTGGGTTCAGGGACTGTGATTATAGTTGCAGAGAAACTGATAGGTAACTCACTATCTTCCGAACCAAAATTTTCAAAACCTGGTATAAGTGGCGGCACAGAAAAAACCTCTAAATAACCCGGTGTCGGCAAAAAACTAGCGAAAAACGGACTAGAATAGTTTCCCCCTGAGGTGGAATACCCAAAACCGTCACCCGTTAATTGCTGATTATTAAGACTAATTAAATTGTCAACCTTAAAAGGTTCGTTTCCCGGTATTGGAGTCCCGGCTGCTTGCAGACCAGTAATTGTTTCACCATTTCGTGTACCAGTAATTCCAGTAATCAGGTAAAAACCTAAATCGTTAGGGGTGTCATTAGTGGTGAAAGTACCGCTCGCCGCTATGCCAGTACTAGAATAATTCCAGTTCCAATTTAAAGCAGAGGCGGAATTCATTGTCCCAAAAACCAGTCCAGATGTGGTGGCGATGGCTGTGACAGCTAGTAGAGCTAGATTTTTCATGGAAGTTGTTAGTGTGATCGCAGATCTTATAGATTGAGTTAATCTACAGCGCAACTCAAAATTAATGGCAGTTTAACACCAAAGATACACGGGAGCGACAGCGAAGAAGTCGAATAAATTTAAACGAGTTAACACGGAGTAAGACCAATAAGCTCAAAGGTAGAAAGGCATCTGTCGTTGAAGCCGGAAGCCCACACTTACTCTACTACTGAGAAGTGTGGGTAATTCACTCTTCATTTGCATTCAGAAAAACAGGCTTGCCACCATTATTAAGAGATTCTGTCAAAGCAGCAAGAATTTGCACTAACTGCGTACCTACAAAACCAGAGGAAACCTTTGAGGGAGTATTTTCAAGCACACAAGTGATAAAGTGATTGCACACTCGCCCTAATGGTTCACCTGTTTCTATTTCCAGCACTTGTTGCTTCTGATTTACAGGAATAAATCGATTTTCCTGCACCTCAAATTCGCCGTGTAGTATCGTCAAAGGTGAGGTACGAGACATTTCATCAAAAATCAGACTACCAAGATTTCCAACAACTCCTAGTCGTCGTTGTTTATCAGGATTGAGCCAACATAAATGAATGTACGCTTGAAAATTGTTCGGATATGTCAGTGTCACCCAGACGAGATCAGATAATCCTTGGTTTTGTACTGAAGAAGATGAGGGAGTCAGAGACTGAGGGCTTTCCTCTTTTTGTTCTTTTTTGTTATCTCCCTCTACGCTTGGTTGCAGCCACACTGTACCTGTTGCTTGCACCTTCACTGGAATTTGGTTTAGCCAAGAATTAAAGATGGCAATATCGTGAATGGCTAAGTCCCACAGTGCATCAACATCTTGGCGAACTGGTCCTAAATGAGTGCGAGTCGCGTAACCATAACGTAAATCACCTAATTGACGCGCCTGTACAACAGCTTTCCCTCGCTCAACTGCTGGGTGAAATAAGTAGGTGTGGTCAATTATCAGTTGTCGTTGCTGTTTTTGGGCAAACTGGTACAGTTCTCGACATTCTGCTGGGTTGAGAGTTAAAGGCTTTTCTGCTAGAACGTGGTAACCCCAACGCAAAGCATCACTAATTAAGGAGTAATGCGTGCTAGCGGGAGTGGCAATAACAACGGCTTCTAAACCTTCTATTTGCTGTATTGCTTGCCACTCTGTTGTCAGTAAAATTTCGTCACCTAAGTTATGCTGCCGTTTCACCGCCCCCAAACATTCTGGGTTCGGATCGACTACCGCCACTACACTTGCTTGCGGATGTTCTAAAAAATTTCTTAGCAAATGAACGCCCCAACGTCCAACACCAACTACAGCAATTTTAATTTTTTTAATCATTAGTCATGAGTTATTAGTCATTAGCTATGACGTAGACGCCCGCCAGAAGCCTTCTCCCGTTGCTACAGTTCCGTATGCCCCGTACTGTAGGCATACAAAGTAGCGTCTGCTGACAGGAGAAGAAAGAGTAAGACAAAAGATAACTCACATTAGCTTATCATCTACCGTTTTATTTCAGGGCTTTTCCTGATTATCCAGTGATAAAAAAGCAACTTTTGCCGCAGCTTGTTCGGCAGCTTTGATAGAGCGTCCCTTTCCTTGACCGAGCTTTTGTCCGTGTAGCCATACCTCAGCCAGGAAACGCTCTTGAATGTGCTGGGGTTGATTCATTTCCATGACTCGATATTCAGGTAAGACTTTATACTTTGCTTGAGTCCATTCTTGCAGGGCGGCTTTGTAGTTAAATCTAGCCGGATCGAGGCGAATTTCTGCTGCAAGTTTTTTGAAATGAGGGTCTAGCCAAGAGCGGATGAGTTCGAGACTGTGTGTACTCAAATAAAGAGCACCTAAAATTGCTTCAAAAGCATCAGCCAGTCTTGACTCTTGACCAATTTTATCAGCAGTCGCACTGCCTGCAACTAATAAATGTAACTCCAAGCCGTATTCTCTGGCGAGTTGGGCGAGAATGCGATCGCTCACCAACACCGAACGAATAGCTGCAAAATCTCCCACTGGACAATTAGGATAATTTTCCCATAGAACAATAGCAGCCACTAATCGCACGACTGCATCGCCGACAAACTCCAAATGTTCATAATTTGCTGACTCGGAGACAGTGGGATGAGTCAGCGCTAAGTCAAGCAGTTCCCACTTTATTGGCGCATCTGCCTGGAGACCTAATTTTCTGACCAAGCTTTCGAGTTGTCGTTGACGGCGTGGATAAGCAATGCTCATTAGTTATTAGTCATGAGTCACGAGCAATGAGTCATTAGTCCTTACTTGTTAACAAAAGACTAAAGACCAATCATAAAGGACAAAAAGAGAGAGAGAGTCGGAACGTAAGCCGGGTTCTGTTCTCTTTTGTAAAAACGTAACACATTACGTTTCTACATTTAAGAGGGCAGTTATCTATCTGGGACGTTTGTTACCAAACGCCTCTAGCGGATCTTATCAGAGCGGAACTGGTAAAAGACCAACCGTAGTTCCTTCACCTTGCTCCCAACCGGGGTTTACCGAGCCATGATCTCTCGATCATGCTGGTGCGCTCTTACCGCACCTTTGCACCCTTACCCTCTTCAGTTACCAGTTATCAGTTATCAGTTACTGACTGTTCACTGTTCACTGAAAAAGGGCGGTATGTTTCTGTGGCACTATCCTCGCGATCGCTCGCACTGGGAGTTACCCAGCAAGTCTGGTCTTTCGGGAGCCCGGACTTTCCTCAAACCAGTTTCAACGAAACTAGTCTGCAACCACCTGCGCCTACTCTCTCCCAATATCCAGTGTAATCTTTGAATGACCGAACCACTCGTTTAAGTTTACCGCCTCTGATTCCAAGGCAAGGCATACGTCCAAGGGAGTTTTCTAACAGTGAAGGGACACTTGACAATGCAAAGGGGAGGTGCTTTTGTACCGTGAGCGACACCAATATTTGTTTCGGCTAGCCTGAACACTAAATCTAGTGAGAAATCAAAGTTGCGTTTTCTGCTCATAAATCTGTTAAACTCTTTTCTCTGTGCCCTGATGATACTTGTTTTCCATTTGAGGACATTGGCTACCGAGCTTTTTGTTGCTGTGTATGTTCCAGATAACTTATCGAACTGGAAAACACTTTCAGATGAAACTGATTCTTTAAGTGTTTTTTTTGGAACAATTAGACTGGGGCTTTGAAATACGCCTAAGTCACGAGTGATGTCTGGTGACATCCGAATAACTCGCTTTGAGGTTCCGTCAAATTCCTCAAAAGCACAATTGTCCCAATCAACGTATATTGCTACATCCTGAGATTTATTTTCGATAAGAATTGACAAAGATTGTGGTTTTTCAATATCGTACGTTTTTGCCAGTCCCCCAAAACTAATCCCAATCTTGTCTTGAAGACTTTGTTCTTTTAGTTGTTCGTCTACAGATGCTTTATTAAAATCTATTTTTATTTGTTCGGCAATTGACTCAATCATTTGATTGATGGTGTAAGTAATGCCGATTATATAAAGCGTCAAAATTAGTAAATTGTTGTCAGCGTTTCCCATAATTTTAGTCTATGAACTCCCTTATATTCAATTCACTTTTTCTCTTCCACTGAGTGATCATGTCAATTTTTGGCATCAGGATTAATTTTGGAAAAATTCTTAAACCAGCCTCTCCGCCAAAAGAAGAAGACCTGCACAAAGGCAATTACTGCCATCAATGCTAAACACATAGGATAACCCCAATACCAGTTGAGTTCAGGCATATTCAATGGCGATTTTTCCGTACTGAAATTCATACCATAAATTCCGGCGAGAAAAGTGAGGGGAATAAAAATTGACGATATAACAGTCAAAAACTTCATAACTTCATTCATTTTGTTACTTACTGCCGAAAGATAAACATCCATCAATCCTGTGGCAAGTTCCCGGTAAGTTTCTAGCATATCCATTACCTGCACCGTATGGTCATAACAGTCTCGCAAGTAAATTCTCACTTCTTCACTGATAAGTTCACTGCCATCGCGAATCAAAGAATTTATTGCATCCCGTTGAGGCCAGATGTAGCGACGCAGTTGTAACAATTCTCGCCTAATTTGATAAATTTTTTGTAGTGTGTGCCGCGAAGGATTTAGCATTACTTCTTCTTCTAAATCTTCAATTTGCTCACCATAATCCTCCAGAACAGGAAAATAACCATCGATAATTGCATCCAATAAACTATAGGCTAAATAATCTGCTTTGCGCTTGCGGATAATACCTTTGTTGTTACAAATTCGCGATCGCACTCCTTCTAAGCAATCATGATCTGGTTCTTCTTGTACTGTAAGTAGATAATTTTTTCCTAGCACCAGACTCACTTGCTCACTATAAAATCCATATTTTTTTTCTTTTGGCACAACCATTCGGCAAATAATCACCAAATGGTCTTCATAATCTTCTATTTTTGGACGCTCTACCAAATTGACAATATCTTCTAGAACTAAAGGATGTAAATCAAACACATCCCCCAGTCTTCGCAAAATGCCTTCATCCCCTAAACCTTGGACTTCTACCCAAGAAACAGATGCTGTATCTAGATAAGAAGCGCACTCTTCCGGGGTTTTGATTTCTTTACGGATAACATCGCGAGTATTATAGTCGATCAATGTCATCTGTGGTGGTGAAGCATCTGTGGGAATAATGATGGTTCCTGGTATGGTTGCTGGTTGGTGATAGAACTCATCTTCGTTATCAGGTTTAGTGAGCATTTGAGGGGAACGACGAACTTTTCTTGCCATGAATTTTTCCTAATTGAGTTATTAGTCATGAGTTATTAGTCATTTTTTTCTGACTTGGTGACTCTCGACTTTTGGTAACGCGATGGATCGAATTTATCCCTATTATTTATCAGTAATTTCTGTAGTACTATAGTGCATTTGTTCTATGAGTGCATTTTAGTTCTCATTTTATTATGAGAGCGGTGTCTTCTGTGTCTTATGTTAAAGGCAGGTCAGATATCCATCCCATAAAAGCGATCTTGAATACAGCCAAGGCTACTATAAATTAGCAATACCATGAAAAAACAGTTTGGCTTACAAAGACAAACTGCTTCAAAAATCTTAATACAATATTTGATTAAGTAGATCAAGATTACTCCCATCAGGCGTGCAAGATTACCTATCTTCTTTTTGATTTTCTTGGCGTCCTTGGCGACGCCAGTCACCTAGGTCGGAGCCAGTACTTGATGACGGTCTCCCGACAGAGGTATCTGGTGAGACCAGCGCTGCAGGAAGGTCTCCCGACCTAGGCGACTGGCGGAGCGCGTTAGCTCCGGCCCCCTTAGGAGCTAGCGGAACCGCTCTATGGCTAACGCCACGCCTTACGGCTATCGCAGCGTGCCCGCAGGGCATAGGTTCTCCCCGGCGAAGGGCGTTGGAAACCCTCCTGTAGCGCTGGCTCGTCTTGTTGCTAATCGTTAAATTAGGTATTCTTCTGGCGGTTCGGGAGTAAAAAACGTATAGGAATCCAGTTTGGTTTGGTGAATTGACAAAGTAGAGGGAACACAAAGTGTACCTAGCTTCGTCAAAAATCAAATAGGAGTCCTATATATATATATAGAGTCTTTGTGATTACTTCACTACCCTACGCGACTAATTTCACCCCTATCCCCTTATACCGTTTCACTTTAAGGTTGATACAAATGGGGAGCAGGGAGCACCGGAGCAGGGGGAAAGAATTAGAAACCAATCATTTGTATCAGGGATTTCGTGAAATGGTCTTACACCCTTAATTTACACTATTGAGTCTACTTTGCTTTTTGTGCGACGGGCTGCACGCGCAAACCCTCTGTTTCATCAACTGTAGGAGTGGTAATCAGCGATTCATTTCCTGTCAGACCTGAGGTAATTTCTGTTTCAGTGCCGTAATCTCGCCCAACGGCAACTTTTTGATAATGCACTGTCTGGTTTTTGGTTACAGTTGCTACCTGGGTACCTCCTGCGTTATAGACTACGACACTAGCAGGTACAATAAAGGGAGGATTAGGGCGGTTCATGGCAAATTTGACGTTGGCATACATCCCTGGTCGCAGTGCACCGTCCAAATTCTGCACTTCTAACTGTGTCAGCAAAGTGCGAGTATTTGGATCTATGGCATTGCTAGTACGCACTACCTTAGCCGTAAACACTTGTTGTGGTAACTCTCTAACTGTAATTTGTGCTGTTTGACCAGCCTGAACTAACGCTGATGAACTTTGTGGAACAGAAACATTCACGTTTAGGGCATTGTAAGCAGCAATGGTATAAAGGCTAGTATTGGTACTGCTAGTACTAGTGGTATTACTAGTACTGGTGGTATTGCTACTAGTATTGGTATTGCTACTAGTATTGGTATTGCCAGTACCTCCTGTAATCAAAGCACCTGAATTTACGTTACGTGCGGTAATCACTCCTGCAAAGGGAGCAGTAACTTTCTTATAAGACTGCAGTACAGAATAACGTTGGAAATTTGCTTGACTAGCGTAGACGTTAGCTTGTGCTGCCTTGACATTGGCAGAGTCAGAATTAACAGTACTTTGTGCTGCCTCAACGTTGGCTAAGTTGGCCTGATATGTGGCATATCTTGTATCTGCATCTTGTTGAGCGACTGCACCTTGCTTGACAAGAACTTTCCAGCGTTGCCAGCTTTGAAGTGCTAACAGTAGGTTAGCGCGGGCTTGCTTCAAATCAGCAACACCTTTAGCTAAACTAGCACGAGTTTGAGACACATTGGCTTGTGCTTGTGCTAACTCTGCCTTAGCTTGCAGAACTTGCTGATCGGTGTCTGGTGAATCAATCTCTGCCAACAACTGACCAGCCTGTACGCGATCGCCAATGTCTGCGTACCACCGCCGCAAATACCCAGTACTGCGAGCGTAAATCGTCGTTTGGTTAAGGGCTACAACACTGCCAGGCAGTTCCAAATTGATCGTAGCAGCAGCACGACGGGCAGTCATAACGTTGACTGAGGGTAGAGTGCTTGCTTCCTTGACTGCTGCTTGTAATTCTGACCTTTGGCTTAACCGGGGCAAAATACCTATAGCTAGTAGGCTACCGAAAAAAACAGTACCAATTATAGCCCAACCAATTCCACCGATACCGCGCCTTTGTTGTCTAGAAGTCCTTTCTTGTTGAGAATCCATAGGTAAGCTGTCCCATATTATCGAATTTGTATAAATTTAGTAGCTACGTTCATTACCATTATTGGCTTTGACAATTTTGAAATTTGAATTGCTTATCGTCGCTATGCTTCCTTGGAACCTCACCCTGCCCTATCGGGCATCCCTCACGCCAGGTGCTACCCTGCGGGAAGCCGCCTCCGGCGTCTACAAGTCGGCAAAGCCGCCCAACGCACTGGCTCTCCTTATAAAGGAGAGGGAAAGATATTAGCTACGTTCAAAATGAAGGTGAGGTTGTCAGATGTGTGTAAACATTTGCTTGAATATGGGGATGTAGGAAAACGTTCAAGTACAAGCGTACACAGCCCATACACTGTTGCCAACTGGCTAGGGTGTGAATCGCCATATTCTTGACAAGGCAGCTTACGTTCGGAAGTTTGCCCCCGAAACGTGCTGCCCCTACCCCCTGTTCAAGACTTACCTTGGGATGATGACAAGGAGTATGCGGTATGCTTATCCACCAGAGTTAAATCCTCGTCATCCTCATCAAAACGACGAGGTTGTTGACGCCGTAACATGCTGTATACAACAGGTACAAAGATGAGAGTAGCGACTGTTGCAGCCGATAAGCCGCCAATCACAGCACGACCTAAGGGTGCATTCTGCTCACCACCTTCACCAAGACCGAGAGACATTGGCACCATACCAATAAGCATCGCTAAGGCAGTCATCAACACGGGACGTAACCGCGTGTAGCCCGCCGCCTGGGCTGCTTTATAAGCATTTTGCCCTTCCAGACGCTGGTCATTAGCAAAAGTAATCATTAGAATACTGTTTGATGTCGCTACACCTATACTCATAATTGCACCCATTAACGAAGGCACACTGAAGGTGGTATGGGTGACAAACAGCATCCAGACAATACCAGCCAAGGCACTTGGTAGTGCCATCATGATAATCAGGGGATCAAGCCAGGATTGGAAGTTTACTACCATCAAGCAGTAAACCAGCACAATCGCGAACACAAGTCCCAAACCAAGTCCAAGGAACGAAGAGTTCATTGTTTGCACTTGCCCGCGTACAGTAATCTGACTTCCCTTAGGCAATTTTTTCTTATAATCAGCTATGATTTTTTCCACATCACGGGCAACTCCCCCAAGGTCACGACCAGAGGAGTTAGCGTAGATATCGTAAACCTGCTGAATGTTGTAGTGATTGACAACTTGCATCACTGTGTCGCGTCTAACAGTAGCCAAATTATCTAAAACTTGGGGTGCGGTTTGACCGTTGCTGTTGCTAATAGGCGTATTCTTGAGGCTGTCAATAGAGTCAATTTTGTACTGTGGAACTTGTACAGCAAGAGTGTAACTCACGCCTTTTTTGGGATCGAGCCATTGGTTGATTGCTGCTTGACCGCTTGAACTTAAGGAAGTCAGGACGCTATTGGCAACATCACGCTGGGTTATACCCAGTTGTTGAGCCTGGGTGCGGTCTACATCAAGACGTAACTCTGGGGCATCGACAACTTGCTGCATGTGTACATCTACAGCACCAGGAACGCGTGTGATCCGCGCTTCGATTTGTTTGGCAATTTCAAAGTTTTTCTTTGAGTTTTGCAGAGGACCAGATATTTGAACGTCAACAGCAGCAGGCAAACCAAAATTTAGAATTTGAGTAACAATATCCGCTGGCTCAAAAAAGAAGGTGTAATTGGGAAATGTCGCTTTCAATTTCGGGCGTAGTTGCTTGATGTAAGAAAAAGTAGAACCAGCTTCTTTTAGCGAGACAAGAATATCAGCATCAGCCGGACCAATTGTGGCACCGTTGTAGCCATAGGTAAGGTTAATACCACTGTTGGGTAAGCCGATGTTATCCAAAATCAGAGCGAGATTGTCCTTCGGTACAGTCTGGCGAATGACACCTTCTACTTGACTGACAATTCTTTCTGTCTCTTCCAAGCGGGTACCAGGTAAAGCCCGAACATGCAGGCTAAACTGACCACCATCGACATCAGGGAAAAAGTCTTGACCAACGAATGGCAACAAAACTCCTGCACTGACTATAAAAGCGCCGAATACCACGAAGACTATGCTGCGGTAATTTAATGCTGAGGTCAGGACATTATAGTACCAGTTGCGAAATTTCTCAAATTGTCGGTTAAATTTTTCGTGCAGCCGCCAGATCCAGTCTTTCTTGACAGGTTGAGTCTTTTGTGTTCTGTGCTCTGAAGTTTGGTGGTGGTTGTCATGACCATTATTTTGGACTGACGAATGAGTGTTGTGGTTGTCGCGGTGATCGCGAATTTCGACTGGCGAATGAGTATGGTGGTTGTCACGACCATTATTCTGGACTGGTGAATCTATATTATGGCGATCACCATGACCATTATGATCTTCGACTTGGGAATGTTCGTTATGGTAGCGATCGCCATGATCATTATGAGCTTCGCTTTCTTCTCTATGCAAGTCAGCTTCATATGGTAGCAAATAGCTTGCCATCGTCGGTACTACAGTCCGAGATAGCAGATAGGAAGCAAGCATGGCAAATACTACCGCCATCGCCAAGGGAACAAACAGATACTTTGCCACTCCACTCAGAAACACGACAGGCACAAAGACAATACAAATACATAATGTTGCGACAAGTGCTGGAGTTGCGATTTGCTGAGCTCCATCTAAGATTGCTCGCTTGATTGGTTTACCTTGTGCGAGATTTCGGTGGATATTTTCAATTTCGACTGTAGCGTCATCTACGAGAATACCGACAGCTAAGGACAAACCACCCAAAGTCATGATGTTAAAAGTTTGTCCTAAACGACTCATCACAATAATCGAAACCAGCATCGACAAAGGAATCGAGACGGCTACGATCACAGTGCTGCGCCAACTTCCCAGGAAAATCAGAATCATCAGCGCGGTGAGAGTAGCTGCAATCAATCCTTCTTTAAGAACACCTTCAATGGAAGCTTTAACAAATATGGATTGATCGAACAAAAATGATAAATTTAGTCCTGGGGGCATGGTGGATTGAATGCGAGGCAAAGCTTTTTTTACCCGATCAATCACATCAATAGTCGAGGCATTACCACTCTTAAGAATACTAAGTAAGCTTGATCGCCTTCCATTCTGACGTACAACGTTCGTTTGCACGGCAAACCCATCTCGTACTTGGGCGACATCGCGAATGTAAATCACGGTACCGTTGACTTGCTTAATTGGCAAGTCGTTGAGGCCTGCCACCACATCTGGACTATTATTAATTCGTACGGCCAAGTCCTGAGTGCCTATCTTCATATTGCCTGCGGGCAATACCAAGTTTTGGGCACTAACAGCGTTAGTCACGTCTTGAGCAGAAACACCTTTAGCCAACATCGCCTGGGGATCGATATCAACCATAATTTGCCGAGGTTTACCACCATAAGGCAAAGGTACACTTGCCCCTTGCACTGTTGCTAACTGGGTGCGGACGAAGTTGGTAGCATAGTCGTTGAGCGCTTGTTCCGGCAAGGTTTTGCTGCTCACACTCATCTGGATAATCGGTACACTCGAAGCGTTGTACTGAATGATGAATGGCGGTGTGATACCAGGTGGCAGAGGGCGCAGAATTGTTTGGCTGACAGAGGTAATTTGAGCGACCGCTGAGGCTATATCAGCGTTGGGTTGGAAGAAAACCTTGACGACACTAACACCACTTAAAGATTGAGACTCAATGTGTTCAATGTCACCAACGGTTGTTGTCATGGCGCGTTCGCTAATTGTAACGATTCGCTGTGCCATTTCTTCTGGTGTGGTACCTGTGTAAGTCCAAACTACGCTGACAACCGGAATGTTGATTGATGGAAAAATATCAACAGGTGTGCCAAATATCGTTACCACACCTAGGATCACAATCATCAAGGCAGCGATTACGAATGTATACGGAAGACGTAAAGCAATTTTGACGATCCACATGCAATTCCCTCTGAAATGCGTTTGCTGCAAATGCCCCCAACTCGCATTGTTAGAAGCTGCTTGTAAATAGACATTAACCTACGGTTAATGCATCGAAATCTCACCAAACACAGTTTATTTTTTTCTGAATTTATGGTAGACAAAAGAACCGGGTTTGTTGCTAAAGCTGATTTTCGTGACTGTATAGATATAATGTCAAAATCATCACTTTTTTTTGTCAACAAACAGAAATTAATGGGATTTTTTCGGGTTTGATTGAAAAGATGCGTTTGCCCTGGAATGCGTACTTATAGTTAATCAACAGTAGTTTTCAAAAAATACTGATTCTTTACAATATCTAAAAACGCTGTGTGTTCAAGTTCCGCAAGTGGGCAATTAGACTTGCCGTCTTTGCCACTTATCCACTTGATGTGCAGGTTTAAGATACAACTATGTAGCAAAATAACTGATTCATGCTGAACCTCACGATTAGCTAAGTTATGAGTTTGTGAGTCAAACTATTATGGTACATATAATAAGAATACGAATTATTACGAGATAAGTAAAGTAAAGTTATCTTAGATTGAGGGACTATTTTCAACAATGAGTAGAAAAATAGCTAACCAACTGACAAGCATCATTTTGTAGAAGACTTGGAAATTGTTGGACAAGCCAGTCAACGCCGCAACGGGTGCGGGTGTAAGGGTGTAGGGGAACCCCATCAATAAAACGCGCAGTGCCGTTCGCTTTAGTGGCGGTCTGGGCTTGAACTAAGGACGCCTCAACTTCAGTACTACGTATCTCGAAATACTTTTCTTTTCTTTCCAATATTAAAATAAGGGGCTTGCGTCCTTGTTGGTTCCGGGGTAGGGGGTGTTTCAGATCTTGCACCTATCCGTATAAGCCTGGGCTTAGTCAAAAGTAGCGCAATAAAGTTACATCACTTTTCTTTGCTTTTCTGGCTAAAATAAGAGCTTTCGGCTTCGTACTGAGGGTGAGAATTCAATCAATTTTTCTTGGTGCAAGATGTCAGGTGTACCACATCCGAGAGTGCGCCCCTCTTACGGGCTAGAAAATTTTCTCTTCCCCTCACAACGCCAGATGCCTCAAGTCGGGAAACCCGCCCACGGCACTGGCTCCCCTTACACCCCCATACACGCCAGATATAGCAGTTGCCACAATTGTTAGGACATTTCCCTGTTCCCTGTTCCCTGTTCCCTGTTCCCTGTTCCCTCTTAATCAAAATACGATGTCCTAAACAATATGTCTGTTGCTATACCTACGGAGGGAGACCCTCATCAAGTACTGGCTCCCCTACACCCTTTTCTTGGTCATTGAAAAGAAGCGATGCCATTCATCCCACGCTGAATGAGTACATTACAGCGTGGGGGCTTCTGTCGGAATAATCTAAATGTACGTTAGCTTATATCGTTCCAAACAACCTATCCCCTGCATCTCCCAATCCTGGAATAATGTAACCGTTTTCATCTAAGTGGTCATCAATAGCCGTAGTGTAAAGAGGTATATCTGGGTGGACTTCGGTGAAATGCTCAATGCCTTCTGGTGCAGCAAGTATGCAAATAAACTTAATCGACATTGGATTGGTTGATTTGAGTCGTTCAACTGCTGCGACAGCTGAATTACCAGTTGCCAGCATTGGATCAACCACCAGTGCATCTAGCTTTTCTATATCCTGAGGAACCTTAAAATAATACTCAACGGGAATGAGGGTTTTAGGGTCACGGTACAATCCAATGTGTCCTACTCTTGCTGATGGTATCAGTTCTAGCATCCCATCTAAAATTCCTTGTCCTGCCCGTTGGATGGAAACAATCACCAGCTTTTTATCCGCAATGATTGGGGCGTTCATTGGCGCAAGAGGAGTTTTAATCTGTTCATATTTCACAAGTAAATCTCGTGTTATTTCATATGTCAACAGCAGGCTAATTTCTTTGAGAAGGACTCGAAATGTGGTCGTAGTCGTTTCTGCTTTACGCATCAGTGTGAGTTTGTGTTGAATCAATGGATGCTGGATGACTTTAACTTGACTGTGCATATGTCTTAAATGTTTTATTATCCAAACCAAAAAGGACTTGAGAGGCAAAATGTGTGCCTTATAAGACGTAGAGAAAAAAGGTATCGCTTACCTCGCAAAATTCAAAATATGCCCAAAGGGGATGCTAAGCCCAATTTGGAGTTCCTCCACAGCAAGCACAAAAAATTAGGGACTTGGGCACGAACAACGTAACTACAGTCCACAGTGATCCAACCGAACGGCGCAGCCGTCCCGTAGGCATAGAACATAAGAACTCAGTAAATGAGTGATAACTAATGAGTACTGATAGCTAGAATACTGTACCGTCGCTTTCTATCTGTATGGGGGGTACAGCACCCTTTCTACGTTCAGCCGCAATTTTGCGCCCAGCTGTCCAAGTTCCACCTTGGAGAATTTTTACCAGTGGCAGTTCTTCAGCATTCATGCTCAACTTGTCGCGTACTGTGGCGGCGATGCGATCCAACAGTATCACGGTCAGGGCACGCCATTCAACGATAACCTCTGATGCAACTGAATGAGACTGCTGCAAAATTTCCGGATGTTTTGGGCTAATAAGTCCCAAATCAATGCATAATCCCCCATTGCGATATTCTGCTAATCCAGTCAGGACATCCAAACCTGTTATTTCCAAGCCAAGTTCTTGTAGAGGTTCAAGCAGAGAATAGGTTAGCCACTGGGACAGTTTGTGAAATGGTACTAAGCCATCATCAGCAACACGTGGGTGAAACCAAGTATCTCCTAAATTTATTCCGGCAATCTCAATTCGTCCAGACCAAATCTCACTTAGCCCTTCTAAAACTGCACATAACACATTTGCCGCAGCTAGTTGCTTGTTATGTGAGTTTTGTATGAAAAAGTTTACCAAATTGCCCGGACGGGGATTTTCTTTGCCAAACAGATGAGGTGAAGAAAGTAGGGCTTGACCCAATTTTTGCAATAATTTTAACCGTCCAGCAATGCCCACCAAGGGATTGTTTGCATTCACACCAAACCCATCTGCCAATTCTTTTTCTGTTAAGGCTTGCAATTTTTGAGCATCAACTTGCAAAGGTGCTGTTTGCCTATCACTGGAAAAAGTTCCGTCACAAAACATATGAAAACTGGCAACTGCCAAACCTTCAGAACGCTTAAAATCTAGCTGAGTCTCCTGCTCGTGATAGTACCAATTTTCCCCTGCACCAGCATCTAGTAAAACACTGATAATCGCCAAATCAAACTTAGCAACGGCTTTCTGTTCAGGTGTGAGTTTTGCTAACTTGTGATCCAACTGAGATAGACGCTGTACACCTCCAGCCTCAAAATGTCGCCACCGGCTGTGAAACGGAATTTGCAAATCTGGGTACTGTTCCCGCATCACCTCTTCAACATACTCTGCCACTTTTGGCAACTGTGTCAAATCGCAATTAAAGTGATGGGACTCACCAATAAGGGCCAACTCAAACAATTGCTGACAACGATCTCGGATAGCACTAGGCGATCGCAAATAACCAACCAACTCCTTCCCTTCTTTCCTCTGCGCTACGCCAGGTGCTATAACGGGGGGAACCCCCGCAACGCACTGGCTCCTCTGCGCCTCTGCGTTTTCCATTTCCATTGCGATACACTCCTAATATTCACCCCATAACAAAAGCGAGAGACAAAAGGAGTCACAGAAGTTCTCCTCCCTCTCTCGCCTCTGAAACTCAATCTGCTAAAGAACGTCCTTTGACACCACTCAAACTGTCAGAGTCTAACACCTCTCCTGTTGTAAAATAACCAGCTGCCTTTTTCGCCTCCATCTCCACCCGCGCATCTTCGGGAATCAATTCTTCTGGAATTGGTATTCGTTCTACAATTTCAATTCCTGACTGAACAATGGCGTTGTACTTCATATTACTCATTGATACCATACGGTCAATACGGGTAATGCCCAACCAGTGCAACACATCGGGCATCAATTCTTGGAACCGCATATCTTCCACGCCAGCCACACACTCAGTGCGGGTAAAGTAGGCATCAGCGCGATCGCCACCTTTCTGACGCTTACGAGCGTTGTAAACTAGGAATTTCGTTACTTCTCCCAAAGCACGCCCCTCCTTACGACAGTAAACAATGACACCTACGCCCCCCTGTTGTGCGGTTTGTACGCAAACTTCAATTCCATGTACCAGATAAGGACGACAGGTGCAAATATCCGATCCAAACACATCGGAACCATTACATTCATCATGTACTCGCAGTGCCAAAGGCTTATCGGGATCAGTAATAGCTGCTACATCTCCAACAATATACACGGTAATACCTCCGATTGGCGGCAAAAACACCTCCAAATCAGATCGTGTCACTAATTCTGGGAACATTCCTCCTGTTTGTTCAAATAAAGCGCGGCGTAACTCTGCTTCTGTGATGTTGAATCGTTTGGCAATTCCTGGTAAGTACCATACTGGCTCAATTGCAGCTTTCGTCACTACTAAATCGCCACCAGCTTTCATAATCTTGCCATCAACCTGTAAGCGTCCTGCTGTCACCGCCTCTTGTAACTCGGGTATGTTGATGTGCGCCTTTGTGATGGCGATTGTGGGACGAATGTCATATCCCTGTGTGTAATATGATGCAAATGCCTCACCAACCGTCGCCCCAAACGGATCAAGCGAGACAATTTTCTCTGGATCAGCCCAACTGGGATGTGGTCCAATATATTCTACTGGAGATGTATTAGTAAGGTCTGCCCTGTGGTCTGACTGAAGAGCTCCGCTAGCCACCGCTAAGGCACGGTAAATCGCATAACCACCAGAGTGAGTGCCAATTACGTTACGGTGTCCCTGCTTAGTTAGTGTAGCAATGACTGGACCACGTTGCATTGGATCGGCTGCTCCCCATTGAATAGAAATTGGTTTGGGACCAAACCGACTGGGATGCGAAGTGAGAACAATATGCCCGGAAACGCTTTTTTGGTTTGGCATAGTCGTTTCTTTTTCTCTTACTTTTTATAAATTCTTAGTCATTTACCCTTCCTCTACAATTATCACCAGTTGTGACTTGTAAAAGTATGACATACCAATGACTTTAAATATTGACTTAGGTATTAATCGTATTCCAGACTACAGAAAATAACAATGAATTTGCTATTTTTTAATTCAAAAGTCCTAAGTTTTGAGCAAGGAATGCTGAGTATTCTTTTTTCATTCTTCACATTTTACTCAGTACTCAACACTTTTTAGTGACTTCTGAGATCAGAATATGCGAAATTTGATCCAGAACAACTATCAACTAACGATCTTGAATTCATGGATTCTTTACTTATCAATTCCTTACTTAAAGACTTGAAAAATCCCGATGAAACAGTCCGGGAACAAGCAACCAGGAAAATCTGGCGTATTTGGTTTCAGCAAAAGGGAGTTCATGGACTGGAAGTGATTGAACGTAGTCAAAGGTTAATAGATTCTGGAAAAATCACTGAAGCCGAAGCTGTGCTGACACAACTTATTAATAACCAACCAGATTTTGCTGAAGCTTGGAATCGCCGTGCTTTTCTTTACTATACTAACTGCGAGTATCGAAAGTCCTTGGTAGACTGTCAAATGGTCGTCAAGATCAATCCAATACATTTCGGCGCACTTCACGGTATGGGCTTGTGTTATACCGCAATGGGAGAGTATATTGAAGCGATCAGGGCATTTCATCGTGCTTTGGAAATTCAACCTTATTCTCAAGTCAATCAAAAATTTATTTTGGAATGTACTTTCCGATTGAACTAAATAACAAATTGGAGAAGGCAAAATTATCATATAAACCACAAGTTGTTGCAATAGCAACCAACCAAAACTCTGGCTTGGATAAAGTCACCTTTGGGATCCACTGGGTAGCACAAGCAGAACAAGGGAGACTTTATCGGGCTATTGTAACTGCCATCTACAAAAACTACGGAACGCTTAACAGTGAACAGTAAACAGTGAACAGTAAACAGTGAACAGTAAACAGTGAACAGTGAACAGTAAAAACTGATAACTGACGACTGGTACTGCGTAAGTAGCTGATAACTGATAACTGTTCACTGATAACTGTTTTAACAAGGGAGATGGTGTTTCTTTCATTCATAGCGAGTGGTGCGCTAAATCTCTTTCAAAAATCCCCAATGTCTAATCGCTGACTCTAACATAAGGGAGATATTGAATATTGGGTGAGGTAGTTTAATTGAATTGTTATGGGTTCCATATTTAATATTGATAATTATGACAACAACACCCGTAAAATCATTTGATTTAGATGCCCTCACCGCTTCCTTAAAAGGTATTGAAATTATTACTGACTCTGCACAGGTAGCAAAATTATCTCAGGATTACCACACATTCAGCCCAGTACTTGTACCCAAACTGGAAGGAAAGGTTGGGGATATAGTTGTGCGTCCCACCAATCAAGCAGAAGTACTAAAAGTAGCAGCCTATTGCGTGAAACACAGAGTACCAGTCACAGTGCGCGGTGCAGGAACAGGAAATTACGGGCAATGCGTGCCGTTACATGGAGGCGTCATTCTGGATATGACGCGGATGCAAGAAATACCTTGGGTGAAACCAGGAGTTGCACGGGTTGAAGCTGGCGTCAAATTGGCGGCGTTGAATAAAAAAGCACGAGAAATCGGGTGGGAAATGCGGATGACACCCTCAACCTACCGTACCGCGACAATTGGCGGATTTATTGCTGGTGGTAGCGGCGGAATAGGATCGATACAGTATGGCTTTTTGGGTGAACGAGGTAATATTCTGGCTTTACAAATTGTAACGATGGAAGATGAACCACGCGTTATTGAACTGCGCGGTGATGAAGTGCAAAAAGTGAACCATGCCTGGGGCATCAATGGTATTATCACTGAAATAGAAATTCCATTAGGAGCAGCTTATCCTTGGGCAGAAGTGATTGTGACTTTCCCAGAATTTATGGCTGCGGCAAGGTTTAGTCAAGCTTTAAGCGATGCCGATGGGATGATTAAAAAGGAGATTAGCATTTTTGCATCCCCGATTCCAGATTATTTTGCTGCCTTACGGCAGTATATTCCAGAGGGAACTCACGCTGCTTTATTGATTCTTGCGGAACCAAGTTTGGAATTATTACCTGGGTTAGTACAGCAATACGGTGGCAAGATCACATATCAAAAAACAGCTACTGATGCCGGAAAAGGCACACATTTAGGGGAATTTACCTGGAATCATACCACCTTACACGCCCGAAGTGAAGATACTTCCATCACTTACTTGCAAAGTACGTTCCCTGCTGATAAAAATCTACAAATGGTAGAGCATATGTATCACCACTTCGGTGATGAAGTGATGATGCATTTAGAATTTGCTCGGGTTAACGGTACAGTAGTTCCTGTGGGTTTGCAACTCGTCCGCTATACGAGTGAGGAACGTCTCAACGAGATTATTCACTACCACGAAAAGCAAGGTGTGTTTATTGCCAATCCCCACACGTATATTATTGAAGATAGCGGTAGAAAGGTGATTGACCCTGAGCAGTTGAAGTTTAAGGAAATGGTTGATCCCTATGGGTTGATGAATCCTGGTAAGAGCAAGGTTTTGAAGTTTAATAATGATTCACATTGACGGTTCTTACGGTGAAGGCGGCGGACAAATTCTCCGAACCTCACTGAGTCTTGCTGCTATTACTGGTGATTCAATACAGATAGAGAACATCCGCGCCGGACGTTCAAAACCGGGACTCGCAGCACAACACCTTACATCAGTTCGCGCCGCTGCAGCTATTTGTAACGCCAAAGTGCGGGGTGATGCTTTGGGTTCGATGACGCTAGAGTTTATTCCTGGTAATTCCGTACAAGCGGGAAGTTATACCTTTGATGTGAGTGAAGCGCGGGAAGGCGGTTCTGCTGGTGCAGTCACTTTGGTGTTACAAACTATTCTCTTGCCTTTGGTGTTAGCAACTGGTGACTCTCAGGTGACACTCAAGGGGGGAACTCATGTTAGTCATAGTCCTTCTGTGAATTACATTCAACAAGTTTACCTGCCAACATTGCAACGCATGGGTGTGCAAGTTGAAGTGAAACTGAACGCTTGGGGGTGGTATCCCCAAGGCGGGGGAGAAGTGGAACTACTTGTAAGTGGTGGTAGCAAACTTGGCGGGATCAACTTGGTGGAACGCGGCGACTTGCAACAGGTGCGGGGGTTAGCAGTTGTCACGGAACTACCTTCCCACATTCCCCAAAGAATCGCGAGTCGTGCTGAAAATGTGTTGCGTGAAGCCCAATTGAAACCAGCGGTGCAACCATTGCGAGCAAAAGGTGTCGCACCAGGGGCGGGTTTGTTTCTCACTGCTGAGTACGAAAATAGTTTAGCTGGATTTGGTGCGTTGGGGCGTCTCGGTTTGCCTGCAGAAAAAGTCGCAAATATGGCTTGCGAGGAACTGCTGGAGTTTCATCAAACAGGCGCACCTGTGGATGAACATTTGGGAGATCAATTATTATTGCCTGCAGCTTTGGCGTCAACTGGGAGTGAGTACCGAGTGGCTAAGGTGAGTCAGCATTTGACGACGAATGCTTGGGTGATTGAGAAATTTGGGTTGGCGCGGGTGATGCTGGATGAAGTGGAGAAGATGGTGGTGGTGGACTGTTAACTAATTATTAAGTATTATTGTTTGTTTTACATAAGCAAAAATACTGTTGATAGTAAACCTTTTGTTATCTGTCTCTACAGTATCATTCACGAGATTATATAAAGTTATACTAGTTAAGAATAGTATCTTTACTGAACCATTACATGAGCAGTGATACTCCCGTAAAGAAAATCTTGATTCTAGCAGCAAATCCGAAAAATACTATGAAACTGGATTTGGATGAGGAAGTTCGTGAAATTGCTGAAGGTTTACGCAGATCAAAAAAATCTAATCAATTTGTCATAGAGTCAAGGTGGGCAGTACGTCCAGATGATGTTCGCCGATCCATATTGGACTTTGAGCCAGAAATTGTTCATTTTTGCGGACATGGTGACGCAGACGGGGGGTTGGTA
Organism: Brasilonema angustatum HA4187-MV1; assembly: GCA_019359695.1. Taxonomy (GTDB): domain Bacteria; phylum Cyanobacteriota; class Cyanobacteriia; order Cyanobacteriales; family Nostocaceae; genus Brasilonema; species Brasilonema angustatum. Next base: position 45,366 of record JAHHGV010000010.1, read on the forward strand.
CTTGAAGACGTAACTGGACAAGCAAAGCCAGTAAAGCCAGAGGCACTTGCTGGACTCTTTGAGTTATTTGCACAGGTAGAATGTGTACTGCTCAATGCTTGTTATTCAGAGAAGCAGGCTGAAGCAATTGTCCAACACATTGATTATGTGATTGGGATGAAGCAGGCAATTGGGGATAGGGCTGCGGTTAAATTTGCCGTTGGTTTTTACGATGCCTTGGGGGCGGGGCGAACCATAGAGGTAGCGCATAAATTTGGCGTTAATGCCATTCAGTGGGAAAGTATTTCAGAGGAACTGACTCCAACTATTAAAAAAAATCTTAATCTCAGCATTACAACTGTTGCTCCAAGTTTTCCCAAAAACTTGCCTTTAGTCAAAAACAAACCTATGCCTGCTACTCAAGCTATAGAAGTGTTCTTCTCTTATGCTCGTGAAGATGAAAAATTGCGAGATCAACTAGAAAAGCACCTGAGTCTGTTACAGCGACAAGGTGTAATTACAGGGTGGCATGATCGCAAAATAGGAGCGGGAAAAGAATGGAAGAATGAGATAGACACACACTTAAACACAGCTCGGGTAGTTTTGCTGCTTATTAGTTCGGCTTTTATCGCTTCGGATTATTGCTGGGATGTTGAGGTTAAGCGAGCGATGGAACGACATGACGCTAGAGAAGCACGCGTTATTCCCGTAATTCTTAAACCAGTTGATTGGAAAAGCGCACCGTTTGCTAGACTTCAAGCCCTACCTAAAGATGGTAAGCCTGTGAGCAAGTGGGGAAATCGTGAGGAAGCATTTGAGAGTGTTGCTCAAGGTATCCGGGTGGCAATTGAGGAACTGATTGCAAATCATCGATGATATACCACTTTCATTTACTAACGGTATGTCATTGTAACTGGATAAGGTGCTGGAAATTTCAATAGCAATTTATGCGAAAGCTAAACCTTATTCTGTGAAGTATTAAAAGACGATATTTTAAATAATTAGGTGCTGAAGTCAATGTCATCTACCGAAGCTATTAAAGTCTTTTATTGTTGCTCTGATTCTAACAAAGACCAAGACCTGCGGCAAAAACTCGATAAGCATCTCAGTCTTTTGAAGCGGCAGGAGGTAATTACTACTTGGGACAAAGGTATGATCAGCGCAGGACAAGAATGGGATATTGAGATTGATAGGCACCTCAATACGGCTGATATAATTTTGCTCCTGATTAGTTCTGACTTAATATATTCTGATTATCATTGGGGAGTATTAGTAAAGCGGGCTATGGAACTGCACAAGACTCGACAAGCTCGCGTTATCCTTGTGCTGTTCAGTACATTTGATAATTGGAAGTCCGAATTTGGCAATCTCAAAGTCTTGCCTGAAGGAGAAAAACCTGTAACAAAATGGAGAGATCATAACCATGCTTTTGAAAATATTGCCAAAGGTATCCGGGAGGAAGTTGAGCAACTTACTGGTTCTCCATTTTCTGTTCAAAAATCTCTTCAGCAGATTGAAGTAGGTGTGAGACTTACTGCAAGGACTTTTTGGAACTTGACAAGTGGGATTGTAAATCTGGCAACTGCAACTTTTTCTTCCTTCCCTACGAGAGCAAGGTATCGTAGGCGGAATAGGGCAAAACTGATACTGATTGCTAAGCCTATTATCTTTATCGCAATTGCAAGCGTTTTTCTGCCTCAACTACCCAATTTATTAAGAATTCCTTCATTAGAATCTAATCCAACTCTAAATGCAACACAACAAGTTACCCCAATTGGCTGGATACCGATTGGTCTAGTTAATAATACCTCAAAGGGTTTAATTTATGGAGATGACCTGCTTCAAACTACAGATAATCAGATAATTGATAACCTTTTGGTTCCAGCACCAGGAGGAGTAGTTACTATTAAACGCAAGGTGGATTTAAGAGAAAAAAAATCTCCCTCATCATCACTGCTAGATCAGCTTCAGCCCGGACAAAAGTTAGTTATCATCAAACCAGACTTTTTAGAGGAGACTAGTCCGAATTCACCTCAGAGGCAAGTTTGGGCACAAGTTGGTAGGTGTAATCAAACTTGTAATCAGTAAAGATTCCATATCGCCACCCACGCCCAAATCCCACGTGGTGAAAATCATTATTAGTAATTAATCATTCGTAATTCGTAATTCTTTTCAAATCCAATTACGAATTACGAGCGATAAATATGTCAACAGAAAAAACATAAAATACGATTCTTGCGATTACTTCGCTTCACTTCGTTCCGTATGCCCTCCGGGCACGCTGCGCGAACGTAATGACATTTTATGTTTAACTAGGTTGAGCTACTTAAATTACGCCTCATCAACAGAACGCGGCTTTTTCCCATCCAGTAAAGCACTCACAGTCATATCTCCCATAACATTGATGACAGTACGACAGCGATCCAAAAACCAATCCACTGTGATCAACAAGGCAATATACTGTGTGGGTAAGCCAACGGAAGTGAACACCAGTGTCATCGTGACTAACCCAGCTTCTGGGATACCTGCTGCACCCACCGACGCAAAAATCGACGTGAGAATGACAATTAACTGCTGCCCAATATTCAGATGTAGCCCAAGCACTTGAGAGATAAACAACGCAGATGTCGCCTCGTAAAGGGCTGTACCATCATTGTTGAAATTTGTACCAACTAACGCTCCTAAAGCAGCGGAAGATTCCCGCAAGCCAATTTTTGTTTGTAAAATCTCAAATGTCACAGGCATTGTTGCTGTTGAGGAGTCAGTTGAGAAAGCTGTTAAAAAGGCATCAGTACCGCCACGCAAAAAGTTTAATGGGTTCACCCAAGAACCTAATTTTACCCGAGTCAGGTAGTAGCAAGCTTGCAACGTCAACCCCAGGAGTACTGCGATGACGAACGCGCCTAACGATTTAAATGGCTCAAAGCCTTTTTCAGCAACAGTTTTACCCACAATTCCAAAAACTGCCAATGGCACTAGGGCAATCACCCAGTGGAGGATGCGGATGATAGACTCAAACAAAATGCCGATTATATCCTCTATCGACTGGAATCCTCTTTTACCTTGGGCGAGTTGCTCTGATTTTATTGCCCGCAGGACGATCGCCAAACAAAGACCAATAACAATAAGTTGGATAACATTATTATTTACTAAAGGTTGAAGGATAGCTTCTGGTATAGCGTCTTTCAACAATCCCCAGGGATCAAAACTTTTACTGGCTGTTTCTCCACCTCCACCTCCTGGTGCAGTCAAACTTCCCCATGTACCAGGGCGCAGAACATTTGCCACGAAAAGCCCAATCACAATCGCGACTGTTGTGTTAGTAAACAGCAGCACCGCTAAACGCCGTCCTGCTGTACCTGGTATATTAGTTGTCAAGAAGGTATGCAATACTGCCATCAAAATCAGCGGTGTTGCAAGGGCGCGGAGAGCCTTAAGCACCAATTCAGCCGGAATGGCTAAAGTTTCTATAAAACTTTTATTTGCTGCGCTGGGGTTTCCTGCACCCAATGCAACACCCAATGTGACTGCTAGAATAAGCGCGATGACAATTTGTAAAGTCAGCGGAATACGTTTCCACCAGGGGTGAGGTTTAGCTTCAAGGTTGTCGATGCTGTCTGTTTCGTTCATGCAGGGCGCTCAGTAAGCAATGCAATACTTAAAACATCACTTTGGATATTAAAGATTCCGGATAAGATGATCATTCAAGCAACGGAAGACCATAAATTTCTGACGAGTGATAGGCAAATCTTACCCCCATCCCTTCTTTTTGGCAACGACAGGAGTGCCCGTGAGGGCGGCGCGTGTCATCGAGAAGCACCTCTATAGCCAAATTCTGTTTCCGAACCAAAAGCGTTTGAAAAACATATTGAGTCATTTTCCGAAAACAAAAAACATAGCTTGGGACGGAGTTGCTATGCAGTGAGCAGCTCCGACAGGAAGATATCCTCGATCTTGAAGAGGCGATTGGTGATGCCCTGCTCGAAGTGGTAGCGAAGCACAGCATCAATAGCTTTCCGGTTCGCCTCGATCCCGTATGGCCACCAGTCTTCACCGAGCACAGCACGATCGTCTGTGATCAGTTTGCTGAACCACGGGAACATCGTGCCCATGTTGTTGAAGATCATGCCGTGCTTGTACTCTTCCTCCGCAGCCTTCTTGGACTCCCAGAAGCCCCTATACACTGACTGCGCCAATCCGGGATGCTGCGCGAGAATGTCCTTGCGGATGACCACGGTGTGCATGATCGGGAAAATGCCCGTGCGCTTGTAATACTCGCGCTCCACCGTTGGGTAGTCAGGAAAGAGGCGCGTCACTTTGGGTGAGTTCTCAAGGATGCACTTCGGCACATCCGCTGAAATCAGCGCATCGAGTTCGCCAGCTTCAAGCATGGCACCCAACTCTTTGCCCTTTGGAATGTCCGTCACCTCGACATTTACCGGATGCGTATGCGGAACGAAGTTGATCGGCTTCAACGGCCAGTCGAGTCCGCCGATAACCCAGCGGCACGTCTCGGGTTTGAACCCGTGCTCATCCGACAGCATCCCCTTCGGCATGATGCCTGCATCGTGGCTGTAGAGAGCGAGTTCGCCGATGGTTTTACCGTTAAGGTCTTCAGGTCTCTCGATGCCGCTCGCCTTGTTGATGTAAATCGCGGAATGCCGAAACGCTCGATTGGGAAAGACGGGAATCGCAACGAATGGCGACTCTGTGCCCTCAAATGTGCGCAGGAAGTATGTCATGCCCAATTCGGAGACGTCGAATTTCCGATCCCCAATCATGCCTTGGAAGATTTCTGTCACGATCGAGGCGCTGTGATACGTAGCATCGACACCCTCGATTTTCACCGTGCCATCTGCCAGAGCACGGGTGCGGTCATAGTTCCAAAATGCAATGTCAAGCTTTAGATCTGCCATACGGCTTTTTTCTTGTCTGTTGGTTGTGTTGCAAAAACTTTTTAAGGATAGACCAATCCTTACAATCATCGCTCATTATCCAGCAACTGGGAAAATTTCAGACACCAACTCAACTTGACCTAAAATGTCACCTTTTTCTACTCCTTGGATTTGTCACTTGCGGCTCATGTTCAAAAAGAACGACTGCACCACGATTTAAAGCAAATGACCCATTTTTTACGAATCGATAACCCCTAAGCGCTAATTTGCAGCACGATTTTGCCGCGAACATGACCACGCTGGCTCAGATCCTGAGCTTGACGGGCTTCAGACAAGGAAAAGGTCTGAGCGATAACTGTCTTAACCTGTCCAGAATCAAGTAAATTCGTAATTTCTTTCAGCAGCGAGGCAGAGGGTTTCATATTCACCATCTCAGCACGGACACCTCGTGCTTGAGCATCTTGAGCATTGGGGGGAGCAGGGGTTGAAACTAAAATGCCACCCGGCTTCAGCACTGAATAAGACCGCGCTTGGGTGTCGCCGCCTAAGGTATCTAGAACCACATCAACATTCTTAACCACTTGTTCAAAGGATGTGGACTTGTAGTCGATCACTTGATCTGCGCCGAGAGATTGAACAAATTCTGTATTCGCGGCTGAGGTAGTTCCAATCACATGTGCCCCTTTCCATTTCGCAAACTGCACCGCGAACATGCCCACCCCGCCTGATGCAGCATGAATCAGAACGGTTTGACCAGGCTTGAGATCAGCATAATCAAACAGCGCTTGATAGGCGGTCATTGCCACCATTGGCACCGATGCCGCTTGCACAAAATCGAGCGTCTGCGGTTTGAGTGCGATCGCATCTTGTGAAGCCGTCGCAAACTCAGCATAAGCGCCCATATTCAGTTCGCCATACACCGCTTGACCGACTTGGAACGCTTTTACATCCGCACCGATCGCTTCCACAATGCCTGCAACATCCATTCCGGGCGTGTACGGCATTGGTATGGGAAAAACCTCTTTCATGTAGCCTGAGCGAATTTTCCAATCGAGTGGATTGACCCCGGCAGCCTGAACTCGAATTAGCACTTCATTCGGTTGGGGTTCAGGTTGTGCGATCGTTTCTAGTTTCAACACGTCTGACTCTCCATATTGATGAACGCGGATTGCTTGCATGGTGTTACTCCTAGATTTTGATTAGGTGTGAAATGTTGATCGGGTGTAAGGACAGAAAACTCACTGAAAACGAAGAGGAACAACATGTTGGTGAACGTCTATTCGATGATGAGCCATAACTATCTCGTTCGTTCCTAATCATTTTGCGCTAACGTTTGTTTTCAGAGTCTCTAGCAGCTCTGTTTCACAGATTAGTTGAAGCTGTCGGGCGGACAATCACTTCGTTGACATCGACATCATCCGGCTGGGACACAGCATACAAGACGGCTCTAGCGATCGCATCCGGGGTAAGTGCAGTTTGGCGGAATTTATGCAAAGCGTCTTTTGATGATTCGTCGGTTATATCTGAGCCGAGTTCAGTCGCAACCACACCGGGGCATATTGTGGTCACGCGAATATTTTTCGATTCCTGCCGCAGTCCTTCGGAGATAGCCCAAACAGCAAATTTTGTAGCAGAATAGACCGCGCTGTTAAGTACCACCACATGCGCGCTGACGGATGCGGTGTTGATAAACTGACCGCCGCCTTGTGCTTCCATGATCGGTAGACCGGCAGCAATGCCATTTAACACGCCGTAGATATTCACATTGATCGTGCGATCCCACTCCTCAACTTTCAGAGCGTTCATTGGAGACAGGGGCATAATGCCTGCGTTGTTAAAAATAACATCGACGCGACCAAATTTGTCTTTAGCAAAGTGGATGAATGCTTTGGTATCCTCGCGATTAGTGACATCCACGGCTTTGAATTCTGCTGTGCCGCCTGATGCGCGGATCTCCTCGACAATCTTTTCCAGCTTTTCGGTGCGGCGCGCACCTAGAACAACATTCGCGCCATTTTGAGCTAACAACTTGGCACTAGCTTCACCTATGCCGCTGCTGGCTCCGGTGATGGTAATCACTTTGTTTTCTACATTCAGCATAGTAATTTTTCTCTGTATGTTCAAAAGCAAATGACCCATTTTTTGCGAATCGATAACCCCTAAGCGCTAATTTGCAGCACAATTTTGCCGCGAACATGCCCACAGTGCCATAACCCCCTCGACTCCACCCATTTTCATGAAGCAACGGTGGCGACTCCGTCGATTAGGTCGCAGACAAACTGTTTTATGGTGCGTGGCTCCCGATCTAATATACTTCGCAGGACAAATGAATTTCCCGGAGATCCATACTTTCCGTAGTACGCGTACATTTCGCTTTCAGGTCTTATGTCGTCGGGCTTTGGTTTGGTCAACTCAACCCATTCCTCAAATGTTACAGTGTCAGCCTTGATCTGACGCCCAAGACAATCGCTCATTATCGATGCCACATCTTGTCGGTTGTAATATCCTTCTGCACAAAGTTCAAATGTCCCGTTTGTAAGACGGTCCTCGGTGAAGGCGATTGCCACGACATCCGCTACGTCTCGATAGTCAACCCGCGCGAGCTTTGCAGTAGGGGAGAACGGCTCGGCAAAAATGCCAGATTGTACAATACTAGGCCATGACAGGCTGATGTCTTGATAGAACATAGCTAGTTGTAAAATTACAAATTCTAGGCCGGACTCAATAATTGCAGCTTCAACAGGACCTTTTGCGGAGTGTATCTGCAATGATGTAATTGTTGGGTGTAGAATTGACGAAAAAACGATGCGGCGCACACCAGCCTCTTTGCATAATTTTACAAAATTTATTCCAATGTCAGCTTCATTTCGACTAAACTGGGGTGCAATGTAGAAAACCGCTTCCGTTCCACGCAACGCGGTCTGCACGCTTTGGCTGTCTTGGAGATCTCCTAATGCGATTTCGGAAGCTCCATTGCGAAGTGCCACCTCTGCTTGGTCTGTTGTCCGGACAAAACCGCGGACACGGATACCTCGTCTATGCAGTGCAGGAACGGTAAGCCCAGCAAAATGGCCTGCAGCTCCGACCACAAGGGCGATCTTGTCTGTATTAAAATTCATTGTCTTGCCTCATTGTTTGTCTGTTGATGCTCAGACGACTTGCCCTATAGCTTAGACACCCTCTAATCGGTCTAACTGCAAAGCGATCGCTTTCCTTGTCACTTTCGGGTTGAGAAATATCAACAGTCTCCTAAATCACAAATCACTGCGGTTCAATATGTAGTCGAGGGGCTACTCCTGGATTGACCAATTCTGCCACCTCTTCTTTTGATAATTTGCTCAACTCAGCCTGCAGTTCTTCAGCCGTGAAGAGATAGCCTTGTGCTTCTGCAAGGTTGACGCAGGTTTCTATATCGCCTGCAGCTTGACACTGTGCCTGTAACGCTTGATTTTGTCTAATAGCTGCAAAAAATTGGTTGATCGGTGCTTGAGCCATGTCAATTTATCTCCTTGTGAATTGATGCAGTAGCTTTATGGCATGTTGTTCGCTTTGTTGTTTTTCATGATTGGCAAGTTTCTGCTCAACAAAACGTATTACGGATTAGTCTTGCTCTTCAGGAAGGTAGCTATCATGCCCAAAGCCGCCTCCGCTGCGTTCAGTGTTCCGACGTTCCCCGGAAAGACGTGCGTCATTCCCTGCCACACGTGAGCCGTCACATCGACCCCCTCGGCATGGGCACGCTTGGCATAGCGGCGCGTGTCATCGAGAAGCACCTCACTCGTTCCGACGTGAATTTGAATTGGGGGCAGGCCAGTGAAACTGCCGTAAAGCGGCGAGACCAAAGGATCGTTTGGATCGTGCCCGTTCAGGTAGCTCGCGCCAGCCATTGACAACACTTCCCTCGTCAACAGTGGATCGTCGTCTGCGTGGTCCTGGAAACTAGGTCCTGTCAAGGCTAGATCCGTCCAGGGTGACATCACGACTGCAGCGGATGGAGCGACGCCACCGCGTCCAAGAGCATCGGATTGTGCGACTGACAACAGGACGAGAGCAAGACCGCCGCCGGCTGAGTCTCCGACGATCACGATCTTCTGGGTGCCCTGTTCGACGAGTCCGCGATAAGCCGCCTTCGCATCGTCCAAAGCGGCTGGGAAGGGGTGTTCAGGTGCGAGCCTGTAGTCCACGACGAACGCGGATGCGCTCGTGCGCGCGGCGATCTGACCGGCGAGATGCCGATATGCGTGCGCCGAACCTTGCACATAGGCTCCCCCGTGAAGATAGAGGATGGCGACGCCCAGGTGTGGGTTCTGCGGGTGACACCAAACACCTGGCACGCCGCCGACTGTACCTTGCTCGTAGCTGACACCCGGCGCGTCCGGGGTTTTCTCCTGGATCTCGTCGAAGGCACCGCGAGCATCCGGTCCGCTCAACTTGCCTTTGGAGGAAGCAGCCTCCGTCCGCATCACAGCGACGAGTTCGCCATCCTTTTCGGTGAGCGGATGGCGGATCTCGGCTGCATTAGCATTGCTGTGTTGAAGCTTCTCATTGTCTGACTGCATCGTTTCTCTCCGTTGCTTGACAACAATTCGTTCGGGCACCGCTTGGCAGTTTGTGCTATGTTGCAAGTGTTGACGGGCTAACGAACCCAAGCTCAGTGACAGCGACTGGCAACACAAGAGCAGACAAACACACAAAGCCCGATCGCTAGCCTCCATTTGCTGGAGCGTATTGTTATGCGGTGCGATTAGACGGACTTCTTCGCGAATGCTGGATACGGCGCGAGCGGCAAGATCTGGGGGTTAGAGTAGTCAGCCTTGATCAGCGGAAAGCTATCGATCATCTTTTGCAGATGCTCTGGTGACTCCGCTTCAAAGAGAACGACCGCACCGTGGTCTTTCGTGTCCAGCGCCCACGCTTGACGGAGACCTCCTTGCATGTAAAGGACTTGCACTTGTGCCTCATCTTCAAGTTCTCGTTGCTGAAAGTCAGAGGGCATTCCGTCGGTCTTGAATTTCGGGTTGGATGTGAAGATCACAAGATATTGCATAAGACACTTCTGTTTAGCTTAGTTGGTTGTGAAAACCGGACAAAAAAGGAGGCATACCGCAAATTTTATTAGTGGGATAGTTTCAGACATCAACTCATGCAAAAATACAGTCCTAGGAAGCTTTGTGGGCTTAGCGCGTTAGTTTTCGTTTTGTTACTACCACACCCCGTAGGAGCAGTAGCTTAAAGCAAACTTTTTGTTACGCTTCAGTCAGGAATTGGCACAGTCCCTGTGTTCTGGAAAGCGATAATCTGCCAGGTGTTCTCCTTGCGGGTTGTTACGGCTGTCAAAACACCTGTATCTTGTATTTGAAATACTCCATCAGGACTCTTGTGTCCACCAGTAGTTTCCCAAGTGCTATGTACGACTGCCACATCCGGGGTGAGGAATTTGATTTGAGTGTCAGTAATAGTTATGTGGTTATCGCTTAAGAACGAGGCCAACGCTTGCGCGTGTACTTGTTCGATCTCGGTTCGCCCTTTTAACCAATGACCTATGACGTCCACGAAATCGGCATCCTCGGCAAACAACGACGCCAAGTGCTTCGCATCTTTAGCGTTCCACGCCTCAGCAAACTTTGCTATCTTTGCTTTGATTGCAGCTTCATCCTTTGCACTGGTTTCTGTTGTAGACATACTGATTGTTCTCACTAATGAAACGACGCAGGAAAAACAAGGATTATCAAAAGTTTCATTCTGAACATTTCGCCCAAACCGTCGCGGATTTTCCAGTCAACGGATTGACCTGCGCGACGTGAATTTTCACCAAAACTTCGTCCGCTTTCGGCTCTGGATGCTTGATATCGGTATAATCCAAAACACTTTTATACCATATTCGTTAATCTTTACTGCGCAAATGCAGGATCTGGCGCGAGTGGGAAGACCTGGGTATTAGAATAGGCAACCTTGATCAGTGGAAAGCTGTCGATTATCTCTTGCATGTGCTCCGGTGACTCTGCTTCAAAGAGAACGGCTGCGCCATGATCCCTCTTGCCCAGTACCCACGATTGACGGAGAAGTCCCTCCATGTAGAGATCTTTTGCTCGCGCCTCTTCCTCGAGTAACAATTGCGGGAAGTCAGAAGGCATTTCATCGCTTCCGAATTTCTGTTTGGGCGTGAAGATAACAAGATATTGCATATGACACCTGTATTTGGCTTGCTTATAGACTCTGATCCAATCGGAAGTCAAAAGGGTAACACGGACGGTGTTTTTCAAACGAGCTTTCATTTCGGTGGCGACTGAGTGTGCGCTGGGATGCTCAAAACAATGTGAACTCACCGTAGTATTTTTCGTTCAAGGCTTGATTTCATAACGTGCGATCGCTTCGATTCAAAGTTTCCTCTGTATTTAACATCTCCCAGTATGATTAATCAACTTATATAGATAAAGGTGGTTTTTATGAATTGATTGTTTGTAATATTGGACAATAGCAGAGTGTAGATACTCTCATTGCAGTTAGTGCAGGTTATGGACGATTTGAATGCTGTTTTAGTATTTCTCAAAGTCGCGGAACTGGGAGGATTTGTCGCAGCCGCGCGATCGCTAGACTTGCCTAAATCTACTGTCAGTCTGAAGGTCAATAAGCTAGAGCAACGGCTAGGAGTCCGATTATTTCATCGCACGACGCGGCGGGTTTCTCTTACTGAAGAAGGACGACTGTATTACGAAAACTGTTTACCCATTCTCGATGCGTTACATGACGGTGATGATGCGATCGCGAGCCTCCAGGGGCATCCGCAAGGCACTGTGCGAGTGACAGCCACCATGTTGTTTGTGCAATCTTTTCTCGCACCCAATTTGCCGGAGTTTCTGCTGACGTATCCTGATATTCGAGTAATTCTCAATGCGACGACTGAATACAAGGATATTGTGAAGGAAGGGTATGATCTAGCGATTCGGATTGGGGAATTGGACGATTCAACCCTGATCATGCGACGGATTAGCACAGGTCGTCAGAAACTCTTTGCCAGCGCAACCTATCTCAAAACCGCTGGCGAACCAAGAGCAATTGCTGATTTGACCAGTCATACGCTGCTTTATATGGCTCATCATCAGAACGAAGTGACCTGGACATTGCATAATAAACAGCACGAAACAGTAACGTTCTCCTTTCATCCACGACTACTCAGCAATGACGTTGCCCCCATTTATCAAGCAATCGTTGCTGGAGTAGGGATTGGGCTGCTACCGGAATTTCTGTTTCAGCAGCAGTTACACGCTGGGGATATAGTAAACGTCTTACCCCAGTGGTCATCAGCTCCGATCCCGATTAACGCACTTTACCCCAGTCGAAAATATCTCCCAATGAAAGTCAAAGTCTTTCTAGAGTTCCTAGAGCAAAAAATGCGCTAAAACTTACATGTCGAGAGCAGGTGACGCTGCACAAAGCAGCGCTGGCAGAGAAGATTCCCCCGATTTGTAACGTGGACGTCCTTGATGTGGACTGTGGTAACAGTTCTCGAAAGGGAAGTCCCAAACTTTGGGTAATATGTTTTTTTGAGAATTTTTAGACGATCGCACTTGATATTACTTATAAAACACTCAATCAAACCTTACTCAGCTTTCCTATAACCTTCAACAGCAGCAACCGTGACATTAACAAACGGATTATCAAGCACTTCCTTCAACGCCTCAATTAATGCAGCCTCAGTAGCACTGCGTAAACGTTGCCAGGTGGTTGGGTTATCGCGCTTGATACGGGCTATTGCTTGATTGGCGATCGCTTGCTTTTGAGATTCAGTAGTAGTTGTTGGATAACTCACAGACAGATGATTTAGCAATTCCTGAATTTCTTTGGCTGCTTCTACCAAATTTTGTTTCTGTTCTGGCGCGTAGTTTTGTTGTGTACCGATATTATCACCTTGGATATTTCCCGTCACACTGCCCGTGATGTTTCCAAAGGTAGCATTACTAAAATCAATTTTAGGAGTTTCTGACATAGTTTTAATACTTTGACTGAATTTATCTACACTATCGCTGAAAGAAGCAGGTTTGTCCTCCTTACCTGGGGGAGAATGAAAAATTTCATTATTATAAAACTTACAACGCTCTTGAATTTTTAAAATTATATCCCTTGTATACTCTGCCCCAGCAATCCGTAACTTCCATATAGAAAGCATAATTTCAGATCCTGCAATATTACCTAAAGCAGATGCAGCATTCCAACGAACATTTGAATCTTCATCTTGTAAAGCAGTAAGTAGAGCATTGACTGCCGATTCATTGCCGATTCTTCCTAAAGCAGATGCAGCATTCAGACGAACATCTGAATCTTCATCTTGTAAAGCAGTAAGCAGAGCATTAACTGCCGATTCATTACCTATTTTTCCTAACACATATGCAGCCTTCGAACGAACAGATGAATCTTTATGTTGTAAATCAGCTATCAGGGAATTAACTGCCGATTTATTGTCTATTATTTCTAAGACAGATGCAACAATGCCACGAACAAATAAATCTTCATGATATAAAGCAGGAAGCAGGGCATTAATGCCCGATTGATTGCCGATTCTTTCTAACGCAGATGCGACAATCTCACGAACAGATGAATCTTTATGTTGTAAAGCACTGAACAGGGCATTAATTCCCGATTGATTGCTGATTCTTCCTAATACAGATGCAGCATTCCAACGAACAAATAAATCTTCGTGTTGTAAAGCAGTTATCAAGGCAGCAACTGCCGATTCATTACCTATTTTTCCTAACGCAAATCCAGCATTCGAACGAACCAATAAATCTTCATGTTGTAAAAAAGCAGTTATCAAGGCAGCAACTGCTGATTCATTAGCAATTTTTTCTAATGCAAATATGGCACTCAAACGAACAGATGAATCTTCATGTTGTAAAGCACTAAGCAGGGCATTGACTGCCGATTTATTACCGATACTTCCTAACGTAGATGCGGCACTCACACGAACAAATGAATCTTCATGTTGTAAATCAATCATCAGAGCATTGACTGCCGATTCATTGCCAATACTTCCTAACGTAGATGCAGCAATCCTACGAATTTCTGAATTTTGATCTTGTAAAGCAGTGAGCAGGGCATTGATTGCCGATTCACTGCCGATTCTTCCTAACGCAGATGCGGCATTCCAACAAACAGATAAATATTTATCTTGTAAAGCACTAAGCAGAGCATTGATTGTCGATTCACTGCCGATTCTTCCTAATGCAGATGCGGCACTCTCACGAACAGATGAATCTTCATATTGTAATGAATTAATTAAAAAAGCGACCCCATACTTAGAGCGCGTGATACCCAAAAACTCTATCTTGACTAATTTATGAATGTGTAAGCCTAAAATTAAACCAACTGTTTTTTCCTGACACTCTCGCTTCACTTCCCCCGCCAATCTTGCCCCTAAAGCCAAGTCCACCTCTAGGGCTAACTTCACCACCCACAACGCCTGCGCTTCTTTCTCTACTAACCCCAACATCAGCGCTAAAGGTTCTGTCCACTTCCAATAATTGAGATAATCTCGTTTCAACTTATCATCATTAATATTGGGAAGCTGCTGGAGTAAACATTCTGCCGCGTAATATTCCTGAAGCAGCTGGTGACGAAACTCTATTTGCTCATTGTTGGCAACCTGGATTAAATGATGCTTGAGCAAATCCTCTAACCATTCTTTCGCCCGACTCGCAGGATCACCAACACTGCGCTGACGAAGAAACTTCTCCAAAATTGCTTCCGCTTCTCGCCTCTCAATCGTGACTCGCAACTCTGTACGCGTTTCTACCTGCATCATTGCAAACGCCAAATGCTGCAATAACTCCTGCCACCAACGGCGCGACTCACCAGAAACTGGGACATCATCTTTGATTTTGCCGTCATAACTCTGGGCAAAGTAGCGAAACACTAAACCCAAATTCGGTGGAACATTGCCCGTTGTTCTAAATAACTCACACAGCATCCATAGCAGCAACGGCGTTTGCCCGAACTCCCGCAATCTTCCACCCAACCGCCGCAGCATTTCCTCACCTTGTTCTGACAAATAGGCGCGGACAAACTCCTGCATCTGTTCTTCTGTCAGGGGCTGCATTTCCAGCTTTTTCTTAATCCCCAAATCGCCACCCACGCCCAAATCTCGCGTGGTGAAAATCATTGGGGTGTTGGGGTAATTCTGCCGAAAGGTTTTTAAGTCTCGCCGTGCATCTTCATTGGGTAACTCGTTGACTCCATCTACCAGCAGCAAAAATTGTCCCTGTCGCAACCAAGTTTTTAAAGTTTCGCTGTCAAAGGTTAAGTTGGGATCGTGGCACAAGAGGAAGTTTTGAATAATGTCGAGGACGGATTTGTTCTCGTTTGTGCCGTAGTTACGAAGTTGTACAAGTACGGGTATTTCAGTTGTGGCGGAGATTGCGTCGTTCCGCTTCGCTTCACTCGCAATGACAGAATTTCCTGCTTCTTCCAGCAATAGCCGCGCTAAAGCTGTGGACTTGCCTGAACCTGGTCTTCCTACAAGTAATACATTATTAACAGAATATTTACGTAAGCCTTCCTGCACTGGTAGGCGTTCGGTTTTCTCTGGTGTCTCGCCTTTCTCCTGCTGCTGAGGCTGTACCGTTTGCACCATCAAGCCAAAATCAAAAGGCGACGCTACACTTTTACGCTCTACTGGTTTAGACCCTTCTACATCCGTGATGGTGTACAGGCTCCACCAACATTGGTAAGCATCACACACAGATTGCAGGTATTTTTGAAAATCTGCGCTCATGCAGGAAGTTGACTGATTAATGACTGATGTTATTTCCTATATCTTTTATAGCGTTTTACTTTAAGGTTGATACAAATGGGCAGCAGGGGGCAGGGAGCAGGGAGCAGGGAGTAGGGAGCAGGGAGCAGGGAGCAGGGGGAAAGAATTAAGTAGTTGGACAGAATTAATTACACAATGTCATTGCTTCATTCCGCTCGCAATGACTGTAAATATTTTTGTCCAGCTACTTAGAGACAAATTATTTGTATTAAGTGTTTCGTGAAACGGTATTAAAAAACTATAAATTCTCCAAATCAACCTCAAAAGTTTGTCCTCCCAGCGTCACTTTGTCGCCTGATACTAATTTCCGTCCTCGTCGGGTTTCAACTGTATTATTAACTTTGACATCACCTGCTTGAATGAGTAGCTTAGCTTGCCCACCAGTTGGTGCTATACCCACGAACTTTAAAAACTGATCGAGTTTAATTGTGCTCGCGCTTGTCTCCATAAATCTAATAACCTAACTACGATTATCTATTTGAGCACGCTGCAGGAATTTTTTTTCGGTGGGCACTGCCAACCGTGCGCGAAAACTCTTATTTTTAGGTTGTGTGCAGTGCCCACCCTACGGTTGCTGATAATAGTGCAAGACCTCAGTTGATAGACTCACCAAGTTTCTACTGTTAATCCATCAATCTCTTTGAAGTGCTGATCCCGCGATATCAAAGTGAGATGATGCTGTAAGGCGATCGCACCAATCCAAATATCATTCTCAGGGATTGGTCTTCCCTTTAATTTCAAGGAGTTTTTGACCTTACCATAAATCTGTGCTGTAACTACATCGCATTGCAAAATAATATTGCCAGCCACAAACTCTTCTATCCGTGCTAAGTTAGCAGCCACTCGTCCCGACCTATAAGCTCCATAATATAGTTCGCCAACCACAATACTAGAGACGAATACTTGTTCAGCTTTTGCTAAGTTTTCCTGTACTGAAACATCTAGCTGAAATAGAGCAATTACGATGTTGGTATCTAATAAAAATCTACCACTCATCTATATCAACCTTGCCGCAATCAGCATCTATTGCCTGTACCATGAGTTCTAACTCCTGGGAGGGGATTGTTCCGGCAAAACGCAATAACTGCTTACCTGGGACACCTACAGGTTCTTTTGTAGTTCTCTGTGCCAAAGATTCTACATAATCAAGCACCTGATTTAAAGTTGCTTCTGGCAAAAGTTGCAACTTCTCTATTATCTTGTCTTGAATGGATTGCACGATTGTTTTTCCCTTACTCATCAAGAATACTCTAACTACGATTATCTATTTGAGCACGCTGCAAACTTCCAGAGAAGTCCACGTACACAGTCTTCCATTCTGTAAACACATCCAAAACTGCAGAACCAGCTTCCCGGTGTCCGTTTCCAGTTTGTTTGACACCACCAAAGGGCAAATGAACTTCTGCACCAATCGTAGGACCATTGATATAAGTGATCCCGGCTTCGATATCGCGCATAGCGGCGAAAGCGCGGTTGACATCGCGGGTGTAGATTGAAGAAGAAAGACCGTAGAGAGTGTTGTTGAGGATGGCGATCGCCTCCTCAAATGAACTCACCTCAATCACCGCCACCACAGGTCCAAATATCTCTTCACAAGCGACTCGCATGTTAGGAGTGACTTGATCAAGAATCGTCGGTTGAAAAAAGTAACCGTGTTCTAATTCTCCCTCACTTGCGATTTCTCCACCAATCAACACCTTTGCACCTTCTTCACGGGCAATATCCAGATACTTGTTCACCCGTTGAAGTTGCTTTTCATTAATAATTGGACCGATATCAATGTTGGGATCAATTCCTGCACCCAAGCGTAACTTGCTAGTACGCTCTTTGAGCATAGCGGTAAATTTCTCTTTGATGTCGCGGTGCAAAATCAGGCGACTTGTAGCAGTACACCTTTGCCCAGTTGTTCCAAAAGCCCCCCAAACTGCACCCTCAAGAGCAAGTTCTAAATCTGCATCTTCCATCACAATTTGAGCATTTTTACCGCCCATCTCCAAACAAACTCGCTTGTGAGTGCGTCCGCAAGTCGAGGCGACAAAAGCACCCGTTTCAGAAGAACCCGTAAAAGATACCAAGTCAACATCAGGATGCTCAACTAAAGCTTTTCCGGCTTCTTGTCCGACTCCATGCACCAAGTTGACAACGCCTTCAGGGAAACCAGCTTCTGCAAAAATTTCAATCAGTTTCGTTGCACAAGCCGGAGTATCTTCAGCGGGTTTGAGGATAACAGTATTACCACACACCAAAGCTGGCATCATTTTCCAGCAGGGAATAGCGACTGGGAAATTCCACGGAGTGATCAGGGCGCAAACTCCAACAGGCGTTTTTACAGTCATCGCGAATTTGTTGGGCATTTCTGAAGGTGTCGTTTGTCCAAACAATCGCCGTCCTTCACCAGCATTGTAAAAAGCGCAATCAATACCTTCTTGAACATCTCCGCGTGCTTCCGTCAGGGGTTTACCCATTTCCCGACTCATGAGATGGGCAAGTTCTTCTTTATATTTTTGTAAAAGTTCTCCCACTTTATGGATATATTCTGCTCTTGCTGGCGCGGGGACAAGTCGCCAACTGCGGTATGCCTTGCGGGCTGCTGCGACTGCAGTATCAACATCAACTGCTGTAGAACGCGGGAAAGTCGCAACAACTTCCCGATTATCAGCAGGGTTACGACTTTCTAGGGTGTCAACAGAAGCAGCATTCACCCATTCAGCAGCGATGTAATTGCGACAAGTCAGGGGAGTGATCATGATATACACCTCCGGATTTGAGATGCACTGGAACATTTGCACCAGTTTCGCTTGATTTATCAGTTGTAGTCAAGTCACACCGAGGGCGATCGCCAACTAGAGACAAAACAAAATCTTATCTATTTTTATCTCAACAAAGCCAACAAAGATTTTTTATGGAATCAACGCCAACACCCCAGCCGGAGAACCCGAACCACCCCGCAACAGCAGCACACCAATTGCCAAAGTTGCCCCTGTTGGCGGTAACTGATCCAAATTCGTTAAATTCTCTAATACAATACGCGGTTTCTCCAACACCAAGGAATTAGTCGCAAAAGTGGTATCCTGCCCCGAATCTACTCCATGAGTATCAATTCCGACTCCGGCAATTTGACGTTCCTCAAGTAAGAACCGCGTCGCATCGCTACCAAACCCAGGAAAATGCATACTTCCTTGCTCGTCCTGGTATAAAAAAGCTTTTTTATCCGACCATTTCTCTTGCCAACCTGTATACAGTAACACCACACAACCAGGCGGAATCTTACCGTAGCGTTCCTCCCAACTCAGAATATCCTCAACACAAAGAGTATAATCCGGATTTACCAGCGCCTGTTCCCGAATATCAATAACTACCCCAGGGACAACCAGCGACTCAGCAGAATACTCGTGAATTCCTACACCATCAAGGTGAAAACTGTTGGAAGCATTAATATGAGTCGCACTGTGTTCCCCTAGAGAAAAACGCCGCAGATAATAACCATCCTTATGCAGTTGGGCCACAGTCTCAAATTCAACTGGTGGATCACCTTGCCATTGAGGAATATCTGAGTCAATGACATGACTCAAATGTATCACCCGCGAATAAGTAATTTTCTTCTCTTTTCTTGCTTCGTGCTCTCTACGCCTTTGCGGTTCATTATCAAAACCCGATCGCGTCAATCTCCCCAAAGTTGCTTCCATAATAGCAGGAGTTTGACCCATGACAGTAAAGACCAGCGCCTCACGGTACACCCGTTGTGCATTATGATGACTATATATAGCAGCACCACTAGAAACAGTCACCGCTGCATGAGCTATTCGTCCCGCAAGATCAATCGCCCAAGCCCGCAATTGTAAGCGTTCAGCAAATTCCAAACTAGAATTATTTTGCGCTTCGCGAACAGCGTTGCGACAGTTATTCAATTCCTGTTGCAGAGAATCAAAAGCTTTTTGGATAAAAGGTAGAGGTTTTCTGCTGACAACGGACTCCACAATATCTAAACCAGCAAGGGCGCATCCTGTCGCCATAAAAACAGCTGCAAGAATATTCTTTTTATCGTTTTCGTGAATCCAACCAGCAGGTTTAATGAAAACAACACTTTCTGTGGGCAAGAACCAGTTTTTCAGGGTAGCGGTTACGGTATTAGCTGATGTCATCGCCGCCAGCTGTGCTGGAGGTGAAAGTGTCAGCGTACCTCCTGACTCTTGATGTGTTTCGACTAACGGGACAATACCATAAACAGCGCCACCATCTGGTAATGTGGCAGCAATGATAAATTCCCCAAAAAATTCCCATCCTGTCACCCAAGGAACAACCCCATTAAGTTGATATCCCCCAGCAACCGGTATGGCTACAGTCAGGGGATCACCTGCGCGTCGCAACTGGGAAAAACCAACACCGAGTAAAATTTTACCGTTGCCCATACGGGGGAGGTATCTTTCCTGTAGCGACGAGTTGCCACTAGCAACAAGCATACCAGCCGCACTCTGGTGTTGAGTTTGCAAAAAGACTAAAGCACCAGAATAGCGTGCTACTAGTTCTTGAAAGTCGCCATATGTCTGTTCACTAACTTCTTTTCCACTCCAGTGATGTGGAACCTTGAGTGCCAAAAGGTTTAATTCGCCAAGACCTCGGAGTGCATACAATAAAGTATTTGGATCATGGTCTATCTTGTTCGCTTGAGGTACAATTTCTTTGAGCAAGTAGGACTTGGCTGTATCTAAGAGAAAGTGATTATCCTTCAAAGTCTGTTCTAATATTGCTTCGATAGGATTGCAAAGGTTGACTTGCTACTTAGTAGCAGAAACAACCCTCCAATTTCTGGAGTTATCAGATTTTGGAGGGCTTAAATGTTGCAGCAAAAAGTGAATTAGTAATAAGTAAACAACGTCAATATTAAGTGGAAGTTAAGAAAAGGTTAAGGTAAGGTAAAAAAATGTCATGCTAAGAAACTTCTTTAGCGATCAAAAAGTTTAAAATGTCAAGTTTTTTTAAATGAAATGATACCAATTCAAAAAATGTTTGCGATAGATGGAACGCATTAAGCGATTACTAGTAACTGTTTGAGAATCTAAAATCTAAAATCCAAAACGGTATAAGTTGTTCTTAGATTTGAAAGGTGTCAAGCAAGAGATGGGCAAGTATAACAGTGCGTTGAGTGGAGAGTTTTATCACAAACACTAAGGATCTGTTACAGAAGGGAGTTGCTTGGGCGCAGTTGGAGCAGTAAATTCAGTTACTCTGGGAGTGGTTTGCGATGCGTTATCTCTTAGCCGCCCAATGGGCATTGGCGCGGATCGCCCACCCCAAACAGGCGAAGTCGGTTGGGGACGAAATTCTACAATGTCGCGTTTAATGGTGATATCGTAGCCACCAAAAAAGTCATGTCCGAGAAGCCCAGTTTCTAAATCCGCGCCTGCGATCGCCACAGAAACATGATTCACCTTCGCCCCTGCAACTTCCATCGAATCCACATAACCGATAGGAAATTCCACTGCTTTAGAATTTGCTGTGTTTGCCTTAGCCTTTCCGACTTGCACCACTCCCAAAGCATTTGCCATATTCTGGGTGATCACTGTGCCACTAGCCCCGGTATCCAAAATCATCTCAAACGGTTGAGTGCCATTAAAGGTGACTTCGATAATTGGCGTACCACCAATTCGCCGTTTAATCTGGGCTATATACACCTGTTGTTCGTTTTGTCGTTTAATTGTTGGTGGAACAAACACCTGTTGTTGTTTAAACGGTGCTGGTGGAGTTACCTGTGGTAATGGTGGTTGGAATTTTTCTACAGGTGCAGCAGGTATTTTGGTGAGACTTGGTTTGGTAATAGCTGGTGTCACACTTGGTGTCACAGCTGGTGTCACAGAAACTTGAGGAATGGCAGCTATTCTTTCTGGTTGTGCTTGTTGTGCCGGATTGATAGGGGGGACGGCTTTGTGTATTGCATTTTTGAGATCAAGCTGGTAATCTAAAATTTTTGCTTGGGCGTTTGTGAAATCAGGACTATCAGCTGGCACTTTTCTCATCAAGGCGATCGCATCTGCAAGCTGAATTGCCACAAAATTCCAATCCTCTGTCGATTTAGCGGATTGGCTGACGTTGAGAGCTCCAACAGCTTTGTTCAGTCCCTGTTCAAAATAGTTAACTGAAATCTCTCTGGTGGGCTGCATCGTTGGCTGTGGTTGTGGAGTTGCACTTGGAGGTGCCATTGTCGCTACAGGCGAGGCAACGCTTTGATCTTTAGACGCAGGTTGCTCCTCACGACTTGTAACGCTAATTTGTTGCTTTCGATTACAGGCAACAGTCAAAACCGCTAGTGTGGTTGACAGAAGAATCAGCGCTGCTCGGGATAAGATAAACTGATGCATGATTAATTATGATTTTACTTGCGCTTCGGCGTCGAAATTTACTGCGACTGTCTATTCTTGTTGGAAGATTTTATATGTCATGCTCTTAAATTTTAGTTTGTAAGGTACGGGGTAAGAATTTCATAATCTGTAAACGGACAGGTGAAGTGATGATGAAATTAAAGCTTAATTATTTTGTAGCTCGTGTTTTACCTGTCTTCCATTAAATTTGCATACAGCAAGCGAGCAGGATGGTTACCAATACTGTTTTTTCATTTGAAATTTGGAAAGAGTGTAAAGTGCGTGCCCAAGGCATAGGGCATGTTTTGAATTTTGAACTGTTTACCTGTCGCCTAATCACATCACAAATCTTGGAATGTTATCGCCTATGTCTGTTTTTGACGCAAGACCTGCTATTTTTGTTTTGGCAGATGGAACCACATATCGTGGTTGGTCTTTTGGTGCGACTAGAACCACGATTGGGGAAGTTGTCTTTAACACTGGTATGAGTGGATACCAAGAAGTCCTGACAGACCCTAGTTACTGCGGTCAGATAGTTGTTTTTACTTATCCTGAGTTGGGGAATACTGGCGTTAATTTAGAGGACGAAGAATCAAGTAAACCACAGGTGCGGGGTGCTATTGCTCGCAATATTTGTACTCGACCGAGTAATTGGCGCTCAACACAATCTTTACCAGAATACCTAGAACAGCACCACATACCTGGTATCTATGGAATTGATACCCGCGCCTTAACTCGTAAAATTCGGGAGTTCGGAGCCATGAATGGTGGTATTTCCACAGAAATTCTGGATGAGGCTGAATTGCTAGAGCAAGTACAGGCAGCCCCTAACATGAAAGGATTGAACCTTGTGCACGAGGTTACTACCCCAAACATATATGAATGGTCTGATCCCACCCAGCCAGTATGGGAGTTTAACCCTGCTTGTCAAGAAAATTCCGAGGAATCTTTTACTGTCGTCGCCATTGACTTTGGGGTAAAACGCAATATTTTGCGTCGTTTAGCAAGTTACGGTTGTCGGGTTATTATTGTTCCCGCAAACACCTTAGCAGAAGAAATTCTCAAATACAATCCCGATGGGATCTTTCTTTCTAATGGTCCTGGCGATCCAGCATCTGTTACCGAAGGAATTAAAACGACGAAAGCGTTACTAGAGACTAACAAACCGATATTTGGTATTTGTATGGGACACCAGATATTGGGTCATGCACTAGGAGCGGAAACTTTTAAACTAAAATTTGGTCATCGTGGTTTAAATCAGCCAGCTGGTCTACAACAAAAAGTAGAAATTACCAGCCAAAACCACAGCTTTGCCATTGATCCAGACACTTTACCTAACAGTGTTGTAGAAATTAGTCATCTTAATTTAAACGACTCCACTGTTGCTGGGTTACGTCACAAATCTTTACCTGTTTTTTCTGTACAATATCATCCAGAGGCAAGTCCTGGTCCTCATGATGCTGATTATCTATTTGAGCAATTTGTCCAAACAATGCGAGCTGCTCGTCGAGCAACAGTTGCCAAAGTAGGATAAAAATGAAGAAAGCCGCACAAAAGAGGACAAGGGGACAACAAACAAAAGTGAGAAAGTAAGAAAATGAGGGAGCGAAAAAGGCAGGGAGAATTTTCCCCTACCCTTCGGGTATGACTATGGCTAACGCCAGTTGGCTGCAGTTGGGTAACCTCAAAGCAGCACCAGTCTTACTCTGTGGCTCTCTACTTTCCTCACTTCCCCTATCTCCCATCTTCCCTGCCAGTAGGTTGTAGACAACCTACACTAAAACCATCTATACTTGAGCGTTCACCATAACTCATGAGGAGGGAATTATTGCTGAGCCACTTAATCTAACTGTAAGCCTGAGAGGCACTCGTGAAGTCCGGGATAACTGCCAGCTATTCCGCCTCACAGGTTTGTTAGACGCCTTTTCCGAACCAACATTTCGCAAGGTTATTGGGAGCAAGATTGACGAGGGACCAAGGCACATTATTCTGGATCTCTCGCAAATCGATTTTGTTGATAGCTCTGGCTTGGGTGCTTTGGTACAGTTAGCCAAGCAGGCTCAAAACTCCGAAGGCACTTTCCAAATTGTCACTAATGCCCGTGTTACTCAGACGGTCAAGCTTGTTCGTTTGGAGAAGTTTCTTGCCCTACAACAATCAGTTGATGTGGCTTTAGAAAACGTCAAATCGTCTTGATTCCTTGACCTGATAACTTCATATAGCTATCCAATCATTCAATCTGGATAGCTTAATTATTATGAAATTAAAATTTATGATTTTGCATAACGTTAACTGATAAAGTACGGAGCAAAAAGGTAAAGTACAAATATATTGGGTTGAGAAAGATAAAGAAATAGTGTATGAGGCTCAAGGACGTGTAATTGTATGCTATAATAGGTTCATGTAAAGTCCATTTCATACCTCATTCCTTATAATTTAAGGCTTTCAAAATATTTCTACTTTTAGATCCTAGATAAATCATTATGGATTTATCTGGATCTCACACTTCATCCGTCAGTGCTTTTAGTGTATGAAATGGTAACCAAAATTGAAAAAAAGATAAAATTTAGCAAGTAAGTTTTTTAGCATTGACTATTCTTAGGTAAACCTGCCTAATATAGCGTGTGAGGAAAAAACAACTTGTGACATCAAAGGAGGAAAACCTACTAGATGGCTCAAATGAAATTCCTAGTCAGGATTCAGTTTGGTGTCAACTACTAAGGGCAAGCAAAGAGCAATTGTTCCAAGAGATTTCACTAGCCCAACTGCAACAATTATCTCCTACTGCTTTAGCTTACTTGGGAGATGCAGTTTGTGAGCTCTACGTTAGAATGTTTTATCTACTACCACCAAGGCGACCCGAAGCATACCATCGTCTAGTTGTGGCACAAGTCAGGGCAGAGACGCAAGCCAAAATGTTGCAGTCGCTGTATCCTCATCTAAATAACACTGAGTTAGAAATTGTTCGACGGGGTCGCAACGCTGCCAGCGGACGCCCTAGGCGGGTTGATATGGCAACCTATCAACAAGCAACTAGTTTAGAAACTTTAATTGGCTACCTGTATCTCACCGATTTTGATCGCTTAAGTGAACTTTTGCAAAAACTTGACTTAGAAAAGCCGTAAGAAATTCAATTCACGAATCGCAAAACTTGCAGAGTCGGCTTAGACCAATTGAGATCACAACAATGCTTACCTATTAAGCTCTACCAATAACTTACATGATAGATAAACCAAGAAAAATTAAGACTTCTGGCGAACAGAATAGTGCGCAACCCTTGAAAATCAAGGGTAAGCGTGTCATTTCTCATCTGAGTCCCAATCCCAGAGGTAAGGGTGCTAACGGTTTGAGAGACAGCCCACGCCCACATCGTAAATTCTCTGATTCATCTATTTCTTTTGAGCAATCAGAAGATAAAGATTTGATCTACGGTCGTCATCCAGTGTTAAGTGCTTTGGAAAGCGAGCGGGATCTTAACCGTATCTGGATTACTTCCCGCCTCCGTTACGATCCCCGCTTTCATTCGCTGATTTTACGAGCGAAAGAAAATGGCACAATTGTTGACGAAGTTGAGCCTAAGCGCCTAGACCAAATTACAGAGCAAGCTAACCATCAAGGTGTTGCGGCGCAAATTGCTCCCTACGCCTACATTGACTTGGATGAGTTGATTGCTAGGGCAAAATCTGAAATTGATCCTGTTATTGTTGTCGCTGATGGAATTACTGACCCCCACAATTTGGGAGCAATTATTCGCACAGCAGAAGCATTGGGTGCTCAAGGAATGGTGATCCCACAACGCAGAGCATGTGGGATCACCTCCACAGTCATGAAAGTGGCTGCTGGTGCTTTAGAAAACTTTCTTGTCGTTAGGGCGGTGAACTTGCAACGTGCTTTGGAAGAACTAAAAGCTGCTGGCTTTTGGATTTACGGTACTGCTACAGAAGCAAGCGAACCTATACATAGCGTGAAATTTAACGGTCCTATTGTTTTGGTAGTTGGTTCTGAGGGCGAAGGTCTCAGTATATTGACACAACGACATTGTGATTTTTTGGTGTCGATCCCCTTGCAAGGTAAGACTCCAAGCCTGAATGCCTCAGTAGCAGCGGGTATGGCGCTTTATGAAATTTATCGTCATCGCTGGATAAATACCCTATACCAGGATAAATTCCAAAAAATTTCTTTGAAAAAAGAAGAGTAAACAGAGTATAAAGAAATGTAAAGCAGTCAAAACTGGCAGCATTTAAAACCGAGTATCACATTTAGAAATTGGCGAGAACCATGAAAACTATTTGGAATAACCTTAAGGAATTGTTGATTAACATATTCGACAATTTTGGCTTAGCTTGGTGGGTGGAAATTGTAACACAAAACCCCCGTTGCACTTACTACTTTGGACCTTTTGTCAGTTCTGCCGATGCAAAAGCGGCGATAAAAGGCTACGTAGAAGATTTGGAACTGGAAGGAGCGCAAGGAATTGGGGTTGATGTAAAACGCTGTAAACCAAGTGCTTTGACGATTGCTGATGACCTGGGGGAACGCACTGACCGCAAAGTACAGCCTGTCTTTAGCGGTCAAATGTAACTAAATTGAGGAGAATTCAGTAGTCAGTTATCACTGAGCCAGCACTCTTTGGAGGGTCTCCCGCAGCGCTGGACTAACCCTAAGGCGTGGCGTCAGCCATAGGGTTATCAATTTAGTGATCGCTGAGTTCTTTTCTGGTTATAAGGCTATCTTGTAGTTGCGCTTCGGCGTAACTACACACTGACAACTTTTTGGTTTTTCTCAAGCCAGTGGTCAATGTCGCTCAATACCTGGTTAGGGATTTCCCATGGAAAAAGATGAGCAGTATTAGGATAGCAGTGTGATTGACAATCTTTGAGGTAGCGAGAAGTTTCTAAGCTGGCGTCAGCTGTAATGTGGCGATCGCATGCACCAGCTAGTACTAAAGAAGGACATTGAATTTTTTCTAGGTCTGTTAGTCGATTGTACCCAGCCCCAATTGCCGAATAAAGAGCGCGAGTCGCAGGAGCAGAAGTTTGTAAGTAGGCTGATACTGCATCTTTTGCTATGTAGCTGTAGGCTGCGGGAGTGTGTTGTTGGATTAGGTAGCGAAAGAGCGATCGCTTGCCAAAAGTTTCAATATTCCACTGCCAATCTGGTTTAATATAACTCAACAACCCAGCTACACCGGTGTAAACATTATCTTGCCAAGTTATAGGCGGATGATTGCCTCTGGGTCGGGCAGCTGTCGCCACTAAAATCAGTCCAGCGACTCGCTGAGGTAGCTGTAGTGCTAATTCCATTGCTAAAATGCCACCGAGCGACCAGCCGAGTATCAGACATTTTTTAATTCTAAAACGGTCTAAAAGCGCTTCCAGGTCAATCAAATGGTCGCGCATATCAAAATTGCCATTAAACCGACTTTTGCCATATCCACGCAAGTCTGGAGCAAAAGTTTGAAAGCGTTTTGACAGGTGATTGGTAAAGACACAAAGACTAGAACCAGAACCAGGATGACCGTGTAAGCAGAGAATTGGGAAGCCTTGACCTTGAATGTGAACGTTGAGGTCAACAGCAGATGAAGCTGTGTTGCTATGGCGAGAGTTCATCATTATTATGTTGCTTTATATAATTATGTCACATAGGCAAATTACGGGTACATTTGTACCACGCGCCACATGAATCAGTCATCTGTCAAAGGTCATTGAGTTAGGAATTATGACTTTTCTACATACCTTCCTGCATAATTAATCACACACATCTGCCTGTATGTGTTGTGAATTCCAAAAGCAACTCCCGCTACCTTAAAAGCAGGATTAAACATATTTATTCTATGACCACGATCTGGAACTCCATCGTCAATAATTAATTGCATGACAATATCTTGTGCCGTGTGGGAACCATAACTAATATTTTCTCCGGCGGTGAGTTTCCAAGTTCCGTAGCGGCTTAGGCGAGTAAAGGGATCACTTTTGTCGCTTCCTTTGTGACCAAGAATTCCTTTTGAACCTTGGTCTTTGACATGATCCCTCGCCGCTCGTGACATTCCTTTGGATGCTGTTAAAGATCCGACTGGAGTGACTGACTTGAGAAAGGCGATCGCCTCATCAACGGCTTTCACTCCTTCCTCTGTTTGTAAATAGACATGACGCGAAATTTTAACTCGGTTACCTTCAAAACGTTGTCTATAGTTTTTTAATACTGCAGCATAAGCAGTGGGATTCGTTCTCGCCTTGTTCATTTCTACAATCACTTGTTGTTCAAGGCGAGAAAGAGTTTTCCCGGTTAGCGACACATCAGAATTTCCTTTGGGAATGTTAGGTACAGAGGAGTCAGGCTCAAACAATACATCACAAGATGTCGTGGATAGGGTGACAAGTGTTAATATCCAAAATACCATCTGACGCATCAACAGTCTCATAACTTTGGAGCAACCAGTCAATATAGCAGTTCCCAATTGGGTGTGATACAGATTCTTTTAGGACTTACGCACTGAACAAATACACAGTCGTATGTATTAAGAAAACTGCTCTCTATGGCACATTTACATTGAGAAACTTGACATAATCCTCACAAGATCCTCACTTTTTACATCTATTATTTAGTATGTAAATCTCCTAAGAGAAAGGCAATACATCCTTAAACACCTCTAGTAGAAGCTTATGTCAAATTCACAAAGACAGCTTTTTGTCAATGCGTAAGTCCTATATTTATAGGAGCTGTTCTATAGCTATTGATGTCAATTGAACAAAAAAACCCAAGTCCATAACCTGTTGTCGTTGCTATGCTGTGCGTGGTTTGAGACATCCCAGGCAAAGCATGGCAACAAAATACCCTGAAAGTCCTGTTGTATTTGAGTTTTGTTTCAGTTGACACCAATGTTCTACGCTGTGCGTTTATCCCATACCTGTATTTCATACAAGTGAGAATCGCTATATGTCTTTAGATGCATGAATTGATGACTGGCTTCGGTGATGATTTAGTAACTGATACCACTGCGAACTGAAAACACGAAGACTCCTCGTTAATGACTATGGCACGCACTCGCATTCAGAAAAAGCAGTGGGATAGAGAGTTTCTAAGCTCCAAAAGCCATGTTTAACGACGATTTTTGAGCTTAGAAACAGCAATTTCTTTGTCCTGATATTCTCCCGCATAATTAATCACGCACATCGTTTTGTATTTAGCGTGAATCCCATAGGCAACTCCAGCCACTCTAAAAGTAGGGTTAAAAATGTTTTTTCTATGACCACGATTGGGCACTCCATCATCAACAATTAACTGTATGACAATATCTTCAGCCGTACTCGGACCATAGCTGATATTTTCCCCAGCGGTAGATTGCCAATTTCCGTAGCGTTCCATACGAGTAGATGGATCACTACCATCGCTACCTAAGTGACCTGTCGAACCTCTTGAGCCATTATCTTTGACAAGGTCTTTAGCACCCAAAGACATTCCCTTAGATATCTTTAAAGGAGCAACAGGACTCGCTGACTGAAGAAAGTTAATTGCTTCATCAACGGCTGATAGCCCTTCGTGTGTTTGGAGAAAGCGCCGGTCGTAGATTTTAACTAGCTTACCTTGAAAGCGCTGTTTATAGTTTTCCAACACGGGAATGTAAGCCTTGGGATTTGCCCGTAGTTTGTTCATTTCATTAATGACTTGTTGTTCTAACGGAGATAGGTAATTTACCCGTATCGTTCCAGTAGAATAAGCTTCTTGGACTCCAGTGGGGGGAATCTGTGCATCTTCTGCCACCGCTTGCTTAGATATCAATAGTTGAGAACTGTAACTTGCAGCCAGAGCGATAGGAAAAAACACAGAAAATCCACTGCAACGCATTAATGACTTCATGATTTGTGTTCCACCAAAGTTAATAGGGTTATTTGGAATGCATCGCGTTTTGCTCATATTTACCAATTTTTGGTATAATCATACACATCATTTTAGTCTATGTACTTGCATCCTTTGTAACCTTGCGAACTAAACACAATAAACAGTAATCCTAGCTTAATAGGGATTATCAGTGATGACTCATGATGCAAAAACTTAGACACGCACAACTTTTATACTAAGCAAAACCCGATGAGAACTGAAAACTAGTGATGATTCAAGACATTTCCTGTATCAGACAGTGACTATCCACCAGATAAATTTTGACCACTCATCACAAACAAGGGGATGCGAGAAGATCCCAGTCTCTGAGCAAGCCTTATATCTTTCTTGATTGCACTGTCAGCACTCTGATGATGGTTCCAGAGGTCACCAGGCAAGGTGTGAGCACCTTGAAACCTTTGAACAGCCAAAAAATCTTTGGCCAGATCTGAACACAGCAACTCACCAAGTTGTTTTTCATGAGTCAATAGTACATTTTGCTGTTCTAATTGCTGACTGATGCAATTTGCTGCATTTGTGGGAAGTGACCAACCCATGATCAAACAAACCAAGGATAGTGCAGTTAAGCAACACAGCCACTGAAGTCGTTTTCCAAGCCAAGACCAAGAAGAGAATACACACATATAAACAATCGTTGTAGTTTATATTTCTACACTTATCTAGTATTATTCCCTGATATCAACCAGAATAGTTAATACTTTGCAAACAAATTAATTAAGTGTCTTCACTGACTTTTTACAGTTCACAAAATTATCTCATAAATTTAGCAGTAAACAAAGTGTATTTTTTACAATTAGTCAATATAACTGCAGAATAACTGCAGAATACGTCACAAATGAACGTGATTTCGATATTGTTCAGTTAGTGGATAAGTAAATTTCACTCTGCTTTATAAAGAATCAGTGAACTTAGCAGGAACTATATATAGTTATTTTTAATTAAAAATAAACTATTCATTAAAAATCATCATATTTAAATGTCTTATTAATAGCTATTTAGGTAAACCCTTAACCTGCATCAACTCCAAACCCCGTTCAAATACTTCATCGATTGGCAACATTTGCTCATCAGTCGTCAGAAATTTATGGTCTTTTGTTGCCTGAATAACAGAACCATCCTCTAGACAATATTCAAAAACTTCTTGCTGCCCACGATTATGCCATTGAGCAATAGGTTGTGTGTAAATATTTCCGTTACTATCGACTGTGTAAACGCTACATTCAATTCTTTTTTCCACAATTTGCCCAATAGGTAAAAACCCATATTCTAGCGTTAACACTTCTGTGTCATAGCTGAGACAATATTCAGCAAACTTTAACATTTGCTCGAATAATTCTTCAGCAATTTGTTTTTTTACTCCATTTTTGGCAGCACCATCCACAAATTTTTCTCGCTGCTTCATCATTTCCTCAACTTTCTTTTTCCCCATTGCACGGCGCAGCAAATCTGCCTGTCCTAAAGAATATCCAGCCATATCTTGAGCAATTTTCATAATTTGCTCTTGATAGACCATAATTCCATAGGTCTCATCTAATATCGGTTCTAGAATTTGGGTTTCATAGTCAATATTTTCTCGACCATGCTTGCGGTTAATAAACTTGGGAATCAGTCCTGCATCTAATGGACCTGGTCGATAGAGTGCCAAAATAGAGGAAATATCTTCTATGTTGGAAGGCTTTAAATCGCGTACTATTTGCCGCATTCCAGAAGATTCTAATTGAAATATACCTTCTAATTCTCCTGCCTCTAAGAGTTTGTAAGTCTTTTCAACATCTTTGGGCAAGGTGTTAAATTCACCTTTTGCTAATATTCTCTGAGCTTTTCTTTCTTGAGTCGTAATGTCATATGGATCAACTCTAAATCCTCGGCTTTGTGAAATCAAATCGATGGTTTTCTGAATCATAGTCAAATTTTTTAAACCCAGAAAATCCATTTTCAGCAGCCCTAGTGATTCCAAATCTTCCATGAAATACTGGGTGATCACAGAACCATCGTTATTTTTTTGCAGTGGGACAATTTCATCTAATGGCTCAGCGGAAATCACCACACCAGCCGCGTGCACACCAAATGTTTTGTTTGTTCCCTCAATACGAATTGCCATATCAACCCAATGCTGTACCCTTGGGTCATTATCATATTTTTCTTTAAACTCTGGTTCTGGTGTTGCATCGGAAATCATTACCTTGAGTTTAGTGGGTTTCCCTCGGGAAACAGGAATAAGCTTTGCCATTTTGTCTGATTCTCCATAGGGAATATTTAAGACTCTGGCAACATCTTTTAAAACTGCTTTAGAAGTCAAGCGGTTAAACGTTATGATTTGGGCGACTCTCTCTTTACCGTATTTTTCTGTCACATAATCAATGACTTTATCCCGTTGTTCGATACAGAAATCTGTATCTATATCAGGCATGGATTTCCGTTCAGGGTTGAGAAATCTTTCAAAGAGGAGTCCATGATGTACAGGGTCAATGTTAGTAATCCCCATAGTGTAAGCAACCAATGACCCTGCGGCAGAACCGCGACCAGGACCTACAGGAACATTCTTGTCTCTCGCAAATTTGATGTAGTCCCACACAACTAAAAAGTAGCTGGAGAAACCCATCTTCTGAATCATTTTTAGTTCATACTCCAACCTATCTTTATAAGTTTGGTCAATATCATTTCTAGATTTACGATTTAATTTTTCTAAAAGTCCTTGCCAAGCAACTTCTTCAACATATGTATTAGCAGTATGACCAGATGGGATGGGATAATTGGGAATGCGAGGTTCACCTAAAATCTGGTAAGGTTCGACTTTATCTGCAACTTCAACTGTAGTTATTACAGCTTCTTCAATGACATCATCTGGCAAATGGTCACGAAACAGCCGCTTCATTTCCTCAGCAGATTTTAGATATTCTGTACCGCTATAACGCATTCGATTATCTTCAGCAATCAATTTGCCAGTTTGAATGCATAGCAAAGCATCGTGTGCTTCAACATCGTAACAAGAAATAAAATGTGAGTCATTGGTGGCGACAATTTTAATATCAAGTTCTCGCGCAATTTTGACAATTTCTACATTCACTATCCGGTCTTCTTGTGAGCCGTGGTCTTGAATTTCTAAATAATAATCTTCACCAAAAACTTCTTTGTACCACCGAGCAACTTTACGTGCGGCCTCTAATTTCCCACTGAGAATTGCTTGCGGAACTTCCCCACCCAAACAAGCACTCGTTACAATTAAGCCTTCGTGGTACTCTTTTAATAATTCTTTATTTACGCAAGGACGGGAAAAAATCCCTTTACCCTGCACACCTTGAAGATGAGAAATTGTTGTGATCTTAACTAAATTTTTATATCCTTTTGTATTTTTGGCTAAAACAACTTGATGATAGCGGGGACGGCGTTCTTGTTTTGTAAAATCGCCGTTGATGATATACATTTCATTGCCAATAATTGGCTTGATATTTTTATTGCGGCAGATTTTAATCAGTTCGATCGCACCATACATCACACCATGATCCGTCAGGGCTATTGCTTTAATCCCCAGTTCGATGGCGCGATCCGCTAAATCCGGCAGTTGACTTGCTCCATCAAGCAAACTGTAATCACTATGAATGTGCAAAGGAACAAAGGACATATGCGTTTCCAGCTAGCAGTGAAAAACACGAAACGTATACCAGGGTAACGCAGTTTGTACCTGAGCGCGCTTATCTTATTTAGAATTTCTAATAATTAAATTTAATATCTAAAGTCAACAACTAGGGGTGTAAGGGTGTAATGGTGTAGGGGATGTAAGAGCGTGAGGGTACCCAACCCATCACTATTTATTGCCTACCCGAAGGGCATTGCACAAAAAGAAAATTCTCTCTCTATTTTTACAATACTCCTTCCTACACCCCTACACCGCTGTACCTTCTACCTTCAGCCAAGCCTTATAACTTAGTAGAGGTAGATCCAGGACGCGTTACTTCATTAGGATCCCGAACTACTCGGGTTTGAGAGCGTTTAGGAATAAGACCTGCAAGACCTGCAAGACCAAGTAAACCAAGCCAACCCCAGTCAGAATGGGTTTCGGTTCTCACCTCTCTAACGCCTTGATTATTTGTTGTCGTGTCTGTGGCGCTGCCAGTGCCTGTACCAGTTGTCCCACCGGTGGTGTCAGTGCCACTACCAGTTGTACCCGTACCATTTGTTGTACCAGTTCCAGTAGTGCCACCAGTTGTGTCACCAGCGCCACTACCAGTTGTACCCGTACCATTTGTTGTACCAGTCCCAGTAGTGCCACCAGTGGTGTCAGTGCCAGTACCAGTCGTACCCGTCCCATTTGTTGTACCAGTGCCTGTGCCTGTGCCTGTGCCTGTGCCGGTACCGCTTGTTCCTGTGCCATCTGTCGTACCTGTACCTGTAGTGCCCGTGCCCATGCCTGTACCTGTACCTGTACCTGTAGTGCCTGTGCCTGTGCCTGTACCTGTACCTGTACCTGTAGTGCCTGTGCCTGTGCCTGTGCCTGTAGTACCAGTACCTGTAGTGCCAGTACCTGTACCTGTACCGGTAGTGCCTGTGCCAGTACCTGTACCTGTACTACCAGTGCCAGCACCAGTGCCAGCACCACTACCACTGCTGGCACCACCAGATCCTCCACTACCACCACCACCACCAGATTGGGCAGAAACAGGTAGAGTTAAAGTCAAAGTAGCTAAACCGAGAGCGAAGGCGCTAGCCCAAACATTTTTAGATAAATGAGAAAGTTTCATAGTTTTTGTTGATTTTGTGTTGCAAGTTTTTTTGATAAATTGTCTGCTTTTTTTAAATGAGAACTGTTATAAATTGCTAGTTTTTTCGAGACTTATAACTTCATCTGAATTTTTAATAAGCTTTTTTCCTACCATAGAAACAATAGCAATCTTTAATAACTCTGCAAGAGCTTTTGTGGAATCGAACAACATAATCTGCTATTTGTAAAATTTACACTACTAGTTAGTACGATACCTGCTATTGTTTTTCTCAACCTTCTACCATAGGAATAAACCGACTAATCCTCAAGGAGTAAGCTGGATTTTCAGTTAGCTTAAGAGCATAGATACAGTTAACAGGTCTCAATCTCAAAGATGTGGCAATTATAAGTAGGAGATATAGCAATGCGATTGCGATCAGACACAAACATGCGAAAAAATATCCAATTTTCTTGAAATCTGGCTGATGGGAGTAGAAACGATGCCAATAGTATGGTATGTAAACAGGGTCGCAAGACCAGTTTTAAGGTTTGAAAGTCTTTGAAAATAATCCACGCCTCTTGATATTTTTCTGGACTATTACTCCAAACATAGAAATCTCGTTCTTGACTATCCCTGGAGGCACGACGTACTCGTTGAGACATTGCCATCGGTCTTTTCCAAGATAGCTGTAATTGCACTGTGCTTAAAGCGTTGGTTTGATAAGCTGTTGTGCCTTTAATTTGCATAATTTGGGCAGGCAAGATAGCGACTCCACAAGAGTTCCATTAAAATAGGGTGTGCAAATTGTAAGATTTTCAGCTTATCAAATCCGTTTGTTTCGGAATTATCGCTGCTTCCTCATTTCTCTAAATTTCCATCAAAAGCATCTTGTGATGACGATGGAACAACCATTCGATTTCCTTTTTGATGACGCGCTTGCCATTCGGTGTAGAAAAAGAGAATAGCAAGCAAAATATAGCCGACAGCCCAAGGCGTTCCAGTTCCAAAACCCAAATTGACAACAGTATCTGCTACAGTCCAACGGTAGCTATGCATCAATCCAAACCAAGAGAGGAAAGCTGCGGCTATAGACCAATAAGCAGCTTTGCGGAAGTCTCGCTCAATAATATAAACTGTGATACCAGCTAAAATCATAGCTGAAAAAATAAAGCCCTGCTCTAAAGCAAAAGCACCATCTATATATGTATCGCTCAATTTAAACTTTTCAATTAAAGCAGGTGTCAGGGGTTTGTCTGGTGTTCCCAAACCTCCTACGCGTAATGCATTTTTAGCAATTAAAGCGCCCCAACCTGCAATACCTGGTAACAAACCAACAACAACAGCCGGAGCATGGTGAGAAGGAGTTGCTGTAAAGCTTTGAGCTACAATGACGATGCCAATCCATAACACAATTGCCATTCCAGCTTCAATAGGGACAAAATAAGCAAGGATGGCAACGGTTCCAGTTAAGCACAGCAAGCCCATAAAAATACCGTTGAGAATGGAGTAACCCACTCTTGCACCTAAAGCTTTCCAACCAGGATGTCCAATATAAATGGTTGTTGGGAAACAAGAACCACAAATGGCTGCAACCAATGTACCAATACCATTAGCTGTAAGACTTGGGGCTACAGGATAAGCATCTCCAGCAGCTTCAGCACTTTCTAAATTTTGTAGGCTACCGACAAGGTTAAAAAGTCCCATTGGTAAAATGATGCTGAAATAGTCCAGTAAAACTGCGCGACTATTCCATAAATCTCCTAACCATAACCTTGGTATGTAAACTCCTATCGGTTGTACTGCAGTGGCGAACTTGGCGTTATCCCAACTCACCAAACCTGTACCCCACGCCAAACCAATTCCCAAAAGCACTGCTAATAATCCACCAGGAATGGCAAATCGCACTTGTCCAAAGTAGGTAATTAAGATAACGCCTAAAGGAACTAAACCAACTACGGGATTGGCAAAAGTCCGAAATAGAAAGCCAATCGCTATGAAAGTGATAGCAATACCACCTAAAGTGGAAAGCATAGCTGCACGAGGAGCAAGGCGACGCAGAGGATTACCAATCCATGCACCGACTAACTCAATCAAACCTGAACCTAAGCAAGCAACCAAACCGGCTTGCCATGCGAGTTCAGCAGCTTGTTCTGATGATACACCTTGAGCGATCGCCGTCAACCGCACAGGCAACATCACCAAAAATACATAAGCAAAAAGGCTCACAGTATTAATGCCATAAGGCAAAGCAGTGATATCATCCCGTTGTTCCCG
The DNA here is from genome assembly GCA_019359695.1 of Brasilonema angustatum HA4187-MV1. GTDB lineage: Bacteria > Cyanobacteriota > Cyanobacteriia > Cyanobacteriales > Nostocaceae > Brasilonema > Brasilonema angustatum. The sequence continues at coordinate 82,276 of JAHHGV010000010.1, forward strand.
CTTACCTTGTTGGTAAGCTAACCACCCATAATAAAAGTTACCAACAATCAAACTTAAAGCAATTCCTGGCAGAATACGTCTATACACCAGCAAGGGAGAAAAGCCAAGCACCCCTTGACACAAATTCACAATCAACAAAATTTGAATCAAGTTGTCGAGGAAAAGCCCAAATAAACCATCTATATCTCTGCGGACAAACCAGCGGGGAGCTTTAACTGTTGAGATTTCCATCGTCTACTTTTGCCTCGACAATTTTTTTGGGTTCACTTGTTGGTTTAAGGATATCAGTAAGGGTACTGTTTGGAGTTGTAAATCTTCAAGTATGCCTTGGAAAAAGCTTTCTGTTAAACTTGTCATAAGCGCAATACAAGTATGACAAAAGCCATGCTCACTGTCAGACTAGACGAAGAAACAGAACGCCAGCTAGCCGATATCTTGGCTCACGAGAAAACAGACAAGAGTGAGTTGATCCGACGCTTGATTGTTGAGCGCTGGCTTAAGTTGCAAGCAGGCAGAGTAAAGTAAGTTGGGTTGAGGCACGAAACCCAACATGAGCAAGTGTTTGTTGGGTTTCGCTTATGCTCAACCCAACCTACAATTCTTGTGGAAGGTAGAACTAGAGCGGCTTCTGATAATTCTTCACTCTACTTTAAAAACGGAGTGAGCAAAAACGCCTGCCCTATCTGGGTTTTCGTTTGTGTGTATCCTGCGTCAACTTAAGACATTCAACACTTGCTAGAAATCCACCAGAACTCAAGAAGGTAACCCCAAGCTCGATTCTTTTGGAAAAGATTAAACCAAATCCAACTCCATTAATCGAGATAACCATAGCTAAGGCAACAATCTTACCTGCTATGGCAATCCTCTGTGTCAATTTTGTTTGATTGAAGTCTTCGATTTGACTGGCGCTTGTACAATTGTCCAATTGCGAGTCAGTGTGATTGTTTGCCATAATTAAATGTTTTAAAATGTGTTATTTCTCCCAAACGCAGTTTGCGTTTGGGAATTTTACTTATCAGCGAGGAAATCAACAATAAACTGATCGAATCTTTGAGGTGCGATCGCACACCTGATCCCAAGTCTCTCTGACTCCAGCCTCTTGACGACGGCTATAGGTTCTAAAAAACACTGGATTGGCAGCTGGGGCAGTTTCTGGAAATTTTGCACCTTGGCGTTTCTTTTCAAGTTCACGAACCATAGATAATCAAGCCTTGTTGCTCACCGACATAGATTATGACTATACGCCAAGTAAATCAGAGAATAAAGATTGAAAAATTGTAAGATTTGCGCTGTGTGCGTGGCTAGACTCATTGCAGTATAATTTTCCTATGTCTAAGCCGTCACGCCTTTAATTTGCACACAGTCCACAGGTAAGATCTTTGCCAGCACCCTTTTTTATTCTTTTTGAACTTTAAATTTTGAATTTTAAATTTTGAATTTTAAATTGCCTATTGCCCTTTTAAAGGGAACGTGGCGGGGTAAAGGTATTTTATCCTTTGCCCTTTTCCATTTAACCTTTCCCCAGCCCACACCTGGCAACTTTGGGTTTGTTCCCCAGACATTACTTTACAGGTGCCGTCACTTTTTTGTGTCGATATTTGCATATCATTCTGATATGACTAAGCAATACTGCCACGCTTTCTGGCTTCTTTGTAAGAAGTTCCTACATTTTTTATACCAGCTTTGATCATTTGTCTTTCAAGGATGGCAAAGAATCGCGCCTTATCCCCGCCACGTACCACCGCTTGATTGTGGGCTTCGGCGATCGCCACTGGATACCCATATCCTTTCTGCACTTGTGCTAACATCAGTCCTAATGCTAGGTCAAACATTGTTGTGTTCTGGGCTACCCATGATGGCACTTCTATCCGGGCAATTTCGGTACCTACATGCACGTAACAAAAGTAAATTTGTTGGTCTTGGTACAAGTCAAGAATACGAACATTGCTGCGCCATAAGCAACCGCGTTGTCCTGGTTTAAGTAGAGTGGATAAAAGAGTTGTATCTCGTAAAGGTTCAAAGACTTTGCAAGGGACTTTTTCAAGTTGATTTGGGCAAAAGCTTGCACAATCTGGTACTGTGTGCGGACAAGCTAAAAGACGCAAAAAGTTCATGCCTTCAACATTGCGAGAAGCACTCACATAACCCATCAGGGGAATTTGAGCATCACGCAACTTTTGCCAAGCTTCCAAGATGGGGGGTAAGATGCGATCGCGTGCTTCTAAAGGTAATTGTTCTAAAAACCAGTAAATCAACGAACCATCCACCATTGCTAACGTAGGGACTTCTTCTATCCCCCTGTCCTCTTTTACACTGCAAGCCAATTCTGTCAGCACCGTTGTTTCACTTGATGTGCGGCAATAACCCATCCATTCTTCAGTACGAATACCCCATTTGCGAGAAAAATATAAATCCTCGGGGCGATAAAATATCTCCGGTAAACTATCTAGAAGTGGGTAACGGTTTTGTCCATAATGTAAGACAACTCTACCGATATTAAGAAGATAGCAGTAGGCAATTTCGTGGTGACTGGGAGATATTTGCGAACCATCGGTTGCAATGACGGTGTGTATTTTAGGGGGAACCGGGATATCAATACAGGTGTTGAGTGGTTCTAGGGGAGTCGCATTGGCAAAGAGGATGCGATCGCGCCATTTTTCCTGTCGCTGTAGCAAGTCATCCTGACAGTCCAAAGCATTTTGAAAATGTTTTTGAGCCAATTCTAAACGCTGACGACTCGCAGCCGCCTCTTGCGTCAGATGTTGACTCAAACCCTGCATTTGTCTTGCCAGCTTAGTGAGGTCAAGCATAATAGTAAGTTTACCAGTTGTGAAGTATGAGTTCTGAGTGTTGAAATAAAGAGACTCAGAACTCAGTACTCAGCACTATCTTAGAGGATGTTTTATCAGTGGTGATACTCACTAGCCAGCAGAGGCGAAATGTTTTGATATCAAATGATATCCATAAAAATTTTACTATACTGACATATAAGTATATAGATTTACAATGCAAGTATAATAAAATGTAGTATACGCCGAGTTGTAGAACCAAATCGGTGTCAATTGCCAGCGCCATATTCGCTCAATTGAGCGGTGTTGGTACAGTTTTTGCTATTCAATTGCAGGTGTTACATAAAATATGTGGCATCTGATTGTTGAGAGTATAAAAAATTAAGTAAATCTACTAGTCTTCTGGAGTATTGCATGACTAACCCAATTGTTGCTTTGAGTGCTGCTGAAATTCTTAAGCTTGCTTTCAATGAGTTTATTAAATCTAGTGCTGGCGAAGCTGCCAAAAAGCTGACTACTGAGGCTTTAAGCAAAGCTAATGAATTACGTCACAAGATTGTGTCACGGTTCAAGGATAGACAAAATGTTAAAGCAGAAAAAGCAATAACTGCTGTTCAGGAACAGTATTCTCTAGAAGCATTCAACAAATTGACAACTTACCTAGATGACGAGATGGAGGAAGAACCAAGTTTTGCTCATGATTTGCGACAACTCGCACAGCAGATTATCAATATTCAAAACATAAGTCAGAAACAAGTGCAGTTTGGCGAAATGAAGCAATTAAACCGTGACAATGCCAAAGGTTTTCAAGTTCAAGCAAATCGAATTGATCGAATTGGTGATGATTAGACTAATAGGACTTACGCAGAAGAGATCCCCCAACCCTCTTAAAAAGGGGGCTTTAAAGAGTTCCTTAAAAAGGGGGCTTTAAAGAGTTTTTTAAAAAGGGGGGCTAGAGGGGTTCGAGGTTTTGGGTTTTCAGTGCCTAAGTCCTGACTAAGTAATTTTTTGTTGGGACACAAACATGGAGCAAAACAATTACGGCGGGAAAAATTATCAGATCAAAGCAGAGAGTATTGGGCATGTTGGTGATGTATATCAAACTCCACAAGTCACTGGAGAGGAGTTACTGCACAAAGGAATTCAGCTTCTCAATCAACGAGCTTACCGCCAAGCTATTGATGTGTTGAGTGATGCAACAAAGACTAATCCGTAACGACAAAAGAGATTCTGTAAAAGGCTTACATAAATTTGCGATCTATACAAGTGGGGGGAATGTTATTGAGGTGACTTACTCCTTCTCACACAATGCAAATCAGCAAGGTGAACTAGTCAAAATTGGTTCTGAACAGACAATTAAAGCTGTGCGGAAGAAGTTGGAGGAGTATAAGAAGAAGTATCAGAAGTATCAAAGGTGAGGTAGCACCAATTCAAATTTTGAGTAGTTGTAGGGACTTTTTCCCCCCTTTTTAAGGGGCTACGGTGTACACACATATCGCTTTTTACCTCACCCTCGCTTTTAGCTGCGCTAAAATCTTTCCCTCTCCTTACTAAGGAGAGGGATGCCCGACAGGGCAGGGTGAGGTTTCGAGTATCAGAGAATCGGCGGGAGACTTGAGGAAGTAGGAGAGGGATGCCCGACAGGGCAGGGTGAGGTTTCGTTAGCGTAGCGTCTCGTAGAGAGGGAGTTTTGAATCATTCGATCACTTGTGTGTACGTGGTAGCCTAAGGGGGAGTAGAAGGGATCTACAACAATTTTGTGTCCTCAATTACACTTTCCAAACATCCTCTTAAAACCATTGCGAGAAATCTTTAGGAAACTGAGGGAGTGATAATAAGTGAATTACCGGATCATTTTGGGCAGTTACTTTTTCTGTTGAAGTATTGTAACCCCAATCTGCAAGAAATAATTTTACTTCCTCAAGACCCGGTTGCTGTTGAACAAGTTGTAATGTTTTCAGTCGATCTTCTACAAACCATACTCTTTCTGGTGAAGTATTTGTTTTCTGAATTAATTCTCGTATAATTTCGTGTTTGGGACGCTTGACTTCTTTACCAAAAATAATGTCTCGCGGTAAATCGACTCCTCCTTTTTTCAATAGCTGCTGTGTGAAACGCCCTTCTTTTGTTGTGATGATATACAGGTTAGTTGTGCTATCAACTGTTGCTTTAATTTTTTTGATTATCCCTGGATAAAATCTATGTAAACTCAACCATCCATCTAAATCTGTAGCAATCCATTCATCCCGTATCTTATCTAATTTATGGCCAATATCTGTTGCTTTGAGATTGTCTTTTAACAAAAGTTCTTGGGCAATTGTTGTCCATTCTTGAAGAATTTTTTCTTCAGGAATTTCCTCTACCAAGGCTTTGACTAAAACAGGCATTTCCCAACCAGTTTCGATCACAGGTCTGAGTTGATAGAATTTTGATGCGAAATCATTGTGTGGTGTTTCTTGCTTTGGTGACCAAATTTGACAATAGGTACGCCAAGCGACTTCAAAATATTCTATTAATCCGTCGCAAATAACACCATCAAAGTCTAGGGCGAGAATTGTAGGAGTGCTTGCCGTCATTGTTTTTAAATGAATTAACAGATTTTAGCTGCTGTTGTCAGCTTACCTGACAATTGCAAATCATGCAGCAGCGTGGGATAACTTTATTTTTGTATACTTGAGAGCAGAGATTGAAATTGAAAGAGAATATTAAATTCCTCGGTACAATGGAATAAAAAGCAAATATCTTGTCTTTTCCCATTGTGTTATGCATATCTACGATGTTTTAGTGGTTGGGGCTGGACCAATTGGGTTAGCAACTGCCCTTGGCTTACGCCAGCGTGGAATTGAAAATATTCTAGTCATCGATCAAACTCGCGCCTTTCGTCAAGTTGGTCAGGTGATAGATCTTCTTCCTAATGGATTAAATTCTCTCAAATATATAGATTTAAAAGCTTACGAAGAAGTCAAGAAAAAAGGCATGAGTTTCTTTACTTCTACACCGTCCAATGACAACAACGCTAACCAAACAACTCAGGAACCAAAATCTCCAAAGAGTTCACCCGAATGGGTACAAAAAAATTTTAAGGGAGAGCGAATTCGGGCAATTCCTCTTTTATACGATCATTGGTTTCAGCAATATGGAGAAGGTCGAGTGTCAATCACTTGGTATGATTTACAAACCATGCTGAGAAATTTACTCCCTGAAGATAGCGTCAAAGCAAATCATCGTTGTATTAATGTTGTTCATGAACCAGAGTATAAGTGTGTTCGAGTAGATTGTGTCTCTCATTTAGGGGGAGAAGAAAACCCTTACGCACATTGGACCAATGCACAGAATCATGAAGATGCACAACCTGAAAATTTAGAGATTATTGCCCAACAATCAGAAACAAAATCGTTTCGTGCAAAGCTAGTTGTCGCAGCAGATGGAATCAATTCTGCGATTCGTCGGATTCTCTATAAAAACACTCCGTATCATGCTTTTGCACGACCTGAGTATTCCGGCTTTGCAGCAGTGGGGTGTCAAGAAATATCTGAAGTTCCAAATAAACTACTCACAGAACTCAATGATAAATTTTTTGAAAACTCACGAATTGTGACAATCTTTAATGATGAAATCTCCAGAGATTCTGACTGTATGGAACACGTATGGATAATTTTGTTTCAAAGAAAAGATGGTCAACTTGGGTATATCATCCATCTCGCCTTATCTTTAGACTCGTTGAAACACAAATCTGAAACTGCATTAATTGATTTAGCTTTGCTTTCACTAGAAAAAGCTAACTTTCCTGCTTGTATCAAAGAATTAGTGAGTCTTTCCCCTCCTGCCAATATGCTGCAGCGTCCATATTACATTCACCGTGCTATGATTAGTGACCGTCTACAATTTCCGAGTACGGCGAACTTAAATATTGACACTCATCCTTTGGAAATGCAACCAGCTTGGAAGGCACAGCGAGTCGTTTTAGTTGGTGATGCAGCTCATGGGATGCCTCCGTTTATGGCTCAAGGAGCTAATCAAGGATTTGAAGATGCACTAGCTATTGCAACACTGATAGCTAATATTAAAGATAAGCATGATTGGGATAATACACAAGCCATAAGTGAAGCTTTTGAGAAATTTGAACATCTTCGTCGTTCCTTCATGGTTGATATCCAAAAAGCAACGTTAGAGCGATTCTACTGGTCAGATAAACAGTGGCAAGATTATAGTCAAAAAGTCTACCGCCGCAATGTTAACCAACTATTAGAGACATTCCAGTAGAATCATTACCGAAATACTATTTTTTATTGCTATTTGGTTTTAAGACACTGTGTCTATAAGCCAATAGCATTGCTAACAAAAATAATCCCACAAAGAGTCAAATAATCAGCCTCAAGCTATTCCTGTAAATCAGTGTCAATTCATAACAATACATGATACATCTCAATATTCAGGACGTACTTTTGAAGAATAATACAAAAGTGAAGTAAGTGTGAATTATCAAACATTCAATTCTGCTTTTTCCTACTTAAATACTTTTTATTCGTCATATAAGAATAAAACATTTATTTTATGATAATTTCACGTAATGAATATGGTGATTTAAAATTTTTATATAGTCCTCAAGATAGATGTGAGAGGTAAAAAGGTGGGGTAAAAGTAAAAAATAGCTGCATTGTGACTGAGCAGCTTAACATTTTGGAGGTGGCGCTTATAAGGGTGCAAAACTAGATGGAAATACCTTGTTCCTCGGAAGTTTGGTCAATTCCAACTTCAGCAAAAGGAGGTAGATTCAGCAAAAAAAGGTATAATTACTTGGAGTAAAAATATCTATTACCCTTGTTCAACGACCACTTTAACCAGCAGAACCAAGAAAACGTATGAAAATCGCTCAAGTAGCCCCCTTGTGGGAACGAGTTCCACCTTCAACTTACGGAGGAATTGAACTCGTAGTGAGTTGTCTGACTGATGAACTGGTGCGTCGCGGTCACGATGTCACTTTGTTCGCTTCAGGTGACTCGCAAACATTAGCTAGACTCGAAGCAACTCATCCTCGTGCATTGCGCTTAGACCCAAACATTAAAGAAGGTGTAATGTACGAAATGCTACATGCTAGCAATGTTTACCAACAAGCGGGGGAATTCGACATCATTCATTCCCATATAGGAATATGGGCGTTGCAATTAACAAGTATGGTGTCAACACCCACTGTACATACCTTGCATGGCGCATTTACGGATGAAAGTAGCAGAGTATATACCCTTCATCGAACGCAACGATATGTCAGCATTAGTGATGCCCAGCGTCAACCAGACTTGAACTACGTCAGCACGGTTTACAATGGCATCAAAATCGAAGATTACCCATTTGTAGCGCAACCGAAAGAGCCACCATATTTGGCATTCTTGGGTAGATTTTCGCCAGAAAAAGGGCCTCAACATGCGATCGCCATAGCAAAACAAGCGGGTTGGCGCTTGAAAATGGCAGGGAAAGTAGATGTTGTAGACACAGAGTTTTTTGAAAAAGAAATTGCCCCATTCATAGATGGTGAGCAAATACAATTTTTAGGTGAAGTAGATCATGCTGCCAAAGTTGAATTGTTGGGTAACGCATCGATAACTCTGTTCCCCATCACTTGGCAAGAACCCTTTGGTTTAGTCATGATTGAATCAATGGCAACTGGGACACCAGTCATCGGAATTAACATGGGTTCGGTACCAGAAGTCATTGCTCACGGAAAAACAGGTTTTGTTTGTGATAGCTATGAACAGATGGCACAAATGATTCCAGCTGCATTGGAATTAAATCGTCAAACCTGCCGAGAATACGTAGAAAACAGATTCACCGTTAAGCAAATGGTGGATGCGTATGAAGCCGTGTATGAAGAAATCCTCAAAGGACGTACTGCCAAGAGTGGACTGCTTCATGCTTTGAAAAACTCGTTGGAATCGATAGCTTTTGTGAAGTAAAACTGCGATCATCGCCTGTATACGCTTTAAGCCAAACTCCGATTGGCTTGCCCCAGCTTTTGCTGGGGGTATCTACACTCTGTGCAGAGTCGAGGGTACAGATAGCTATCAGACAAACTCCTTAACTCACAGACCTATTCAAAAGCGTCCAGTATCATCTCAACTTACCCTAGCACGATGACAGTTTCAGTCCAGTAATAGCTAACTTTCATCTAATCCTACCTCCAATATTACAGTTATCAGTGAACAGTTAAACAGTGAGCCAGCGCGCATGAGGAGGATCTCCCGACCTAGGCGACGGGCGTTCCCGATAGCCGTAAGGCGTGGCGTTAGCCATAGGTAAACCCGCAAAACAAACTTGTTATCTGATAACTGATAACTGATAACTGAGCCGTTAACCGTCGAAACCAACATGAATACGGTTTTCAACTTCTGCAAATTTTTCCTGCGCTTGTCGTTCGCTAGCTAAGAGTGAAACGACAATACCCACCAAAAATGCCAGAGGAATAGTGATTAACCCTGGGTTTTTCAATGGGAAAGGAGCAGAAGCGTGCTTGAGGATAGTCACCTGAATTGTGGGTGATAAATAAATCAGCACCAAAGAGGAGATAGTACCCACCAACATACTCGCTACTGCACCATTGGTGGTGAAGCGTCGCCAAAGCATTGATAAAAGCAACGCGGGGAAGTTTGCACTGGCGGCGATCGCAAAAGCTAAACCCACCATATAAGCAACGTTTTGCCCTTCAAACAAGATACCTAACAGTATCGCCAATGCTCCCAGCATCATAGTTGCAAAGCGAGCCACCTTTAGCTGTTCCGTCTCGTTAGCATGGCCGCTTCGCACCACATTCACCCACAAATCGTGAGACAATGCTGCTGCACCCGAAAGAGTTAATCCCGCAACAACAGCCAAAATCGTCGCGAAGGAAACAGCAGCAATAAAGCCTAAAAAGGCATCACCACCTAAGAATTCTGCTAACATTGGTGCTGCCATGTTACCACCAGTTCCAATTTTTTTGATAGCATCTTGCCCGACTAGCACCATTGCGCCAAAGCCAAGAATGAAGGTGAGAAGGTAAAAAACGCCAATGAAAGCTGTGGCATATGTTACAGAACTTCGCGCTGACTTTGCATCAGGCACTGTGTAGAACCGCATCAGGATGTGGGGTAATCCTGCTGTCCCGAACATCAACGACATTCCCAAAGAGATCGCATCGAAGGGATCAGAAACTTGTTTGCCAGGAGCCAACACACCTGCATATTTAGCAGCTGCACTGCTAAAAAGTGCCATTGGGTTAAAGCCAAATTTTGCTAGTACCAAAATTGCCAACAAAACAGTCCCACCCAGCAACAGAATTGCCTTGATAATTTGTACCCAAGTCGTGGCTATCATCCCACCGAAAATCACATAAGCCATCATCACGCAACCGACAATGACAACAGCTAATTTATAGTCAAGCCCAAACAGCAGCTTCACAAGTTCGCCAGCACCTACCATTTGGGCAATTAAGTAGAAGCTGATCACTGCTAATGAACCAATCGCAGCAGCTATTCGCACTGGTGCTTGTCGCAAACGATAAGCCACCACATCAGCAAAGGTGTACTTGCCTAGATTACGCAGAGGTTCTGCAATTAAGAACATGACGATCGGCCAACCCACCAAAAAGCCGATAGAATAAATAAGACCGTCAAAGCCATTGAGTGCGACTAGTCCAGTAATCCCCAAAAAGCTAGCGGCGCTCATGAAGTCTCCTGCCAAAGCTAGCCCATTTTGGAAACCGCTGATATTACCGCCAGCAGTATAGAAGTGAGATGTGCTATGAGTATGTCTTGCAGCCCAATAAGTAATACCAAGAGAACTAACGACAAACACTAAGAAAAAAAATATTGCCAGTGGGTTGAAGTGACCATAGTTATTAATATCCACTTCAGCCAGTGGCAGATCACACCACAAACTATTCATAATTGATATTGGATTTCTAATTTTGGATTGAAGAATTGAACAATTGTGAGTTATTGATTGTTCGACTAACCACTACCACTCATTTACGAGTCAGTCTTGCAATTTTGTCATCATAATTATTGTTTGCCCAGCGCACGTAAATAAAAATTAATATCCATGCTGAGACAATCACCAGTGCTCCCAGCAAAATACCAAGGCTGAGTCCTGGAATGATTTGTGAACCCAATAACGGCTTATTGAAAGCAATTAGCAAAATGAAGCCAAAGTAGATTAACATCATGGCTCCACTTAGCAGCAGCGATACGCGCCAGCGTTGAGCAGTGAGGGCTTGAATAGCCCTTGTGCGATCGTCCATATCTTTTGAAATTGAAAAGAATAGGTTTGATTGTCTCACTGAATTCCTAAATTGCAAAAAACTTTTAAAGTTTCTTAGTATTTTTATTGAGAGTTTTCGTGATAAAAAATACTAAGAAATATTAAGCTTTAATTTGTAACTACTCCCGAACCGCCAGATCTCGATATTTCCCAACAAACCAGCACAGATTGGAAACAACGCCGGGAAGTCACTCGCCCTTCGGGCTCAAATTCAAAGTTCAAAGGAGGGCTTCGCCCCGCTGCGCTAACAAAATTCAAAATTAAAGACAATTAGTATTGCACAACTACTTATTCTGTCAAGATGAGGTGGATTTTTTGATTTCTTGAAACATGTAAAGCGATGTTGTCAACTATAAGTTGAAAAATTATGCTTCATCAGCTGCGAGACGCTGTATCAATATCCGTTCCGTCTAATCGAGCGTAAGTCTTCCTTACAGATCCTCTTGGCTCAACCGTTAACGTGCTGCACCTAGAGCACTGTTTATGGTGTTAAGTATAATTATCGCGTAATAATTGTAATGTTTCACGGAAAGTAATTGTATTGGGATGATTTTCCCCTAAGCTGCGTTCAGCAATCTCCAAAGCTTTGATGTAAAGAGGTTCAGCTTCAGTGTACCGTCCTTGGGAATAGTAGAGTCCTGCCAAGTTATTGTAACTGATGGCAACATTGGGATGCTCTTCTCCCAGCAGGCGTCGGCTTAGTTCCAAAGCTTTGATGTAGAGAGGTTCAGCTTCAGTGTACCGTCCTTGGGAATTGTAGAGTACTGCCAAGTTATTGTAACTGGTGGCGATATCGGGATGCTCATCCCCCAGTAGGCGTCGGCTTAGTTCCAAAGCTTTGATGTAGAGAGGTTCAGCTTCAGTGTACCGTCCTTGGGATTTGTAGAGTCCTGCCAAGTTGTTGTAACTGGTGGCGACATCGGGATGCTCCTCTCCTAGCAGGCGTTGTCTTAGTTCTAAAGCTTTGATGTAGAGAGGTTCAGCTTCAGTGTACCGCCCTTGGGAATAGTAGAGTCCTGCCAAGTTATTGTAACTGATGGCGACATCGGGATGCTCCTCTCCCAGCAGGCGTCGCCTGAGTACCAAAGCATTGACGTAGAGAGGTTCAGCTTCAGTTAAAAACCCAATATAAATTTTCATCACTGACTGCATCAGTCAGATTTTGTGCCACCTCTGCTAAATGTGGAATAGCATCTTTGACTGACTTAATTATCTCCTGGGTTGGCGACTGGGGGATTTGTTGAGCAATTGCGATAAAAGTTTCTGCAAAAGCGCGTTTCAACTCATCAACTTGTTCAGATGCTGCTTGTTTGACTTTCAAAAACTCTCGAATTAAGGGATGAATTTTGTAACCACTATCTCCATCTACTAGGCTTTGAATTAAATGAAGCTTGTAAAGTTGCTTTTTCGCCTCCTTCACATCTGCTTCTACCCAATTAAGGGACTTACTCGTGAACTCCACCCATTCCCAAAGTATGACATCTAGTGCAAATAAGCTTAACAATTCACCGACACACTGTGTTTTTTGATTGAGTTCTCGCCAGCTTAATTCAAATGCTGCTTTTACCCCACGCTTGGCTGTCATTTCTGTATCTTGCAATTGCTCATCTTCTGGGTTAATTGCTTCATCTTGCAATTGCTGAGCTTTCAAGCGCTGTAACATTTCTGCTAGAGACAAATCGGGATCTTCTACCAAATACCGCCCGACTAACTCTAAACCCAGAGGTAAATAACCCAGCCACGCACACAAATTTTCCGCTACTTGCAATTCTTGTTTCACTCGTTGGTCTTGTTCACCCAACACCTTTGTTAAAAGTATTAAAGCATCCTCTGCCGAGAGCACGTCTAGCGATATTTCCACAAAGTTGGTGTCTATCCGTCGCAGGCGCGTTGTCATCAAAATTCGGAAACGGTTAGATTTTGGCAGCAGTTTTCGACAACTTTTCAAAGAAGTGACATCATCCAGTACAATCAACACTAGACCTTCGGTCGGTCGCCAGTTGTTCCAAAACCACTTCACTTGTTGTTCGAGATTAAGTTTTTGTGCCCCCAACTCCTGCGGTACTTCCAAATTCATATTGAACAGGGCAAACTGCAAAATCTCTGCTGCTAAATCTGATTCTCTGGCGTTTAACCAACAAATTCCACCAGGGTAATCTGCTTCATGTTGACGTGCGTATTGCGTTGCAAGTTCAGTTTTGCCAACACCACCCATACCAGAAACAGCAGAAATAGCCACTACGCCTGGTTGCTGCAACCTTTCTCGTAGTAGGGAAAGTTCGTACTGTCTGCCAACAAAGTTAGCAGAACCTTGAAACACAACATTATTTGGGGGATTTAACTTTGCCCGTTCCCGTTCGGGCGACTGCAGTCATATACTGATGTTTTGGGTTTCAACATTAATATCTCTTTGAGCAAAATTAACAATTTTCTCGATTGTTGAAATCCAAGTTTGATTCTGCGGAGATTGTGATTTAAGTGCTTGTGCTATATCTTGAAGAACTTGAGCCAAATTCAATGGTGGATCAGTTTTGGCTTCTGTTACCAATTCCTGTAAAGCTTGATTGACTTCAGGATTAGCTTTAGCCGCTGATTCTACATCTAATACAGCTTTACCGTAATCAAGTGGTTGAGAGGGCGCTTTTTCAATAGCAACTACAGTATGAGGAGAGTGTTTTTTGAGGGTGACGATAAACTCACCAGTTTTATTCCATAGAGTTTCTCCTACCTTTTCGCCCGTTTTTTCCAAAGCTTTAGTCGCTATCACAGTTCCAATCGCGATCGCTCCAGCAGTGAGTGGCTCCATGTTCTACCTCGTAAGCGCGGTGTCTTATTTATGATTACATCGTTTTTTTTCTCAATTTCGCAATAAAAGTAAAAAACTTTTAAATTCCTCCCTTCCCCCTTCCCCCTTTCCCCTTTCCCCCTTCCCCTTCTTGGTTAAGCGTTCCCTACAACTGCCACCAAGTCTAATTTGCTAATATCAAAAACATTATAGGACTAAACTAATATGCGTTCCAGAGCAGAGCAAGTTGCCAGTATAATTGAACACCGTTACCGTTATCTTCCCAATAAGATAGCAACAGTTGAAAAAGAGCTTCAGGCACGAGCATCTGCCTTATATAATCTGGAAACTCATCAACAAGCGTTACTACAAGAAAATGCTAATACCCAAGCGAGTGAGTATTTAAAAGCAATCAATTTTGCTGATATTCAAAAACGCATTACATCTGAACTGTTTGTATTGTCTAAACTCAAAAGCCGCTTTTCCAGAAATACGCTGAATATTGGCGTTGTTGGGTTGATGGGACAAGGAAAGAGTACCTTGCTCAAGAGTTTAAGTGGACTTAGCGATCAAGAAATTCCAGCTTATGAAGGAGCAGCTTGTACAGCTGTTCGTAGCCTAGTTTGTAACAAGGAGGGTTCTGTTGAAGTTAGAGTCATTCTGCATTCAGAAAAAACCTTTTTAGAGGAAGTGATTCTTCCTTACTATAAATCGCTTAAACTCAAGCCTGAACCGCGCACCCTAGATGAATTTGCACGAGCATCTTTACCTGCCCAAATGCCTGTTGGAGCAACCGATGAAGCAGTTTATAAGCACCTGCGGTATGACTATTTTCAGAACTTAGAATACTATCGGCATTTGATTGTTGCTGGAGCAGAACCACCAGAAGTGGCGATCGCCCCAGAGGAGGTGGCTGAATATGTCAGACAAAAGCGAAACCCTCAAGGAGAATTAATTTCGTACAAACATTTAGCTGTACGCGAAGTTAATATATTCTGTCCCTTTGAGAATCCTGATGTTGGTAGAATTGCTCTAGTTGATCTTCCTGGTTTGGGAGACTCTAAGCTGGGTGATGAAAAAGTTATGCTGGATACTCTTGGTAGAGCAGTGGATGTAGTGCTGTTTATCACACGTCCAGACCCGCAACGCTACCAATGGCGCAAGGTTGACACCGATCTTTACGATATTGCGGCTCAAGAATTGAATAACCTTGCAGGCAGAGCGTTTATGGTTGTCAATCACAGCCAAAGAACACAAAATCTCAATGCATGTATTGCTCTCAAAGATACTTTGCAGATGCAAGTTGTCAGTTGCGAAATTGCTGACTGCTCAAACCCGGAGGATGCTAACCAAGTTTTTGATCGCATCCTCAACTACCTGGCAGAGCATATTCTGGAAATTGATCAAGAATATGCTCGCCAAAGTCAAGAGCGGCTAATGAAAATTCAGCAAGATATCGATCTGATAATACAGGCTGCCCAGAAAGTTTTTAGCGCAACTGATAGTGACTTGTCCACACTTATTGACGATCAGTATGACGATTTGTTTGGTACCGATCAGGATGGATGGTGGCGAGAGATTACCATCGCCTTCCAAGAATTGAGATTTGAATTTGCTAAACGCTGTCAATTACCGTCTAAGAGTCTGGAATCGAGTGTTGAGAAAGTCTACAAAACTTGTAAAGCAAATGCTGGAATTTTAACAGCTAACAATCCAGAAGCCGAAATTGAGAAGCAGATTAAAGCCAGCAATCCAATGAAAGCCTATGCTGACTACCGTGATTTGTTGCGAACTTTACTGTCCGATCACTTTAGTCATTTAGATGAAGGACTAAAAGAATCGACTCAAGAAGTGAAAGCGCGAGTAGCAGAGATTTTAATCACAGTTGGACAATTAGGTGTCTTGGGTAATTCCCTTGAAGGCTGGGAATTTATTCAAGCTTTTAGAGAATTGCTAGAGCGAGAACATTCAGATCTTAAAAGACTTCAGCAAGGCTTCCGAATTATTTCTAATTTTGAACTTTCATACAGTGGCTTAATTGAACCACAGATCTATCAAAATTTGGTTGAACTTAGCAATATTCAACTTACTGATGAAGACTCGAAAGATGTTACCTTAAAGGTTGGACAAAGTACAACTGCTGACTTAATTCTTAACGCACTACAGATTGACTATGATCGCACAGTTGCTAGAATTAAGGCGGCTTTAGAAGAGCTACTTTATCAGCCCAGCATTGCTGCTTACGCGCTGATTGAGAAGTTTATTGACAACATTATCTACCACAAAGAGGCTCAAAAAGACTGGAAAAAGTTTCTCAGGCGAGTTAGAGCTAAAGTTTGGGCTGAGGAAATTGGTAAACTTGAACAAGAACAACAACGGCAACAGGACTGGTTGAATAGTGTTAAGCGATTAAAAGAGGTTAATCGTGTAGAAACCATTCAATTTTTGACTTAAATTTTCCACCGACTGGTTGACTCACAAAAATCTCAGCACAAACTAAACTTGATTTTTAACCAGGATTTGTTTTGATGAATAACCTGCAAGAACTAAATATTATCATGCTTGCGCCTAGAGGAGTTGGCAAAACCAGTTTGTTAGCCGCCATGCACGAAGAATTTCACAAAACATTTGAGAATGCAGGGCTAACAACATGGGCAAGTGACACTAAAACATTGGATGCGATCGAAGATTGTAAACGCCTCTTACGAAATATGGACTACCGTTTACAAAAGCTAGTTGAACCAACTCCACCCCAACTTGATCCTTGGGAAGATCAAGGATTTATGTTTGAAGTGGGAAGTGGCGGCAAAAAGTTCATAAAAATTCGCTTTACCGATCCTTCTGGAGAATATTTTAAACCTACTGCGACTCCTGATCAAAAGGAGTATGTCAAACAACAGTTAAATCAATGTGATGCAGTGATTATTCCCATTGATTCAACTGCTTTAATGGAAAAGAAAACAGGCAGAACGAAAACTACAGAAATTGGACTTTGGCATGAACCCAAAAATGACCCAGATCGTATTACCAAGCTTTTAAAAGATGCCTACGCAAGTATAACAAAACCTAGGCTAGTTGTTCTAGCACCATTAAAGTGTGAAAGTTACATGAAAACAGATAAAGATGCTAATGACTTGCTGGATCATATTAAAATTGGCTATCGACAATTACTGGATTTCTTCAAAGAAGACGAGATTTATCACAAATTGGCAGTAGTCGTAACACCTGTGCAAACGATTGGACACATTGCTTTTTCTCATGCTGAAACTACTGATGGTTATACCCGGTTCTTTTACAACAAAGCACCGCTAGATGCGCCTTATGATCCTAAAGATGGAGATCAACCACTCCGCTATATATTGCGATTTTTATTGAATGTATACAATGAAAGCAGCCAATTAGAATTGGAACGAGCTAAAGAAGACTTTTATAAACTTGAAAAAGAAGTTGGTGTGAAAGACGATCAATTGAATAGCGCCCAACGCAAGTTAAATCTGGCAGAACAGCGTGTAAATCAGCGTAATCAACTTTGGCTACCCTTCAGACTAATTGCTAACCTTTTCGATGACGTTAATACATCCTACGATGAAGCTAATAACAGTTATACGGAAAAAGCGTTTGATCTCAAGGAGACAGAAGCTCAAAAATTTGCTGTTCAAGACAAAGCAGACGCCACACAAGCTCAACTCCAAGCTTTTAACACAGCTATTTCCAAATTTGCAATTGATTGTAAGCAAGAGCGTGGCTTTGCCATTTTGCAAGGTAGAGCCAAATGGTTACCAGTTCCTAAATAATTAAGGTAAGCAACCCCTGCCTAAAGGCTAGGGGCTTCAACATTGGTTGAAGCCCAGCTTACCAGACTCAGTACCTCGCGTACTACGTTTAAGGCAAGTGTTAAAGACCTACCAAGGGATGCGTAGCTAGTCCCCTGCTCTAGAACCGAACAGTTAAACAGGTGTATGGGTTAAGCCAGTGCTGTTTGGATAGTTACAGACCTTAAACATTGTCGAAGCTAACTTTACCCGAAAGGAGGGACTTTATGTCCAAAGTGTTTGTCATTGATTCAGAAAAAAGACCATTATATCCAATTCATTCAGCGCAAGCTCGGCAGTTACTAAGGAACAAGAAAGCCGCAGTTTATAGACGGTTCCCATTTACTTTGATTTTGAAACAGTCTCATTTTGACTGTTTGGTAACACCGCTCAGATTAAAGATAGACCCTGGCGCTAAGCACACAGGAATTGCTTTGGTGAATGATTCAACGGGTGAAGTTGTCTTTGCTGCCGAACTAAAACACAGAGGTTTTGCAATCAGAGAATCTTTGACCTCTAGAAGACAGATAAGACGTAGTAGGAGAAACCGTAAAACCAGGTATCGTCAATCAAGGTTTTTGAATAGAACCCCCCCTAAAGGTTGGTTAGCTCCTAGCTTACAAAGTCGAGTCGAAAATATCAAAACTTGGGTCAGCAAGTTACGGAAGATTGCATTGATCGAAGCACTTGGTCAAGAACTTGTTCGCTTTGATATGCAGTTGATACGCAATCCAGATATTCAAGGAAACGAGTATCAGCAAGGCACACTTGCAGGTTACGAAACACGAGAGTTCCTACTAGAAAAATGGAACAGACAATGCGCTTACTGTGGTATTAAGGACGTCTCATTGCAAGTAGAGCATATTCATCCAAGAGCTAAAGGAGGTTCTAATTCAATTACTAACCTTGCTTTAAGCTGCGAAAAGTGCAATGTAAAAAAAGGAACTAAAGATATTAAGGACTTCCTCAAAAAAGACCCTGCCAGATTGGAGAAAATCTTGAAACAAGCTAAAAGACCATTAGCTGATGCAGCCGCAGTCAATACAACTAGATGGGCATTACTGGAAGTTTTAGAAGCGTCCGGTTTACCCGTTGAGACGGGTTCGGGCGGGTTAACCAAGTTTAATCGCAGCCAACAACATCTTACTAAGTCTCACTGGGTTGATGCAGCTTGTGTTGGTAAATCTACGCCTATTCTCAATATCAAGGGTGTCAAACCTTTGATGGTCACAGCCAACGGACACGGTACACGGCAATTATGCAGGACAGACAAGTATGGATTCCCTAGTCGTCATTGTTCTAGAACTAAATTTCACTTTGGTTTCCAAACAGGTGACATTGTTCAAGCAATTGTCACGTCGGGCAAGAAAGTAGGTGTACACGTTGGAAGAATAGCAACTCGTGCAACGGGTAGTTTCAATATTTCAACCAAAGAAGGACTAGTTCAGGGAATTGGTCACAAGTACTGTAAACACGTTCACAAAAAGGATGGTTACTCGTATGCCTAGTTTGAAGAATTGGACGGTTGACTAAATCAACCGCGTCATGTTTAATCTCTGGTCTAAAGACGCAGAGTTTCCACACTCCCCCGAGGTCAGCATGAATTACAATCAAGTAGAAATTTATGTTAGAAGTTCTCCATTAGGCGAAGTTGGTATTCATTGGCGCAATATCAGCAAATCCGAACAGCCTAAGGAAGAGCCAGTTGTGCTTAAGCAACGAGTTATTTCTAGAGATGATGGTAAACAGGTAACAATTAATTCCTTAATTAACGATACTAAACCGTCCCTGATTTTAGCTCGATATGAAAATAAGGTGCTTGTAGAAGTCACAGGGCTAGATGCAGCAGAAGATCGATCAAAAAGAATGGGGCGGAGAATCTCTGAAGTTGTTTTGTGGGTTGGAGATGCAACGCCCGAAGTAGAATCTCAACTAAGAAAACTCGCTGCTTGTATTTTGCTAAGTTTTTGGGAAAAAGAGTCAACTTTTCTAAGCAAGATTCGCAGTGCTATTGATTTTGATGGACTGAATGACTTTAAAGCTAATGCCCAACAAATTCAGCAGTTATATACTGATGCTGCCACACATTTAGATGACTTCATGTCAAAAATATCTTCCAGCGTCGTTGAACTTGGTGAGTCAGTTTGGTTAACCCCGAAAACAATTGATATTGAGAGCCAGTTATATACTTTAGTAAAGCAAATCAGTCAAACTTCCTTTGGGGAAACTGAGCAACCTGTAGTGGTTGTTGCTGAGTTCAAAAAAGAGGGCGATACGCCTCCCTTGCGCGTGTCCGTTGGCGCAGCCTCTGCGATAGGAGAAGGACTCAGCGTCAAGCCTCCGGCTGATAGCCAACAGATTGTTTACAAGGGCAATGTTTGGAAAGCACCTGAAACTAAAACTGAAAAAAAAACACCAGTACCGTCACCAGAAGCAGTACCGTCAGCACAACCAATACTACCTCAAAAAGCAGTACCACCTCGAACAACTCGCATAGTGATCGTTGGGATGATCCTGCTGATTCTAATTCTGCTCACAACCTGGGTAATAGCTCAACCCAAAATATTATCACCAACCCCAACACTAACTCCAACCCCAATACCCAAACACAAGCCATCCAGCAAGACAACCAACCCTCAAAGTTTTCTTCAGCCAGCCAACAGTCCGGTGTTACGCGACGACAATCAGCCCCAGTCTTCCCAAAATCGATCGCCAGACGCTTAATTGGAAATGATCTGGCTGATGTGCATAACGCAATCAGCTTTTTGTCTGAGAAAGAAGTTTATAAATTTTCTCTTTTAATTGAAGCTTTGGAACGAATTAGCAAAAATCATAGCTCACGTATTACGACTAAAATACTAAACGAGGTAGAGAAATATCTTAACCGATGCTTGACAGATTTAAACACGGATGATTCCGAATATTTAGAAGAAGAACCTGTCGAATGGTTGCAAAAATCCTATAAGTGGTTGCAACGCCGATTTGACATTCATACAAAGATAAATTCTCTTAACTTGAACCGAAAAAAGGAACTGCTAGCACTAGGTTACTTTTTACAAGGGGAGTTATCAACACAAGAAGAGTTTGAGTATATAAGAAAGGTTTTACGTTCTTATTTAACAAGAATTGAGCAATTCCGAAATTCTCCACCTTCTGAGTAATGAGGTAGGGAACAGGGAATAGGGAACAGGGAACAGGGAACAGGAAACAGTGAACAATTGATCACTGGTAACTGGTACTGCGGGTACTTGATAACTGATAAAGGTGTACCTAGCTTCGCAAAAATCAAATAGAAATCCTATTATAATTTAAATGAAAACGATGGTCAGACTTTTGTATATCCCAAGTCTTCAAAAGAAAGAATTTGTAAGTCGTAGGGCACGAAAGGTCAGTCAAGTTTTATCCTTTGAAATAATCTAAAAGGCGATCGCCTGAATCAGCACGAATCAATGCGACAACGACGTCGGGTAAAGCAGTTAAACTGGGGAAAACCAGATAACGTGATTCCCAACGAGGGTGAAATTTGTCTTTGTATGCATGCAAGCCTTGGAAATTGTAAAACCGCTCCAAATGCTTATAAAGATAGTACAACACTTTCTCTAAACGAGCCGATTCTTGAGTTTTACCTACTCCAGCAAGGGCAGAAAGACCAATATTAAAACTATCGTAATTTCGCTCCTTGTAGTGCTGGAACATAGATATAAACAAAAAGTCCATTGTTCCATTCTCAATCGACTTTCGGTGTCGCATCATGTCGTTAGTCACTTCGTTGAGCTGGTACTCTAATACAATATTGGTAAAGGCAATAATTTCACCGTCGGAGGACTGCACCGTTACGATTTCAGAGTCTCGCAAATAAGCTTCATCAAACCAACCTAGAGAAAACTTTTTTTCGGAACCTTGCACCAATTGCAGCCATTCGTCACTAACAGGTTTTATTTTATGCAACAATTTATCAGCAATTGGTGGTTGGTAAAATTTGACTTCATACCCCAGCTTAGTCATGCGATTCATTGCTGTTCTGAGGTTTTTACCTGCTTTTCCTTGTAAGGTGAAGCTTTGGAGGTCAACTATTGCTTCTTCACCAATTTTGACTACCTGAAATCCCAGCGACTTGTAGAGATCAATATCATTGGGTAAAGTTTGGTAAAAAGCTGGATACCAGTCGTTACGTTGGCAAAACAACTGAAAACTCACAATCACTTCTTTACGGTCTTCATCTGGTCCAATGGGATCACCTAAGGCGATCGCACCCCGTCCTTTAGGGACATAACCAATAACACTGCGACCAGAAGGACTAAAAAAGTAACTTTTGTCACTTAACAATGTAAATGCTGCTAATGAAGAGCATCCATAGTTTTCTACAATATCTTTTGCCTGCTGCCGTTCTTTAACACTGGCGGCATCACGTAGAAAAACTGGTCTTAGTAGCATGAACAATGCATAAGCGATCGTACTTGCTGCAATAATATAAATAGAATTAGCAAAAAAGTCCCCAAATCGGCTTCTTGGTTTCAGTCCGCCATTATCATCTGTGAAGAACATATCAAAAGTTTGGCCTATGGCATCACTCCAAGTGAAATTTTCCGTAAATTTGCCATCTAACAAGTAAAACCCAATTGTTCCATATGCCAAAGTAAACAGCAAAGCTGCAATTAACACCCGCACTCCCTGCGCAATCGAAGGACGATCTGATTTTGCTGTAAAAACATGGCGCATCAAGAGTAATTGCATCAGCAAAACACCAGACAACAGACTTTCTTCATAGTCCAGTCCCTTAATCAAGTGGCTGACAACAGAAAGAATCAAGAACCCAATAGTGAGTAACCAAGCAATTCGTTTTCGACGCAACAGGTTGGTTGCAAGCGTCAGTAACACAAACCCAGTCAGTGCTGCAAATAAATGACCGCTAACGCGAATATCAAAAGGTAAAAAGTGCTTCAACCAGTGATTTCGCTCATTCAGGTTAGGCGTCACTGCTGACACCAAGTTTACCACTCCGACTAAACCAGTGAGGAAAGCTGCACTCCAAAGCCCAATCCGAGTTCTCAAATCAAGAGTCATTAGTCACTTAGTTCTTTTGTGAATTTTCAAACTGTTTTCCTACATAAGATAGCGAATCTTTGAGATGTTTGTGAAAGTAATTCCACCCAACATCTGGACCTGACAAACCATGTCCTCCAGGAAAGGCATAAAACACGTTTTCTATACCTAATTTGTCTAAGGTTTCGTGGAATGTTTGGGTAGAGGCAAGTAAATTAGAGTCGTGTTCTCCAGCATCAAGATATACGCGTAGTTCCTGTCTTTCCTGAGGTGATAATTGTTGGACAATTTGTTGGGGGCTATTTTGTGAACCACTGTTATCGGTAAAATAGCCGCTATGGCTGAACAGAATATTGAAGTTTTTCAAATAGCGTAATCCAATATTAAACGCGCCCCATCCTCCAGAAGATAGACCTCCCAACGCCCAAAACTTTGGATTTTCTAATGTACGGTAGCGTGACTTGACGACTTGTACTAACTCCGAACCGATCAACGTTCCTACTTTACCATTAGGCCCATCATAATAATCAGGGTCGAATAAGGGATTTGAACCCCGGTTATCATTTCCATCTGGTGTAATCACAATCGAATGCGGTAGTTTGTGCTCTCTATAAAGTTCATGTAGGACTTTTAAAATTGCATATTTATCAACATAAGCACGAGCATCATCGTGACCACCATGTAGTAGAAATATAACAGGATATCGTTTGAGAGAATTCTTATTATAGTATGGGGGCAAAATAACACCATATTGCCGTTGTGTGCCCATTGCTTGACTGTTAAAAGTTTCTAGCTCAAGCTTCAACCCACTATTGGTAACCTCTTGAGGCGGATCTAGTTGTGGTGCACCTAAGATAAAGACATACCAGTAGCCAGCAGCAGTCAGGATTGCAATTGCACCTGCAACGCCCATTAAAACTTTAGATAATTTCATGGCTTGTTAAAACCCAAATTATCACTAGCGTGTAGAATAGCCGAGATTTTAAATTGTCTTCCTACAAATGTTAGCGAATCTGCCAGATGTTCGTGCCAGTAGTCCCAAGTATGACCTCCGGGAAACGGATGAAATATATTAAAAATGTTCTCAGTACTGAGTACTTGATTAAATTTTTTGGATTCGTCAACTCCTACTTCAGTATCTGCTATACCTGCATCCAGGTATATCCGTAAGCGTTTTTTAATTTGAGGTGAAATGGTCTTGATATAGGTGATTGGACTATTTTGCGGTCCACTCTTGTCTTGAAAGTAACCGCTATGACTAAATAATATTGAAAAGTTATTTAAATTATGCAATCCCACATTCATTGCACCCCAACCTCCTGAAGATAATCCCCCCATTGCCCAAAAATCAGGACTGGGGATTGTACGGTAGCGGTTTTGCACAATTTTTACTAGTTCATCCCCAATAGCTGTAGAAACTTTGCCATTGGGGCCATCAATATAATCGGGATCCCAGTAGGCGCTAGAACCACGTTTGTCATTACCATCTGGTGTGATAATAATACTGGGCGGCAACTTGCCTGTTGCATAAAGCTGTTGCACAACTGTTAAGGCATCTCCTTTTGTAAACCAATGGTCAGCATTTCCGTGTCCACCGTGAAGGAGAAAGATAACTGGATAGCGTTGATTTTGGTTTTGATCATAGCCCGGAGGTAAAGCAACGCAGTAAATGCGATTTCCTCCCATAACTTTGCTATTGTAAGTTTCGGTTTTATATGTTAGCTGGGTACTTAGATCCTTAGCCGTTGGTTGTGGCGGTAACACAGATACTAGGGTTTGCGGACGCACCTGTGTTTGTGCTTGTGCAGATTTTATGTAATTACAATTACATAAAGTGAACATCGAAACCAGCAGCACAATTTTAGATTTGAAGCAGTTCATCAAGAATGTTGATTAATAGCAATTGAATTAAAACTATAAAAAATGACAAAACTTATATAGGATTCCTATTTTATTTTTGCGAAGCTAGGTACAGTTTCTGTTCTCTGTTCCCTGTTAAGCGTTCCCTACCTCTACTTTGTCAATTCACCAAATCAAACCTGAATCCTATAGAGATGAAATTTGCGAAGACAAAGGTGTTTGTGTATTAATCCCAATAAGATATTTCAATATAGCACTGTTGATTAACTCTGGACACTCTGCCATAACTAAATGTCCTGCATTGGTAACATGTAAATGAGTAGCATTGACGAAATGTCTTGCTAAATCGTTCCCCATCTGGTGTGTAAACATGGGATCAAGACCCGCAGTTATAATTAAAGCAGGAGTATGCAAATTCTGCGGCAAAGAGTGACGCGTAAAAAAGTTATAACCCCAAAAGATTTCTAAAGCTTTGTAGGATTGGAAATCCGTTGGTGTTGGACATTCGGCAAAAAACCGTTCTATAACGCTGTGGCGGTAAGAAGTCGAGAAAAAGTTTGAGAAAGCTTGTACACCAGGTAAAGAGTATAAATATCTGCCGCCCCAAGCCATAAACTTCATCAGCGGAATTTCCCACCAAGGTGCTAAGTTATGAGTTCCGCCTGCGATCGCAATAAAACCACTCACACAATTGTGCTGGGCAAACTCTAAACCAATAGGAACTCCGTAGCTATGACAACACAGCACTGGTGAGGAAATGCCCAATTTGTACAACAATCGCTCTAAATCCCGACGATGTCGCCCGATGGAGTAGCGAGGATAGGGACTAGACTGTCCGTGTCCTGCCAAATCATACACCAGAACTTCCCAACCTTGACTTTGAGCAAACTCATACTGAGAACGAAAGTTAAAGCGGTTCCCCGTTCCTCCGTGCAGAAAAACTATAGCTGGAGTTCTCCCCGAACTGTGGCAAACTTGTAAATTTATCCCCCGTCGCAGATGAATTGTTGAACCAGCTAAGGCATCTTGAAAAGAGTCATTCATTGGTCACGACTTGTGTCAAACAAAATTAACAATTAATAACAAGAAACTCATCTCCTTTCTTGTCCTTTGTCGTACAGTCAAAAGCTTACGCCAATGATGTGTCAATTCTATGACAACATAATGAAAATTTTGCGAATGTTAGTAAATCGAAAAGTTTTCCAGAAACCTTACGACTACTCCCGAACCGCCAGAAGAATACCTAAGGAAATAACGGAGAAAGAGGTGTACGGACTTTTTAAGCGTAGCTGCGCCTCCGGCAATCGCTGTTGGTTGTGTTGACCAACTGTGGCAAGTCGAAAAAATTCCGAAAGAATAGAAGTTAAGTTGTATCCACTCCTTGCCTGTGCGATGAGAAGGGGATTATCTTTTTACTTTTTACTTTTATCTTTTTACTTTTTAAGCTGTAGCATTGACCTGATAATCCTCAAACGTGACCTCGAATCCATCTCCGTCTGGAGAGGCACACATAACGCCTACTTGAAGCGTTTCATAGGGTAAATATGTCATTCTAAGCATTACATAGTCAGAAGCTTCATTTAAGTAGAAAATTTGGATAGCTTCTTTACAGCGTTCAACCCGCAAGTGTAAAACATCAGGAGGATTTGGTAAGGGAATGACTGACCAATCTGAATAGTCATCGGTAACGACAGCACTCAGATTTTGTACACCATCAACATATTCAATGCCTGTCTTGATCCAATGCTTCTCATCGGCACGCAGCATGATGCCCGCCTGGTCGTAGATATCCTTATAATTGCCGCGTATTTTGACATCAACAACAAAATCAGTGCTGATGAAATCAAAGTAAAAATGCCCGGTGTCACGAATAAACCCATAATGGGTAATTCGCCAGAAATCTGTTTTGGGAGAAGTTTTCACAATCAAGCGATCGCCTGAGTCGGTCCATTGGGAGGGTTCATTGAGCCATTGCATAGAGTCTCATCCAGCTTAAGATGTTTGATTGCCAAAGGTTTTAGGAGCTTTCCGTGCTACCAAGTTAAACACTTAAACTGCTTCAAAATACTTACCGAAACTTGGTCAAACCAAGTTTCGTGATTTCTTCCTGCTTCACTCAAGGGAGTCGGCTCCTTCTTGTCCACAGGCGTTAAGTTCCGACTAAGCCAGCCGTACTTTATCTTCAGGAGCATATTCAAGATTTACCGCTGCATTCTCGTCACGGTCTTGAATATGCCCACACTGAGAGTTTTGGCATTGAAACACCCGATCTGAGAGTTTCATCGGTTGAACGTGATTGCATTTAGAACATTTCTTTGAGCTTGGATACCATCGGTCAACCAATTCTACTTTTGTACCATAGTGAGCTTGCTTGTAAATTAGCTGACGGCGAATTTCGTAAAAACAGTTATTGCTAACCGCGCTTGCTAATTTATGATTTGCAATCATGCCCAAAACATTCAGATCCTCGATCCGAATTGTATAAGCTTTACGACTTAAATCTGTTGTCATCTTTTGCGTAGTATCTTGCCGAATATTGACAATCCGCGCATGTTGACAAGTTAATCTATCGTAAAACTTACAAGCGTTTTTAGACGCCTTAATCTTCAACCTTTTGTTCCCAAGATTCTTATTCCGATTACGCCATTGGAACTTACCGAGCTTGGTTTTCGCCTTTTTCGTGGTAGCAGGCATATCGTATTTTGAACCATCAGAACATGTTGCTAGCGCTTTGACACCAAAATCGACACCGATTGTCTCAATTGGGTGGATAATGGGTGGAACTTTTTCGGCATCTAAAACAAATGAAACGAACCATTGATCGGCAGTTCTAGAAACAGTAAAAGTCTGAGAACTGCAATAAAAATTGATTCGTTCTTTTAATCGAAATTCTTTCAATCCTGGTAGCTTAATTCGTTTACCAGGATTAATGACAACTCGATTTGTGAAAGGTATTGGCGGCTGTCCAATCGATGGATAAACACCAGCCGTTTTGTAAACTGTGAAAGAATCGCCTTTCTTTTTCGACTTCTTTACAGGAAATTCAGACAAGCCTTCGCGCCAACGAGAAAAAGCTTTTTTCAAATCAATAAACGCAGACTGATAAACAGTAGATGGATATTTTTTCATCCATGCGTTTTCAGTCCTTCGCATCGTGACCTGAGTAAAGACTTTCTTGATAGCATCAATTCGTTTTGCGTCAGATGCTTGTATGCCCGTAAAATCCCAACTTGCTTGGATTAAATCCAACCCAAAGTTGTAAACCCAGCGCTTAAAGCCAGCATTGCCGCGAAGAAGCGAAGTCTCAACCTTATTTAGTTTTAACTCTCGCTTAATGGCGTACATTGCCAAACTTTTCCAAACTTCTCTATATAGATAATTCTAGCCTACTTCAGGCAAGGATCAACCCCGTCTACGATCTTCTTCACCTTATTTTTATACTTTCGTAAACCGTATAATCGCGACGAAAAACAATGGATAATAGACAGTAGGTCTTGTACCAGTTCTTCTTGTGGAGACAAAGTTTCAGCATTGGCAACAACGATTGAGCCACCGCCAGACTGTACAATGTGCTCAACCAAATCAAAACCAAAACGACACAGCCTGTCCTTGTGCGCTACGTACAGTGACTTCACTTCACCTTGGATAGCCCACTGAATAATTTCCAAGAACTTGGGGCGTTTAAAATTCAACCCACCGCCAATCTCTTGAACCGAATCAGTGATTACAACTCCCTGAGACAAGCAGAATCGCTCCATTGCTTCAACTTGGCTTTGTAAATCATCTTTCTGTCCGCTTGATGAGACGCGACAGTAGACAATAACTCGACTTGGTATTTTACCGCCTTTCAAGTTTCGGGCAACACTAAGGTGCTCTTCAGTATAAATGCGTTGATTCCCCAATGTCCGTTCTGGGATTAATTTCTTTTCCCTTTCCCAGCGTCGTAAAGTAGAAGGGGAAATTCCAACAAGTTCTCCAAACTCTGCAACTTTCCACATGAATATCTCCATAGCGGTTAACTATGGCAAAGTTTAGCAAACTATTTTGAGACTAAGTCCTACTCTAACCATTTACCAATGATATTGGACTAAGTATTCTAAGCCCAAGCGAGAGGAAAACATCACAGAGCAAGGTTCTTGCTCTCCAGGTAACAGTCCATATTCTAGTAAAGCCTCAACTTCAGCTTTACTCCGAATGCGAACCAAATACGAATGCTCTTCCCACTGACCGGATTGAAAATGGCGATCGGGCATTTCCGTTTGCACCACAAAGACCAAATCAACTTCCCCCGTGATAGGGTTGCCAGACATGCCAACAAACCGAGTATTCGTGTCATCTAAGGTCATGGCAACATTCACTTCTTCCCACAACTCCCGCTGGGCATCTTGATAAAAATTGATGTCTTGAACTGTAGGAGAAAATGTAGCCCAACCGGACACAAAATTGAGAACGCCTGCGTAATCTGATGAAGTTGATCGCTTACCAATGTAGACATTACCATCCGTAGTCAGAGGAACCACCGTAACCCCAATCCCCCTAGCAAAATAGGTGTAGGGATCTTGGTAAGTTGTCAGACCACGCATCATCAACTTTAGTGCGTCCAACGAACTACGAGTCATATCCAGACGACAATGGGGATAGCTAGTTGGTCCAACTTCCAGGGTAAAGCTGTCTTGACAGCGAGACCAGAATCCAGTCACTCCAGCCCCTGACCAGCGGACTTTGCGATCGTCATAGCTTCTGGGTTTGGTGCCATCTGCCAGCAGACCAATCCGAATCTGGGGATTAATCACAGCTTCCAAATAAGCATGGAACTGTGTGTCAAGCGGCTCATCATTAAGATTTTGAGAACCATGCCCCTCCCGCACCTGAATTCTGGTTACGCCTGCCACCTCATCGGGATGGATCAAGTGAAGAAAATCGCGACCTGCAATGAGTGCCTCAGATAACGCCTTACCTTGGGGCAAATCTGCCAAATATGTAACTACCTTCTCTTGACAGGCAAGATATTCGGGGGTTTGACAGAGGAGAGATTCAAGCACTTTCCAATTGCTCACAAAGCTGATAGAACTGGTGAATTTCGGCGATGATAAAATCTAGTTCTTCATCAGTCAAACTATAGGATGACGGCAAAGAAATTCCTCGCTCATAAGCAGATGTACTCACGGGATAGGTCATGCTTGGATCGACCCAGCCTTGATAGCAAGGTTGAAGATGAAGCGGACAGAAAAAGAGTCGAGTTTGAATTCCCTGATTGGCTAAATAGTCAGCCAGTTCAGCCCGGTTTTCAGCATAGAAAGAGGTAAACCAGTGTACGGGCTTACAACGTGGATCCATAAAGATCGGCTTCAACTGGGGCACATCTGCTAAACCAGCCATGTAAGCTTCATAAATTTGCTGTTTGCGGTTAATAATGGCAGGTAACTTTCTGAGCTGGGCAACACCAATGGCTGCCTGCATTTCTGTCATGGAAAAATTAAAGCCAATATGCTCATGGACAAAGGTGCCACGACGCGATCGCCCATGATTCTTAAGCCGACGGCAGGTCTGGGCAATAGTATCACTGTCGGTTAGAATAATCCCACCCTCACCACAGGTGATCGTTTTGTTGCCATAGAAGGAAATGGCACCTGCGTCTCCGTAATAGCCTACATGGCGATCATTGAACTCTACTGCGATCGCCTGTGCTGCATCTTCAATCACCTTCAACTCAAAGCGTTTAGCAAAGGCAAGTACCGCGTCCATATCTGCGCTTTGACCGTACAAATGGACAGGCATGATCGCTTTGGTCTTGTCATTGACCAGCGAGAAAGCTGCCTCTACATCAATGCACAAAGTATCTGCTCTAACTGGGCAAAAGACGGGCTTAGCTCCTGCCATAATCACTGCATTCGAGGAAGCAACAAAGGTCAGGTTAGGGACAATAACTTCATCTCCATGACCAATATCCAGAGCCTTTAAGATGCAGTATAAGGCAGCAGTACCGTTGCAAACAGCAATTACATGCTTTGCCCCTGTTAAAGCCCTTATACCAGCTTCAAATTCTTCTGTCACCTTATTCTCGGTTAAGTAGGTTGATTCCATCACCCGCTTAACTTCTTGCCATTCACTATCGTCAATCCAAGGTTGAATTTGAGGGATCATATCAATTATTATCTTAGCTTTAGAAAAATCCAGCCTCCTGAAATATCTGACTTAGAGCCTAAGAGACGAAAACCCATTAGCTCAAGCTATTGGCTCACTGAGAAAACAAGAAGCTTAAGTTTGTTGTCGCCTTATTGGTTAAGTAAAAGTGTGCAAATCTGGATCGGCAGGATCGAAAGGAACATCCAGTAGCGCAATTTGTTCGCTGTCCTCTATGTAGCGCAAGGTGTGAAGCATATAAGGCTTAATCTGAACCCCTTCTCCTGGGTTCAAAATAAACTGCTGCTTTTGTTGAGGGTTATCACAATCTTGCAGTTCTACCTCTGCCCTACTGCGCACCAGAAAAATAACTTCATTGGTTCTAGTATGGAAATGCCCGCCTCGAATCTGAGCCGCTTGAGTTTTGACAAAATTTATTTCCTGCCAAACCCCTTGATTTACAAGACCCAGAAATAAACCCCTTCGATCTGATTGATTCATGTAGCAAGATATCTTTCCAACTTCAAACACTATTTCACCTCAATCAGTAACATTTTCACAGAACACGCATACTACATCGGTATCAGTTGGGTGGTTTATGGGCTTGTACAGATGCCCCATTTCCAATAAATTAAAAACCTTTAGCACCTGACGAATCAGGCGAATTGTCTGGTTCTGCGCTAATTACATAGGAATTATCCCGGATTTTTCCCTTCAAAAAGTTGAAGAAATTCTTAAATTACATTAGTCCGGCATTTACACATCTCAAACTGCAATTGTTAGTAAGCTTTGTACGGGAGAATTAAAGAGGTCATAGTACAGGATATGCGAGAATGGAGCTACCTAAATCATTTTTTCATTAATTTCAGTTATCCATAGCAGAAATGTCTCATTCTCCTTGGTGGAAGTCTGCTGTTATTTATCAGACTTATCTACGCAGCTTTCAGGACTCAAATGGGGATGGCATCGGTGATATCCCTGGCATTATCAAGCGACTAGATTATTTAGAATGGCTTGGCATAGATGCCATCTGGGTAACACCATTCTATCCCTCTCCAATGGTCGATTTTGGTTATGATGTGAGCGATCATACCAATATTGACCCTATCTTTGGAACCCTTTCAGATGTAGATAGTTTGATAGGATATTTGCACGATAGCAATCTCAGGATATTGATTGACTTTGTTGCCGCGCATACCTCTGATCAGAATCAGTGGTTTATTGAATCCCGCAGTTCGCGTATTCATCCCAAGCGAGACTGGTACATATGGAAAGATCCAAGTGCAAATGGTGGATTTCCCAATAATTGGATCGGACGTTTTGATGGGCTTTCTGCTTGGGAATGGGATCACAAAACAGAGCAATACTATCTACACTCGTTTCTTAAAGAGCAGCCAGATATCAATTGGCGTAGCCCTGGTGCAAGACAGGCAATGTTAGATGTCTTACATTTTTGGTTACAGCGAGGTGTGGATGGAATCCGAGTTGATGCCGCCTATCGTGCCTACAAAGATTTGCAGTTTCGAGATAATCCAGTGAATCCCGACTGGCATCCAGGCATGGAACCATCAGATCGCTTGTTTGAAGTCTTTAGTAAGAATATACCGGAAATTCATGATTTCAATTGCATGCTGCGGACGCTTGTAGATGGGTATGGCGATCGCCTTTTGATTGCTGAACTCTATAAATCACTAGAAGAAATTGTTAAGCACTATGGATCGAATGACGAATTTCATTTACCACTCAATTCAGAATTGATGTCATCTGATTGTCAATGGAGTGCAGATTCCGTCCGAGAAATTGTCGAGCGCTACGAGAGGCTGCTACCTGAAGGTGCATGGCCCAATTGGTCCTTGGGTAATCATGACAAGCATCGCGTTGCCAGCAGAATTGGGACTTCTCAAGCTAAAATCGGCATGATGCTATTGCTTACCCTTCGCGGTACGCCAACAATATACTACGGAGAGGAACTAGGAATGGAAGACGCCTGGATTCCCTCGGAGCATATCCAAGATCCTTGGGAAAAAAAAGCTCCCGGTATTGGGGTTGGGCGGGATTGTGAGCGCACACCAATGCTCTGGGATGACTCTGCTAATGCGGGTTTCTGTTTGGAATCAGTCCAACCCTGGTTACCTATCACCCATGACTACAGCAGTATCAATGTCAAGGCACAAAAGCAGAACTCCCGGTCATTTCTTTCACTGACACGGGCACTGTTGCGCTTGCGTCGGCAACAATCGGCACTACAGCTTGGTGACTATATGTCTTTATACTCACCCCCAGAGGTTTTCTGCTACCGACGCTTTAATGAGACATCGGAGCTTGTTGTAGCCTTGAACTTCAGTTCTGAATACCAGGAATGGATATTACCAGTCGAGTTTCGTAACCAGTCAACAGTTCTCCTCTCTACATTCATGGATCGCCAGGGAGGACAGTTGGGAGACACCCTTGAACTACGAGGAAATGAAGGTGTGATTATCCAGCGTAGACATCAATCGTAATGACCTTATATCAAGTCGAAAAGGCTATCTACTAATCTATTTGATAATGTATAATTGCCAGAGCCTTGAAAGTCCCATCCAGTCAAACTATTACCACTCTTCGTTGTTATGATTAATGAGCGCACGATAGTTTTCTCCACCAAGCATCAAGTGACCATGAAAGACCAGGTCACGCCAGATATTGGCAAAGATTCGGTGTTCATGGATTTATTTGAGCAAGTAAAACCCTATACAATGACCAGCGTAGAGGCACTGTTTGCACTTTATACAGCGGTGAATTATGTGCTTGATCGCGGAATACCTGGTGACATTGTGGAGTGCGGAGTTTGGAGAGGAGGAAGCGCTTTACTTGCAGCCTTAATTATGAAGGCGCGAAAGGTTAGCGATCGTAAGTTATATTTGTATGACACATTTCAGGGTATGCCAACCCCCACTGAATTTGATGTGGACAAATATGGACGCACTGGCTTTGAAATGATGGAGCAATATGGGGACGATATTGGTTGGTGTTACGCTTTATTGGAAGAGGTTAAAGCAGCGTTCTCGATCCATAATTTTGATTTTGAGATTGATTTTATTCAAGGAGATGTCATTGAGACATTGGAAAAGATTAAGCCAGAAACCATCTCTGTTCTGCGTTTAGATACTGATTGGTATGAATCTACAGCAGTTGAGTTTCAGCATCTCTACCCTCGACTCTCGACAGCAGGCGTTCTGATCATTGATGACTATGGCTGTTGGGCTGGATCTCGCAAAGCTACGGATGATTACTTCCGTGATGTGCCTGGGCCAATGTTGACACGCATTGATAAAGAAGTGCGCCTTGGAATCAAGATTTAGACTGATGATTTTTTAGTAAACATAGCGCTTCTTAAGTTAATGAGTTATAAGCAAGGGGCTTAAGCCCCTTGCTCGATGGGATATGGTGTACCTTACCAGTTGAGAAATTGTTATATGGGAGGTGAATGAAACCCCATGAAAATGAATGCAAAAATCGAGCCTGATAACAGAAGTGATTACTCTTTAGAAAAAAATTCAAGCTATGACTCTAATTTAGAGGGTATCAGGGGACTTGCTGCATTGTCTGTTGCATCATCTCATGTTTTGTTTCTAAAAAACTTTTTAGACCCTACCTACCATCCCAATATTTATTTTGGTTATTTAGCAGCGGCACATAGTGCTGTTTTACTATTCTTTGTTCTCTCAGGCTATGTCATTGGCTTAACGACCACAAAAGAATTCTCAATTTACCAGGCTCGTAATTATATATTACGCCGATACATTAGAATTTTACCTATTTATTTGATTGCTATTTGTTTGGCAGTATTGGCTAAACCCAACGAAAAATTAAATATAGTTTTAGGAAATTTATTTTTTTTGCAAAATTTTGATAAATACTTTTCTTTTTCACTACCTCCTATAGCAGGTGATGCAGCTGTATGGAGTTTAAATTACGAAATTCTATATTATTTAGTTTTTCTCTTAGTCTGGTGGTTGCGACCTAAAATCTTAGATTTATTTTTAAGCGCTCTTCTAATCAGTGTTCTTGGCTGGTTTCTTCCCTTATTTCCACAATTTATTGCTGGTTATGCATCTGGATGGATTTTTTGGTTGAGTGGACTATTATTATCATGCAAAGTACAACCTTCTAGTCAGAGAGAATCTTTTTTTCCTCTTATTAGCTATATTTTACTATTTCATGCTACAAATCATTTTTTCACAGGTAAATCGATTTTAAACGGCTTAGGTTTTCCCAATCCAGTTGCTAGTTTTGTCAATTTGTCTGACCTAACAACTCTGCCAATCTGTATATTAATAATTTGTGAAATAACAGGTCGCTATTTTTCTGGTTTTATTTATTTGCGTTTACTCTGTTTCCTGCTTCCTATTTTTCACCTACTTTGGATAATTTTGCAAAGTGATATTTTTCAAGAACCGAAATTGGTAGCAGCATCTTTGTTCACTATATTTGCAATTGTACTTACTAAATATTATACATCTGCTAACTGCTTAAGAAAAATGATTTTTATGGGTCGTATTTCTTATGCATTCTATCTATTACATATGCCGATTGCAATACTAATGCATAAATACTTTCCTTGGCAGGGAACAGTTTTGAGTTTTTTACTAGGTTTATTAATTTGGCTTGTTATCACAATATCATTATCAAGTTTTTTGGAGCTTGTTATACAACCTAAGATTAAATACTATTTCAGCCCATCCTTCTTATTAGAAATTCTTGGTCCTAGAAAAATGGCTGTCGATACTGTATCTATTGAACTTGAAAAAGGGGTAAAATCTAATTAAGCAAAGGCAGTTTTATAGCTCAGAGAGATTATTAAGTTATCTATTTTCCTCCTACACTGAAATAAAAAGAAAAAGGAAAAAATCAGGAAGAGCGAAATTAGGCTTGGCATGATGTGACTTGTGCATGATGGTCTAAGCAGGTTAATAGAAATAAGTGTTCAGTGTACAGCTTTTGTTATTGGAATTAAGAAATGAAGAAGAGTTGAGGCTTATGCAAATGTTTGAAGAACTTGTTTTCATTACCCTGTGTGACGCGGACAGTCCACAGGTTAAGCCACTGTATTCATCATTGCGAGGGAACTTGCGTATCCTTGAGACTTACAGTCCTCGCCTAGGACTCCTCTCAAAGATATTCAAGGTTCGCGACTTCTTAGCTTCTGATAACGATATTGCTGACGACGCAATCATCGTCTTTACGGATGCCTATGATGTGCTGTGCATTCGTTACGATCCCGTCGGATTGGTAGCAGACTTCAGCGCTACAGGTAAAGATCTTATTGTTGGTGCCGAAACTGTATTCTGCCATCACAGTGCCGATGTACTTCCCTTCTTTTTGTCTAACTATTTAGGGCAGCCAGCAAAGTATCTCAACAGTGGTTTTATCATTGGCTATAAATGGGCTTATTTCCGTATGCTTAACTATATTGCCAATAATTTTGTGGATAAATATATGATGGATTCCCGTCAGAATGACCAGCGTGTCATTTCGCGATTCATGTTAGAAAACTCTGAACTAGGTCTGTTGAACATGGATATCGACAGCACGTTTCAATTCTGCTGCACCCACACCTACGACAACAATCCACTACGCTGTGACAATTTGAAGTCTTATTTTGTTCATGTAACCTGGCTGGCGCTGGAAATACAGAAACAAGCTTACGAGGAGATACGGAGAGTTTTCAATATTTAGAAATTTTAGCAGGGCTGATTCAAAATTGGTCAAATGAGTCTGGAAATCAAAACTCTGCCGTAGAAATGGAGTCTTCGTGATCAATCGCCATCCAGAGGATAACAAAAAATGAAACTAGTCATTGTACGCCATGGAGAAACCGAGTGGAATGTACAGAACAAGGCGATGGGGCAACTCGATAGTCCATTGACACCCAAAGGCATCCAGCAGGCTTATGCCATTGGCGATCGCTTACGCCGTATTTCATTCACCACCTTTTACAGCAGTGACCTAGGTCGTGCTGTTCAAACAGCCAACATTATTGCTGAAGTATGTGGAAAGAAAGTCATTTTTGACTCGGAATTACGAGAGTGGAATATGGGAATATTTCAGGGATTAACAGTCTTGGAAATGCACAAGAAGTTTCCACAGGAACGGCAAGACTATGAACGTATTGGCTTTGAATACGTCATCCCGCAAGGAGAAAGTTTAAGGCAATGTAGAGACAGAGGCTTTCGTGTTCTGAATGCGATAGCGAAGCGCTGCTGCGAAGCGCAGATCGCTGAACGACATTTAGATGAAACCGTTGTGGTGGTCACTCATGGTTGTGTCTTGATGGGTTTTTTTGAAATGGTACTTGGTCTCCCACCTGGAAATAGTTGGCGCTTCCAGCTGCATAATGGGAACTTTTGCACTTTTGAGTATGTTAACGGGCGGTGGAGTCTTATTGTTTGGAATGATGTGAGTCATCTCGAAAATATAGAGACCTTCAGTAAGGATTCAGCTATAAGCTTGAGGAATTAAAAAAGGGGTCTGTACACTAGGGTTAACCATAGCTTGTAGAGATTGTTCAAAAATTCAATTCAATACCCCACCACCTAAATCCTTAGGTCGAGATTATCTGGAACGAAAGCGATTGAAATGAAAAAATCCATAGGTTTGACGCTTAATGCTACTTCCTTCTCTTTTGAAGCTCACAGACATAAAATTCTTCAAGTCGTTGTATGTGATTCTTTATGTCGTATCGTTGGGCAGAGAGAAAAGCGTTGTTAATCACCTTTTCTCTAAAGTATGAATCGCTTAAAAGTGCTAGGATGCCTTGGGCAATTTGATCGCTGTTTTTGTAATCTACAACCCAGGCATTCTCTTTATGTATGGCATGATCCAAAGCACTACCTGCAAGAGTAATAACAGATGGAACTTTAGAAAGCATTGCTTCTACATAGACTTGTCCGAACGTTTCTTGAATTGCATCAGTAGGCACATGGACAAAAACATCAAATAATCTGAACAAAGCGAAAAGGTCTTCTTCAAATGGGATTTCAATATAGCTATGCTCAGGTAATTGCGCCAACTTGTCTGTGATACTGATAATGTCATCGTATTGAGGCGCAACGATGTCTTCTTTACGCGCATTACGAATTTTCTCCTCCAGATCCGCACGATTGGTATGTGTCCCTGAAAGAACTAAGATTGCATTGGGATAAGCTTCGAGAACCTGCTTGTGTGCTTCAATGACGTATTCAACTCCTTTCCATCTGACATACCTTGCAGCCACACCAATAACAGGACCTTGATGATTTTCTAGATACTTAAATCGCAATTGATCAATACGCGAAGAATCTACATTCTCAAATTCACTGATATCAAATCCCGTTGGTATCAGTGTGATTTTATCATCGGGGATGCCGTCTTCTATCATGCCTTGCTTGCTTTTGTTGGTAACAGCAATAACATTGGTGGCACATTCCCATATCAAGCGATGCTTGCTTGGAGCATGACGCGAATAGTATTTAATCGAAGGATGTTCCCTGGTGAAGATTCGTACTGGAACATGGGCGTAATAAGCAGCTTGCATTCCAGCCAAACTTCCGGCGAACCAATGGGTATGAACAATGTCGGTTTTATTTGCGATCAAGTGTTCGTAGAGAAATTTGACGATTTCTGGGGTATTGCTATAGTCCTGATAGGAAGTCACAGTGCAAGGAATATTAATCTGCTCCAAAAAGGAGATGATCGGATCGCCTTCATTAAGAATGACATAGTCAATTGCAAACTTACTCTTGTCGATATATGTGGCAACCAATTCAAAGGGAACCCAACGAATATGGTGCGTGAAGATATAGGTAATTTTAATTTTCTGCTGTGCTAGAACCATAACTGTGGAACTAGTGGTATTTGTATAATTTCACACAGATAGAATCACGGCTAGACCTTCTCGCAAGCCTGAATTTGGCTCAAAATTTCCGAAAGTGGCCAATATCCCCAGGATTCTGTAATCTTCTGGTTCTCAATCTTGAATATCTCTAATGCCTCAAATTCTACTTTCACTCCACTAGGAGCTATACCAACAAATTCACCCAGGTGTGTAGCTGTAAAGTGACCTCGAAATACGACTTTGTTATTTTCCTCAATGAGATCGTTAATTACCACTTTGATATCTGGAAAAGCTTTGTGAGTCGCCTTCAATATCTCAATCGCGTCCTCGACACTTCGGACTTGAGGTAGTCCATGATCTATATAATTCGGCGCAATATATTTGTACGCAGCTTCGTAATCTTGATTGTTATAGATTTCAAAAAACTGTCTAACCACTTCCTTATTAGTCAGGCTATCCATAGAATTTTATTTCTACCTTGACAGGGAAATCATACACGAAGGCTGTTACATTGTAAACTCAAGAGTTTCCAAGGCGATAGCTAGCCCCTAAGGGGGCGCTGCGCAAACGCAGCAGCATAGCGGCAGAGCGCGCAAATTTTTTGATGATTTAAGTCATCATTGGTTTAATCTTGAGAATCTTTCCGAAATCGGGATAACTACTATCTTCACTTGCGAACAACTGATATCAGTACCTGGTCAATTGCTGCCAATACGTCCCTATCAAGTTGGACTCCTGATGCAGCAGCGTTGTCAACAATTTGTTCGGGACGACTAGCACCGATAATGGCTGAAGATACGTACTCAGAGCCTAGTACCCAAGCCAGAGCTAATTGTGGCATACTCAACTTTAAGTCTTGGGCAATGGGTTTCAGTTTCTGTACTGCTGTTAGAGTGTCATCGCTAAACAACTCCTCCAGCAAATACCAATTCATTTTTTCATTTGCAGCGCGAGAATTTGGAAGTGGAACTTGTCCTGGCTGATATTTCCCTGTAAGTACACCTTGAGCTAATGGCGACCAGACAATCTGACCAATACCGTTAGCTGCACACAATGGAAATACCTCAGCTTCCGGTTTGCGCCACAGCAGAGAATACTGAGGCTGACTGGAAACAAAGCGTTCAACATCAGCAATATCGAGCGCAGACTGAATTTGCTCTGGACTCCACTCACTAAAGCCAATGTAACGAGCTTTTCCCTGACGCACCACCTCAGTCAGTGCTGTCATTGTTTCCTCTAAAGGTGTATCCGGATCGTAGCGATGGCATTGATACAGGTCAACATAATCGGTACGCAATCGGTTTAAGGAAGCATCAATTTGTTTTTTGATTTGGGCTGCTGACAGTCCGCGATCGCTAGGTGACGTAGGAAAGAAGACCTTGGTTGCTAGGATATACGACGATCGCTCAATTCCTTGTAATACTTCCCCCAGAAATGACTCAGCGCCACCAGCCGCATAAGAATTAGAAGTGTCAATAAAGTTAATACCAATGTCAAAGGCTTTATAAATGCAAGCCTCTGCATTTTGCCGTTCTACACCCTCATTAATACCCCAAGAACCAAGACTGATTTCAGAAATACGCAATTCACTGTTACCTAATTTTCTGTATTTCATGGTATTTCGTATTTCACTGGTGTTTTTACTTCTGTTACGAAAAAAAATGACACAATTAGTCAAGAAAATTATACAGGAATTCTAAATAATTTCTAAACAATTCTGTTCTCTATTGCCTATTGCCTGCCTATACAAATCAGTTCAGAAATCAAAAAGGATTACTCTATGAGTTGGCAACAGCTTCGTTTTCCTCATTTGATTGCAAAGTCACAGGTATCTGTATTGCCAAAGTTAAAGTGCAAGACAACATAAACATGGATAAAGCCAACCATAAAAAATGATTACTTTGAAAATAGAAGGTTGATAAAGATAGACCAATGAATCCCAGCAAGCCACTGATTATGTATGTATTGCGTACAGCAACTCCCTCACCCAAGCCAGCAAAATATCCATCTAGAACATAAGCGAATCCTGAACCCACGACAACAAGAAGCACCCAGGGGATATAGACTCTAATTGCTTCTATCAATTCAGAATGGTTCGTAAACAGATTAAATATAGGATCAGGAAAAAAGACAGCAGCCACCCCAACTACTAAAGCAATAGCCAAATTAGTTCCTAATGCAATTTGCAAAAGTGGGACAAATTTATGTTTTGCTCCTTGACCTTGAAAGTTACCGATTAAAGTCACAGTAGCGTATTCTACTCCATCACACATATACATACTTAATGCTACGACTTGAAGAAGTAAAACATTTTCAGCCAGAACACTAGTTCCCAATGTTGCACTAAAAGCATTGAAAAGGACAAAAATAGATACGATAACTACAGACCTAACAGATAGATTGCGGTTTAGAACAAAAGGAGTTTGGAAGGCGGACAAATTAAAGACTTTCCCTGTTAAATTACCTACTTCTTTTAACGGGACTTCACGGATAATCATCACAAGCCCTACAAATAAGGTTAGATATTGGCTAATAGCTTGCGACAATCCAGCCCCCATGCTTGACCAATCCCAAAGAACAATGAAAAGATAATTCAGTACAACATTAGCAACGTTTCCAACAATAGCAAGGAAAAGGACTTTGCGATTTTTTTCTTGTCCAAGAAACCATCCAAATAAGGCTAAGTTAACCAAAGCCGCAGGCGCTCCCCAAATCCGGGTATTAAAATAAGCAATACCGGCCAGTTCCACATCTGGAGTAGCGTTCAACAACAGAAAACCTAGCTTCCCTAGAGGGTATTGCAATAGCAGAAAAAGTATACCCAATCCTAAAGCAATTAAGGCATTTTGTAGACCTGCTAGAACTATTGCTTCTTGATCATCTCGTCCAGCGGCTTGAGATATAACGGCAGTTGTTCCTGACTTGATAAAGGAACAACTCTCGTAGAGAAAATCAAACAAAATAGCACCTAATGCCACCCCAGCTAAATAACTAATGCTTGAGAGGTGTCCCAGGAAAGCTACGCTGATTGCACCGGACAAGGGTATTGTAATATTAGACACTACGTTGACAGTAGCGAGTTTTAAAAAGCGAGATAGAAAGTCGTATTGAAGCAATGTTAAAATCCCTTAGGATAGATATTTAAGTATATTTTATCGGCCTT
Organism: Brasilonema angustatum HA4187-MV1; assembly: GCA_019359695.1. Lineage (GTDB taxonomy): Bacteria > Cyanobacteriota > Cyanobacteriia > Cyanobacteriales > Nostocaceae > Brasilonema > Brasilonema angustatum. The sequence continues at coordinate 123,998 of JAHHGV010000010.1, forward strand.
TGTTCTTTCCTCACCACAATTAACTATGATGCTCTTGAGGAGAGTATTGCTTATCAGGCAATCTAAGAGTTTCGTAAGGGGCGTAATCCAACTAACTTAGCTCGGAATTAACAGAACACTATTATCACAACTTACGGTCATGATTTTGCTATAGCCAGCACAGAATTCACCCGTAATACTTCACCAAACAACTTAGGTCGGCAAGCAACAGACTTGAGTGCGCACACAGCAAGGGTGGAAGATTGTGGCAGCACATGTCAGCATACGTGAAAAGCAATGATTGGAGGCAATCGGCACGCCGTCTAATGCTTTTTGGTCTAGAGGTCTATTCTTCGGTCGAATTCCTCTGGGTTATCGGTTTCTACGGTGATAAGTTTGCACGCTTGAGTTTGGTTGATGATTCAAGCTCATGTTCAGGTCATGCAGCGTACAGAAAAAGAATTTGGTAATACCAATTCTCCATGAAGATGCACTTAATATTTATTAGACGAACCGCCAAGACGCCAAGAACACCAAGAATGAAAGAGTAAGTATTAAGTGCAAGTTTACAGAGAATTGGTATAAGAATTCAGCACCAATGAGATCACAAATCAGAATTTATAAGGAGTCTATGATTTTTGGTATATTCCTTTCATCAAATTTTCAACGGAATTTTTAACTCTTCTGACTCAGGAATTGCTGGCTCCTGAATTCTTACCAAATTTCTCCTAATTTAATAAAATCTGTAATATTACCTTGCCGCGATTTTGTTGGTACACGAAGGCGTCTTCTCCCTCTACTCTCTCCACGTCTGTAGTCTCCCCCTTTCCCTGGTTCCGCTATGCTTCAAAAACTCCGACTCAACTTCAGTTCGTTGTTTGGCTTGTGCTTGTTGGTACTTTCTTTATGGGCAATTAGCCACGAACTACGTGAGTATCGTTACCAAGATGTTTTGAACTCTTTAGGAAAAATTCCTAAAAGGCACTTAAGTTTGTCAATTTTATTGTCAAACATAGGCTATCTAGTGATGGTCTCATATGATGCTCTAGGCTTTAGCTATATTGGTCGTTCTCTGGCTCTGCGAAAAATTGCTTTCACTGGGTTTATTAGCTCTGTACTCGGCAACACCATAGGTTTTGCTTTGGTAACTGGCAGTGCTATCCGTTATCGTTATTATTCCAATTGGGGAGTATCACCACTGGCGATCGCCCAAGTTATTGCTTTTGCCAATTTTACTTTTTGGTTAGGAGTTTTTGCCGCATCTGGCGTAATATTTCTCTTCAACCCCTTGGAAATCCCCACCCAAATACATTTACCTTTTACAGACACACGTCCTCTGGGTGTTATTTTCCTATTAATAGTTATTTCTTATTTATTAGGAAGTATTTTTATTAAAACACCGTTAGTCATTCGTCGCCAAGAGTTTCGTTTTCCTTCTTTCAAGATAGCTTTTGCTCAAGTCGTCATTTCTAGCATTGACTGGATGATAGCTGCAGCAGTTCTTTATTTGCTGCTTCCTGCCAATAGTGTATCTTTTCTGGACGTGTTGAGAACCTACTCACTCGCTATGTTTGCAGGTGTAGTAAGTAACGTCCCTGCTGGGTTAGGAGTGTTTGAGATTGTCATCTTGTATTTTCTGTCTGCTAAAGTTTCTCCTGTAGTTGTTTTGGGTGCAACACTAGCTTACAGAGCAATTTACGACTTATTGGCTTTGCTAATAGCAACAAGTTTACTGGGACTCTATGAAATTAAACACGGTACAAGAAATATAATTAACAAATAGAATTCCTAGGGACAATTGACTACATAAAACTTATGGCGCTCATAGTTCAGAAATATGGTGGTACATCTGTCGGTTCAGTAGAGCGTATTCAAGCTGTTGCACAGCGCGTGTGCAAAACGGTTATTGCAGGACACTCTCTTGTTGTTGTGCTTTCCGCTATGGGAAAAACCACAGATGGACTCGTTAAGCTAGCATACGAAATCTCACAAAATCCCAACAGCCGGGAAATGGATATGTTGCTGTCCACAGGTGAGCAAATATCCATTGCTTTAGTCAGTATGGCTTTGCAAGAACTGGGACATCCAGCTATTTCTTTGACAGGAGCGCAAGTAGGAATTGTTACTGAAGCCGACCATACCCGAGCGCGAATTTTACATATCGAAACACAACGCATCCAGCGACATCTTAATCAAAATAAAGTTGTTGTCGTAGCAGGCTTTCAGGGGATTACCAGAACAGAGGAATTGGAAATTACAACATTGGGACGTGGCGGTTCAGATACCTCAGCGGTGGCTTTGGCAGCTGCCTTACACGCAGATTTTTGTGAAATTTATACTGACGTACCAGGGATTTTAACAACAGACCCCCGTTTGGTTCCAGAAGCACAACTGATAGATCAAATCACCAGCAACGAAATGCTGGAACTCGCAAGCTTGGGGGCAAAAGTCTTGCATCCTCGTGCGGTGGAAATTGCCCGGAACTATGGCGTTCCTTTGGTGGTACGCTCTAGTTGGACAGATGAACCTGGAACTTGGGTGATTTCACCAGCGCCACGTCCGCGAGCACTTGTGAATTTGGAAATTGCTCGTTCCGTTGATGAAATTGAATTTGATACCAATCAAGCGAAAGTGTCGATGTTACGTGTTCCAGATAAACCAGGTGTAGCAGCGCGGTTATTTGGGGAGATAGCACGTCAGAATGTGGATGTGGATTTGATTATTCAATCAATTCACGAAGGTAATACGAATGACATTGCGTTTACCGTGATGGCACCAATATTAAAAAAGGCGGAAGCTGTAGCACAAGCGATCGCCCCTGTTCTGCGTTCTCAAAAGGCAACAGAAAATGAAGAAGCGGAAGTGATGGTACTGCCCAATATTGCTAAAGTTAGTATTGCAGGTGCGGGGATGATTGGGCGTCCTGGTGTGGCAGCGAAGATGTTTGCGACTCTTGCAGAAGCAGGTGTTAATATCCAGATGATTTCTACGAGTGAAGTGAAAGTGAGTTGCGTAATTGATAATGCAGATTGCGATCGCGCCGTTGCTTCCCTTCGCACCGCCTTTGAAATTGAAGAAGACAAAGGAAATTTGACCCTCCCTCCCTCCCTCCCTCCCTCTCTCCCTCATTCCCTCTCTCCCTCTCTCCCTCATTCTCTCCCTCCCGTCAGAGGTGTCGCCCTGGATATGAAGCAAGCGCGTCTAGCTATTCGTCAAGTACAGGATCGTCCAGGAACAGCTGCGAAGATATTTGGATTGTTGGCAGAACACAATATCAGCGTAGACATGATTATTCAGTCCCAGCGATGTCGTATGATGAATGGCATTCCTACGCGGGATATTGCCTTCACTACTGCCAGAATAGATGCACAAGTAGCACAAAAAATGCTTCAACAATCAGCAGCAGAATATGGATGGGGTGAAGTCGTCCTGGATAATGATATTGCCAAAGTCAGTATTGTGGGAGCAGGCATGGTCGGACAACCAGGCATCGCGGCTACAATGTTTGAAGCACTATCCCAGCACCAAATTAATATCCAAATGATTGCGACTTCGGAAATTAAGATTAGCTGTGTTGTCGCGCAAGAAGAAGGCGTGAAGGCGTTGCAAGTCATTCATACAGCCTTTGGGCTGGCGGGTAGTCAGAGTATTCAAGTGCCTGCTTGATGGTTGGTTTTGAAACAGAGATTTTCTGTCTTACGAGACGCACTCGCGTTCGCAACCTCACCCTGCCCTATCGGGCATCCCTCTCCTTACTAAGGAGAGGGAAAGATTTTAGCGCAGCTAAAAGCGAGGGTGAGGTTTTGAGCGCTTCGGTGTGTACACGGTAGCCTTAGCAAGGGGAGGGGTTATCTGTGGCAAATATTTTTTGAATCTGTAAGTATTAAAATTAAGACAATAAAGTTTAAGATGATCACCGAAGCATCTTTGTTGTCAGACAAGAAAGATATTTTAGATAAATTAAAACATTGCTCCTTAAAAGCAGGTTATGCCAAACCTCAGCACATCACACACAACAGGACAAAATTTAGAGCTTTTTCATCTCCAAAGTAACACCTCTTTTGAATTGCCACCAAATCTTCCGATTTTTCGGATTGGTAAGCCAAACGAGCAAATTACACCGGACATCAATGTTTTAGCTTTGCCAAATGCCGATATTGTTTCTCGGCTTCATGCAGAAATTCAGGTAGAAGAAAATACTTATTATATTATTGATACGGGAAGCTCCAACGGCACATTTCTTAATAGTGTCAAACTAGAGCCAAAAAAGCGCTACCCCCTTAATTTAGGAGACAAGATAGACCTAGGTCAACAAGGAAATATAACTTTCATTTTTCAACAGAAACAAAATTTTGCTTCGACTTCTTATTCCAGACTGACTCGTCAACCCACAGTTGTTCAGGCTCGGATAGTACAGCCTGAGATGACTGAAAACAACAAACAACATCAAGTGGATCGTCCGAGTAAACTTGTCGGCTTAGTGCTGATGGTTTTAGGGATTTTGATCATATCTACAAACTCTCGAATTGGTTTATTTATAGGTATCCCTAGTATATTGTTATGTCTTGCAGGAGCTATCGTTTTAAGCCGACGCCATCTAAATCGTAAAATAGGATGGGTTTTGATCGGGTTGGGAGTTGCAATCATGTTGTTCACAGGCAATCTTTTTGCATCAGTCAATCTTTTCGCTATCCTGGCATCATCTGCTTTATTATTCGCTGGATATCAATTGTTTAATACGGGCAAAGTCTTGAATTATAGTTTGCACTCTTTGAAGGGATTATTTAAGAGATAGTTAAGTAGCTCAACCTAATTAAACGTGAAATGTCATTGCGTTAGCGTAGCGTGCCCGAAGGGCATACAAAACGCAGTGGAGCGTTCGCGCAGCGTGTCCCCTTGGGACTCAGCAATCGCAAGAATCGTATTTGATGTTTTTTTATGTTGACCTACTTATTATGACGATCGCCAACACAATCCTCGTCAACGTGATCCGATTCAACAGCTAATGCTTCTGTGCCTCTAAGCGACTTGTATGGCTCTGTGCAGTTGATTGAAAAATGTTGAAACAAAACCACGTACTTTGTAAAAAACTTGACAATCATAAGTGATATACTCTATTTTTAAGACAGCGTGTTGAGTCCATCGACACACCTCGCCCGATCCTTGAAAACCGCATAACTTCGTTAAGGTGTGTCGATTGCTTACCCAGTAAGCTTTTCAGACGCTAAAATTTATTTATTGTGGAGAAAGTTTAATTACTTTTTAGGGGCGCGTCGATTGGGGTATCTAAAACCCTCTCCCAGTAAGGCTTCCAGAAGTGAACTCTTTCCACTTACATCGCCCCTAACGGGGATGGAAACGCTACTATACCAGCCGCAGTTTCGATAGGATCAGCTTTAACTTTCCACTTACATCGCCCCTAACGGGGATGGAAACGTTGTACTGACCTGAGGTTTGTTAGAAGCAATAACTTTCCACTTACATCGCCCCTAACGGGGATGGAAACGATATTTTTCTCTCCATTCAGAAAGTTTAGGAAACCTTTCCACTTACATCGCCCCTAACGGGGATGGAAACGGTTGGAGTTAGTGCTCCATTGAAGCCAGGAATATTCCTTTCCACTTACATCGCCCCTAACGGGGATGGAAACTGGCGAAGGCACCAGGGTTTCTGTTCAAAAAAATGCTTTCCACTTACATCGCCCCTAACGGGGATGGAAACCTTCCCATTTTATAGAAAAAGATGGAATGCTAATAGCCTTTCCACTTACATCGCCCCTAACGGGGATGGAAACATGAACCGATAACTACGGAAACCAAGAGTCCAGCAAACTTTCCACTTACATCGCCCCTAACGGGGATGGAAACACAACTTGTAAGCCTCTATCTTGATCTCTATTATCAACTACTTTCCACTTACATCGCCCCTAACGGGGATGGAAACACATGTAGTCCCGTAAATTAGACCATAATGGTCAGCTTTCCACTTACATCGCCCCTAACGGGGATGGAAACCTTAAATTAAATCAAAATCAAAACTACAACGGTCCGGGAACTTTCCACTTACATCGCCCCTAACGGGGATGGAAACTTTTTTACTATCTCTTTACCAAAAGCCAGGCTACCAGCTCCTTTCCACTTACATCGCCCCTAACGGGGATGGAAACCATAGGTTGAGAAGGCGAAGCAGAAGTTGCGGAATCTTTCCACTTACATCGCCCCTAACGGGGATGGAAACGAAGTTAGGGCTAGTGTTTAATGCTTGCAATGCCCTTTCCACTTACATCGCCCCTAACGGGGATGGAAACGAAGGAATAAGTGCAGCATTTGATGCTAGGACTACCTTTCCACTTACATCGCCTCTAACGGGGATGGAAACGCATCATCATGTTCATACCTTGAGTAGGCATTGTCATGTCTTTCCACTTACATCGCCCCTAACGGGGATGGAAACGTGACCAATTCCAGCACTCCTTCTTCAAAATGTTGACTTTCCACTTACATCGCCCCTAACGGGGATGGAAACTTGTAAGAAAGGTTTTGCCGATCTCCACTTACTACCCTTTCCACTTACATCGCCCCTAACGGGGATGGAAACATCCGCAACGCTCCGATGCGATTTTCTCTAAAGTTTTCTTTCCACTTACATCGCCCCTAACGGGGATGGAAACGATTGAACTAGACCGGGAATGCGTATGTCTGTTTTTGGTCTTTCCACTTACATCGCCCCTAACGGGGATGGAAACTTTTCGTATCTTCCACCAGAGCAAACACTGCCGTACTGCTCAACTTTCCACTTACATCGCCCCTAACGGGGATGGAAACTCTTGCTGGCATCGAGTCTCGTATACGTTTACCGCGGCTTTCCACTTACATCGCCCCTAACGGGGATGGAAACACTCCTTCCCTGACTTCTACGTTGATATTCTGTGCTTTCCACTTACATCGCCCCTAACGGGGATGGAAACATTACTAATGCCATATTGTGCTAACTTTGAAGCATCCAGAGTCACAAGCTTGGTTATGGTTTCTCAACCCCTCGCAACAACTCCATCAGAAATTATTTACCCAGAAAGCGACGGCAAGCCAATGGCAGATAATACCAAGCAGTTCCGTTGGATTGTGCAGATTCAGCAAAATCTTGATTGGCTGTACGCTGATGATCCAAATGTCTTTGTGGCTGGGGACTTGTTATGGTATCCACTAAAAGGTCGAAATACGATTGTCACAGCACCAGACGTGATGGTAGTGCTTGGTAGAACAAAGGGCGATCGCACTTCATATAAACAATGGGAAGAAGACAACATTCCGCCGCAAGTCGTCTTTGAAATTCTCTCTCCCAGTAACAGTTCTACTGAGATGGACAAAAAGCTTTTATTTTACGATCGCTACGGAGTTCAAGAATATTACATCTACGATCCAGACAAGAATATTTTGAGAGGCTGGTTGAAAGCAGACGATGGACTAGATGTGATTGGAGAAATAGCAAACTGGGTAAGTCCCCGCTTGGGTATCCGGTTTGACTCATCCGGCGAAGAGTTGCAAATCTATCGTCCCGATGGTAGCAAGTTTTTCTCTTATGCTGAAGTAAACGAGCAGCTAGAACAAGAAAAGCAACGCGCCGAACAAGAAAAGCAACGCGCCGAACAAGCACAACAGGAATTGGAAAAAGAACGTCAGCGATCGCAAAACCTAGAGGATGTGTTGAAAAAGTATCGCGATCGCTTTGGCGATGTCATCGAGTAGTTTTTTAGACTTTTTGTACGCGAAACCGTCTTCCTATTCCCTATTCCCTGTTCCCTAAGTGAGATCTTGCACCATTCTCAATAACCGTAGGGTGGGCACTGCCCACAACGTAAAAATAAGGTTTTGAGCAAACTCTAGGCAGTGCCCACCTTACAAAAATTGCAATAACGCAACTGGTGCAAGATGTAAGCTAAGTGATATTTAACAATTTTGCAGTTGAGCTAACAATACTACAATTTCATCAATAGCCTGCCGCACAACTCTTACAGGCTGTTCGCTTTGATTTACCATAATACTGAAAACGATTGGACTGTATTTGGGCGTATTGATATATCCTGCTATGGAAACAACACCGCCCATCGTGCCAGTTTTCGCTTGAACAATACCTTCAGCAGGTGTATTTTGAAAGCGACTTTTTAGAGTCCCGCTTCTGGCTGCAACAGGTAAAGATGCTCGATATACCAAAGCTGCTGGTGATTTTGCCATCGCCTGCAAAGTTTGTACCAAAGCTTCTGGACTCACTAAGTCTTTACGAGATAACCCCGAACCATCTACCAAAGAGTAACCTGTTGAATCAACTCCCATTTGGGTAAGCGTTGCTTTCATGACTTCCAAACCAGCATCAGCAGAAGTTTGATTCTCTGTCGGTGGTTTCTTAATAGCTAATGCCCTCAACAACGACTCAGCAAAAAGATTATTACTATTAATATTTGTTTGAGCGACAAGTTCAGAAAGCGCAGGAGATTCCACATTAGCTAATTCCTCTAGATTCTTGCCATTACTTGATGATACCAAAGTCTGCACAACAGGAATTTTCTCTGCTATCAAAGTACTACGAAAACGACGAGAGAAATATTCCGCAGGAGAAAGAACAGGTAAACTGACTAACTCAGGTTGAGAATTAAGCGCCAACTGTCCTTGAATTTGCAAAATTTTTCCTTTCAAGTCACGAGTAACATTGATAGAATTTGGTTGGTTTTCTGCTGTTGTTACCGACTGATTAATAACTTGCCACTGTGCAGCCTCACTAATATCATTCCAGATAACTTTGAGAGGTTGTCCCACACTTTGCGGCAAAAGTCTTATATTAAAAACATTTTGATTTAAAATTAAGCTGTTAATAGGTGCGCCGTAGTCTGACTGTATATCTTCCCATTGCCAAGAGGGGTTAACAATATCTCCTCGAATATAAGTATCATCAGCAATCAACTGATTAACTCTCTCAATACCCTTCTGTTTCAACTGCTTTGCCAAAACAGTTAATTGTGCATCACCTAAACTGGGATCTCCTCTACCCACAATATATAAAACCCCGTTACCACCGCCATACACAGAAGTGCGAATACGAAAATTTGTCCCTAATTGCTGTAGTGCAGCAGCAGTTGTCAGGAGTTTCGTCGTGGAAGCTGGGGTAAAGTATTTTTGGGCATCCCGACTGTAAAGAGTTTGAGTAGAAGACAAGGGTTGTACTAATATACCCCAACGCGATCGACTGAATACAGGACGATTGATCACAGCATCTATCGATGCTCCCAGTTGGGCAGGACAAATTGATTTTGTGGTAGTTTGTGTTGGTACAACTTGTGTTTGTGCTTGAACTGCTTTAGTGGTGATACCTACTTGGGTTCCCAAGAATAGCAGCAGGAACCCAAGAGAGATTCTTTTCGGCATTATGTGAATAAATATTAAGTAATGGTTTTTGCTTCATGAATGTTTTATTGTATAGACTGTTCCAAAAAAAAATCCCCTAGTCTATCACCTAGAGGATACGAAAACCACGACACAATATGACTACTCATCATATGCTGTCGTGGAGTACAAGACCCAGTTGCTAATCGGTAAGAGGAGGGATTGAGCCTCGTACTGTGTTATATTTTGTGCAAGAACGTATTAACACCTACGATACTCCTGACAAAATCGGCAAAGTTGCCAAAATGCCAACTCCACAAAGAAAACAAAAGTTATCAATTCCTGATTCAGCTTGGGATATCAGGTGTTGATTCAAAAGATTATCTAATCTTGACGCTCCCTTCCCCCTACTCCCTACTCCCTACTCCCTGCTCCCTACTCCCTTCCCCCTACTCCCTGCTCCCTTCCCCCTTCCCCCTTCCCCCTTCCCCCTTCCCCCTGCACTCACTCATTACTGCAAGCTTGTGCTGGTATCCAGACGGTAAAAATTGAGCCAACACCAACGGTAGATTCCACTTCAATTCGCCCGCGATGAAGTTCTATAAGTTGTTTAGTTAAAGCCAAACCTAATCCAGTTCCTGCATAACGACGATGGTAAGGTGTATCAAGTTGGTGAAATTTCTCAAATAGCTGTGATACCTGTTCTTCTGGAATTCCTATCCCGGTATCCTCTATTTGAAATACAGCAGTGTTGTCTTCTACCCAAAGACGTAAAATGACTTCGCCATCCTCTGGTGTGAATTTTATCCCATTAGTTAACAGATTCCACAAAATTTGTTGCACTCTCCTGATGTCAGCACTGAACATGTCGCGCGGCGCGTTGAGTTGCACATCAAGTTTGAGATTGACTCGCTGAGTATTTGCTTTTTCTTTAAGCGCGTTAAGTGCAGATTCTGCTATAGTTATTAATGAAAATTCTGTGATATCTAAAACTGCCTTGCCTGCCTCAATTTGAGACAGATCAAGAATATCATTAATCATTTCTAATAAATGTTCTCCACTATCGTGGATAGTTTGCAGGTAATCTCTTTGGCGTTGAGTCAACTCGCCAAAAGACCAACGTAATAAAGTGGAAGACATGCCGATAACATAAGTTAAAGGTGTAAGCAGTTCATGGCTAACGGTAGCAAGAAATTCACTTTTGAGGCGGTTGGCGGCTTCAGCAGCAACAAGCGCGTCGTGCAACGCCATTGTGCGCTCAACAACACGTTGTTCTAGGGTTTGTTTTTCTTGAGTGAGCGATCGCATTAACTCTGTTTGGTGAATGGCGATCGCAAGTTGTTCGGCTACAGAACTGAGCAAATTTTTCTCACTTTCAGTCCACTGGCGTGGCGCGTTACACTGATGAGCAATCAACAGTCCCCAAAGTTTTTCCTCATACATAATTGGAGAAGCCAACTTTGCGCGCACTCTAGCTTCTCTAAAAAAATTCAACAAATACTCTTGCAGAACATAAGTTTTCTCAACATCATCCACTGCTAAGGTTAAGCCTTTGCTGAACTTTTCCCAATATAGGGTTGTTCGCGCTAAGCTATTTTCTTCTTTGTTATTGAGAACTGACGGAATTTCATCATTAGCACAGACTTCATATATAATACTACCTGCCTGATTAAGCAAATCTTGCTGGGAGGCTTTGGATGATGAAATGCCTTGAGTTCCCTTCTTTGGGTATACCTGCGGTGTATTTGGCGCAAAGCCTGTCCAATGAACATAGTCAGGCTGAGGAGGAATAGGGAAGTGCGCAGATGAAATAGATGAAAGGTTTATTATCTCTTTACTATTGACTCTTGATGCTTCAAATTTGTAAACGACAAGCCTATCTAATTGTAAAAACTCTCGAACTTGTGCAACTGCCGTTGCTATAATGACATGCAAATCCAAAGTTTTACGGATTTTCGTTGTCACTTGATTCAACAGTCGCTCCTGAGCAATCTGTTTTTTCAGGGCTTGTTCCACTGGTTGACAAACAGAAACATGAGGATAAATTTGAGGTGATAATTCTGTTACCTCAGAATTCTGTTGGGGTAAAAAAGACTTTAATAACAAAAGTGAGAATTGACTTTGAAGCTGGGCATCATTAGCAGTAGGAATTTGACTATATTGTTCAAGCTTTTGATAGATATGGGAATCTCGTTCAAACAAATCTCTTAAGTTCAAAACAAAGGAGGCGATCGCTTCTGAGTCCAAACTCAACCTTACATTCAGTGCTGAGTCAAAAACCTGCCCCCTTTGCTCACCCATCTGTTGTGGAAAACCAACAAGCAGAGCACTAAACTGTTCAGAAACGACTACGATAAAGCGTTGTGTCTGCCATTCTTGAGGTATGTCAATTGGAATCAACACAGCTTCTGTGAGTAGTAAAGCCCCCTTTCCTACTGCTTGAGCCATTTGCTGCAATAATTCTTCAAGCTGATCAAACACATTACTAGGCAAGGTTCGAGAGAAACTCAAATCGGCAGAACTAGACATTGTTAGAAACAGGAGTAAAAGGGGCTTTTTGCTATTGCTCAAAAATTTTTGTATTGTGTCCTAACCAACAGTTTAAGACGTTAAGACAAAATTATGCATCGTATTAATGCCACATCGGGAGGATGGAATCCTCAGTCGGAAAGTATCATTTTTCTGGAACAAACCCCTGCTCCCATAGTATTTCTGACGTCTGCTGATACGGACATTCAAACTTTGGCGGCTGCTGTACCCAAATTACCCACGACATTCCCTGCTTTAAGAGTTGCCAACTTGCTGCAATTGCAGCATCAAGTCAGTATTGATAACTATGCCGAAAAAGTTTTAGAGTTCGCAAGCGTGATTATTCTCCGTTTATTAGGAGGACGCTCTTACTGGGCTTATGGCTTAGAAGTTGTGCAAGAAATTGTCCAACGTAATGGTACAACTCTCATTGTAATGCCAGGAGATGACGCAATAGACCCCGATTTCATCTCCCAGTCTACCCTACCTTTGAGTACTGTGAATCAGGTCTGGCAATACTTTAACGAAGGTGGAGTCGAAAATTTTCTCCACGCTCTGCAGTTTATTTGTGATACTTGCTTTTCAACTTTTTTTAATCCTCCATCACCGCAACTTGTTCCCCGCGTGGGGTTGTATGAGTGGGGGAGAGAGCAGGGAGCAGGGAGCAGGGAGAAAAATAACTCCCTCACTTCTAAAGTAGGAATTCTCTTCTACCGTGCTCATTATCTGGCGGGAAATACTAAGGTAATTGATGCTTTGTGCAATGGTTTGGCGAAGCAAAATCTACAGCCAGTTCCAATTTTTGTTTCTTCTTTGCGTGATGTTGATGTTCAAGAAGAATTGTGTGAGTTTTTTCAACCTAAAGACACTCAGCAAATTGCCCAGCTGCTGAATACGACGAGTTTTTCTTTAGCCCGGTTGGAAACAGAAACACCGCAGATTGATTTGTGGCAAAAATTAAATGTGCCAGTGTTGCAAGTTATCCTCAGTGGTGGTTCAATTGAGCAATGGGGGATACAATCTCAAGGACTCTCACCCCGTGATATGGCTATGAACGTGGCGCTTCCAGAGGTGGATGGGCGAATTATTTCTCGTGCTGTGTCTTTTAAGACGATACAAAGTAGCAGTTCCTCTTTGGAAACTGATGTCGTCGTCTATGAACCAGTAGGCGATCGCATTGAGTTTGTCACTTCTTTAGCCGCTAATTGGGTACGTTTGCGTTCAAAACCTCCTCAAGAACGTCGTGTGGCGTTGATTTTGGCAAATTACCCGAACCGTGATGGACGCCTTGCAAATGGTGTCGGGTTGGATACGCCCGCCAGTTGTGTGGAAATTCTTAAGGCTTTGCAGTTGGCTGGGTATCAGGTGGAAAATTTGCCTGACACTGGGGATGAGTTGATTTCATGTCTCACTGCTGGGGTGACGAATGACTCGGAAGGTAGGGAATTGCGTCCGGTTCTACAGTCTGTTTGTTTGGGGGAGTATCAGGAGTTTTTTGCTTCGTTACCAGAAGCTGTACAGAAGGGAATTGGCGAAAGGTGGGGAAGTGTTTTTGAAACGAACCGCAGAGGCGCAGAGGGCACAGAGAAAGAGAGAGAGGAGAGTTTTGCGGTTCCAGGAATTCAACTTGGTAACATTTTTGTAGGAATTCAACCAGCGCGGGGTTATGATGTTGATCCAAGTTTGAGTTATCATGCGCCTGATTTGGAGCCAACTCATGATTATTTGGCTTTTTATTATTGGGTGAGACAATGTTTTGGGGCAGATGCTGTTGTTCATGTTGGGAAACATGGAAATTTAGAATGGTTACCAGGTAAAAGTGTGGCTTTGTCGAGTGAGTGTTATCCAGAAGTGGCTTTGGGAGCGCTTCCCCATTTGTATCCGTTTATTGTGAATGATCCTGGTGAAGGTTCCCAGGCGAAACGTCGTGCTCAAGCTGTGATTGTGGATCATCTGACGCCGCCTCTAACTCGTGCAGAACTTTATGGTTCTTTACATGATTTGGAAAATTTGATTGATGAGTATTATGAGGCGCAAAGTTTAGATCCATCTCGTTTACCAATGATTTGCGATCGCATACGCGAACTGGTTGTACAAGAAAATCTTTTCTTGGATTTGGAATTGAAGGAAAAGGGAAAAGGGATTCAGCGAAAACAAGAATCTTCTGTTTCTAGTTTTGATTTTTCAGTTTTACCTTCACTTGATGGTTATCTTTGTGAATTGAAGGAAGCTCAAATCCGTGATGGATTACATATTTTTGGGCAATGTCCTCAAGGACGACAGTTGCGAGATTTAATTGTTGCGATCGCACGTCATCCCAATCGTCATCATGTCGGGCTGACTCGTGCTTTGGCTCAAGATTTAGGTTTAGATTTTGATCCCCTCACGACTGATTTTAGTACTCAGCTATCAGCCCAAGATATTCAGAGTTTAGGTAACAAAACTCAACACTCCTGTCGCAGTGTCGGCGATGCTGTCGAATTTTTAGAAGAACAAGCCGCCAAATTAGTAGAAGAACTCCAAATTCAGAATTTCGACTTCCCAACTCCGAATTCCTCACTCCCAACTGTCCTTGACTGGATACGTGCTACCCTTCTACCTTCTTTACTACAAACCCACCAAGAAATTACCAATTTGTTACACGGACTCGATGGTGGATATGTCCCCAGTGCCCCGGCTGGCGCACCAACGCGAGGGCGTCCAGAAGTTCTGCCAACTGGTAAAAATTTTTATTCTGTTGACATCCGCGCAATACCAACGGAAACTGCTTGGGATGTAGGTAGAAAAGCTGCTGAGACAGTTGTTGAGCGTTATGTACAAGAGGAAGGTGAGTATCCGAAAACACTGGGATTATCTGTATGGGGAACTGCCACGATGCGGACTGGAGGTGATGATATTGCACAGGCGTTAGCTTTACTTGGGGTGCAGCCTGTATGGGATGGTGCGGCACGACGGGTGGTAGATTTTGAAATTTTACCGCTTTCTGTTTTGGGACGTCCGCGTGTGGATGTCACGTTGCGAATCTCTGGTTTTTTTAGGGATGCTTTTCCTAACTTGATTGATTTGTTCGACTCGGCTGTGCAAGCAGTGGCAGGTTTAAACGAACCGTCAGAGGAAAATCCTCTAGCTGCGCAAGTGCGTCAAGAGACTGAGTATTGGACACAACTTGGTTTAAGTTTACCAGACGCAAGAGTGCGATCGCGCTACCGCATCTTTGGTTCTAAGCCAGGAGCTTATGGTGCAGGACTCCAAGGTTTAATTGAAGGACAAAACTGGACAGATGATCAAGATCTAGCTCGTGCCTACATCAACTGGAGTTGCTATGCCTACTCTTCGTCAGCAACACAAGCGCAGGAAGCAACCGATGCACCAGTACAAGACAATTCCAAATTAGAAGTCTCTCCCTCATCCCCTTCATCCCTTCAACAAGGACGTTCCGCGCCAGAAGCATTTGAAATGCGGTTGCGAGAAATGCAGATAGTGTTACACAACCAAGACAATCGCGAACACGATTTGCTTGATTCTGATGATTACTATCAATTTCAGGGTGGTTTAACAGCTGCAATACGTGCTGTACGGGGAGAGAATCCCCAAACTTATTTTGGTGATCATTCCATTCCAGCCAAACCGCAAGTCCGTCAACTTAAAGAAGAAATCGCACGAGTGTATCGTTCTCGCGTTGTGAATCCTAAATGGATAGCAGGAATGATGCGCCACGGTTATAAGGGTGCTTTTGAAATGGCGGCAACTGTTGATTATTTATTTGCCTACGATGCCACGGCAAAATGTGTGGAAGACTATATGTATCAGGGGATAACTGAGGCGTATTTGTTCGATCCAGTTGTTTCGGAATTTGTCTATCAAAAAAACCCATATGCTTTGCGTGATATGGCTGAAAGATTGTTGGAAGCACATCAGCGCGGTTTATGGGACGATGTAAATACACAAACACTGGAACATTTACGAAACATAGTACATCAAGCTGAAGCAGCTATTGAAGGAAAACAAATGGTGTAAAAAATTATGGAAAATCTTGCGTATTTACACGTATCATCTGTTTACGAGGACTTACCCTCCAGTGAATTAATATCGCTCAGCCGTTTGTTTAAGCAAACAGTAGCACCGGATTGGAAACGTCTGTCTGGTAAAGCTTGGAAATATATGCTACCTTTAGCACTCGGTTTATCTGTTCTGGGTGGTGTGAGCAGCGCTCTAGCACTTGAGAAAGGCGATCGCGGTCCTTCTGTAAAAACTCTACAACAACAGTTGAAAGCAGCAGGCTTCTATCAAGCTTCCCTCACTCAAGTATACGACACTGAGACAGAAGCTGGTGTGCGCCGCTTCCAAAGAGCGGCTGGTTTAGATGTTAACGGTGTTGCTGGATCTGTAACTTTAGAAAAATTAGAGAACTGGCGTACCTCTAATGAAACTTCCCAAGCGACAAAGATCAGCACCAGAAATAACCAAACCAGAGCAACCAGTACAAACAACTCTCAAACTAGAACAACCAGTTCTGAGAATCCATCAGTCACTAACAAGCGTAGCAGTTCTAACATTCTCCAAAAAGGAGATGAAGGTGAAGATGTTAGAGTTCTACAAGAACGATTGCGAATTGCAGGCTTTTATACAGGTAACGCCACATCGGTTTTCGGTCCAATTACTGAAGAAGCTGTCAAGCGGTTCCAAGAAGCTTATAACTTAGCCCCTGATGGAATTGTCGGATCAGCAACCCAAGCAAAACTCCCAACATCCTCTATTGGTTATGGAGAAGATTCACCTACTAACCAACCTACCACTGGAGATAAACTTCGGTTGGGCGATCGTGGTGAGGCTGTAAGAGTTCTTCAAGAACAATTAATCAACGCAGGATACTTACAAGGAGAGCCAAACGGTTACTTCGGTCCTAATACAGCAGATGCTGTACGCCGGTTCCAGACAGATAATTACCTAGCTGCAAGCGGTATTGCTGGTCCAACAACCCGCGCTAAATTGTACAGTATGGCAAATGATGCTCCCACAAGTGGTGATTTTAACGTTTTGGAGATTCAAAGACGACTACGGGATCAGGGTTTTTACAAAGGTGCTCTTAATGGTGTGATGGGAGACGAGACAAAGAAAGCTATTAGACAAGCACAACAATTCTACGGTATCAGTTTGAGTAACGTCAGAAGCGGACGCTTTTAGCATCCGCTCAGGTGTTGGTAGTGTCGATATCTAACAGTTTGCCAACCTCCCATAACAACAAGTTCAAAGCTGCTAATGAAATTTACCAAAATATTTCATTGCAGCCAGCGCTTTCTTGAATCCTAAAACCCAAGTGTTACAGTGGCATGAGTGCTCTTTGGCACTTGGGACAAACAGCATGAATTGTTAATTGGCAATCCAAGAGGTGAAAACCTTCTTTTTGTGCTGTTTTCGCTCCAATTTTTAAAATCGAGTCGTTCTTGAACTCAATTGTCGTGTTGCATCTGACACAAATCAGGTGATGGTGGTGATGGGGATAGGGTTGATTAAGTTCGTAGTGTTTATGCCCTTCTCCTAGTTCTAACTCTCGTAAGATTCCCATTCGCGCCATCAACTTGAGAGTGCGATAAATCGTCGATAGGCTAATTCCCTCGTGTTCGGCTTCTAGCCTTTCGTAAAGATCTTCAGCACTGAGGTGTTCTCCTTGCGGAAGTTCTTGAAAAATGTGTAGAATTACCTCGCGCTGGGGTGTTAAACGCCAACCACGTTCATTAAGTTCTGCCTTTAGCGAGGCTGCTGTATAAGCTGTCATACAATTTTCTCAACAAAGTCCATTAGTTGCGAATATAGCAAAAATTTGGACTAATTTGCAATAATCAAAGGTTCTTGAGAAGAGTTATTAAATATTAAAGGTAAATTTAAAAACTTTGAGCAGTAAGTAAAAAAACAAGCGATCGCTTATCCTATCCTGTATAAATGTTCTCAAAGGCGAATCGAAAGATTGTTATGCTATTAGATGAAAATAACTTGCCATAAGTTAGTGAAAAGTTTTGGGAACGAGGATAAAATGAGTCAATAGCCTAAAGTCAAAAGTCTTTTAGAATAGGCATCTTGCCTTGTGTGTAGAATGTATAAGTTTTTTGACCCACAAACTACTTAGAAGTGATGAGTTAGGGCGTATATTTATGTATAAGTGGTGAGCAAGTCCTGTACCAATGTCTCCGGACAAAGGTATCTGCTGTTTAAAACAGGCTCGTTATAAAGAAGATACTCATACAGTCCTATATCCAGATAACACGCTACTTTGAACGCGCCTGTCCGTACACTTTACGGATACGGCACAGCGGTGCCGTAAGAATACAGCGGATAAAAATGGAATCAGGAACTCACTCTTATCAAAGATTTAGTGGTCAGTAAGACAGTGATGAGTTCAAGTTCTTACTAATTGGATTGAGAATTCGGAATTCGGAATTCCGAATTCTTCTTTTTGAGTAGTAATCATTGACTATTGACTATCGACTAACTAGCTCAAAGACTCCAAGTAGTCGCGGATAAGATTGCGCCGCTTTGGTTGGCGCAGCTTTTGCAAGGCTTTGGACTCGATTTGTCGTACACGTTCCCGTGATAAATCCAAAGCACGTCCAATTTCTGCTAAGGAGTAAGGATGACCATCTGCCAAACCAAACCGCATTAAAATCACATCACGCTCCCGGCTTGTTAAGTCTGACAGAAGATTTTGCAAGTCTTTTTGTAAAGACTCTCGCATTAATGTCTCTTCTGGAGTGATGTTATCAGTTTCGAGTAATTCTCCTAACTCTGTGTCTTTGTCCTTACCAACTTTTGTCTCTAGAGAAACAGAACGAGGAACTCGCAAAAGAACTTCCCGCACTTGTGTAGGAGTCATGTCTAGCTCTTGAGCAAGATCTTCCAAAGTTGGAGTGCGACCTTTTTCTTGTGCGATTTTACGCTGAGCTTTTTTAATTTTGTTCAGCTTTTCTGTAATGTGGACAGGTAGGCGGATAGTGCGGCTAGAAGTTGCGATCGCCCTTGTAATTCCTTGACGGATCCACCAATAAGCATAGGTGCTAAAGCGATAACCCTTGGTTGGATCAAATTTCTCAACTGCTCGTTCTAAACCAAGAGTCCCTTCTTGGACTAAATCCAACAATTCCAAACCACGATTTTGATATTTCTTAGCAACGGAGACAACAAGGCGAAGATTTGCCTTAATCATGTGTTCTTTTGCCTGGAGTCCATTGCTTTGAATTTTCTCCAGTTCTTCCACAGTCATTTTGGCAATTTCAGCCCAACGCCGTTTTCCTAGTCCTATAATCTGCTTAAGCTCTAACAGACTTACACCAGCAGCACCCGCCCAACGTTCAAGAGAAGGACGATGTCCTAATGCAGATGCCAAACGCTCCTGAGTTTCAATCAGTCGGAGATATGGTGCAATCACCTCATCTCCTTCTTCCGCAGCTTTAGACAGAAGTATTCGCATCCGCAAATAGCGCTGGACTTTTTGCGCTTCTGAAACTTCTTCATCCCGTCCTAGTAATCGAACTCGGCCAATTTCTTGAAGGTATAGACGTACTAGATCTGTGCTGCGTCGGTTAAGATTTGCACCTAAGTTAGCAGAGTCAACAGAAGTTATCTCCAGATCTTCAAGTTCATCCATCGGCAACTCAGTTTCGTCAACCGTGATATCTGGGTCAAAGACTGGATCAGATTGTTTGTTATTGAAAGCGGCATCTGCGTAAAAAGATGTTGCTGGCATAAAGATTTGTCTCAATGGCTCCAGGTAACAATAGATTACGGTCAGCTAATTAACTGTTGCTATTGTTCCCGTGATTCTTGAAGAACTAACACGGTTGAGGGTTCCATTTAGGGTTTTTTTTTCAAAAAACCTCTACTTGTTTTTTTTTACACAATGCTCCCGAAAGCTCGGTTGCAGTAGCTTTCCCATGAACCAATAGCTATTTAAATTTCCTAAGGGGCGTTAAATTGCGAATGACCTGATGAAAATTTGAACCTTCACATAATTTTAACTGTAGTTTATGCTGTAAAGTATAAATACATACTCGTGAAAAATTCTCTTCTTTATATGCATAGTCCTATCTACATGAGTCCCTAGGTGCTTTCCTGATAATTTACGAATTTTCCTTCAAAAATGATTAGTTATATCATGTGGACAATAAGGGAGTTAGGAAGTTTTTTCCCTGTGATCCTGTGCTTCCCGTGGTGTTCTACTCTGGCTTCATATCTCGCAGCATCAGTTGTGAAAGTGCTTGTCGGGGTGTGACTTCACTCTGGAGTAAGCGATAAACTTGCTCGGTAATTGGCATGGGAATATTTTGCTGCTTGGATAGCTGCATCAAAACCTGAGTGGTGTTGACTCCCTCAGCAGTTCCTTCTATATGAGCGAGAATTTCGACCAGTGTTTGACCAACAGCCAACTGGTAGCCAACTTGATAATTGCGACTCAAGGGACTGTTACAGGTTGCTAACAGATCACCCAAGCCAGACAAACCGTAAAATGTTTCTAATTTTGCACCCCAATGGACACCAATACGAACCATTTCTGTTAATCCACGGGTGAGTAAAGCTGCTTTGGCGTTGGTTCCCAAGTGCAAGCCATCACAGACACCAGCGGCGATCGCCATCACATTTTTTAGTGTGCCACCCAGCTCTACTCCCAAGATATCATAATTGGTGTAAACGCGAAAACGATCTGAAGAAAACACTACTTGCACGAATTCTGCTGCAGCGATCGCACTGCTTGCTACAACCGTTGCAGCAGGTAACTCCTGTTGTATTTCTTTAGATAAATTGGGACCTGAGATCACAACTACTGCGTGGTTGGGGAAAGTTTCTTGCCAAATTTGTGATGGTGTACAAGTAGTTTGGAGGTCTAAGCCCTTTGTCGCTGTGACAAAAATTGTCTCTGGGGAAATGGCTAAAGACTGTAATTGAGAAGTTACAGATCTCACGCCCTTCATAGAAACAGCAGAAAGGACAACATCAGCACCTTGTACAATTTCCGCCAGCGTTTGAGAACCCTGGCGCGACCACATGCCCACTTTATGACCATTCGTCTTTGCAAGAGTTGCAAGAGCCGTCCCCCAAGCACCTGCACCCAGAATTGCTACTGATTTTGGATGAGTCATTAGTCATTGGTCATTAATTTTTGCCGGGGGTAACGTTCCATTAATCCTCTTACTTCTTCCGCATGATATGAGCTTCTTGTCAATGGTGAGGAGACAACTTGTAAAAAACCTATTTCTTCACCGAAAGCTTTCCAAGCAGCAAATTGCTCTGGGGTGATAAATTCATCGACTTTCAAATGCTTTTGGCTGGGTTGGAGGTATTGCCCAATAGTCAAAATGTCGCAATCTACCGCTCGTAAATCCCGCATGACTTGACGGACTTCCTCATCCGTTTCACCAAGTCCCACCATAATACCGGATTTGGTGTAAATCCAAGGAGCAATTTGGTGAGAACGTTGCAATAATTCCATTGTCCGCTCATAGTTTCCTTGCGGGCGCACCCGTCGATATAAACGAGGAACAGTTTCTGTGTTGTGGTTGAGAACTTCTGGTTGTGCTTGGAGAATCAACTCCAGCGCCTCCCAATGACCACACAAGTCGGGAATGAGTACCTCAATTGTTGTGTGGGGAGAGATAGTGCGAACAGCTTCAACACATCTGACAAACTGCGAAGCCCCACCATCTGGCAAGTCATCTCGGTTCACAGAGGTGATGACCACATGATTGAGTTTCAGGCGGCGTACTGCTTCTGCCAGTCGTGCTGGTTCCGTGGCGTCTAGAGGTTTGGGTTTTTTTTCAAAGTCAATATCGCAGTAGGGACACGCACGCGTGCAAGCTGGTCCCATAATTAGGAATGTGGCGGTTCCAGCTTTAAAGCACTCACCAATATTTGGACAGGACGCTTCCTCACAAACCGTATTGAGGGTTAAATCCCGCAAAATTTCTTTAACGTTACCAACACGCTCCCATTGAGGCGCTTTTACCCGCAACCAGTCTGGTTTAACAGTCACAATCCGTTTCCCAAATTGTACATTGTAAATCCTAGCAAGCTTCATCGATTGGTGGATGAATTTGCATACCACTTTCTCATTTGTCAACCTTTGTGATACTGTATATATAATGTAGGACGTATTGTGTCGGGATGTAGCGCAGCTTGGTAGCGCACTTCGTTCGGGACGAAGGGGCCGCTGGTTCGAATCCAGTCATCCCGATTTGTGTTGTTGATTAACTATTATTTGTCATCCTTAACAGATTAATGTCGTTATTAACGAAATTAACGAATTAACTGTCGTCTTAACAAATTAATGTCGGCGACTTGTTTGTATGGAGCATGATTCTCAATACTGAGAGCATCACTATTTCAAGTGTATGCTCGTTGAAATCATCCCGAACGAATGACATTGCCTGTGTGCGTCTATAAGTGACGCAAACTGCGGCTTTGGAGGAGGCGATTAGAGATTGGTTGCACAAAAAAGATTCCCTTGCTGGTGAAAAGTTGCAGGGGAGTTAAAGGGTTATGCTTAAAACTGGTGGAATAGTCTTAAAATATAAGTTTTGGCAGTTTTTGACCCCTGTTTTCTTAGTCTTTGTGAGAAATCCGGGTTACACCTACATCAATCGGGAAGTTCAATTTATACTTGGAAGTCTTGCATTAAAGTAACTATGTAGGATCTTTTAAGCGTGATTTAGCATTCAACGGAATCGTACGCTCATTTCACCTTGTAGGTGCAAGATAGGAGCCAAGCCATTAATATTAAAAATCCCACAGTAAAGCTAAATGTTCGAGCAAACTTTTAAAAATATTGACGATGTTCTCTGGAAAGAGGCGGGTTGTACTACAGAGTTAGATTACACCGAGCAAACCTCTTGGCTGCTGTTTCTGCAAAAAGCATTTACTGGCGAACTCACCACAGACACCGCCAATCAGACAACAAAAGCCGTTCAAGAGGTAAATGCTGCATGACTACCCTTGAAATCCTTGAAAAATGGCTGAATGCAGCCGCAGAAACAGAACGGTTAGAATTCAAAGAAGCCAAGCAACAGTATGATACAACCAAATTGTTACGCTACTGCGTGGCTTTAGCCAACGAAGGTGGTGGATATCTGGTTTTGGGCGTAACCGACAAACGTCCACGTCGTGTCGTAGGTTCCCAAGCTTTTCTATGCGCAACCGACCTCAACGATATCAAATCTCGCATCGTGGACAAACTCAGATTTCGGGTAGACGCTACAGAATTGTTGCATTCTGATGGACGAGTCTTGGTTTTTGAAGTACCAACCCGTCCCGTCGGGCAACCATTAGCGTTTGATGGAGCTTACCTAATGAGGGCGGGAGAAGATTTGGTGCCGATGACACCAGATGTACTCAAGAAAATTTTTGCCGAAGAGCAACAAGATTGGTTTTGCCAACCTGCTCAATGTAACGCTAGTCCGGACGATGTAATCGCCCTCCTAGATACCCAAACATACTTTGAACTGCTAAAAATTCCCTATCCAACTACCCGCGATGCCGTCCTAGAACGATTGCAGAGCCAACATTTAATTAAACAAACAGCACAGGGTTGGACAATCACAAATCTAGCTGCCATTCTTTTGGCAAAAAAACTGGATGCCTTTTCCCCGGCATTGGCTCGTAAAGCACCCCGTGTTGTGATCTATGAAGGTATCGATAAGCTAAAAACTCGTAATGATACGACAGGTATCCGAGGATATGCCGTTGGCTTTGAGGGGTTAGTGGATTTTGTCCACTCAGCAGCACCGCAAAATCGCTTTATCGAGGAAGTTGTGCGGGAAGAAGTAAAGATGTTTCCGGAACAGGCTTTACGAGAACTTATTGCTAATGCTTTGGTGCATCAGGATTTTCTAGCAACAGGTACTTCAGTGATGATCGAGATGTATAGCGATCGCATTGAGATATCTAATCCTGGTATCCCACCTATTAAGGTAGAGCGATTTATTGATGAAAATCGCTCCCGTAACGAACAACTCGCTGACGTAATGCGACGTTTCGGTATATGTGAAGAAAAAGGCAGTGGCATTGATAAAGTTGTAAGCACAGCAGAAGTGTTTCAACTACCCGCACCAGATTTTCGAGTAGGTGACACACGCACTATAGCAGTGCTGTTTGCTCATCAGGATTTTGCCGACATGAGCAAAACAGACCGAATTCGAGCCTGCTACCAGCATTGCTGTCTGCTGTATGTCAGCAATCAACGAATGTCTAACCAAACCCTACGGGAGCGGTTTCGCCTAAGTGAGTCAAAGGCAGTAATCGTTTCTCAGATTATAGGAGCTACCAAAGAAAATGGTTGGATTAAGACGGACGAGTCCGAATCAACCTCAACCCGCTATGCTCGCTATCTCCCTTTTTGGGCATAAAAGTGCTTAAACGCAAACCGAGATGAGTCACTCTCAAAACCTGAAACCCTTGCATAAGCAGCATAAAAGTGCTTAAACGCAAATCGAGATGAGTCACTCTCAAAACCTGAAATCTTTGCATAAGCAGCATAAAAGTGCTTAAACGCAAATCGAGATGAGCGAAATATGAACGAAGCCGAAACCCGCGCCGAATTAATTGACCCCGCACTCAAAGCCGCAGGCTGGGGTATCATCGAAGGTAGTCGCATCCGCCGCGAAGTTATTGCCCCTGGTCGCTTAATTGGCAACAGTAAACGCGCCCAAGCAGACATCGCCGATTATGTGCTGGTTTATCGTGGTGAAAAACTCGCCGTCATCGAAGCCAAAAAACGCGACTTACCAGATACCGAAGGTTTAGGACAAGCCAAAAAATACGCCGAAAAGTTGCAGACTCGATTTGCCTACTCTACAAATGGCATCGGTATCTACCAAGTAGATATGCACACAGGGACAGAATGAACAAAGCTGAAACCCGCGCCAAACTTATTCATTAACAACCACCAAAAATTTGACTTATGCTGATCCAGAAGATTGTCCAAGAACTACAAGACATCCCCGAAGACAAACTAGCAGAACTTTATGACCTAATTCACTACTTTCGACTAGGTTTAAGTCAAGAACGTACACAACCCCGCACCCCTGGTTTATTGAAAGGACAACTCGGCGATGCTTTCTTTGAACCACTCCCAGAAGAGGAACAACAGCAATGGGAATGAGCTACTTCATCGACACCCATATCCTGCTGTGGTGGCTCTTTGACGATCCAAAACTCGATACCACTTGCCGAGATATCATTCGCAACCCAGATCATCGCATCATTGTCAGCAGTGCTTCCGCTTGGGAAATTGCCACCAAATACCGCATCGGTAAACTACCCGAAGCCAAACAACTCGTTGAGCAATATTCACAGATATTGCATCAGGCTAAATTTATCGAACTTGCCATCACCTCAGCCCATGCGCTTAGAGCAGGAAGCCTACCGATTGCCCACCGAGATCCCTTTGATCGCATGATCATGGCTCAGGCTGAACTCGAAAGCTTGCCTGTTATCACCTACGACGCAGCCTTTCAGACTGGACTGATTCAGATCATTCCCAATCTCAAGTAAAGACTATGAACGAAGCTGAAACCCGCGCCGAACTGATCGACATACAGTCACGTCATCGGCAAAGTGAGAGTAAACGCCGTCTGCCCATCCGATGTGGAGTCAAGGGTGAGATCGCCACGATGTGCCCGAGCAATTTCACGAGCTAAGCTGAGTCCCAGTCCGATTCCTTCTACCTTGCGGGTTCGAGCAGGATCACCGCGATGGAAGCGGTCAAAAATGCGCGAGCGATCGCCCACCGAAATCTCTTTTGAAGCATTGGCGATCGTTACATGCAGAGTTGTTTGAGTTTGCCATGCGTGAATTTGTATCCAGCCGTTAGGGAGATTGTATTTGATAGCATTACTAAATAAATTTTGCAGAACTTGAATCAGGAGATCGCGATCGCCCTGTACCCGTAGCCCATCACTAATGTCAGTTTGCACACTCAGGTGGGGAGCCAGGAGTTCCACATCTTCTAACATCTCCATGAGCAACTCAGACATATCTACCTCAACCAGAAACAACTTCATTTGTCCCGCATCTGCCAAAGACAACAGCAAAAGTTTCCGTGTAATACCACTGAGGCGACGCACCTCATCCAACAAATTACTTAAGCGCTGTTGGACTTCACTTCCAGAGTCAACCTGTTGCAGTGTTCGTTCCAGTTCGCCTTGCAGAATCGTCAGTGGGGTTTTCAGTTCGTGAGCTGCGTCAGCACTGAAGCGGGAAGCTTGTGTAAAACTGCGTTCCAGGCGTTCCAGCATTTGATTAAACACCTGAATCAATTCGACAAATTCAACATCCGTTGTCCCAATCGGAATCCGCTGATCTAGCCCTTTAACTGTCACTTGTTGAATAACGCCTGTTAATTGCCGGATGGGACGCAAAGCACCACCAGAAACGAACCATGCCCCAAAAGCAACTAGCAAAAGCGCTCCTGGAATTGAAACAAGGAAGATATTGCGAATGGTACCCATCTCTTGATCAACGGCTTCCAGACTAACGGCGATCGCAACCTGAACATTGGGAAATTTAAGTGCCCCAATCCGCCAAAGTCCTGTTGTTGTCTGTTGAGTGACGAATTCAGGTGGGCGTCGTGGGCGAAGCAACGGTGGTGGCTTGACAGGTGGATCTGTACTCTCGGGTTTTGGCGGTGGTTCTTTAGGAAACCGTGGCAAAGGTGTCAACTCAAGACGCCTAAGCAACAGACGATTCACGTCCTTATCGGCAGGCACTTCGTTGGATTTATAAAGTGTGTTGCCCTTTGTGTCAAGCACCAGCACGGCGATGGGGATTTTTGTATTTGTTCCAAAGCTATAGGGTAATGACTCTCCGTAGAATTGCCATCGCTCTCGTTGAGGTGAACGGTTTGCCCGTATCAACTGATTGAACAGTTGTGCATCAAGGCGAGCGATCTGAGTATTGTAAATCTGGAACCAGGAGACTGCACCAAACCCTACTAATGCGCTTCCAGCCAAACCCGCAGACAATAGGGCAATCCGGAGTCGAAACGAACGCAGTTTCATAATCATGGATCTGGTTTGCGAAACCGATATCCAACCCCTCGAATGCTTTCAATCCAGCCTACTTCATCAACGGGGTCAATTTTTTTACGAATTCGCTGGATACAAACATCCACAACATTGGTGTTGGGGTTAAAGTCGTAGCCCCAAACGTGTTCCAGGATTTGGGTACGAGTGAAAACCCGTCCAGGAGAGCGCATAAGATACTCCAGAAGATTAAACTCGCGGCTGGTAAGTTCTATTGCTTGTTGATTGCAAGTGACTTTTCGCGTGATCCGATCAAGTTTGAGAGAGCCAACCGAAAGCAAATTTTGGCGATCGCCCACACTCGGGCGCACAACAGCATGAATTCGAGCCGCTAACTCTTCCACAAAAAACGGTTTAGCAATGTAGTCATCAGCTCCCAAATTCAACCCGGACAGGCGATCGTCCAGTTCATTGCGAGCCGTCAACAAAATTACGGGGGCATTTCGACCTGAGCGCCGCAGTTGTTTAAGAATCGATAGTCCATCTTTACCTGGTACCATGATGTCGAGCACAATCACATCGTATTCATTGTCTAATGCTCGCAGATATCCTTCATCACCGTTGTCGCAATAATCTACGACAAATCCCTGCTCCTTCAGTCCAGCCTGGACAAAGTTAGCAATTTTTGCTTCGTCTTCGACAAACAGAACATTCACAACAATTCATTACTCGACCTATTGCTCCATTCTAGATTCATTACCATTTGGTTCAAATTACAAAAGTGTAATTCAAATACAACGCGGGCTGTCATTTTCAGGTGGCTCAATTATCAATGTGATTATCAAATACTTTTAGAGGTTGATTGTGATGAATATTCGTCGAGTGTTAGCCACAGCAGCGATTCCTTTTGTAATTGGCACATTCGGTTTTGCTGTAGCCGAGCAAGCGATCGCCCAAGTTCCATCGAATCGGATCACACAGATTGCACAACGGCCCGATAGAAAACCTCCTAAACCCAAGGCTTGCAAACCCCGCCCAGGTAAAAAGTGTCCTCCTCCCCAACCTCCCCGACGTCCTAATTGAGGGTACGGCTCAAAATTGCGTAGGATTCAATAACTTAATAACCGTTTGAAAGCGCAGAGTGAAGTACACACCATCAAAACGGAGTACCGTTTATGATGGGGGCTTCCAGTTTCATTGGTCAATGCCACGTTGGGTATACCACAAGGGTATTCGTCACTCAAAACGATGATGGTCTTACTTGTCCTCCGGAGGTTTGGAACGCGTCCCTTACTCCCGTACACCCGTGTGTACCCTGGCAGCAACCCGCCTCCCGCAGGTTGTTGAATTATTTTTCGAGGTTTAACATGGAGTGTGCTTTTGCATTCCAGCGGTTTCACCGATTTCCTGAGCTTTGATCTTTCTGTGGTAAGCGTCGTACCGCTACTTAACCTATCTGTTCCGACACAATCAGGAGGGTCAGCGACCAATAATATGATACAACATCAAACATGTGAATTCCAGGAATATTGGCAACTTCGCGCTAACGCGCCGCTCCGCTAACATACATCTTTTCTTTCTTTTACCTTTGGTAAAAATAAATTAAAAATGCAATCGTCGCTGCCCGTCTTATATCCCGACACTAAACCGAGTGCCATTAGAGTGTGGGACTTACGACGAAGAAGTTAACACTGGAGAGGATCTCGCACTTCGCAGCGATAAGCCCGCTTGCGATATGCTTATCGCAAAAAACGCGAAACGAACTTTAAATTACAAAATTGTAATCCAAAAGCAGGGCGAACTGTCATTTTGTGTCTGTTGAATCATAAATGTCAACTTTTGGAGGCAGATAAGTAGATGGACTGACTTCAACGCAAGATTTGTTCCACCCGATTCCCCCACCGTTGCTGCTCTCCCTTAGAAGAGGAGAAATATGCACGGTGTTGCCTGTGCAGTTTAATTGTGTCCATCTATTTTATAAGGCAGCATGAAAAACAACAATCGTCAAGTAAGTCGGATTATGAGTCGAAGAGAGGTACTTGCTTTATCCAGAGCAGCAGCAGGTGCAATGCTTGTTGTATTCATATCTAGAAAGTCCAGCCTTGCACAGGCAGAGTCGAGTACAGACACAGCAGCATCATCTACAGCAGATTCTACGTTGCCGAACTGTGTCGTGAGTCCGCAGCAGACCGAAGGACCCTATTTCGTGGACGACAAGCTCAACCGCTCGGACATCCGCTCCGATCCGGCAAACGGTTCGGTGAAAGAAGGTGTGCCACTCCAACTGACGCTACGTGTTTCTACAGTCGGGAGTACTGGCTGCACGCCGCTTGCAAATGCCACTGTGGATATTTGGCACTGTGACGCACTAGGCGTCTATTCCGACGTGTCAGATCCAAGTTTCAATACCGTCGGGCAAAAGTTTCTGCGCGGCTATCAAGTGACAGATACGGATGGAACCGTCCAGTTCACAACCAACTATCCCGGTTGGTACCAAGGCAGAACAGTCCATATGCACTTTAAGGTTCGCACGGATGCGACATCAGGGCAGAGTTATGAGTTTACGTCACAGTTGTACTTTGATGACTCGATCACAGATCAAGTACACGCACTCTCACCATACGCAATCAAAGGACAACGCACGCTAAGGAATGCTGGAGACGGGATCTTCAGTAATGGTGGAGACCAATTATTGCTCGCGCTCACCCAAACAACCGATGGTTATGCAGCAACATTCAACATTGGGCTTAACATGGATTCGGCTTCAGATGGCGTGAACAGTACTGCACCGAACGAGACAGCACCTCCACAAAGTCGTGAAAGGCTTCCCGCCTCCGTGTAATACCGTTTCACTTTAAGGTTAGTCTGACACTATAACGGCTTGGCACTGTCAAGCTTTTCTATTTTCTACCAATTAATGGTCTTTATGCCAAACACTCCAACTCCCTTGAAACGACGATTAAATGATGCGTTTGGGCGGTTATGGAAACTGCATTGGGTGATGGCGGCTTGTTTTCTTGTCATCTACTTGCTTGGTATGGTGATGGCTCGCTTGCCGCGTGAAGTTTTCTTTAGAGGTTCTCTGTACAACATCCACAAATCATTCGGTGTATTAGTTCTCGCTCTACTGCTCTTGAGGGTTTTTACCCTACTGCAAGTTATGGCGAAAAAGTATCTCAAGCGCAGTCCCAAACTGACACCCCAGTGGATAAAAACCTTTTCCCTGCATTTAGTGCTTTATCTGCTGATGCTGGTTGTTCCAATCAGCGGCATTTTTTTATCAAACTCAGGTGGGCATGAAATTCCGTTCTTTTTTGTGACATTGCCCAATTGGTTTGAGGAAAATCGTTCTGTTGGTGCTATCGCTCGCAATCTACACTTCTGGCTATCGTACACTTTGCTGACACTGGTTATCCTGCATATAATTGAGCAACGTCAGTTTCTCCGTAGAACCTGGAAACGAACTTTCAAGGATAACAGTGCAAAACAAATTACAAAATTGTAATTTACACAAAGGGCAAGCTGTCATGTTGTGCTGCTGTAATTAAAAGTATCAACTCCTTGTAGTTTCAATACAACGAAGCAAAAGCGATGCTCCCTCCGGGAGGCGCACAAAGCACGAACGTAATAACTTTGTTTACACTCAAGGTGGAAAGCAGCCTATGACACTTGATTCTCCCCAACCTACCACATTCAAGCCTTTAGGAAAAGGCTTGGTCAAAGACAAGCTAACCAAGTGGCTGACGGGGTTACTTATTCTCAGTTCACTGACGGGGGGTGGATACCTTGTTTACCATCAGACGGTGATTTCCTCCGCTCAGGAAGCCAGAAGTAAAATGCAGACAGTCCCAGTCCAGCGAGAAACCTTACCCATCACCATCTCAGCCAACGGCATCATTGAAGCCAAACAATCGACCAACGTCAGCCCCAAAAGCTCTGGACGGCTAAAGAGCTTACTGGTGGATGAAGGTGACTCTGTAAAAGCAGGGCAAATCCTGGCATACATGGATGACTCAAACCTGCAAGGGCAACTGATTCAAACACGGGGATCTCTGGCTGCTGCCCAGGCGAATTTGCAAAAGGTAATAGCAGGGAATCGCCCTCAAGATATTGCTCAAGCACAGGCACAATTAGAAGAAGCCCAAGCGAATCTGCAAAAAGGACAAGCAGGTAACCGCCCTCAAGATATTGCTCAAGCACAGGCACGTTTAAAAAGCGCTCAAGCAAGTTTAACAAAAGCTCAAGATGATTTCCAGCGCAATCAGCAACTATACAATGCTGGTGCCATTTCGCTTCAAACTGTAAACCAAAAACGTGCGGACAAGGACAGCGCCGAAGCTGCGGTAAATGAAGCGCAGCAAGCCCTGGCATTGCAAAAAGCAGGATCACGCACAGAAGATATCGAGCAATTAAAGGCGGTGGTAGAGCAAAGACAGCAAGCTTTAGCACTGCTGAAAGCGGGAAACCGCAAGGAAGATATTGACTCCGCACGCGCTCAGGTGGTTCAGCAGCAGGGCAGCCTGAAAACGATTCAAACACAAATTCAAGACATGGTCATTCGTGCCCCATTTAGTGGGATTGTGACTTCCAAGTATTCCGATCCGGGTGATTTCGTGACACCTACAACATCCGGGAGTTCGGTTTCGGGATCAACCTCTTCTTCGATTCTGTCGCTGGCATCAAATTATCAGGTTGTGGCAAATGTTGCTGAAACCGATATTAGCAAAATTAAGATCGGGCAGTCGGTCACTATTACAGCCGATGCGTATCCTGATAAAACCTTTCAGGGGAAAGTTGCCCAGGTTGCAGCCCAGGCAACTGTGACATCCAACGTCACCAGCCTGAAAGTGAGAGTAGATCTCACCGATCCTGAAACTCTGCTACTTCCAAGCATGAATGTTGATGTGAAATTCAATGCAGGGAACTTAAACAATGTGCTTGTTGTGCCAACTGTGGCGATCGCCCGCCAGGAAAATGGCACTGGAGTGCGGGTACTTAGGGAAAATGGTAAGACTCGATTTGTGCCAATTCAAACCGGATTGACCGTGGGTAACAAAACCGAAGTGCGCTCCGGTTTACAAGGAAATGAAAAAGTTCTGGTGAGTGCGCCAGCGGGTTCCAGGGATAGTAATAGAAGTGGTCGTTCTGGCAGGACGGGTGGTCGTTCTGGTGGTATGGGTCGTCCTCCCGGTGGTTTTTAGACTTGATTTTACAAGCGAGGTTTAGCAATGACAAAATCACGTGAGCGCAAACCACTGGTTAAACAGGCATCTGCTCTGGTTGGGAGTTCATCAGTGTCCCTACCTGAAATTCTGTCGATGGCTCTAGAGGCACTGTGGAGTAATAAACTCCGCACCCTGCTAACCATGTTAGGCGTCATCATTGGCATTACAGCAGTGATCGCCGTTACCGCGATCGGTCAAGGCACCCAAAAGTCAACCGAGCAACAATTACAATCACTGGGAACTGACATTTTACAAGTACAATCGGGTGCAGCCAGAAGTGGCGGAGTCCGGCAAGGCAGTGGTAGTGCAACAACATTAACTCTAGAAGATGCTCAGGCGATCGCGCAAGAAGTTTTAGGTGTTGACCGGGTGTCTGCTTTCCTGCAACAAAATTCCCAAGTCGTTTATGCCGGAAACAACGACTCGATGACCATTATTGGAACTGATATTAATTATCCAGATGTACGCAACACGCATCCTCAAACAGGTAGATTTTTCAGTCAGGAGGAAGTCGATTCAGCGAAAGCTGTGGCGATATTGGGTCCCACCGCACGAGATGAACTGCTGGGAACAGGAAGCAACGCAGAAGGCGCACAAATCCGCATCGCCGGAGAAACCTATGACGTAATTGGCGTTATGGAGACGAAGGGAGCGCAAGGTCCACAAAACCCGGATGAACAAATTTATATCCCGCTTACCAATATGTCTGCCCGGTTAGTGGGAAACAACGCTGTCAAGGGACTTGCCATCCGAGGAATTTATGTCAAAGTCAAAAGCCAGGATCTGCTAGATGCTGCCCAGTATCAAACTACGAATCTGTTGCGGGTACGACACGGTATTTTTCCCGAAAAAGGAGAAACGGATGATTTTCGGACTGTGAATTCAGCCGATATCATCGAAACGCTCACCAGTACATCCAAGCTTTTTACCGTAATGATAGTGGCAGTTGCCGCAATTTCTTTAATTGTTGGCGGCATTGGTATTGCCAATATCATGCTTGTGTCAGTGGTCGAACGGACACGAGAAATCGGGATTCGTAAAGCGATTGGAGCGACTGGTACTGCCATCTTGACGCAGTTTTTAGCTGAGGCAGTGGTGATTGCAATCATGGGAGGGGTAGTTGGTATATGCCTTGGAGTTGCGATCGCCTTCGCAGCCTCAAACCTGTTCAAATTTCCCTTCGTAATTTCGCCCTGGTCGATTGTATTCGGCTTTGGTTTGACATTTGTGATTGGACTGCTGGCTGGCGTCATCCCAGCTCGCAATGCTGCTAGACTTGACCCAATCACCGCACTGAGGAGTGATTAGGAGAATTCATGTCAAAGATGCTTCATGCAACAACTCACGCAAACAGTCTTAAATACACATGTTTGTTTTTATGTCAATATCTCAAGAAATAAAAGCAAGGTTTGAGGGCGAGAGTGTGGAACAATTAGAAAGTTTGATGGATAGTGCGTTAAGCGCAGCTCTGCCGTAGGCAATCACTGTGAGTTCTTTAGAAGAATTTCTGACAATTCTATCTACTTAAACCCGAACTTCTTTTTGAACGAGATAGGGGTGGGGTGTAAGTCATGAATCCAACTTGGTATGAAGATAGAACCTTTGAGTAAAAAAGTTGTCAAAAAATTTCTCAGCAAAAATCATCGGTAACAACCAGTACTAATTTGGGCCCGAAAGTACGATAACTTAAATATTGCCATAAGTGTACTTCAGGCTACATCAAGATGCGACTAGAGCAGTTGCAAGCCTTTCTGGCGATCGCAGAAACTGGTAGTTTTCAAGGTGCATCACGAACACGCGGTGTCACCCAATCGACTGTTAGTCGGCAAATTCAAGCATTAGAAGAAGATTTGGGGTTAGAACTTTTTCATAGAACCAGCCAAGCAAAGCTGACGTTGGCGGGTGAACGCTTGCTACCTCGTGCTCAAAAAATATGCCAAGAGTGGCAAAGTGCTACACAGGAAATTGCTGATTTATTGGCAGGAAAGCAGCCAGAACTTTGTGTCGCAGCAATTCACTCACTATGTGCTTATTACCTGCCACCAGTTTTGCAAAAATTTTGTCATGATTATCCACAAGTCCAATTGCGGGTGACATCGCTGGGTAGCGATCGCGCCTTAAAAGTCCTCAAAGATGGACTCGTGGATTTGGCAATCGTCATGAATAATCGCTTCTTATGCACTGGCAAAGAAATGCTAGTAGAAGTGCTGTATGATGAACCAATAGAAGTTTTAGTCGCAAAAAATCATCCGTTAGCCCAATATGAACGCATCCCTTGGTCGGAGCTCACTCGTTATCCGCAAGTCGTGTTTAAGGATGGTTATGGGATGCAACGCCTGATACAAGATAGATTTGAACGGTTAGAAGTCACACTGCATGCGGCTTTAGAAGTGAATACTCTAGATGCTTTCCGGGGAGTCGTGCGCCAAGGGGAACTTGTGGCTATGCTACCACAGTCGGCACTAGTTGAAGCACGTATTGACCCTAGCCTTGCAGTTCGTTCCCTAGCCTGCAACACTAACAGTAATAGTTCTTCACCTGAGAGTTCTAGTTTGACTCGGCAGGTCGTTATGGTCACAACTCAAGACCGACTTCAGATTCCTCCTATCAAGCATTTTTGGCAGTTGGTTAGGGACAATGTACCACCACAATTGGATTCTTTAGTAAAGTCGGCTTGTTAGCAGTTATAAGTCATCAGTCATCTGTCGTTTGTCATTTGACTTTTGACAAACGACAAAGGACAAAAATATGAGCATAGTATTCAGAGATTTACTTAAAAAGATAGCTAGTGGTGAGCATACTGGACAGAACTTAACTCGCACTGAAGCAGCCACCGCAATGAAGATGATGCTGCGCAAAGAAGCGACACCAGCACAAATTGGGGCATTTTTAATCGCTCATCGCATCAAACGTCCTACGGCTGAAGAAATTGCTGGAATGTTAGATGCTTATGATGAACTAGGACCAAAACTGCAACCAATCACCTGCGAACGACCTGTGATAGTTTTAGGCATACCTTATGATGGCAGAACTCGCACCGCACCGATTAGCCCAGTAACGGCTTTATTACTAGCAGCAAGCGGACAGCCAGTGATTATGCACGGTGGAGATTGTTTCCCTACAAAGTACGGAGTGCCATTAGTAAATATTTGGCAGGGTTTAGGAGTTGATTGGACTAGACTATCATTAGAAAAAACTCAGCAAGTGTTTGAGAAAAGTGGACTTGGCTTTGTTTATACTTCTAAGCATTTCCCCTTAACAAATAGTATCTGGGAGTACCGCGACCAGCTTGGCAAGCGTCCACCTTTGGCGACAATGGAACTCATTTGGTGTCCTTATGCAGGAAATGCTCATATCATTGCTGGGTTTGTTCATCCTCCCACAGAAATGTTGTTTCAAAACACCCTAGCATTGCGAGGGGTGACTCAATTGACAACAGTAAAAGGGTTGGAGGGAAGCTGCGAGTTACCACGCGATCGCACTGCTATCATTGGCATAACCAGAACTTCAGAACTGGATGAGACAGGCAATATATCAATAGAACGTTTACACCTGTCCCCTCGTGATTACGGCTTCACGACAAAGAATGAACCTCTCGGTACCACTGAAGAATTAATTGCCAATATACAGGGAGTATTGAATGGTAAACCCTCACCTCTGATGGAAACAGCTTTGTGGAATGGAGGATTTTACCTTTGGCGTTGTGGAATTTGTTCAGATATGCGTGAAGGTATTATCAAGGCAAAGGAATTATTCACCAGTGGTGTGATCACTCAGAAGTTAGAAGAACTTTCCTCAAGCCTTTGCTAATAATTTTATACTACCGCATACTGTCCTTGTAGTTGTCAGCCTTTAAATGGATAGCTTGACTGGTAGCTAATCTAGATTTTAATTTTGTCTGATAACGTCTGTGTAAAATTACTGTGATCATTAAATTTATAATTACTCAGAGTTAATTTGTAGCAATTATTATACCAAGTTGCCATAGTTAGTCTTGTTTGGAATCAAAGTCGCTACTGGACTAACTTCCGAGCAAATAATACCATCAAAGACAATTTGGTATAATACCAATCCGGGTTAATGACCCCTTTTCCATTAGTCCGCACAAGAAGGACTTTGTCTGTATAGCCGCACCTGTGCCAGGATAAAAAGGGGGTTACAAAAGCGGATTTAGTATTACTAGTATATTTAGTGATCTTTTTTAAAGAAAAAATAAAGATTATATGAAAAATGCTATAAAACAACGCTAAGTTTATTTAAAAAATGTAAAATTATCTATTAATATCGATTACCAGTTACTCGTAAAAAGCGTATTAAAACAAAACGAAAACCATGTTTTGAAGCATGTTATATCATCCTATGCAGAACAATTTATAAATTCATTTTTTGTCTAATAGCCGAAGTTCATGAAAACCGAATTATACTCATAATAAAGATTGGTTTCAACAAATGAGAGTTATGAGTTATGAACTCGATTTCCAGGTCTGTTAGAAAAAATCAAATAACTTTCTATTTTGATTCTTTTCTAAAACATCAGGAATATTTGGTACTTATATTGTTATTTTTTAGAACTAGCAACTTTGATTATTATGTTAGATGTAATTGTACCAAAATGAATGCTGATTTTTTACATGATGAGTTCTTGTCTTGTAAGAAATTGAATAAAGCCTAAAATTGCAAGAATTAACCTGAAGTCATTAAATATACATTGAAATTTAATTCAAATCACTAACCGATCAAAAACTGTACTGAAAGAAAGCCAGATGTCCAGAAAATAAAAAAACGTAAGGGAACATCCTAATACGTGTAAACGTAGTGTGAACCGGAAAGTTGGCGCACGATAGCAAGTAAGATGCTTGTACTGTATCGGGCAGAAACTTGAATATTTGGGATGCTCCTAAAGCATCGTGCGAAGAAAATCTCTGTTATCAAGTTATTTCTGAAGATTTATTTGACAATTGTAATAATCAAAAACAACAAAATTATATAAGCTCATTTATGATATTCGTGAAAAATAGCTTTTCTATGTCCTTTTACACTCGAAAAACCTTCATCAAATTCCAAAAAATTAAAGAAGACTCAAATGCAAAAAACAAAGGGATTGCCCAAACAGCAGACGCAATCATGTGTATCGCGAATCCTTTTGAACAACTAAAAAAGTCTCCTCGATTGCCGTTAAAAAAAAGACACGCAAAAAGAAAAGATGCTTTCTATATACAGATAAACAATTTGTATAATAACGTTTGTCATCTTCCAACAGGGAGAAGGACAGAAAATGGTTGCACTATAACTGGTACAAGGCATAAATTTTCCTCTCTGATATCTTTCGTAGATTTCAGAGAGGAAAATGCGACACACGGGTGGCTAGGTTAATGTCTATTGACTAAGTAATAGGAACGAAGGATGACGAAATATGGACGATATCAGCAACAAGACTACTGTTCTCTCAACAGTGAAAAAGAAGCTACCGGATGATATGACAGATAAGCAAATCGTGGAAGCAGCTGTGCTGGACTATCCGCTGATTGACGACTGTGTGGTACTGGTTCGGGAAGGAAAAACTTCCAAACCAGAGCTAGTTGCTTATCTGGTTGCGGCAGGATCATTTTCGTTGGAGAAGCTACAGTCCCACTTGCAAGGCGTGCTCCCTGCTGCTAAAATGCCCAATGCTTATGTTATGGTGTCTAGCCTGCCGCTCACCAAGCAAGGACTGGTAGACGAACAAGCTTTATTAAATTTGGAAGTGATCGACTCTGAGTTAATGGAGCAATGGGAAGAGCAAGTGCGATCGCTCCCCGAAATCGAGCAAGCCGCAGTAGTGGTTCAAGAGTATAACGAGAAAATCCCCCCCCTGCATCTATTGGATTTGCTACCTGAGTGGAAAGTTGGTAATGACAGCACACCTCACCCCACCAAAATTGTTCCTCAAGCAAGCACACAGAAGTCAGACTCTATTGCCATCAGTCATGGTGAACCGCTAAAGTTAGCAACGGATGCTCCAAAAAATCTTTCGCAAGTGCTACTGAGAGCTGCTAAAGAAGCATCAGAGCGAGGAATTGTCTACATCCACTCTGACGGTTCCGAAACAATTCAGTCTTATGAGGCATTGCTTGAAGACGCACAACGGTTGCTAGCAGGGTTAAGAAAGCTGGATCTTCAGCCTCAAGACAAAGTCATTTTACAATTAGACCGATATCAAGACTTCATTTTGGCATTCTGGGGCTGCATTTTGGGAGGGTTTGTCCCAGTACCGATAACGATCGCATCTAACTACAACGATCCATCCGACAGTAATGTTAAAAAGCTACAAAATGCTTGGCAGGTTTTGGACCAACCAATAGTGCTGACTAATGATAGCATTACCCCTCAGATTAGCACCCTGTCCAATCAGTTGAACCTTGAGAACTTGCAAGTTGAGACAGTCGAGAATTTGCGATTGCACGATCCAGATCAAAATTGGTACTCCAGCCAGCCAGATGATTTAGCATTATTATTGCTCACCTCTGGTAGTACTGGTATGCCCAAGGGGGTGACGCTGACGCATCGTAATATTATAAGCAGTGTCGTTGGCACATCCCAAATCAATCATCTTACAAGCCAAGATATCTCGTTGAACTGGCTACCCTTGGATCACCCTGGTCCGTTGATTCGGTGTCTCATCAGGTGTATATTTTTAGGATGCCAGCAAATCCATGCTCCGACTACGGTAGTTTTGCAAGATATCTTGAAATGGCTCGATTTGATCGAGCGCTATCGAGTGACGACGACTTGGGCACCAAATTTTGCTTTTGCCCTGCTGAGCGAACGTAGTGTTGAAATCGAGCAGCGGCGTTGGAACTTATCCTCAGTCAAGTCTTTTCTAAATACGGCTGAGCCTATTGTCCCTCAGACAGCACAAAAGGTGCGAGAACTGCTTTCACCTCACGGGCTAGCAGATAATGCGATGCATTCTTCTTGGGGTATGGCTGAAACTTCCTCAGGTGTGACTTCTTCTGAAGAATATTTGCTAAACACCTCAATACCAGAATATGCTTCCTTTGCAGAATTAGGCTCCCCCATTCCTGGGATTTCCCTTCGCATCGTGAATGACAAAAATGAAGTTGTCAACGAGCAAACAATTGGCTATGTGCAAGTCAAAGGCTCTACTGTCACCTCAGGTTATTATCAAAATCCCGCACTCAACCAAGAAGTATTCACTGAGGATGGTTGGTTTAATACTGGGGATTTGGGATTTCTGCATAACGGGCGTCTAACCATTACAGGGCGGACAAAAAATATTATTATTATCAACGGTGTTAATTACTATTCTCATGAAATTGAACAGGTGGTGGAAGCGGTTGCAGGAGTGGAAGTGTCTTACACAGCAGCCTGTGCAACTCGGCAAGTTGGTAGTAATACTGATGAAGTCATTGTCTTTTTCCACACTTCTATTTCTGACGATAACCGCTTAGAAGAACTGTTAAAAGAAATTCGTCAGAAGGTTGTTAGCAAGATAGGAATAAAACCTGCTTATTTGATCCCAGTTGAAAAAGAGGTAATACCTAAGACCTCAATTGGCAAAATTCAGCACGCGCAACTCAAAAAGAGCTTTGAAGCTGGTGAGTTTGATTCTATACTCAAGCAAGTTGATATTTTGCTTGAAAATGACAAGACTCTGCCAGACTGGTTTTACCGCCCAATATGGCGACGGAAAGAAACGGTTGTTTTAGACACTAAACCCCAGACGGGTCTTGTTTTGGTATTTTTGGACTCATTGGGTTTGGGAGAGTTTTTGTGCGCCGAGCTAGGTAAACTCAACCAGCCTTATGTTCGCATTGAGGCTGGGACAGACTTTGCCAAACTAGCTGATAATCGCTATCGCATTGCTCCGGAAAATCCTGACCACTATCGACAACTGCTGGAATTTGTCTCAAAAGCAACAAACAAGCTTCCAATTGAACAAATCTTACATTTGTGGACTTATGACCAGTATGCTGGAGAAATCTCTAGCTTGGAAGCGCTAGAGCAGGCACAACAGCGAGGAGTTTATAGTCTGCTTTTCTTAGTTCAGGCATTGGAGCAAGTTCAAGGTTCGGATACGCCAGTGCGGCTACAGGTAATTGCAAGCTTCAGCCAAGTCACCTCAAAAGAAGAAAAAATTGCTTGCGAGCGATCGCCCATACCAGGACTTATTAAAACAATCTCCGCAGAATTGCCCTGGTTGGATACTCGTCATCTCGATCTGCCCGTGCAAAACAGCGAAGTCAATGCAGCATACATTCTTCAAGAACTCCAACTCATTCAAAAAGAGCAAGAAGTCGCTTACCGCAATGGAGAGCGTCTAGTACCTTACCTAGAAAAGGTGGACTTGCGCCAGGAAGAAAAGCAA
Source organism: Brasilonema angustatum HA4187-MV1 (assembly GCA_019359695.1). GTDB lineage: Bacteria > Cyanobacteriota > Cyanobacteriia > Cyanobacteriales > Nostocaceae > Brasilonema > Brasilonema angustatum. The sequence continues at coordinate 164,475 of JAHHGV010000010.1, forward strand.
GAACTTCCCTTCCAACCAAGGGGAATGTATCTGATATCTGGTGGATTAGGAGGCGTTGGTGTAGAGATTGCTAAGTATCTTCTAAAGCAGTATAGTGCTCGTTTGTTGTTAGTGGGTAGAACTCCCCTGCCGGAAAGAAGTACATGGGAAACTCATCTGCAACAAGAAAATGCTGTTTCTGAGCGGATTCGAGCTTATCTATCCTTAGAGCAACTGCAAGGAGAAGTCATTTATGAAGCTGTTGATGTTTGTGATTTGACTCAGTTGCAACAGGTGGTTGAGCAGCATTGTGCCAGCTGGCAATGCGAGCTAAATGGAGTTATCCATTTAGCAGGGATTCCTACAAGACGCCTGCTACTTGAGGAAACGCCGGATAGCTTTGCCGCGACACTTCGTCCCAAGGTTTTTGGTACATGGACGCTGCATCAACTGATCAAGAACCAGCCAGAGAGTGTTTTCATCAGCTTTTCTTCGGTGAACAGTTTCTTTGGAGGGTTTAGTGCGGGTGCTTACGCGGCTGCTAACCGTTTTGTGGATGCCTTTTCTCACTACCAGCGACATCAAAGTTCATTGCACAGCTATTGCTTTGCCTGGAGTATGTGGGATGAGGTGGGCATGAGCCGCAACTACCAAATGAAAGATTTGACGCTCGCCCGAGGATACCATGCCATGACAAGTGAGCAAGGCTTGCAATCATTGCTCACTTTATTGCATCATAATCAGACACAACTTTTGGTGGGACTGGATGCAAGTAAACGTCCGATTCGACGATACATTAAGACGGAATCTTATCGTATCCAGAAATTATCCGCACATTTTACTGCCTCAATAAGTCCAGTGCCTGTAGCCAAGTTGCAAGAGTTAGAGGTGAGCGATCGCTTCGGGACTCCATCCACCTGTGATTTTGTGCAGCTTGAAGAAATGCCGCTTTTGGCAACGAGTGAAATTGATCGAGAGCAACTAGTCACCACAGAACGTCGGAAGCGTCGCGCAGCTGAGCGAGTCGCACCAAGGAACGAGTTGGAACGCCAAATTGCTAGCATCTGGCAAGAAGTGTTGAGTGTTCCACAAGTGGGTATTCATGACAACTTTTTTGAGTTGGGAGGACATTCACTGCTGGCAGTACGCTTATTCGCACAGATAGAGAATAGATTCGGCAAAAAACTTCCCTTATCCACCCTTTTCCAATCAGGTACAGTGGAAGCTCTTGCCAAGATGCTCTATTCTGAAGAAGAAAAAGCAATTGGTGAGCAGGTTTTGATAGCGGCGCTTGGTGAGGACAAATCCGTTGCAGTTTGGTCATCTTTGGTACCAATTCAACCCAAGGGTTCCAAGCCACCTTTCTTCTGCATCCACCCCCTTGGCGGAGAAATCCTGTGTTACCGTCCTTTAGCATTACGTCTAGGTTCGGATCAACCAGTTTATGGAATACAACCACAAGGGTTAGATGGAAAACACCCTCCTTTAACCCGGATTGAAGACATGGCAGCACACTATATTAAAGAAATCCAAACGATTCAACCCAATGGTCCTTACTATTTAGGAGGTTACTCCTTGGGTGGTATAATTGCTTACGAAATAGCACAACAACTCCACTCTCAAGGTGAGAAAGTCGCTGTTCTGGCTATGCTTGATACTTCTCGTCCGGGTAGTGAGAAGCGGTTACCCTTTGCGCTAAGAATTTTCGAGCACATAAATAATTTTATAGAAAAAGGACCTACCTACCTACAGCAAAAGCTTGTGGGCTGGACTGAGTGGGGCACGTACCATATCCGAGACAAATACCGGCGTTTGCTGGAAAAGTCCGAAGTTTTACCTGAAGGCGACGAACACTTAGATGTTATAGCTGCTAACGTCCAAGCAATCGAGCAGTACACCTTGAAAGCGTATCCTGGTCGAATGATTGTTTTTCGGACTGACGATAAGAATCGGGACGATGCTGTCGGTGTAAAGTATGATCCGCAATTTGGTTGGAGCGAGGTAACCGCTGGAGTAGATGTCTATCATCTTCCCGGTTCTCACCTTTCCCTCCTTGAAGAACCCGAGGTAGCAATGCTGGCAGAGCAATTGAAGCTTTGCCTAGAAAAGGCGTATACTGCACAGTTGACATCCTCCCACCGCTAACGCGAACGGGTATAGCGGGGGAGAATTGGTGTCAAGAACTAGGGGGTGTAATATCGTGTCCGATTAAAGACTTATCATTAAGGCTGCAAGGGAGTAGGGTGCAGAGTGCAGGGGGGAAAGGGTTTTACAGCTATTTTCTGTTAATTGAACCACAAATCTTCGTAAGGCACGTCTAGTCTTTGCCCCTACCCCTTAGTTTATTTACTTGAAAAGCGCTGTAAAGATGGTCGTTAGTAACAAAACCTCTTTTTCCCCTATTTCCCCTATTGGGTATTCTGGCTTGAATCCCACACCACTTCTGTTGCAAACTACCTCGGTCTTCCTAACGTAGTCATGTATAACACAACTTCGTCCGCAGGAATACCAAGTACTTCATTCACTTTGTCATCAAAGAAACCACCAACACCACTAACACCCAAACCAAGGCGAATAGCAGCTAGATTTAGCCTTTGTCCTAAATGACCAGCATCCATGTGCAGATAACGGTAAACGCGATCGCCATACTGAGCGACTGCTGATTTTAAATCAGCTGTATGAAAAACGACTGCTGCTGCATCTCGTCCTAACTCTTGTCCCAAACAAAGAAAGTGTAACTCTTTTCTGAAGTATTTAAAACGAATTTGTCGTAATTGTTGTGCTTTGGGCGCATAATAGTAACACCCTGCCTCAACACCTTCTACCCCAGAAACAGCAATAAATGTTTCTATTAAATTTAAGTCAAAGTAATCAGTCGAATGATCAAAACCTTGGTCAACATAATGTTGAGGTTGGTAAGAAAAATCGAGTAAAGCTTTTAGTTCATCAAATGTTAAATCATCACCACTGTAAGCACGGGTAGAACGCCGTTTGAGAATCGTCACTTCTAGTCCATCGAGTTTTTCTCCCCAGTGGATAGGTTGGCTAACAGTAGAGATTTTTTCACAGAAAGGGAAGTTATATTTATCCTCTAAAGATTTTTCTTGTTTGACTTCAGGTGCAGTGAGTTTACTGGTTGTTCCTGGTGGAATTTGCGTGCAGTCATGAAAATATTTCAGGAGTTTACCATCGGGAATATCAGGATAGTTCGTTTCTGTCGCAGAGGGTAAAGCTGTTGGTCCTGTGAGTATATTTTGCTTAATATCCAGCAAGTCTGCTAAGGGGATCACGGCGATCGCACCTTCCTGTTGAGAATCGATGTAGAGCAATTCATTCACCGCCTCATCTACAAAGCCACCAATCAGGTGAGGGCGATACTGAGTCATAGCGCCAGCTAACTCCATATTACCTAACAGGTGTCCTGTATCCAAAAAAATTCTTCGGTAAGCTCTATCTTCATATCGCCAAGCTGAACGATAGAAAACTGCAGTAATAATAATTGCTAACTGCGTCTTTTGCAAAGCTGGATGCCAAAAACAAGCTTCTTGCAGCTTTTGCCAAGCATCACTTTCCCAACAAGCGATCAGAGAGTGAGTTCGACACTGGTAATTGTACACTCCCGGCGGCAACAACGCAGTGCCACGAGAAACAACATACATCTCCGCAGGATACAAGCCACCCGCACTGGGTGCAGCCCTCAAATATACCGTATTTCCCATAGAAGGCATTTTTGCTGTGAGTCCGTAGCTGCAAAACAGTAGCCCCGACAACCTCTGCCACCATTGAGCATCAGGCTTGTCAACAAAAGCTTCTGCTTTCTCTTGGATATAGGGCTTGAGGTCAAAAGTAGAGCCAATTTTGTACTCTTTGAACGGCACTGGTTGCTTAGACCAGTTTAACCCCTTGTTCTTTGAGGCGATAGTCTGCGGATCGTACTTAGTTCGTTCGTGGTAGTGCTGAGCGATTGACTGACGTAGTTCTGGCATAAGAGTTTAAATATGCTTCTGCTACATATCTTTGCATTCTATCGGATCATCATTTAGTCTTAATTAGTACAAATAATGAACAAACAGAAGGTTATTAGAGCATAAACGAGTAAGTAGACAAGCAGTAGAGGTTGTTTAATTTTTGATCAAAAATGTAAGATTCCAAATTTTTATTTTCAAAATTTTTAATTTTTTCTTTACAAATCTTCTAGAAATAACTAAATCTAACTGCCGTTAATGCCAGAGTACTTAGCTTATCGCTGGCAATGAGCAATGGTATCATCAGTAACAAAAAGGTAGAAGCAGTGAATAAGCTGCCACAAGACTCAGGACTGTCGGCACTGTCCAAACAAGAGTTTAGGGTGCAAAGTTTAAATGGGTAAGAAGGCAGTAACAGGCAATACGGTTCGGTTAACGTTTTAATATTTTGAAGATCCCCTGAAGATCCCCCCAACCCCCCCTTAAAAAGGGGGGCTTCTAACCCTCTTTTACCCCCTTTTTAAGGGGGTCGCCGCAGGCGGGGGGATCTTAACCGAACCGTATTGCAGTAACGGGAGTTCAGCCAATGCCACAAAAAGTATTAATTTTAACAGCAATTCCCCACGGTTTACGCTTAGATAAAGAAATCCGGGAAATTGAAGAAGCTATTAAACGGGCAGTAAAACGGGATTTGTTTGAAATAAAAATTAGAACTGCTGTACGTCCTCAAGATATTCGTAGGGCGATCGCCGAAGAACGTCCTCAAATTGTCCATTTTTGTGGACATGGGATGGAGGATGGTAGTTTGGTGTTAGAAGACGATGGCGAAAACCATAAACCCGTATCACCAACGGGATTAGCAGCATTATTTAAGCTACACGCCAATTATGTTAAGTGTGTATTACTGAATGCTTGTTATTCTGAAAAATCTGCCCAAGCTATTAGCCAACACATTAATTATACTATTGGCATGAATCAGCCGATTGGTGACAAAGCTGCTATTGTATTTGCTATTGGCTTTTATGATGGACTAGGGTACGAAAATCCAGATAGTCAAGATGTTATTGAAAGAGCTTTTGAGGAAGGCTTGGTTGCTATTCAAATGGAAGATGTTTCTCAAGGACAAATTCCAGTTTTAGTTAAAAATAACATATTAGATAAATCCCCATCACCAGTTAATTCGCAAATCAATCCTCTAGTTGAAATCAACCAAGATCTCAACGACTCCGACATAGAAACTTTACGAGAACTTTTACAATTAAGCGGACGCGCAGCATCAGAAAGACGCAGAGCATTATGTATAGAAATTGGCATCAACCCAGGAGAACTAAGTTCTATATGGGTACTTCCTGAAAATGACTTTGCAGTAGAACTGATTGATTTATTACAAAAAAGAAAATTACAAACAACAATTTATAAACTTTGTAAAAAACTGGAGTCAGACTTCAAAGGAGGAGGATACAGTTCTAAATTAGGAGCAATTATAGCTAAACTCAATTGTCATACCGATTCTCTATGAAAATGAACTTTATAACGAATTTCACTTGCATACAATACACGCAACTCGGTACGGGCTTTCGTCTTGCCCATACATGTCAACAATCACGTTCAAACACCCAATTGAGCGTCGTTGTAGATCCCCCAACCCCCTTAAAAAGGGGGCTAAGATTTTATTTCCCCCCTTTTTAAGGGGGGATTAAGGGGGGATCGAAAATCTAGATGGTACATCAAAAATGATCAAATGCTTGCCAATAATGGCTTTTGGCTTAAGTTGACATCAATGGGTATAGAACAGCCCCTACAAACAATCTGTATTACACTCAAGTCAGAACTGCTATAAAAGCATGAAATAAGGGAACGTAAGATGTCATTGCGATCGCAACGCAGTGGAGGGAAGCAATCTCCTCTAAACTAAAAGCATGAAACAAAACTTTTAAAACACCCTCTTCAAAAAATCATATGTCTTTAGAAGACCTGAATGATTCAGATATAGAAACTCTGCGAAAATTTTTACAATTAAGCGGACGCACTGCACCCGACAGACGAAGAGCATTATGCATAGAAATTGGAATCAACCCAGGAGAACTGAGTGCTATCTGGTTGCTTCCCCCAAACGACTTTGCAGTAGAACTGATTTACTTGTTACAAACAAGAAGATTAGAAAACTCTGTTTCTAAACTTTGTGAAGAACTCAAGTCTGCTTTTAGAGGAGGAGAATACGCACCTCAATTAGATGCGATCGCCTATAAACTCAACCCTCATTACAACTCAGAACTAAACTCAGAACCAGATTACTCTACTTCAACAACCCAGCCTCCAACACAATATTCAAATCAATTCACTCAACCGCCGTCCGAAACTGAGGTAACTAAAGCTACATTACCAGGGCGAACAAAGGGAATTCACCTTTCCTTACTCAGACGTTTTAACCTAAAAACAGTGTTCACTGCGAGTCTTACAATCACCGTTGCATTGGTAGGACTGCGCTTTTTTGGTGTATTAGAGTCGTTGGAATTGAAAACCTTTGATCACCTCATCCAACTCCGACCTGATGAAGGTATCGATAAACGTCTGCTGATAGTCAAAATTACAGATGATGATATTTTAGCACAAGATAAAAGAGGAGAGAAGGGACAAGGCTCATTACGAGATCCATCTCTTAATCGTTTGTTGCAAATACTAGAGCAGCATAAACCGAGACTTATTGGAATAGATTTATATCGTCCCTTTTCTGCTGATTCTAATATACCAGACTTCTTAAAGCGACTAGGACAAAACAACATTATTGCCGTCTGCAAAGTACCCATAATCGACGAGCAAGGAAATCCACAAAAAGAGGTGGCTCCACCAAAAGAAGTGTCTACAGAGAATATTAGTTTTAGTGATTTTGTCTCAGACACAGATGATACCGTGCGTCGTCATCTTATGTTTCAAGATTGGGTACCAGGAGCTAAGTGTCGCACAGAAGAATCTTTTAGCTTCATGCTAGCGCGTCGTTATTTAGAACAGGAGTTGAAAGAAAACAGTAACTATCAAGATACCCTCACATCTGGAAATAACCTGCAACTGGGTGGCGTTGTCTTCCCTCAACTGCAACCATTTACTGGAGGTTATCAAGACGTAGATGCTGCTGGCTTCCAAGTGTTGTTAAATTATCGCGCCACGAGTTCTGGCGAAGTCGCCAAAGAGTTAACACTCGAAGAGATTTTAAATAATAACTTTCAAGATGAAGATCTGCGCGACAAGATTATCTTAATTGGTAGTTACGCCGAGCAACAAGGACCTCCTGACCGTTGGTCTACACCTTATGGTACACTCAGCGGTGTCATAGTACACGCGCACATGATTAGTCAAGTTCTCAGTACTGCACTTGATAAACGACCACTTTTGTCTGTTTGGTCACAAGGTGGAGAAATTCTCTGGATTTGGAGTTGGTCTTTGATAGGTGCTGTCTTTGCTTGCTACTGGCGCTCATTCAAGCCCTTAGCAATAGCCGTAGGCAGCGGGATTATAGTATTATCCGTTACCTGTTGGTTTAGTCTCACATTTGCCAGTGTTTGGATACCACTCATCCCACCTGCACTAGGTTTGGTTGGTACGAGTTCTGTAGTGATATATATTGTTTCTTTTTTTCCGCGATCGCCCAAACAGAATACGTATAAGTAATAAATACAAACAATAAATATAAACAATAACCAATGCACCAATATGTATCAACTGCTCAAAAAGTAACTTTTGCTTGTATTTTGAGCTTGATATTGGCTCATTCGCTACAAAGCTTACCATCTGCCCAAGCACAACAATCACAACGCAGCCCGAATTTAACTGAAAAAATAAAACGTTTTTTCTTTGGCACTCGCCCAGGAGGAGTCGTTAAGGGTATTCAGCGAGGAGGAGCCGTACGAGGGCGCTGTTCTAATTTAGATCAACAAATTATAGCTTTAGTACCCTCAACTGAGAATAAAATTCCTTTTGTTGAACAAACAATCAGTGAACATCCTACCTTTTGGTTTTATATTCCCGACTTGTCTGTTTCTCGCCTGAATGCAGAGTTCGTTCTTATCGACAGCCAAGACAAAGAAGTTTATTCTGCAACCTTTGCGCTCAAACAGCAACCAGGAATTATTAACCTTCAACTGCCAAAAATAGTACCCGCCCTAAAAGAAGGTAAGGAGTACCGTTGGGTTTTTTCTGCTATCTGCAATCCTCAAAATCGTGCTGCTGATGCGATCGTCAACGGGAGGTTAGAGCGCATTCCTGTGAGTTCAGCCTTAAACACTCAGTTAAAAGCAGCGCCACCAAAAGAGCGTGTCTCCCTCTATACTGATGCCAAATTGTGGTATGAAACACTAACTGCACTGGCTGAACTTCAGCGTAGCAATCCACAGGATACAGAAGTAAAGACTGATTGGGCTAACGTGTTGCAATTAATGGGTTTACCTAAAAATGCCCCACAGACTTGGACAACTTATCCCCTTCCTAACCGCACTGAAAACAACAGCAGAAATTAGTTGAAAGACAGGAAAATATGCAGTTGAAAAGCATTAGCCTTGCAACACTGATAGCACTGCTCGCCAGTAGCACAGCACCTTTCATCTCTACAAAAGTGCTGTTTGCGTCAATGCGGGTATTAGCTCAAAGCACAAATTCCCTCAAAGAAGAAGCAGACAAATTGATAGAGCAAGGTAACCAACAGTTAAATACCAGCCAGTTTCAAGCAGCGTTGCGTTCTTACCAGCAAGCATTGAAGATTTACCAAAGCATCAAAGACAAACGAGGGGAGGGGATGTCTCTAAACAATCTGGGAATTGCTTACAAATCACTCGGTGACTACAAACAGGCGATACAGTACTATCAGCAGAGTTTGGAAATCGACAGGGCTATCGGTGATAAACAAGGTGAGGGGGCATCTCTGGGCAATCTGGGAATTGCTTACGACTCACTCGGAGACTACAAACAGGCGATACACTACCAGCAGCAGTCATTGTCAATCGACAGGGCTATCGGTGATAAACAAGGTGAGGGGAAATCTCTGGGCAATCTGGGACTTGCTTACCTCTCACTCGGAGACTACAAACAGGCGATACACTACCAGCAGCAGAGTTTGAAAATCTCCAGAGCTATCAGTGATAAACAAAGTGAGGGGAAATCTCTGGGCAATCTGGGACTTGCTTACCGCTCACTGGGAGACTACAAACAGGCGATACACTACCAGCAGCAGAGTTTGTCAATCGCCTTGGCCCTCGGTGATAAACAAGGTGAGGGGAATTCTCTGGGCAATCTGGGAAATGCTTACTATTCACTCGGAGAGTACAAACAGGCGATACACTACCAGCAGCAGAGTTTGTCAATCGCCTTGGCTCTCGGTGATAAACAAAGTGAGAGGGCATCTCTGGGCAATCTGGGACTTGCTTACCGCTCACTGGGAGAGTACAAACAGGCAATACAGTACCAGCAGCAAAGTTTGTCAATCGCCAGAGCTATCGGTGATAAACAAGGTGAGGGGAATTCTCTGGGCAATCTGGGAAGTGCTTACCACTCACTGGGAGAGTACAAACAGGCGATACACTACCAGCAGCAGAGTTTGTCAATCGCCTTGGCTCTCGGTGATAAACTTGGGGAGGGGGCGTCTCTAAACAATCTAGGACTTGCCCTGCTCAATTCTAACAACCCAAAAGCTGCTGAAACAAATCTCCACAAAGCAATTACAGTCTGGGAATCTATACGAACTAGCTTAGGCGATAACGACACATTCAAAGTCTCCATCTTTGAAACCCAAGCTGTTACCTACCGCCTCCTGCAACAAGCCCTGATTGCTCAAAATCAACCAACACAAGCTCTCTTAATTGCCGAACGAGGTAGAGCACAGGCTTTTGCAGAGTTACTTGCAGCGCGTCAACAATCGAACTCATCCGCTCCACCTAATATTGAACGAATCCAACAAATTGCTAAACAACAAAACGCCACTGTGGTTGAATATTCAATTGCTTCGGATGACTTATATATTTGGGTTATCAAACCAACTGGCAAAATTACCTTTCACAAAGTTGACATCAAAAACACCAACCTAGTCAATTTTGCAGAGGATACACGCACTGCTGCTGCAACTTTGGCTGAAGGGCGCGGCGTGGCAAATAATGTGATTAATGGCTTAGTTCGCCAGACTCGTTCTACTCTCAAAACAACAACTGATAACGTATCCTCACCAGAGACGACAGCAGATACGACACAGACAGTACGTCCTCTGGGCTGTCGGGGTAACAGTTGTCTCAAACAGATGTATAAGTTACTGATTCAGCCGATTGCGGCTGAACTACCAACCAATCCTGACTCGCGTGTTATCTTCATCCCTCATGAATCTCTCTTCCTGGTTCCTTTCGCTGCTTTGCAAGACGAGAATGAGAAATTCTTGATTGAAAAACATACTATATTAATTGCTCCCTCAGTTCAAGTACTTGAACTGACTCACCAAAAGCGACTCAAATTACAGCAAGCTGCTCAGAAAAACTCAGCCTTAATTGTCGGTAATCCCACCATGCCCAAGGTTGCTCCTAAAATTGGGGAATCAGCAGAACAACTCAAGTCATTACCCTACGCAGAAACAGAAGCGAAAAATATTGCTGAATTGTTCAAAACTCAACCGCTTGTGGGGAAACAAGCAACTAAGGCTGCTGTTCAACAACAAATGGTCAAAGCAAGAATTATTCACCTGGCGACTCACGGTTTACTTGACAACATAGATGAGCCAGGAATACCAGGGGTAGTAGCACTCGCTCCTGATGGTAATGATGATGGTTTACTCACTGCTAATGATGTTTTAAAGTTAAAGTTAAATGCTGAGTTAGTTGTGCTCAGTGCTTGCGATACTGGCTGGGGACGCATCACTGGAGATGGTGTGATTGGTTTACCACGTGCGTTCATCACTGCTGGTACTCCCAGTATTGTCGCATCTTTGTGGCAAGTACCGGATGAATCTACAGCGTTTTTGATGCCTGAGTTTTATCGCCAGTTACGGAATAACCGTGACAAAGCGCGTGCGTTAAGACAAGCGATGTTGGAAACTAGAAAGAAATATCCTAATCCGAGTGACTGGGCAGCATTTATTTTTATTGGTGAAGCTGAGTAGTTATATCAAGTTCGCTTAATTGCTTATAAATCCCTAGTGAACCCCACCCCGGTTTTGTCTAACGCTAAACACCTCCCCCTTAGCAAGTTACGGTGTACACACAAGTCATCGCATGACTCGAAATTTCCTCGAAACCTCACCCTGCCCTTCGGGCATCCCTCTCCTTACTAAGGAGAGGGAAAGATTTTAGCGAAGCTAAAAGCGAGGGTGAGGTTTGAAGTGAGATGTGTGTACACCGTAGTTGAGGGATGGGGTTCAGACATCGTGGAAATCATCCTGCAGATATGCAACGCCCCTTTTCTTCTACCTCTCGTGCCAGAAGTGAAAATGCAGAGTTTTTCTTAACGTTTTAGTGCGAAGTTATCATCCAATTAATAACGCAGAAACGAAAGCGAGAAAAATGGAAACAAAACAGCTAGGCAAAACAGGTATCTCCGTAAGTGCAATTGGTTTAGGGGCTATGCCAATGTCAATAAGCAGTCGTCCCCCAGAGTCACAGTCAATTGATGTCATCCATCGTGCCCTGGATTTGGGTATCACGTTCATTGACACAGCCGACTCTTACTGCAAAGATGAAAGCGACAAGCACCACAGTGAGCGATTGATTCACCAAGCTTTAGAATCCTACAAAGGCGATGTGAGTCATGTTGTTGTCGCAACCAAAGGCGGCTTAATGCGCCCAAATGGAAATTGGACACCCAACGGTAACCCACAGCATTTACGCGAAACCATCCGCATCAGCTTTGAGGCTTTGGGCGGTAAAAAACCGATTGATTTGTGGCAATATCACTCACCAGATAAAAGTTATACCATAGAGGAATCCCTCGCACCAGCCAAAGAAGCCGTGGATGCGGGAATGATTCGGTTCGTAGGAGTTTCCAACTTTTCTGTAGAACAAATAAAACGGGCACGGGATGTGGTTGATATTGTCTCGGTGCAAAATCAATACAACCCTTGGCAACGTCAGCCAGAATTTGATGGCGTATTGGAGTATTGTCAGCATGAGAATTTGACATTTCTACCTTGGAGTCCTTATGGCGGTAGGCGTCGCCATGATGGCTTGGAAGATATTGGGGCGATCGCCAAACTCGCCAAAGAAAAAGGCGTATCAGTCTATAATATTGTCCTGGCTTGGTTGCGTGCTAAATCGCCTGCGATATTGCCTATTCCTGGCGCAAGCAAAACTTCCAGCATTGAAGACACAGTACATGCTGTTGATGTGAAATTATCAGATGAAGAAGTGCAAAGAATAGATCGCGAAATCTAAAAACATTACCTTGCTTCGCTTAGTCATATAACCCAATACAAAATATTTTCCGGACTAAATTTGGGTATCTTACCTGAATCTAAAATACAAAGTTGTATCATATCAGCTATATAAAATAAGCTGATATTTTTTTGATCAAGCTCACAAATATTGTTATCTTTTCTGACTGCCAAAATCTAATATAATCTGCTTGACAACGTTTTACCTCAACTCAGATCTTGCATCATAATTCTCGTCCGCCAAGAAATAAATTTCTTGGCTCAAAGTTTAAGTCCGTTAAAACGGACTAAATAAGTCTTTCAGTCCGTTTTAACGGACTTTGGCTATAAGCCTTGAACTTAAGTTCAAGGCGTACTAAAGTCAAGGTGCAAGATCTGAGTCAATAAAAAATCTTTAATAAAAGCTATTGTATTACTCAATTATTCTTAACTCTGTGTGCTGTATTATACGTCACCCCAAAAATTGAGAAACCGCACGAATTCCCTATACACGCTTGCATCAAAAGTGAAGAAGATTTTACTGATAAAAAATTTAACCAAAATCTGATTAAAAAACTATGTTCCCTTTTAAAGCAACGAGTAAAGCAACGAGAGGCAACATTAATTTCCTTAATTTCCTTAAATACTTTTACAAAATTTTCACTCGTCCGACATCAAAAATGTGGGTTTGGGTAATTGCTTTTTTTAGTGTCAGTGCTTTTGACGGCTGGTTAATCAAACAATCTTCTGTTGTTTCTGTGCCTACAGTCATTTATTTGGCTATTTTTCCCTTAGCTTCTATTATTTCTAGGCGTCTTTCCAAGACTACTTGGAGATTGGTACTTTTTGTAGTTTTTTCACGTTCTATTTTAGCTATTAGTTTATCTATTTTACATTTGCCAAAGCTTTCAGCTTTCACAATAATTATGTATTGTATAAATATTTTATTATTCGCTTTTCTATTGCTTGATGTAACAAGTACCCGTGGAATTGTAGCTCCAGCTTTAACAGTTATTTTGATAATCTTGCTGTGGATGATAATCGGTTGGCAAGTGATTATCCGTTTAGTTTTGTATTGTAATTTAGTAGTGATTTTCAACAAAGCCGCCACAAGGTTAAACAAATATTTAAATAGTTTCAATGCTGCTATGGCTGTTTTGACAGGAACCGCAGCCTTTGGATTGGCACTAGGATGGATGCTGGCTGGCTTATGAATTAGGAGTTTTGCTCAAGAAGACGAGGCAAGGAATCCCCGCAACTTCAGCTAACGGCGAGGAATTGTCTCCTTGCCCCGTCTTAGTCATTAGTCAATAGTCATTAGTAAGAAAAAGCACGATTTTCGTGAAAAACATACTAATGACTAAGAACTAATGACTAATGACTCGAAATCTCCCGGCTTTTTATGAAATTAAACGGAGTGAAAATTTCATAGCCGGGAGATGAGTTAAGTTTTGCGGTAAGATTATAAACTTGCAATCAATCAGGACGCTTGCTGACTGGAGAAGCTATTATGGCCCGGATGTACTATGACGAAGACGGAAATTTAGACCTTTTGGCACAAAAAACCATTGCCATAATTGGCTATGGTTCCCAAGGTCACGCCCACGCCCTTAATCTTAAAGATAGTGGTTTGAACGTGATTGTCGGACTATATCCGGGTAGTAAGTCAGCGGCGAAAGCTGAAGCTGCTGGGTTAACCGTGAAAAATGTTGCCGATGCTGTTAAAGCCGCTGACTTCATTATGATTTTGTTGCCAGATGAAGTGCAAAAAACGGTTTATAAAAACGACATTGAACCCAATCTGGAAGAAGGAAATGTTTTGTTATTTGCCCACGGCTTTAATATTCATTTTGGTCAAGTTGTCCCACCTGAGAACGTAGATGTAGTCATGGTTGCACCCAAAGGACCAGGACACCTAGTACGCCGGACTTATGAACAAGGGGAAGGTGTACCTTGTTTGTTTGCGGTGTTTCAGGATGCGAGTGGTCAGGCACGCGATCGCGCAATGGCATATGCTAAAGGTATCGGTGGTACCCGCGCTGGTATTCTCGAAACAACTTTCCGCGAAGAAACCGAAACCGATTTGTTTGGTGAACAAGCAGTTCTGTGCGGTGGTTTAAGTGCTTTAATTAAAGCTGGTTTTGAAACTTTGGTGGAAGCTGGTTATCAACCAGAGTTAGCTTATTTTGAATGTCTCCACGAAGTCAAATTGATTGTTGATTTGGTTGTGGAAGGCGGTTTAGCTAAAATGCGCGACAGTATTTCCAATACCGCTGAATATGGCGATTATACTCGTGGACCTCGGATTGTAAATGAACAAACCAAGGCAGAAATGCGCAAAATTCTCCAAGAAATTCAATCTGGTCAATTTGCACGAGAATTTGTTTTAGAAAACCAATCTGGTAAACCTGGATTTACTGCTATGCGTCGTCAAGAGGCTGAACATCGTGTTGAAGAGGTGGGTAAAGATTTACGCGCTATGTTCAGTTGGTTGAAGAAGTAATTAACCGTAGATGCACAATCTTTTTTAGACTTATTCCCAGGTTTAACCTGGGAATGTCTTTTTAAGCCAAAGCTCTTCACAATATGGTAAATGCTGCAAAAAATATTTTTTGTGAAATCTATTCGTTGAAAAATAATAAATGATTTTTTAGATTGCTCTGCGGGAAAATTGATAGTACAAGAAAATAGCAATCATTGCGCCTAATACTGCAACGAACAAACCAGGAAGACTCAAAGTTGCAGTAGTTAGTGTGAATGTTCCAGTTTGCAGTACGTTAACTAATGTTCCACCAACGAAAGCACCAACAATACCTAGAACTATTGTCGATAATATTCCGCCACCTTGATAACCAGGATAGATTGCTTTTGCAATAGCGCCAGCTAGAATACCTAAAACGACCCAAGCAATAAGATTCATTATTTTGTCTCCTTTCGTGTCTTTTCTTTATGCATTCTATTTAAACTTATCCAATACTTTTTATTCATCTTTCATAAGAAACAGTTGGAACTTATCTTCAGTTAGAAAACAAAAGTGATGCAAGTCACATCTTAGTATGACTTAATTAATTGTCATCAGTCTAAAGTCATAATTTTATTGGTTTATACCACATTATGCACGAGTTAACAGTTTCAAGTTATGCCCATTGGAGTCTAGGAAATAGAAGCCACGATTTCCTTTTATGTGGTTAATTTGACCTTTATTTCGGTGCATGGGATCGCTACTATATTCAAGACCTGCTTCTTTAACTCGCGCAAAACTTGCATCGAATTCCTGATCACTAACATGGAATGCATAGTGGTGGGGATCAAATTCTTCAGAGTTAGCAAAGTCAAGCGTTAATGACACATTAACCCGCACGACAGCAAAGTGACTCAAGGGAGCTTCTAGCTTGAAACCAAAAAGCCGTATTGTTAATTTATGCGATCAGCTTCGCTGGCTCCTAAAGGAGCATCGCGTCTGAAGAACGCCTCATCCAACACTGTTAACATTTCCGGAGCAGTGTTAGATACTAACCCAGAAAATGACGGTTGGTTTGATTTAGAGGTTTGGGGTAGGCGTCAGCAGATTGTGTTGGGCTTAAAATATTTAAAAGAATTAGGCTTACAAATTTGGTTGTAATTCTTGACATTATTTAAACCGCGTATCATGATTTTTTACAACCTATTGGAGAGAGAAAACGATGGCTCATGCTTGCTGTGGTCCCGGCTACGCTTCTCCTGAAGCAGCAACGAAAGCAGAACGTGAAAAGGTACTATATACAGTTGCACTCTACACAGGTTCAAGTATTGTTGAACCAGATTATCTTGCAACCGTAGACGTTGATCCCAACTCTCCTACATACGCCCAAGTGATTCACCGCCTGCCAATGCCTTATGTTGGTGATGAACTCCACCATTTCGGCTGGAATGCTTGTAGTTCTTGTCACGGCGATGCTAGTAAATCTCGGCGTTTTATGGTGATTCCTGGTCAACGTTCCAGTAGAATTCACATTGTAGATACAGCAAATATCAAAGCACCGAAACTCCACAGAGTTATTGAACCGGAGGAAATCAAGGAAAAAACCAATTTAACAGCCCCTCATACCGTACATTGTCTAGCTGATGGTCATGTCATGATTTCCATGTTGGGTGATAGCGAGGGGAATGGTCCAGGTGGCTTTTTGTTGCTGGATGAAAATTTTGACATTGCTGGACGTTGGGAACGTAAAGCCGACGGTATGCGTTTCAACTACGACTTTTGGTATCAGCCGCGTCACAATATCATGGTGAGTAGTGAGTGGGGTGCACCCAAAACCTACTATCCTGGGTTTGATCTCAACGATGTAACCGCCGGAAATTATGGTCACCAACTGCATTTTTGGGATTGGTCGAAACACGAAATTATCCAAAGTTTTGACTTAGATCAAGAAGGACTCATCCCCTTAGAAGTGCGCTTTCACCATAACCCTGATAGCACTCACGGGTTTGTTGGTGCTGCACTCAGCAGTAATGTTTGGCATTGGCACAAATCCAACGGTCATTGGCAAGTTGAGAAAGTGATTGATGTACCATCAGTGGAAGTGGAAGGCTGGCCCATTCCTGTACCATCACTGATTACCGATATCCTGCTTTCAATGGACGATCGCTACATCTATTTTTCCAACTGGCTGCATGGTGATATCCGCCAATATGATATCAGTGACCCCTCCCATCCTAAACTCACAGGTCAAGTTTGGGTTGGTGGCTTGTTGGGCAAAACTGGCGAAATTCAAAGTCATAAACTGAGTGGTGGACCGCAGATGCTACAACTGAGTCTTGATGGCAAACGGCTTTATGTAACTAATTCTCTGTTTAGCACTTGGGACAATCAGTTTTACCCTGACTTAGCCAAGGCTGGTTCATATTTGTTGCAGATAGACTGCGATACTGAAAACGGAGGTCTGAAAATCAACGAGAATTTCTTCGTTGACTTTGGTAAGGAACCCGCTGGTCCATCCCGCGCTCATGAGATGCGCTATCCTGGTGGCGATTCTACCTCTGATATTTGGGTATAAAAAAGCATATGGCAGGCAAGATGCCTGCCGCAGGAAATATGTATGAAAACATATAAAATTGAACTTGTTAATCGCGACAAGTTTGTTGTCCAAGTTGCAGAAAATCAGTACATCTTAGATGCTGTGGAAGAAGCAGGTTTGCGCTTACCTGTGGGTTGTCGATATGGTGCTTGTATCACTTGTGCGGCGCGTTTGATTGAGGGTCAGGTGGATCACTCTAGAACAGTTGTCCTCAAACCCGCACAGTCAGATCAAGGCTATGTGCTACTTTGCGTTGCCTATCCTCGCTCAGATTGCAAATTTGAAGTGGGTGTAGAGTGCCAGAACAAACTTTACATTAATCCTTTTAAAGGTGGTCGTTAGATAAGCGCTTAACGCTTAACGCTTAACAGGCTTGATGGTCTGGTGGTATCCGTATTTTCTCATTAGTTCATGTCCTAATCTACCTGGCAACTGCTATATCTTCTCATACCATGTCCGCCTAATTAATTATAATTCGGTGCATCTGTGCCAAAACCTAAAAACTCTTTCTCCGGTGCTCCCTACCCCCTGCTCCCGAAGAGCCTTAATGATAAGTCTTTAACCGGACACGATATCATATCGTCTTCTGGACGGGTGCTTTGCGCCATCGCCACCTTTACCATGATTTCTATACCAAAAAAAACGCAAAGGCGCTCTTATCAAACTTTGCGCCTTTGCGTGAGATTTTTTCTTCACCTAATTTTAAGTTGTCAACACCTGCACTGGTAAGCGCTTGAACGCAAGCCGCTCATTCTCGATATCCACAAAGATGGTATCCCCATCATTAAATTCACCACGCAAGATAGCTTTGGCAATCTGAGTTTCTAACTCGCGTTGAATTGCTCGCTTCAGCGGACGTGCTCCGAATACTGGATCATAGCCTACTTCTGCTAAAAAGTCAAGAGCAGCATCGGAAAGTTTGAGAGACATTTTGCGTTGGCGAAGCCCACCGGAGGTATCGCTCAATCTTTGCTGTAGTCTAGCAACTTGCAACTGCACAATTCGGCGCAATTCTTGTTTCTGCAAACTGTGGAAGATGATAATTTCGTCGATACGGTTGAGGAACTCAGGACGGAAGCTATTTCGCATCGCTTCCATCACCCGATGGCGCATTTCATCGTAACGTGAGTCATCTCCTGACACATCTAAGATATACTGTGAACCGATGTTGCTGGTCATGATGATCACGGTATTCTTGAAATCTACCGTATGTCCTTGAGCATCAGTGACTCGACCATCATCGAGAATTTGCAACAAGATGTTAAAGACATCTGGGTGTGCTTTTTCGATTTCGTCGAACAAAATCACCGCGTAGGGACGACGACGAATTGCTTCAGTCAGTTGTCCGCCTTCGTCGTAACCGACGTATCCTGGAGGCGCACCGATGAGTCTGGAAACGGCGTGTTTCTCCATGTACTCGGACATATCTATCCGCACCAGCGCTTCTTCGGTGTCGAACATATAAGACGCCAAGGCTTTCGCGAGTTCAGTTTTACCGACACCTGTTGGACCAAGAAAAACAAAGCTTGCGATCGGACGATTGGGATCAGCAAGTCCAGCGCGAGAACGTTGAATTGCATCTGCGACAGCACTGACTGCTTCTTCTTGTCCAACCACGCGGTGATGCAGTTCATCTTCTAAGTGCAGCAGTCTTTCTTTCTCTGATTCCACCAGCTTGCTGATGGGAATTCCTGTCCACTTGGAAATGACTTCCGCAATGTCAGCTTCAGTGACTTCCTCGCGCAATAAGGACTTTCCACTGCGTTGTGCTTGAGCAAGTTCAGTTTCTACTGCTTCCAAATCGCGATGCAAACTAGTTAACTTGCCGTATTTTAACTCAGCAGCGCGGTTGAGGTCGTAGTCGCGTTCTGCTTGTTGAACTTCCAAGTTGACACGGTCAATTTCTTCTTTAACAGACTGAATTTTTGTGATAATGTCTTTTTCAGACTGCCATTGAGCATTGAGTGTGCTTTGGTCTTCTTTAAGATCTGCAAGTTCTTTGTCTAGTCTTTCCAGACGTTCTCTGGATGCTACATTGCTTTCTTTTTGCAGTGACAGCTTCTCCATTTCTAGTTGCAGAATCTTGCGGTCGATTTCGTCGAGTTCTTCGGGTTTGGAGGTAATCTCCATCTTGAGTCTAGCCGCAGCTTCGTCTACCAAGTCAATTGCTTTGTCTGGTAAAAAGCGATCGCTAATATATCGACTCGACAATGTAGCAGCAGCAACTAAAGAACTATCGGAAATTTTCACACCGTGGTGAACTTCATACCGTTCTTTCAAACCGCGCAAAATGGAAATGGTATCTTCAACAGAGGGTTGATCCACATAAACCTGTTGGAAGCGTCTTTCCAAAGCAGCGTCTTTTTCGATATATTTACGGTATTCATCTAAAGTTGTCGCACCAATACAGCGCAATTCACCCCGCGCCAACATCGGTTTTAACAAGTTACCCGCGTCCATTGCGCCTTGAGTCGCACCAGCACCGACAACGGTATGAATTTCATCAATAAATAAAACTATATTACCGTTCGACTCGGTTACTTCTTTTAAGACTGCTTTGAGACGTTCTTCAAATTCTCCCCGGAATTTTGCTCCCGCAATCAAAGCACCCATATCTAAACCTATGAGCTTGCGGTCTTTGAGGGACTGGGGTACATCACCAGCTATGATACGTTGTGCGAGTCCTTCGGCGATCGCAGTTTTACCAACCCCTGGTTCACCAATCAACACAGGGTTATTTTTGGTACGACGCGACAGAATTTGAATCGTGCGGCGAATTTCATCATCACGTCCAATCACTGGGTCAAGTTTACCTTGACGGGCAGCTTCTGTCAGGTCACGCCCATATTTTTCCAGTGATTGGTATTTACCTTCTGGATTTTGGTCGGTCACTTTTTGGCTCCCACGAATTTGTTTAATAATATTTTTAAGCTTACTTTCGTCTAACCCAAATTCTTGGTACAATTTCTTGCCGAAACGGTCATCTTTAGCGTAACCCAGCAGCAAGTGTTCAATAGAAATATATTCGTCTTGCAACTCCTTACGATAACCGTCAGCGCGGTCAAGAAGAGTATCCAAGCTGCGTCCTAAGTACACAGAACTGCTGCTACCAGAGACTTTGGGCTGAGTTTGAATAAATTGTTCGGTGCGATCGCGCAGTTTTTGCAGATTCACACCCGCTTTGGTAAAAACACCGTTGGCTAGTCCTTCTTGATCCAGCAGTGCTTTCATCAGGTGTTCACTTTCAATCTGCTGTTGTTGATATTGTTTAGCAGTATCTGGAGTGTGGGCGATCGCTTCCCAGGCTTTTTCTGTAAATTGGTTTGGATTAGTTGGTTGCATAGGCTTATATTAGGGCGAGTTACTTTAGGCGCACGCTGTAGTGCAGATAGAACAAGTGTATAGTTTGTTCGTATATCGCCATTGTAAAAAGAGGACGGCAAGTGGCTGGATCGGTGTTCACGTCTTTATTGAGTGGTATTTCCGTCCAATGAGTCTTTGCAGTTAAGAACAACGCAGAACACAGAACGCGCCAAGGCAGAATACAGAATACACAATAGGAGCTGGCGTTGCTGATTTTAAGACCTACACCCCTATACCCCTTGCCCAAACCCCAATGGAAGCGATCGCCCACTCTAATGCTAAAATCAAATGATATTTACCCAAAAAATCAGGAGCCATGACAGTTACAATTACCCCAACAGATAGCTTGGGAGAATTTCTGAAGCTCCCTGAAACAAAGCCAAGCCTAGAATACATCAACGGCGAGATTGTACAAAAGCCAATGCCGAAAGGAAAACACAGCCGTTTACAGTTAAGGCTTTGCAATACAATCAACGAGAACACAGAAAACCAGAAAATTGCTTATGCCTTCCCAGAATTGCGCTGTAGCTTTGGTACACGCTCCATTGTACCTGATATAGCAGTTTTTAAATGGTCAAGAATTCCCTTTGATACCGATGGGGAAGTTCCCAATGATTTTTTATTGTACCCAGATTGGACAATTGAAATCCTCTCCCCAGAACAAAGTTCAAATCGGGTAATTGGGAATATTCTTTATTGCTTACAACATGGTTGTCAACTAGGATGGTTAATCGATCCAGCAGATAGGTCTATTTTAGTCTTTCAACCAGGTCAACAACCAGAATTATTATTAGGTAGCGATCGCTTGTCAGTATTAGAGAATATTGACCTAAACTTAACAGTAGATAGGATTTTTGGTTGGCTGAAGATGTCCGGTGATTAGCCAACAGGATCAGGCACTTGGCGCAATTATACTTCATTTACCGCTTTAATCGCCTTCCTCAGAGCGCAAAGCCCAAAATATTCCGTTATATTGACCAAAATTGGGTCAAACGTACCCAACCCAAATGCGTTCGCCTAGGTTGGTTCCTTTGGAGCATCGCTTGATACTGGTGCGGGAAGTGATGCTAATTTAGTAAAAGTGTCATCTATGTCAACTGCTTATAGCTACAATTACTCATAACGAAATCCCACTTCACAGGATCTACTATCCTCAAAGAATTTTTGCAATACAACCGTCTTGATCGGCTCATGGCTCCAAAAATCTTTACCAGCAGCAATCAAAATGCTCAAATGATAAAGAAAAACCGATTTCCTAGATGGCGCAGCATCTTTTTTGGCGTTCGCACACGCATCCTAATCTGGTACGTTGTGCTGATGGCATTCTCCACATTAGTATCTATCCTGGCAATTCGTGAGGTTCTGCTTGTCCGACTTGAACACGAGGTTGAAAAGTTTCTCACCCAGGAGGTAAAACAGTTTAGACGATTGACCGAGGGGAAGAACCCTAGCACGGCTCAACCTTTCGGGGATGATGTTGCTGCCATTTTTGATGTATTTTTGTCCCGCAACATTCCCCATGAGGACACGTTTTTGATTACGCTGTTGAATGGGAAATTTTATAAATCGAGTCCGCAAGCCTTGCCAATTGGTTTACAGCCCAATTCAGTCCTTATTAAAGACTGGCAGAAGCTCAAACAGCCCAAGCAAGGTAAGGAATTCATCTCAAGTCATACTATCTACTATATGGCTGAGCCGATACTCAAAGGCAAAACTCAGGGTGTCTTTGTGGTCATTTACTCTAGTAGTAGCGCTCATCAGCAGGTGAACCAGGCAGTTGTCGTCATTATTCAGGTGACAATAGCTGTTCTAGCCATAGCATCGGTGCTGGCTTGGGTAGTGGCTGGGCGGTTATTGGCTCCCCTACGCTTACTCATCGAAACAGCGCACTTAATTACCGAATCTGACTTATCTCGACGCATCCCCGTGCAGGGAGTAGACCAAATTGCCGAACTTACCATCACGTTCAATGAGATGTTAGACCGTCTCCAGACTGCTTTCGCCAGTCAACGAAACTTCATCAACGATGCAAGTCATGAACTGCGGACGCCAATCACAATTATCCGAGGTCATTTGGAACTACTGGGTGACGATCCCCAAGAACGACGTGAAACAGTGGAATTAGTGACTGATGAGCTTGATCGCATCAGTCGCTTTGTCGATGACTTACTATTACTTGCTAAGGCAGAGCAACCGAATTTTTTAAACCTACAAACGGTGGATATTAGTTTACTAATTGGGGAACTGTATACTAAAGCCACGGCTTTAGCTCAGCGAGACTGGCGTTTGGAAAACAAGGGTGTAGGGCTGATTGTGGCTGACCGCCAGCGTCTGACTCAGGCTATCATGAATTTGGCTCAGAATGCTACGCAGTACACCAGTGATGAGGATGTCATTGCCCTTGGTTGCGAGCTTTTGAACGGTAAGGTTCGTTTTTGGGTGCGTGACACAGGCGTTGGTATTCCCCTAGCCGACCAAGAACGCATCTTCCAGCGCTTTGCTCGTGGTTCTAGTAGTCCCCGTCGTTCTGAGGGCGCTGGTTTGGGATTGTCTATCGTACGAGCGATCGCAACAGCACATGGCGGTCGAGTAGAACTTAAAAGCAAACTCGCAAAAGGTTCTACATTCACTCTTATCATTCCACTAGATCCACCCTTTGGAGATTCTGTATGACTGATCGGATTCTGATTGCTGAAGATGAACCGCGCATAGCCACTTTCATAGAAAAAGGGTTACGGGCGTCGGGGTTTTCTTCCGCAATTGCCAAAGATGGTCACGAAGCCTTGAGCATGGCTCAAACTGGGGATTTTAACCTCCTGATCCTTGACATTGGTCTACCTGGCAAAGATGGTTGGATGGTATTGGAAGAATTACGCGGTCAGGGCGAACAGATCTCTATCATAATCCTCTCCGCTCGTGACGAGGTAAGTGATAAAGTTGCCGGACTAGAAGGTGGCGCTGACGACTACATCACAAAACCCTTTCGGTTTGAAGAATTGCTGGCACGGGTACGGGCGCGGTTACGCGACAATCGTTTGGTTAGACGACAGGAAGAAACGATTCTTAAAACAGGCAAGATTGTGCTAAACCTGCTGACACGTCAGATTTGGGTTGGGGATCATCTACTCAAGTTATCAGCACGAGAATTTATCCTGGCTGAAACCTTTGTCCGTCATCCAGGACAAGTCATGAGCCGAGAGCAATTGCTAAGTCGAGTTTGGGGCTATGACTACGATCCCGGTTCTAATGTTGTTGATGTCTGCGTTGGTTCCCTGCGCAAAAAGCTAGGTCACGACTACATCGAAACAGTCAGGGGTATGGGCTATCGACTGCGAACATGAAATTTCTCTCATCAAGTTTTCATAAAGAATTAATAAGTATTGTAGAGGATGTTAAAGGTAACTGTAGTAATCAGGGTCTGTTGATTATCACCTACATTTTTTCAGCTTCATACAAGTTGCGTAAAAATGCGAACTAGTATCAAGAAACCAAGAATAGTATTACTGATAACTACAACTAGTATCAGTTAATTGGCTGTGAGATGCCATTTTGAAGGTCAGTAAAGTATGTACATATTGGCTTTGATGCTAGGCGGAAAAATTTAGGTTATTTTGCTCAACAAGTAGAGGATGCTGGTTGAACGATATTATTCTTGGAAAAATGTATTGTGATTAGTATAACTTTCAAGGCTGTAGAAATACTGAATCTGAAATACGGAAAAAGGAAGATGACAATCAGAGACCTCAAAGCTAAACGCTCCATCGTCAACGACCTAGTGGCGTCCGTAGTTGTGTTTCTCGTTGCTCTACCACTGTGCATGGGAATTGCGATCGCTTCCGGGGTTCCCCCAGAACTGGGAATAATCACAGGAATTGTTGGCGGAATGATTGTCGGTACTATTGCTGGCTCTCCATTACAGGCAAGTGGACCGGCGGCTGGGCTTGTTGTTATAGTTTGGGAATTGGTTCAAGAGTATGGCATTGAAATGCTAGGACCGGTTCTTATACTCGCGGGTTTAGTGCAGTTACTCGCGGGGATCTTCAAACTGGGACAGGTTTTCCGAGCAATATCTCCCGCAGTCATCTACGGAATGCTAGCAGGGATCGGTGTACTGATATTTGCTTCTCAATTCCATGTGATGTTTGACAGTAAGCCCAGTGCTCATGGAATCAATAACTTACTTTCTATTCCCAGCGAGTTGTACAAGTCAATTTATCCTGCTACAGGTAACAGCCATTTTATTGCAGGAAGTGTGGCTTTAATTACCATTATTACCCTTCTTGCTTGGGAAAAGTTCAAGCCAAAAAAATTAAAATTGCTACCAGGCTCCTTGATCGCTGTTGTGATTGCAACTGCGATCGCCTCTGTGATGAAGTTGCCTATTCAGTACGTCAATGTACCCGATAATCTTGTCAGCAGTATTCACCTGCCAAAGTTAGAGAACTTGATTGGTGTATTCAAGCCCTCTTTGCTGTTGCAAGCCGTAGCACTCGCCTTTATCGCCAGTGCAGAAAGCCTACTCTCAGCGGCGGCGGTAGACAGACTTCAGCACGAATCAAAAACTGACTTCGACCGCGAACTCGCAGCCCAAGGCTTTGGTAACATAATTTGCGGCGCATTAGGAGCGCTACCAATGACGGGTGTGATTGTCCGCAGTTCTGTTAACGTGGAAGCAGGAGCCAAAACCAGATTATCTGCGATTCTTCACGGAGTCTGGCTATTCGCTCTTGTTGGTATTGCACCTTCGGTACTAAATCTCATTCCCACTTCCAGCCTTGCGGCAATTCTAGTGGTTACAGGCTACAAGCTGGTGAAAGTAGAGAATATCCGCAAGCTGCAACGATACGGGCGTATCCCTGTATTCATCTATTTTGCCACCTTGGGCGGAATTCTCACTGCTGACTTACTGTTTGGCGTATTACTCGGTCTTGTGCTGTCAGCAGTTAAGTTAATATACAAAGTTTCCCACCTCTCTATCCATGTCTTTGCGGATGCAAACGACCACCGCATTGATGTGTATTTGGAAGGTATGGCTACATTTATTCGCCTACCTCATCTTGCCAAAGTCCTTGAGCAGATTTCCCCAGGCAAGGAAATTCATATCCACCTACAGATGCTGAGCTATATTGACCATTCCTGTCTTGACTTTTTGTCGATGTGGGAAGAGCAACAGGAAAACAAAGGAAGCACTGTGATCATGCAGTGGGATCGGTTGGTAGAACGCTACAGCAAACCACTTGTCTATGGGCGATCGCCCGAAGAGGACAAGCCAAGCCAATCGCACTTAACTGTCTAACAGTTTTAACTGAACTATTTCGTGTATTTCAACAAAAGGGAAATTGTGTATGAATACGATAGATGCAATAGCATTAACATTACTTAATACTATTGTTTGTTTTACTTTGCCCAAACTTTTGTCTTTAATGACGCCTGGTAAAAACAAACGTACTGCACTTGATTCTCGTTCCCAAACTCAGCCTGGGAATCGTCTCAAAAGAGGTTCCGCCTCGTATATTTACACCTTTGCTAGCAATACGCCAAGGGCGTCTGCGCGAAGTGCGATACGCGTAGCGTCAAGCGTTCGACTCAGCGCTTACGCCGAAGTCCAAAGGCTTATCGCTTCAAGGATTGTCGATAGTTAATTTCAATTCTTGCACCTCGCCCAAGTACGCTTAGATATTGCACAATTCTCACGTCTTGCACTCTCGTCCGCCTGGGATTGAAATCCCAGTCTCATAGGCAAAGTCATCTAAAAGATGACTGCATGAGCTTTTCAGTCTACTTTAGTAGACTTGGACTGTCAGCCTTGGAATTGATTCCAAGGCGGTTGAAATGAGCTAATCTTTTTCTCGTTCCCAGACTCCGGCTGGGAATGCCCATGCTGAGGCTCAGCCTCACCTCAAGGAGGGACTACGAAACTTGACTGCGATCAAACAACCACTCATCACCAACTATCTCCTCTAAGCGTTGAATCAGTCGGGGAAGAAAATATTCCGGATCATCCAACCTTTGCTGGAAAAACCAAGTCTCAAACGCTTCCTGCGTCTCAATTCCTCGAGCACCCGCCGCCGCTGATAACATCGTGACACTCAATTCCTGGAGTTTCTCTAACTGCGGATGTCCTTCGCCACCAAGGTTGCAAAAGAATGCTGCCGTTATCCCAAGCAAGGCTTCCAGTTCATCGCCTTGAGGTACTGCGTGATACAAAGCATAGTTGACCGCAATTGTATCTGCTAAAGGGGTTTGAATTCTCAGCGTCAGCCAAATTGCTTGAGCCAGGTAAACCAAACCGTTATCATCTGCTAAGCCTAAGTTACTCAGAACTGTCACCAAATAACCATAAGCACGAACCTGTGCAAATGCCGAAGCGGCTTGCAGATTTAAGTCTAACTGCTTAGCTTTATCTCCTGTTTCACCTGCCCAATAAGCCAGATTTGCCTGGGTAAGGGCTTTGCCACCGACATCGCCAATCCGCTCATATATTTCCAAACATTGTTGCCAAAGTGCGATCGCTCTTTCGATGTCCCCTTGTTGGGCAATCACCCCTGCCATGTTGTTCAGGATAACGGCTTTACCACCGACATCGCCAATCCGCTCATATATTTCCAAACATTGTTGCCAAAGTGCGATCGCTCTTTCGATGTCCCCTTGTTGGGCAATAAACCATGCCATGTCGTTCAGGGTTGTGGCTTTACCACCGACACCGTTAATCCGCTCAGCTATTTCCAAGGATTGTTCCCATAGTGCGATCGCGCGTTCGATGTCTCCTTGTTGGGCAATCACCCGTGCCATGTTGCTCAGGATAGCGGCTTTTACTTCTAAGTCTGCTTCAGGGCAAAGCTTTAAAGCTTGCTGATAATGGGCAACAGCATCCTCAACTTTGCCCAAAAACGTTTCCACAGCGGCGATGGTTCCCAAAATGCGATAGTCCACAAACTTTTTCAGGAGTGGTTCACAAAGCTGCCCAATTTCCAAAAATCGGGAAGTCTTCAGCCAGCGATTTGCAATCCTATGCCCAACGCTGACAGCAATTTCCTGCTCCCCAGCCAGCAGTCCCAAGCGCACAATCTCCAGTCCTTGCTCTTCCCTATGTTCCTCAGACTCCTCCCACCACACTTGATAAATTTTCCTTGCTGCTCGCTGTCGCGTTGTTTGCCACTCTTCCTCACTCAATAACGGTTCCAGCAATAATTCTAAAATCGTCGTCACTCGATATTCTCCAGTTTGGCTGGCGTGAGTCGTGGCAGATTCAACTAAGCTGAGGCTGACGAGTTTGGGCATAACCGCCAGGGAATCAATTTCCTGGCTCATAGTCCAAGTCCGCTCAAGCGGACTAGAAGTTCCCTCTGCTAAATCTTCAGTCCTCTAAAGAGGACTTTCACTATTAGCCTGGGACTTTGAGTCCCAGGCGTTCAAGGAAATAGCCCTAACAACATCCTCCGTCACTGGCAGGTGAAACACACTCAACCTAGCCAGAAACTTTTTTTCTCCATCTTCCAACCCACTCAACAGCGTTTTCGCCAAAATATTTTCCCGAAACTCCCGCTGCGTATTCTCCAACCGCGTCAACAACTCATCTGATTCTAAACCCGGTTGCTTCTTAACTACATCCAACAGTCATCTCAACAAGCGGGGATTGCCGTCGGCTATTTTAATTATCCGCTGTTCGTCTACCTGTTGCTTGACTTCTTTGTCTAATTCCCGGTAGATTTTATCAACATCCGCCGAATTCATCGCCGCCAAAGATTCTAAATGCAGTTGGTGCGGTGGTAAGGTATCTTCTTTGAGGTAGCGACAGGTAACAATTAACCGACTCTCAGCGCCATTTTCCTCCAGCGCTGCACAAATCGCTTCTAAAATCCGGTAAGCTTCCGTCGTCATCCGCAGTGAATTATCTTCAATATTCGCTTTCGGGATGTTTTGCTCAAAGTCATCCAGCACCAACAACAACGGACTATCAATTTCTTCTGCTTCAATTCTCTCAAAAAAGTTTTGCAGTCGCCCTTTGAGAGAAACTTTTGGTTCATTTAGCAATGCGGGCACATCTGCAAACCGCTCAAACTTACGGGAAAGTTTATTGAGTAAGCCTACCTCATCCAAAGGTTCAATTAACACCACCCGCTCAAAATTCTGACGCTGTGCCTCGACTCGCGTACACAACCGCGCCGCCAAGGAACTCTTACCCAGTCCACCCATCCCAGCAATAAATACACCGATGTTGTCGCTGGTTTCTCGTAATGCTTGCAAACACCGTTGTAGCGGGCGTCTGCGTCCAACAAATTCTGAGCGACTAGCGACTTTCACGATATTGTTTTCATCCAGAAATTCGCTTTCCGGCTGTGTAGATTTCAGCTTTTCCCGCTTTTTGGTTCTCAGCGGTGTCACCAGTTGCTCAATTTGGCGCGTATCTCGATAAATCCGCAACAAATGCCAGTCGGAGCATTTTTGAGCAATCATTTCCTGTTGCGCTGCTTTTACTGCTCCTTCTACCGTTTCCCCCGTTGCCAAAGCTTGATAAAATGCTTGTGCCGCAATAATACCCGTCCGATCATACACCGGACGCGCCCAACCTAAAACAACACCCGCCCCCATCTTCACCAAAGCCTGCGCCATTGATGGGACTGTTCCCCGGTTGGCGACTTGCCCAGTGTGACAGCCAGAAAGAAAAATCACTTGTGGGAAGCGTCCCCGAAAGGCTTTCGCCAAATCCTCCACGGTAGTCAATTGTACCTTACCCACCTCATCTTCGGTGATGAAACACGGGGTATAATCCTTAATTTTTCTGCTTTTTGGCAGCAAACCCCCGAAATCTTCCTGAGTATAAATTATCCCGTGTCCGGTCAAGTGAAAGACATCAAAATAGTCTTCCTCATAAGATTTCACTAAATTAGTTAATTCCTGAACCGAGCCGCTTTCTTCTACAATCAAAGCTAGGGGTTGGTCTTTAGTTGCTTGCAGAATATTTGTTTCTTCCCGCTCATAATCAAGCACAGAAACCCTTGGATCTTCCGGCGAAGTCGCCATGAACAGCAACCGCAAAGGACGATTTTGCACGCCAGCCACATTCGTATTACGCTGCTGCACTGAACGCACAGGCAATACTGCTATATCCTGCAGTTCTAGTAAAAATCCTGTGCCATCATGTAGCAATTCCCACGGCAAATGAGCGAGTCCCAGCGCCACCCGTTGTGTTTCCGGGTTCAACCCCTGCGCCTCACTGGTTTGAATCAAATCCAGATAAATTGTCTGTTCTTCAGCCTCATCCAGCGCCCTTCTGAGCCATCCTTGCTTACCATCTATCCATTGGTAAAGTTGGCGTCCTATCTGGAGAAGTAAGGATGGGCGATCGCTCTCATGAGAGTAGTAATTTTGCTCACATTCATCAATTAGTTTACTCAATTCTGCTTGATTCAGAGAACGTGAGCCATAATCACAGCGTAGTTCAAAAGTTTGCTGTTGAGTGAGGGCGAAGGTGAAGGTCAGGGGCATGACTTGAACTTGTTGATTTTACAATTATAGCAGTTTTCGGTTGAGTCCAATACAGTCTGGTAAAATTAGACAAGGGTATATCAATCAGATCTTTATGAAGGCTTACGACCGAGACCTACGTCAAAAAATTATTGATGCTTTTCGGAATCG
>JAHHGV010000004.1 GCA_019359695.1 Brasilonema angustatum HA4187-MV1
TCGCTGCAACAAACATAAGAAATATTTATTAGAATTCTGTGGCGATACGCCCTTGGCGTCTGCGCTCCGCGCAATCGCCTGTAAAAACTCTCCCACTTTATTATCTCTGACTTTTGCAAGAGGTCTAGTGAACAGTAAACAGTGAACAAGGGGTGGACGAGTCCGTTTTCTAGCTGATAACTGATAACTGTTCACTGATAACTGTTAAACCACTCGATTTTGACGGATACATTCTGCGTACCATTCAAAGCTTGCTTTTGGAATGCGTTTTTGTGTTTCGTAGTCCACATAAACAATCCCAAAGCGTCGGGAATATCCCCAAGCCCACTCAAAATTATCCATCAAGCTCCACAAGAAATAACCCTTCAAAGGATATCCTTCACTCACGGCGCGATGCGCGGATTTGAGGTGCTGTCGCAAGTACATTATCCTGTCAGTATCAAGAACTTCACCAGTTGCACTAACTTCATCTTGAGCCGCACAGCCGCTCTCGGTGATGTAGACTGGTAAGTCATCACGCCCTAGTGTTTCGCTGATATGACGAATGCCCCAATAAATACTTTCAGGTAAAATATTCAACCAAGGCATATCCATTTGTGGATAGCCCTTGGGAAAGTTGAGGAATTCGTAACCTAATTCATTATCAGCAGCACGAACATAAGTGCCAGTGTAGATGTTAAGACCAAGGCAATCAAGGGGTTGGTGAATGATTTCTAAGTCACCTGGTTCTATATCTGGGGCATCTTTTTTTAATTTGTCTAGCATTGCGGAACTGTAAGCCCCAGTCAGGGCAGGGAAAATAATCCCACCATTTTGTCCGCAGGTATGGAAAGCACTTTTTGCAGCTGCGATATTCACAGGTGATTCGTTGATCGGAACTGTGACAGCAATGTTATCGACTAAAGCAACTTGACAAGGAACAGGTGAAGCAGCGCGGATGGCTTGACATCCCAACCCATGAGCAAGTAACGCATGGTGAGAAGTTTGCCAAACTTCCTTTCTACTCCTGACTTGTTTTCCAGGGGCGTGGGGTGGTTTGTGCTTGACGTCATAACTCATGTGGGTAAAACAGGGGGTTTCGTTGAGAGTCATCCAATGAGTGATGCGATCGCCCAACCGTTTTACAACCGTCGTGACATAATCAGCGTAATCGTATGCCATCTGGCGACTTTGCCAAGAACCGTACAAGTCTTCTAATGCTTGAGGGCTATCCCAGTGAAACAGAGTTGCATGGGGAGTGATGCCGTATTCGTGCAAATAATCCACCAAACGTTTGTAAAAATCTATGCCCTCTTCATTCACTGTGCCACGGCCATCAGGAATGATGCGAGTCCATGCAATACTAAAACGATAGTGTTTGATGCCCAATTGTGCCAGAAGCTGCACATCTGCTTTATACCGATGGTAATGATCGCAGGCTACAGCACCTGTATCACCATTCAAAACCCTTCCTGAAGTCGCGCTGAAAGTATCCCACACACTCGGTTTACGTCCACCTTCTCGATATGCGCCTTCAATCTGATAGGCAGAAGTTGCAGTACCCCAGCAAAAATCTTCTGGAAATTTATACATAACCACAATTTTAGAGAACGTCACTATTTTCTGGGATTCAGGCTAAATTTAGTTATTGTAAAGATTTGTATAATAAATACGAAACTTCTGATGAAGAAGTTGTAGTTGTTAGAATCTAATAAATTTTTCCGGCTATGATGTTAATCCGTGACGTGGTTCAAAAGGCTATAGCAACTGGATATCTCAGTGTTGCAGCGGAAGAAGAATTGCGAAATCTTCTTCAGACAAAGTATGAGTTGGAAGATTTCAATGCTTTCATGACGTTGCAAGAGGCTGCTAGTTTAGGCAAGATTCGACAGGAGTCTCGTGAGTTGAGGCTGTACGAGCAGCAAATGCAATAATTTTGTATCAATCCGCTCAAATAAAATCAAAATAGTGTCACTTAATAGACAGACTCTGTGCGCAACTTCAGGAGTCTATGTTTGTTGTTTTTTCTTTTTCCGGAATTTAGTCTTCACAGAGTGATGATCTAAATAGAGATTTGAGCACATAGATGAAAGGACAAGCAATGGTTGCAGATTTATCGATGCCTCAAAAATCACAAATCCCGAAACGACAACCATATTGGTGAATGCTATGACTACCTTAGAAATCAACTCCAAGAAACAAGACAACGAATCCGCTAAGAAAAAACAAAAGTCTTTTCGCTACACGAATATTGGTACTCCTTTAACACCTTTGCGTCCACGTCAGACTAAGCAGCAGCAACATGAGTTACTAAGTGATTGGGAGCATGCAAGTTAATTTCGCTTCATGAAAACGTAGTGCTCTTGAGCTTTTTCATAATTGCCCACATTCATGATAAATTCGGTACAGGGGCGGGGCAATTTCTTTAGTGGTGGCGATGCATAAGTTCACTCTTCATTTTCTAGCATTTGCTTGGCTTGCAAAAGGTATTGTTTATGCTCCTCACTAACTTTTGGGTATTGCAGATTGAGTTCTTTTAACTTAGTACAAATGATGTTCGCAACGGCGAGGCGTGTAAACCATTTACGATCAGCCGGAACAATGTACCAAGGTGCCCAAGAAGTACTGGTATGATTAAAAACATCTTCATAAGCGTGCATGTAATCATTCCAAAAAGCTCGTTCTTGAGCATCACTGATGGAGAGCTTCCAATGTTTCTCTGGCAATTCAATTCTGTCTAAAAAGCGTTTTTTCTGCTCCTTTTTTGAAACATTAAGAAAAAACTTCAAGACAACAATCCCATTATTTACCAGATATTTTTCAAAATTATTAATTTCTTCAAAGCGCTGCTTCCATATTTGATTACCATCTGGAATGTGGGGAAGTTGTTGCTTTGTTAGAACTTCTGGATGAACGCGAACTACAAGCGTTTCTTCATAATACGAACGATTAAAAATTCCAATTCGACCTCTTTCAGGCAAGGCTTTTGCACTTCGCCAAAGATAGTCATGATCTAATTCTTCACTACTTGGACTCTTGAAACTAAATACCTGACATCCTTGCGGGTTGACACCTGACATCACATGTTTGATAGTACTATCTTTACCAGCAGCATCCATTGCTTGAAAGATGATCAACAAGGCATAAGTGTTTTGAGCATAAAGAACATTTTGGTATTTTTGAAGCTGTAGAATATCAGCTTGTAATTTGCCTTGTGCATCCGCCTTTTTTTTTAAATCACCTGTATAGTCGGGATCATAATCTTTCAAAGAAATTTTAGAGTCAGGTTTAACAATAAAAGGATTGTGGTTCATAATTTATTTGAATTTTGCTGCTGTTGAGCAGAACGCATTGCTTCTCGCCCGAGAACAAACATCCCCGCGACGCCCAAACAAACAAACCAGACGTATTGATACCAATATTTCCCAATTTGCTGAACTGTAGTTAGTTCTGGCTGCAACGTGTTGAGGTACAGCAACAGCACAACTATCATCAAAGCCCCAAACCCTACAAAGCTTAAACCAACCCGAATGCGTGCAGGTTGCAGTTCCCAATCGCTAATCTTATCTAAATCAATCTCAGCTAAATCTTGCAAAGAGTCCTCTGCAACGAACGAAGCTGCTTGCAAGCGCCTAGCCACCTTTGGAGATAAAATCGGTACAATTGCTCCGACTGTAGGACGACGCAACAAAGCCTCAGTATCTCGCAGCAATTCCAAAGGCTTACGAGGAAGTGGTTCAGGAGCAAATTCAACCTTTGGTGAAACAGTTCGGGTGGTGGTTTGGGGTTCAAAGTCCATAGTCGTCTTTCAACCAGCTAGCAGCCATTGGGGCAAACAATAAAAATTTGCGTTTCTATTTCATTCTACAGAGTTTGACTAGGTAGCCATAAACTTTGTTGAACCTGCTCAAAGTTCAGCAATTCAAGTAAGTTTTTTCGTTGCATTATATCATCTGTATCTGTATACTGAGAAAAATGCCGAAAACCAAGGCTAAACTTTCTGGGAGCGCAAACCACAGTCGATTCAAAACTAGCTAGCCTGTAAAAAGGTCGAACGGAATACCACGATTCGTTAAATTAGCTGAAAATAACGGTTGAACAATGGCTAAAAGCTTCAAAGAGTTGTTTGTTTGAAAAATAGGGTGGGCTACACCCGAATTTACGCTTGTGGACAAGAAGAGCCAGCGCCGTGCGGGGGTTCCCCCCGTTGAGGCGGCTGGCGTGGAGCCGACTCCCTTGGTAGAAGCAAGAAGCAGACCCTCTAAAGGAAACTTTAGTTGAATGGCTAGCTTTAAATAAGTTTGGTCAAGTTTTGTATAGCAGCGCCACAAGAATAAGAAACTTCGTGGGCTAAGTCAATTTTTTGAAATATCAAATCGCAGAGAAACAACAGATGCACGCAGATTATTTGTTGTTTCTCTGCGTGCGCCTGGAGTTTCTATGCTGCTTTTTGCAACTCCTCAAGTCGTGCCAGAACTTCTTTACTGTGGATGACTGGATTGACTTTGACAAAAGTTTCACGCACAATCCCTTGCGGATCAATAATAAAACTATGGCGCACAGACATAAAGCCCAACCAAGAACCATATGCCTTGCTCACCGCACCAGTGGTATCAGCTAACAAAGGGAATTTTAGTCCTTCTGAATCACAAAATTCAGCATGGGAATCTATATCGTCAGCGCTAACGCCAATAATTTGAGCTTTTCTTTCGATGTATTTGGGTAAATCTTGCTGAAAGCGACGAGCTTCGATGGTACAACCAGAGGTAAAGTCTTTGGGGTAAAAGTAAAGGACGACCCAGTTACCGCGTAAGTCTGAAAGAGATATTTTACCATTACCAGTGTTTGTTGGCAAAGTAAAATCTGGGGCGCTTTGATTAATTGCGGGAAGTTTACCACCGAGTGCATCAGCAGTTGGGACAAAATTTAACCAACTGATGACAGCTAAACATGTGGCAAATAATATGCTTAAAAAAGTGCGACGAGAAATCATTATATATACAGACCAGAAACACGACTTAAAATAAGTTTACAATTTCTAGTTGCTATTCTCAGATTCTTGAGAATCTGAAGCGGTTTCCACGCTTTCAATATATTGACTATCAAGGAGAAAAGCTCCTTTTGTAAAGCGAATACCCCAGTATCCCCCAGGACGGCGGTCAAGGACTATCCCTTCTTCACCAATGTAAATCACATCGGGGGGGCGGAGCATGGGCATAGGTTCAGCAGTTTTCACGTAGGGGGGTAGGGCTACGACGCGGACTTTACTACCAATCGCAAATTCTTTGGACATGTTGAGTGAGTTTTGAGTGTTACAACGAGATGTTTTTTGGGAATTGTTTTTTTAGCTGATTTCGTTTGCCAAGACGAGTCGCCACAATTTGATAATTTTAAGCTAATGATGAACGCTTATTCTTGTGCTGAGAAAAACCAACAGAAAAATCCTGACGTGTGGGTTTCACGCTAGCTAACTCTACTTGAAAACTAACTTGATCGCTCATTGCACCACTTTTGCCCATTTGTGCCAGAAACAGCACGAGGTGAAGTGATTCGATCCACTCGATTGCAATTAGGAGTTTATGCAGGGGCGATCGCGCTCTCATTTGCAGTCAGACAGCCTTGGTTTGTGCTTTATTGGCTGCTACCGCTCGTTGTTGGTCAGCCGATTCTGCGTTTTCTTATGCTGGCGGAACATACAGGTTGTACTCTTGACGCTAATCTGCTTACGAATACGCGTACAACGCTAACGCTTTGGTATGTGCGATTTTTGACGTGGAATATGCCGTTTGATGCAGAGCACCATTTGTATCCATCAATTCCGTTCCACGCGCTGCCAAAAGCCCATAAGCAATTGAGTTCGCACTTTGCCCACATTGATCGGGGCTATATAAAAGTCAACTGGGATATTATGTCTAAACAGGGACAGTCGGCGGTATGACAAAACTTATTTGTTGATACCCCAACTGTTTAAAGTTAGCAACCCTCAGCAAATCATCTTCTCGAACGCCTGTTGCAAATCTCGCGTCAAATCATTAACCGCGCCTCTTGCTGCTTGACGACTTGTCTGATAAGCTGACCAACGTTCTGTTACTGAAATTGGCTCACCTACTGTTAAGCGTGATTTTCGCCAACCTAACCGAGGTCGTTCAGGATTTTTCTCTCCTTTTATCCGCGCGATGACGTCAAATAAGATTAAGGACGTTTCGGCAAATCTCTCAAAAGTAGGCTTTTGTTGAACATAAGTTCCTGTGACTGCGACAAAACTCTCAACTAGGCGCATATGTAATATCCGCAAAGATGCTTCTTCAGCAATCCAATCTGCCAAGCCGCGCTCCATAGGTGATAATGCATCTAAGTTTGGCAAATCCTTTCTGTGGATATCATCCCAGCTTGCTGACTCTAAACGGCGACAACGTTCAATGATAGTTCCTTGGCTTTCCAGTCCAAAAAACTGCTCAGCTGCTTGTAGGGAATTATCTAATACCGTCTGCAGTCGAGCCTCAAGTACCTGGTTACGACTTTCAGATGAATCTATTTGCGTTGTGACTGGTGTACTTTGATGGTAAAAGCGAGCGTAAAACTGCTCCATTTGGGAAAGGATATGTTCACCAAGCCGGAAGAGTCGCTCATAGAAAACTTTTTCTCGCTCAACCAGGTTTGATTCACCAACTTGTTGCACTGATAAGCCGCAATCTGCTTCCAATTTGCCCAAAAGCCAATCTAGTTTTGCCCAAGATGGATTGATGTAGCGATACTGATTGCATATTGGCACAATGAAAACTTCTTCAGTTCGGTTAGCTTTGAGCAAATCTTCTACACACCAGAAGCCCATGTGAGCAACACCAGGTTCTAAAGGGCTGACAATTTCGCTATGTCCGTTAGTTGCTCCTTCTGGAGCTACACTTATTGGTAGTTGACCATTGGCAAACAAATCCCGCGCTGTCCGCATGCCAATCTTATCTAGCCGCTTACCTCGATGAATCGGAAAGCCTCCTAAGCGAGAAAAAAACCAACCTAGCCAATCCCCAGCCCACAGAGTCATCCCCCGATCATAGATAAAATGAGAATGAGTCGGATATTGTAATGAAATTCCCCTTTTACGAGCAACTTTCGGCACAGCCTGAGAAAGTAAATACATCATGCAAAGGGGATCATCAACCTCTGAGTGGCGAAATGCCATTAAAAAGCGAATTTTGCCAGCTTGAAATTGTTGGTAGAGATTAACTAGCCTCTCGACATTCACAGTTTCAACCTCCGCAATACCAGCTGGTAACCACGGTCGAGTCCGAAACCGCAGCAAAACAGGCAGTGCCCATTTGGCGATATGGTACACTGCTAAATTAAAATGCTGGGGAATATACTCCAGGGGCGGTTGAGCTTGTTGAATCGAATGAGGCAAGGTAATTCTCCAAGGTGTATTTTTAGGGTTGAGAAACTCAGTGAGACTGTTCTCTACGTGCTGCCTCACTGATATCCACCGTTTAAACCAAAGATATGACTCTGTGTCAAGCCACATCTGTGGTAACTTTGGGCTTTATGGTATTATTTATGAACCAAAAAGACGACCAAAGTTATAACCAACTCCTATTGATAAACCTATATCAGTATCATTGAAAAATGCGGCATTCAAAGCTGCTGTTGCTGTAAATCGAGGAGTTATGGGCACATCGATTCCACCAGTGAGAAGAAAGGCAACTTCAGAGCCGTCACCAGTATTGATAGCTGCACCTGCTCCGATGTATGGGGCAATAGGTAACGGTTGAGCAAAAGGATCTGATACCTGTTTGAATGAAATGTCGTAGGTTACAGGAATTAAGATAGTTGTGTTGTCTCCGATCACTGCTGCTGGTCGCACTGATATGGCATTTGTTAGCCCAATTTTGCTGATAACCATAAAGTTACCATCACCCAAAGCAGAGTTACCACCTAAACCAATGTTACCACCAATTCCAATATAACTTGAACCACCACGGGTCGGTCTGCCGGGGTCAATACTAATATCTGATTGTGCCACCTTAGACTTAGACGACTCAGAAGTTGATGATTGAGCTTCTGCATTCTGGGAATTTATAAGTGCCGCAGATGAAGTTGCTGTTGTCCCAGGAACAGGTGTTACTACATTATTATTAGCTTGGTGTGTGCTACTTGGTAACTGCTGCTGGTTATTTACATTTGATACTGACGATAGATGATTATCTTGTACAGCAGTGGACTCTACCGCACTAGAGCTAAAAGCTGGTGGGTAGAAGCTTTCTACTTCAGGACTTACCTGATTAACAAACGCATCAGTTTTGGAAGACTGGATTGACTGCTGAGCGCTTGTGGTATTTACTGTTTGGGCACCAGCAGATAAACCGGTTCCCAAAACCGCCATAGCCGATAAACTCAGCAAAGAAAATACATTTTTACGAGAAATAATAATGTTCACGTTCACTCCTGAATATTGCCTCAATAAATAACAGTGATATGATTTTTAGTCAACTTTTGGCAATATCCACTATTTAACATCAAAATACCAATTTCCACATCTTCTATTTGACTAGATTACCTAAAGTTTGAAAGAAGAATTTCAATGCATAGATTCTGAGTTAGATAGATGAGAAAAATATTTATACCATGGGGAATACATCTATTGGTAATAATAATCTAAAGCAATAAAGGAAAACTCTAAGCTACATCTGGAGTATTCTTATAAAATAATCAGATTATACTGGATATGACGCTTCAAGTACTGACTTTTGTAAGTAGCATCTGCAAAAATCTTTTGGCGCACAGCAGATACAACATACACAATAGACTTCTTACAGAAGTAGGAAACAGGGAACTTGGAAAAATCTAACTTTTGCAAGATGTGTAATTATTGATTTGGAACAAATTTGTTTCCTTTTCAATGTTCTTCTTAATACAGTATTCATTTTATGATGGCTTTACACAATTTTCATACATGCCTAGTAAGTGTGCAAATTTTGGTCGAAAGCCCTAATATA
Organism: Brasilonema angustatum HA4187-MV1; assembly: GCA_019359695.1. Taxonomy (GTDB): domain Bacteria; phylum Cyanobacteriota; class Cyanobacteriia; order Cyanobacteriales; family Nostocaceae; genus Brasilonema; species Brasilonema angustatum. The sequence continues at coordinate 8,967 of JAHHGV010000004.1, forward strand.
ACTATATTTTAGACTCTTGCTCACTGTAGATACACTGAAATTATGTCGTTTTTTTTTATGAAAAATATGTGAAGTGACGATTTTACTTTATATTTTTATGATAAATTGTCACATAGTAATTTAAATTGATAGCCGTAAAATTGGAAAATTCAACGAAATTCAATCGTAAATACGCTTAACCAATTGATATCTAAAGTACATTCTTTATCTGAGAGGCAAGTAACCCTCTTGTGCCTATCTTCCACAGACACGATTGTGTGTCCTTTATGTTTACGGGAGACGAACTACTACCTGGGAAATTCACCTGTTCAGTTATTCAAAACTCAAAAAGCTTTTCTTATCAGCTTTTTGGTTGTTTTGAATGATATGCTCCATCCCCAATATACTAGTTTGCAGATATTGTATTCGGCTATAAAAAAACCCAGTTCAGTTAGGTGTTCTCAATTTGATCATAGAAACAGAGCCGCGAGCATGGAGTGTGCAGTGTTTTCAAAGGCGACATCTGTTGCTGCCAAGGGCGATCGCCTGTATCACGCCCATAGGGCTTTCACAAAAAATAGCCTTCTCCCTGAATCGAAGATTCAGACTAATCAGGCGGAGGCAGATTGGGGCGTAGACGCGCCAAATCTTCTTGAGGTTCACAATTTCCATACAACTTTCATTGAAATCTGTTCATTTGCTGAAAGATAGGTGCTATACACAACTAAAATGGAAATACAAAATCAGGGCATGCTCGAATTCTCAATATGTTCTCTCCTTTGTCATTGTCTACTGAGTCAATTAACCGAAAGTAAGATCTAAGGGTAACTGTGCAAGCCATGAATAAAGTTAAAATTTTGAACTTGGAGATCGATAATTTATCTCAAGTAGAACTGTTGGATAAATTGCGCTCTGGGGTAGTGTTTACACCCAATGTCGATCATCTGATGAAACTACAAGAAGACCCGGAGTTTTTACAAGCGTATAGCATTGGTGACTATAAGGTCTGTGATAGTCAAATACTCCTTTACGCATCTAAGTTTTTGGGGACGCCAATTAAAGAGAAGATCTCGGGTTCAGATTTGTTCCCGGCTTTCTATAATTATCACAAGAACAATCAAAACATCAAAATCTTTCTTTTGGGAGCAGGTATAGGGGTAGCCAGTAAAGCTCAAAATGAAATCAATAGGAAAACAGGCAGGAATATTATTGTTGCCTCCTATTCTCCACCTTTTGGATTTGAAAAAGACGAACAAGAGTGTCAGAACATCATTAACATGATAAATAGCTCCGGTGCGACTGTCTTAGCTATCGGAGTTGGTGCCCCAAAGCAAGAAAAGTGGATATACAAGTACAAGAGTATGCTACCCCATATAAAGATATTTATGGCGATCGGTGCCACTATTGATTTTGAAGCAGGAAACTTGAAAAGATCTCCAAAGTGGATGAGTGAAGTTGGTTTCGAGTGGTTGTTCAGAATTTTCTGTGATCCAAAAAGATTGTGGAAAAGATATTTGGTAGATGATATCCCTTTTTTCATACTAGTTTTGAAACAAAAACTCAAGTTCTCTATAACTAAGGAACACAAGAAGAAGAACCCAATGAGTGCAAATTGCTAACAGATTTTAGGTAGAACTTTAATACTCAGTTTTCACCTTGTCAGCTAAGTTTGCTAAGTCAGTTTTTCGAGATAACATTTCTGGCGTGCTATCAAGTCCTACTTGCTTTAAAACTTGTTCCCAACGATACACCCAGTCATGACGCAGTAGCGAATTCATGACATTCTCTTTACGAATTCTATTTACATAATCAGGTCGTGCATCTAGTTCTGTGATCATATCTGCTACATTAGCAGGATCGTAAGGAATTTGAATTACTGCATCAGACCAATTAAAGTAAGTTGTATAAGCTTCACAAACTGGAGGAGTCCCAATCATAACAGCTCCGCCTGCAGCGCCTTCAAAAAAGCGAGAACATAACTCATCTTGAGCACCTGTTTGATGAATAGCATCAAACTTTGCTTTATTAGCAATAAAATAACGACTTCTTTTAATCAAATGACTATATAAAGTTCGGTGTTCTTTATAGTCCCCCATTTGTAAACCTTTCAGAGAATCAAATAGGTATAAAAAGTTTTTTCGTTCCGCTACTTCCAATAAAGTTTTGTGTACTATTGGTGAACGGCGACCAATGCTATAAACATCTATATGGCGTTGAGGTCGTTCTGGATAGGGACAAAACTTTATAGTGTCTACAGCAAAAGGTAAAGAAATACAAGGACGCTGAACCAGATTAGCAATAGCATCAACACTAGAACTTAGTGTCGTAAAAATATAATCAAAATCTTTCGCCAGTTCCAAACAAAGTCTAGTTTTCTGTTCTTCCATTTCTTTTACCCAGATTTCATCAATCCATAAAACAGTTTTTCGACATTTTTCTCGCCATCCTTTAATAGAATTTATGGAAGTGATATCCCAAAAGTGTTGGCAGAGAAAAAATAATAAGTCGTATTCTCTGTCTAGAACAGAGGAAATGCAACCAGAACTGAGAAGTTTACCTTTAACAAAAGCTCTAGCTGTATTGTTTGATAGCTTTCTTTTGAGTGAATTGGCTTTACCATAAGCTAATGTAGGAGTGAGTATATCAGCATAGTCAAAAGTACAAAGAAGATCTTCAAATTCAAAGTCAACAGAGCGATAGACCTCAGAATGAAAACCACGCATTGATACTACCAAAATGCGTGGTTTTTTATTTGAAGAAAAAGATAAAGGTTTAGTAAAAAATTTTTGAGATTTTTTTATCAACATGATTCAATACATGTATTATGTGTTGAATCATATATTATTATAATACTGATATAAACACTGTGTTATTATTATGAATATATGCTAAAAATAGCACCTGATCAGAGGAAAATTATAAAAAATTATCAGTTTTGGTGAAGGCATTTCAGAGGATGTTTTAAAAGTCCAAAAAGGTATAAAGTTGTCATTCTGTTAGCGCAGCGGGCAAGGGAGATCTGCGGAACGGAGTGGAGCGTATCTCCTGCACCAGACGCTCATTTGTTAACGCAGCAGCCGACCCAAAAGTTTTTGCTTATCAGTATTAATAGTTTTCCAATCATCTAGTAGAATACCTCCGGTATCTTTACTGTTGGGATTCCAGCACCAATAGGTAAAGCTAAGCTTTTTCTGATCGATATAATCAACTAACTGCCTTTGCCAAATCCCCTCTTTAGATTTTGTATCCACTTGATATCCACCAAATTCACCAATCCAAATTGGGGCAATACCTTGAGTCGCAATATATTGAAATCCAATCTCCCAACGTTGATACAGATTTTTGGGAAATGTACGTTCCCTAAACCAGGGTATATCTACTAAATTACCGTATTCGTGAGGAGAATACACTAGCTTTTTGGGAACTCGCAGACGCACTGGATATTTACGGACACCCTCTAAATTTGCTCCCCACCAATACCTTGACTGTTTTTGACCAGGGACATTTTCGACTACCCCCTCCACCACAATCAGCCAATTTGGATTGACACTGAGAATACTATTTCCAGCTCGTTCTGCGGCTAAGCGCCAGTCTGTAGCGCGATCGCCTGTTCCCCAACTAGCACGACCATGAGGTTCGTTTTTCAGATCCGCCCCGATGACGTTGCTATAGCCTTTGTAGCGTTTTGCTAGCAGCGTCCAACTGTCAATCCAGTCTTTCTCTGTAAAGCCGTCACCATACCACAACTCTGGAATTTGACCATCTTTAAGAGTCTGACTATCTAAAAGAATAAACAATCCTTGACGCTGAGCCTCCTGAATCACCAGATCCATGACTTCCAATGGAGTCTTGCCTTGAAGATCTTTATTTGAGCCAATGTAAAAATCGACGCCACTGATGTTACTAGAACGCAGTCCTTGCACAGAATAAGGCAAGCGGATAACGTTGTAGCCCAGGCTTTTCATCTGAGCAAGCATATCTTTGTAATCTCTAACCCACAGCCCATGAGGAGTATGCTCCTTTAGTTCCATACCAAACCAGTTGACGCCGCGCAGCAGAACGACTCGACCTTTGGCATCAATAATCGTAGAACCGCGAGTAGACAAAGGAGGGACAATAGTGGTGGCTGCTGCGCTTCTAGCCATGTCAAATTGGTTTACAAACCAGGGCGAACAACTACTGAGAATTGTGTAAAGTAACACTAAAGTCAAGCCAACCGTAATATTTTTTGTGACTTGTCTCCACTTTTTGTAATAGTAAACAATGGAAAAACCAATATTGCGTATTATGGTAAATCCCTGTTTAACAAAAATTGGTCTACTCATATAGCCATCCTGTGAACTTACAAAGTAGAGGCAGGCAACAGCTCATCTGGCAATAGCCAAAAAAGGGAGGTAGATGTGTACTGAGTTTTTTAAGCGCAAAGCGCAGGCACTTTCACAATAATCTTATAGGGGTCCTATAAGATTATTGTTATTTCATACCTGCAGTATCTGCAACTTTATCTAGAATTCTGCCCAAAGCTGCTCCTGCTGCATCACAAGAAAAATGTTCTTCAGCATAGCGTTTAGCTGCCTGACCAAGACGGTTGCGTAGTGCTGGGTCGTTCCATAACATTTCTATCGCCTGCACTAAATCATCAACAGATTTCGGTTCAACTAACAAACCTGTCTCACCATGCTGAATATAATCTTCTGCTCCATGACAACGGGTGGCGATAATTGCACGACCCATGAGCATAGCTTCTACAATAGTGATTTGTCCTGCTGCTGTCACTTGGGGCTTTGGAAGCAGAGGTACGATGCTGATCCGCGCCTCTTGAGCTAAACGTAAGCAATCTGCCCTCTCAATCCCGAATGGTGTTTTGACATTCGGTGGAATAGTTAATCCTTCTAATGCATGTTTGCTTGATGCGACAACGGTTGGAAGGTTGAGCTTTTCCACTGCTTGAAAGAAGGTGGAAAAGTCGCGATGAGCAGAACCGAGTGCTGCGATAAAAGGATCGGTCGTATTCTCTTCATAAGTTATGGGAATCTCTGATTGATGATAGGGAACAAATTCAAAACGCTCCCTTGGGATTCCCAACCAGTGGTGGTAGATCTCTATTTCACGCCGTGTGTGGACAATAAAACGATCAATGTCTTTGAGGCTATATTGGGCGATCGTCTGCCGAATTCCACTAGAACAGGTGCCAACATTAAATAACCAAGCTACTACAGGAATACGCTTACCAGTCAGCCGTTGTTGCATTCCTATGACTGCTGGTAGCTGAGGAAAAAGGGTAATCACGCCCCCCTCAGACGCCTTCATCGCTTCCATACCATGTTGCCAATATATTAGCCAACTTCTGAATCCAGTCACAGAAGACTTCTGATTGTGCCAGTTTCCTAACGGTTTTGAACGTGGAACGATATGGAACTGGTGGCGATCGCCAGGAACATTTCGGGTTAACCAATGCTCGTTAACGAGGTTCTGTTGGTTTATAAACGGTGCTGCTATTGTCCAATGCATATAAATTGAGAAAACCTATGTCAAAATTCTTTCTAGTATAAATGACTCTCCGTGTACAAGGCTTGCTACCTCAAAGCACCTTTCAAAAGTTCAGATAATCTGGATGTAAAAACTTCTAAGTTATATTTCTCCTCAGATAAACGCCGAGCTCTGTTTCCCATCTCCTGAGTTTTATCTGGATGTTCTAGTAAATAGGATATTGCTTCTTGCCATCCTTTCTCGTCTCCTGGTTCAACAAAAATTCCAATCCCTTCTTTTTCAATATCAATGCAAGGCTCTATAGTTCTCGTCATGACAACTGCTTTTCCCATACCCATCGCATCTAGAAGACTAGTCACTCCAAGCACATTAATATATGATTTAGGCTGGGTTGTATCTAGAGGTATAGCAATTGCATAAGCTTTTGCATGTTCAGTTAATATTTCTTGCCATGATAGGCAATTTTTAAAAAATTTAACATTACAATCAAGATCAGGAGTTGTCTGAAAGACAGTATCTCCAGCGCTATATATCCTCAAATCATAGCTTATATTTTTGAAAGCTTTTGTGAGGGTCTCGTAGTCTCTATATGTTCTACCTGCGCTCAATATAAAGCTATTTTTTTCTCCTTCTTTTGCGTCAATAATCTCATCATTTTTAATATTATAAAAAGGTAAATCAATTCCCCATTCTAATAAATAAACTTTCTCTTCTGGTAAATTAAACTCCTTTATCAAGTGCTCTTTTAGTCCACTGCTCAAGCAAAAAAGTCTATCGTACCCAGATAAAATCAATTTTATAAATAATATGCTCCAGATATTCTTTTTAAATGATTGATGTTGAATGGTAACCACTGGTTTTCTTAAAATACCTATAGCTCGTAAAATAGCAAGTAGGTATGTAGAACCTTGATTTGCCGAGTAAATAATATCATAATCATATTTTCCGAAAAGTAATCTAATTTCCTGATCTAAGTCTCCTAATACTTTGATTTTTTCACTAACTCTTTTCAAAAAAGAATATTTTTCATAAGGTAGTATATCAACATTAATCCCATATCTAGGTAGTGTTGTAGCTCCCCAAAGATGATGAGTAGGGTATTGATAATTCTCTTTTTTCCACTGTTCCCATTCGAAAGTCATGCTGTAGTTGTTAAGCAAAATTATCTTCATTTACTTGGAATTCCCTGCATTTATCTCAAATCACAGTAAAGACTTTATATCCGACACAACACCTTCAACGACTTGAGAACCGAACAGTGACTCAAGCAATTCTTGATCAACATTAACCTTTTGAGGAGTTGATAACAATTTTACTATTTCTTCAGCGAAAGATTGAGCATCAACAGCTATTTGAAAAAGTTTTCTCACCTCTTCTGGCAAACCAGCTATTCCCTGAGGTGTAGAAACAATAGATCTACCAGAGACAAGCATTTCTATGGACTTTATACTCACCCCGCTACCCGTTAAAACCGGATTAATCAGAACACGCCCCGACTGATAAACTGCTGTAGAGGATGGTGGATTGATGCTCAGATAGATACCTTGCTGTTCTTCACATAGTTGCTTGATTTTATTTACAGGATTGGAACCAGCTATTAGGACTTTAACAGTGGGTAATGCAGAGCGTATAATCGGAAAAACCTGCGTTATAAACCAGACTATACCAGCTACGTTGTTGTCAACCTTTAGGTTACCTAGAAACACAACGTCATACATAAGATTGGCGCTGGTTTCATCACGGGCTTGTTCTGAATAATTATCTTTAGGAAACTCAACAATAGGCGGTAAGTAGCGCCCATTCTTAAAGCCTTGACTTTGCCAAAATTTGAAGTCATCTACAGAGATATCGTAGAACAAAGCACTCTTTTTCAGTAAGTCTTTTTCAAAACTTTCCAAGTGAGAGACTGACAAATATCTTTTGAGCTTACTTGTAAAGTCTGTTGTAGATGCAAGTAACCGACGGTAATATAAATACTCTATATTGTGAGAGCGAGTGATGAGGGGGACATTCAAGTTTTTGCTTAACTTAGCTGCGATTTCCCCACCGTGAATTCCATCCAACCAGATAACATCAGGTTGAAAAAGACGGACACTAGAAAGCAGAGTCGTTAACTCTTTTCCCTTAACAATCCGAGAAGTCACTTCTAAAGGATAATGTAATAAGTCAATTGCCCTACGAGCAATAGAGCCTAATGTACGTTGAAACGGTATGAGATAAATTTCTTTTACATATTTCTTTATTTCAGCTATTTCCTCAGGTTGTAACGGTTCATTTATCCAGGATATGAGTTGTAACTCTACACCAATATTAGAGAAGGCTTTTATCCTTCGCCACATCTCTACTCGCGCACCACGATTCGGAGGGTAGACAATGTCGTGACATATTAAAGTAATCTTCATAATTTTAATAGGTTCTCAATTTATTCTTCCTTCTTCGTCTGCCATCATATTGAGATAATAGCTGTATTTTTTCGCTTGTTCAAACTCCACAGCCGTTGAAAAAATTACTGATATGTATAATATCCAAAAGATACTGTTACTTGCGACAAGAGTGCTTTCTGTGACGTTGGATATAAATAAAAACGTCAGATACATTAAAGGCCATAAACCCTCTACCATTTTAGTAGCCCGTAACCACATAACTCCTTTTATACAAGTGGTTACATAGCTTATGCAAAAAACGATTAACCCTAGTATCCCCAATTCTGCCAATAAATCCATAAAGCCATTGTGACCATAAGGAGATTCCCATTCCAAGGTGCGCCAAAGGTAGGCTGTCACATCATTATCCCAGTTTTGCCAAACAGCATTAAAACCGTAGCCTAATAAAGGGCGTTCCCAAATTAGCTCAAGCATTACTCCCCAAATATCTGTGCGTCCTGTGAGTGTCAAATCCTTACCCAATGCAGTCGCTATAATTGGTAAATTATCTAATAGCAAAGTCGCTGTAGTTCCTACCACAAGAATCACAGCAATTACTAAAGGGACTACTTGATTATAATTTCCTCGCAAAGCCTTATATAGTGGCAAGATAATTATCAAAGTCAGAAGAACAATCAAGGCTGTTTTTGAGGTTGAAAGAATGATTAAAACCACTGATAAAACAAAACCAAGCCACGAAAGCCATTTATATTTCTGTTGAGAAAGCGAGTTGTCAAGACAGAGTAAGAGAAAGACTATGGTGCTGACATTCATCAAACGACCCAAGGTGTTTTTGTGCGTTATGACACCTCGCCAAGCTCCCGCATGAATACCTTTTTCCTGAAAGGTCATCAAACCATAAGATGGGAGTGCTATAGCAAACACAAAGCTTAGTAATATTATTAACCCGAACATCCAAGCTAATAATTCTAGTTGCTCCCTCATGGTGTAACGCGTAGCTAAGTATACTCCGAATCCAGTTGTCCCCAAAAGAAGTACGCTACGACGTGGGGTAATATCTGGTGCTACTGTCCACAAGACGGATGCTAATGCAATTCCTACCAGTAACCAGATCCAAATGTCCCTCTGTGCAACGTACAAAAAACTTTTCCAGTTTTTCATAACCAACAACAGAGTCACGATATAGATTCCCATAAAAAGGATTGGAGTGTATGGATCTTGGCTCGCATCTACAGAATCTTCTTTTTCTATAAGAATAGGTATCAAGGCAGTTGTTGAAAAAAACAGAGTCAATACAACAAATACCTTTTCGGCTAGCCTTGATAATCTGTGCATGGCTACTCTCTTTGCAATAATTTGTTAGCCGTCTCAAGAAAATTTCTTGAACAAAAAAAGTGATGCTTAATTTGAAGAAAGGTCTTAAATACATTTATCGTATAAAAATTATCCCATTCAACTTTCGTATAATTATGTCCAAAGAAGTCATTTTTGATTCAATCTGAACTTTCGACTTTACTTTATCTTTATTGATAAAACGTTTTTTATGAATTTTATGTAAAGAAGAGCATAATATATAATAATATATACGTAGGAGGGTATGTTAGAGGATACTGAAACTAGCAAAAATCTGGTATGATTTATCCTTAAGATCAGGGAGCACTTTGCACAAAAAAAACTAATAAGTGCAGAGTCTGTAACCGCATCACCTTGTTGGATGTTAGCCGTACCGCACTCACGCTAGCATTGGTTGTTGTAAATGCAACACCATTCCAAACAGTTATCCCATTTGTCTTTCTGGCAAGTTGGCTAGAATTCAGTATCTAAAAATATAGATTGACAAAATCGTGTATTCAATATAATTGAATGGGAAAACCAATGCCAACTAAGGAACAAAGCTTGCAGTACTTGAGAAATTCTAATACTGTACTGAAAGAGCCGTATTTATCTTGGAGAAGATCAGAAGGTGAAGAAGAAAATACGGGTCAAAATCAAATTTTCCCTACATTGCGTCGTCGCTTAGGTTTGATTGCTAGTGCGACAGTGATTGTGACTACAGTGGCTATTGCGTGGACAGCAACTCGATCTCCAAAATATGAAGGTAAGTTTCAGATATTAGTTGAACCATTAAAAAGCGCTGATAGTGAGTTACTGCTTTTACTATCGGAAACTTTAAAGCAAAATATCAACGAAATCACCAAACAGAATAAAACCGAAATGGATTATCAGGCTTTAATGGAGGTTTTGAAAAGTCAAAAGCTGATAGATCCAGTTGTGAAAGACCTGAAAAATCGCTACCCAGACATTACCTACGATCAACTTGCTGCGAGTGATGCGTCTGGTAAGGTGTCTCCTGAACGGGTTGGCACGTTACATATTAGTCGGATTGGTAAAGGCAAAGACCTATCAAGAGTTGTGGAGGTTCGCTATCGAGAATCCAACCCGCAAAAAGTTCAGTCTGTTTTAGAGGAGGTATCACAAGCATACCAAAACTATAGTAAAGAACAACAGCAGACCAACTTACGTCAGGGAATAAAATTCGTTGAACAGCAGATTCCTAAAATACAACTCCGGGTGAATACACTTCAAGGACAAATGCAAGTGTTTCAAAAGAAGTACAATATGCTCAACCCGGAACTTCAGGGGCAACAATTGCTCAACAGAGCTGATGAACTTAAAACACAGCGCATAGAAACTGAAAGAAGCTTAGCTGAGACTCGCTCACTTTCTGCTTCTTTGCAAAAGCAGTTGCAAATGTCCGAAAATACAGCGATCGCTTCATCAGCGTTGAGTGAATCACCTCAATATCAGCAAGTCCTGACTCGTCTGCAAGAGGTAGAAACAAAAATTGCCACAGACTCAACCCGCCTCACAGAGAACAACCCAGTCATGCGGAGTTTGCGCGAACAGCAACGCAAACTCCTACCTTTAGTACAGCAAGAAGCAAAACTGGCATTAGGCAGGAATGGGGGGAGGGATAACTCCCAAGTAAGAGTTTATCAAAACTCGATTCGGCGTGACCTGATCAAACAACTAGCTGATAGCGCTAACCAAATTCAGACACTAGAAAGTAGCCTCCAAGCGAACAATAAAGCAACAGCCGAGTTGAATCAACAAATTCAGCAATATCCTGCCCTTTCACGTCGGTACGCCAATTTGCAAAGGGAATTGCAAGTTTCTACTGACACCCTCAACCAGATTTTAGCTAAGCAAGAAGCACTACGGGTAGATGCTGCTCAACAGGATATTCCTTGGGAAATTATTACGCCTCCAACACTCCCTCGTGATAAAAAAGGTCATCTCGTACCAGTAGGACTCAATGGTGAGCGTAACATTGCCTTAGGAGCTGTTGGAGGTTTACTATTGGGAACTTTGGCTGCTTTGCTTTTGGAGAATTCGCAAAATGTCTTTCGCGATCCTGAGGAAATCAAACGTACAACTAAACTACCAGTTTTTGCGGTCGTTCCTTTCCACAAAGAATTAAGACACCCGACTTCTGTCAGAGATAAAGAACTAGCCTATGCAAATCAAAAAGGAAAACATCAATTTGTACCACAGGTAAAAGCAAAGACTCAGGAGTATCAAACAACTTCTTTTACCGAAGCTTTCTGCTCTCTTTTTAACAAAATAAACTCTCTCAAATCACAAGCTTCTATCCACTCAATAGTCGTGACATCAGCGACAAGTGGCGATGGCAAATCCACAGTAGCACTGAATTTAGCAAAGATAGCAGCTCAAGCAGGTCAAAAAGTACTATTAGTAGATGCTAATTTACGTCATCCTCAAGTTCATCATGCATTAGGTTTAGTTAACATCAAAGGACTTAGCGAGATACTTTTTCTAGGTATAGATTTTAATGATGTCGTTGGACAAGCACCCAGAGAAGAAAATCTTTTTGTGATCACGGCTGGTGATGCACCGCAAAATCCCACAAAGCTATTTTCATCTCAAAGAATGGAGAATTTCGTGAAGGAAGCCCATGCAAACTATGATTTAGTTGTGTATGACGCACCACACATTATGGGACTTTTAGACACAAGCATCTTAGCAAATCGTGTTGATGGAATTTTGATGGTTGCAGGACTAGGTAAAACAGTTCGTCCTTCTTTACACCAAGCCCTGGAAGAATTAAAAACTGGTCAGGTTCCAGTCTTGGGCATAGTAGCTGATACCATTGAACGGTAGCTAGTAATAGACAGTGATATTTTTGTCACTCGTTAGTTGTCCCAAAGATAGTAATGAGATCAATTCATCCTGTGATAAACATTATCAAGAAAAAATTCTCAGGTCAATTCATCCGAAATGTTGGCTGGCTGAGTATTTCAGAGATTATCTACAGAGTCTTGCGCTTGGGATTAGTTGTGATCATTGCTCGGTATTTAAATCGCCATGACTATGGTTTGGGTGCGATTATCATGACAGTGCGTGAGTTTTCACTCACGTTTGCTGACATAGGTATAAGTGCAAAAATAATTCAAGCTGAAGAAGAAGAACTAGAGGATTTGTGTAACTCTGCATACTGGTTAAGTTGGGCCGTTTTTTTTAGTCTTTTTGTTATTCAGTCTATTGCAGCTTTTCCCATAGCTTGGTTTTATAAAAGTCCAAATCTGGTTTTGCCAATAATTGTCTCAGGTTTAGCTTACTTAATTTGGCCTTTATCTACAATACAAAAAACTCTCATACAAAGAGAAAATCGTCTGAAAGTAATAGCAATTGCGAATAGTGTTCAAAACTTTACTGGAAGTATACTGACTGCGATTTTTGCTGTCTTAGGTATGGGTGTATGGTCGTTGGTGTTGCCTTCAATATTAATTTCGCCTATCGAAACCTTAATATACTACAGAGCACAGTCTTGGCGTGTCAACACAGGATTTACCACCAAAAGTTGGAGTCATATTTTTAAGTTTGGTAAAAATATTTTAGGGGTTTCCTTGTTAAGAACACTAAGAAATAACTTAGATTATCTGTTAGTTGGTCGCTTTGTTGTAAAGCAGGGAGTTCCTGAATATGGAATTCAGGAATTAGGGTTATACTTCTTTGGTTTTAACGCCGGATTAGGAATTAGTTTAAGTATTATTAATGCTATTAACTCAGCAATTTTGCCTCATCTATGTGCAGTTCGCTCAGAATTGTCTGAATTGAAAAAATCCTATTTTAGTAGTCTGAAAACTATTCGCGCCACCATTATTCCTTTTGTCATACTCCAATCTAGTTTAGCTCATATTTATGTACCAATTGTTTTCGGTAAAAAATGGCAGCCTGCTATCCCCATTGTTGTTCTCATTTGCTTATCCGCAATTCCACGACCCTTTGCAGACGCAGCATCCCAATTGCTTATAGCAGTTGGGAAACCTCATTTAGATTTATATTGGAATATCGTATTCACTTTCCTATTTAGCATAGCAATCCTGATAGGAGTGAACTTACAAGTTCTTGGTGTAGATACATCTGTGTTATCAGTTCATTTAGGAGATCACTGGCAAATAATTGTTGTAGCAATATCTGTTTTATTAGTTCATATTGTGTTTTTACCTCTGTTTACATTGTGGGCAACACGTTATGTTTTCCCAAATAATCATAAAAATTAGAATTCGGGGCTTCTATGAAAAAAGTTTCTGTGATCATTCCAGTTTACAAAGTTGAGAAATATGTAGCAGTAACAATACAATCAGTTCTTGAGCAAACATATAAAAATTTTGAGTTGCTCATCATTGACGATGGTTCTCCGGATAAAAGCATAGAAATTTGTCAGCAATTTACAGACAATAGAATCAAAATAATCCGTCAGGAAAACCGAGGAGTAGCTGCGGCTCGAAACGTTGGTATTCGTCATGCTCAAGGGGAATATTTGGCTTTTTTAGATGCAGATGACTTATGGGTAAGCGAAAAGTTAGAAAAACATATTGAACATTTAAACAAGTCACCAGCAGTGGGGGTGAGTTTTTGTCGCTCTTCTTTAATCGATGAAACAGGGAAGCCTTTGGGTATTTATCAGATAACCAAGCTCAAGGAAATTACTCCACTTGATATACTTTGTCGGACTCCCATTGGAAATGGATCAGTACCCGTGATTCGGCGTCAGGTTTTTGAAGATATTGCATTCCAAGATAATCTTTATGGAGTGGTAGAAAACTTTTATTTTGATGATGATCGCCAACTACACCCTTCAGAAGATGTGGAACTTTGGCTGCGGATAGCGATGAAAACGAAATGGCTTATAGAAGGAATTCCAGAAGCCTTGACGCTTTACCGAATAAATTCCCAGGGATTTTCGGCTCAACTGGTGAAAAAGTTAAGTTCTTGGGAAACAATGCTGGAAAAAGCACGCGTCTACGTACCTCCAGCATCAATGTCTGAGTTGGAAAAAATCGCTATGGCTTACCAACTACGCCATTTAGCCCGAAGAGCAGTCACTTTAGAAGATGGTTCAACAGCTGTGGAGTTTGCTGTGCGATCGCTCTCTACCCACTGGCGAATTCTACTGGAAGAACCACACCGTACAATTATCACTCTTGCAGCAGCTTATTTTCTCTGGCTAATGCCACGCAAGCTGTACCATCAAGTACAATCTGTTGCTTTAAAAATTGCCGGGGCTAATCAAAAACGACGCATTCAACAAGAAGAATTAGGAAAAAAACCTTATAGCGTTGTCCTAAAGGATGTCTGATTACCGAACCACCCGCCAAAGATTGATAGTCCCGTCAGTGCAACCACTCACAAGGGTGTTATCATCGGGACTAAAGGCAACGAAAGTAACTTCTTTAGAATGTCCCCGGAGGGTAAGAATTTCCCTTTTCGTTGCCACATCCCACAGTTTGATGGTATGGTCACTACTACCACTTGCCAGGGTTTTACCATCTGAGGTAAAGGCAACAGAATTAACAGAGTAAGAATGTCCCTTAAAGGTGTAGATTTCCTGCCCGGTTGCTAAATCCCACAGTTTGATAGTGTCGTCAGCACTGCTACTGGCAAGAATCCCTCCGAGTCGTCCTCCCAAACTCCGCAAGTCAGAACGAATAGGACTAATAGCCACAGATCTAATTGGTTGAGAATGTCCTTTTAAAGTTCTGATCAGCTGTTTATTTTTTAAATTCCATAGTTTGATAGTATAGTCTTCACTGCCACTGGCAAGAATTTGTCCATCCGGACTAAAGGCAACAGATTTCACTGCACCAGAATGTTCCTTTAGGGTAGCAATTTCCCTTCCGGATGGCAGATCCCATAGTTTGATGCTACCGTCAAAACTGCCACTTGCAAGCATCTTGCTATCCGGACTAATGGCAACGGATTCAACCGAACTCGAATGTCCATAGAGGGTATAAATTTCTCGTCCAGTGAAGAGATTCCATAGTTTAATAGTTTTGTCACCATTGCCACTGGCTACAGTACGACCATCCGGACTGGTAGCGACGGAATAAACTGAACCAGCATTGCCCTCAAGTGTGAAAATTTCCTTTCTAGTTGACAAATTCCAGAGTTTGACGGTTGTGTCAAAACTACCGCTGGCAACAATCCCCCCCAGTCCCCCCTTATAAAGCGGGGAGTCAGAGGGGATCGAACTAACAGCAACAGAAGTTACCAAATTGGAATGCCCATTGAGGGTTTTCATCAAGAAATTGTTTTCCGCTATCAGGTTTAAGATCTGGAAATTGTTTATGTAACAAAATCCCCCAAATCCTAACAACACAATGCCAGCACCCGCTAAAAGTCTGTTTTTCAGTCTAGGTGGCTGCGGGGATGATGGCTGAGGTTCTAAGTCTTTGAGGACTTCATCCGCAGACTGATAACGCTCATTAATGTCTTTTTTGAGAAGCTTATCGAAAACTTTAGCTAAATCTGCACTTATCGAACATTTCAAATATTGCTGCCAAGAAACAACCCAGCTATAGCCATTTTCTGCCCAAAGACTACCTGGTGAAACACCAGACATTAAATGAAAACACGTAGCCCCTAAGCTAAATAAATCGCTTGCTGGGTGAGCTTCACCATCCTGCAATTGTTCGAGAGGACTATACCCACGTGTACCAATAGTCGTCCCCGGTTTAGTCCGTACTGTTGCGCTTAGTTGCTTCGAGGCACCAAAATCAATTAGTACTAACTTGCCATCACTTTGACGGCGCATAATATTTTGTGGCTTAATATCCCGGTGAATCACCCCACGCTCATGAATAAACTTTAGAACGGGCAGCAAATCCAGTAAACCTTGCCGAATTTGTGCTTCATGATATATTCCCTGTTGTCGCAACTCTTTGAGCAAAGTTTGCCCATCAATAAACTCTTGGACTAAATACAGATAGTTATCTTCCTCAAAGTAAGCCAACAAGGTAGGAATCTGGGAATTTTTTCCTAGTTCTTGCAATCGCTGCGCCTCTTGTTGGAATGACTCAATCGCCTTCTTCAAAGCCCACGTCCCCTGGACTTTTGGTGCTAGTTGCTTGACGACACAGCGTTCATTGAGCTTATCTACGTCTTTTGCCAAGTAGGTTCTACCAAACCCACCTTCATCTGAAAGCACCTGAGTTATACGATAGTGACCTCTCAAAAGCGGTATGAGTAGCGCGCCACAACTCTGGCAATGGATTATCTGTTCAGGATTTTGAGGTTGCGGGCAATCGGGGTTGAGGCAGCAGAGCATCGTCTGGCAAGCGTGACTGTGCTGCCATCTATCATATTACATCTTAAATTTTTCAGAGCGAAAATTCTCAAAGCGATACGCCTTTGGCGTCTGCGCTCCGCGCGATCGCTCTGAACAATTTCTGCGACAACTCGGTTCTGGAGTTTAGACCAGTCAGGAATGCGAAACAACAGAATAAATAAGTGAAAAAATTATTACACTTACATGAAACTTAATATAGGAATCCGGTTTGGTTTATAAAGTTACTAGTTGAGCTAAGGAACAGGGAACGCTTAACAGGGAACGCTTAACTCTTAACCGTTAACAAAAACTGTACGGAGTTCTGTTCAAAAATCAAATAGGAATTCTATAGTTTGCGAAAATGAGCAATGAAATGTTCCTAATTTGCAGTAGACGCTTTCAGGCTAAAGCGCCCACTACAAACCTATCAAACTACGCTCCCGGAAATTCCTTTTTCAAACCTTCCAAAGAAGCCCAACGCCTGTCAACACGCTTATCAGATTTACTCTGGGCGCTTGGTTGAATGCCCAAACAATTGGCATCACACAACTGTCGCCGAGGCAATTCTAAGCATATGTGCTCATATAGCCATGTACCGGGATCAAAATACCCTTGGGGTGATAAAGTTTCTACTAAATCATCAAAAGCAATTTCGCGTTCTAGTGGCAGATCATCAACGTTTGCTGCTTCATCTAACCAAATGATTTCTTTTGTATCAATGGTTAAACGATGATTGTAGTTTTGCAAGCATCGACTACAGGTACAAGTGATGATTGTTTCTGCTTGAGAAAAGACTTCTAAGTAATTTCCATGATGCTGGACGCGGATGCGACCTCGAACTGGTGTCAGAGTTTCTAAACCAGGTAGAAACTCTTTGACTTGAATTTCCTCTGTTGCTTGCGGCGCTTTTGTAAGCTGCGGAATATAAATTGCGTCCATAGCACTTGTCAGACATCCTTTCTGCATAGCCCCATTTTACGACAAGCACGGAGTTATATTTCCTTGACCACGTCTATTCGTGAGAAGGGCGTCTACTTTTTTCAGATCCTGAAGTTGGTTTTTACGTCTTGTATAAGCACATCGATTATATCATTTTGGCAGCCAGCCATTAAAATTTCCGTGTCCTGTTTATTCTCTGGTCGCACATATAGAGAGGAGAGGGCTTTGAGGCAAAGTCGCTCTGCGACTTTGGGCAATAGGGCAGCTTCGTTGCCTTCGCCACAGCGAAGACTTGGGAATTCAAATAGATAATAAATGTAGTATTTGTCTTTCCTCATCTTTCAAACTTTCGAGTTTTTCATATCTTAATATCCTTTGATACTCTAATCTTTTTTCATACTGTTGAATGAGTTTATATATAATTTTTTCAATTCCCAGATAAATTAACATACCAGGAGCAGCGATCAAACCTAAAATACGAGTTATGTTCTCTCCTGCCTCACCAAAAAATATCTTCACAATACCTATAAGTAACCCAACTGGAATCATCATGATTAGCGTCCACGGTAGCAGAAGAAGAGAAATTAGATAGAGGCATAATATCTTAGAAAAATTATTAATCTTATCAGCGAGATTCTTAGCTGCCTCCATTTTTATCTTTGCTTTTTTTAATTCTGTATCAAGAGGTGATAATTGACTTGGAATTATTCTTTCATAACGACACACTACTTCATCTCTAAGTTGATTTAACTTATTTGTTAAGTAAGTCGAATATTGCTCAAGTAAACTCAATTGTGTATAGTTTTGATAACTGATACGACTTGGCAATTTAATTTCAATTAAGTCGTCTTTTAAAGCTAAATATCCATAAACTCTATAATTGATGGATTTTATTAACGTTAAATTGTTTTGAATTGTTTCATGATGATTTTGACATTTTTCTAATTGAGAATAAAACGTCAATACTTGTTTATGAACAGAAGAGGCTATTGATAACTTTTCTGCCAATAGATTTTTATAATCTTCAAATAAGATAAGTGCGTGTTCATGATCAACACTAATATCAGGCAGTTGACCAAGTTGTACTTCCTCAAATACTTTCTCATAAATTTCTGTACTGATTGCGTGAATTTTTTTTAAACATTTATCAATTTCCGTATGGGTACTTTCTCGTAAACGTTCACAGGAAAGTTTAGCTACAGCAAATTTACTTTTTCTCTTGCTCATTTCGTCTAAAACTACCAACTTCATCTGAGAAATATCACTAAGTACTTTTTTTCGCTTAAGTTGTTTTTCTAACCAATCTATATTCTCGGACAAGTTTTCTAATTGATGATAGGTAGTTTTATAATTTAACTCGCATGTTTCTATTTCCATAAAGGCTTCAGTGGAATGGAAAATGTGTAGTCGTTCATCTCTAACTTTATCTAAACAAGTATTTTCCAAATTCAGAATTTTTCTAGCCGCAAGTAAGCGAGTTGTTTTATTATTACTTTCCAGACAGTGAAATTGAGTCTCCATTAAAACTTGCAAATCACTGTCACTACTAAATTCAGTCAATTGATAAGCTGACAAAACTTGGGCAATGCCTTCAAATACCTCATTTTCGTCAATATCTGAAGCATTTTCTCCATAGTCTTCAGCTTTTATTAGTGCCAAGTTCACCTGATTTAATCCTCTCAAACTAAGAGCATTCATCACCTCCCAACAAACTGAAAATTTATTGAGACGCTGAATCTCTTGAGAATCATGTGAATCTTGCCATCCTCTTTCTCTTTTAGACTCCCATTCCTTCTTCAATGTCCAAAATTCATAATCTAGAGTCAATTCCTTAAGTTTGTACCAATATCCATAAGTCCAGAAACGTAAAAACTCATCATAATCATGACTTTCTATAAGATTTTGGTCAGCAAATCTTTTAATCTTAGACTGCATTATCTTCTCAGCAATACTTCGGGGTTCCTCAGAAAAATGCACAGACACTGCGATACAATCAAATCCCAATTTATCAATCGTCGTCGCTGCAGCCCAGCGAATCAAGTCAGTCGAACCAGAACGCGCCTGTTCACTCAGCATGATCAGCAAATCATCACTTTGCTTCAACCGCAGCTTTACATCAGCATCAGTAATCTTGCCAAACGCCTGTAATGTAAGTGCCAAAATAGGCTCTGGTTTGATTTTTTGCAGTATCTCTACAAATGCTACTAGGGGTGCCTCAGGGCGAGTTGCCAAACACTCAAATAGATCAATCTCTTCCCCTGGATTCTTGCAAGCGTTGAAAGCCTCGAAGATTTCCGCTGCGGTGTTGAGAATTTCGCAGTTCATACTGTCGGTAATATGCTAAATTTTACACAACTCATATATTATTATCATCGTACTAACGACATGAGTTCAGTATAAATACTGTTTATTTTCTGGCAGTTAATAGAACTTTACAATCTGATAGCAACGACCGGATTCGCACCCGCATCTCCTCTTTATGGTGAGGAATTTTACTGTTTGAACTACGTTGCTTGGAGTTATATCAATTAGCTACATACACCACACGTCGCAATAGTCTTGTGCTTTGCAAAGCGCTAATTAACTCAGATACAGCAATCCTAGATAAGTCGTGAACAAAAAAACGTAGACGCGGAGCGGCTTCCCGCAGGGTACCGCAAAGGGCGCAAAGAGGAGCCGCTTTCGCCTGGGCGGGTTTCCCGACTTGAGGCGACTGGCGTCGCAAAGAAAAGAAAGAGAAGGCGAGGAGGGTGTTCACATCCTATTTAGGAAGGCTGTATACGATTTGCTGCAATATCTCCAATAGTTAGCAACCCAGATATAATTACGATTATTTCTTGGATAGTCAAGGAGAAAATCATCGTGTGCAACGTTGTGATCACAAATCTTATTTGTCAGGGTCAAGTCAATACAACTCAGGCTGATCAATACATTGAGATTACCAATCAGGGTTCAACGTTGACAGATATATCAGGCTGGAAAGTTACTTTAGCTACCAACACTAAAGAGTTTCTTTTTCCTAGCGGTACTATGTTACAGTCCGCTCAGAGTTTCCGAGTTTATACCAATTCGGTTCACCCAGAGTCGGGGGGCTTCAGCTTCGGTATTGAAAGCTTTATTTGTAATGATAAAGGAGATTCGGCAAAACTCTATGATGCCCAAGGTAATCAGGTATCAACTTGGGCTTATGACCAACAAGGCAATGTAGTCAGTCAAGTTAAAGAAACCACAGATAAGCTTACCCCCGAACAAGCCCAAAAATTTTACATTGACGCACTAAAGCAAGCCGTAGAACAAGACTCTGAAGGCAGAGAATTCGTGAAGACTCTCGGAGAGAATACTGATAAAGCAACTGCACCAGAGAGCGTGCAGTCTTCTTACAACTTCTACTACGAGAATGTGGAAAAAGCCGACTATGGTTCAGTCAGGTTGTATAAAATGGTCATCAATAACACATTAACTTATGCGGTTCATGTAACGACTGATGGTGATGATGGCTGGTTGGAGATTTACGGGGAGTTCGGGGAGGAGCTGGGTTTTGCCCACTTCAACTACGATTCTCTTGAGTTTAATGATAAAGACACGATTCGCGCTTTCGTCTAAAGAGGTGCCCTGTTCATTTGTTTGTGATAGATTTAACTAATGCTTTCATAAGAAAAGAATTTGTGATGTCAATCAATTTTGGATTTAGGATTTTAGATTTTGGATTAACTCCACCCTAAAAGTGCAGAGCTTGGAGCGGAGCGAAACAAAACCTAGATTTTTAAATTTACGATTTTGGATTAATTCCGTCCTAGAAGGACGAAGCTTGTACCGAAAATCAACGCCAAGTACCAAGTGAGGAGCCAGTGCGGTCTTGGGGTCTCCCCAAGTAGAGCATCTGGCGTTGGAAACAAGGACTATGGCACAAAGTGCCACGCTACGCGCTTCAGTATTGGCTCCCCAATTTAAAATCTAAAATTTAAAATCTAAAATTGTTTCGGTCATACTAAATTGCAGTCTATTATGTAACTTTGAGGCATCAGAACATAATAAAGCTGAACGAGTTAGTACGGGTAAAATCGCCTATTTTTTCACCGGTTTTTTACAAACTCCCAACTTATCACGGATGGGGGAATCTGGACTGCAATCACGAGTTTGTTTTGTAGCTGTTGTAGTCTTTTTCGTAGTTTTTTCCGTTGATTTTCTAGAATTTAGCAGTACAGGTGCACTTTTTGGACTAGATTGCTGTGAAATATTAGAATCTGTATCGATTTTTTTCTCAATCACATCCTGGACAACTGTAGGAACATTAGAAAGAAAGTTATAACCTGTTAATCCTTCTATTTTCTTAACACTAACTCTATAAGTTCTCCAGTCTGGGTTAATTCCCTGTTTATTAGGTACATTAACAGCAATGGCACGAGTGTTTTGAGTAACACCACTAACACCAGTACCAGGGCGGTCTAATACGAAAACAACTTTCCAGGTTGTCTGAGGAATTACTACCTTACCTTTGAGAAGTTGCTTTTGGCGTCCGTAGGGTCCGGCAATAATATAAAGTTCTTTGCCTTGTTTTACCAGATCTCGACAATAGCTTTCCAAACCTTCCCAGGTGCGTCGATTATTGTCTGGCGTTTCTGGCAACATGTTGGTCATTAAAAAGGTGGCAGAGTTATCTTCATCAGACTTGGTGCGATCAGCTGACGGCACAAGATGACCTCTATCGTAGCCAGAACCACTGTAATCACTGGAAGTGACCTGTTGCCATCCTTTCGGCAATGCATCATCAGGACGAAAGTTATCTTGACGGTCTGTCGTTCCCAACCATGATTTATTAAGTTCCCAGGATGCCCAGTTGGCAATTCCTTTGCTGCGGTTGTAAGATAATGCATACTGGGGCTTAATCAACAGATAATTATCGGGATTGGCAACACTTGCTACAGCACCACTGGGATTCCCCAAGGCCAGATGTATACTGGTTGAGCCTTTGGTAGTTGTTGTAACCTTGAGTGTCGGTCGTCGTGGCTTCTGTAATGTTGGTGACTGCGTTGGTGACTGCGTTGGTGTCGGTGTTTGCTTTTTTAATGTTGACGTACATCCAAAAATAGTTAGCAGGATGAGTGCAGCAGCTAATAACTTTATACGACCAAAAAATTGAGCGACTCTCATTTGAAGGCTGCAGTAGGTTTTTACGGCATAGTAACCCAAGTTGAGGGTTACAAGTCATAAGATAAGTAAATCTTAAAACGTGAGGTGGTTTAGTACAGCATTTCATTAATAAGGGTTGGAAATGCTGGAGACTGATGTTGGGTTGCGACTGCTAAAGTCAAGCTACTAGTACGTCGGGCGCACCAATTTAAACAGTGAACAGTGAACAGTGAACAGTGAACAGTGAACAAGGAACAATTGATCACTGGTAACTGGTAACTGATAACTGATAAAGCTACCCTTCGGGTTCACCAGTCGCCTAGGTCGGGAAACCCTCCTGCAGCGCTGGTTCACCATTTCAAATTAACAAAAAGCTTATGATGTAAGCTTTTTTACACTTATGCCCGATGGCTAACGCCACGGCTGTGCCTAACAGGCACGCAAAGCGTAAGTCCCTAAGGGACACGCTTACGCGTTCGCCTTCGGCGTGCGCTTTGCGCTTACGCGGAACGCTCGTCGCAGCCTACGGCTCGTCGCTTTGCTAACATGGGGAGCCAATGCGTTGCTGCGCCAGCCCCGCGCTGGTTCACCCTGGCGCTGCCTCACTTTTAACGATCGCAACAGCGCTATTAGATGTGCTCAATTCTGATATCACAGTCTTGTCCCACACTGATGATGCTATTCTCAGGGCATGAAATCCAATTTCCTGCAAACATTGGTTCTGACGCAATGATTACAGATTTAGGGGAATTTGGATCATCAGCTATCGTGTACAGCGAAGGAGCAGGTGATTTTGTGCTAAAGCGCGAAGCAATGAGGCGATGTCCGTCACTGATGACTACATTAGCTGAAATATTGGTTTGATAATTTTGCGCTAACTGTTGAAGCTCAAGCAACGTTACATGTAAAGCCTGCTCTAGGCTTTTACCAGGGTTAGCTTGCCAGTGGTTTAACAGCAAAGCAAAAATATGTTCTGAATCTGTCGTTCCTTCTATCCATTGGTAAATTTCATCGCTTAACACCTTGCGTATAGGTCTGTAGAGTGTCTGCCGAAAGTTGTCAATTGCACCATTATGAATGAAAAGCAGACTCTGGTAGTCATAGGGTTGACAGTTACTTAAATCGAGTACTTGACCAGATGTAACGCTGCGAACATAAGCTAGCACACACCCTGACTGAACGTAACGACTGAGGTTTGGCAGATTAATTTCATTCCGAATCGGCAGTGTACTTTTGTAAGTAAATGGTTCAGTTTCTTTTTGAGAATCATACCAACCAACACCAAAGCCATCAACATTCACCTCCTCAGATAGCATTTCACGGGGTTGATCGCTTTGAACGATAAGCGAGTATTCAGGCTTGTACAACAGAGTTTCCAAAGAAACAGGTGAACCGAGGTAACCAAGTAATCGGCACATAATTAGGATATTTGCTTGTGTAGAAGAGATTAAGTTTTGAGCGTGAGAATCTCAGCAATGGTAGATGAATTCCTGCTATAATCACCGTCTTCCTCCTCAGACTACAAAAATTGTATTCCCCACTACTTTAGTTTACATAAATTAACATTAACTTGCACTCATACTTTGGTGTCACAGTCAAGGAGTAAACATAAAAAAACCGACCCGAGCCTTGTGCTGCGCCCTTTAAGCTGGGACGGGACGACCTTTACGATAAACTTTGAAACAAAACTAGTTAATCTTGACTGATCTGGGTTCTTTCCAGTCGGTCTACTTCTAAAGATTAGACCTCTTGCAAAAGTGAGATTTTATGAGGTTCTGTTCCCCTTCGGGTTCGCCAGTCCCCCAATCTCCTGCGGAGACGCTACGCTAACGTGACGGAGACCGCCAAGACGGGGGCTGGTCTCACCTGTTAAGCGTTCCCTGTTCCCAACAACTGCCACGAAGTCTATTGAATTGACCGACTACCGAACACCCAGATTGACAAAAAACGAAACGCTGAGGAACGTTTCGTTTTTTGTTTGAGTATAGATTTAAGTCAGCGATCGCTCATTTTCTAGGGACTGAGAAAAAGTACGGAACGAAAGAATGAGCAGGACAGCGTTGAAGAAGCTATTAAGTTCTAAACCAAGGTATTGCCTCAAGAGTAATATGACGTCGCATATCTCAAACCCTGATGAAAACTAGATTTATCGATTTTCCTAACTCTCAAAAAAAATCGGCGAACCTTTGATTACTTCAAACTCCAAGCAGCAAAAGCTAAAGCGCCCCAACCTGCAAGAAACGCCGCTCCTCCCAATGGAGCGATCGCTCCTAAAGATTTAACACCGCTTAAGCTCAAAGCATATAAGCTCCCTGAAAAGATGACGATACCAATGATAAACAGCCATCCGCTTGCGATCATAGTAGCTGGAGGTGACTCGATGCGACTGAGGAGTAGTGCCACCACCAACAGTGCTAAGGCATGATACATCTGATAACGAGCGCCGACTTCAAAAATTTCTAGGGAGCGATCGCTGATTTTCTCTCGCAATGCATGGGAACCAAATGCACCTGCTGCGACTGATAAACCAGCTAAGATCGCTGCTAAACTCAAAAAAATTCGTGCCATGAGTTACACTCTTGAGCCAGTTTGTTCTTTAAACATCAAAATGGTAAGAGACTCCCCCTTCTTCGTTTACTTTAAAATTAGCATTAAATACTTTAGCTTGCTCGTCTAAATATTGCTTTGCAGTTGCTGGTGGCAATTGTAACTGCATTGCAAAACCCACAAGAGTAATACGTCCATTATTTTCTTGAATCATACGATAGAAGGTGGATTGCAGCTGGTCATTTGTCTGTGCCTTAATCGCCTTCGTTTCATCCCGACTTTTACGATATACGCCCAATGCTAACCATACTCCTAATACTGAGGTAGGAACGCCGAAAATTAGACCATTTAAAGCAGTATTATCAAGTACATTAACGGCAGCGTCATTAGGAAAATCATCAAGAGCGACAACCGGTCTTAGACTTGGTTCGATAGGCCTCTCCATAGCATTTTTCTGCATTACAGCAGAGGCTGATAGCGACAAAAACATGAATCCGAGTGTCAGTAGCCAACCCGCAGCCAATTTTTCAGCAGTCTTCATAGTTGTTATCTTTCTGATTCAAACCTTGTTTGTGATTCTAACGTCACTTTTTAGAAGCTTCCAGTCATTAGGTAACGTTGACTGTTCCTGGGGGTGATTCGCAATCTCGAACATATCCTACTTATGCATGAGGCTATTGGTGCCACATTTATTAGTAGAATCAAACTGTTTAAGTTTTATCACAGAGTGCTAAGCTCTGAGAACTGCTAAGCACAAGTATGTTTTTCCAGAGCTACCTCATAAGCTCTAAACTGAAAAACCCTTAAGAGAGGATTCACACAATGACATTTGAACTTCCCCCATTACCATACGATTACGACGCTCTGTCTCCATTGATTTCAAGTGACACTCTAAAGTTCCATCACGACAAACACCACAAGACTTACGTTGATAACCTCAACAAACTTGTTCAAGGTACAGAACTTGCCACTAAGTCATTGGAAGAAATCATTTTGGCAACTGCCAATGATTCATCGAAAACTGGTATCTTCAACAATGCGGCGCAGGTGTGGAATCACACCTTCTACTGGAACGGCTTGAAAAAAGGCGCTGGTAAACCCAGTGGGGAACTCGCTGAAAAAATCAATGCCAGCTTTGGTAGCTTAGATGAATTCAAAAAACAATTCAAAGAAGCTGGTGCAACCCAGTTTGGCAGTGGTTACGCTTGGCTGGTGGTGGATAACGGTGGACTGAAGGTTGTGAAAACACCAAACGCTGCTAACCCGATCACCAACGGTCAAACTCCTTTGTTAACCGCTGATGTTTGGGAACACGCCTACTATCTGGATTACCAAAATCGTCGTCCAGATTACCTGGAAACTTTCCTAAACGAGCTGATTAACTGGGACTTTGTGGGCGAACAGTACGCCAAAGCAGGTAAATAAGCAGGCAATACTCGTCTGCCAATAAGTTTCTCTTGCATAGCTTGAGTTTGTTTTAACTGAGATCTTGCATCAGTCTCAACAACCGCCTAGGGTTTAAAACCCTAGGCTAATAGCTCAAGTCATCGCGCATAGGACTAAATTCTTTAGGTAACTTGGTTTTTAGTCTACTTGAGTAGACTTAAGCTATGAGCCAGGAACCAAGTTCCTAGCTGTTTTTTAGAAAACCTCATCAAAAATTTACAATTTTAAAAGGCATATGAATAGTACTGAACTAGCGCAATACATGGAAGCAACTGATAGTATCAGCAAACCTTGGCTATTGGTGCAATTGCGACTCAAGAAACTTCAAGAACGTCGAGCGACACTTTCAGACAATGAGTATTTTCATCAGTTAGCAGACATTCACCAAGATATGATGAACTTGGGGGAATGGTGGCGCGGTATAGAAGATCAGGTATTTTGAAGTTATCAGTCATTGGTAAAAAATATTGGACTCATTTTGGACGATTGACTGTAAACTTTAGCTACTTCAATTGATCGCGATGTTTTAACTGATGGATTACAAAGATGCAGGAGTGGACGTTGAGGCTGGACGAGAGTTTGTAAATCAAATTCGTAATTTGGTTCACAGCACTTTTAGACCAGAAGTTATTGGTGGACTGGGTGGCTTTAGTGGCTGCTTTCAACTACCAAGTGGTTATAAGGAACCTGTTTTGGTTTCTGGAACTGATGGTGTAGGTACTAAGTTAAAAATCGCTCATACTCTCAACTGTCACAACAGCGTTGGAATTGATTTGGTAGCCATGTGCGTCAACGATGTGCTGACATCTGGCGCAGAACCGCTATTCTTTTTAGATTATCTGGCAACAGGTCAGTTAGAGAAAGAGCAGCTGACTCAAGTGGTTGCAGGTATAGCCTCTGGGTGTCAGCAGGCGGGTTGCGCTTTGCTGGGAGGAGAAACTGCAGAAATGCCCGGTTTTTATCAAGCGGGTGAGTATGATTTGGCTGGGTTCTGTGTGGGGATTGTCGAAAGAAGCCAAATGCTGGACGGTTCCCAGGTACAAGTGGGAGATGTGGCGATCGCACTCCCTAGCGCTGGTGTACATAGCAATGGCTTTAGTTTGGTGAGGAAAATTGTCAGCGAAAAAGGATTTTCCTGGAGTGATAATTTAGAAATATTTGCTGGTAAAACATTAGGAGAAGTTTTCCTCTCACCCACGCGTATTTACGTTAAACCTCTACTGAGCGCACGTCAAGCAGGGTTAGAAATTCACGGTATGGCTCACATCACGGGTGGAGGTTTACCAGAAAACTTGCCCCGTTGTTTGGGTAAAAATCAAGCTGTGCAAATAAACTCTCAAAGCTGGGTTATTCCACCTGTGTTTCAGTGGTTGGCAGAAACTGGTTCTGTCAGTCCCCAAGCAATGTATAACACTTTCAACATGGGAGTGGGATTTGTATTAATAGTACCTCCCGATCAAGCAGAGCAAGTCATAACGTATATGAAGTTACAAAACGTTACAGCTTTTACAATTGGTAATGTGATCGCTGGCTCCGGCGAATTAATTGGATTACCAATATAGGTGACAATATTTATACAATATAAAATATTTATTTTTTGTCTGAAAATATGTTGATTTGTCCTATTTTTAATATTTTCTTAATCTCTGCTGTTTTTAGTAAATGTTGATTAAACGGAGATTTGAAGCAATATTTCTGACTTTTGCTTATAGAACAAATCAAAAATACGCATGACCGCTAGCCTTTAAATTTGCTAACGTAGTTTTAACATATTGAAAAATTTTGCCAATGATGCCCAGAAAGTAGCAACCAACACTTAACAACGGTGCTGGTGCAGTCTGGGCTATTAGTGTCATTTGTTTTTGTGTAAAAAATCAATCACGTATTTTGCAAACGAGGGGGTTATGACTGTCAAAATCGTTGAAAATGTTACTTCAAGAGAAGAATTAAAGCAAGTCTTCCAGACCATTGATGCAAAAAGTTGCCCAACCTATTTTAACTTTCATATGCATACTGTCCACTCTGATGGCAGGTTGCAACCGATCGCATTGATGGAACAAGCGATCGCCATTGGTTTAAAAGGTCTTGCAATTACTGACCATCATGGTATAGGCGGCTACCAGGCGGCTCAAAGCTGGTTAGAAAACTGGAGGTGGAAGAACCCTGGTGCAAACGCTCCCATTCTGTGGACTGGCGTAGAAATTAATGCCAACCTTTTAAATATTGAAGTTCATATTTTGGGTTATGCTTTTGAGCCAGAACACCCCAGCATAAAACCTTACATTCAAAGAAGAGCTACCACAGGGCAAGAGTATCAAGCAGCTAACGTCATTTCTGCAATTCAAAATGCAGGAGGGTTAGCAGTACTCGCTCATCCAGTTCGTTACAGGCGATCGCACTTTGAATTAATTCCCGCTGCTGCAGAAGCCGGGATTGATGGCGTTGAAACTTTTTACGCCTACAACAACCCCAACCCTTGGAAACCAAGTGCTAGAGAATCGATGCAGGTGCAACAATTGGCTGATGAATATAGTCTTTTGAACACCTGTGGAACTGATACTCACGGTTTAAACTTGCTTCAGCGGTTGTAAGCGGATGGTTTATTTTTCTCACAATACTCCTGGTTCAACAAGCCAGGGGGAAACAATTCAAAATTCAAAATTACAAAATTCAAAATTTAAAATTAAGAGAATTAGTGCTGGTAATATAGGACTCATATTTGATTTTTGACAAAGCGAGGTACACTTTCTGTTCCCTGTTCCCTACCTCCACGAGTCAATTCAGAAATCAAACCGGATTCCTATCCCTCTTCTGTCACTTTCCGGGTGAGCAATCTCTGGAAGGCTTATCAGGCAAACAATACAAGCTATCCTATTAGAAAAAAATGGGTGTGGTCTTTATTATTAGAAAAAAATTGTGCGATCCCTTACCAAATAAAAGCTCTAGAATTCAAAAATGGTAAATGTTTTCGGAGAGTGACAGAACAGGGCTATAGCTGATTTCAATTGAGTGCAATACGCTCACGCCCTTATCGCTCACTGCTGCAGCAACTTCTTCAACTCTGCATCTGTAAACGGATTTTTCCCAGCGCGTAAATCCTTCACCCAACCTTGCACTTTTGATTTCCATTTCTTATCATCAATCTGGGCAATGTATGCCTCAAAATCCTCAATTGCTCCTTGAGTGTTACCTGTCAGCGACCTTGCAAGCCCACGGTTACCGCGAATATAGCCATTATCAGGAGCAAGCTGCACCGCTTTTTCACAGGCAAACATGACATCAGCTGCATGGCGATGCAGGCTACCGTATCCGCAGAGTAATGCCCAAGACTCAGCATCAATTTCAACTTTCAGATCTAGCTTCTGGGCTTTCTGGTAGTTTGCGATGGCTTCTTTTACTTTACCTTCTGTTGCAAGATTTTTTCCTTCCATAACCAAGCGCTCAGCTTGTCCTTTGTTTGCAAACTCTTGTGCTTTTGCCTTTGGGTCAAATTTTAAACTAGGATTCCACGTTTGTGCTTTGCGGAACTTATTAACGGCAGCATTAATATTACCATTTTGCGCTAGTTCCTCACCTCGTGCAACCAATGCTGGAGCAGCTTTCACTAAGATAGACTCAGTTTGGCATTCCTTGAGTTCTTCCAGCATTTCAGGATGGGTAGCTAAGTATTTATTGAGCCAATTACAACTACTGATCAATAAATCTGCCAAATTAAAATTCCATAAAATCACTGTTTTGTCCGCACTAGCAGAAGCTAAAGTCTTGCCATCCGGACTGAAACTGACGCTTGTGACCACATTGTTATGTAATTTAAGAGTTTGAAGGTCTTTGCCTGTGGCGACATCCCAAAGTTTAATAGTTCTGTCATCACCAGCAGAAGCTAAAGTTTTGCCATCCGGACTGAAACTAACACCCTCAACCCAACTACCATGCCCAATGAGGGTTTGAAGTAGTTTACCTGTAGCAACATCTAAGAGTTTGACGGTGCTGTCAGAACTAGCAGAAGCTAAAGTTTTGCCATCCGGACTGAAACTAATACTTTTGACCGTACTGCTATGCTCGTAGAGGGTTTGAAGTAGTTTGTCTGTAGCAACATCCCAAAGTTTAATGGTCTTGTCATCACTAGCAGAAGCTAACATCTTGCGATCTGGACTGAAACTGACGCTATTGACATAATCGCTATGCCCAGTGAGGGTTTGGAGTTGTTTACCTGTAGCAACATCCCAAAGTTTAATGGTCTTATCACCACTAGCAGAAGCTAAAGTCTTGCTATCCGGACTGAAACTGACGCTATTGACATAATCGCTATGCCCAGTGAGGGTTTGGAGTCTTTTGCCTGTGGCGACATCCCAAAGTTTAATAGTTCTGTCATCACTAGCAGAAGCTAAAGTCTTGCTATCCGGACTGAAACTGACACTTTTGACATAATCGCTATGCCCAGTGAGGGTTTGGAGTTGTTTACCTGTGGCGACATCCCAAAGTTTAATCGTTCTGTCATAACTAGCAGAAGCTAAAGTTTTGCCATCCGGACTGAAACTGACGCCACTGACCGTCTTCTGATGTCCATTAAGAGTTTGGAGTCGTTTATCTGTGGCGATATCCCAAAGTTTAATGGTCTTGTCATCACCAGTAGAAGCTAAAGTCTTGTTATCGGGACTGAAACTGACGCTATTGACCATACTCCCATGTCCGTAGAGAGTTTGAAGTAGCTTACCTGTGGCGACATCCCAAAGTTTAATGGTCTGGTCATAACTAGCAGAAGCTAAAGTCTTGCCATCCGGGCTGAAACTGATGCTTGTGACAGCATCACTATGTTCATTGAGGGTTTGGAGTCGTTTACCAGTGGCGGCATCCCAAAATTTAATCGTTCTGTCAGCACTGGCAGAAGCTAAAGTTTTGCCATCCGGACTGAAACTGACGCTATTGACAGAATTGCTATGCCCACTCAGGGTTTGGAGTTGTTTGCCACTTGCCATATCCCAAAATTTAATCGTTTTGTCATTACTAGCAGAAGCTAAAGTCTTGCCATCCGGACTGAAACTGACGCTATTGACAGAATTGCTATGCCCACTCAGGGTTTGGAGTTGTTTACCTGTGGCGACATCCCAAAGTTTAATCGTTCTGTCAGCACTGGCGGAAGCTAAAGTTCTGCCATCCGGACTGAAACTGACGCTATTGACAGAATTGGTATGCCCACTCAGGGTTTGGAGTGGTTTGCCACTTGCCATATCCCAAAGTTTAATCGTTCTGTCATCACTAGCAGAAGCTAAAGTCTTGCCATCCGGACTGAATACGACGCGCCTGACAAAATTGGTATGCCCACTCAGGGTTTTGAGTGGTTTGCCACTTGCCACATCCCAAAGTTCAATGGTTCTGTCATCACTAGCAGAAGCTAAGGTCTTGCCATCCGGACTGAAACTGATACTAATAATCCAGCTGCTATGCCCTTCTAAGCGATTATATTCTTTGACATCGTACACAGCCCGCCGTAATGCTGCCACTACCTGAATTTTAGTATCCGTTCTTGTCCAGTCTGCCTTTTTCAGTCTTTCTCCTGCCTTTAAGGCTTCTATAAGTGCATCAAAAGTTTGCCCGGAGGCAAAAAACCCTTCTGAAGAATTCCTCAGTGCTTTGATTTCGCTAATTTCAGCTTGTTTTTTTTGCTTCTCTGCCCGTTGTGCTGCATCCCACGCAGTCACTGCTAGCCCAGCTAACACTAATCCTGCCGCAACTGAACCTGCAAGTGCTACTCTCAGAAAACGATTCAGCTTCCGTTCACTAAGTCTTCTTTCCTTTCTTTCTCTTTCCAGTTCTGCCATCACCTGGCTTAACTTCGGTTCTTGCTGGTGGCGGATAAACTCAGCTAAATAGTCATGCACCAACTGATAACGGTTTGCGGGGTTTTCTTTTAACAAAACCACCAAACCAGATTCCACAAAAATCTCTAAAATCAAATCTAACTTGCTCGCTTCTCTCGTCACATCTGCAGCTAACGCCTGCAAATCCCGTTCCAACTCAACACGAGTCTTCAGTGGGCGAGTTCCTTTTTCATCCGTCAGCAAGTACAACACAAATTCCGCCGTTTGCTGATTTTCCTCGCCGCAATCCTGAACAACTTCATCCAGATAACGTTTTACCAGTTCTTCCTTTGTGCCACACTCCTGATATTTTGCCAGAGTTGTGATGTTTTCCGCTTGCAGTTGCGCCCCCACAACTTGCAACTCAATCGGACGCACTTCACCCAGTTCCCGCGCCAAATCCCGCACCAGTTCTGCAATTAAGGCAGGTTCTAAGTGAAAATTAGCCCGTTCAGTTAATTGCTGAATAATTGATTGAGCATCATCACGGGAGAAGTTACCCAACTCATAAAGCACATTCTCGCTGAGAATATCGATACTAATCATCGAACTATCGCGCAAGCGATTAAACTTGAGCAAATAATGTAAGTAATCTTCTCGCAACGACAATACTATCTTCACCGATAAGATGTTAAGGCAATCTCTTAAAAAATGAAAAAATAGCCACCTTTGCTGTGGTTCGATATCAACAAAGAAAAACTCTTCAAATTGGTCAAAAATGAGTACTGGACGAAGATTAAATGTTTCACACTGTCGTAATTGTTTTAACAGCGTAGTTTGCAACTCAGGCGTTTCAACTTCTGACACTTGCGCCTGAGTTTCTAAAGCTGAAGTTTCAGCTTCACCATCTCCCCTGCTCCCCTGCTCCCCTGCTTCCCCTCTTCCCATATAATGTAACGCTTCTTTTATCTGGCGTCCCAACTCTTCCATCCAGTTGGTGTAAACTCGTATCGGCACAACCAAATTATCTTGAATGCCGATCGCTTTCTTTTTCAAAGCTGGTACAAGTCCCGCATTAACCAGAGAACTTTTGCCAACTCCTGATTGTCCATGAATAACTATTAATTTATAATCGGGGCGACCGATGCGTTCAATCAAACGTTCTACATCAAGTAAACGACCAGATGCACTAATTTCTGGCGCAATATTTTCCTGTATAGACGTTGCAGGCAACGTTTCTACAATTTTGGATAAATTTGCGTGTCGTGTTGCTTGTAATCTTCCTGCACCAATAAACGCCCGCAAGCCAAATTGTTGTTCAACAGAAAGCCCTTCCTGTTTAATTTGAAAAGCTTCTAAATATTGCTTTTGTTTTAAATATAAACTTCGTAAATTTGTTAATAGACTAAGATATAGTTCGGGTTTAAAGTCAGAAATCCCTATCTGGATTGCTATTTTTAAATAATTTATAGCCGCTTGTTCTTCGCCTAAATTTTGTTCTGCTTGCGCGAGAGTTAACAAGATTTCCTGGCGATTAGAAATCGCGGACTGATTCGTAGATAAAACTTCTAACGCTTTTTCCGCTAAAGTTTTTGCTTCTTGCCACTCTTGATTTACCAAAGCAACTTCAGCCAAAAAGCCATAATCCTGAGAAACTCTCAGCAAATTTCCTTCAGCTTCATGGATTAGCAAAGCACGTTCAGCTAACTTTTTCAGATCCTGCCAATCTTCCAAGTCACGCAAGATTTTGCCAAACTTGTCAAGTAAATTTGCAATTAAATCTGAACGTTGAGCAGTTTCCAGAACTTGGAGAGATTGCTGAAGGTAATTTTTTGTTTCTTGCCAATCAGGAGTTGATACGTTAGGGGAGATTGCTTCGCTGCACTTCGTTCCGCTCGCAATGACGGGTGCTACGGGGGAGATTTTTCGATTAGGCTTCGTTCCGCTCGCAATGACAGGTGTTGCTGGGGAGATTGTTTCATTAGACTTCGTTTCACTCGCAATGACAGGGCGATTTGTTTCTTGTTGTCTTGCTTTTTCGTAATAACAGAAAGTGATATTGCTCAGGACTTTGCCTTGCCAGACTAAATCATTGACTTGCTGCCAAAAAGCCAAACTCTGTTGATAATATTCCAAAGCCGTATCTAGGTGATTATCAACAAATTCCGTTAATCCCAACAAATATGCAATTCTCGCTTTTACTCCTGACTCTAGAATTTGTTCAGAATTTTGCAAATCTTGCCAAGCTAACTTAATCTCGGAACATTTTTCTAAAGTCAGACTGAAATCAGCAGTCAATAATTGCTCCGCTATTTCTTGCAAAAACTCCATCAATTCATTGGGAGCAATCGGGAAATTTTTCGTTGTTCCCCAACTTTCCAAATCAGGAGCAAACTGCATGAATCGCTTGTGAACTTCATCATCAATCCACAACACCACAGGGAAAGGAAAATGATTGCGAAACTCCTCCCGCACCTGATTTGCACTAATCAGCATTTGCTCAAGATTCCGCACCGATTCCAACCCTAAAATCATCAGCGCTTGCACATCATCCCCAGATTCTTCCCGAATTGCAGTATAAAGAGTCCTTGCAGATTCCTTGAGAACCAAGACGCGGATTTCAACTTGACAAATGTCGCGCAATCGGTTTATTAGATGCGATCGCAAACTAGCATAATTGCACCGTGCCAGAATCAGCTTAAACTGTCCAACAGAAGCCTCAATTCCCCAAGCCAATTGTTTCAATGAGCGCTCATTGTTGACACGGATATCTTCTGATTTGTCATTAGTCATTAGTCATTAGTTAGAGTTATTAATGCGTAGGGTGGGCAGTGCCCTATAAAATGTTCACAGACAGATACCCAGTGGTGGGCACTGCCCACCGATACTCTACTAGTACAATGGGTTAGCTAGCAGTTATTAATGCGTAGGGTGGGCAGTGCCCTGTAAAATGTTCACAGACAGATCCCCAGTGGTGGGCACTGCCCACCGATACTCTACTAGTACGATGGGTTAGCTAGCAGTGCCCACCCTACTAGCGCGTCCACTACACAGAATTTAAAATTCTGTCGTCCTTGTCTTCCTTACTGCAATTCTCGCGCCTCCGCCAAAATAGGATTAACCTCAAACCAAGACTCACCGCGATCGCGATATTCAAAAACAAACCGACTGCGAATCAGCTTTTGATACCCCTGATCATCACTCACCTTTTTCGTTTGCTTCACACGACGCAACAATTCCCACTCATCATCAGAAATCGGCAAAACCATTTCATTGCGACGAGCACGAATTACAGTATCCAAAGTATCACGATTCAAAGGAAGTGACATTTCCTCCATAATCCATGTATTCAGCAGCCTCAGCAAGTCGCGTACATGACCGCCACTCATTCGACACAAGTGCTCAAGCGTTGCTTTACGGTCAAAAACGAACGTAATATTACTGGTACGCTGGTCTGGTCGCAAGTCAGGATAAGCTCTTGCCATTACCATCTCTTGCATCAGCGCCATTCCATCTTCATGAACACTGCCATCAGACCATTGTACAGGTACCATCGGTAACACTCTGGGGTCTTCCAAAAATCTTTGTGTGAGCGTTCCATAGTCATTGGAAAACTTCAGAGACAGTGGCATTGTATACACAACATGACAATTCAACTTGGTGAGATACTCACCCTGATCGACAAACAAGTATTCCTGTTGTGGACGTCCCCAAGCCTTGGGACGATTATCAATTCGGTCAAGATTATCTACAATCACCACTAAACCTTTTTTGCCCTGCTGTTTGAGTTTGGCGATCGCAGGTTCCAGCAACTCCTTATTAATCGCGTCCAACAGTTTAATTTTTTGTGGTCCGAGGTACTGGTTGAGTTTTTCTCGAAGTGTAGCGTCACTCTTTGCCTTAGTCGTGATTTCCCCTATTCCAAAAGCCAAAGTAAACTTTTCTTTTTCAGACGTGACACCAAAATCACCAACATTAGGAACTTTAAGTTTTACGCCAGTCACATCAGCATTTAAAACCCTCATAGCACCTTGCAGTAACTCTTTCAGCCTGCTGGGTTCTTCGAGATTGAGTTTTTCTAAACTTTGACTGACGCGACGGGCGATCGCCAACAGTACATCAGCAATATCCACATCAGTCAATTCTAAATCTTCACTAGACTCAAAATAGATGACACAAAAACCATCCGCTTCCAACTCCAGTTGCAGCCGTCGCAATTCCGTAGATTTCCCACACCCAATGTGCCCAGTAAAAAGAGTGCAGGTAGGGTCATTCGGCTTAAAAAATGTCATTTTCTGCTTCAGCTTGAAGATAATATCTCCACCGCGCACTGAAGAAAAGTCAATATAATACTTCTTATCCTGTGTATTGTTAATCACCAGAGTTCGGCTGGGGTCTGTAGCCTCAAAAAACTTGCGTAAGTCTATCATCATAAAGCTTGTCATCTACATTATTCATTTTTCATATCCTTAATTCCAAGGATATAAATAGCTACAGCTTTGATGCTTGGTTTTTCCGAAGAATTTAAATAGAATCTGGATCAACTCCCATCGCACGTAAGCGTTCTGCCAGCAATTGGGCGCGATGTTGAGCTTGTTGAGCCTGCTCTTCTGGTGTCAAAATCCGTTTCCCTTCCTCGTTATACCAGTACAGCCACTCCCGCGTAATCCCTTGATAAGTTCCCCGCTCCATACCAATTCCTAAACCAACTTCGGGTAACCATACAGGATTATCTGAATGCAATTGATATGCACCATCGACCAACTTATACACTTCCAAACGCGGTTTGCGGCGGCGAGTCGGGTGATAGATGACGTAGTACAAAACCCCTAACTTTGCATACTCATCTTTCTTGGTGGTGTATTCCCCACGATATCTCTGAGAAACAACTTCCAGCGTTAGCATTGGAACTTTCTCTTCTTCCCACAACACATAACTCAGACGCAAATTTTCATCAAAAAATCGCTCAACTCCCAAACTCAGGAACCCATCTGGTACAATCGGCGGTTGATTTGGATCATAGTAAACACCCATATCAGCACCGAAAAACCAATCCATGCGATTTGCCCACACCATAGCGAGTATGGCTTTAAGTAAACTAGGAATTAGATCTTGGAGTTCATTATCCACAGGCGTATCATCAGAGTCTGGTAATTCCTCAGAAGAAGGCAAGCAAGCTAATGAATCGTACTCTAACATAAGCGGTTCGGCAGTTATTTTATAATTCCGATCATAGTCCTCCATCCCCTCATCCCTTTGTCCTCGTCATCCCCACCTATGGCACAATGAAAACGGTAATAAAAGAAATATAGATAAGGTAATTTAGTGAGTCCAACTGCTCAAGCTACCGCTGCTGCGCGTCGCGTGGTATTTCCCTTTACAGCAATTGTCGGTCAGGAAGAAATGAAACTGGCTCTATTGTTGAACGTGATTGACCCGAAAATTGGCGGTGTGATGATTATGGGCGATCGCGGTACTGGTAAATCCACAACTATCCGGGCGCTGGCTGATTTACTCCCAGAAATTCCCGTCGTTGCGAACGATCCCTTCAACAGCGATCCTAGTGATCCCGATTTGATGAGTGATGAAGTCCGCCAACAGCTACAGCAAGGGGCGGATATTCCCGTTGTTCAGAAAAAAGTCCAAATGGTCGATTTGCCCTTAGGAGCAACAGAAGACCGAGTTTGTGGTACCATCGACATCGAAAAAGCATTATCAGAAGGTGTCAAAGCCTTTGAACCAGGACTCTTGGCAAAAGCCAACCGGGGTATTCTCTACGTAGATGAAGTAAACTTACTAGACGATCACCTAGTAGACGTGCTTCTTGACTCCGCCGCCAGTGGTTGGAACACAGTAGAACGAGAAGGAATTTCCATACGTCACCCGGCGCGTTTCGTGCTTGTCGGTTCTGGTAACCCAGAAGAAGGAGAACTGCGTCCTCAACTCCTAGATAGATTTGGAATGCACGCAGAAATCCGTACAGTTAAAGAACCAGCTTTGCGCGTGCAAATCGTAGAACAACGCTCAGAATTTGACCAAAATCCACCAGTATTTTTAGAACAGCATAAATCCCAACAGGAAGAACTGCAACAGAACATTGTTAACGCCCAAAATCTATTGCCATCTGTGACAATAGATTACGACTTACGGGTGAAGATTTCCGAAGTCTGTTCCGAACTCGATGTTGATGGCTTGCGCGGTGACATTGTCACTAACCGCGCCGCCAAAGCCATAGCCGCATATGAAGAACGTACCGAAGTTACAGTTGATGATATCCGTCGTGTCATGACTTTATGTCTGCGTCATAGACTACGGAAAGATCCCTTAGAGTCAATAGATTCTGGATACAAAGTACAAAAAACCTTTAGCCGCGTCTTTGGCGTAGAACTGTCAGAAGAAACGACACAACAAAACGGCACAGGACAAAAATTAGGACTTAGAAATTAACAAGGAAGAGTGAAGAAAGAAAAGACATTGCTTTATCTTTTTTTTCTTTCATCTTCTTTCTCAAAACTTATCACTTAGCACTTATAACTTAATATGAGATTTTGGCACTTTTGGTTCAACAGCTTTGTTTTATCCAGCCAATATAACCCACCCCGGTTTGTAGAGATGCTGATGGTACTATTAGCAATTGTAATGCTAATTGTTTGGAACTTTACACTAGCGATACCCTATATGATACTTGGCTGGAGCTTTGTAATTGGGGCATCTATTTCTATCTTAGTACGAGAAGCTATTGCTCCTTCACCAGATATAAGAGTTAACCAATTAGCAGCATTTTTCTTCCTCAGCATTAGTCTTTATGGCTTTGTTTACGTATTTCAAACTCTTTGAGATGAGTTATACCGTTTCACTTTAAGGTTGATACAGATAGGAAGCTGGGAGCAGGGGAAAAGAATTAGAAACCCATCATTTGTATCAGGCTCAATCGTGAAATGGTATTGCAACGCGTGTACACTACCCAAGTTGCTTGTCATGACAAAATTCTACGTTTGATGTTTTTTTCTCTTCTTGTATTTCAGTATTTGTAACCAATTTCTTCCTATAAGAAAACTTATTGTACTTAAGTACAGTCTCTTTTTACCTGACACGTAAAGTAATATTTAGCAATGCAAATTTTTCCATAAAGTTATTCAAGTTATATGCATTTCTCAAGAAAAAGTTGCGATACTGATAGGGGATCAAACGATTTTTTACTTTGAGAAAATTTTCTTCATAAGAGTGTTAGTTATGACAACTATAAAATCCTGTGTTTCAACTTGTCGTCACTGTCGGTACTACACTCCAGAGGGTCAGCGTGGTGGTACTTGCCAATTATTAAATGTATCGGTCAAATCAGGATGGAAAGCCTGCTCTTTATATGTCCGATCTTTTGAACCTTTTTGCGAAAATCTGGTTAGCGCTAAATAAATCACTGTAGTAGTGTTTTTCAAGAACTATTGCAGTTTTCATCTAGGTGTAATACACTCTCGAATTCAGGTAGGGTGGGCATTGCAATGCCCAATGCCAGATGCCTACGGAGGAGCCAGTACTGCGGGAGGGTTTCCCTCCGCAGGTATCTGGCGTTGGAAACCCTCATCAAGCACTGGCTCCCCTACACCATTCGTGTATTTGACTCAAATGAAAAGCCCACTTATTGCTTGTCAAATCTTTTTCCACACGGCGAGATGGACTTTCTGCTTAATAATACTGTCAAGAGTTAATCCTTATTTATTTTGACATACTTATAGTTATTGAGGTAAAGTGAGAGATTGTGTGTCTCAATCCTGCTCGGATCAGGTAAAGGCAATACGAAAGCTGGAGAGCTTTAGAAAAAGCATATAGTCCAGCTACCTGTACGGCAACCTCAAGGACAATTTTATGACCTACGCAATTATTGAAACTGGCGGCAAGCAACTAAAAGTCGAAGCTGGTCGGTTTTACGACATTGAACTGCTGCATGTTCAACCAGACGAGAAAGTTACTATAGATAAAGTATTGCTAGTGCAGCACGACGGCGATGTGACCATAGGACAGCCGCTTGTGGGAGGAGCAAAAGTAGAAGGCACGGTGATGCGGCATCTAAGAGGTCGCAAAGTCCTGGTTTATAAGATGAAACCGAAAAAGAAAACTCGTAAAAAACGGGGTCATCGCCAGGAAATCACTAGATTATTGATTAATTCAATTAGCCTCGACGGTTCGGTGCTTGCTTCCGAAGAAAAGGCGATCGCCTTAACTCCAGAAACTGAGGTGACTACAGAACCAGCTGCAACAACTGAAACTCCAGAGACTGTTGATGTTGTGGCAGAACCAGTTGCGGAGAATTCACCCGCACAAGAAACAGCTGCTGAATAATAGATACAAGTAGAGACACAAGAGGAAATTATGGCTCATAAGAAAGGAACAGGTAGTACACGCAACGGTCGTGATTCTAACGCTCAAAGACTGGGTGTTAAGCACTACGGTAGTGAAGTTGTCCGGGCAGGAAATATCTTAGTGCGTCAGCGCGGTACTAAATTTCATCCTGGTAACAACGTCGGTATTGGCAAAGATGACACTCTGTTTGCTTTAATTGACGGCGTAGTCACATTTGAACGCAAGGGCAAAACCCGTAAAAAGGTTAGCGTTTATCCAGTTGCAGCGCCAGCCGAGGCAGTTGCAAGTTAGTCATTACTTAAACCCAAGAGTCCATAGTTGCTATGGACTCTTGGGTTTAAATCAACTTATGAATCAACGCACCTAAGGCTAAACCCGTCAAACAGAAGATAGACAACAAACAAAAGGTTTGTCCTTGATTAAAGCCAGCTGTTTGAAAGTCTATCCTTACTAATCCAGTCGCAGCAACGATTAGCAAGGTCTCAAGAAATAGTCGAAACCTGACTATCATTAAAAAAAACAAGAAAGCCGCTAAAACGCTAAGACCAAAAGATCTAACATTTGATTTGAATAAGAATAAAGAAAAGTTTGCAACCCTTGTCCCGGAAACCGTTAAACCTCCCGTGAGAAGTAAGATAGCAATAACAGCCAGTAGCCAGATATACCAAGGAGTGTATATTTTAGATATTATCCACCCAGTACTGGTGTAAGTAAGCAGTAGTAATGCTAGGGAAAGCAAAGGTGGTCTTTTTGATATTGACATGGGTTGTTCCCAACATAAGAATAAGCTATAATTCCACAATTATCTAAGGCATATACATACTGCTTTGTCGGAAAGCATACATTCCTTAGGACACTATAAGCTGTCAAAAAAAAGCCAATTCAGTTGAGAAATAATGGCTTGAATAGCTTAAACTATAAGTTTATTATCATATTTTTTCTACCTTCCATCAAGAGGCTGCTATGCTTTCCAAAAGAAAGTTAGGTCAGTTTGCAAAAAATTCCCGCACAAAGTATTAAAGATCTTCTTAAACATTTGTAAACTATAACCAGCTAAGTAGCCGCGTATCATGTCTTGTTAAGGGATTATCATGAGACAACTTGTTATCGCTCAGCGTGTATGCCTCACTGGTCATATCTTGGCAAAGGCTTTTGGACTAATAGGCATTCTATTGGTCATACCTAATGCCGAAACAATTTTCAATTCAGGAGAGGTTGGACAAAAAGCCATGCAGTTAAGTATGGCTGATGGTGGTGTGGTAGATATTATTTTGGGGACAATAGCCGTCTCCATTTATGCATATCGAGTATTGGGATGGCGCACTTGGCTAGGGTTTCTACTACCATCTGTATTGATATCGGTGGGCAGTGAATTACTGGGAACTAGCACTGGATTTCCCTTTGGATACTACAGTTACTTGAGTGGCTTAGGATATAAGATTGCGGGGCTTGTACCATTTACAATTCCCTTATCCTGGTTTTATGTGGGCTTGTCTGCTTACCTGATTGCTCGTAGTGGTTTGAGGGTAGCTCAAAATCCCAGTTTAGTGCGCCAAGTAGGCGCTATAGCATTGGGCGCTTTGCTGTTCACTTGCTGGGACTTTGCATTGGAACCAGCTATGAGTCAAACATCTCTCCCCTTTTGGTATTGGGAGAATCCAGGTGAATTCTTTGGAACACCGTATCAAAATTATGCGGGTTGGTTTGGCACTAGCGCCCTGTTTATGAGTGTGGCAGCATTGCTGTGGAGAAACACGCCCCATAAATTGGAGCGATCGCAACTCTTTGTCCCCCTAGTCGTTTATCTCAGTAATTTTGCCTTCGCCGCTGGATTAAGCTTAGCTGCTGGATTTGCAATCCCAGTTTCATTAGGCTTTGTCTTGGGCGTAGTTCCAGCTGTAGTACTTTGGTGGAGTTCAAAAGTTGCATCTGCTAATGTTGCTGTTGCACCAACAACCGAAGTGACTGTAGCAAGCGTCAAAGTTGCTGTGAAATAAAGCTTTGATTTCCATCCCCAGGTATTTTGCTGTGCAAGACGCGTTGAGTTTCGCAAGTGTTATTTCATTGTTATTACTGCTGATCCAACTACCAGCAACAGCAATTTTGCTGTCGCGTCTGTTAAAAGGACCAAGCCGCCATCCTCCCATTACACCCCAAAATTCCACACCAGAACTTTTGGGGTGTGTGAGTGTCGTCATTCCTACCTTAAATGAAGCTCTTCGTATTGCTCCTCTGCTAGATGGGATTTCTCAGCAAAGCTATGAAGTCCGAGAAATAATCATTGTAGATAGCAA
Organism: Brasilonema angustatum HA4187-MV1; assembly: GCA_019359695.1. GTDB lineage: Bacteria > Cyanobacteriota > Cyanobacteriia > Cyanobacteriales > Nostocaceae > Brasilonema > Brasilonema angustatum. The sequence goes on from JAHHGV010000004.1 coordinate 51,964, forward strand.
GTCTAGTGATGGCACACCTGAGTTAGTCAAAACTGCACAGCAGAAAGATCCTCGCTTTCGCCTAATGACGGATGATCCCTTACCAACTGGTTGGGTGGGGCGTCCTTGGGCATTGCATTACGGCTTTTTGCATATTTCAGAGGCGAGTGAGTGGTTTCTGGGTATGGATGCTGATATACAACCATCACCTGGTTTGGTTGCGGGTTTGGTGAAGATAGCAGAAACTCAAGGCTATGACTTGGTTTCTCTCTCACCCCAGTTCATTCTCAAATATCCAGGAGAATGCTGGCTACAACCAGCTTTGTTGATGACTCTGCTTTACCGATTTAATCCTGCTGGTGTGAATGCTGAGCAGTCAGAACGAGTGATGGCGAATGGACAATGCTATTTGTGCCGTAGCTCTGTTCTAAGAGCTGTGGGTGGATATACGAGTGCGAATAATTCTTTTTGTGATGATGTCACTTTAGCACGGAACATAGCTGCCTCTGGGTATAAAGTTGGCTTTTTAGATGGGGCAAAAGTGCTCAAGGTACGGATGTATGAGGGAGCAATGGAAACTTGGCAACAATGGGGGCGAAGCCTTGACTTGAAAGACGCTTCCTCCCGCGCTCAACTTTGGGGAGATTTATGGCTCCTCACAGCAGTTCAAGGTTTACCGCTTGTAGTCGTCCTCACCTACCTCTTTTTTTCTCCCCCTCCTTTTGTCTCCTTGTCCCTCTCTCCCTCCCTGCTTCTAGTGGTACTCAATGTATTTCTAGTGGTGATTCGCTTTGCTATGCTTTTTGCGATCGCACCCTCCTATGATCGCAATCAAGCAAAAGGCGGTTGGTTGTTCTGGCTTTCGCCTTTGGCTGATCCAATCGCGGTGCTGCGGATTTTTCTTTCTGCATTCCGTACCCCGAGAGAGTGGCGAGGGCGCAAGTACAGTACTCAGTGATCAGTCCTGAGTCCTCATTGGTTAAGATTCCGTCTCACTTTCTACCTTATCGCCCCGTTCCAATTCCCAAAGAATTTGATTACCTTCACGCCGCACCCGTGAGACAAGCCAGTTTCGCCAGCGCCACTCGTCTCCACGACTGGTAACAGCGCTGGCGTGAACATCCATCAAGTCTGCCAGTTCAGAACTTGTGATTAGGTAACCTTTTTCGGCAATTTCGTCCGCAATGCGGAGAGTTTCGACTAAGTTACGCAGTTGTGTTACCCTCATTTCCCGAGGTAATTCTTCATTGACGGAAGTAGCAGACTGGGTTTGTGGTTCCATATTGGTTATATCTGTTGCAAGAGTCGTGATTTCTTGTTTCTTTGTGTTAATTATTGTAGAATTTGTTTCCGAATCAGATACTCTTGATACACTCAGACCGTTCTTTTGTTCCAAGAGAAAGTCTTGTTGTTCCAGGGATAAAGTTTTACCATTGGCGAAGGCGCGGGCGATCGCATCACAGCGTTCGTTACCAATATTACCTGCATGACCCCGCACATGCTCCCATCTCACCCGTGGACTATTGAGGTCGTCTAAGATTTCTAAGAGGTCTTGGTTAAGCACAGGATTTCCATCCGACTTTTTCCAGCCTTTCCTTTTCCAGCTTTTGACCCATTTTGTCACGCAGTTGATGAGATATTCGCTGTCGGTGTGCAGGGTGATGGCTTCCCTTTGTCCTGAGTCTTGCAAAAATTGCAGGGCGGCGATCGCAGCTTGCATCTCCATTTTATTGTTGGTCGTTCGGGAGGATGCACCGCCCATTTCGTGAATGGAACCATCACTGAAATAGACAACCACACCCCAACCACCAGGACCAGGGTTCCCTGTGCAAGCACCATCAGTGTATATACTTTTGATTGTGGAAACTAAAGACATAGTTAAAAATACAAAAGCGCCAAAAAGCTAAGGATGCAAAAATATCAGTAGCGAAAAATCACAGAAAGTATTAAGGTTAGCACAAAAACGCTTCAGCAACTATCGCATCTCATTTCTATCAGCCCTTTTTCCTAACCAACTGCGTATTCTCGAAACTGTCGCAGAAATAGTGGTTCAAGCTCAATAAGAATATCCTCCTTTTGTAGAGGCTACTTGATAAATTATTTTGCAAAATCAATTTCTGTACCATTATACTGAATCTAGATTTTCCATTTTTCATATCTCAATTCAGAAAACACGCGTAAACTCGACGACGATTTTTCCATACAAAATTAATAAATTAAGAAAAAATTTTACGACGATAAAAATACCCTCGAAGCTTGAATCAACGGTGAAAATGAGGCATTGAAGAAAGTAGAAGTTTTATTGTGATCACAGGAATCAATCGGAGCGCATACATTCCTGTTTGGTTGTTACTCGCACGCGATATCTGTCTCTATAGCTGTGTCTATTGTTTTATCAGGTTTACTACTTGTTGCAGCTTTGCGAATTTTTGCTAATTCCTCCTTCGAGATCCACTCGCTAGTAGGAGTCACTCTGTATTCGTCTGTCCGACCGTCACGTTTTGTCTGCTTTAAAAGGTTTGCTTTAAGCAACACCTTTAAAGCTTGTTGAGCTTTGCGAACGCTCATATCACAAATTTCAGCGGTCTTTTTGAGACTTGCAAAAAAGACTCCTTCTGGTTTACCACCCGTTCGGCGAACCATGTGGGCATAAAGACGAAATTCATAAGGGTCTAGTCCGTATTCATCTAAGAAACCGTGGATATAGGCAACTGACGCAGGAGGTTTATTTGTTCCAGTTGAAGACTTATGTTTTTCTACGGATAGAGTATTAGAGTTTTCAAAGTTTTTTTCTTCAGACAACATATGAATTTAGTGCTTTACTGCCCAAGCATATTATAAACACCCATCTGCACAAGATGCATATCCTTCTCCTGCATAAGATGCGTTGGCCACCCCTGCATAAGATGCGTTGGCTCTGTTATTTATTATAAATGTTACTATTTTTATTGTTATTCCTTTAGGTTTACTATTAAATTGTTATTGTTTAAAGTTTTATTACTTATGCTGTCGTTTGATTCGCAGGTCTGGTAATCTCACGCAGTTGTCAAGTTCTAAATTTAGCGTTATATATAAAAACATAGCCCAACAACTCTGTGACACCAGAGCAATTGAGCCGCTTTTAAATATACATTGTCTTTCCATTTTATCTTAGTGAAGCCTCTGGTGTCTTTGGCGATGTTGGCTTAATCAAACCTAAAATACAAACAGTAGAGGTTTCTGTGAGTCCATCCCGTCTAAAAACATTTCAGATCCGTCTAAGTCTTGTGGCGACTGTACTAACAATACTTCATTACCTTTTTCTATTAGGGTTGAACTTGAACCAAGTTCGTCACATGGAGAAAAAAGAATCTGCGACATATGAACGGCAAACCTCGTTCTTAAAAAGTAAGTATCAAAATACTGAAAATACTTAAGCTATTTGCCAAGCAGGTTCTTTAACAAAGAGTTTCTAAAGTGAGAGGAGGTTGTTAGAAAATATTCTTAAGCAATCTTCTTTTTCCTAAGTTCGGCTGATTATCAGAAAAGCCAACACCAAAGGTAAGCTGGCTATCAAGGCTATTCCTGTGATCGAAGACGAAGACCTGCGGCAGTGGCTGAGTAACTACTATCCGATTCAGGGTGAAACCTACCTCTTGGTCGCTTCAGGTGACACATGACAATAATAATTTAGTTATTCTTATTAATAAAATTTTTCATTTATTGAAATTGCTGAATACGCTTGAACCTCTCTCGTCGCCAAGCTAATAATTCCGGTTTTCTGCTGATGGGAAAAATAATACATAGCAAGAACATCAGGAAAATACCTAGCTTGGAGCGACAATGGCATCTACTCCTAGATCCTTTCGGGATATTCAAAATCAATGGGCACGCTTATTTGTAGAATCATTAGCCAATGAAGGGGTTATCACCGGGTTTCCCAATAGGACGTTTCGCCCTGACACTTCAGTAACCCGTGCTGAATTTGCTGTTATTCTTACTAAGACATTTACAAAACTTAAGAAAAAACGGGACTATATTCGTTTTATCGATGTTCCGACTCATCACTGGGCAGCAAAAGCTATTCAAACAGCTTATGCAATAGGATTTCTAAATGGGTTTCTCAATGATCGCTTCTTTCCTGACAGTAGGATTTCTCGATTAGAAGTTTTGCTGACTCTGGTAAAAGGCTTGGATATTGCCTCAAAGGTAAAACCTGAGGAGTTTGCAACGCTTCAGGTGATTTATCAGGATACAGATCAGATTCCTGATTATGCAATAACTCAGGTTGCAATTGCCACAAGTGCAGGTCTTGTAGCTAGTTACCCAAATACAAAATTACTCAAGCCCAATATACCAGCAACTCGCGCCGATGTAGCAGTTTCTGTGTATCAAGCGCTTTTTTTTCTGGGTGAGGTGCAAAAAATTCCCTCCGACTACCTTGTCGTCCCACCAGAACCGCAAACTGAGTTGGAACACAGTTCATGATCCAGAAATTCGTTATTGGATACTTAGCGCGAGTTTTGTCTGCTGGAACAACGTTTGCGACTGTTGAACCGGGAACTTATACTATGTGTAAAGTGGATAGCTTGGGCAATCAGAGTGCCCAAATGGCGATTGCAGTGAGTTGAGATAATATGAAATGCGATTAATGACTAGAGTTTAGACAGTCTAAACTCCACTTATTTAACCAGATAAAGATCACAGAAATAATATAACTTTTTTGCCCATATTTTTGGTTTGTGCGGATTGATATGCTTTGGTGCAAGATACAGAGGATTGACGTAAACGCGATCGCCACTACCAACCACTTTTACCCACACCCACTAAGAAGTTATACTCAAGACAGTTGGTGCTGACACCCATGAGCATTTAGATTTGTTTGAATAACAAATTGATAAAATTTATAACATTTTTATACTACACTAACTATACAGGGAAAATTTTTCTGATATTGCCTCTATTTGTCAAAAGTTAGCTGTATGAAGAAATTAATTAAAGGTCTGCGTGAGTTTAAGGCTAATTATGTTAGTACGCACCAAGAACTCTTTGAACAACTATCTCAAGGTCAAAAACCCAGAGTGTTATTTGTTACTTGTTCTGATTCGCGTGTAGACCCAAATCTAATTACACAAGCTGATTTAGGTGAATTATTTGTTATCCGCAATGCTGGCAATATTATTCCACCATTTGGAGCAACCAAGGGCGGTGAAGGTGCGACAATTGAATACGCTGTGCAAGCTCTAGGTATTCGACAAATTATTGTTTGTGGTCACTCGCATTGTGGTGCAATGAAAGGGCTGATGAAGTTACATAGCCTGCGAGATGAAATGCCGCTTGTTCATGATTGGTTAAAGTATGCAGAGGCAACCCGACTATTGGTAAAAGAACATTACACCCAATACAAGGGGGAAGAACTACTCGAAATTTTAACCGCTGAAAATGTACTGACTCAAATTGAAAATTTGCGGACTTATCCAGTTATCCGCTCCAAGCTATACCAAGGACAACTAAAGATTTACGCCTGGATTTATAACATTGAGAAAGGAGAAGTTTTAGCCTTCGATCCAGAAACTCATGCTTATGTCTTGCCTCAAAGTCAAGTCAAAGGTGATGAAATCGATGAGAGACGACTTAAGGAAGAATTATTAAATGGTCATGCCATAAAAGATAACATTTCTGTAGAAGAAACGGCAGTTGATGCGCCTCAAGAATTTTTCTTTGACACCGATCAAAGGTTTCCAATAACACGACTTTCAAAAGACCAAATGGATCGAATTTACCGAGGTTCAAGAAGAAACTGAATTTGAGAAGACTTTCATAGCAATTCTATTTTATTTGTGTGAAAGTGCCTGCGCTTTGCGCAGAAATTGAAAGACTAAGGTCCCCGACTTCTCAAAAAGTCGGGGTTCTTGGTTTTCACCCCACATTCCGCATGAGTATTTGTCTGGAGAGAAACTCACGCCAGGAACCACAGCACTGGGGCTAAAAGCGGCTTGTTCAACTTGAGCGAAATAATTCTCAGGGTTGCGATTTAGCTCTAGTATTCCAACTTCGATTAAGGGATAGTCTGAGTGCTTCCAAACTTTTGTCACGTCAAAGGGATTGTCTATATGTTTTGACGCCTGCTCGTCCGTCATTACTTGAATGCACATACGCCACTTGGGATAATCTCCTTGGGCGATCGCCTCAAACAGATCATCAGTCGCGTGATCGGGCTTTTCTCCTTTAATCTTGGTTGATTCTTGTTCCGTCAAGGTTTGATGCCCTTGCAAAGTCTTAAAGTGAAATTTGCACCAGACGCGATCGCCTTGAGCATTAATTAAACTGAAAGTATGGCTGCCGAAGCCATCCATGTGTCGATAGGTTTTCGGAATTCCCCGGTCTGAAAGCAGGATCGTCACTTGGTGAAGCGATTCCGGACTGAGTGACCAAAAATCCCATCTTGCATTGTGGTCTTTGGTATTGGTTTGGGGATTGCGCTTTTGGGTATGGATAAAATCAGGAAACTTGAGTGGATCGCGGATGAAGAAAATAGGGGTATTGTTGCCTGTTATATCCCAGTTGCCTTCTTCAGTATAAAACTTGAGCGCAAAGCCTCTGGGGTCACGCTCGGCATCTGCTGAACCCCTTTCTCCCCCAACAGTAGAAAAGCGTAGGAGGACTTCTGTTTTCTTGCCAATCTCAGAGAAAAGTTTGGCTTTACTGTAGCCTGTGATATCATTAGTAACAGTAAAAGTACCGAAATCTGCCGCACCTTTAGCGTGGACAACCCGCTCAGGGATACGTTCTCTATTAAAATGAGCCAGCTTTTCCAGCAAATGGAAATCCTGTATTAAAAGAGGTCCACGTGCTCCAGCTGTAAGTGAATTCTGGTTATCGCCAACAGGAATACCGTCAGCAGTTGTCAAATTTTTAGGTTCAGTCATGAGTACGAAAGTTCTCCATTAAGTTATTCAGATTGCTCTGCATTACGTTTTGGTCAGCAGACAAAACTCACTTATAAATTCAATTAACTCGAACTCATATCGAGTACATATAAATATCATACTCGTTACAACTACGATTTGCAACAAATCCAAACAATAGGCACTTACAAGAAAAAAATGCCCAATCTTGTTCCAGCCCTCTGGGCTGGACGACCTCCACTCATTAGCTGATATGTAGCACCTCTTGTAACAACTTGCGTTCTTCAATGGGTAGTTCTAGCAAGACACGCCTATCGCCTTTTGTCTCCCGATAGCGGACAGCAGCATTGAGAAGCCGGAGGGGAATTTGGAACTCAGGACGATTTCCTACAACTTCCTGCCAAACTTCTAGCCATGTTTGTGCTGCTTTGTCGCTTACCATTTCTGACATCAACGCACCGATGGTTTTTTCGCGGACAAGTCCCTGTGCTAATGCTGGGGCGACTTGGTGTTTGTTGTAAAGTTCAATTAGGGTGGTGATGTGGTTTTTCCACAGCGCTGCATCGTTTGTGGTGTTGAACAGAATACAGATAATTAACTCCGCATCCTCAGCATCTGGTTCAGCCACCTCGGCAAAGCGGTTAAGCGCATCGTCTAATGCGGTGATGCCTTCTTCCCAACGATTCAGCCCTAGAATTGCGATCGCTCTGTTGAAGAAAACTGACGAAGATTGGTCGCCGAGTTCAATTGCTTTATCGCAGGATGCTAATGCTTCCTGATGACGTCTGAGTATATCCAGTAGCCAACCTCGGCTGAACCAAGCCCAAGTATAATTCGGGTTAAGCGAAATCGCTTTATCCAAGGATGCTAAAGCTTCCTCATAGCATTTGAGGTCGTATAGCACATCGCCTCGACCGCCCCAAGCCCAAGCATAATTAGGGTCAAGCGAAATCGCTTTGTCCAAGGATGCCAATGCTTCCTGGTAGCGTTTGAGAGAACCCAGCAAATCGCCTCGCTTTGCCCAAGCCCACTTATAATTAGAATCAAGCGAAATCGCTTTATCCAAGGATGCCAAAGCTTCCTCATAGCATTTGAGTTCGTATAGCACATCGCCTCGACCGCCCCAAGCCCAAGCATAATTAGGGTCAAGCGAAATCGCTTTGTCCAAGGATGCCAATGCTTCTTCGTAGCGTTGCAGCTTGTCGAGCACATTGCCTCGGTTAGCCCAAGCCCAAGCAAAATTGGAGTCAAGCGAAATTGCTTTGTCGTGGGATACCAAAGCATCTTCGTAGCGTTGGAGGTTGGTTAGCACTAAGCCTCGCTCAGTCCAAGCCCACTTATAATTGGGGTAAAGCAAAATCGCTTTGTCGTACGATACCAAAGCTTCCTCGTAGCGTTGAAGTTTTTGGAGCAACCAACCTCGGTTAGCCCAAGCCCAAGCAAAATTGGAGTCAAGCGAAATCGCCTTATCGTAGGATATCAAAGCATCTTCGTAGCGTTGGAGGTTGTCTAACACGTCGCCTCGGTTAGCCCAAGCCCACTTATAATTAGGGTCAAGCTCAATTGCTTTGTCGTACGATACCAATGCTTCCTGGTAGCGTTGGAGGTTGTCTAACACGTCGCCTCGGTTAGCCCAAGCCCAAGCATAATTGGGGTTAAGCTCAATTGCTTTGTCATAGGATGCCAATGCTTCTTCGTAGCGTTGCAGCTTGTCGAGCACATCACTTCGCTTACCCCAAGCCTGGGCAGATTTGAGGTCAAGCGAAATCACTTTGTCGTAGGATACTAAAGCTTCCTCATAACGTTGGAGTTTTCCTAGCGCATCGCCTCTATTTGCCCAAGCCCAAAGATAATCGCGGTCAAGCGAAATCGCTTTGTCGTAAGCAGCTAAGGCTTCCTCATAACGTTGAAACTTCTCTAGCAACACACCTCGGTTGCGCCAAGCCCAGATATCATTGGGGTCAAGCGAAATCGCTTTGTCTAAGGATACTAAAGCATCTTCGTAGCGTTTGAGGTTGTTCAGTATCAACCCTCTTCTCACCCAACCCCACACATAATTGGGGTCAAACCCAATCGCTTTGTCTAAAGATACCAAAGCATCTTCGTAACGTTGGAGGTTGTCTAGCACATCACCTCGGTGTGCCCAAGCCCTAGCAAAATTGGGGTCAAGCGAAATCGCTTTGTCTAAGGATACCAAAGCATCTTCGTAGCGTTGGAGGTTGTTGAGTGATTCACCTCGGCGTCCCCAAGCCTTGGCAAAATTGGGGTCAAGCGAAATCGCTTTGTCGAGCGATGCTAAAGCTTCCTCATAGCGTTTAAGACCATTTAAGCAGCGTGCCTGTTCTAACCAGTCCTCTGCCTGACCACGAATTAATACTAGTTTCTCTGCATATCGCAGAGCATTAAGATAGTCTTGCTTCTCAAACCAATTCTCATATTCTTGCCAGTACGCCGCCACCCGAGGATCTTCATCTTCATCTTCCATTGCTTGAAGTGCATAAAGCACATATTCTCGCTCCACAACAGCATCAGGTGGAAGCGGTTCTAGACGTTGCTGATACCTAGTAGGATGATTTTGTTCGTAAGGAAAATCATCAATTCGCGCTTGATTGAACTGTTGTCCTAAATCATCAAACCATCCATTATTCCTGATTTCATCAATATCCTGTCCCAATCGCTGTTGCAACTCTGTACGCGTATACCAAATTCGCAAAAAGTCAATAAATAATCGTATTGGTTCATCCCGCTGCTTCTTTACCTCCAAGCAAAACCGCATCAGCGGTTCGTGCAGTTCGTAAAATGACTCACGCCCAATGAATTCAGAATTAACGTAGCCCTTTTCCCGCAAATCCTTAAGTTGACTTGATGCTGTCTGATGAGTCATAAAACAGCGTTGGGCAATCTCCTTCACACTAACAGCACGGCGACGATCAGCGAGAAACTCAATAATTTTTCTTTGCTGCTGCGAAAGCCATGACATCCGCGCTTGATAGTAAGGTGTCAAATCATCAAGCATCCGCATGAACGGTTCCACTAGTTCATCTAAGGACTTACGCGTGAGGAACTGGGAGAAAATCACGTAGACGCGGGGGTTTCCACCAGAGAGATGATGGATGGCTTTGATGCGATCGCGTCCTGTTGCCGTTTTGATAAAATCTTCTAGTTCTTTATCCCCTTCTAATTGAGCAATATGCCTCAACAACTCCACTGCTTCATCTAGCGTTAACTCCTCTAAATGATGAGAATAAAAGAAGTTATAGAAGGGGTCATCTTTGTGGATGATTCCATCAAACAAACTTTGTGCTGTTGCCAGAATTGTTAAAAATGAATAATTCTGTATATAAGCCCGCAGTTGCTTTTGCCCAATATCACCTAAGCCGTTAAACACATCATCTAAATTTTCCATCAACAGCAGCAGCGTGCGTTTACCAACAAATTCTCTGAGTAATGCTGCAGCTTGATGTTCAGCTTCTTGTTGTGATAACTGATAAAGTGCTTCAACTTGCTGATTTAACTTAGCATTATATTCTGCTGGATATTCTTTTTGTAGCGCTCGAAATATCCGCAACAGCAAATCTAAAAACGATGTAACGCCCCACTCTTCCTCTCTTAACCATGCGATGACTAACTTATCCTGTAAGTCTTCCATGTTGGAGACGCGGTGATACATCAGTGTTATCATGTGTGTCTTCCCAATACCGCGCATCCCCAGCAACAGACGAAAATGTTTATTTGCTGTTAGGGTACTTTCACGAATCAAATCAACTAAATAATCTGCCAAGTTATGACGCTGGACAAAAATTGCTTCCAAAGTTTCTGCAGTCATCAGACTAGGGGTGAAGCGAGAGAGGAAGGTACTTTTCATCTTTATTAACCTCTCAATAATTTCCAATAACTTTGAATCAGCCGATAGCGAAAACTATATCCTTCGGTTTGTCGAAGAATATAGTAATCACGTTCCAATAGTCTTAATACAGTCCGTGCGATTTCTTTGTTTTGTGTTTCTGGCTCTTGTTTAAGATTGTGGAATAACTCATCAAACAACAAAGGCTCGTTTGAAACTGCCAAAATATCCAGTGAAATTAGAGCATAAGGACGTTGCTCATCACTATAGTAATTATCAATCCGCTCTCGATAATGATCCATTTTCCAAGGATTGAGCGGGTCTAATAAACAATCTTCGATAGTTTTAGTTATAGTTACTGCATCCACCTTTTTGCCTTGCATTTTTAGTTTAATAATCAAGTGGTGGATGTAGAAGGGAATGTTATCCATTGCTTGAGCTATTGCAGCAGCAGTTACCCATGAATCAGTCGTAGAAATATTTTCTCCTAAAAGTAATCTATGAGCTAAACCTGTAGCATCAACATGGGATAATGGCGGAATATCTGCTGAATACATATCATTTGTCGGCTCATTGGTGTATCCTTCTTTTTTCAAAGAAGCAATCACATGATGCAAGCCAATAGAACCCGTAAATACCATCCTGACATCGGGATACATCTGACGGATAGAACGCAATGTATCCAAAACTTCCATCGCCGCTTGATTGCCGATATTACCCAGCATATAGGGCACTTCATCCCAAAGTAGAATGACTTTGCGTTCTTGATTCTCAACTAAATCGCCTATAGTTTTTGTGAGTAATGTTTTCCAGTGGGGAGCAGCAAATTCAGGTAACTTAACACCCATAGCTTCTGTACCACTGATTTGTGTCAATAGCTGGCGCGTGCGTCTTGCTGTTCGTCGCAAACCGCTTAAGTATTCTTCAACATCTTGCAAAATAGTCTCGACAAATTCTAGGGGCGAACGCACTTTCTCCAAGTCATGATAAATAGGGAGCTTATCCTCTGGAGCTTCTGCTTGCATTTTTTTTATGATGCAAGTTTTACCCATCCGCCGTTCCGCATTCAGCATCAGGCTTTGTCTGTCCAAAATTTCCCAAAACTGCTGAATAAGTTGATCTCGTCCAATCACCTCATTTGGGGAAATTTGCCCTCCAGGGTTAGCCCTTAGTTTTAACGGTATCACCATATCTATACCCTCAAAATATACGTAAAGAATAACGTATTAAAAAATAAACATTATTATACGAAATGCATTTTTTACGGAGAATGCGACGGGAATTTTCTCCTAACTGCGCGTGGAAAGGTCATAGGCGGTTCATTCTCAACAAGTTCGCTTTATTGAGCAATAAAATCGCCTATGCATGGAAGGAAGAAATTAGAGAGCAAGGCAAAAATATTTTCGTGTGTTTTAACGTATGCAGTTGATGACCGAAAAAAAAAGGATACTAGCACCATTATTCATTTATGGAGAAAAATACGGAGCAACTTTATTCAAGCCCCTGGATTTAGGAGCCAGTGCTCGGCTAGAGTTCCCCGACTTGTAGACGCCGGAGGCGTGAGACAGCGCTATGCAGGAGGTGACGACAACCGGCTGCGGGAGGGCTGGCGGCTACTTAGTTGCTTACAAATCTATTTACAAATTAAGACCAAAAAGTTAGTTTGTTAAAAAAAATCTTTCATCGTAGTTATAAAGAATACTAAATATACTTATTGTTTATTTAAACTTTTTGTTAAAAAAAACTACTGTAAATGAAGTAAAAGTATGTTATGTTCAGCAGTCTTGATGACCTTTCTTTAGCATTAATTATGTTTATAGACAAGCGTATATGCTACTGCAATCAATTTAATTACTAAATTATTATGAGGTTTTGATAATAAAATTTCTAATGATAAAAAAACTGTCACATAGCCAAAATGCTCATATTTGTAAGGTTTGTGACTTGAAATGAGAGTTAAATTTTGATAAATTGACCAAGGATTAATCAAAAACCTGATCCCCAAACATCTAGGTTTGTGATAGTCTGTTGCAGTTACGCAAAAAGTGAACGCAGAACGAGTTGAAATTTTTTTTAAGATCTATCACTCATCAGTGGTGCAAATTTATAAACCTCTGTTCTTCAGTCGCTTTAACATTCGGACGCATGAATCAAAAACATTTGTGGACTGTTGTCGCTGTCTTTTCTACTGTTTTTGGGACACAATCTGTAGGTCGCGCCCAAACGACCAAGGAAACGTCTCCAAGTTCGTCACTTCCTTCTGGTGACGTGGTGAAAGTAGGAGAATACAAATCCCCACCGGGAAACCCTGCTTCTAATGCTGTGATGACTGAAATTCAGGCTCATGAAGTTGCAGGGCGTCAAGCGGCAACACTCTATATTCGTAAAATTCCGGTTCTTACGTTTGTGGGTGAAAATGTTGGTCAGCAGCCAACTGCAAGTGCCCAGATAAAAGTTGGTGCATTTAGTGATGAAAATGGCACAAAGTTTGGCAGCACAAATGCAAGCAGCTCAACAAAGGTAGTATCAATTGGGGAAAGCATAGATGTCAAAAACCAACCTAATTCTACTAAAGATGACCCAGTTCAGAGGGCTTCGGTCGTAGCCGCTAAGATAAACCAGCTGATCTGGGATAAAGTGGATGCCAACAAGATTACGGTGAGTTGGATAGCAGCAGGTGAGTCAACAGCAAATCAAGCCCAGAAAAATGACCAAGCTGGTCAGCAATCAGTACAAGGTCGCTACATCATCAAGGCAAATGGCGACGAAATCGTGGAAATCGATGATCATACATGGCTAGCAGATACAACCAAAGATCGAGCTAAAGATGCTCTGCAAGCCACAAATCGTCTGCGAAGATTAGTAGGTCAGGCATCTCCCCTGAATGAAATTGCTAATTTACCCGCAAAAGCCCTGGTACAAATACCAAAAATATCCGTGCCAGATTTGCCAGGACAGATAGTCAAAGGACTAAAAGGAGTAGCTTCCTATTATGGCTATGATGGTTCTGGCAACCGCACTGCTACTGGTGAAAGGTTTAATCCAGAAGGAATGACTGCTGCCCATCGCAGCTTACCTTTTGGAACGCGAGTCCGTGTGACCAACACTCGTAATGGTCGTTCCGTAGTAGTTCGGATTAATGATCGAGGACCCTACGTTCGGGGTCGAATGATTGACATTTCTGTTGGTGCAGCGCGCATTTTAGGAATGATGGGTAGGGGTGTTGCACCTGTGCGGATAGAAGTGTTAGGAAGGTAAGAACCGGGGATGAGGAGGCAGAGTGCGTCCTTGGGAGTTTTCCCCTTTGTACCTGCCGTGGAAATGAGGGGGATGAGGAAGATGAGAAAACGTCAGGAAGTAATTTCTTCTCCTGTGCTCCATACCTCCTCATCAATCCCCCTAGCTGCTGGTCTACTCCTCAAATTCAGATATAAACTACTGGGGAGAGATAGACAACACTAGGGGTATTTTTGTGCGCCTGTTAACAACAGTCGCAGCTTTACGCTGCTATTTAGCTCAACACCGTTTTGAAAATCAGCTTGTAGATCAAGCGCAGCTGTTAGCATTTGATGTGACTGCTCGATCCCAGACAGCAGTTGGTTTAGTTCCTACGATGGGAGCGTTGCATGAAGGTCATTTAAACTTAATTCAACGGGCACGGCAAGAAAATGCCATAGTGATTGTCAGTATCTTCGTAAATCCGCTGCAATTTGGTCCAAACGAAGATTACCAACGCTATCCTCGCACAACAGAGCAAGACCAATTACTTTGCTCACAAGCAGGAGTAGATACAATTTTTGCTCCTACTCCGGAAGAGATGGGAGTTGCCCAGAAGATTGTACAAGAATCAAAAGTTACACAAGTTATCCCGCCATCTGCTATGATATCTGGCTTGTGTGGTCGTACTCGGCTGGGTCACTTCCAAGGTGTAGCCACAATTGTCACCAAGCTTTTCAACTTGGTGCAGCCTGACCGAGCTTATTTCGGTCAAAAAGACGGTCAGCAACTTGCCCTTATTAAACGGCTTGTAGCTGATTTGAATTTTCCAATAGAGATTGTTGCTTGTCCTACGGTGCGAGAAGCATCCGGTCTTGCCGTAAGCTCTCGTAACCAATATTTGACCGCAACACAAAAGCAACAAGCATCTGTGTTGTATCGTGGTTTGCAAAAAGCTCAAGCAGCTTTTCGCGCAGGAGTTCGTGATGCAAAAGCCCTCATAGCGGCAGTACGGCAAGAAGTGGCAATGTTTAGTTCTGTTTTAGTGGAATATATTGAATTGGTTGAACCAAATACGTTGATGCTTATAGAAGAAAAAATTGAGGAGGAAGGAATGCTCGCGATCGCTGCTCGTCTTGGTTCTACACGTTTGATTGATAACATCATTCTGCGCGATCGCCAACCCATTATTGCCATAGACGGACCTGCCGGAGCTGGAAAATCTACTGTTGCTCGTCAAGTCGCAGCAAACCTGGGTTTAGTGTATTTAGATACAGGAGCGATGTATCGTGCTATCACTTGGTTGGTGCTGCAAAAGGGAATAGCTTTAGACGATGAGTGTGCGATCGCAGAACTAGCCAACCACTGTGTCATTAAACTAACCCCCAGCAAAGACTTACAAACACCCGTGCAGGTTTGGATTAACGATATTGATGTCACCCAAGCAATTCGTACTCACGAGGTAACATCTAAAGTATCGGCGATCGCCGCTCAAGGTGCCGTACGTCAAGCACTCCTCAAACTACAGCAAAATTGGGGTAAAAAAGGTGGTTTAGTTGCAGAAGGGAGGGACATCGGTACCCAAGTTTTCCCTGATGCAGAAGTAAAAATCTTTCTCACCGCCTCTGTCAGCGAGCGTGCTCGTAGACGCCAGCAAGACTTTCAAAAACAAGGTCAAGCAGAAGTGAGTATACAGCAGCTAGAAAAGGATATCGCTGAACGCGACTGGAAAGACAGCACTCGCAAAGTTTCTCCCCTGCAAAAAGCTCCAGATGCTGTTGAAATAACGACAGATGGAATGAGCGTTTCTGAAATTACAGAACAAATTGTTGACTTTTACACCAATTTGCGGTAAGTATGAAAAAACATGAGGTGAAAGCTGGCTAAGCCTGTTTTCACCTCATTTTTGACGTGTTGCCGCACATTTCCCCATTCCAACCGAAATATTCTAAATAGCCGCTTTGACAGGCATTTGTTAAAATCAGGAGTATATTATGCATGATCTCCTATATAAACTCGCCAAGAGTGTTTTTATTCATAATATTAATTGTGTTTCAAGCCACCAAATGAATTGAAACATTGCTAAACCATGTAAACTTGATCTGCAAAACACTGACAAGCGCCTAAGACGATGAAATTATCTGTAAAATTCGACTTTGAGGATGAGAAGTATAATGCACCAGCTTCTCAAGTCATCCCTTGGTGTCAGATGATTAATCCTCGCTATGGCACAAATGGCTTACAGCCTCACGGTTT
This sequence comes from Brasilonema angustatum HA4187-MV1, assembly GCA_019359695.1. Lineage (GTDB taxonomy): Bacteria > Cyanobacteriota > Cyanobacteriia > Cyanobacteriales > Nostocaceae > Brasilonema > Brasilonema angustatum. Next base: position 68,146 of record JAHHGV010000004.1, read on the forward strand.
GGCAATTAAACTGGATAATGCTCAAGCTGTGGCTTTTCAACCCGATGACAATTGGCATGAGCTAGAGCATGAATTTAGCTCTGGAGCCGAAACAGTCTATATCACTACCACTCCTCGCATAGTCGTCGTGCGTCGGGGACCATTATCTGTTAAAGACCGAGAAACTGGTGTGAAATTGGGTACGCTCAAAGACAATTATGATGCTTTTTTAGCAGACAAACTTAAATTTAAAACATTTACTCGCTATTTAATTTATTTAGTAGGAGAAGATAAAAAGTTTTTACATGAATCCCCTCTACAGTTAACTCTGAATGGAGCCGCAGGAGCAAGTTTCAGCAAGGCTTACTCCGAGTACCAACAAGGTAAAGTCACTAGCGGGTTCGTTGCTGAATTAGAAAGGGCTTATGCTGGATACCGCAAGCAGCCTCTGACACCAAAAGGTACACTATTCCACGCTCACGGAATTTTTTGCCCTATTATCAACTGTGAAGAAAGAGGAATTGAACCGAACACAGTTTTGGTAGCTTCAACTGTAGACTACAAACATCCCACAGTTGCCAGCTTAACAGACTACCTCATTGCTTCCGATTCCCAAGAGTCTGAAATTATCTCTAAGACTTTTGAAGAGTACAAGGACTTTGGAAAGGAAACTATGAAAGCGGAGACACCTCGGATGGAGATGGCAACGGTTTCTAGTTCCTACGTTTATCCGGATGAAGATGATTATGCTTATCCACCGTATTAGTGCACACAGCGAATAAGTTCCCTGTCTTTAAGCTAAAGTCCTTTTTCAAGGACTTGTTCTTTGTGATCGCCTTTATGAGGCGATCATGGATGCTAGTGGCGCATCCCACCCAGCACTGATAGTTTTATTTATTACTAACTTACATCTGTAGTTATTTCAGCAAGCAGTCCTTGAGCGTTTATACAGGACTGCGGGTGATGGCGGTAGATGGAACAGTGTTCGATGTGCCTGCGGAGTGAGGGTTCTTCAGGATTGATAAGTAATCAAACAAACTTCATATCAGAGGTTTCTTGAGTAAAGCAATAGAGCGATCGCTCTACTTAACCTTGTATCTTAAGAACAGGGTAGCAAATTATGAGTCAGCAAGGCGATAAATTCAAATGCAGACAATTCACCTTAAGAACATCAAGACGCAACAACGCGCAATCTTGCACAAGATTTCCAATTTAGCCTCAACTGCGACACCAAACACGATTCAAATACAAGAACTGACTCAAACCATAACTCAAGTTGTTGCAACGATTGAAAAAATCTGTGCTGAATCGCAAGCAACACCAGCCAATCTCACAAGGTGTTCACGTCACATTTATGCATGGATGAAGTTTTTGACTCATGAAAGCAACCTCCAACTTCACTTACAAACGACTTATAAAATCAAGCAAATTGCTCAAACGCTGTGTGAAATACATCAGCAACAGTTAGTCAATATTAATGTTGAACTAACCCACTTAGCAGGATTGTGTAAATACAAACGTTCTTTAGTAAGTATGACTCTCGTCCTGAGTGAAGGTTTTCTCAACGCTAGCCATGAAACCTTAGAAGCACTAGTGAAAATCGCTTTATTTGGCAAATGTCAACATAGTACCACACTTATTAAAAATTATGCAGAAAGCGAAGAATATAGTGATGTCTTGACAGAACTTGATTTTATTACTGAAGTCATTGTAGAAAATGCCAAAGGAAAGTACTACGACTTGAATGAGTTATTTCACAAAGTCAATCATGAATATTTTGCTTCTTCTTTAGTCAAACCACGCCTAATTTGGGGGAGGATTAACAGTTATCGCAAATTTGGTCATTATGAGTCAGCAAGAGACAAGGTAATGATAGCTTTGACTCTTGACAATGCAAGAATTCCTGAGTTTGTAGTAGAATTTGTTTTATATCATGAACTGCTGCACAAGCACCACGGTGCAACATGGATAAATGGCAGAAGAATGGTTCACACAGCAGAATTTCGCAGGGATGAACGTAAGTTTAAATTGTACAAAGAAGCTGAGGAATGGTTGAATAACTTGTCATCATGTGACAAAAATGCCATTCCTTCGCTTTAGAAGTAGAATTTTTTTCACCTTCTTGTAACCAGGTAGTTGCACTCTTGATAACTCACCTTACTTTTCTCACCTTATTCAACTGAAAAGTAGCTTAACTCAAATGCTATTTGCTCCTAATAACGCACATAGTGACCACGAATCCATACCCGACGGCCATTTCGTCTTTCCCAATGTGCAGGAACCCATCGACGTCGATCATATCGGCTAGCTATGACCTCTCGTTGTACAGGTCTGTGAAAACCAGGATCTACGCGAATTTCTAATGCTGATGCTTGTGTTGGTATAGAGGCGATCGCCAAGGGTAAAGCAAGCAACGTACCTGCAATTATCTTTTTCATTAATAAACTTCCTTTGACCACTTTGATCAATTATCTTTGGTTCAATCGGCTTAAAAATTTAACCGACTTGATATCTATAGTAGGAACAGGAAGCTGTCATACAGTAGAGAAAATGTGACTGACTTGACTGTGACTTTATTACGATCCTAAGTGTGACTAATGTCATGGGTTACAGATACAGTAGCAATTCCTGAGTCATAAGGAGGCTGCGCTGTGGGCGGCAACGCTACGCGAACGCGCAGCGTCTGGTGCAGGAGTTAGCAACTGCCGTTCAGAAGTAAAATTTGGTTCTGTTGGGTTGCGCTATCTCCTTACGGAGACGCTACGCGAACGCTTAAACGCCAGACGCCTCTGTCGGGAAACCCTCCTGCAGTGCTGGCTCCCCAACCTACAATCTAAAATATATCCCTGTCCGAAATCGCGGAGAGGGATGCCCGACAGGGCAGGGTGAGGTTCCGAAGGATTTTGAGCGAGAATGATAAGTTAACTTAAACTAGCCTTGACTAACCAACAAACCCACAGGGAAGTATTTCAGCGCTTCCCCAATCAGCAAAGTGCCATTAGCTTCAACAGTTTGCTCGCTTATCGCATCTTTCCAGGAAGTGACTTGTGTAGGTAGCTTCAAGGTCGTATCATTCCAAACATCTTGTCCTAGGGGGTACTCTCCCGGTTGAATTAAGCTTGTAAAAAAGCGGGGGGCAATGGTAATAATCGTCTTATTTCCATCATTCCTTGCAAAAGCAATGATATTGTCTTTAAACTTGCCACTCACTTCTAAAGGTAAGTAGTCGCCTTGCTGAAAAACTTGTAAATGTTCTGTCCTTGCTTTCAAACCTTGGACAACGAGGAACAGTTTAATTCTGGCATCTTCCTTATTAGCGAGTAACTCATCTATTAGCTTGAGAATATCTATCTTTGCCTGTTCCTTAATTGCTTTTAGATAAGATTGCCGAGTTTTAAAGTTAACCGGACGGCGATTATCAGGATCAACTAAGCTAAAATCCCATAGTTCAGTTCCTTGATAAAAATCGGGAACTCCAGGCGAAGTAATTTTCAGTAGCGTTTGAGAAAGAGTATTGTAGATACCATACTCAGCAACCCATCTTTGGAAAGGCAAAAATTCTTTTAAAAATGGATTGTCTTTCAAAGGTTCAAAAACTGCCGTGACAAAATCAGTAAAAGCATTTTCATAGACGCTATTTTGTCGCAGCCATGCAGTATGAACTTTCGCTTCTCTGATAGCTTTTATTACATAATCTTTGACCCGTTCAATACAGCTAGGAAACTCTTCTTCATTAAATGGAAAGACTCCTACAAGTGCTTGATACAAAAGATATTCATCGTTCCTATCTGGCATTGTTAACTGGTCAACTGTCTTTCTATGAGAACTATTAATTTCACTCCACTTGCGAACTTGTTTTTCCCATTCTTCAGGAATTTCGGAAAGAACATTCAGCCTTGCCCTAGAATCTTCACATCGTTTAGTATCATGAGTAGAGGTAGTACTCATAGCACTAGACCATTGCTCCTGCCGTTTTTGATTAAACTCATGAAATTCTGAAGCACTAATCCCAAAATGACTCGGTTCGCCACCGACTTCGTTTAAAGAAATAAAGCGATTATAAACATAGAAAGCAGTATCTTCAACCCCTTTCGCCATCAATGGTCCTGTGTACTGTTGCACTCTCATCACAAAGTAAAGCCACTGGTCTTTCTGAGTTTGAGTGGTATCATCATCATATTCCAGCAACAGCAATTTCTCGATCAACTTTAATTCATGGTTTAAGAATGGTGTGTGTGGTTTGGTCGCTTCAATCACTTCATGAACATAAGCGCGATCAATTTCAGAGATTCCCTCTTTAGTAACATAAGTTCGGTAAACAGGAAAGCGGCTAAGAACTTCTGCAAGCGCTCGCTTTAAACCATTGATTGTAAAGTCATTTCCATACCGATGCTTACTCGCAATTGTCTTTAAAAGAGAAGTGATATTATCAATATCCCCGGCTAACTTTCTCTCTAGAATGAGGTGCTTTTTCTCTGGAACCATTTCTTCAAAAGATGTTGTTAGGCCTGTAAAACCTGAGTAGATTTCAGTAAAATTCTCTTCGTTCTCGGTTTTACAAAAAATTCCGTTGATGTAATTTAGATAATCATAGCCAGATGTACCTTGAACTGACCAGTTACTTGGTAAGTCTTCTCCAGGCTGTAAAATCTTTTCAACAGTAATATATGTATCTCCCGTCTTTTCTCTCAACCTGTCTAAATACTGTTTGGGATCGTATAAACCATCAATATGGTCGATTCGCAAGCCTGTAAACTTACCTTCACTGACTAGCTTGTTAATCAAATCATGAGTCTTTTCAAAAACCTTTAAATTTTCCACTCTAACTGATATCAACTCATTCACAGCGAAAAATCTTCTATAATTCATCTCTTCAGCCCCAACTTTCCAGTAACAGAGGCGGAAAAACTGTTCTGAGAGTAAACTTTCTAAAAGATTAAAGCTTTCTGGCTTTCCTGGTTCACCATTAAAAAGTTGGAGATTTTCATCAATAAACGTTTTTACTTCCGGATTTTCTGTATACAATTCCCAAAGAAGTCCTTTGACAAAAGCTGCTTGGTCTTGTCTTTGTTGTGCTACTGTCTCTGAAGGAAGACTTTTGACTATATACAAGACACCAAGCAACCTCACAAATATCGGGTGCTCTCTTCCTAAAGCTTGAGCCAATTTATCTAAATTCTCACTCAACAAATTGGCGTAAGATTCTAATTTAAGAGGAATCTTTAAACTAAAATAGTTAACGCTTAGTCCTGTCTCGTCATACTTAAGTTGAATGTCGCCATTTTCTAAACACTCTCCGTAAAAGTTGCCCAGTAATGGAGCCAATATCGGTTCGTAGTTTCTAGCAAAAGGAGCATTCCAAGGAATATCAAAGTAATCAACATAGCTGGAATGTATACCGTATTCCAACACATCCATCAAAGATTTATTTTGGCTATCATAACCCATGTGATTAGGGACAATATCCTGTAACCAACCCATATGATGCTGCTGTAATTCTTGGACTAAGCTTTCAAAAGCTTCCTGAGTTCCTAATTCTGGATTTAACTGAGTGGGGTCAACAACATCATATCCATGACTACTTCCGGGTCTGGCTTTGAAAATGGGAGAAGCGTAGAGGTCAGAAATTCCCAACTCTACCAGATAGTTTGTAATTGCTTTTGCGGCATCAAAACCAAATTCTGAATTGAATTGAATTCGATAACTTGCTGCTGGAATCCGCATATAAATTCTTCCTCGGGTATATGTCTAATGAGCGTTTTTTTAGTATCCTGTTTATGCACTGAAAAGCACTATAAGGGTTTTCAATTGAGTTCAGTACATCAAAGAGTGAAACAACCACAGATATAAATACTCTCTGAGTAACTTGTCAGAGAATACGCAGGCTGTAGTAGATGAATCTGTCTTTCATTCGAGCCAGAACCCTTATAGATTTTTTCGTGAAAATTATCAGGCTTGGTTAAGCAAATAAGTCTCAGATATTACTTTAAGTTGTTGCACATTGCTATTTTTTATGGTAACGGTAAACAACGACATTGCCATTTTTCATGAGTATAAGAGAAAAAATTTCTTCAATTTTTTTCTGAAATTATTATAAGTTTAAATCTGACATCAATTTGGTTGAAGTTCATTAGACTGAAATCTTGCACAATTCTCAAGAACGCAACCACGCGAACGGCGATAAGCTGGAGGCTTTAGCTTGGTGTATTGCACCCAACACCATCAAGCGCTATAGTCCTCACCTTCACACAATTTATTTTTTCATATAATTTTTCTGCTTCGGCGAATAGCACACTCAGACTAAAAACTACGTCAGCCTGCTAGTGAAAATCCCCCCAATAGAATTCCTGGCTACAGCGATGGCTGTAGTTCAAGCAATGACTATGATGGCTGTTATAGACTTTTGAGGGATATTCATGATGAGGGTACTGGTTACTGGTGTTGCTGGATTCATTGGCTATCACTTAGCACAACGTCTTGTCAAAGAAGGTGTGGAGGTGATAGGCATTGACAACTTAAATGACTATTATGATGTCAACCTAAAAAAAGCTCGTTTGGCGCAACTTGACTCGCAGCCAGGGTTTACATTTCAGTTTTTGGAGTTAAGCGATCGCCTTGAGGTTGCGAAACTCTTTCAAAACTACACTTTTGATTATGTCGTCAATCTTGCAGCCCAAGCAGGCGTACGTTACTCTTTACAAAATCCTTGGGTTTATATAGATAGCAATGTTACGGGCTTTGTTAACCTTTTAGAAGGATGCCGCCAAAGTCAAATCAAGCACTTAGTATTTGCGTCTTCAAGTTCTGTTTACGGTATCAACACCAAAGTTCCCTTTGCTGTTAGTGATAATGTTGACCATCCTATTTCACTATATGCTGCAACTAAAAAAGCAAATGAACTGATTGCCCATACTTATAGTCATCTTTATGACATTCCAACAACCGGGCTACGCTTTTTTACAGTTTATGGTCCCTGGGGAAGACCGGACATGGCATATTTTAAATTCGTAAAAGCGGTACAACAAGGCAAGCCCATTGATGTCTACAACTTTGGCAAGATGCAGCGAGATTTTACATACATTGATGATGTTGTTGAGGGCGTTTTTCGGGTGATGCTTAAACCACCTCAACCCAACATAGCCAACGTAGCAAACAGTAATGCTCCTTACAGGCTTTATAACATTGGTAACAATAACCCTGTGGAATTGATGACGTTCATTGAAGTGATAGAAAAGGCGCTTGGCAAGAAAGCCGTGAAAAACTTATTACCCATGCAACCGGGAGATGTTCCTGCAACTTATGCCGATGTAGATGACCTGATGCGTGATGTTGGATTTAAGCCCAGTACACCCCTGGAACAAGGTATAAATTGCTTTGTGCAATGGTATCAACAGTACAAACAAGCTGAATAGAAAGTATAAATATTTCATCCTTCATCTTTTGTCTTCCAATCATGCAGGGGGACTATACTCTTGATAACCGACTCTATGATGATTGGGGGAGCTTGTGATATCAGAATTCCAGGGTAAACTGCCATTCCCCACTTCGGGTGGACTAGTAAACGGCATTTGTTCTGAATAACCGGATAATGCAGTAAAGCTTTCACAGCTGCGGTGTCATCGTGGAGAATTTTCCCTGGACGGGAAAGCAAAGGATAGCCAGTGCGGGGGTCGATCAGGTCTGTTAAATAATGGCGATCGCGCAGATTAAATGCCACATCACAGCCAAATCTCATAAACTTTTCCCGCAACCTTTGTTTTTCTGTCTCAATTTTCGGTGTACTTTCCACAAGTTCATATCTTGATTGCTGTAAAACAATCACCACCCACAAGAAAAGCTGTTTTTTCCAATCTGGTAATATCTGCTCGCGGTTGGCACAGATATACAGACTAGGAACATGAATTGAAATTTGAACAGCTTGTCCCCTTTTGCCAACCAAATGAATGGGACAGCCTCCAGCAGAAGTGTAAACTGTCGGATATTGCACTCAACTTTATTTGGTTTTTACAAGTTTTTGACATCGATCTTTTTTATTGATGATAACTCTTAAATAGTCAAAATAAATATCAATTTTCCCTACTAGAAGAGATACTTTCAAGCTATTTTTGATATTCTACTTATCTTTAATAAATCTTTAATCTTTATTTTACCTTGTATGATACAATTTTTCATTTTCACTGTACTATAGCAGTCCTATTTGAATTGTGAGACACTCTTGCGCGTCGAACTCACGTCAAAAGTGAGCCAGTCCTCGACTAGGTTTCCTCCCAACAGGGGAAACCTGGGGAATCGGCAAACCCCAAGGGCGTGCAGCAAGAGCGTCGTAATTTCGCTGCACTAATTTATCGGTTTTATGTGGATGATTTGCAATTGTTCGACTTGCAACTTGCGACTTGCGGTTTCAATCCAACTTTAAAGCATTGACTGAACGTCATCCCAAGAATTGCGGCTTTGATATGAATAGACCACAAATCGTAGGGTGGGCATTGCTCAGAAAAGCCAATGTGATAGACATTTGAGATATTAGTGAGCAATGCCCACCTTACAGAAAACCGCTGTAACTGTTAGCAACCGCTTCAATCCAACTTTAAAGCATTGACTGGAACGTCATCCCAAGAATTAACTGTTCGCAACCGCGCCACCCACCCCCATGCCTTTTGCTCCTCAGTTAAATTTTGCTTAAAGGACTCATGACAGTCTTTGGCTTGGGACTCGTTACAGCAAGCAATACAAGCATAAATCATTCCAGATGGATCAAGTTGTTCATTTACCCAGATAGTCGTCATAGCTGATTATCACCAAAACTCAAGCAGAAAAAGCAATATGCCATATAATGATTCAATTGCACAACAAATTTTTGAAATCTTCTGGAATTAATAGATAAATTATTGAAGCAGTTACAGGCAAAGCTTGTAGACGATACTCTAGAAAACAATCTATAAAATCTATGGGTATACTTTACTTGCCTGTCATTTTTACGAAATAAAGAACTAAAGAATATGGCACAATATCCCAACGGAGTTTGGATTTGGAAGCTTTCAGAGATTCGCGCTGATTATCTGGACAAGCTTGTTGAACGGAAAGTACAGCGTGTTTATCTTAAGGTTTTTGATGGAAAATATCAAGGTAAACCTACTTTTTGGAATTGGCAGTGTTCTCCAGAAATTATTCAGGAATTTAAGTCTCGTGAGATCGAAGTGTATGGATGGGGATATCACTATGGTACTGCTGATATTACTAGACAAATTGTAAAAGTTAGGCAAGCTCTTAACTGTGGACTGGATGGCTATATTGTTGATGTAGAAAAAGAAGTAGAAGACCCTAGCACACATACAAATGTAGACAAGCTTCTTTCTGCTGTGCGTATGATCGTCAAGGAAGGAACTTTAGGATATGCAACTTTTGGAAATCCTCGACTCCACCCTAATGTTCCTTGGCAGATTTTGGATAAGTATTGCGACTTAGCGTTCCTACAAATCTATTTTGAGAAGTTCACTTTCAAACCCACTACTCCAGAAGAAGTTAAAGATTGTCTGGATGCTTACAAAAATTTGGGTTTTAAAAAACCAATCTTACCCGTTTGGGGTTCGGAAAGTGATACAGCAAAACCTGCAACAGCCGCAGAACTTCAAGATTACCTGAATAACTATCCTGGCTCATCAATTTGGCGTATTCCTAAGGAAGGTGAACGGAGTGAAGCTTGGAATTTGACATATTCTGGCTTTGTATTACCAACACTTAGACGTAATCTTCGTCAAGGAAGGACAGGAGATGATGTCAAAGCTGTGCAAAAAGTGCTGAATGCAAGAGGGTACAACCCAGGAACCGCAGATGGAAATTTTGGTCCTCAAACGGAAGCTGCTGTTAAAGCATTTCAAAAAGAAGCCGCTTTAACTGTAGATGGAGAGGTGGGTAAACTGACTTGGGTCGCCCTTGGTGGTAAATTTGATGCATGATGGTAATAGACAGTTTTCAGTACATTATTCTGAAATCTGTCTTCCGTGCCAAAAATCTCTCAAATTGCCACATCAGTTTTTTTTTGAAATGCATAGAAATCAAGGTCAAGAATATAAGGGCAATATTCTAGTCGTTGATGATACACCAGACAACCTACGTCTTTTGTCAGCAATGCTGACTGCACAGGGTTATGAAGTTCGTAAAGCCTTAAATGGCAAAATGGCACTGATGGCGTGTCAAATGGTTTTGCCTGATGTCATTTTGCTAGATATAAAAATGCCAGGAGTAAATGGGTATGAGGTTTGTCAGCAACTTAAGGGTGACCAGAGAACTTGTGAAGTCCCAGTGATTTTTATTAGTGCTCTAGATGATGTATTAGATAAAGTAAAAGCCTTTGATGTGGGAGGTGTAGACTATATTACTAAACCTTTTTATGGGGCGGAAGTTATCTTGCGAATTGAAAATCACATGAACTTGCGTCTATTACAAACTAAACTTCAAGAAAAAAATCTTTTGTTGCAAAATGCTCTTGACGATTTAAAAGCTGCTCAAGTTAAACAAATTCAAAATGAGAAGATGGTAGCATTGGGGCAGTTGGTTGCCGGAATTGCCCATGAGGTGAATAATCCAATCAGTTTTATCTATGGCAATCTTGAATATGTTGGGCAATATGTGCAAGAACTAGTCGGTATGATTTTGCTCTATCAGCAAGAATATCCACATTCTACACCTAAAATCAAGCAAATCGTCCAAGAAATAGATCTGAACTTTTTGATGAATGACCTGAAAAACTTATTAGGTGCGATGAACAGAGGAGCTGATCGCATTCGGCAAATTGTACTAGCGCTACAAAAATTTTCTCGGGTTGACGAAGCTCAGATGAAGTCGGTAAACATTCATGAAGGTATAGATAGTACTTTGGTGATGTTGCAGCATCGACTCAAGAAAACAACGTATTGTCCTGCTATTGTTGTTGTCAAAGAGTATGGCAATTTGCCCCCTGTGACTTGTTATGCTAGCGAACTGAACCAAGTGTTTCTGCATATCTTGAATAATGCGATCGATGCTTTGGAGTCAACGCAGGGGCATAGTGAGTGGGAGATGTCGTCTCCTTTGGGTGGACAGATCAATAAAAGTCTTAGTAGCACAAGCCATCGAAGATTTCACCGAATAGGGAAAGATGAGCACAAGCTTTGTGATCAACAGATGTGGCAATGGAAAGATGGGGAGAGGATAAGACCATTACACTTGACCAACTCACCAACTCATGACGTTAGCTCCACAATTTGTGCTCCTATGATTCGTATTCGTACAGAGTTGGCAGATGATAATACAGTCAAGATTAGTATCGCTGACAATGGACTTGGTATGGATGAGTCAGTGCGAGCAAGAACCTTTGATCCATTTTTTACGACAAAGCCTGTTGGTAAAGGCAGTGGACTGGGATTAGCAATCAGCCATCAGATTGTGGTACAAAAACATCAAGGACAAATTAGTTGCAACTCCTTACCAGGAGAAGGAGCAGAGTTTATCATCGAAATTCCAGTCAAGCATCCAAATACTGAATCAACTACTGGGTGATTATAAATACAATTAACCTGTTCAACTGCTCAGCCTTTCACAACACAACCAAATATCGTCATCAAACTCCCAAAATACAGCTTCTCAACAAAATCTCACGCAAGACTTGAAAACAAGAGTTATCTCCTTTGAAATAGAAAAAAATAATCATCAAAACTTTTGTGAGCCACCTCTTACATTTTTCCGTCCCATAGCATAATAGAGATGTGACTCATCTATTAAACCCTTTACGATCCCTCAAACAAGGTCACTGGTTCAAGCTCATCTGCGGGGCCAGCTACCAACATCTGCCTGCGGTCAGAAGTTTAACACTAGCCTACACTTTGGCTGGCGCTGACTGCATAGATGTTGCCGCTGATCCAGCTGTCATTGCCGCAGCCAAAGATGGACTGCAAGCTGCTTCTGCCTTATCAGAGGTTGCTGGGCAGCAAAGATTTGGCTTGCCTGGAAGGTCTCCCCTGTTGATGGTTAGTCTCAACGACGGGGAAGATCCACATTTCCGTAAAGCTGAGTTTAATTCTACAGAATGCCCCAAGGAATGTGATAGACCATGTGAAAGGATTTGTCCAGCCCAAGCAATTGTTTTTAATAGTATAAAAAACGAATCATCAGGGGTTATATCACAAAAATGCTACGGATGTGGTCGTTGCATACCCGTTTGTCCATACAATATAATTTATACAAGATCATATGTATCAACGCCAGGAGCGATCGCACCATTGATCCTGTCATCAGGAGTAGATGCCGTAGAAATTCATACAAATGTTGGGCGTTTGACAGAATTTCAAAGATTGTGGCAAGCTATTTTACCTTGGGTTGAGCGTTTGAAGTTAGTCGCAATCAGTTGTCCAGATGGAGAGGGTCTGATTGACTATCTTCATGCCCTTTATAACGTAATTGCCCCCATACCGTGTGCTTTAATTTGGCAGACTGACGGTCGTCCGATGAGTGGAGATATTGGTAATGGTACCACTCAGGCAGCCGTCAAATTAGGGCAAAAAGTCTTGGCAGCTAAATTACCGGGATATGTGCAATTAGCTGGTGGAACCAACAGCTACACTGTTGCCAAGTTGAAGGCAATGGATCTTCTCAAGAGAACAGGGGAAGCTTATTCCTCTTCGTCCTCTTCGTCCTCTTCCATTGCTGGTATCGCTTACGGTAGTTACGCCCGGGTACTACTATCACCAATTCTCGAGCAATTAGAAGCAAGGGAGGTGAAAAATGCTTGTCTTAAAACAACTGTCCGCTTAGAAGAAGAACCAGAATTGCTCGCTCAAGCGGTTTCGCTTGCACATTCTCTCGTTTCCCAGCTCAAGTCACAGCAGTAGGGAACACTGTTCCTTATGAGCGCGTTGCGGACACTTTCTGGTGGCGGGGTGATCCTCCTCGTACTACAAGTGTCCAAGTATCTCTAAAAAACGTCACCATAAAAAGCATGACGATTAAAGACGATCTTCAAAAATTGTTGGACATTTTGCCCCAAGACCTGCGGCAGATACTAGAAAAGCATCCTCAACGAGATAGCCTAGTAGAAGTGGTCTTGGATTTGGGTCGTCGTCCTGAAGCTCGCTTTCCCAATCAAGCAGAGTATCTGGGCGAAACACCCGTTACGCAAGAACAGATAGATGATTGTATCAAGAGAGTGGGAACCTTTGGCGCGGATAATCGGGCAGGAATTGAGCAAACCCTGCACAGGATTAGTGCCATCCGCAATCGCAGTGGTAAGATTATCGGCTTAACCTGTCGTGTTGGTCGGGCAATATTCGGCACAATTACCATGATCCGCGATTTGGTGGAAACTGGAAAATCAATTCTCATGCTGGGACGCCCAGGTGTGGGTAAAACCACTGCACTACGGGAGATTGCCCGTGTTTTAGCGGATGATTTTCACAAGCGAGTAGTGATCATTGACACTTCTAACGAAATCGCTGGAGATGGTGACGTTGCCCACCCCGCGATCGGTCGCTCACGCCGGATGCAAGTGGCTCATCCAGAACAACAGCATCAAGTGATGATTGAAGCTGTGGAAAACCATATGCCAGAAGTCATCGTGATTGATGAAATTGGTACAGAACTGGAAGCCTTAGCAGCTCGTACTATTGCTGAACGAGGTGTCCAGTTGGTAGGAACTGCTCATGGTAATCAGATTGAAAACCTGATCAAAAATCCGACGCTTGCTGACTTGGTTGGTGGTATCCAGGCTGTGACACTGGGAGACGATGAAGCCAGACGGCGAGGGACTCAAAAGACAGTTTTAGAACGCAAAGCACCTCCCACTTTCGAGATTGCGGTGGAAATGTCAGAACGGCAACGCTGGGTAGTTCACGACAGCGTCGCTGACACAGTTGATACTCTCCTACGGGGGCGTCAGCCTAGTCCGCAAGTCAGAACTGTGGATGACAATGGCAATGTGAACGTGACTCGTCAGCTTACCGCAATCAACGGTCGTGGACAAACACTTGGTGGGGAAGAATCTTTTCCAGCACCAGCACGACAGTCAAATGGCTGGCGTGCAACTGGACAAATGATACCCCTACCGACATTGTCTGGTCAAAGCCAAAAAAGTTCTGGAGTTAGTGAGTTTGACCGCTTACTCGATGAATCCTTTAATGGTTTTGATGGCTTTGATTTTGACTCCACCACTACTAGACATGCAGGACCTAACGGCGAAGATTTGCCACTGCACGTATATCCCTATGGCGTTAGCCGCAGCCAATTGGAACAGGTCGTTGGGGTACTTTCTTTACCAGTGACATTGACAAAAGATCTAGATAGTGCTGATGCTATATTGGCGTTGCGATCGCACGTCAAAAACCACGCCAAATTACGGCAAATGGCTAGAGCACGTCAAATACCGATTCATATGATCAAGTCCAGCACCCTACCGCAGATAACCCGAGGCTTGCGGCGGTTGCTGAATATGGACGATCCGGAAGTTAACGACGATCGCGAAATGCAACTGTTTCTCCACAGCGCCAGTGATGATGAAATGGACGCCTTGGAAGAAGCAAGACTTGCTGTAGAGCAAATCGTGATTCCCAAAGGACAGCCAGTCGAATTATTGCCCCGTTCTCCTCAAGTGCGGAAAATGCAGCACGAGTTGGTAGAACACTATCGGCTGAAATCTAATAGCTTTGGGGAAGAACCAAATCGGCGTTTGCGGATTTATCCAGCTTAAAACAGTGAACGCTTAACAGTGAACAGTGAACAGTGAACAGTAAAGGAGTCAGGAGTCAGGAGTCAGGAGTCAGAAGTCAGGAGTCGCAATTGTTTTTTTCTTTCTTCTGAATACTGAATTCTGTATTCTGAATTCTTCTTCAAACTGATAACTGTAAAAAAGCAATAGGTGACAGGTTACAGTTTCTCTGTACCCTGTCACCTGTCTTCTAAAATCTCTGTTTACCCGTTTATCTGCCTAGTTTGTTTTGTCCTTTATACTAGTCCTTTATACTATCAGCAGTCCTTTCAGCTGTATCTGGGTACACCTTACCCAAGTCTTTTACAGCTTCTGCTGATTGTCCTGCAATTCTTTTGGCGCGTTCACCAGGAGCATCTTCGGTTTCGCGAGCTTGCTTAAACCATCCTCCTACTGTTTGCGGTCTGTCGGAAGAGTTCCGCTCTAGGGCTTGGTTAACTCTGTTGGTTAAGTCTTTGTCACTACTCTCATTAGTAACATTTGTTGTCAGCACTAGCAACCCAGCTAAAACCACAGCGAAAAAACGTTTTACCTGAAGTTGGTTAAATAGAGAATTGATCTGAGCAAATGCCTTAGAAATCAAATTTATCATTACAAGACTCCATTCGTTAATTTTCAACACTTTTTACAGTTTCAGAACCGGAGCAAACTCGCCTCAATCACAGGTTGGCTCCGGAAAAGGAGTCAAAATTAACCTATCTTCAAGCGAATAAGCCGTCCTGAATATAAGTCAAGACTAACTGTAAAAATGTAATAATTCTTCTAACAGAAGTCATAGCTTGGTTATGGAAAAGATAAGACTATGTGCGGATTTGCTCTGACATAACCCAGGCAGTATATTTAGATCTCTGGTGAAAATATGTTGGTTTTTTTAAGATTTACGGGTTCCGACTGTCTTGCAACGAAGCCAGAAGGGCTATAGATAGTCAATAAAGATAGAATGAAGAAACCATATAACCAACTAAACATTGCTGATGAGCAAGCCTGCGTCCTTACAGACAGTTATTGAGTATGTAGAGGCTCTTTCAACCGAAGAGCAAGATTTATTATTGGAACTAATTCATAAACGACGAGTTGAAAAACGGCGTCAAGAAATCGCCAGCAATGCAGCACAAACGTTGGAAGCAATTAAAACAGGTAGGGCAAAACGTGGTACTCTTGCTAATCTACGGGCTGATTTGCTGAGTGACGAATGAGAGAGGTTGTCTTTTACCGCACTGATTTAGAACGTTGTCCTATTGAAGAATTTCTTGATTCTCTGTGTGGGAAACAAGCGCAAAAAGTACTATGGGTATTACGGCTGATTCAAGAGCTTGATTCTGTGCCAAGTCAATATCTTAAGAAATTAGTGAATACAGATGATATCTGGGAAGTGAGAGTTCAAGTAGGCAATAATACATTTCGTCTACTTGGCTTTTTTGAAGATAATAACCTGATTGTTTTAACAAACGGATTTGCTAAAAAGACACAAAAAACTCCATCCCAAGAGATTGAGTTAGCAGAACACCGAAAAAGAGATTATTTAAGCAGGAAACAAAATGATGAGTGATGTAGAGAAATACATTGCCAGACGCAAGCAAACTGATCCGGAGTTCGCTGAAAATTTTGAATCTGGATATTCCAGTTTTAAAATTGGCGTGTTGCTGGCGCAAGCAAGAATTGAAGCGGGAATGACACAAGAAGAATTAGCACGTCGGTTAAATTTGCATGAATCTATAATTATCAGAATCGAAAACGATGGCTCAGATGTTGGTATCTCTACTTTAGAAAAATATGCTAATGCCTTGGGGAAGAAACTTTATGTAGAAATTCAATAAGTGCGTAGACGTAAAATGACTGGGAACCAACAAACCAAGAAATAGAAGAAGTAGCGTGCAAGTTTATCTTCGCGAATTGTTATAACCCACAATTTGCCAGCATCGTACTACAAGCACAAGAAGAAGATCCAAATTGGATGTAGTGCCAGGTAACGAAAACGTAGAAACCGCAACACTCCGTGGGAAATCACTTGTTTGCTAATCTTTACAATTGTGTGTAAGCCTTATATGTTACAGTTTACAAGTCTGGACGCGAGAGAAGAGATTGTTAACTGCCCAAGATCGAGTTCTCCACTCAGGTCCCAACACCCTCTCGGAGATGTCCCTAGGGAGATGTCCCTGGGGGGCATTTATGGAGAAGGTTAATTCATTGTAGTTCAGCCATTCTCTGTTCCAAAACATTCCTTTGCGCCAACCCACGCGATCGCCAAACTTTTCGTAGTCTTCACCCACCCTTTCCCAAATGCGCTTTTGCACACTAAAACCAAAGCGCCCACCACTGTATTTTACCCAAAGTTGGTCAATTGTGCGGAGGTCAGTGCAGGGAAAGTTTTCGATGGATTGAGTAGAGAGCCAGCCTTCTTTTTCTTTACCAAGAGATCCCCCAACCCACGCGCTTGTGCTACAACAGGGGGATCTTAAGCGAACCCTATTGAAACCTCACCCTGCCCTACCGGGCATCCCTCTCCTTATTAAGGAGAGGGAAAGATTTTTGCGCAGCTAAAAGCGAGGGTGAGGTGAAAAGCAATCCGGTGTGTACACTATAGCCTTATAAAGGGAGGAAGAAGAATTATATTCTCTCTATTGATGTCTACTTACTTACTGTAAATACAACAGCTATATCCAAAAAAAACCCCGATAATATCGAGGTGTGCTGTGCTTTTATTTATGCAGCGTATTCCAGTGTTGTATTGTATTTTCATTTGAATAAAACAATTTCACACCATCCTAAAGGAGTAAAACGTTAATATGTAACTGAATATACATATTTTTCCATGTAAAGTTTAAGGAAAAAGCCGGAATTCTTGACTACAAACCAAATTAAAATCTCAACAATAGCTTGAATGACTAAATCCTATCAATTATAAAAAACCCCGAGCAAGTCGGGGTGAAGGTCTTTGCCAAAACAGGTTTCCTGTGACGTTTCTATTTTGATCTACAAACAAGCTCTCGCACCCCATCCAAAAGATAGAAAGCTGAAAATCGTGATGGTGTATACATACTGTTAAGTGGGTGGCAAGAAATAAACGTAACCATGTCCGCAGCGTTAACGCTGCGGACAGACAGAACTTTTTTCTATTTACTTAGTTTATGATTTTTTATTTAATAAGTCATGAAGTAAGCTTCATGATGAAACGTTAATTACCCTACTAAGGGCAGGGAACAGGGAACAGTGAACAATTGATCACTGGTAATACCGTTTCACTTTAAGGTTGATACAAATAGGCAGCAGAGGAGCAGAGGAGCAGAGGAGCAGAGGAGCAGGGGAGCAGGGGAGAAAGAATTAGAGACTAATCATTTGTATCAAGGATTTCGTGAAATGGTATAACTGGTAACTGATAACTGATAAAGATGTACCTAGCTTCGTCAAAAATAAAATATGAGTTCTATATTAAGCAAGAAAATCTTCCAAGCTTAGTACATTTACCCAACTTGAACTGTTATTAGATTCATGGGATAAATCCATTAATAACTGAGAGTAAATCCCTTCTCGTAAGGATGGAACGATTTGTTTTTTGGATTCAATTCCTTGCACCCATTCATCTACAACTCTCAAAAATGCAGAAATGCGACCATCTGAGTGATTTTTCGGAAACAATAATCGATTGGGAATTTCAATTTCAGTTAATGGTTTACCTGGTTGAGAAGACAAAACACGAAACCCATGTACGTAATCTTTTTGATTTTCACTTCCTAATACTAGAGTTGCGCGATCGCCATACACTTCTATCCAATGAGTACGCGATGCATGAACCACAGCACTGATAGAAACTTGACAAGGTGTCCCATCTGCCAACTCTAACATCAGCATACAGGTGTCATCGGTTTCTACGGGCTTTAATTCTCCAGTGTTGGAGTCTAGTCGTTCGGCGATCGCGGTAGTGAAATGGGCGTTTAACTTGCGTACAGGACCAAATAGCCAATGAATATAATCAAAAGTGTGAGAACCCAAAGATCCTAATGCACCGCCTCCTTGGTCTTTACGAGAATACCAGTTCCAAGGGCGTCCAGCATCAGCACGAGAAGAACCTAGCCAATCAATTCTAATCAAACGCTTTGAACCCACATAACCTTGTGACAACAATTCCGAAAAGAATTGCCATCCTGGTACAAAGCGAAATTCAAAGTCTACAGTTGCAATCACACCTGCTTTTTGGGCTAACTGGTAAAGTTCTTTAGCTTCGGCTGCATTTAGAGTTGTGGGTTTTTCTATTAATACGTGTTTTCCTGCTTGCAGCGCTGCTTTTGCCATTTCGTAATGCAAAAATGGTGGTGTGGAAATGCTTACTGCTTGGACTTCTTGCAGCCTAACGATATCTGTGATTGTATTGCAGGCGTGAGGAATATTGTAGGATTGTGCGATCGCTTTAGCTTTATTTAAATCTTGGTTATATACAGCAACGATCTGTGTCTGAGGATGAGCCAGAAATCCAGGAATATGCACTTTCTGACCAAATCCCGTGCCAATAACAGCAACGCCAATCACAGTAAATGAATTCCTTTTTATATTTTTCTGAGTTATTTTACCATTAACAGGGAATAGGGAACAGGGAACAGGGAACAGTGAACAGTAAACAGGGAACAAGGGGTGGACGAGTCTGTTTCCTACCTAGATAACTGATAACTGTTAAGCTGTAGCGAGTTTGTTGCTTTGAAAGCGCTCAAATGGATTGAAACCAGGTTGAATTTGTGCTGTAAAGTGGACTCCTGCCCAATCATGTGCAGTTTCTTCGTGATGGTAAAGCATTCGAGTGAGTCGGTTTTCCCAGTTCTGTGAGGGAAGCTGACGCAATAAATCGGTAAGGCTATAGAATGCATCCAACACCGTGAAGCTAGCTTCGCGCACATGAGGTGGACGAGAAAGTACTAATGAGTCCCGTTGGACAAAAAATGCGTCGTGGGGAATGACTGCATCCACAGTTCGCATGAGATAATTTTCAATTGCTGCGACTTCGTGACGAGAGTGGATGTCAGTCGCCACGACTAGCATTTCAATACCAAAGTTTTTGGCGTGTGCGAGAAAATCCCCTGCATTGCTAACTGACTTGCGCGTTGGTTTGACAACATAGATATTTGTGTCGAACAAGCTTGGTAAGGGTGAAGCGAAAACATCCTTACCTGCTGACATATCAACAATAATCGCCTCGTTGTGATCTTCCCAAACGTGCTTTAAGAAAATCTCAATCGCCCCGGTTTTGCTGTGAAAGCACTTTTTGCGGTAATCGTCTTGCGTAAAATCACCAACTCGGATCAATTCCACTCCATCAATGAGAGTGACATAGCGATTGCGCCACTCGGCTGGTTCTCTTAACCGCAACAAACGCGATCCTTCCCCAGGCGGAGTTGTTTTTATCATTGGTAAATCAGCAGTAATTCTCGGATTGCTACCAGCAAAGTAAGAACGCAACCAATCTAAATCATTACCAATATCCCGTGCAGTTCCCGAATCTCCCCGCTGCATTTCGACAGGCGTTGCACCCAGTTCTTCAGCTAGATGCAAATTGTGATCGCCATCAATACCTAAAACTTGGAAATCACAGAAATAGTTCAGAAATTGTAAAAGGCAGGTACTAATAGTGGTTTTTCCACTTCCTCCTTTGCCATAAACAGCTAATCTCATCGTTTACTTTGTTTTGTCTTATTTTTGATTCACAACGATATTGGAGCTTATTCTCAAATGTGAAATTAGGAAACAGTGCCGAAAAAACTTTTTGATACTAGTATTAATAGTGGCGTAAGTAACAATGACAGTCAGGTTTTTCAATAAGTGACTCTACCAAAGAATTCAGGACAGTCGCAGCTAACAAGCCACCTCCCAAAGTTCCTTCAATTGTAATAAAAGGCACGTTCGATTGCATCAATTGTCGCTTAGCAGCTGGAGCATGACTAAAGCCAATGGGCATACCAATGACTAGCGCTGGTTGAATTTCTTGGTTTTGGATGGCTTTACATACAGAAAGCAGCACACTAGGAGCATAGCCAATCACTAACACACAACCTGGGGAGACTTGCTGTAATTTTTCCTGCCATTGTTGATCCAGCCAAAATGCTTTTTCTGCTTCTGTGGCTGTCGTAATATGAGAGTTATCAATCAACGTTTCCACTGGACATCCCAAATGAGCTAACCTCGTTGTATCCAACGCAGCAGCTACCGTTGGAATATCCGCAACTATCTGACAGCCGGATTTGAGGACTTCACGACTTGTGGCGATCGCCTTATCACTCAACCTCACAAACGACGCCAAACTGACATCGCCACAAGCTAAAACCAGGTTTGAGATCAGGTCTTGTTCAATTTCAGAACGCCTAGAAAGGTCAGGTAGCAGGCGTTCCAACGATTCAGTAAAAGCTTCTGGGTGAGCATGAACTTCAGCATCCAACCCATCCCAGAGTTTTTCTAGTCCGCCGAGTCCTGTTTGAGTATCTACCTCCAGTAGCTTGAGTTGTGCTAAAACTTCAGCTTGGATGATTTCACAATCGCGATCGCGCCCCAGTAACCCTTCTAATGCAGATGCTGTTTGCCGTAGTTGAGAAATTTGCTGTATGACTGCGCGATATTGTAGCTGCAGTTGCGTCATCAAGTTAGCAGTTGTGTCTTGTTGTGGTTCCACTTCCAGTATTTGGCGGATGTGGTTGAGTTGAAACCCTTGCTGCTTGAGTGCGACGATGCGTTGTAATCTGAGTACATCGTTGTCAGTATAGAGGCGGTAGTTACTGGGCGATCGCACTGGTTGAGGAAGTAACCCCAATTCATGATAGTGGCGAACCATGCGCGGAGTCATCCCGCCTCCCACTGCTTGGGTAAATTCTTTGATAGCAAGGAGTTTAGTCATTGAAGTTTTGTTAAATAAAAGCAGTGAACTAAATTTGAACTAAATACAAAAAAAATTGACACTCCTCATGCCTACAAGCATATGGTGTTTCTTTAATTCGTAGCGGGTGGCGTGCCGCCCGTGGGATGCTCCTAAAGCGATAACGCAAAATGAAATCTAAGATGGAATTGATATTGTGTGAGGGAATGCTCAATGAAAATTTTGGTAGTAGAGGATGATGAACGAACCAATGCAATTCTGACAGAAGCGCTCACTGCTCATAACTATATAGTTAATACGGTGGTTGATGGTCAAACAGGTCTACAACTTGTACAAAACTTTGAATATGACCTCATTTTATTGGATATCATGTTACCTGGGTTAGATGGCATTAGTGTTTGTCGTCAACTGCGTCAAGAGCGCTATCAAATACCAATTATGCTACTGACTGCAAAAGACAATAGCCTTGATAAAGTTATGGGCTTAAATGCAGGTGCAGATGATTACATGGTTAAGCCCTTTAATGTGTCAGAACTGATCGCTCGTATCCGCGCCTTGTTGCGACGACCCAAAAGTGCCACACTGACTTTTGTACTGAGTTGGGGAAACCTACAATTTGACACTAGCAAAAGTTTAGTAACTTGTGATCAAAAGCCCCTACGTCTAACAGTAAAAGAATATCAGTTACTAGAGCTTTTCTTGCGGAATCCACACCGGATTTTTAGCAAAAGTGCAATTGTAGAAAATCTGTGGTCTGATGCAGAACATCCAGCAGAGGATGTTGTTAGAACTCATATCAAGGGACTTCGGCAGAAGTTAAAAGCAGGTGGAGTGATCGCAGATTTTCTTGAGACAGTTTATGGTTTGGGGTATCGACTTAAGTCCCCACCTGGAAGTGAGCAATCTACAGATGCAATATCATCTTCACAGTCAATTGAAACCAGCAAAAAGCAAGCTCAAACTGAAATAGTGGAATCGCTTGCTAAACTCTGGGAACGATTTAAGGATAGCTTTATTGATGAAGTAGAATCTATATTGCAAGCGATAACTGCTTTGGAAGCAGGTATTCTCGAACCTGAAGTACAACAAAAAGCAAAGCATAAAGCCCACAAATTAGCAGGAGCATTGGGATCTTTCGGTTTTCATGAAGGTTCAAGTTTGGCAAGGGAAATTGAGCAATTGCTCTCAGTCACAAATTTAGATCGCCTTCAAACAGAACAATTATCAAAACTGGTGAATTTATTGCAACAGGAGTTACAGAAGCCGCCAGTTTTGCCGACTTCTACTGCTGTCTGTTTTGCGCAACATGGTCTGATACTAGTGATTGATGATGATCCAGCACTGGCAGAGCGAATTCGGCTTGAAGCAGCTGCGTGGGGTTTTCAAGTAGAAGTTGCCCCCAGTTTGGCTGCTGCGAGTGAGGCAATGACAAACAATCTTCCTGATGTCATCCTACTCGACCTTACGTTTGCTGAACCTGCCGAAAGTGGACTGACTTTCTTAGCCCAACTGAGAAACCAGCACTTAGAGATTCCAGTTATAGTTTTAACAGGACGAAATAGTTTAGCTGACAGGTTAGAAGCCGCTTGTTTAGGGAGTCATGCTTTTATACACAAATCAGTCTGTTCTAGTGAAATACTGAGGGCAGTCACTCAGGTACTCAATCATGCTCAAACGGCCCAAGCTAAAGTCATGATTGTAGATGATGATCCCAAACTGCTAGAGAGTTTGTCTGCATTACTTGAACCGTGGGGGCTTCATCTCACAACCCTTGCAGACCCGCAACAATTTTGGCAAGTACTGGAAGCCTCAGTTCCAGATTTACTGATTTTAGATGTAAAAATGCCTGACATTAACGGGGTTGAACTTTGTCAGGTGGTACGCAATGATCCTCAGTGGAGTCAGTTGCCCGTACTTTTTTTGTCCGCTTGTCATGATGCCCAAACAATGCATCAGGTATTTATAGCAGGTGCAGATGATTATATCCAAAAGCCGATTGTAGGACCAGAACTGATTGCCCGTATTTTCAATCGGTTAGAGCGAACCAAAATCCACCGGGATTTGGCACAAATAGATCCGCTCACGAGTCTAACAAATCGGCAAAAGTCTATTCAACAGCTAACAAGTTTGTTGTATCTGGCAGAACGTCATCATCAACCTTTTTGTTTTATGCTGTTGAGTTTAGACAACTTCAAACTGGTCAATAATCAATACGGTTATGATTCCGGAGATATGGTTCTTAGCCAATTCGGAAAACTCTTAAAGCAGTCCTTCCAGAGTGGAGATGTTATATCTCGTTGGGGCGGTAAAGAGTTTGTTATTGGTTTATACGGTGTGAAGCGAGAACAAGGTCTCAAGTTGCTGCTAAGGTTCAAAAAAATCTGGAATCAGCAGGAGTTTACTGATACTAATAATCAGATTTTTCGTGCCAGTTGTAGCGCTGGAATAGCACAGTATCCAAATGATGGTGCTGACCTAAAAGAACTTTATCGCGCCGCTGATGCTACACTGTTTCAAGGCAAAATTCTAGAATGAAATCGAGCATTCAAGATAGAGTTATTTATAGCAAAATCAATAGAAAATAGAAAAAGGAAAACATGGGAAATGTCATGAATCCTAATTCTTTTTTACGAATGTAAGCGTCTGCTCTTGTAGAATTTTTAACTAACAAATATTGAATTCGATGAAGCACCGCTTTCAACATAAGTTTATTACCACTGGATTTGGATTGGTATTGCCAACGTTTGTCGGTGTTGGTTGGAGTTTTCAGAATACACCGCAGGCATTGTTTTTAAGTATTAAGCAATCTGCCATTCAATCTCGCATCATTTTTATCTTTGCGTTAGTTGGCTTCAGCCTAAGTCTGGTACTTGTGTGCTCAATGTGTTATTTCTTAAATCGCCAGATAACTGAGCGTCAGCACGCAGAACAGGCACTACGGGAAAGTGAGCAACGGTTTCAGTTCTTAACTGAGGCGACTTTTGAAGGCATTATTATCCATGAGATGGGAAAGATTATTGATGCCAACCAATCCTTTGCTAAGTTGTTCGGTTACGAAACTCAGGAAGTTATTGGTATGTCGGCAAAGGATTTTTTAACACCTGAATCTTTAGCACTGGTCATGAAAAATATTGCGTCTGGTTATGATTCACCATATGAAGTCACTGGTGTCAAGAAAAATGGAACAACTTTCCCATTAGAAGTGGTTGGGAAAAACAGTATCTATCAGGATCGCAAGGTGCGGATGGCTGTAGGGCGCGATATAACAAAGCGTAAGCAAGCCGAAGGGCGTTTGAAAGCCCGTGAGCATCAGCAAGCAGTTGTTGCTCAGCTGGTGGGTCAGCAGGCATTAGCTGGTGTAGCCGTATCTACGTTAATGAATGAAGCAGTGACTCTTGTTGCTCAAAACCTTGAAGTTGAGTATTGCAAAATTTTTGAACTTCTGCCGGATGGACAAGCATTTCTTCTACGGGCTGGAATCGGCTGGCAAGAAGGCTTGGTAAATCACGTCACCGTCGGCACTGATTTAGATTCCCAGGCAGGATACACACTCCTTTCTCAGGAGCCAGTAATTGTAGAAGATTTGCGCCAAGAAACACGATTTCGCGGATCAGCACTCCTGCATAACCATGGTGTCGTGAGTGGTATGACCGTCGTTATTCATGGAATTGATCAACCATTTGGTGTTTTAGGTGCTGACACAACAAGACGACGCACCTTTACTGAAGATGATACTAACTTTCTCCAAGCCGTTGCTAATGTGCTAAGTACAGCCATTGAGCGAAAAAAGACAGAAGAGAAACTGCAACAAGCCCATGATAAGCTGGAAATAGAAGTTGCACTGCGAACAGCCGAATTAAGCAAGATAAACCAACAACTACAAACAGAACTCAGCGAGCACAAACGAACAGAAGCTCTTCTACAAGAAAGCGAAGAACGCTTTCGTAGTGCGTTTGAAAATGCGGCTATTGGAAAGGCTTTGGTCGCAATAGATGGACGTTGGTTGCGGGTCAATCGTTCTTTATGTGAAATTGTCGGCTATTGCGAAGCTGAATTGCTAGCCACAACCTTCCAAGCAATTACCCATCCAGATGACTTAGATATCGATTTGGACTATGTACGCCAAGTGCTCAGTGACAAAATTCGTTACTACGAGATGGAAAAGCGGTATTTCCATAAGCAAGGACACATAGTCTGGATTTTGTTAAGTGGATCGCTGGTTCGTGATACTGAGGGCAAACCACTTTACTTTATTGCTCAAATTCAAGATATCACCCGACGCAAACAAGCAGAGCTGGCGTTGCGAGACAGCGAAAGACGATTCCGAGCTATTTTTGACCAAACGTTTCAATTCATTGGGTTACTCAAGCCAGATGGTACGCTTTTAGAAGCAAATCAGACCGCTCTAGATTTTAGT
Source organism: Brasilonema angustatum HA4187-MV1 (assembly GCA_019359695.1). Lineage (GTDB taxonomy): Bacteria > Cyanobacteriota > Cyanobacteriia > Cyanobacteriales > Nostocaceae > Brasilonema > Brasilonema angustatum. The sequence goes on from JAHHGV010000004.1 coordinate 94,126, forward strand.
GGCATTAGTCATACAGATATTGTTGATCGTCCTTTTTGGGAAGCGCGGTGGTGGACGATTTCAACCAAAACCCAGAATCAATTAAAGGAGGCGATCGCCCGTGCTGCGACAGGTGAATTTGTGCGTTATGAAGTGGATGTGTTAGGACGAGGAGACACTGTTGCAACGATTGATTTTTCCCTCAAACCTGTTGTGGATGAGACGAGAAATGTCATTTTATTGATTCCAGAAGGTCGGGATATTAGTGAACGCAAGCGAGTAGAAAAAATGAAAAACGAGTTTATCTCGGTCGTTAGCCACGAGTTGCGAACACCCCTGAGTTCTATTCGGGGATCGTTAGGGTTACTCGCCTCTCGACGACTCGATAGCCAGCCTCAGAAGCAAGAGCGAATGTTAGAAATTGCGGTAGCTGAAACCGAACGCTTAACACGTTTGGTCAATGACATTCTAGATTTAGAACGACTGGAGTCAGGTAAAATTGTTTTAGAGAAAACCTCATGTGACACGGCAACCCTCATGTTGCAATCAGTAGAAGTTCTACGACTGCTTGCTGAGGAATCCAAAATTACGCTTAACATTTCTCCCCTATCTGTTCAAGTCTGGGCTGATTCTGATCGCATCATTCAAGTACTCGTAAATATACTTGGTAACGCTGTCAAGTTTTCACCTGCGGGAAGTACTGTTTGGTTGAGTGCAGAACTGTCTCAAAACCCAATACTCAACACCCCTCAAGTCTTGTTTCAAGTAAAAGACCAGGGAAGGGGTATTCCAACAGATAAGCTAGAAAGTATCTTTAGACGATTCCAGCAAGTCGATGCTTCAGATTCTCGAAGTAAGGGAGGAACAGGTTTAGGATTAGCGATTTGCCGGAGTATAGTAAAGCAGCACGGCGGGCAAATCTGGGTCCAAAGCGTTTTGGGACAAGGCAGTACTTTCTACTTTACCTTACCAGTTCTACCAAAGTAGAATAAACTGTCATGTTGGTTACGAATACTCAAGAAACTCATTGAAATCATGTCAAGGCGAATTTTACTGATAGATGATGAAGAACGTCTGAGCGAGGTGGTTCAAACTTGTTTAGAAATTATGGGTGACTGGGAAGTTCTGAGTGCAGGAACAGCAAAAGAAGGCTTGCTCAAAGCAAAAACAGAACATCCGGATGCGATTCTACTCGATGTGATGATGCCTGATATGGATGGTATCACTCTATTTCGTCATTTGCAGCAGAACCGTGCAACTCAATTGATTCCAGTCATTTTGCTGACAGCTAAAATGCAACCCGTTGATCAGGCTCAATTTGCTCAACTAGGGGTGGCTGGAGTGATAGCCAAGCCTTTTGACGCTTTGACATTGGCAGAACAAGTGGCTGAATTACTCAATTAAACAAAGAAGTTCTCAGGAAGAGCCTGGGCCGTCACCGGGTTTCCCGACTTGGGGCGACTGCCGTTCAGGAGTGATAATACTGTAACATTAAGAACTGAAGTAAATTATCTTGCGCTCTCTTCAGACTGTGCTTGTTGTACTTTTTTGCTTTTTCTAAATCTCCCAAGTAAAAGTAAGCCTCTGCTAAAGACCGCAGACAAGTCGCTTCTCCTTGGGGATAACATAACCGACGAGCACTGTACCAACCCTGTCGGTAAATGTAGATTGCAGCTTTTATCCAACCTTGAGACATATAAATGTCTCCCAGACCGTTACATAAATCCTAATCAAACCTAGTCAACACCTATCAAAGCTATTCACTGGGTTTGAGTTTCGTTTACTTCCTGCTTCATTCTGGCAACGTCGGCGTTAACCAGTCCACAGGCTCAAACGGTCTAACTGACCGCGTTCTTCAAATTGACGGTTCGACTCCGCTCACCGTCAACCTTGAGCGAAGCCGAAAGGTTGATTGCTGCGTTCAAATCACGGTCAATAACAAAGCCACAATGACCGCATTCAAACACTCGCTCATTCAAAGTGAGCGTTTCCTTTTTGGTTCGGCAGTTGGAGCATGTCTTGGAACTTGGAAACCATCGGTCAACTACAACAAGCTTTGAACCGTACAGTTCGCACTTGTAGGTTAACTGACGACGGAACTCAAAAAACGACATATCAGCGATAGATGCAGCTAGCTTATGATTAGTCAACATTCCTGACACATTGAGGTTTTCAATCACTATCGTGCCGTGGTTCTTGGCTAACAGTGTTGTAAGTTTGTGTAACGTGTCCTTGCGGATGTTGGCAATTTTTCTGTGCAGCCTAGCTATCTGCATCTGAGCTTTTTTCCAGTTAGCAGAACCAATGATTTTATGGCGATTCAACCATTGCATTCTGCTTAGCTTGGATTCATTTTTTTTGTAGGATTTTGCGCCAGTGACCACCTCACCAGTAGAAAGTGTGGCTAGTGCTTTAACGCCGAGGTCAACTCCTACAACGCCTGCGTGGTTTAATTCTTGAGTGTCTACTTCAAAGCGGAATGAGATGAACCATCTATCAGCTTGACGGGAAATTGTTGCAGATTTGGTTGATACTTGAGGTAGACGTTCATAAGTTTTGAGAACTCCAATCACTGGTACTTGAATTTTGTTGTTGCCGCAAATCTTCACTGTACCTTCAAGTGTGAAAGAATCACGTCTACCTTTTTTCTTAAATTTTGGAACACCAGCAGTTTTATTAAAACAACGCTTCCACGATTCGCGTAACGCCATCAAAGCTTGCTGTGGGGTGGATTTGCTGACTTCGTAGTACCATTCGTTCTCGCTTTTTACCAATGCTACTAACCATTTGTGCAAGTCAATAGCACTAGGAAATTTAATTTTGGAATCAGGATTAATCTTGTTGTGATCCAAAATTTGCTTGGTCAGTCCAAGTCCCCAATTCCAAGCATGACGAGCCACACCACAATGCTTCATTAATGCTGTACGCTGTTGATTGTTCAGTTTCAACTCAGTCTTGAAACCCAGCAACACTACGATACCTCCTTAACTACTTGACTCATACCATCAATCAACTTCTTGTTTTTCTTGCTTCTAGAACCATACAAACGAGCGCTAAACACTGTTATGAGTTCAATCATGTCTTGAACTAGCTCTTGTTCAAAAGGTATCTCTTCGTTACTTTTGTTGATAATGACTACTTCAGTCTCAAACTCTTCACACATAGCAAACACCAACTCAGCACCGAATCTTAGCAGTCTGTCCTTATGGCTTAGTACCAGTCTGGCGACATCACCTTGCATGATACGTTTAAGCAATTTCTGCAATCCTTTTTTCTGGTAATTCAAACCACTTCCTAAATCTTGAATGGTTTCAAACTGCCAGCCATTAGCAGAACTGAAAGCTTCCAATACCTGAGCTTGCCGTACTAAATCTTCTTTTTGGTCGTGGCTTGAAACTCTGGCGTAATTAATGGTTATACGCTCATCTAGCTGTTTTAAGTCTCGTGGTGTAATACGTTTAATGTCTGCTAAGTAAAATCTTCTTTGATTGGAAGGTGAGCGCTCTGAACGAATCTTTCCTGAGTCTGCCCACCTCCTTAAAGTTATGACTGAAACGCCAAGTTCTTTTGCGGCGTCCCCAATACTCATTGTCATTTCTGGAATGTTCGTCATTGTAGTTATCTACTCGAAACTACAATCTATTATCTACTCATTTTGGAAGAAATGAAAAGAGATGATAAGGAATTAAGTTACAGTATCCAACCCTTCATATTTTGGACTTGTAATTCACCAGCGCCTATCTCCTTGGCAATTCTCCAACTCAGGTTGTAGTACTTTGTCGCCTCAGCGATATTGTTCATATAGGATTCCTATTTGATTTTTGAAAAAAAAGCGAGAGAATACGGAGGGGTGTACAAGTGTAAGAGCAGACAATGAAAAATCAGCATCTACAAACCGCAGTACTGCCTGCGGAAGTGGCAACTGCGATGCGATACGCCCTTGGCGTCTGCGCTTTGCGCAATCGCACGAAACCACTCAAAGGGCGATCGCCAAACTACAAGAATTTATTGCTTTGCGTCCAAATGCGCGTGAGGTAAGGAAAGCACTAGTAGTCAAGCTGGTTTATCAAGGCTACTTGTATGAAGAAATTCAGACAATTCTAGATGTGTCACTGGGTTCAATAACAGGTTGGAAACAAGCCTACGAGCGAGATGGAATAGATGGACTGCGGTTGAATCATAAGGGAAGGAAGAGCTACTTGGGTAGCGAACAACGAGAAAAGGTGTTGAGTTGGCTGCAAACAAAGGATTATTGGGAGCTTGGGGAACTGGAGTATAAACTAGCTTTCGAGTACGACGTGGTTTACGAGTCAAAACAAAGTTACTACGACTTGTTTGAAGCAGCAGGAATAAGCGCAGAAGTTAACCACAAAATTAAACCCCAAAGCAGACCAGGATGCTGTTGCAGCAAAAAAAAAGAGATTGAAACACTCTTGGCAAATCACCGCAGTGAAATTGAAACAGGAAAATTGAGAGTGCTGCTAATTGATCAATGTCATTTAATGTGGGGAGACTTAAGTGGTTATGTATGGGGAAAAACTGACCTGGAAATCGCGGTTCCAGTCGTGAATGAGCGAGATAAACAGACATATTACGGAGCAGTGGACTATCTCGAACGAGAATTACTGCTCAAAGCCTACGATGCCGGAAATTCAGAAAATACTATTGATTACCTGCGATATTTGTTAACTCAGTCCCCCAACCAGCGATTACTGATTTTTTGGGATGGTGCGAGTTACCACCGCTCCAAGGCAGTTCGAGGTTTTTTGGACGAGCTTAATCAAGGTCTGCCAACCGACCAATGGAAAATACACTGCTATAAAGTTTAGAGTAGATAGCCTGCTTTTCTTGCGAAGGCGTAAAACGCTCAGCAGTGTGAGTCAGACATTTTGCGGCTGTACCAATATCAGGATACCATCCAACTGCAACTGCTGCGAGAATCCCTGCTCCTAAACAGGTCGCTTCTGTGGTTGTAGAACGCACTATTGGTATACCAGTCACATCAGCTAAAATTTGACACCAAAGATTGCTTGTGCTTCCACCACCCATAACGACATATTCACTAAAACGTTGGTTTGTCGCTGACATGACTGCATCCCCTACCAGTCTTTGCTCAAAGGCAATACCTTCTAAAATCGCTCGGTAAAAATGTTCTTTACCGTGGGTACCTGTCCAACCAATGGTGATACCAGCAGCATTAGCATCCCAGTAGGGGTTCATCACGTTGTTCCAGTAAGGCACTAACATTAATCCTTCAGCACCAGGAGATAGTTTTGCTGCAGCAGTTTCAAGTATCTCTAGTGGACTGAGGTTAAGATTGCAGTTGTGTAAGTCGCTGGCAAACTTTTCTACAAACCAGGTAAGAGTAAAGACACCACCAAGAAGAACAGTTTCTAGAAAATAAGACCCTGCAATCGGTGCATACATGGTGCGAAATGATGAATCGACAAAATACTCCTTACTGATTATACCGCTTGCTATTGCCGTACCTAAATTCAGATAAGCCCGACTATTGCCCACAGCATTAGCACCTAAACCCGCACACTGCCCGTCACCAGCACCCGCAATAACTCGTAAACCTTTAGGTAATCCTGTCGCAGCAGCACCAGTCTCGTTGACATAGCCAATAACCTCTCCTGGCGGAACCAATTCAGCAAATTGTTGTTCTTGCAGTTCGAGTGACGTGAGTAAATCTGTTGCCCAGCAATGAGCTTCCATATTCATTGCTCCCATTGGATCAGCACAAGCCAAACTGGTACGAAAATTTCCGGTTAGGTGATACACCAAGAAGCCATGAACATCTAAGAATTTATAGGTAAGGGCAACATTTTCTGGTTCATGTTGGGTTAACCAGACTATCTTAGCTAAAGAAGGCGTCATAGAGACGGGTTTACCTGTCACTTGGTTGATGTATTGTCCGCCAAATTTTTCATCTAGGAAAGCGACTTGGTTACGACTGCGTTTATCCATCCAGGCGATCGCATTGCGAACAGGTTGACCCTCCCTATCTACTGCCACAAAAGTTTCCCGCTGATGAGTTATGCAAACTGCCTCAACTTGTGATAATTTGATTTGAGTTAGTAATTGTTGTATAGCCTCGCAGGTACTATGCCACCACCGTGCCGCATCCTGTTCGTACCAAGTTGCTTGCGGTTGTAATAGTGGATAAGATGCTTTTCCAGAAGCGACAGCTTTCCCTTGCTGGTTCCATGCGATCGCTTTACATGCTGTTGTACTACAGTCGATGCCTATGACTAACGCGTTATTTTGAATCATGATTTATGCGATTGTCGCCTGAAGATGATTTTATATTAGAATGCGACAACTCCTCTAGGTGAGGCTTGACATTGACATTAATGTCAAGGTTTAGCCTGAGAGAGTGTTGATAATTTCACTCTCATGCTCTACCCACAACGTCTCACTCAATTCACCAAAGAACATACAGAAGCTTTCGCCGCCATTTTTTGCGGAGTCCTGTTGTTTTTCGGATGGTTCGCCTTACATCTCAATTTTTTAGGATGGGCGCTGCTACTATTACCTGCAGCTTACGTTATTGGTGGTTATGAAAGCGCCCGTGAAGGACTGACAACGCTTTTCAAAGAAAAAGAACTGGATGTAGATTTGCTGATGATTGTGGCGGCTTTGGGTGCTGCGATCTTGGGCTTGTGGCAAAAGGAATACCATCTTATTCTTGATGGCGGAATCTTAATTCTCATCTTTGCGATTAGTGGGGCGCTGGAAGGCTACGCCATGCAACGAACGGAACGCAGCATCCGCTCTTTGATGAGCTTGACACAAGATACAGCAAGGGTTTTGCGTTCTGGAGGGGAGGAAATCATTTCCATCAGTCAGCTAAAGGTGGGAGACGAAATTGTTGTCAAACCAGGGGAACTCATTCCCACCGACGCAATGATTGTTTCTGGTTTGAGTACCGTTAACCAAGCTGCTATCACAGGTGAGTCCGTACCTATAGAGAAGACGGTGGGTGAGGAAGTTTTTGCAGGTACACTCAACGGCTATGGTGCGCTGAAGCTTAAAGTGCATCAACCACCAGAAAGTAGTTTACTTCAGCGTGTGATTCGTCTGGTAGAACAAGCACAAACAGAAGCACCTCCTTCTCAACAATTTGTTGAGCGATTTGAACGGAGATATGCGCTGGTGATTGTGGTGGCTGGGTTGTTGCTGGCAATTTTACCGCCATTTGTCTTAAATTGGGACTGGGAAACGACGATTTATCGTGCTCTTACTTTTTTGGTGGTTGCTTCTCCCTGTGCGCTGATGGCTGCAATTATGCCCACACTGCTTTCTGGGATTGCTCATGGTGCAAGACAGGGGATTTTGTTCAAAAATGGTGCCCAGTTGGAAATGATTGGTAAAGTTCGGGCGATCGCCTTCGATAAAACAGGTACTCTCACAACAGGACAAGTACAAGTCTTTCAAGTCATTCCTAGTCCTGGATATACAGAAGCAGATGTCTTAAAAGTAGCTGCATCTGTCGAATCTTCTTCCGAACATCCTATCGGTGAGGCAATTGTCCAGACCGCTCAGGATTTGGATTGGTCAAGAGCGGTTGAAGTACGAGCAATACCAGGGCAGGGAATTTTGGGTATTAACGGACACCAAGAGGTAATTGTCGGGAAAGCGGATTTTGTCAAACAGTATGTGACTCATTTACCAAGTGAGTTGAAGGATGCAGCAGACTTGCGAGAACAGGAAGGTAAAACGGTTGTTTGGGTTGCACAACAAGAGCAGGTGCTAGGTGTGATAGTGATCGCAGATCAAATCAGAGCAGAAGCAGTAAGAGCGATCGCCCATTTGAAAAAACTGGGAGTTGAGCAAATCGTCATGTTAACAGGCGATAATAAGCGCACTGCTGATAGCGTCGCCCAAGCAGTAGGAATTGAGCGAGTGTATGCAGAACTTTTACCAGAAGATAAGCTTGATGTCATCCGTCGTTTACAAAAAGAGTATCAAACTGTGGCAATGGTGGGAGATGGTATCAATGATGCCCCAGCCTTAGCTCAAGCATCTGTGGGAATTGCGATGGGCAAGATTGGCAGTGATGTCGCATTGGAAACCGCAGATATTATATTGATGGCAGATAGATTGGAGAAAATAGAAGCAGCAATGCGTTTGGGTAAAAGAGCGCAGGCGATCGTCAAGCAGAATATTACTGTTGCTTTGGGTTTTATTGTTTTGCTTTTGGTTGGTAATTTTGTTGGGGGTATTAACTTACCGATTGGGGTGATTGGACATGAAGGTTCTACAGTGTTGGTGACTCTGAGTGGTTTACGATTGCTGAGGAAGTGACAGGTGTAGGGTGATCGCTTTATGCAAGGCCCCACCAAATTGTAAATTTGGTGGTCTTGAATTAGTAGTGGGTTGTGTGCCCCTACTAATTATTTTCCCTACACACGCCAGATACCTCTGTCGGGAAACCCTCCTATGGCACTTCGTGCCACGCTACGCGCTTCAGTACTGGCTCACGCCACATGCCTCAACGCGCTTAACCCGCGCACGGCAGTGGCTCCCCTATACTCTTACCCCCTTACACCCCTAGTTTTTGACTAGTTTCAAAAGCTGAAGTTTTTCAGGATAAATCTTTTCTAGTTTGTATTTTAGTTGTTTCTCTATCTGATCAGTCAATATTTTCAAGGGAGGATTGTGGGTAGGATTATATAAAAAAACATCACTGAACTTATTAGAAATTTTCGGTAGATTTGGCTCCTTCACCAAGTAAAGCCGTACTTTTGGATTAAGCAGATAACTCAGAGATAGTTCATCACCTAAAGGCCAGGTTCCCTCACAGGAAGTGATCAAAAGTGGTTGAGAAGCTTGATTGATAATGCGGGCTACTTGTGGCATATAAATGTTAAGATCTTTAGACCACCAACTCTCTGCTTGAGAGATGATGACACAGGATAGGACTCCAATCGAGAGCAGCGCAATCATCACAAACTGCCAGAATTTCTGTCGCCAAATGTTAATACAGGTGGGGGCAATTTGAGTTGCCAGAAGGTAACTAACAGCTAACTGAATACCCAAAAAAGCAGGGATCAGATACCGAGCTACTCGTGTCCGCACTCCTCCCCAAATGATATCTGGCATTGCTAAAGGTAGAAATGTAGCTGCAATTAATATTATGATATATAAGCGAGCTTGCTTTGGAGCTTTACGACAAAGAAAATAAATCGAATATCCTACTAAAACTAAGATAAAAGGAATCAAAAACTTCACCATCAATTTTAAAATGGAGCCATCATTCCCCCGTTGCAAATCGTAGTCAAAATCTACAAAAAAATAGCTAAGGTTAATAACCCACTGTTTTATCATCTGTAACCGAGACATTCTAAGTTCAGATGTCCAGCCTGTTGTTTTATGAAGTTGGGTTGATTTGCTCATAATCACCAAAAGCCAAGGCGTGAAAGCTAAAAGCCCTGCCAAAACCGCTAGCAGATAAACAATCACCATCTTAGTTAATCGCAATCTTGCAGCGGCAAATACATAAATACCATGAGCAATTGTCACCAACCCAGAAAACAGAAATGTGTATACCCCCATAACCACGGTAGCTGCATACATTCCCCAACTAAGCATAGTTTTTAGTCGCATTGCCCGTAGTAGTGTTGCGCTTGAGAGCAAAATTGTCACAGTCCACAAACCATACTGCCGTGCTTCCTGTGCATACAGTACATGAAATGGTGACACGGCTAACAGTGCAATTGCTACCCATCCCACGAGCGATGACTGAAATAATTCTATACATAACCAATAGATACAGGGAAACACCAGCAAGCTAATTAAGACAGACAAACTTCTGGTTACTGCAACTGAACCGCCAAACCATTGCACCCAAAATCGCGCCATCAGATAATACAGTGGTGGATGCTGCGGATCTTCTACTGCCAAAGAATTTATTGTATCTTTCCAGGTTTTTTCAGGAGTGATATGTTGATATTTTTGTAAATCTTCAATGCCAATTTCACGATTATTGCAGACGTCTTCAATCGCTTCTTTTTCTGTATAGCCAGAAATTCGTAAAGAGGTAAAAGTCTCATCGAACCAGTATACTTTGCGGTCAATGTTGACGAAACGAAAAAACACGCCCAATGTCAATAGAACAATGACTAAAAATCGTAACCAACTCCGAGGGAGTGCCCAGCTATGCGAGAATCGATTGTTCATAATATTGAGATAAATAACGATTTTGTGACAGATATTTTGTCACAAATATAACTGGTAATCAAAATACCATCAATTATGTAGATCATTCAAAAAGTACTCATAACTCAGTATTATTTTTATTAAATATTGAAAGGCTGCTGTTTGACAAACAATTTTTGCTGTTGGTAGATGGTGTGAATGAACTACCCTCTGAGGAGGCGAGGGGAGATTTCATTGCTTTTTGACGGGAAAAGCCAGAGACGCCCATAATTTTCAGTACGCGAGATTTGGGAGTGGGGGCGATGTAAACATTGCCAAGAAGCTGGAAATGCAGCCATTGATAGTTCCACCACAGTTGGGTACTCGCCTACAAGAGTTTGGGGAAACACCACTGCTGCTGTGTATGCTGTGTTCTGTTTTCACAGGGAGGGGTAATATCAAGTCCCTTTAATTAGTTATTATTTGGAACATCTGTGCGAAGATTGTAAAATCCTCTCTCCCTGCTAAGCGTGAGATCTTAATGATAAGTCTTTTACCGCACATGATATGACTGCTTACTTCTGCTGTAAACTTAACTTACTTGCCCATTGAAGCGCTGCTGAAGTAATCACTGATATATACGCGCTTTGGCGGTGGCTGGGTCAACTGTGGTACTGTTAGTGGGTGTCGGGGTTTTGTATCACAGTTTGCGTCGTAATTCGTCAGGGAATGTAGTGAGTATGGGTGGCTGAATTTGGGAGTGGAAGCAAATGCATAAGTTGCTTTGATTCACAACTATAGAAGCATTAGAAGAAACTATTCGTAATCAAATAAGGATGTACTAATGTCAGGTACTTTAACTCTCAGGAACAATACAATTTTGAAGCAAGATCCCACTTTTCAGGACAAAGAACAGGTTACACGTCAAGCAAATGAAAAAATTCCATTTTCGTGGATAGAAATTAAAGATTATAAGGGGATATCGTTTGGTCAACACCAGCACTTGGAAGTGCATCTCGACGGTAATGGAATTGTGTCTGACCAGGGCAACTCTAGACAAACCTGGTTCGTTAATACCAAGGATGTAGCCAGAATAGACTAAAGGCAACAATTGTGTGGGCAGAACAATTTTGTTCTCCCACGTTGTCTTTGACGCCATCTACGGAAATATCCGATACCTATCCCGTGGGTAAAATTCATCTGCACGTAGCGTGTAGCTATTGTTTGTATCTATTTATACAGCACTACTGAGCAGTTTTTAACGGAAATTCCTGTAACTTTATTTAACAATCTAGCAAGCCGATGCTGATTTTTATAAGATAAATTTATCATAATTAACTCGCAAAATTTCATTACTAATCGAGTTCAATTTCTGGTTACATCCTTTTATTTTTCTCGTAGTATCAAAGGTGAAGCTAATTATAACTCGCGGCTATTCTGACAAGAAAAGCCGTAATTTTTGCTTCAGGATAACTTATACCGTCCATTTGCAAAAGAGAGAACTACGAAAATGGCAACTTACAAAGTAACACTGATCAACGAAGCTGAAGGGCTGAAGGAAACAATTGACGTTGAGGACGATACTTATATTCTAGACGCTGCTGAAGAAGCTGGTCTTGACCTGCCCTACTCTTGCCGCGCTGGTGCTTGCTCTACCTGTGCTGGTCTGATCAAAGAAGGTGAGGTTGACCAAAGTGACCAATCATTCTTGGACGATGACCAGATTCAATCTGGGTACGTGCTAACCTGTGTCGCTTATCCAAAGTCTGACTGTACCATCGAAACCCATCAGGAAGAGGAACTTTATTAAAAGTTAGGGTTCTGAAAAATTAACCTCTTGCAAGAGTTTTTGATGTCGTACAGACACAAAAGGAAAAGAAGCAGAACTAACAACACAAATCATTTTGCGCTGTGTCTGCTCCAACACCTACTTTGGCATTAAGTCTAGATTCAGGTTCTATAAGCAGGAGCAGAGGGTGTCCCACGTTCCTGCTTTATTTGCCTAATTCTAGCAATCAGCTACTGACAAATATAACAAAGCTAACTTTGTTAATTATCCGTAAATTATTTGACTATCTAAGGGAACGCTTAATAGGTGAGACTAGCCCCCCCGTCTTGGTGAGTCCAATTGCCGTCTTGGACGCCACTTCCTACCCTACGGGAAGCCGCTAGCCCCTAAGGGGGCTAGCGGAACCGGAGGTTCTCCCCGATAGCCCTCCGGGGAAGACCTCCGGTCTCGCTGCGCTAACGCCAGTCGCCTGCGGAGGGAAACCCTACCAAGAGCGCTGGTCTCACCGTAAGGCGTGGCGTTAGCCATAGGGGAACATCAAATGTTATGAGTCTTATAGTCTACTCCACAAAAAAGCCTCAGTTACCTTCCAAGGGGGAAAGAGGCTCTTGAGTATAACTAATAACTCAGTTCGTTCCCGAAATCCCGTTGCCGAGAATTTGAATTTTAGTTCCAGGATAGTAGAATTGGAGAATTTTCTGATTCTCCCAACCTAGTTGAGCGAGATTTTGAGCACCTACTTGACTCAAGCCAACTCCATGTCCTAAACCGCCACCAACAAAGGCATATCCCCATAGTTCTGATTCACCTTTATTTAAGGGTTGTAAGTAAAACAGTGTGCTCACAGGAGCGGCAAAGGCACTGCGAACCTCGTCTTTATGTAAAGAAAAGGTGCCAATATCTGTTTTGACATCAAGTTTAAGAATGCGTCCGCTCTTGCTTCTCTCTACAACTTTCATATCTCTGATACTTTTGAACTTTGCGTAGGGACTGTTTTTCACTTTCAGAAATTTTTGTAAATCCTTGGTAATATCTTTCAAGCTAGATTCCTTACGCCAACGGAACAAGTCTTTCTGGCTTTCGTTAAATCCGATTTTGAGACTGATAAACCGTTGAAATTGGTTTTCATCCGCTAAATTCTGCCCAGACAAGTTCCATACATTATCGCTCGGAGCATCTATGATGGGCTGCAGATAAGGACGATCATCACCATTCCAGACATCGCTAAAAGAAGCAGTGACACCGCCAGTCGTAGAAGAATATAGGGCATCTACAAGATTGTTTCTGTATGTGAGAACCATACCCCGCGTTGTTGCGATCGCCCGATCTGTGTTCGGTGTCACTCCACTCAACCCATAATACACCTGGCAGTGAGTATCTGCAGATAATTGATACCCATCTATTGCAAATCTATGTAAATTTCGCAGGGCATAAGTCCGGGCCAGAACCGCTTGTGCTTCCATTGCTGCAGTTGGGGCTGAAGCACCAATTTCATACGGCACTACTCCACGCAAGTATGTTTCTAAAGGCACTTCGTTAATGAGAGTATAAGTACCGTAAGCATTTGGCTGCAACTTCATCCGTCCAGCGTAAAGATGTGCTTTCTCTGGTTTTTTAGTTTCGTTGACACGAATCAAATTTTTATCGCTACTAATTTCCAAATTATCTAAGTTGTAGCGTTTACCATTCAATTGCCAAGTGACTCGCGGTACACTTTGTAAAACTTGGCTATCTACAAAAGCAGTCTTCTGAACTGCAGATTCTACAGTCGAAAGAAGCAAACGTCTGAGTAAGGGAGTGTTATACACATCGCGCTTGGCCCAAACTTGCCAGCGTTCTGGTTGGGCTATTTCTACCTCTATTCCCTTATCACGCCAGTGTTTGGCACTGTCTTCGGCTGTTTCGTAAGTGCGGTAAGTGCCCAGCACAACCCTTTCCTTGACGACTGCTACCGGTAAAGCTTGCATCAAGACTTCCAGTTTCACTGGGTTGGTGGTCACTACGGTTTCCTGACGCTTACCATCTTGAAATTTCAGCCTCAAGCGATCGCCTTTGGTAGGTTCTAATTCTAACTGTTCTGTGGAATTATCTCCAAATCGCTGCACTATGCCAATCCTGATTTCCACATCTTTTGTGCTGCTAGCAGGACCAGAGGCTCCTGTCAGACCTAATAAACAAAATGTGGTCAGTACGGTGTAAGAAATACGCCAGATAATTTTCATAGAACCTTTGCTCTTCCGCTACAACTGTCTAGGGGTGGATGATCCGCAAAAACAGTATGAAATCAGAAGGATAATGGTAGATTTATTTGGTTGTCAGCCCCCAAACCGGAAAAATCCTTGGAGAAAAATTTAAACCGGAGCATCCTGAATATTAAGACCCTCGTTTCTCCTTTGGGGTTCCTTGAAGGGCTTTGATCAAAAGTATGTAAAACTGAGCAACCACAGGCAAAGCAGTGCGCACCACGATGACTCATGGCAGTTTCGCAGTTTTACACAGGTTCAACCCAAGGTTGACTCCCTATGTAGTTTAGTAGTTTTTGGCACAAGTTATTTGAGCAAACTAATATTAGTTTTGCCAATTTCGTTGCTTGCAAGTCATAGTCATAACGAGTATGATATATAAAGAACCATAAGACACGACCCATGAACAAAACTTCTTTATGATTAAAGTTCAAGAGATTCCTTTAAATCAGATACGGCGACCTTTGCCACGTACCAACGACCCTGACAAGGTAAAAGCTCTCATGGAATCGATTGCTGCCATTGGGCAACAAGAACCAATCGATATATTAGAAGTCGATGGACAGTATTATGGATTTTCTGGATGTCATCGCTATGAAGCTTGCCAGCGTTTGGGCAAAGAAACTATCTTAGCCAAAGTCCGCAAAGCTCCCAAAAGCGTTCTGAAGATGCATTTGGCATGAATTTCATTAGCTGTTATTAGCAATAACTAAACAGGAGAAAAATATGCAAACTCGAGTTTTCCCAGTAAATATCGGTATTGACGAAGCAAGCAGAGCTAAAATTGCTGAAGGTTTGTCTCGCGTGTTGGCTGATACCTACACGCTGTACCTGAAAACTCATAACTTTCATTGGAACGTTACAGGACCAATGTTCCAAACTCTGCATCTGTTGTTTGAAACGCAATACACAGAGTTAGCAATAGCAGTTGATTTAATTGCCGAACGAATTAGAGCATTGGGCTATCCTGCACCCGGTACTTACAGCGAATTTGCCCAACTCAGTTCTATTCCAGAAACGAATGGCGTTCCCAAAGCTACGGAAATGATCCGCCTGCTTGTAGAAGGACAAGAAGCCGTTGTCAGAACTGCGCGGTCTATCTTCCCCATAGTAGACGAGGTTCATGACGAACCTAGTGCGGATTTATTAACTCAGCGGATGCAGATACACGAAAAGAATGCTTGGATGCTAAGAAGTTTACTTGAAGACTAAGGTAGATGGGGATTATTTGTTGGTTGTCAAAAAGCACCATTAACCACTAAACTGTAGTTCTGAGGAACCAGCAGTTAGTCATTGCCAACGATGTCCCACATCGATTTCACTTCACAGTTGCATGACCTGATGCAACGTGTGGGTATTTCTAGTTTCAAAGCTCTGAGTCGCACTGCTGGCGTCTCAGAGCGTCAGCTTTTGCGGCTACGGCGGCTGGGAGTTGAGCAGATGCGGGTGGATGTTCTGTTCAAGTTAGCCCAAGCACTACAAATAACTTTCAATGAGTTAGTTACAATTTTCTCTCAACAAAAGTTAGTACGAAGTAAAGATACATCAACTAACGAATCTCAACATTTGTTAGAACAAATAGCAGAATTAAAAAAAGAGTACGAGCGATCGCAACAGCAAATACAGCAACAACGACAGGTATTGCTGCAAGAGTTTCAGCAGTCTAGTTTACAATTGCTGGAATCTTTGTTGCTGCAATTTCCCACTGCAGCACACAAAGCACGGGAAAATCCCCAATTAAGCGCGCTTAATATTGTGCCGTTAGTGCACAAACCCTTGGAAAGACTTTTGCAGCACTGGGGAGTGGAAGCCATAGCACCTGTAGGAGCAGAATTGCCTTATGATCCTCAACAGCACCAACTTCTAGAAGGTAGTGCACAAGTTGGTGAACTGGTTAAGGTACGTTACATTGGTTACCATCAAGGTGATAAACTGTTATATCGAGCTAAGGTGAGTCCTATTCCACCAGAAGCATAGAGTCTTTCGCTAAGTACGATCGCAATAAAATCAAGAATTTGTCAATATCTTGATGTGATGATTGACTTATTATTTGGGATTTATACATACTGATATGGCAAGTGTTTTTGAAATGAATTAGTATTGGTATATGTTGATATTTCTGTTAATTATTATACAAAAAATGTGCTTTTATGATGGTAGAACAAGTCAAGGTTATTCAACTTAGTGGAATTTTAGATGCCGCTCAATCGCAAGAGTTGAGAAAAAAAATTGATGAAATTTTACAAAAAGAAAGTAGTACCAAAACAGTGTTACTTGATTTGAAAGAAGTCACTTTTATGGATAGTTCTGGCTTGGGTGCTTTGGTGTTAGCTTTTAAAGCTCTAAACTCTGTAGATAAAAATTTTGTGATCTGCTCGATAAATGAGCAAGTCAGGATATTATTTGAACTGACAAGCATGGATAAAATATTTAAAATATATTCAAATCGAGAAGAATTCAACCAAGCTGTGAGTTTTGGAATAAATTAATCAAATCTAACCTGGATCATAGATAAATCATCATCAAAAGCTTCTTTGGAGTTTAAAGAGATGATACTATTCAAAATGTGATCCAGTTTACCCTCACATTCAAGCTGTGAGGTGACAAGCATCTGAATAAAAGCGTCCAAAGTCCAAAGAGTGCCATCCGATTTGGTAATCTCATAAGCACCATCACTAAAAATATAAAGAGAACTAGATTCTTCAATCTGACAAAAGTCATCTACATATTTTACCTCTGGAAACATGCCTACTGGCATACCAGGGGTTTTCAGTCTTTTGACTTTTGGGTTGGTTGGAGATTTTCCAGATATTAAGACTGCTGGTGGATGACCTGCACTTGCGTAAATTAACTGGCGCTTAACTCGGTTATAAACTCCATACCAAATAGTAAAGTATTTATCGTTTCGATAATTCATTTGAAAAGTATTATTCAACGCTTGCAAAACATCACTGGGTTGATAATAATTCAGACCAGCAAGAGCATGCGATCGCAATAAGTTCAGCACGGAAATAGAAGGAAGAGTTGCTCTAAGTCCATGTCCAGCAGTATCTAACAAGTAAATTGCCAGATAATCAGAGTCAAGCCAGTAGTAATCAAAACAATCACCACCCAATTGACGCGAGGGAATGAATTGGTAATTAATCTGTATAGGATGCGTCATTGGCATAGGCAAAAGGGAACACACATATTCTGCGGCTTCTGCCAATTCTGCTTCTAAAATTTGCTTTTGAGTTTGTAAATCCTTACTAAGTTGATGTAGACGCAATCCGGCTCTTACCCTTGCTTGCAATTCATTCTGTTCAATAGGTTTAGTGATAAAATCATCAGCACCTGCATCTAGCCCTTTAACGCGATCCGCTACCGAATCTAAAGATGTTAATAAAATAAAAAATGTGGTGGATAACTGAGGATCTGTCTTGATTCGCTGGCAAACTTCTAATCCATTTAAGCCTCCTGGCATAATCCAGTCACAAATAATCAGCGCTGGAGAACAAGCTATTGCTTTTGTAATTCCATCCTTGCCGTTATTGGCTACCAATACTTTATAACCCTGTCTTTCCAGCATCCTCGTAAGAAGTATCTGTACTGCTGGGTCATCATCAATTACTATAATTTGAAACGTACTATTCATTAGTTAATAGTCATTAAAAAATAATCATTAAAAAATAATCATTTCGGGTATGAACTTTCCCTAAAATTCTGGGTCTTTGATGATCTCCTAGCTGATTATGGGATTGGAAAGAGGGTTTAGCCAAAAGAGGATAATGCTTTTAAGCTGATTGAGATCGCGATACGCTTGTTGCTTAAACCACTGTCCTAAAGCGTCAAAGGGCGTGAAAGATTCTCCCGTTTGCCATTTAATATCTTGCCCTAAGGGTGTGGTGTGAGTCCCGTTTAGCATCTGTGCTATCACCATCTCTGGAAATCGTTGTTTCAATAACTCAGTTAAAGCTGTTGATTGATCCAGGGTATCGTTGGTAAATTTGATCAGCAAGTTACGACGAACGTTATACCGATCTTGGACGAGTTTATTAGTTTCTAACGGTGAGGGGGTAAACTCGACTGCGGCTAGGTTAAACTGTTCAATTAAGGGAATGGCATCCCGTGCAGCATAATTGTTGAAGGATATGAGGATATTGCCAGCGCGTTCTACATTGAAGAGGCTACCAATAAGCAAGTGAAGCTTACAACCCATGCTATGCCCGATTCCATAAATGGGAAGGTAGCGCTTGCGTATTGCCGAATTATCCTGTAGGCGTTCTAGGGCGCGTTCAAAGTTTAAGAGGACAGATTTTGCGATCGCACTATGATCCAAAGTGTTCACAAACGGTGTCGCGATCACAACATAGCCTTTGCTTGCGAGTTGTTCTAGCAACCAACGGTACGTCAGATGGGGTGCTGTAGCAACAAATGCCCCGCCGAGAAAGTGAATCACACCAACAGGATTTTGCGGAACAAGTACCCAGTTACCAGAGATTTCTTGCCAGTCCATGTAAACAAGGTAAAAAGTTAGAAAAAAAAGTTTAAAAGTTAATACTTTTTCATAGTAAACCTTGTTGACTGTTCTTGTGGGATGATATCAAGCTTGCAGATGGTGAGAATCCCTTTGGCAGCGGCATACCAGAGCGATCGCCACTTAAGTTAGAAATAAACTTTCTATCCTTCATGATACAGTCCAGATAAACACATTCATTTATAACCGGTGGTGCGCCATCTGTAGGCTGCTCGTATCTTGCACCATTTTTTCTTGGTGTCATTTATCATTTGTATTATTTAAGTAAAAAAAGTTGTACTTTTTTGAAGTATTAATTGTTACCTCTAAAATCTTGGAAATTGTTATATAATGATATTTATAGTGTCATAAAGGATACTTCAATTTTCCAACTTCCCAGAAGGTAACGGACAAAAATCAAAATTGCCGAAAGTACAGTCAAAGTATTATGCAATCTAGGTTTTAAGATAAATCAAGGAGGTTTTGTAACATGGTCATCGACACACTAAGCCAAATCGCTGAAACCCTATATTTCTCGTTGAGGTGTGTCGATTCCTTACTGGGCAAGGGTTTGAGATGCGTGTCTTGCATGATTTTGAAGAACGTATTTGATGTTTTTCTGAGGTGTGTCGATTTGGGTGCTGAAACCCTCACTGGGTAAAGGCTCCTGAACGAACTCCCTACCGATTGGGTTAAATCGGATTAGTTGGAAAAGATCTGGGAATTAGCTGCTTTATAAGCCTGGAAACCCCTACCGATTGGGTTAAATCGGATTAGTTGGAAAATCAATTAGACGGATGTAATCACTAATTGGAGGAACCCTACCGATTGGGTTAAATCGGATTAGTTGGAAAATCAATGGTATTGTCATCGCTAGGGCAACAAGAGCAACCCTACCGATTGGGTTAAATCGGATTAGTTGGAAAAACTTCAGGTTTGCACAGTATGGAACAAGCGTGACTCCCCTACCGATTGGGTTAAATCGGATTAGTTGGAAAAGACCTTGAAAACGCATGTGTTTTACCACATACGCGAATGTAGTCCCTACCGATTGGGTTAAATCGGATTAGTTGGAAAACCTCGAATTCGCCCTCTGCGTTATATGCAACAGTGATACCCTACCGATTGGGTTAAATCGGATTAGTTGGAAACGTTCTGCCCTGACCCACTCTTTATTTAGAGCTGATCCTGCACCCTACCGATTGGGTTAAATCGGATTAGTTGGAAACCAGCAAATAATGCAATAGTAGCACTAGCAACTGTGCCCTACCGATTGGGTTAAATCGGATTAGTTGGAAACAATCGCACGTCCTAATAGTCCCCAACCGTTTGTAGCCATGCCCTACCGATTGGGTTAAATCGGATTAGTTGGAAACTTTTTGAATAGTTTGTACAGCTCCTTTCCCTATACCCTACCGATTGGGTTAAATCGGATTAGTTGGAAACGATAGGGCAATCTGCCCTCATTCTGAATAATTACCCCTACCGATTGGGTTAAATCGGATTAGTTGGAAACTTTACATATCCATTAGGATGGTCGAATGCTCCCAACCCCTACCGATTGGGTTAAATCGGATTAGTTGGAAACGTACCAGATGGATCATTTTGTCTAAAGATTTCTGACCCTACCGATTGGGTTAAATCGGATTAGTTGGAAACAAGTTTGGCTTGATGAAGAGAAGTTATGCTTGTTCCCTACCGATTGGGTTAAATCGGATTAGTTGGAAACATTCTGAGTGTTTTCACGTTTCTTCTAGCTAAATCATGAGCCCTACCGATTGGGTTAAATCGGATTAGTTGGAAACATTTCAAACAGGTTGGCGGAAGTTGAGGTGCAGGTACCCCTACCGATTGGGTTAAATCGGATTAGTTGGAAACCAGAGAGAAGCGGCGCAAAGACTAAGAGTTAGAACCCTACCGATTGGGTTAAATCGGATTAGTTGGAAACCTTTAAACCCAATGTTTAGCTGCATATATAATAGCAACCCTACCGATTGGGTTAAATCGGATTAGTTGGAAACGGGAGATACCGTTGGAGTTGGTGTCTCTGTAGGCCGCCCTACCGATTGGGTTAAATCGGATTAGTTGGAAACTTCTGGGTGGACGAGCTTGTACTTTATAGGCTCCAGGCCCTACCGATTGGGTTAAATCGGATTAGTTGGAAACACATGAAGGCGCAATGCAACTTCCGGGAAATCAACCCCCCTACCGATTGGGTTAAATCGGATTAGTTGGAAACCTTAGATAATACTCTACAGATCTGTAGAGTATAGAACCCCTACCGATTGGGTTAAATCGGATTAGTTGGAAACGCTCTGTCCCTTCAAAGGACAAGTAGATCTCTCCCCTACCGATTGGGTTAAATCGGATTAGTTGGAAACTATTGACTTTACAATAGGTTGAAAAACTAGGAAAAATTCCTCCCTACCGATTGGGTTAAATCGGATTAGTTGGAAACTTCCCCACCTTTAGCTACTAATTTTATAATAGTGCCCTACCGATTGGGTTAAATCGGATTAGTTGGAAACGAGCCATTATTTTGAACCCAGCCAATTTCTGCTACGTCCCTACCGATTGGGTTAAATCGGATTAGTTGGAAACAATAACCTACGCTTTTACAGGCGTATCCTATCCCAAAAACCCTACCGATTGGGTTAAATCGGATTAGTTGGAAACGAATCAGAAGCACCAACAGCAGGAGAACAAAGACCTCCCCTACCGATTGGGTTAAATCGGATTAGTTGGAAACAGTCTATCAATTAGATTTAGCGGTGGGAGGATGTCAAGCTCCCATCCCGGAGTATCGCTTCAATCCTCGTCGCCACAGCAAACGATTCAAACCCAAAAACACCAAAATCCAACCCAGTATTAACAAAAATCCCCGTGTCAAATCCACAGGTGATCCAATCAAAATATTTGCCGGGAAATCAATCATATAAGGAAATGGTGTGCAAAGTACTATCGATCGCACAGATTCAGGAAAAACCTCAAGTGGTGCAATCATTCCAGACAAAAATAAATAAAACAAAGACCAAAAATTTTCTACAGCACTAGCTCGTTCCGTCCAAAAAGCAAGCATTGCAAACGAGTATTGCATGATAAAGCGTAAAACAAAAGCAAGTACACTCGCCAACAAAAATAATAAAAAGTTTGCTAAACTTGGCACCCAAAAAGCTTGTGGATAAAGGAGAAAAAAGAGGATTATCAGTAACAATGTAAAAGGGAAACGAGACATTCTTTCAGAAACATGGGAAGCAATATGATGCCACACGGGATCAATAGGTTGTAACAAGCGCGGTGAAAGTTTTCCTTGTACTATCTCCTCTTCAAACTCCCAAACCACCCAAGTTACTGTGATTTGCCTAACAATGAAAACTGCAAGAAAGTAACGAGCAAAATCAACAGGTGACAAATTGAACCGTCCTCCTTGGGCCGCTTGTATCCACACTCCCATTAAAATAATTGGCAGAGAGTTTGACAGTAGCCATAAAATGACTTCTGCACGATACTCAATGTTATAAGCGTAATACACTGACAAGAATGTCAGGGCTTTTCGGAAAATTCGCTTGATCATAAAGATTTGTCGTGTTTTGATTTATGAAAGTTACGCATCTTCAAATTTCCGACTTCTAAAAGAAGTTGGGAATCTTGTTGTTCACTTTAACAAAAAAGCCTCTCCAGGCAATACGGTTCGGATAAGATCCCCCCGCCTGCGGCGACCCCCTTAAAAAGGGGGTAAAAGGCTAAAATAGTCCCCTTTTGGGGGTAAAAGACTAAAATAGCCCCCCTTTTTAAGGGGGGTTGGGGGGATCTCCCTTGAGAGAAACAAGCTAATCGAACCGTATTGCCTCTCCAGGGAGAGGCATAACCATGAACGAGTAAAAAACTTAACCTAAGAAACTTAGACCTTTTACAGCTATCACTCCAGCTATTGCTGAAGCTGCTAAGGAAAGAAAAGCAGTGTTAAATAACCACCAAGCAGCACCTGCAACAGCTTTTTTTGTTTCAACTGCTTGCTTTTGAGCTTGATCTTTAATAGCATTAAGGCGTTTTTGCGTTTCCTTCTGGATACGTTCGGCTTGATGCAAGACGTTATCTCGTGCTGCTTCAATTCGGTCGATAATTTGGTTTGCTTGCTCTTCGGAAATATCTTTGCGCGAACTCAAGACAGCAACTAGGGTATCACGATCAAATTGACCGAGGCGATCGCGCAAACTCTCAAATCCTGCTTGTGGATCGTCAAACAATTTAGCAAAATCTTGCTGAATGCTTTCATAGTTGAGTTCGGGACGTTCGAGTGAGTTGAGATAGTCGCGAACTTTAAGCGTCGCGCCGTCAATCACCGATTGTACTTTTTGCTGAACTTGCTCATATTGTTCTACCACCGAGTTACGCACAGACTCGATTTGGTCTACAATTCGGTTGGCTTCCTCTTCTGAGATATCCTCGCGCCCAGACAGCAAAGCGACAATTGTTGAACGGTCAAATTTGGCAAGGCGATCGCTTAAAGTTCCGACTCCAGCACGAGGAGAAGATAGCAGCAATTGCAAATCGCGCTTGATTCCTTCAGGGTTTAATTCGTCTTTGTTGGTGTTGCGCAGGTAGTTTTCCAGATTCGCTTCAAAGTCCTGAACCTTTTGAGTCGTACGGTTTGCCAAGCGTTGCGGCGCTTTGACAATCTTATCAATTCCTTGTTGGAAAGAGTCGATGGTGCGGTTTACTTGCTCTTCACTCAAGTCTCCTCGTTGCGTCAGGAGTTTGACTAAGGTTTCACGATCAACTTGGGAGAGGCGATCGCGCAATGCATTAGCACCATCTTTGGGATCGGCGAGTAATTTTTGCAAGTCTTGCTGAATTCCTTCAGGATTTAGTTCTTCCAGATTCGTATTGCGGAGATACTCACCAATAGCGGTTGTAGTTTGCTCGTACTGCTCTTTGGCTTTACCCGCTACTTTTTGAGGTGCTTGCAAAACATTGTCCCGGACTGCAAGTAAAGAGTCAATATTTTGGTTTATCTGTTCTTCGCTCAAATCTTGCCGCTGACTTAATAATTTTACTAAAGTATCGCGGTCAAATTGTGAGAACCTTCCCTTTAAAGCCTCAAATCCTGCTTGGCGATCTTCTAGCAAAGTTCTGAAATCACGCTTGATACCTTCTGGATTGAGTTCTTCTTTATTAGTATTGCGCAAATATTCTTCTACTTTTTGCCGCAATTCATCAGCTTTCGCTTTGGTTTGTTCTTGCAGTTCTTTTGCCCGATTTAAGACATTATCACGTGTACGTTCGAGTTGACCAACAATATTATTAGCTTCCTCTTCGTTTATATCTTCGCGTGCAGCCAGCAGCTTCACTAAGCTATCACGGTCAATATCTGAAAATCGTTGACTCAAATCTTCAACACCAGCTTCTGGATCTTCCAGCAGCTTTGTCAAGTCCTGCTCAATACCTTCTGGGTTAAGTTCTGCTTTACCAGTCGAACGCAGGTAGTCTTCTAAGCGAGTGCGGAGGTTTTGGGATTTTTCTGTCGCGTCCGCTTGGTTAACTGTTTCTAAAACTTCCGTGCGAATGCTTTCCATCTGTTCAGCAATTTCTTTGACTTTTGCTTCGCTGATGTCTTCTCGCTGCGATAGCAAGTTGGCAAAATACTCTAACTTAAGTTCCTCCAACTCCCGTTTTACAGTTCCTGGGTTAGCGTTCTCGTCATAGATGACTTGTTTGAATTCATCTTTGATTGTCAGGGAGTTAAAATCCCAAGGTAAAGAGTTTTGTATGTATTCTTCTACATCTGCCTTTATAGTGTTGGATTTAGAGGAAGGCGATTTACTAGCCACAGAACTACCCAACTGACCAGCTTGCTCTGTTGCTTGGTCTTTAAGCTTTTGCAGTTGCTCTGTAATTTTATCAACATCTATTTGCTTAACTTTTCCTCCTAGCTGTTGTAGCAGAGGTTTAATTTTCTCGATGTCTATCTGCGAGAAGTCTACCTTTTTCAACACAGCTGGTAAAGCAGCACCCAAACCAAGTTCAACACCTTGCTTCACTATCCCACCACTGGGATTAATTTTGCTTCCAGCGGCTGAGGCTAATTGCTGTAGCTGTTGACCTAATTGCTCTGGCTTCAATTCTTCCGGAGTGGCAGAGTTAAGTAAATTAATAACTTGTTCTGTGGGATTTTGCCCTTGAGCAGCTTGGTTCCAAGCACCTTGCAATTGATCTACAAGCCGATTGGTATCTTCTTTAGATAAGTCTGTGCGACTACTAATTAAATCGACAAAAGTCTGGCGATCGATATTTTTTAGCAAGTCACTATCAGCAACTGATTCTAAATCTGCGTCTTTGAGCAGCTTGTCAAACTGAGAGCGAATTTCTTTGATATCTAACTGAGGTAATTGCACACCAGCTAAAGATTTTTGCACTGTGTTCTTGATACTATCAGCATCAAAACCTGATGTGAGTTCGCGGCGGACAGCTGCGGTAATTTCCTCAGCACTAGAAACCATTTGATTTTTAGCAACATTCGCGCCAACAGCTGTAGTTGCTGTACCCACGAGTCCTTGGAAGCCAGAAGTCGCAGTGCTGACAACAGAACCAATTAAGGAACCTACTGCTCTTGAACCAAACCAAGTGATTAAGGAGAAGTAGGTAGACCAGATGACTACACCAATTATCCCTCCTATAAGCGCACTTTCAACCAAGCTTAGTTTGACTGCCAGAAAAGAAGCACCGAATAATGCAATGGTTGCGGTAACAACAGCCCAAAGACCTGCGGCTGTTTCAACTTTACGAATTGTTCCACCCAAGCCTTCTGAATCATCAGAACCATCACCTCTTCCTAAAGATGATATTCCCACAGCTATGGAGAAGTTTGTTAATAATAATTGAAAGGCAAATGCCATCAATACACCAGTCACTAATGCGACTAAAAATTTCGGATTAGAAAAGACAAGCGTAGCCTGTTCTGGATTTACAAGTTCCGGATTTGCTGGGATTGGTACTGCTCCAAGTTGGTTCCACAGCAAACCCAACGTCATTTCCACACTTTTAAACATGTTATCTCCTTGATTACAACTTAAGTACACATGTCAATCTAGAAATCTCTATTAATCTTTAGGCGTTTCTGCAAGAAGAGCTTAAAGAATATTGACAACACGACGCCTAATGTTACTGTCCAAGTTACTTAGCTTGATAGCAACTGCAACTGCAACTACTGGCTTTGGGATAGCTCTACTTATTAACAAACCTATGATAAACGCAGCACCAATACAACAGCAAGCATTAACATACACATACAGAAAAACTATCCTTATTCTTGCTCTTGTCTAAGTTTAAGTACCTAATTGGAGCAAGTGATATTGTTCACTTTTTCCTTCACATTTTCTCCTATTTCTTAAATTATAAATTTCATGATTTGGAATCCTCTTCCTAGAGAATGACTTGATTTTACCGAGAGAATGATTTAAAAGTTTTTAACATTTTTCGTGACTCACAATTAGAAAAATGCCGGAAATTATAGATTACAAAACTATATGCATATATAGTCTTGTAATCTACAGGAATATTCCTCTGACGATGCATTTTTATGCGAGCCCTAGATATTGACTTTTGAACTAGTTTCTCGGAACCCTGATTACCTGTGAAAATTTGTGTTGTGAGCTAGTAGTATTGTTCTGACTACTTTCTGGCAAAGATTGTAAAGCCTTATATTCACAAAAATAAAGAAATGATAAGTATTTTAAGGAAATCAGCTAGACCATTAATTGAACAAGAAACAACAGAGCCGTCAGTCGCGCTTGAGTCAGTAATGTTGGACAGTGCGACGTAAAGATGAGTAATGGGTTGCTCTCCCCCACCAAAATCTTTGATGCATGTGGTCTATAATTAGATAGCGCTCACCAATCCCTAGCATAAAAATTGCTAAATCAGCAATTCCAGTATAGTTGACTTCTTGTAGAAAAACATTTTATTGGACTTTATCTAAAAACGAATAATTTTTCAATTTGATAAAGATAAAACTTATCCCAAAAGATGGGTGAACATTTCGTTCAAAAATAGTATTAATATGATTAACTGCATTTAGAAGATTCTTGTACAAATAATTTTAGCGCTTAGGAGGAAGTAAGGATGGTCTTCGGTTTGAATCGGTGTACTATAAGCGTATTTACTCATTACTGTGTGCAAAATGTGAGCTGTATAAATTGAGAGATTCTGGTTTGCCAATCAACAGGGTGTTTGTGGTTATTCAGGATACAGATTGCAATCATCAGATTAAGTGGTGCTGAAATTACAGAGCGTGTTGGCGATAAAGCTGACGAGTATCCTGATAGTTGCGGCACTTTCTGAAATGGTAGGCTAGTACCATAAATTTAAGTAGAAAAAATTGTTGTTATTTGAGAGGGAACAAGTATTATGGACAGCGAATTACAACAAGCTGAATACACTGATGCCAAGATAAAAGAAGGCATCAAAGCACTTGAAGCTTCAGAACCAGGAACTTTGGCAATGCTACCACCTGCGACTGAAACTGAAGAGGAATTGCAGCAGTTTGGTGGACAAATTTCTACCTTTTTGGCAGAACTTCCTGAATACTTAGGTAGGTTTGTCAACGAATACAAGCTGCCAGTTATTAGCTTTGCTTTACTTGTAGTCACAGTAACTCTACTCAGGCTAATATTGGCGGTGCTAGATGCAGTCAATGATATTCCACTCTTAAGCCCACTGCTGGAGTTAACAGGGATTGGTTACACAATTTGGTTTACTTTCCGCTATTTACTCAAAGGTCCTACTCGGCAAGAATTAGCTGCACAACTGGACTCAATCAAAAAAGAAATTATCGGCTAAAAGATCTCAAAACCTTTGAGCTAAGTGCAGCATAGTTTCAACAAAATTTTTTAATACCATTTACACACCTTGTGGTCAAGTAGAAATTGCTTTTTCTGCTTGACCACTTTTTGAATCAATATTTAATATGGAGCTAATATGGAGCGTTTGCAGGGGCTACGTCCTTGAGAGTACGACCTGTACTACGCCCGTTATAGCCTTGGAAATCCTGGTACTGTTGCGCTTCGGACTCTGGAACTTCAGCTTTAATTCCTCCAGCAGGTGGGGTTACCCACTGAGGACGGCCTTGCGCATCCCGGTAGTAAACACGTCCATTCTTTGAGAGGTAGTACTTACCTTGCGCCCCCTCTTTTTCCGCATTCTTATGCCTGTTGTAGAGGTAGTATAAAGCAGCTGCACCAGCTAATGTAATTGCTACTTTCTGCCCTGTACCCAATCCCTTTTTAGGTTTGGTTTGCTTTGCTGTCTCTGGATTATTCACTGTTCTAGCAACAGTATTGTCAGCAGGTGGCGGCGGTGCTGCAGTTTTTGAACCTCCTCCACAGCTAGTAAGCAGTGGGAGTGTTAGCAAAGCTGAAAGAAATATTGCAGCCGGAAAGGAAGCTGTTTTGCGTTTCGAGTGTACTATGTTAGTCATATTTGTTCTCCACCCTAATTTTAGTAAATGCTGTTTATTAGCGTCTCTAACAGGATTTTATATTAGCAAACATCACAATTATTTTAATTTTTATTTACGCCAACAGAGTAGGTTTTGCAAACGTTCTACCAGAAGACTGAGTTGATCATATGCGTACAAGACGTACCCCCTCTTGATATACCTCTGGCGTCGCATAACAATATTGTTAATTTTTCGACTGACAGTGATTCACGAAGAATACCATATTTCCATATTTTTAAACAATCTTTTTAGAGGCGATCGCACATAGCGTGTTCATTTCTATCTTAGGGTGAGTGAAACACGTAAAACAATAGGCTATTGTTAGAAGCTGTCTAGCTAACTAATTTGTCATTAAAACAATTTTCGCCATGCTTCTTCAAGACAAGCAGACTGGTCACTTAGTAGAAATACAGGACTTCGAAGCGCTGATTAGCCCATTGAAACCTACTATCGTTGCGCGACTTCAGGCGGGAGAAGAAGAACAAGATCCAGAAGAGTATGAGAAACAGCAATTAGTTTTTCCTTCTGGTGAGAGCTTGCCACGCTGCTGGATAGATGAAAATTATAAAAACCCTTAATTTTCCATCATAGCAGTCATTATGAGCAAGGTTATTCATTAACGGTACTTGACAAATCTTGCTCATGATTATCTTGTAAATTGAACTGCCATCTATTAAGTAGATATTTTAAGATATATAACGATAACTGTGTCTTGAATACAGCAACTTCTTGTTTACTATTGTGACTTTTATATATTTGATATTTTCAAGAATTTAGACTATCCAGAATAGCTTAGTAAAAATGAAAAATTTGATTTATATAAAAATTTAAGACGATTGATGTAAACTTATTTACATCAATCAAAATATAAAATGAAATAAAAAGCACAAAAAAAATCTATATCGGAAGATTTTATTGTGACTTTTAAAGTCCCTCTATTGAAAGAGGAGATAATCTTTTTGTTTTTTTAGGCTGGTTAAGAATAATCAAAACGTTATCAACTTGCATTAAGCGATAAAGACTTAACAAAAATTAGAAATAAAGCAGTGAGTAAGTATAGATAGCTCTAATTTGGTGATAAAAATGGCAAGTAACCCACTCTTAACAATAAAAGATTACGGTCAAAGTATCTGGATGGATAATTTGACTCGGGACTTAATTCAGTCTGGTGAACTTCAACGCATGATTTCGAGTCGGGGTATCCGTGGGATTACTTCTAACCCTGCAATTTTTGAAAAAGCGATCGCCGGAAATGCGCTCTATGATGCTGATATCGAAGCAGGAATTCGAGCAGGTTTACCTGTTTCCAAAATTTACGAATCCCTAATCTTTGAAGATATCCGCAACGCTTGTGATATTTTCCGCCCTATCTACGAAGAGTCTGGAGGCTTGGATGGCTACGTCAGCATCGAAGTTCCTCCAACTATCGCCCACGATACAAAAGCTACGATTGGTGAAGCGCAGCGATATTATCGTGAAATTGGGCGGGAAAATGTCATGATAAAAATTCCCGGAACTCTCAGCGGCGCACCAGCAGTAGAGCAGGTGATTAGCGACGGAATTAATGTCAACGTTACCTTACTGTTCTCGATTAAAAGCTATGAAGAGGCGGCTTGGGCATACATTCGAGGTTTGGAAGCAAGAGTAAATAAGGGTCAAGATGTTAGCAAAATAGCCTCTGTTGCTAGTTTCTTCCTCAGCCGAATTGACATTAAAATTGACCAAGTCGTTGAGGAAAGAATCAAGACAATTGGCACTGAGGATTTGGCAATAGAAGCAGGCTTAGTTGCAATTAAAGGCAAAGTTGCAATTGCTAACGCTAAAATTGCTTACCAAAAATACAAAGAAATTATCCAGAGTGAGCGTTGGAAAGCTTTAGCAGACAAAGGAGCCAACGTGCAGCGACTACTGTGGGCTTCTACCAGTACCAAAGATCCCACCTACAGCGATGTGATGTACGTTAACGAGTTAATAGGTTCAGATACCGTTAATACTCTACCCCCAGCAACAATAGAAGCCTGCGCAGATCACTGCGATGTTGCTAATCGGCTTGAGACTGGGGTAAAAGAAGCATATCAGTTGATTGACAGTCTTAAAGATCCAGATATCAAGATTAATCTGGATCAAGTGATGGATCTTGTCTTAGATGAAGGGATTGACAAATTTATTCAGCCCTATCAATCACTGATGGAATCAATGGAAGAAAAAGTCAAACAATTGTCTCCCGCTTAGTGACACCACACCATAAATAAGGGTTGAAAATTTTATGTAGGTTGGACTTACCGTGGGGAAATCCAACATAAGAATAATGTAGAGACGTCACATGCTACGTCTCTACATTATTCTTATTTAGAAAACTAACTCATATTCAATCGCGTCATTTCAAACAACTGCTGGGCATTCTTTCCTAGAAAACCATCAAACAACACCCGCTGATCTGCTTCCACTTCTACCATATAGCGTTGGGCAATTTCATAGTAGGCATAAGTCCAAGGGAGTTGAATTTTGACATCTACAGTATCTTCTAAGACTGTGACAACTTCAGTAACTGCTTGAGTTGCCGTTTGCCGCAAACCACTGGCAATATCCCCCTCAATCTCAGCTTTCATTGGCACACCCAAGTTAGCTAAACTACGGGCAGTAGTCTCAATATCTGGGTATTTTGAGGTATTCTGACGATTAACGTAGCCTGTAAAGTGATTGACAGCATAACCGTGCAGCAGCACCCAAGCACCATATTGAGTTACCTTGTTCACTTCTTCCACTACAGAACGCCGGGGAGGTTGCCAAGGGCACGTAAAGATTCTATGGAGTTCTTTGGCAACGCGTTTAGTCTCAGTAGCGAACGCCTGGAGAATTGCTGAATAATGAAATAAATTCACGTTGGAAACAGTTTGTCGGATAAGGTGGACAGTTTCTTCTGGCAATTCATCAACAATCAACTCGCTGATAAACAACTTGGGCAAATCAAATTCCTCTTGCTGAGGATGGCGATAGTGACGGGCGTAAAGATGGCTTTCAGGAAAAGAGTATTCCCCAGCCGCCTCGTAGCCCAAAGCCTCGGCAAGTTGTCCTAAATAGTCAATACCCAAATTAACCTTACCCTGTGGACTGTCTACCTCCATGCGTAAAGATCGAAAAGCAATGTGATCATTAGCAACAGTCCCACCCGCATCAGTGATCATTTGTGCGTAGGTGCGGGCATAACTTACCCGGATGCTGTAATCTTGCCAAAGTAATTTCCAAAGATGACGAGCAATTTCGGGGTTCATGGTGTTTGTGGCGATGCATATCAAACTTTATGATAACCTCTGGCAAGGATGCGAAACGGCATACTTGCTTTTGTTAGTGAGGTTTCGCTCAATCGTAAAGTTTTGTAACAAAAGAGAAAACTTTCTTCCACTCCAACTGAAGAACATATAGAGCCAACACTAATCCAAATATCACTTAGCGTGATATTCATTTTGTTGAGCTGCGTTCCGTGACGGCAGAGATATAGCATTTGTGCTATATCCTCTGTCTTACTTATCAGTTATCAGTTACCAGTTATCAGTTATCAGTTATCAGTTATCAGGTAGGAAACGGACTCGTTCACCCCTTGTTCACTGTTCACTGTTTACTGTTCACTGTTCACTGTTCACTGTTTGAACAGTCTTACTGTTTCTGGGGTATTGATGATAGGAATATTTTTTAACACTCCCATGCCACGCATGCGATATTGCTAAAACAGAAAAGTATGAATAAACGCCTGATTAAACGCCTGATTAAACGAATTATTTTTCCATCAATCGCTTTTTTTGTTGGATTTTTTATCACGCTTACTCATGTTGCTGCACAAGAAGTGCCATCTAAGTTGCAACAAGACAACAACCTGTCTCAACCTAATGGGCAACCAGACAACTTCTTTAACTTCCATTTTTGGATCTTTGTTGTATTTTTTTTGATCGCTATTTTTTGCCTAGCTAATTTCATCAAAAATCGACACTGTCCTCAATGCAAAACGTTCAACCTTAAACGGACTCAACAAGTTTTAGTTCCAGCAACCACTAGTTATTCAGGAAGGCGCAGGGTAATCTGCCACTGTCAAAACTGTTCTTACCATCACGAGTATGAACAAAACATTCCAGTAATTAGCAATGATTACAGTGGCGGTGGCGGCAATGATTACGGTGGTACTAGTAGCAATAATGATACTAATGTTACTACCAATGATTACGGTAGCTGTGGCGGCAATGATTACGGTGGCGGTGGCGGCAATGATTACGGTGGTACTAGTAGCAATAATAATACTAATGTTACTACCAATGATTACGGTAGCTGTGGCGGCAATGATTACGGTGGCGGTGGCGGCAATGATTACGGTAGCTGTGGCGGCAATGATTACAGTGGCGGTGGCGGTGATGGCGGTAGTTGTGGCGGTGGCTGAAATAGTCTCCTACTTTTTATCGGAAGAAAAGTCAATTGTAAAGTTCTGTAACAAGATAGATAATTTTGTTCCACTCCAACTGAAAAACATATAGGGATTTATTCATTAATTGGACAGGAGGAAATGAAGAGCTTAATCCTGATAATTGCGGGAATTGCAGTTGCTGTGGGAATTATCGGTGGTGTATTAATAGTTGGATTAATTTCTCTCCAACGACGACGCCAAGTAGTAGATAGCTTGGTACGTAGTGATAATATCATCGGTTGTTTTGGAACGGTAGAAATTCCTTTGAATGACAACAGTCCTGGAAAGGTACGTGTTAATCTTAAAGGTTCTTTAGTAGATTTTGTTGCCTTTACTGACGAAACTCAACAACTTCATCAAGGTGACCGTGTTGTTGTTGTTAGCATGAAGGGCAATAAAGTATGGGTGGTATCTGTGTAGAGAGTGAGGTAACTTGAGGCAAAATAACACAAAAGACCACGCACTAAAAACAACAATTAATCACTAATGACTAACTACTAACTATGAAATTTCAGCAAAACATAGCGACGGTGCCAGTAGCACAAATTAATATTGACACACCTACAAACAAGAACAACAATGGTGTTGAAGGATTACTTTTTAGCAGTATCCCCATTGCACTTTCTATCTTTAGCGCTGTTATATTTGTATGGTTCGTTAAATCTTTTTTGTGTATCTGCAAACCCAATGAAGTATTGGTTCTTTCTGGACGTAGGTGGCGTACTCAGGATGGACAAGAAGTCGGTTATCGAGTGCTATTAGGTGGACGGGCTATTCGTATTCCGATTGTGGAAACTGTTAAGCGTATGGATGTCACCACTATGCCGGTACGGGTGGAGGTACGGAATGCTTACGCCAAAGGAGGAACACCTTTAAATATCCAAGCAATTGCCAATGTGAAAATTTCCACAGATCCAGGAGTTGTGGGTAATGCTATTGAACGCTTTTTGGATCGCGATCGCTCAGAATTAACTCGTGTTTCTCGCGAAACTCTAGAAGGTTATCTGCGGGGTGTCGTCGCCACCCTCACACCTGAAGAACTCAATGAAGATCGCCTCAGTTTTGCCCACCGTATCGCCTCTGATGTTAGCCGTGACCTTACAAAACTAGGATTACAACTCGACACCCTGAAAATTCAAAGTGTTTCTGATGATGTAGATTATCTCAAATCTTGGGGACGCAAGCAAATTGCTCTTGTTGTCAAAAATGCGGAAATTGCTGAATCAAATGCGATCGCCCAAGCAGAACAAATAGAAGCCCAATGTGAGGAACACGCCCAAGTCGCCAAAACCCAAGACAGAATTATTGTGCTGGAGAAAGAAAACGAACTCCGCACAATCAAGGCAAAGCTAGGACAAAAAGCCCGCTGTGAAGAAGAAATTACCACAGCTGTTGCTCAAGAAAAGAAGGCAAAAGCTGAACAAGTTCTGCAAGCATTACGTTCAGAATTAGAACGCTTGCGCTTACAAGCAGATGAAATTCTCCCAGCCCAAGCCGAACGCCAAGCCCAAGAACTCCGCGCCAGAGGGGAAGCCGCTTCTTTGGAAGAAAATGCTAAAGCCGCAGCTTTAGTAAACGATATTCTCTCCCAAGTTTGGCAGCAAACTGGAACAGATGCTTCCAAATTATTCCTAATCCAACAAATTGAAACTGTACTCCAAGAAGCAGTGCAGATTCCCAAGCGTATTCAACTCAAGAAAGTCAACGTGATTGACAACGGTGATGGAAAATCTTTAGCCAGCTTAGTCAACGTTTATCCCGAAATTGTATTTCAGTTCCTAGAAAGCGTCAATCAAACCCTTGGTATTGATGTCACAGGAACTCTCAATCAAGGAAAGGACTAAGGTTTTAAGTCACTCACTATTTCCAAACTCCCGAGGTTTTTTATGAACACCTTAAAAACTTTTGCTATTACCATGATTGCGGTGACTTTGGGAACGCAGAACCCATCTGCAGCATTGGTTAACAAACCAGTATCCCATCATAATGTAGTGTTTATAGCACCTAACCAGCCAGATCTCATTGCCAACGATGTTACTTATTCCACAGCACAGGGCGATACTCAAATTTGGATGCCAGGGCGTATAACCGAGAAGAAACCCCAACAATTAAGTTCTGAAAGTCCAACAACTAAAACGGTATATTTCATCCTCTACGTAGACTTACCTAAAGAAACTGAATATCTATCTACTTTAGGGCTTCGGAAAATTATGCAAGATGAATTCCGAAAGAAATTCTCTGGTAAACAAGAGTTGTCTGGTAAAGTCGTTCGGAGTACCGATCTTGTGATTGAGGGGTATCCTGGTACAGAGTTTGTGGTGCAACATTCTAATGGAGCCTTTGGACAATATCAGTCTTTTATAGTTAAACGACGCATGTACTTTCTTGGAGCTGTAGCACCTGGTGAATTAACTACAGAAACAGCTAATTTCTTCGATTCTTTCCGAGTATATCCAGAGCAGATTCGTTATCCCGTTGAACGCACCCCAGCGAAACAAGTTATGGGTAAAGTCCCCCAACTCACATCTTTTGGGTACAAAAGCAAAGGAACGACAATTCCTGAAATGAGTGATTGCCTACGGCAGAGCTACGCTTAACGCCTACCCAAAGCTAATGACGTTAATTAACCTGTTTTAATGTTCTACAAATTACACTTGAATTCTGGAGAAAGATTATGGAAATAATCGCTTTACTACTGGGAATTTTTGGTACTGGAACTGCCGCCGGTTGGTGGGTGATTCGTAACTTATACTATATTTGTCAACCAAGTGAAGTACTCATCTTCGCTGGCAGTCGCACTTCTCTTGGTGATGGGAGTTCGGTTGGATACCGTTTAGTGAAAGGAGGTAGTAGGATTCAAACCCCGCTATTAGAGAAAACTTTCCGCATGGATTTGACAAACATGATTATTGAGTTGCGAGTATCGAATGCATACTCAAAAGGCGGAATTCCCCTGACAGTTGAAGGAGTCGCAAATATCAAAATTGCTGGAGAAGAACCGACAATTTACAATGCAATTGAGCGACTCTTGGGTAAAAGCCGCAAAGATATCGAACAGTTGGCAAAGGAGACGTTAGAGGGAAATCTGCGAGGAGTATTGGCAAACCTGACGCCAGAACAGGTAAACGAAGATAAAATAGCCTTCGCCAAAACCCTGCTTGAAGAAGCTGAAGACGATTTGGAAAAGCTGGGATTGGTACTAGACAACTTGCAAATTAAGAATATCTTCGATGAGGTGCGCTATCTTGATTCAATTGGACGCAAGCAGCAGGCAGAATTGTTGCGAGATGCGCGTATAGGAGAAGCCCAAGCTAAAGCCGAGGCAATAATTAAAGTTTCAGAAAATAACCGTATTACCAAACTCAAACAAATTGAACGGGATTTAGAAATTGCTAAAGCAGACGCAGAACGCAGAGTTAAAGACGCGCTGACAAAGCGGACTGCTATGATCGCAGAGGTAGAAGCGGTTGTTAATGCCCAAGTAGCAAAGGTGCAGGCAGAAGTTGGGGTGCAAACCGAACGCATCAAACAGGTTGAAAATCAGTTACAAGCTGATGTGGTTGCACCAGCAGAAGCAGAATCCCAACGGGCGATCGCCAAAGCAAAAGGAGATGCAGCCCGCATTGTTGAACAGGGTAAAGCCCAAGCAGCCGGGACGCAGTATCTAGCCGAATCTTGGCAAAACGCTGGTGCATCTGCCCGAGAAATCTTCATCTTCCAAAAATTAGAACCATTGTTGCGAATGTTGGCTGCAGGAGTCCCAGAGGTACAGGTAGACAATTTGACTGTCATTGATGCTACAAATGGTGGTAGTGTTCCCAAAATGGCGTCATTCTTAGAGCAGTTACGGCAGACAACTGGTGTCGATGTTACAAAGGTTATCAATCAATTTAAGTCTGAAGACAAAAATAGCAAGTACGAAATCAGATCACATCTGGAAAAGTAGCCATAAGACTTGTAGGGGTAAGTTATGCCAAGACTATTGCCAGGTAACCCTGAACAATCAAATCAGACTGACGATGACAGTATGGATGAATTAGAAGTACAAATCCTTCAACTTGTGAAACAAACCTGTCAGCATCCGAGAGGTAGTATTGAACGTCAAAAAGGATTGCACAAACTTTTTTTACTAATTCAAAAAACAGGTAAACTGTTGCGGGGTACGGGCGTACCTGATGCGGAGGAAGCACTACAAAAAACCTGGCTATATTTTTGCTGCAATCTTTGTGAGGCTTCTACCGCCAAGAATCCCTACAATCCAGAAAAAGGTAGTATCATAACATGGCTCAACGGGTATTTGAAGTACAGGTTAGAAGATAGTCGTAGGGTTGGTAGTAATAATACAATTCATCCCATACAAGATCAAAATGGTGAAGAGCTAGATCCAGTAAATTTAATTCCAGCACGATCGCAAGCACCACCCATATTACAAGAAATCCAGGAATGGTTAAAAAAAGAAGCCAATAATTTGCGTCGCATCCACGTACAAAATCGTCCAGATATCAACTGTCTAGTTTTGATAGAACGTCGCTTACCACCCGAAACTCCCTGGCAAGATTTATCTCAAGAGTTCGGCGTATCCATATCCACCCTCAGCAGGTTCTATCAACGTGAGTGTTTTCCCCGCCTTCTCAATTTTGGCAAATCCCAAGGTTATTTTGACAGCGAAGGTTATTTTAATATCGAGTCCTAATTTTTGAATTAACGGCTATGAGTTACTCCACCCAACAGCAAATCATCTCTATTCCCATTCCGGCGAAATTTCGAGAAACTGCTCTGGAATTTGCCCAAGAACAACCAACTCAACAAAAAGCTAAACAAGTGTATGTAAATACTCTAGCTGTACTAGTGGTCAAGAGCTACTTAGAAATGCTGGATATTCCGACTGAATTAGAAGCCAGTTATAGCTGGAATCAATACGGGCGCTTGATGGCAGATGTTGCAGATTTATTGCTTACCGGAGTAGGACGTTTAGAATGTAGAGCAATCAGGACAGGCGATCGCCTTTGTTATGTTCCTCCTGATGTTTGGGACAATCGTATTGGTTATGTTGTTGTAGAACTAAATCAAACCTGTAAAGAAGGAAAAATCAGGGGATTTTTACCTGATATTCAAACATCACAAATTGACATTGAAGAGTTGCAACCATTGGAAAGATTAATAGAATCTTCCCATCTTGTGCATTTGCGGCAATGGCTAGAAGGTATCTACAAATCCCAATGGCAAAGTATTGAAGAATTATCCTGTCAAAGAAGTCCTCAAGTAGCCTTTCGTTTTAGACGGACAGGAGGATTTCAGTTAAATACATCACAAGAAGTATGGAAAGTAATTGATCAATTATATCCCCATCGCAGTTGGGAAAACAACTTACCATTAGAACTTTTAGAAAAAATGTCTGGTAATCAAGTTGAAGACGTAGAATCACCTGAGGATAACATTAACTCTGTTAGTGTTACCGATGTACTTGCTCAGCTTTTAAGAACAAGCGAAGATGAAGAAAAGCGTTGGAAGCTTGCAGAAACTTTGTGGACGATAGAACCAAAGCACTCTGCTATCAGTGCTAGACGCATCATGGATTTAGGGATGCAACTCGCCAATAATCCAGTGGCTTTAATGGTAGCAATTTTATCTAAACCTGACAAAACTGTTGCTGTTCTGTTGCGAGTATATCCGATAGGAAACCAGCCCTACCTACCACCAAACTTGCAATTAGCTGGATTGTATGAAAATGGACAGCCGTTTCTTGAAGTCAAAGCCAGAGAAGTTGATAATTACATCCAATTAAAATTTTGTGCAGAATTCGGTGAAAGATTCGGAGTTCAGGTTAGTATAAATAATGCAAGCATTACGGAACACTTTATCATTTAGCTAAGTCAATGAGTACAGGGTAAGAAAAGTGGACATGCGGGTTATCTTCGGGATTGAACAAGGCAGTTTTGAGAAAGGATTTCCTGTCAGAGTTAGAATTGGCGAAGAAGGTAGACCTGATTATGACGAATTTTCTGGTAGGTTACCGCCCGCATTGGCAGTTAAGGAAAACTACGAAAATTGGCAAAGAATTTATCGTAACTTACCAGCCAATTGGTTAATCACCCTTCCTGAGAGTCAAATAACAAATGTATCTACTTTAGAAGATTGTAATCAAGCTGCTCAAAAGTTTCAATCCAGTTTCAACGAATGGTTAAATCAACCATCAGTACGAAAATTAGAGCGACAATTTTTACTAAAAATTGGTAATTTACAGGATGTGCGCTTTATTTTGCAAACGCAAGAATCTTTGCTACAGCGACTTCCTTGGCATTTATGGGATCTTTTCAGTCATCCCAAACCGGAAATTATAGTAAGTTCGGAGTACGAACCATCTAAAAAGAAGTTAAAAACTCCTGTTAAAATCCTCGCCGTTTTGGGCGACAATCAAGGTATCAATATTACACAAGATTTGTCAGCCCTAGAAAACAATTTACCAGGCGCAATAATTGAATCGTTAATAGAACCATCATCTCAAGAACTGAGAGATAAATTATGGACGAAATCTTGGGATATTTTATTTTTTGCCGGACACAGTTGTAGCCAACAAGATGATAGTTCGGGAGAGATTAAAATTAATGCCAACGAGAGTTTACCGTTGGAACATCTACGCCATAGTCTCAGACATGCTGTCCAAAAAGGATTAAAACTAGCAATTTTTAACTCTTGCGATGGACTTGGACTGGCACGTAATTTGGCTGATGCACGCATTCCCTATACAATTGTCATGCGCGAGCCTGTTCCCGATATAGTAGCACAACATTTTTTGGAATATTTTCTCACGGCATTTGCGGCTGGTGAATCTCTATATGCATCTGTACAACAAGCTCGTGCACGCTTGCAAGAAGAATGGGAAAATCAGTATCCTTGTGCTTCGTGGCTACCCGTTATTTATCAAAATACCGCAGCAGCAGAACTGAAATATCCCCGACAGCATCAACAGCAAAGTTGGAAAAAAGTTGCTTTGCAAACAGCTATTGTTGTCGGTGCAATAGCAAGTTTTGGTGTTATTTCATGGCGTGTTATTGATGAATTTCAATCCCGTGCTCGGTTTAGTTCTGGCGATAAAATATTAGTGAGGACATTCACAACTTCCTATAAAAAAGAGGGCGTACAGGCGTTTCGACAGGAAAATTACAACCTAGCAATCAGTAAGTTTGAAAAGTCTTTGCGGCAGTATCCTAACGATCCAGAAACGTTGATATATCTAAATAATGCCAAGATTGCTCAAAAACCAGCACTGACAATTGGTGTTCCCGTTCCCATTGCCACTAACCCCAATGTTGCCCAAGAAATTCTCCGGGGAGTGGCACAAGCTCAACAAGAGATAAATCATCAAGGTGGTATGAATGGGAAGTTATTGAAAGTTGAAATCGCAAACGATGATAACAATCCTGCTATTGCTGTAAAGGTTGCTGATAGATTTGTGCAAGAAAAAGATATATTAGCAGTTGTTGGGCATAACAGCAGCGATGCTAGCCTTCCAGCCTCTGAGAAATATCAGGCGGGAAAATTGGTGATGATTTCACCAACCAGTAGTTCCACAAGATTAACAGATCGCTCAGATCGCACCGACGGTAACTATATCTATCGGACAGTTATCAGCTTTACGACAATTGCAGATGCTCTGGCGCAATATACTAAAACTACTGGCAAAAACAGAATTGGTACCTGTAATGATTCTAACGCAGCAGACCAGTCATTTAAAAATGATTTTGAGAAGGCAATTGAGCAAAAAAAAATTCAATTAATTAATATTGATTGCGATTTTGCGTCCAAGAATTTCCAGCCAAAAACTATTATAAAAAATGCAAAAGAACAAGGTGTAAATGCCATACTTCTGAACCCTCAAGTAAACAGAATGGATAGAGCGATTGCCGTAGGCAGAGCTACGCTTAACGCACTCGCCAAAGCAAATCAAGGTCAAATTACGTTATTAGGAAACCCCAGTTTACAAACCAAAGATACTCTGGCTGCTGGCGATGCTGTTAACGGGATGGTGATAGCAGTTCCTTGGGACGCCACCCTCTCCCCCGACAAAAACTTTGTCCAAAATGCATACAAATTATGGGGTGATACAGACTTAGTTACCTGGCGTACAGCTACCGCCTTTGATGCTACCAAAGTCATTGCAGCAGCACTTAAACAAAAGGATACTAGAGACGGAGTACAACAAGCGTTATCTGGTACTTTTTCCCTACAGGGAGCAACAGGTGCAATTAAGTTTTTACCTTCAGGCGATCGCGTTGATAATGCTGTATTAATACAAGTCAAACCCAATCCCAAAGCTTCCACTGGCTACAGCTTTGAACCAATAAAACCCTATGCAAAGCCGCATCAGTCTAGGGGACAAAATTTTAGTTCAAGACAACCTCAGTAACGAGAAACAATTGGGCGTGCAAGCTTTTGCAGCTGGAAATTATGATCAGGCGATAGCTAGCCCCTAAGGGGGCGCTGCGCAAACGCTGCTGCGCTCCGCGCAGATCGCACATTTTCAAGCATCTGTATGATGGGCGATTGCGCAGAGCGCAGACGCAATCATGCGTATCGCACTTGTTGACCCCATACCAAAGGATACCGAAGGGAGCTACCCCTTTTCAGTCAGCTTCCTACCGACTGACTGCGTACTCTACTTGCTTCAGCCAGGATTTTGCTATCCGGTTAGCTGCTCAAAAGGTACTCATACCAATTGTCCATGATAGTTTGCGCGGCGTAGCCATAGATGCACTTAATATTTATGAAACGAACCGCCTTAGCGCAGCGTGTCCGCAGGACATAGACGAGCCAGCGCCGTGGGCAAGTCTCCCGACTTGAGGCGACTGGCGTCGCCAAGGACGCCAAGAATTAAAGAGTAAGTATTAAGTGCAAGTTTACAGAGAAATGGTATCAATCAGTTCATCGGGCTCATTGACAAGTTTGGCATAAATGATTTCCGAATTTGCCAACAGTGTCTGGGCTATTTTTAC
Organism: Brasilonema angustatum HA4187-MV1; assembly: GCA_019359695.1. Classification (GTDB taxonomy): domain Bacteria; phylum Cyanobacteriota; class Cyanobacteriia; order Cyanobacteriales; family Nostocaceae; genus Brasilonema; species Brasilonema angustatum. Next base: position 135,714 of record JAHHGV010000004.1, read on the forward strand.
CCCATTAGCGACAATGAGTGACTACTTCAATTGCGTGGGTGCGGCTATACCCCGTGGTAAGTGCATAAGTTAATTTCACTTACACCTAATAAAGAATCAAAGGGTATCTATTATCCTTACTCAAACTCAACCTTCATTAAGGAACATTATATGAGTGGATTTGGTCACGGTTCTGTCGGGACACGGGAACAAGAATTTACGACTCTACTGGAATTAAGAAAAGAAGGCTATCCAACACATAAACTTGTGGAACTTGCCGCAAATATAAAGGCAGAAGTTGATACGGTTAAAGATGGACCAGATCCTGAAGAAAACCTTTGGGTACCAGCAGGCTATACCTACTTTGGTCAATTCATCGATCACGATCTGACCTTCGATAACACATCATCACTGAACCCAGCAGATGCGGGACAACAAGATCGTTTACCTAGCAACTTGCGTACGCCACGCTTTGATTTGGATTCGTTATATGGCGACGGACCGGATGCTCAGCCTTTCTTATATGCTGAGGACGGTGCCACTTTGCTGTTCAAAGATAGTGATAAGAATCAATTAAGTGTTGAGCAAGCAACTGAAGACTTACTGCGTAGCCCCAACGGTCGTGCTATTATTGGCGACAAGCGCAATGATGAAAACTCTATCATCAGCCAAATCCATTTGGCATTTGTAAAATATCACAATGCAGTGGTTCAAAAGCTTAAGAAAGATGATCCACAATTAACTGGTACTGCCCTATTTAATCAAGCACGCAATGAGGTGCGCTGGACTTATCAAAAGCTGGTGATCGAAGACTTTTTACCGCGCATTGTCAAAGCTGAAGTGCTTGCTGACCTTAAGGAAGCCACAACACGTGAAAAGCGGCAAAAACTCTACGCCCTTTATACTAAAGACAAGCGTCAAAACTTGCCCCGCGAGTTTGTGGTGGCGGCTTACCGCTTTGGACACTCAGGAGTAAGGACAGGTTATCGGCTCAATACAAACAAACGCTTGAGTATTTTCCCACCCAGCATGCCACCCAAGAACCCAGAAGATGACGACAAAGACAGTTTGCTGGGATTTGATCCACTACCGAAAACCCATGTCATTGATGACTGGGGTCGCTTTTTTCCAAATACGAAACCTGGCGTTTTCCCCACCGAACCTCGAGACCAGGCCGCAGATGAAAAACCGCGTCCTGAAGTCCGGCTACAATTTGCTTACAAAATTGATCCAACCTTGGTAGATCCACTTGGTGTTTTGCCACCTCCGGTGCTACCAACCAGCGCGACGGTTGGGGGATTGGTTAAGGAAGTTGAGGACACAATAAGCCCTGATAAGTTACCAGACAAAGAGGTTAATCCTCCGCGCCCTTCGTTAGCCCTCCTCAACTTACTTCGTGGCAACACATATAAAGTGCAAGGCGGACAAGCGATCGCAAATGTACTCAAGAAAAATTGTTTTCCGGTTAAAATACTAGAACCAAAGTACCTATCTACGAGAAAAGCGGTTGAAGGAAAGAATGGGGAGGCATTGTTCAAATTTGAAGAAATCGATTCAACTCTTCAAACAGATACTCCTCTGTGGTTTTATATCTTGGCTGAGGCTCAAGCCTCAGTGGTGGATGCAATCAAATTAGATAAAGATGGCACGTTCAACGAAGAACAACTACTCAATGGAGGTGGAGCCAAAACCCAGCTAGGCTGGGTGGGCGGTCGGATTGTAGCCGAGGTGTTTTATGGTCTGTTGGATTCGGATAGTGAGTCCTACTTCAATGCAGCACCTGAACACTGGAAGCCCATCCTAGGAGGCAATGGAGAAGTCATCTTCGCTAACCTTCTCAAGTTCGCCGGACTAACTATCGCAAATTAAGCAAGTGCGCTTTTACCGCTCATTACAGCAATTTTCCGGTAAATAGACCACAGTGATTGAACCAACAATCATGCAGGCGATCGCGTTGGTAATGCTGTATTAATACAAGCCAAACCCAATTCCAAAGCTTCCACTGGCTATAGCTGGCTATAGCTTTGAACCAAAAAGACTCTATCCAAGGCCGCATTAGTCTAGGGGACAAAATTTTAGTTCAAGATAACTCCAGTAAGCAGAAACAATTGGGTGTGCAAGCTTTTCTATAAATTTTGTTATAAAACAAAATTTATAGAAAAGCATACTTGGGGTGCTTTACTTTGTTGGCACCCCAAATATATTAACAACTGTTTACGATTGCAGCGATTTTGCAATAACTCCTAATTGCAAACCAGGCGGATAACTCCCTTCCTCTTTTATCCGCTTAATCTCGGCTTCAGTGATCCGCAAATTTAACTTTTGTGCTAACTCCTGCACAATATCCCCTCGATCAATCACACCAGCGACAGCATCAGCAGGAGAAAGCACGGTGATGCGGGGTAATTGTTCATTTTCCAGCTTGTTAATCACCTCTGCTATAGGAGTTGACTCAACAACAGTGGGAATTTCTGTCAGGGGATGCACTATACTTTGCACCGTTAGGGTTTCCCATTCACTTCTTTCCACAAGGCGCAAATCGTCTATGGAAATGATGCCCCGGTAACGTCCATCAGATTCGGCAAAATAAACTCCAGGAGTGTTAGTCTCCAAAAGGTAGGAGTCGGCGAAAGAACGCAAAGTCTGATTAGCATCGACGACCCGAAACTCACGAGTCATGGCATTAGCGGCAACCAGACTGAGTAAGGTTTCTTGTAAAATTGTTATGCGGTCATAGCTATTAGCATTACGGATACCAAACCAACCTAACAAAGCTATCCACAAACCAGTGACTAATTCCCCAGTAAAATAATCTACTGCCAGGCCTAGGGCGATCGCCCCATAACCCAAAATTTGCCCTGCTTTTGCTGCTAACCGTACCGCTTGAAAACGGTTCCCTGTTGTTTTCCACAAAGCTGCTTTTAAAACTTGTCCGCCATCTAAAGGCAAACCAGGAATCAGGTTGAACAGTGCCAAAACTAAGTTGATTCTGCTTAAATCTCCAACCATAACGCTGGCAGGACTGTTATCAGGCAAAACATTTACTAGCAGGCTGAGGAGGACAAACAGGACAACACTCACGAATGGTCCAGCAATTGCAACTTGAAATGCTTTTCCTGGGGTTTTGGATTCTTCTTCGATAGAAGCAATACCACCAAACAGAAACAGGGTAATCGAATTGACTTTTATACCTTGCGATCGCGCAACTAAGCTATGACCCAATTCGTGCAATAATACTGAACCAAAGAGCAGCAATGCCATCACCACTCCAGCACTCCAAGCTAGAGTCGTTCCCCATGCTTGGTAAGCGACTCCAAAGTTAAGGGTTGCCAGCCCTAAAATCACAAACCACAGAGGGTCTAAAAACAGTGGAATTCCGAATAAAGACCCGATTTTCCAATTTGTTTGCATTACATTTTCCTAAAACTAGATATTTTCAACCGTCCAGAAAGACGTCTCATATGTTGTTTTTTACACATATATAATGTTGCGGCACCAACTATGCTTGCTGAGATTTGGATACTGCAGCATGGCCGAGTTTATAGGCTCCAATTTCTAGAATAGACAATTCTGAAGAGCGAGCAACTGAACTAGCGACGCAGCAATTTACGACGGTTTTTATGTGCAGCAACGACAAACCATATGGTTGAGGCACAGCAATGCTGTGCCTCAACCATAGTTCCTGCTTCTAGGTTTATGCTCTAATCAATAGGACTCTTGCAAAAGTCCCAATTGCCACGAGTTGGGTAAAAGGGTAAAGGGTTTTTATTTTTCCTTCCTCCCTCCCCCTTATCCCCAGAGGGAACCGGTGAGTTCCCCCTTAACCTTTTCCCTGACAACTGCCACGAAGTCTAATGAAATAGCAGAATTCTCTTTCTTGGGGAAGATGTTAATTTTCCCAAGTAAAGAGATCGACATAGTGTGATAAAGAACGTGATATCTAAAAATCTAGAGGCGATTACTAATATTTGTCAGCCCTAGAACGATGCCAATGCCAATAATATGCCCAAAACACATAGCACCAATGAATGCTGGAAGACTTATGGAAAGTACAGGCAATTTGGGACCTACCTTGGGAGATTTAATAAACGATGTCAGCAAAAGAACTACCAAACAGCTGACGCTGATGATGATTCCTACTGTGGGGTTCCACTCAGGTGTTGCGGGGACATTGGCGGCGGCTGCTAGTAAGATTGATGAAATCAAGCTTTTATCTCCTAAATAGAAAAATTGACAAGTGGTCAGTCATTCGCATTTGGCTAGCTATGTGCTGACTGCTTATTGCTAAGCCATAAAAATTATAGAATTATAAGGGAAAGAACTTGAAATTGTTTATACATTTTTGGTTTTATGTAACTATTACTACTATTATCAAAAATATCTATGCGGGTAAAGATTTGCGGAATAACTCAACCACAACAGGGGAAGGCGATCGCCTCCCTTGGTGCAACAGCATTAGGATTTATTTGTGTTCCAACCTCACCCCGCTATGTTAAAGTAGAGCAGATTCGGGCTATCGTGGAACAACTGCCCGAAAAAATCGACAAAATTGGAGTTTTTGCCAACTCCACTGCTCTTGAAATTACTCAAACAGTAGTTCATTCTGGCTTAACTGGCGTTCAACTGCACGGAGATGAATCCCCGGAATTTTGTCACCAGTTGCGTCAATTGCTACCAAATGTAGAAATTATTAAAGCTTTGAGAATCCGTACCTTTGAGGATATTGAAAAAGTAGAAACTTATACTTCAAAAGGAGATACGCTGTTACTTGATGCTTACCATCCACAGCAACTAGGTGGTACAGGCACAACTCTAGACTGGACAATGTTGCAGCAATTCAGCCCTAGCTGTCCTTGGTTTTTGGCGGGGGGACTCACTCCAGAGAATATTATACAAGCTTTGACTCAGATAACGCCTAGTGGCATTGACTTATCGAGTGGTGTAGAACGTGCCCCAGGAGATAAGGATTTAGACAAGGTAGCTAAGTTGTTTGAGAAGCTGCGTTCAAAGTGCTAAGTGATTAACAGTTATCAGTTATTTTTTGCTTGATAACTGTTCACTGTTCTCAGTGCTGAGGACTTAGAATAACGATGATTGGTGACGAATTAAGTTGAAGAATTCTTCACGAGTTTTATGCTCTTCTTGAAACACACCCTGCATTGCGCTTGTCACAGTCCAGGAACCAGGTTTTTGCACACCCCGCATAACCATGCACATATGTGTAGCTTCCATCACAACGGCAACTCCCTGTGGTTCTAGAATCATCTGAATTGCTTCAGCAATTTGGCGAGTGAGCCTTTCTTGTACTTGCAAGCGTCGGGAATACATCTCGACAATACGAGCAAGCTTGCTCAATCCCACAACTTTTTGATTAGGGATATAGGCAACATGAGCTTTGCCCATAAATGGCAACATATGGTGTTCGCATAAGCTAAAAACGTTGATGTCCCGTACTAATACCATCTCATTATGGCCTTCATCAAAGATGGCTCCGTTGACGATTTCTTCTAAAGACTGGTTATAGCCGCTGGTGAGAAACCGCATTGCCTCTGCTACCCGCTTGGGTGTTTTCAGCAATCCCTCGCGTTCGGGATCTTCTCCTACACCCACCAGTAGAGTCCGCACGGCGTCCGTCATCTGCTCCATCTGCTCTTCTGTTTGCGGGTGCAAATCAGCTTGCTGCCCATTGTGAGTGTTGCGGTCTGGTCTTGTGGAGATGGCTTCTGTCAAGTCTGGAACAAGAGGAGATTGTTGAGAGCAATTGGAACCGTTGGAACGAGCAATAGTCATGGTGTCGAGTATTAATGAAGGTTTGATTAGGAGTAATGAGTCAGCAGTCATGAGTCTGTATTATTAGCAAAAACCAAAGACAATAGACTTATGACTAGCTAGAGTGTGCCAGCCCCAGGCACGATAGTCAATTCATCAATAACTGCCTGTTGTGGTAGCAAAGGAAGCTCAAGAATTAACTTTCAAATTGTTTAACGGTTTGATAACCACGTCACTACTTTGTTATATAAGTCTCGTAGTGTCGATAGATTAAACAAACCTAAGAATCCGATTAACTTTCTTCGACAATTGCTATTTTGTATTGCAAAGAGATATTTTCCGCATCTCACATATTCCATAGGGTTAGAAGAAACTGTAGATGACAGTTGGAAAAGTTGTAGAAACCGCTAATATCTGTACAGCATCGCCGCTCGTACTGGAATAGGTAAGACATTTGCGCTCCTACTCCCTAGAAATTCATATCATAATTGAAGGGGATAGTCAGCTTAGTAGTTTAACGAGTACGCGGTTTGTACCTCCTACCAAGAACTACAAGTTTCTATATTAGCCATAGGGACAGAACGTAAGGCTTAGCAGTTGACTCATGACTAAAAATACAAATGCCTATGACTTCAAAGATTGTTAAAAATCTTTAACTGACATAGGCAATTATAGCATTGCCGCTATTCTCATCAAGTAGCTGAAGTTTTATGAGTGGGAAAGTTCAGTAAAGACACCAATTTTACGGAATTTTTCGTAGCGCATTTGGCGTCGTTCACTAGGAGTGAAGCGGTTGAGTTCCTCCAAATTGTCTAAGAGGGCTTGCTTGAGAGTGGTGACTGCTCCCAGAGGATCAGAATGAGCACCACCAACGGGTTCAGGTAATATCTGGTCGATGATTCCCAAGTTTTTCAAATCCGGTGCTGTCATTTTCAAGACAGCAGCTGCTTGGGGGGCTTTGCCAGCATCTTTCCACAAAATAGCAGCGCAGGCTTCAGGAGTAATCACAGTGTAAACGGCGTGTTCAAACATTAGCAGGCGATCGCCAACACTAATACCCAATGCACCGCCAGAAAAGGCTTCACCAATAACAGCACAAACTATCGGCACATCCAAGGAAAACATCTCACGTAGGTTGTATGCGATCGCTTCTCCTGCACCTTGTCGTTCAGCGACGACTGTAGGTAAAGCTCCTGGCGTGTCGATAAAAGTTAAAATTGGCATGCCAAACTTGTTGGCGTGTTCCATCAAGCGCATCGCCTTACGATAGCCACCTGGGGAAGCCATACCGAAATTACGGGCAATATTGTCTTTTGTGTCGCGCCCTTTTTGATTACCCAGCATAACCACAGGTTGTCCGCCCAAACGACCTACACCACCAACTAAGGCAGGGTCGTTAGAACCACAGCGATCGCCATGTAACTCCATCCATTCATCACTGATAGCTTGAATATAATCAAGCGTACTAGGGCGGCGCGGATGACGGGCGACTTGTAGTCGCTGAGACGGCGATAGACTACCAAATATTTCTTCACGCAGTTGCATGGCGCGTGCTTCTAGCTGACGAATTTGACCAGAAACATCGACACCGTTTTCTTCTGCAAGTTGCCGAATTTGCTCTATTCTAGTTGCCAGTTCTGCTAGCGGCTTTTCAAAATCCAACAGTAGCGGTTTACGCTCGGTAGTAGCCATTTTTTGACGAAAAAAGTGAAGAGTAAAAATTGAGGTGTGGGGCAATGGGATTTTCTATACTCATGAGTCACTAGCTCATAACTAATAACTCATGACTTATGACTAATCACTAAACCAGGAGTGGTCTAAATCCATGCTTTCTTGATACCTGACCAATTTGCTCCATTTTTTCTACAGTAATCCGATTGCGCCCCCAAGAGAAGTTAGTGTATAACTTCTCAAATTCCAATAGCATTGATTCTGCAAAACAAGCAAACAACTGGCGTGCTGGAACATCCATATTGACGATGCCCATAATTTTCCAATCAATATCCAGGGAATGTTCCACAATCCCACCATTTAGGACGTGTACACCAGGATGCTGAACTTTAGTTGCGAGATTTTTTGGATAGCCACCATCAATCAGCAAACAAGGTTGCTTTAAAACTTTGGGGTCGATTTCCATCCCTTTAGGCATACTAGCAACCCAAACGACAATATCAGCTTGGGGAAGTGCTTCTTCCATAGACAGGATTTTTCCACGCCCCAGTTCGTCTTGCAGCTGTTGTAGGCGTTCTTGGTTACGGGCTACTAGCAACAGTTCCTTGACATCTGTTTTTGCATCCAACCAACGACAAACAGCACTACCAATATCTCCAGTCGCCCCGCATACAGCAACCGTTGCATTTGATAGTTCAATGCCTACTTGTTTCGACGCTTTTTCTACCTGTTGACAAATGATGTATGCTGTATGAGTGTTACCTGTGGTAAAGCGTTCAAACTCTAATTTTATATTGCGGACTTGTTTGAATTGCTCTAAATTAAAGTTTTCAAAAATTATTGAAGAAAATCCGCCTAAAGCTGTGATACTTATCCCGTGCTTTTGAGCGTGAGCCATAGCGTTGAGGATTTTGCGTGTTGCAGCTTTGATGCGACGAGTTGCCAGCATTTCTGGCAAAAAGCCTGACTCTACATACCGCCCTTCAATTTTTTGTCCGGTAACACTGGTAACTGTAATGTTATCGACAATTTGGGGTGGAGCGCTGCACCAAAAATCTAACCCCTGATCAGCATATTCTGGGTAGCCCAATTCTTTGGCTACTGCTTGCGCGTGTTCTAAACTAGTAAGGTGTCCGATTAGACCAAACATGAACGATGTTGTGACGCGTATCCTTCGTTAGAAGGGTGGAATAGGCGGGTTAAGATATAATTAACCCTTCAAAATACTACACAAAAACTAACCAGCAAATGAGAGTCTGCTCTAGCTTTTGAGAAATTCAAAATCACCGAATATTCGAGCGGAGGAAACCTCCGCTCCAACTTCTCTCAAAATGCAAAATTCAAAAAAAAGACTCTTTAATTTTGAACTTTGTTAGCGCAGCGGCACGCACTCATCCTTTGAATTTTGAATTCCTCCCAAGGGTAGATCCCTAATTCCCACTCTTTCAAAAAGTGGGGACTTTGAGTTTCCTGTTCTCCTATCCGGTGATTCCGTAGGCAGACAGACGCATGAGCTCGCGGGTGGAAAAACCAATATTACTAAGGGCTTCTCCGTACTGAATCATGAAAGCTTCTACTAAAGCGTCCTTATCCATAGCTAAGGTGCGCGCATCATCCTCAACAGAGTTGAGCATTTTCCACACTATGGGCAAGTTTTGGCGATTTGCTTCTTCTAATTCCGCTTTGGATTGTTCAAAGTGTTCTTTCAACCATACTTCTCCAAAGTTGAGGTGGCTGTATTCGTCTTTGACTACTCCTTCAGTGATTTTACGAGCAAAATCATCAGCAACTTCGATGTAAATTTCGTATGCGGCGATCGCAAAACATTCAATAATCAAAGACTGAATCAGCAAGCAAGTAACGACTTTACCTTCAGCCGCTGCTTTTTGAAAATTTTGATGCAATGGAGCAAAAAACTCTTGAGCAAATTGCATATCTGGCGTTACCTTCAGATTGCGCCCACAAGCTTCAAATCCTTTTTTGTGGCGACTTTCCATCTTAGAAAGGCGAATGAGCTCATCTTGATTATCGCTCAGCAGTTCAGCGAGTTTGAGATAATTTGCGTGGGCTTCCTGTTCGCCTTCTATCACAATCGCATTGATCCGGCTGTAAGCGTCTTTGTATACTTCGCTCTGGAAGTCAAGTTTTGGTTGATCTACAAGCTGCTGCATTGTACATTCACTCCCGTGAAATGAATTATCTTATACAAGAATCGAGTTTTGCCCGTGAAATAAGGGCAAGGGTAACTATGATTTAATTTTACTTAACAAGTCTCTATGTTATAGATTAGCTTTTGCTGGTGGGATTAGCTCAAGCTAATTCACAAAAGAACCAGGAAGTAACAGAGACAGGGGATTGATCATGGATGACGAATCCAAAATCTTAAACGCCAAGCACTCTCAACATCAACCTTTAGAAGGAGACTTCAGCAATGGGTAGTAGCAGCTAAATTGAAAACTTCCCGGAGCCTAGAAATTCTACTGCTAGCTGCTGTTATAGTATTATTACCTTTAGTTGTCGAGTTGTTGACATCCTTTGTTCCTAATAAGGCACTATCTTGTGTTTTAGGGGAAAATGGCTGATTTTTAGTCCATTATCACGATGCCTGGGAGACAGGTTAACTTTTACTTGCTTTTGCTAATTCTAGCTTAGTGCGCGATCGCTGCACCTGGCGTTAGCTGAGTTTCAAAAGCCTTCTTCACTCCCCATTCCCTAACCAGTCTCCTGAATTTGTAGACGGATAGTGTGTTCAGTGCCACCACTCAGTTGTAACTCCATAACTTCACCGCCAAGGGGTTCCAAGCATTCAAGAAGTTCTCGCAAGCGTGGTGTACTTGCACCCGTATCCACATACAAACGGTCTGATAGATTACCAATTTTCTTCCAACTCATGTACAATTTGGCAATCATTTGCTCTAGTTGAGATGCTTGATTCACTAAGTCTGCTGCTATGCTCAGACAGCCAACTCTTTGAGCTTCTATCAGGGCTGTTTCGATGTCAACTTCTTGAGCGTTTAGTGCTTGGACTTGAGCTGCTGCTTTGAGATATTTTGCCAGATTACGAGCATCTGTGGTGACTTGCTTGATGGTATCTATGTCAGGATTTTGAGATATTTCCTTTTGAATCGCGTTTTGGTGAGATTCTGGTAATTTCTCCATCTCCTTTACCAATGGCGCGATGTAACGCGGAGGAAGAGAATTTTCTGCTGCTTTTACCTTGACTGGTTCGGGTAGCAACTCGGAAGACATTGCTGTCCATTCGTCGTTGATTTGACGTACTTCTCGTCTGGTGATGCGATCGCCTTTTTGGGCTGCTTCACCTACCATCTGTTGGACTTCTGGCGCAGCTTTGGCTGTTTCGATAAACGCCCGTTTGCTAAAATTATTGATGGCTGATGGTTCTAATCTTCCTTCTTCTAAGAGAGTATCAGCGCTGTTCGCTAGTTGAATCAGAGCATATGCTTGACTTTTGCCAATTTCTCGTTCTTTGAGCCATTTGAGAAAACCAGCACCTCGTCCCTCACCGCCTATTTTCTCTCTGTCGCGAACAGCGCGTAAAATTCGTCCTCGCCAAATGTCGGTTTGCAAATCAAAGCGATCGCACACCTGCCAAGCGACATCTAGCTGCTTTTGAAATTCCGGTTCAGGAATTTCCTCATCTTCGGGATCAGGTAGTTCAAATTCAAAATCAGCCGGCTGTTGCAGAAGTGCAGCCAACTCATCAATAGATTCGTTATATTGCACGATTTTATAGTTTATTAATTTATAACTGTATGCGCGGTTTATTATCACATATTCCGCGTAAGCTAGATTGTATGCCTGAGTCATTTGTTCCTAGCTATGTTTATTTTGGCTTGAGTACAATCTTGTCACTAACACGCTCCGACCTTGAATCCAGCCGCTTGCAGCAAACCATCTTACAATCTGGACGTGCGGTAAATGTCCTGAGTGAAGCCCAGTTGCAGGCGTCAATGCATGAAACTCTTGGGCAACAAAACCCAAACTCTGATGTTTGGTTGTTTGCCTATGGTTCTCTGATTTGGAACCCCATCTTCAAATTTGCAGAACAGCGCATCGGCACGATTTACGGTTGGCATCGCCGTTTTTGTTTATGGGTTCCCCAGGGGCGTGGTACTCCAGAAAACCCAGGGTTGGCACTCGGTTTGGATAGAGGCGGTAGTTGTCGCGGTGTCGCCTACCGCATAGCTGCTAGTGATGTACACTCAGAACTAGAGCTACTTTGGCGACGAGAAATGGTAGTTGGTTGTTACATTCCTCGTTGGGTGAGAGTGTTTGACGGTACGCAAAGATTACAGGCGATCGCTTTTGTCATCAATCACCAACATCGAGCTTACAGTGGTAAGATTTCCCTTGAAACTACAGTTAATAGCATTGCCACAGCTTGCGGTGAGCTTGGTTCTTGTGCTGACTACCTCATGCACACAGTCAATTCCTTGATAAGTGTTGGAATTAACGATAAACAATTGCTTCGGTTGCGCGAGTCCGTGATGGCGCGACAAAATTAGGGATATATTTTCAAAGTGTTGCGATCGTTAATAAGCGTTCGCGTTCACTGCGATTGTTTGGAATTTTATTAATATTTTAGTTATTCTTATTGACAAGATGTCTTTGTTCTGTACTGTCTAGGACTTTACGTTCCTCAATTCACGATCATGAACGTTACATGCGTCTAGGTAGGTTCGTAATAACAGCTTTTACGTTATTAATAGTTAAAAGTGAGACACATCTTACATTTTAACAAAGCCGAGAAAAGCAAAAATGGCTCGCACGCCCACACTAACTTTTGATCGTGGCACATTAATTTTGCATCCACCACCACGCGGCAGGGCTTGGATGGATTTTGCTACATGGGATGATAGAGTAGAAAAATTCCGCATTCCGGCTATTCAATACCGTGCTTTGGTGGAAGCAATGCAAGCCCAAGATACTAATTTTATCGATGAAGCTAAGGCGTTTTATCCGATAGAGTTGGTTCCGAGTCTGGAAATGGAACCTTATCCCCACCAAAGTGAGGCGTTAGCTGCTTGGAAACTCGCGGGAAGACAAGGAGTCGTCGTGCTTCCCACCGCAGCGGGAAAGACGTATCTGGCGCAAATGGCGATGCAAGCGACGCCGCGCACGACACTTATTGTCGTGCCAACGCTGGATTTAATGCATCAGTGGTATGCTCATTTGAAGGCGGCGTTTCCTGATGCTGAGGTTGGGTTACTTGGCGGTGGTTCGCGCGATAGAACACCTGTACTTGTTGCCACTTATGATAGTGCGGCTATCCATGCGGAAAGTTTGGGGAATCTGTATGCTTTGTTAATTTTTGATGAATGTCATCATTTGCCAACAGATTTTAGTCGGGTGATTGCGGAATATGCGATCGCACCCTACCGTTTGGGACTATCTGCGACACCCGAACGCACTGATGGTAAACACGCTGACTTGAATTTTTTAATAGGTAGAGAAGTTTATCGCAAAAGGGCTGAAGATTTAGCAGGGAATGCGTTAGCAGAACATGAAGTTGTACAAATTAAGGTGAAATTATCACAAAATGAGCGGGAAAAATACACTCAACTGATTCAAGTTCGCAATGATTTTTTGAAGGAATCAAAGATTTCTTTGGGGAGTCTTCAAGGCTGGCAGAGATTTGTGCAAATGAGTGCGCGATCGCAAGCTGGGCGTAGAGCCATGTTAGCGCATCGGGAAGCGAAAGAAATTGCTTTGGGTACTGATGGGAAGATAAGAGTTCTTGCTGATATATTAACAGAACATTATCCAGAAAGAGTTTTGATTTTTACTGCTGATAATGCGACAGTTTACCACATTTCTCAAAATTTTCTGGTTCCAGCAATTACTCATCAAACTCCTGTCAAGGAACGGCATGAAATATTAACAAAGTTTCGAGAGGGAGAGTTTAAAACTTTGGTTGCTTCTCACGTGTTGAATGAGGGTGTTGATGTTCCTGCGGCTTCTGTTGCGATTATTTTATCTGGTACTGGTTCAACACGGGAGTATATTCAAAGATTGGGAAGAGTTTTAAGAAAAGGTAAGGATAATAAGAAGCAGGCGATTTTGTACGAGGTGGTGGCGGAAGATACGAGTGAGGAAGGGACTTCAGCGAGGAGAAGAGGTGTGGAGAAGAAAAATGAACCGCCAAGACGCCAAGAACGCCAAGAGAAAGAGGAGAAGAAAGGGAATTTACGGGTTATTTATGGGAGTGGGAAGGAAAAGAGTCTTAAAGCTGCTGAACAGTTGGAGATAAATTATAAAGTTCAAAAGAAACCGCCGATAAATACGGATGAAACCTGATAATCTTGCAATAATTATAGGAACATCCCAATGCATACAAAAATACTAAGACTTACCCAAAAACCCTTTTAAACTCTCTTACCTTCGTGCTCTTTGCGTCCTTTGCGGTTTATTATTTTATTCTCCTGTTCCCGTCTCAATACGAGATGACAGTAAAGTTGCACATTTGGAATGTTTCCATAATTACCTGTATTCATCTGCATTTATCTGCGGTTAAAAAGTTCAATGCTACCAACAGAGTTACTAAGTCACAGGCAAAATGGGGAAGAAATTATCCCGAAGAGACTGAAGATTGATGATAATCATTTGGCGATCGCCACTGAGTTAACAAGTTGTTTTCAGGAGGCGGTAGGTGAGACTCAAGGTACACTTGAGCGTCAGTTGTCGGAGTTGGAGGGGGATACTCCAGATTATAGACTCAAGCGGGGTTTAGCTTATATCCTCAAAAGCAGTTTCTCCACTTTTGAGGTGGTGAGTCCTTTGGAACCTCAAATGTTACGAGAAAGGGTTTTTGCTTTGGCGGCGAAGTCTGCTCCGAGTCGCGAGTTGACAGAAACGACTTTAACAAAGATTGCTGATGAATTGAGTCATGAACTTGAGCGTGAAGTTTTGCCAAAACAAGTTGGTGAAGGATTATATGCGGATTTGTCTGAGAATAAGATTTTAACTGCTTTTGATGCGCCAGCACCCCATGATTTATTGCATCGCTACAATTTATCTCAGGTGCAGGGGGTGTTTTATAGAGCAAGTCAGTTGGTGATAAATGCTCATCGCAATGTGCCTGGACAATATAAGCTTTTGTTTCGCTACCTCAAGTTGTTTCAATTAATGTCTTATATTGAGGGAGATGCTGACCACGGTTTTACAATTACAATTGATGGTCCGACGAGTTTGTTTACTCCCAGTACGCGGTATGGTTTGGCTATAGCGAAGCTAATCCCGGCTTTACTTCATGTCACAAAATGGAGTCTTTCCACTATATTACAAATTCGTGATCCATACACAAATACATGGAAAACGGGACGTTTTACTCTCAATTCTGAATGCGGTTTGGTGTCTCATTATTCCACTGGTAAACCATACGATAGTATGTTGGAAGAGTCTTTTGCTGATAAGTGGGAGTCAACAAAAACGGATTGGGTGTTGGAGCGAGAGGTTGACTTAATTCCTATTCCTGGAAGTGTGATGATTCCTGATTTTAGATTAGTCCATCCTGATGGGCGATCGCTGTTATTAGAAATAGTTGGTTATTGGCGACCAGAATATTTACAAAAGAAGTTTTCCCAAGTACGACGTGCAGGACGTGATGATTTGATTTTGGCAATTTCAGAGCGATTGAATCTGGAGAAAGCCGGAGTTCAATTAAATGATGTGCCTGCTAGAATTGTTTGGTTTAAAGATAAATTGTTGCCGAAAGCGGTGTTAGCAGTGATCGAGTAAGTAGGTAGGCGTGAATAAACCTCACTATGTAACAGAATGTAAATTTGTCAAAACCCTTGCGATTGGATTGAGTCGATGGAAGGATGAAAATGTTTCTTCCTCACTCCTATTTTCATAGGGAATATGGGCATTACATCCCTTAATGGTGGGTTTTACCCAATTCAGGAAGGGGACTGGAATTGTTAAGATTAGAGAAATCACAATATATTAAAACAGCCAGCACAACTGAGTTACAAGACCATGCCTATAGAAATCGCTGTTGAAAAGAAAAAGTTACAAAATCCGCCATTAGAACTTCATTACTTGGGCGATCGCGTTCTCCGTCAAGCTACTAAGCGTGTATCGAAAGTCGATGAGGAAATTCGTCAAGTGATACGCGAAATGCTACAAACTATGTACAGCAAGGATGGCATTGGTTTGGCTGCGCCTCAAGTGGGAGTTAACAAACAACTCATTGTCATCGACTGCGAACCAGATAACCCAGCTAACCCACCACTGGTATTAATCAATCCCACTATCACAAAAGCTAGCCGTGAAATTTGTATGGCGCAAGAAGGATGTTTGAGTATTCCAGGGGTTTACATGGATGTAAAGCGTCCGCAAGTTGTAGAAATTTCTTATAAAGATGAACACGGGCGTCCCCGGACTCTAAAAGCTGGAGATTTACTTGGACGATGCATTCAGCACGAGATGGATCACCTCAACGGCGTGGTATTTGTAGATCGTGTAGAAAACTCTTTAGCTTTGACGCAAGAGCTATCTAAGCATGGGTTTTCACATCAGGCTGTAAAACCAATAGATAGGGTGGTTCGCTAGTGAATATAATGACTCCAAAAAGCGGTTTATTTCTCGCTGGTTCTTGTATTACCGCTATAGCCGCAGTCGGTTCAATGTTTGAACTCGGTTCTGGACAACCAGACTTGGGTACTGAGATAACTGCAATTATCCTCGCAATAAGCATTCCACTGACAGGATTATTTTTTGTTGCTGCAGTCAGGGATGCTAGAGCTAATATTAAGTAAGCATCAGGTGTAAAGCAAGGAAAAGGAAAAAGAAAAAAGGAAATATAAATCTTTTGACTTTTAGCCTTTTCCCTTTTACTAAAGGCTGATTATTTTGTTGTTAATTCAGATAAAAATTTCCAACAATTGAAAGAATCATTGCTGTGAGGATAAGCCTCTACGTCTTGAATTGCTCATCCACTGGAATTTGGTAGCCATTGGCAAGGCGATTGGTTGTATTTGCTGTAGCAATAATCCCCATAAGTTCGGCGAACATAACATCGCTCATGCCTTTTGCATATGCCCCTGCTGTGTGCGAGGCGATGCAGTACTCACAACCATTTGTCACACTCACCGCAATATAAATCAGTTCGCGCATCAACGGATCGAGTTCGCCTGGACTAGTCATCACTTCTTTGAGTGTCTCCCACGTTCGGCGTAGAGTGGGGGGATGGTTGGCGATCGCTTTCCAAAAATTGTTAATGTAATCAGTCTTACGAGTGGCGCGGATGTCGTCATATACGACACGCACTTCGTCACTCGCTTGTTCGTATTCAATTAGTTTGGTCATCTGAATGGAGAACTGTAAAGGACAAAGAAAGACTTTCAGCTTTTGAGATCATAGTGGTATTTATACAATGAAAATTTTCAGAATATGCCTACGGCGAACCCAGTGACTGATAACACCAGCTAGGACGGCGCAAAAGATTAAAGGTATCAATGTAACGAATTCGGCTGTCTGGTGCTACTGTAGCAACAGCATCAGTTAATAAGCCAATGGGGTTATTGAGGTTCCACAACGGATGAACAATAATAACTGTTATATCACCCACTGTAAAACCAGGCAAACTTCCGAAATATTGCGGAGAACAACTACTAAAAGATGCACAAAAAGCATCTCGAAGTTCAGTTGCTGTTTGTCGCCAGTTTTCTAAGTCTGGGGCAGAAAAATCGCCGTGCAAACCGCAACTAAAATTATTATCAGCTAATGCCTTGAGTAAAGAGAGACCACTACGCCAATCGAGCAAGCCGTGATAGTTTATATTGCGGTAGTGTCGTAAGCACTCATAACAGGAAGAATCACATTTCTTGCGATGCTGCTGTGACATCATGGCATCAACAAAAGTATTTTGTGCTTTGATAATTTTTTCTATGAGGATGTTTTGCCAATGTTGGGCAAGCCATAATGTAAAACCAGAACCATTGGGTAGGCGATCGCTAATTACAATTTCTCCTACTTTTTCACCAGTTTCTTCTAGTTCAAGCTGCCGTAAACCACTCACATCTAATTCATCTGGATCAATATCTAATTCCTGTGCTGCGACAGCACGGATAATAAAAGCCGCAGAATAGAAAGCAGCTTTAATAGCTGAACCAGGTGCAATGGGATCGAGACATAATCCAGTGGGTACAGATGCGGGTTTGATGCGGAGAACGCCAGTTGTTTTCGGTGCAACAATAGCCAGTGCTTCAGATTCACCCGGTTCTTTAAAAATTATCCCATTGGATGGATTCTGAAATCGTTCATCAATCCATTGAAATTCTAAAATTTTTTCACCACGTCCAAAAGAAGCTTTACCTACTGCTCCTTTAAACAAATTCCCGCGATTATCATTAACACGGAATACTCTGCCAGTTTGAGAAAAAGCGGTCTGAGTATTTGTATTATCTATGAAGTTAAAATTTTGAGGTTGCGACTCAGCAACACTACCCGCACCTGAGATTAATACATCATGTTCTTCCTTTGCATCTGTACCATAGTTGAGGCTAGTACGAAAAGCCAAAGGTACTGCCCATTTAAAAACTTTAAAACCTTGTTCTGGTATTGCTCCACATTTGGGACAGACCGTATTTTCAAATTCATTATCAGAAGTTTCTGTATGTTGGCAGCGCTGACATCTCAACATCCACTTTCGGGAAGAAAGCGGGTCATTCTCAGCAGGAACAAAGCCATTTTTACTGTCTGGAAGTAACGGTGCAGTAAAACCAATAGAGGTGTAAATTCGTTTATCTTTAGTCTTTTCTGCACCTGGGGCAAATTCCGCAATAGCTAAATCTAAATCACGGTCGATAGTAGCAATCTTCTTGTTTTTTGATGGATTGTGATGATACAAATCCCGAACTCTGGATGGCATACCGAACATGGGCAAAACACCACCTTCTGCAAGTAGTTCTGCTAATCCCTTTCCTGTCAATTCTTTATTATTTGCACACTCGTTTATCTTGTTAAACAAGTCCTGACGCGCATAATTTTCAAAAAAGATGGGAGCGATATTTTTTACACCAATAAGCAAATCATTTACTACCTCGGTAACTTCAGGTGAACTCTGTAACCATTGACAAACTTTCTGACGACGAGATTCTTTTTCTAGCCAGTCTTTTACTGTACCAAATTCCCCGTGACTATCTGGCGGCGTGGGACCATCCCACCACTTAACATCAGCACATAGAAACGCACGTCGCAGACATTCTTTTGCTAATAGACGCCGTGCAATTTCAATTTGTGACATCGATAGAAAGGGAACTGGTGGCGGGTCACCTGTAATTTTTTCGGGATGTTGATAATAAAATTCATCGTGACTGTTACCACGACAAATAGTTAATACAATGGCGAAAGGTTGACCCCGACGACCTGCACGACCTGCTCTTTGTTGGTAATTAAAACGCATGGGTGGCATATTTGCCATCACTACAGCCATTAAACTACCAATATCAATTCCCACTTCCATTGTGGTAGTAACACTTAGGATGTCGATAGTATCAACCACTGGGATAAAATCTCTATCTTGTTCGCCGATGTTGACAACAATATTGCGAAAATGGCGCTGTCTTTCTGCTTGATCGTCGGTTTGTCCTGTCAATTCTTCACAATGCAAACGCATGGGTTGACGCTTATTAACTGCTTCTGTCGCGTAATAATTACGAGCGTATAAATCTGAGCATTTTTTATTAGGTGATATGGGTAATTCTGCAAGACAATTTGTACAGATACCGGCTGCACGATGTAGGTGAGGGCGTCCACATGATGTGCATTGCCAAACTGGATCACCGGGAACTGCAACTCGTACCCATAAATGCAGCGGGTTAATTTTTAAATGTTCATGTTTACCATGTTGGCAAATAGCTGACCACAATGCATCAAATAATAGCTTCTCAGAAAGCTTATGCTGTGTCACGCATTTAGTGACATATTTTTTCAATCTGGCTTTTGCATCTTGCCAACTGTTCCAATCCTCAGCAGGATACTTAGGATACCGATACAAATCACCAATGACACGCAAGCATCCGTTGCATATTTCGATAAAAACTTCTGGTGAAAGTTTGCATTGTGTAGCTAATTTATTGATTTCTTCTTGTGGAAAATTAAGACAAACATAGCCTAGAGCGGATGCTTCAATGCTATAAAATAAGCGACTAAAGAAAGTATCGCATACTTCAGACTCTGTTTTTGATATAAGAGTATATCGCTTGTCAATTGCTTCCCTAGAAGAACCAGCTTTCCATTTTGGTGATTGAGATACAAAATCAAAAAATCCTGTCCAATGATGTAATTTCTTGTCGTAAGAAAACTCTTGGTCATTGATATCGTTACCAGCAGGATTTATGCCTAAACTAGCTAATCTCTGAATAAGTACTCCTGGAGTATCTTTTTCGCCTTCAAATAACACCTTAAGTGAAACGATGCGCGTTTTAGCTGTTTCTTTAATTTCATTGATGAGATTTTGAGCCTTATTTCGGCGATTGATATACAGTTCTAAATCATCATCATCAAGACCTTCTGGCAAAGGTTTATTAGCATTTTTTATAGTTTTTTTAAACTTTTCGACAGCATCAGGGTTATTTTGAGCAAATTCTCTTGCTTCTAAACGAACAGGTTGACCATATTTTTGAATATCTTCTAATAGGTAAACTTTACCAACAGCTAATTGATTAAGTTCATCAAATATTGCCTCACGAACAAGGTCAGAGTAATGAGTACGTTCAATCCCATTTGATATTGAAGCGGCATTTTCACGACTATCAGAAAATACGACTAATTTACGAGAGTCTGATTTTTCTGGTAACTGATAAAAGATTTCTTTAGATAGCAGTTGACTCAACCTAGAAAATGCAGTACGGAAGCCTCTAATTGAAGATTTCCAAGACCTTCGCCTAGTGTAATCTGCACCACAACATGGGCAAAGAGAGGGTTGTGCTGCCATAAATGCTTGCGTTTCTGGTGATGTATCTCGCAAGTTGAAAATATAGCCTTTTATCCACTGATTATCTGCTGTATCTGAATCAGGTTCTTCTAAAGTAACGCGACTACTACGAGTGTCTAACCAGGCTTTATCCCACCAAGCTTTTTCTTTAATTTTATCGCCTCTTGATGGTTGGTTCCAGCCTTTTATATTTAATTCTTTGTCATAAAGATTTGTAGAGGGATAAAATATAGCATATTCACGATATGTTCGCCGTTCTAAAAAATTACCAATTTGGCGGTCAGGAATGCTTTCAATATTTGGTTCTGTAGGCAAAAGTTCCCAACCATTACCGTCCTTTAGTTCCAGACGGTTTCCACCATAAAAGACAGTACCGCACTGTTCGCAGTAAAGCATTTCTAGCACTCGAAATCCATCATGAACTATTGGTGGATTTTTTACAAAGAGTCTACCTACCGGTCGGTTTTTACTACTTTCATTCTCATGACAATCATAATTTGGCTGAGTGCAAGCCCAAAGCCCATCAATATTTCTGAAAAACCAGTGCAACCTAAACCGAAATGATTCTAAAGATTTATCTTCAGATAAACCACGAGCAATTAGCAATCCCTTTACTGCTAAATTAAGATTTTCTTCATCTAAATTCTCACCAAAAATCCCTTTAGCAAATTGCCTGAGAGATACTGCACGAATTGTATTGTCGAGCTTACAAGAGTTAAGCATTATAGCGCCTACAGTATCGCTTTGTGATGACAAGACTTGTAAACATTTCTTGAGAAAAGTGGCTTCCTCTGGTGCGTTTGCTAAGGCGATAAATGGTTCACTCTCTAAAAATTTTTGTCCGACAATTGCTGGAATTGCCTCAGGATGACCAGGGATAATTTGTTCGGAATGCCATTCTGTACCGAAGAATTCAGATAAGAATTTTAAACTTTGTGGGTCATTTGGTTCAAGAGACGCACTAGAGGCAAGAATTTTTAATTTAGGATGACCAGGATAAAGTTCCAAACGTTGCAGCAGCAGGCGAATCAGGTAAGCAACTTCTGTCCCAGCAGTGCCACGATAAAGGTGTAATTCATCAAGAATTAAGTGAAAAACACTGCCTTCTTTCTTTAACCATTCCCGTGTTTTATCAAAAATATTTTTATCAATATCTCGCATCAGCATAATGCTGAGCATGGAATAATTAGTAATTAAAATATCAGGTGGATCATCTTGCATATCCCAACGACAGCGCATTTCCGCCCCATCTAAACGCGGGAAAAAGAATGTTACATCCTTGTCACCAGTTTTCTTAAAATGTTCCTCAGCAGCTTGGACTGATTTTTGCATCTGCTGCATTTCTTCAAGAAGTTCTTCTATCTTGTCCCCGTTAGGTTTACCATTTTGTTTGTACTCATGCCCTGGTACAGGTGTGACGCCGTTGTATCTGCCAAAATAAATTCTGTTGTCTTTTCTATTATTTTTAAACCAATCTCGCGCCTTGTCAGAATCTAAAGCGCGGCGTAACCTGGTAAGTTGGTCTTCAACAAGGGCATTCATCGGGTATAAAATTAGTGCCCTTACCGCAGCATCTCGTTTTTCATGATTCCTTTGAGGTAGGCGATAAGATTGCTTAAAACTGCGGTTTTTCTTTACTAGAGGGTTGCATTTATTTTGCCAATCTTTGTTTTCCCACCAGTCATCGATATGCGGTGGCGCTGCTGACGGTGCTTGCCAGTTTTTTGATTCTTTGGCTAGATAAGCAAACAAGGGTAAGAGGAAAGATTCTGTTTTACCTGAACCTGTACCAGCAGTAACAACTGCATTTTGACCCGATAATCCTTGACGGAGCATTTCCAGTTGGTGAGTGTATAATTCAAAATCACCAACCAGTCCACAGGAAGCTAATTCTTTAAAATCTAGCAGTGCAGACTTATCTAAACCTGGAACATCTGAAAGTTGTAAATTATTGATTGTTTTCCCAGATTTTTGATAACGAGGTAAAGGTTCGATCCAAGGTTCTTGATAAAATACTCCTGGTTCACGCAAACGTCGTTCCCGTTCCTTCTCAATTTCAGGAAATTGTGTACCGAAAGCAGTTTTAACATAAAGGATTAAGTTGTCGCGTAGCTTTTCAAAAGCGCCGATAGGGTCTTTCATTTATCCTCACAATTTGACGTCTAAAGATTGTATTAATAGAGTTTGACCTAATTTAGCCGCAGTCATTTCTGCTATTTGAGGGGGAACGTCTCGAAATAAGTTGAAACCTTTGACATTAAAACCGTTGACCACTTCTTTCGGTTTTGGGATAGAAGAATTAGAAGTGAGTTTTTGTAATGGGAATTTTTCTACTATTGGTACGTATCCTGAGCATAAAGTTAAAGCTCTTTCTAGCACTTTTGGTAGTTTAGCGCCAACCGGAACTGCCATCATAAATCGACGTTTGTCGTAAATGATAACTTTAATCTTAGCAGCATTAATAACAGCATATCGCCCCCAGTCACGTTCAACTTGGGTACATCTTTCTTCTTGCCAAAGATAATATGTTTGGGTTTTGCGAGAGGGATGTTGATATTTGCTGAGACGGATATTCGGCACTCTCATTCCCGACGCACCTCCCATTGATGAGGGAGAAGGGAGAAAGCGTAATATATTAGGATCAAATGTTTGACGTTTCCAGTTTAATTCTGACTCATTAGACCACTGGCAATTAGTTAAATAATCTTCAAGGGAGGCGGAAAAATTTAAAAGCGACCAAGCTGATGGTGTTTCTATAAAATTCATTGCTAATTGAGAAGCAATTTCCTGTAATTCTGATACATCCTCAGCTTGTACAGCTATTCGCTTAGGTACTAATACTAATTCAGCCTTTTGTTCTGTCACTTCAATCTTTATGTTTCGTCCAACAGATTGACAAGTATTTCTTAATTTATCTATAGTGTTTGGTGTTCTAAATCCTGCTAAAATAGCTTGAGGAAAACCAGCGCTAGGTAATCTTATTAATACAGGGGGAGTGACATAAACTTTTTTGTTATTGTCAGTGAAATCAAATTCACAGTGACCCAATGAATCCAGAGCGCGAACAGTTGATAATCTTTTATCTTTAATGTCATCCTCCTCCTCACTACAAGCAGTTCTATTAAGACTGTAAAGATAATAAAATGCCTGTTTAAGAGATAACCAAGGCATTTCCTTTTTAGCAGAAATGACATAGAGTAGTTCGTCGCTATCCCTGGACACGCTTTGCCTCCTTTTGGAATTTTTCCCATAATTTCTTCAGACGAATATCGTCGATAGGAGGCAGAGTTCGTTTGTGATTATCCAACAAGATTTTTTTCCAAGAAAACAATTTTTTCTTATCCTTACAAATTAATACCTTAAGTTCTGATTCTTGTAAGCTTGTACCACAAAATATCGCTCTATCAAAAAAACTTCCTTTGGCAATAGCCCAAACAGGATACCAATCAATAGGTAGTGATTCTTCTGGATAAATTGCAACTTGCCCCGGTTCTTTACCCACAAAAATAATGCGTTGGTTTCCTTGGATTGGCAAGAGAGTATTGAAGTTAAAAGCAGGACAATCAATTCCCTTTACCAATGCTCCAATCACTCCTGGAGAGTTTTCATGTCGATTTGTTGTCACCAAACTAAAACTGTCAAGATATGGCGTTTTTCTGCTGATTCGGGAAGGAAAATCTTCTACTAAAAATAGAGATAAACGCTTAATAATATCTTTACCCTTGCAGGCTTCAATTTCAAGCTTGGTGTCGGCTGGAATCTCTGGAGAGAGTTCATAAATACCTTCTCCAGATTTGTCTTGTAACAGCTTGCCATTGCAATATACTTTTACGGATTCATCACCACCTTGTAAAACTAATTTTGGTGGTGCGAATTTAAAGAAATAATTTCCTCTGTCAAGGCGTACACCACCTTCTAAATCAAGTCTGATGCTAGTCGAAAAGGACAAGATAGGATATTCGCTTTTTACTATTTCATCACTATGGGCAGCAGCCACTTTAAAAAAGTACCATCCGGTAGGTAAACCTTTGACAGTATGCAGTTTCTCAAAGCCTTCACAACTGGATGCACCCCATTTTTCTAACAAACTGCAACACTCTTGCTGCACTGCTAAATAAAAAGGCAAACCTTTAGGAATTTGCACTACTTCTACAAGTCCAGGTAACCCCAAACTTCTGCCTTCAACAAACACTCGGATTGGCGAAGCTGGCAATTTAAAACACCATTGTTTGTTAGTGGATTCCATCCGCAAACCCTGACGCCAATCCAATTGGGAGGCGTCGATATTTTTACCATTTAATTCTTTGCGGATAGGTGAAGACCAACCATTACCCTGTTCAGTGCAAGAGTAAGAATCGTGATTAGAATTCAAAATCAGACCATCTTCAGGAAATTCATGCTTTGTCGTACAACGTAAGGTGAAGCTGGCACGTTTGGCAATCAAGTCGAGTTTGCAACATAGTCTTAAGACACCGTAAACCTGAGTTCTTCCTTCAGACGGTATTTCGGTAGTTCCATCCCAGGTGCGTAACTCATTAACAATCCTTTCGATCAGTGCGTGACGTAGTTCATCGCCTTCGCTGGTTTCTTCCAGTAATCGCAGCGTTCGTCTTCGCAGATAGTTACGTCCGTGTTTGACTAACAAAGAAGCTGTATGTCTTTCAGAGGGAAGGGAAATAGGTTCTAAGCCTGCTTCTGCAAAAATAACGGGTAGTGCCTTCAGTTCCCTCTGCGTCAAAAGAGTTTGGGCGATGGGTATACCGACGTGAACCAACCTGCCAGTAATATTTGCGTTGAAAATGCCCAGTTCACCTGATTTATCGACATTTGCCCATTTCTCTAAATCTTTCCAGAGTGTTTGCATCTGGTCAAAGTGGGGATATGGTCGGGATGTCGGTTCTTCACCCAGTAATTCCCGCAAGCGCGGATAGTAGGCTTTAGAAGAAAAATCACCTTCAGTACCTGCTGCCAAAACAAATAAAGCTAAGTAGCCTATATATGGAGGATAACCTTGTCGATGGTATCGCCATTCCGGGTTTTGCATACTCCCCCAGGCTTTTTTACAGATACCATTTATATTTACTGCATTTTTTACTGTTTGGATAAAGTCTTGGTAGGCAACCCCTTTAGATGCGCCTAAGGAATTAATAAAATCCTCTGTGACGTAAAGATTAACAGTACGCCCCGCCATTTCTGGGTTGAAGAAATGCTGTGCGATTTTATCGTTCCACTCTGAGTAATTTATAGTAGTTTTTACAGATAGATTGACGGCTTTCATGTACTTATTATAATCTGTATATTTATTGATATTGCATAAAGTCTACTTTTCATAAGACGTGAAAAACAGAGTTTAGTTCATAGAAGATTTATGCGCGGATGATTGACGCGAATTTTGAACCTAGTGGTTCGCCACACACGCTATGACGAGGTAATCAAGGAATGGGGGAGTATGACGGGGTAATGAGGAGATGGCACAGATGCAGTGATGGGAGAGTTTCTCTCTACCTCCCCACTTCTGGATTAATCAAAACGTCACGGTATAATTTCTGAGATACGAGTGGGACGGCAGTGGTGTATCCCAAATTATGAGTATAAATGCTTACTAAATCGGGGACTTCAGGGTGATTTAGGTGAGCAACGTTAAACCTATATCTACTAATCTGTTTGCGGAAGGTTTTGGTTTAGATCTGGGGATCGAGCAGCCAGGTTTCCAAACGGTAAGCGTGGTAGAAATAGATTCTGGCGGGACAAATAAGCTGTTGCGCATTAAAAATGCACAACAGCAAGGCAGAAGGCAGAAGGAAAGAGGGTTTCAATGATTGATTAGACTAAAAGAATATGCAAATTCAAAGCGCGACAGCTTACCATTGCAACTTTAGTTTGGAGACAAAATTCTTCAAAAGCAATTTCCCGCCTACAGCAATCACATTTAGTTTATGAACATGAAATTTCGCCTCATTTTCCATTTGTGTCTATGGAAAATGAAGCTGCACCGCAGTTTTTCAGTACGAGCGATGAAACGCTATTGGCTATCGGGGAGTGTTTGCGCTGAGTGGGGCGATGCTCCGAAGCCGCCCCAAGGGCGATAAGCCGGAGGCTTGACGCTGCGCGTATCGCGCTCATCAGCGTTTTGATGATTGCCAAATTTTTTCATGCAGAAAAGACTGTTTCTTGAGGATGGCAAAATTTGGATACAGCATGATGAGATAAAAACAAAAGTCTCTGTAGTGATCCGGCTTACAAGGAATAACTCGTTCCATTAGCAATAATCCCAATCAGATTCAAATTACTCAAGATTTCTGCAGATTGAATGAGTTTGTTGCAGCTTACCTGCCCCATCCGCCCTACCATGACAATCTGATTGCAAAGAGATGCCAGGATTGTGGCATCAACTGTGCCGAGAATAGGAGAAGTATCTATAAGCACGAGGTCATAAGTTTGCTCGAAAAATTCCAACAATTCTTTCATCCGTGCAGAACTTAATAGCTTAACTGTATCTTCTAGTGTCGGTCCAGCAGTCAAAACATCAATGGAGGGATGAATAGGCTGGATGTATTCCAAAACTTCGGAATTTCTTTCCTCAACTAACAACAAGGATAGACCCCAATCATTGGTTAATCCCAAAATTTTGTGCAGATTTGGCTGTCGCAGGTTGGCATCAATTAATAAAACCCGTTGATGCATACGGGCAGCACTGACTGCAAGTCCCAGCGCCAAAGTTGACTTCCCTTCTCCAGACATTGCTGAAGTAACCATCACAGATTTGTGGCGAATACAAGACTTTGATATGTGAATGTTTTGGTACGCCATATCCAGCGTTTCGTGGGAGGGTAACAAGCCGTAGACGTTGAAGTGCTTTTCGTCAGATATGGCTTGTGATGAGAAATGAGTTATGACTCGTCGCAAGGATCGGCGAAACGACCTCTTTTTTGTACTCAGCTGTGATAATTGTGGGACTGTCCCTAATAAACGAAGGTTTGTCAGCCTCTGTAACTCTTGTGGAGAAGAGATAACATCCTTGGATTCTGATATTAGGGCTGTGCCAATACCTAAAATCGGTGCTAGGAGCACTCCTGCAAGTAATATAGATAGCTTGTTGCTATCTAGATAGTTTTCTACTTGAGGTTGTTCCAAGACTTGGAAATGAGATCCTCCTTGAGCCATCATCAATCCTAGAGATTGTTGTGCTGCCATGAGTTGCTCAAGTGTTTTGCGATTCGTTTCTACTTCTGGTAGCAGACGGTTGTACTGTGCTATTAAACTTGGGTATTTGCTTAGTTCAGCACGAATTTGCTCTTGTGAGTCAGCAAGACTCTTTTCATTGGCACGCAGCCCTAAGATTGCTGTCTGTACCTGAGTCAAGTCTTGCATCAGCTTCAAGTTAGCTTCTCCTACTTGCCTTGTAGTCTGTTGTAATTCTTGCGTACCAGACGATATTTCTGTATCCAACGGCTTTTTTTGAAATAAAGTATCTGATATCGCTTGCATATCTTTGTCTCCCAGCGTTCGTCGAATCTCTTCTTGCAAAAGCGCGGCTTGAGTTCGTCGCTGCTGTATCAGTTTTTGGACTTCTGGATAATTATCTGTATAACGTAACCGTTCTTGAGCTAAAGCTAAATCAGTTTTTTGAATCTCATTAAGTAGTGTTTGATAACGGGTTGACTGACTCAGACGAAAGGAGACAATAGCATTTTTAGGTAAGGACGACAATTGTTCTTTTAAGTTGTCGTAACGAGCTTGTAAGTCTTTAAGGTGTGCACGGGTAGTTCTTAACTGTTTTGTGATGTCAGCAAGAGATTCAAGAAGAATTTTGCCTTGTACCTGCGGATCGAGTAAATGATTTTTTTCGCGAAATTGTTCCAATTTTTTATCCGCTTGAATCATTTTATTTTTGACTTCGGACAATCTTTTTTTGATAAAAGTAAGCCCTTTGGAAAGACTTTGTTTTCGTTGTTCTATGTTTTCTTCCTGATATACCTTTTGTAAAGACTTGAGAACCTTTTCTGATCTAACGGGATCGTTGTCTTTGAAGGAAACTTCAAAGACTTGACTCATCACTTTGTTGTCCCCTGTCTGTGGCTGTAATGGCGTAACCACTAAAGGTGCTTGTTGACCTTTATTACCTTTTATATGTTCAACTGTCAAATCTGGATACTCAAAACGAAGCAAATTAACTGCTTTTTGAATCAAGTTGGAACTCAGCATAAGCTTTTGCTGAGTCATGTCGTTAATAATGTCAAGATTAGTATTAGTAAAATTGCTTTCTGCTCCCTGTTGGGTATGACTTGAGCGTACCCCTTCATTTAGCTTAGAATTTACTAGTATTTGTATAGTACTTTGATATGTCGGTTTTGCACTTAAAGCCAGAACGCTTGCAACCGACATGACTACGCCAGAAACACCTAAGATTTGCAAGCGTCGGCGAAACAGAATTGTAGAGAGTTTTCTGCCTTGAACTTTGCTTTGTGGGGAAGTAATAATTATTTTTCTGTGCTCCAGACTCATGTCAGCTACAATCAAAGTCCTCTGAATTATACCGAATTACTTTTTCTACAAAATTGTGAGAAAAAATTGACAGTTTATACAAGTACACTCAAAAAAAAGAATTCGGAATATCTCTTACCCAGACGCTGCGCAAACGGATTTTGAAATTAAGGTACAAGATGTCACCTCTGCTGAAATATTTTCAATTTCATTTCAAGCTAAGTGAAGAATATTGAAATAGTCAACTGTCTCTGTCTATCTTTACCATCTCGTTACGATTCCAAGTTTTTTCTATTGTGATTTTTGAAGAAGCGGTTTATACAATCAATTGCTTTTTTTTGATTGGGTGAAAAATCGCACTATGTTTATATAAAAAAACTGAATATTTTTTCCAAAGCAGAAAGCTGATAGTATTAAAAAAGACTTTAATAGAGACTGAAAATCTGCATATTTATATTGTACTAAGAATTCTAAATGTTTATAATTACAAGCTAAATAAAGAAATTTTTGGAATATTTCAGATTTGAGAATAAAATCAGTAGTTCAATAATAACAAGTAAAAATTTGGCTGTGTTTTTGTTAGTACTAGTTTGGTAAATAGAACAATTGTGTACAGTATGTTGATTAGTCAGCAGCTAAAAATATTGATATTTACTTTTTTCTGTTTATAGACATGTATTTTCATCTACTTTTACAGAAATCAAACACCGAAAAATTTTTGACTTCTTCGATCAGAAAATTTAAATTTATTATGAAGATGGGCGCAAATGAGTAGAAAATGAATAAATTTCTTGATATCAAGCCTATTAAAGGCTCTAGATGTAGAGACAAAAAGCTATATTTAACAGTTAACAGTGAACAGTTAACTGATTTAAGCCATAGCCTCCGCCTTTTTTAATTCTTTATCCCGCCGTCTAGGTACTTCATAAGTCATAAAATCATATGCCATGTCAGTTTTAGGAAAAATAGCACGAGCTTCCTCTAGTAAATCTTTTAACTCTATTTCATTTCCAGGAGCATACCGGGGACTAAAATGTGTCATTATGAGTCGATTTACCCCAGCAGCTAAAGCGGTTTGCGCTGCCATTGTGGTTGTGGAATGTAACCGTTGAAAAGCCATCTCTGCATCTTGATGGGCGAATGTCGCCTCGTGAATTAACACATCTGCATCCTGTGCCAATTCGACTGCACCGTCACAATAAAGTGTATCTGTACAATAGGCAATTTTGCGTCCAATTTCTGTCGGTCCACACAGTTGCTTACCATCAATCACTCGCCCATCAGCAAGAGTCACGACTTCACCACGTTTGAGTTGACCGTAAATGCGACCGGGAGGAATTTCCAACGCTTTGGCTTTTTCTACATCAAAACGTCCTGGTCGGTCTTTCTCTAAAACACGGTAGCCAAAACTGGTAACGCGATGATGCAAAAAACCACAGATTACAATGAATTCATCATCTTCGTAAATCACCCCTGGACGTACGGCGTGAACTTTGACTGGATAAGAAAAGTGGGTGTGGGAGTAGCGTGAGGCGGCTTGTAGGTACTCATTTAATCCCGGTGGACCATAAATATCAACGCGTTGTACATTTCCTGCTAAACCACAACTGGCGAGAAGACCCATTAAGCCAAAAATATGATCGCCGTGCATATGGGTGATAAAAATTCGGGAGAGTTGGCTGACTCTGAGGTCACTCCGCAAAATTTGATGCTGAGTTCCTTCACCACAGTCAAATAACCACATCTGAGCACGTTGTGGTAACCTCAGCGCGACACTGGAAACATTGCGCGATCGCGTAGGTACACCGGAACTCGTCCCTAGAAATGTTATCTCCACGGCCTTATTTTGCCTTCCTCTTACTGCATTTGCCACTCTCTTCTCTATAGTGGCATGGAAAATGCAAAATTCTTGTGGCAAAACGCTTTCCTAAAAAAAAGTGCCTTAGCGTGTTTTCAGGTGAAATACTGCTGTTTATATGTGCTTTATAATACGCTTTTGTATATTCTAAAGTAAGATACAGCAGACTTCCCAGATTTGTCGAAAATCTATATCTGAAGAAAGCACTCATATGCCAAGCCAACACAGGACATCTATTCTCCGTCGTTCATTAAAACTAATATTTCTGTTCAGTCTTGTATTTATTTTATGGCTGAGTCACGTTCCGTTATCACCTTTGCTGTGGGGATTTGGGGAAGTCGTCTCTGTAGAAACTCGTGATGTTAGGAAACTGGTGCAGCAGATAGAACAGAGGGAACAAGCGTTAGCCTACCATCGCCAAACCAAAGATTGGCTACAGGTTGGACAAATGCTCATCCAGCAGGCTCAAGCTTATATGAATTTGGGGAAACCTAAAAGAGCGATCGCTCTTTTAGATAGTGTGTTGCAAATTGCTCGTACACATAACAATAGTGTCTTAGAAGCATTGGCTTTGAGCAGCCGAGGAGAAGCTTATCAACAAAAAGGTGATTACAAACACGCGATTACAGATTTACAAGCTAGCTTAAATTTTTCTGATGTAAAAAAGAATTTAATGGCTCGTGCGTCTGTTTTCCAAAATTTAGGAACAGCCTATATAAGGCTTGCTCAAGTCAATTATCTTCGTGCGGAATCGGCTGTAGAACTTGGTGATGATGATGTTGCTTATATTTTAAAAAAACAAGGTTTAGATTCTGATTTTCTTGCGTTGGAATACCTTGAAAAGAGTCTTGTTATTGCCCATAAACAGAATGATAACTTAGCACAAATCCGTTTACTTATCAATTCAGTTACACCTGCACATCACACGAAACAATCAGACTTAGCTAAAACAAACTTGCAAGAAGCTTTAGTGCTGCTCAAACAACTACCTGATTCACCCGAAAAAGTTTATGCATCCATCGAATTAGCTAAAATTGTACAACTTCCGTCTGATAATTTCACTCTCTCTTTAGTGAAATGTCAACAACCAATTGTAGAAATAAAATATATTCCATCTCTACATCTCCTTCAGCAAGCCGTTTCAATTGCTCAAGGTTTGGCAGATGATCGCGCTTTATCTTTTGCTTTGACTTATCTTGCTCATTTTTATGAATGTCAACACGATTACACGCAAGCGCTCAAATTAACTCGTGAAGCACAGTTTCTTGCTGAAAACAATGTAAATGCTAGAGAGAACTTATATTTGTGTCAGTGGCAATTTGCTCGCATTTTCAAAGCACAAAATAAACTTATGATGGCACTGACAGCTTATGAAGCAGCTATTAATACTTTCAAAAATCTACGCCATCCTCATGTTATTTTTGATTCCTATTTACAAGATTTTAGCCATGAAAATACTAATGAAAAAATCTTACGCGAGTTGATTGAAGTCAAGTTAAGTTTAACAGGTATTAACTTATCTAAAAATAATAGTCATGATTTGACTGAAATACTGAATAAAATTGAAAATTTAAAACTGGCAGAAGTACAAAATTATTTAGGAGAAGATTCAGACTTAATTTTAGTTAATAAAAAAGTAATTGACTCAGTAGAAACAGATAATACAACTGCTTTTTTTCACTCCATTATATTAGAAGATAGACTCGCTATTATCATAAGTCTTCCTGATAATAAGAAGTATTTGAGGTGGATATTCGTTGATAGAAAAAGCCTAAGACAAGAAATCAACGAATTTCGTAGAGGTCTAGAAAAACGTAGTAATATAATTTACAACCCTCAACAAGCACAGAAACTGTACGACTGGATTATTCGTCCTTTTGTTAAAGACTTAGATTCCTTGCACATTAAAACTCTCATTTTTATTAATGATGGAATTCTTGGTAGTGTACCAATGACGGCGCTGCATGATGGAAAGGAATTCTTGGTTCAGAGGTATGCGATCAGCAATGCTTGCTTCCTGAGTCCGAAGGACACGCTACGCGAACGGAGCATCGCTACAACCTCAGCGACTACCCTTATCAATGCCAAAAAAGTCAACCGTAAAAATCTACGGATGCTTGCTATGGGGTTAACTAAAGATGCAATAGTTGATGGTAGAAAGTACGAGGCTCTCAGTAACGTCAAGCAAGAAATCAATCAAGTTACAGCACAAATTCCTGGTAGCAAGCAATTATTGGATGACAACTTCACATACACGAATCTGCAAACTGAACTTCGGCAAACTTTTTACCCTATTATTCACATTGCCACTCACGGTGAGTTTAGCGCAGTTTCCGAAGATACCTTCTTGATCACAGGAAATAATGGCAAACTTACCATGACTGATTTATATACTCTGATTCGCAATACTCTTCGTGGTTCTCAAGCAGTAGAATTACTAACACTGACGGCTTGCGACACTGCTATTGGAGATGACCGTATTCCTTTGGGTTTAGCAGGTAGCACAGTTAACGCTGGTGTCAAAAGCGCTTTCGCTTCTCTTTGGTCAATTAATGATGCTGCAACTGTAACGTTTGTGACAAAATTTTATGCTGAATGGTACGAGAATGGACTCAGTAAGGCAGAGGCTCTACAAAGGGTGCAAAAAGAACTGATTACCAATGGTAAAAAATATGCTCATCCATACTACTGGGCTCCTTTTATTCTTGTAGGTAATTGGTTTTAGTCATCACCAAAAAACTCTTGAATGTTGACCTTTTTTCAATTGCTCAATGCAAGATTATAGAGATCCAAATTCTGGAGAGACTTCTCTAATTGAGCGAGATCTTGTATCAAAGTTATCCCCACTATTTTTAATTGTCGATCTACAGTGAAGGCTAGAGCTTCGCCTAAGGCATCATACCACATACCAGCTTCAGCATATGAATTCGCTCTTTCGGAAGGTTCGCGTTCGCGAGAAAGCAGAATTTTTAAAGTTGACGGCATTTGTACAACCTCTATTTCTGCCCGAACAAGAAAATTACGAGATGGACGGTTAGGGTTGCACAAGGTTTCCACTTGCCAGAGATATTTTTTACCTGAAGTTAATCCTTGCTTGTACTGTGGCAAAGATAGCTTCATTATCCCTGGAGAGCTTTGCAACTGGTACTTATATGTCAGGGTGGTTGGTTGATCATTTGTATCAAACTCGTAAAGAGTAAATTCTATGGGTATTTTTTGGTCGTAAGGTACAAACCATGCAAAAGTTGGGTGAGTTGAAGTCGTTTGTCCAACGTGAGTCATTGGAGCAAGTAGGGTGGGTGAACTAACACCAGTTGTTTGGCAACTCCCTCTAACCCCTGATGAGTCTGTATAAGTACTGGGAGGTTTTTGAGTACGGGGTGGTTGGTATTTAGCATATGCAGCCTGAGTTGAACTCAGCGTGAAACTCAAAATACAACTCGCTAATAAGCTGAGATTAAGTACTCTGTACAAAAGCCATAGTAAGTAAGTCATTATAATCACTCTCTCCACAGTGATATGGAGTCAGTAATAGTACGAGGATGGTAGAGAAATTTTTAGTTTCTATCTAGTAGATTCTCTAGCCATGCTAACTTTACTATGAATTTTCAGTCAATTTTATGACATATAATTAATGAAGTTTCTGTAAATAGTTCTTGCTTATTCATGTATTTTTTATATCTAGCTGTGGTTTTTACAGGCTTTCTCAAGAAGAAGGGGTTGAGTGAAACCATGACAAAACCAGGTGCTAACTCCTGCACCAGACGCTCTTGCAACAAGTCGGAAAACTCTAGCCGAGCACTGGCTCGCCTTAGCTATTTAATCAACTTTTTGACGCCAGCCAAGATAATTCGCAAAGAGTGCCTTTGGGAAAAAGAGGCGATCGCGTAAATTTGCCTTTGAGTTGTTGAGCAATATACTTAAACTGCCGTGTTCCTTGACCTTCTTTGTATGATTTCATACTCAATCCGTTATCTTTAATCCTCAAGGTGTGCCAGCCATTGTCATTTTCGTAAATCACCTCTAGACGGGTTAGTCCTAGGGCGTGTTTGCCAACATTGCACAAAGCTTCTTCCAGAAATCGACACACACCTTGCTTTTGTTCGATACTTAAGTGTGTATCTTCTATTGGCTCAAAGGTACGGACTTTGACCTTGAGAGTTTTAAAACAGGGAAAGTCTCGCTCTAAGGTATAGTTGTAAACTTGATAGAGAATGTCGTGAAGAGGGTTTTGTAAATTGAGTTCTATACCACTTCCAATATAAAGACGATTATCTTGATTTTGCGGTTCTCGTTGCAAAAACTCATAGATGCCCCGTAGCTCATAGTTTAATTTCTCCAAATCTTTTTCAAGTTCGCAAAGTAATTCGTCTGGTGGCAAATCTTTCCCATCTTTTACACGTCTCAAAGCTTTAGCCAGAGTTTGTAATGGTCCGTTATGAATTGTTTCAAATGTGCGTTCAATTATTATTTGACGAGCGTTAATTTTTGCTTGAAAAGTTTGGTCATATTGAAACAAAGCGGTGAGTCCTACACCATTTAAAGTCAACACAAGGATTGCTGGTATCACTGGAACCCAGCAACCCCAAAAGAGTAGCAGCAAATAACTACTTCCTATAAGGTTAATGCTAGCAATGCTAACAGCCAAAAGATTTATTAACGGATATTTAGTGAGTCTGGCGAAATAAATTCCTACAAAACCCCAACCTATAATCCAAATATATTCCCACTCTTTTGTCCATGCATTTATGAGTGGTCGTCCGTCAAGTACTGCACTGATAATCTGTGAAGTTTCATGAGCTTGAATTTCTACTCCATAAACTCGTCCTGGTGCAGTTTTGGTAGATGCAATTGTGGAAGTTGAGATCAGGTCTTTTACGCTAGAAGCAGTCATGCCAATAATGACAATGCGATCGCGTATCCACTCTGGCTTAAAGTTTCCCGTTTTGATATCATTCAGACTAACTGTTCTAAATCGCTCTCGATCGTTCTTAAAATTTAGTAAAACTTGAACCCCACCTGCATCTGCTTTGACATATCCCCCAGAGTTGGGCAAAAAGCGGGGTAACTCAGTGTTAGCAAATCTCATAGTATCGCGATCGCGTAAGCCATTCTCCAGGGTGATACCTTTATGGGTTAAATAAGCTTCTGATAAACGTAAAGACAAAGAAAATTTGTATCCTTTAGGCGTTGGCGTTGCCAGCAGACTACGTCTGAGTTTACCGTCTGTATCCGTCATTTGATCCGCAAAACCAATTTGTTCAGAAGACAAATAGGGCGTTGGATCAACTTTATCTGGTAAAACTTTTTCAATAGCAATCAAATTTCTCATGTCTTTGAATGCAGCAATCATCTCAGGGTTACCTGGAGGAGGTACTGGTACATTTCTGTATATATCCAGACCGATGACTCTGGGTTTGTACGTCTGCAACTTTACCAGTAGCGATGCTAACTCTCCATCTGGTATAGGATAATTTTTTATACTGCGGATATCATCTTCATTAATTCCCACAATCAGAATTCGTTCATCGATAGGTTCTGATGGGCGCAGACGTAGAAAAGTATCAAAAGCTAGCCATTCTAAAGCTTGTAATGAACCAGTCAGACGGGCTATGATCACAAGCCCAATGATTAGAATTCCTGTTGATGCACCTAAGCGCCAAACAAAAATTTCCTCTTTAACTTTTTTCCACATGCTGGGATACATGAGCTTCTTAAATTAATAATTAGTAATGGTTAATAGGGGAAACCTTGTTAACCATTACTGAGTATTAATTTAAATTCCGGAACTCATTAATATCTTGTTAAAGAAGAAATTTAGATACAGCACCTTACAAGTAAATGGAGTGCAGTACTGAGGTCTAAAAGGCACATAGAAAGCTCTTTTTACTTCTGAATCCTGACGACTGACGTCTTTATTCTACTGTAAGTTATCAATCAATGAATCCTTCTTCTCTAGCTCGCATTTCAGTCTGAATTCGGATATTTTTTCCCTCATCAGGATAAACGTTTAAAGCGTCTTGGAGTTTAGTCCAGTAGTGACGTACCATCCGTTCTGAAACAGACAGGCGTTCAGCGATCGCCTTATCTTGTAACCCTTCTTCAAATGCTAACCTCAGCACTTGCAGCCACTCTGGTTTAACTTCTAGTCCTACGAATGTTCCTTTAATATCTTTGGTATGAGTTAATCCCTGTAATGCCCAATCAACTCTAGTCAACATTTCCTTGCTAGAGAGACTTTTATCCGCAACTGTAAAGCCTCCTTTATGAACATCAATTTCAGGTCTAATCCGCACGAGGGTTTTGACGTGGGCGCTTTGAACAACCAGATTCAGGGTAGGATAGTTTGTCATCAAATACCTCAGGAGTTGAAGACCTGTATCAGACCGTGCTATCGTCCCTAAGGTTTCTGGAATAGAAAGATCCATGACAACAAGATCTGGCTGCAAGCTATTCACTGCATTTCTAACAGTTTCAGCAGTTTGAGCAGTGATGATTTCAGCATCTGGGTACTTAGTGTTAAGTACCCAGATTGTTCCCCCCAAAACAGATTCATGGTCATCAA
Source organism: Brasilonema angustatum HA4187-MV1 (assembly GCA_019359695.1). Classification (GTDB taxonomy): domain Bacteria; phylum Cyanobacteriota; class Cyanobacteriia; order Cyanobacteriales; family Nostocaceae; genus Brasilonema; species Brasilonema angustatum. The sequence goes on from JAHHGV010000004.1 coordinate 173,001, forward strand.
CCACAAGAATTTTTAATAATGCTTGCTCTATTAAAGCTTGAGTCATCATCAACATCCTCACAATATAGTAGGGAGTAGGGAGCACCCGAGCGCTTAACGCTTAACAGACGTGTGAAAGTCTGGTGATTTCCGTATTTTCTCGTTAGTTTATGTCCTAATCTACGTGGCAACTGCTATAACTATAAAACTGGTACTGACCAGCAGAAGTACCAAGCAATGCTGTTACTATTACTTTGACGAAAAGTTTTCCCTGATGTTAAGAATCGAAAAGTTTCACAAAGATAACTTAATTCTGGTAGACTCGAATAAAAGGCATATTCAGATACATCTGGATAAGTAATTTTAACCATAAGTTGACCAATATTTTCCAGTTGTTTCAAGCTTATATAGATAGATAATTCCGTCACAACTTCTGGCACAGTTATTTCTAGTAACTCTTCTAAGGTTCTTAAAACTATCAGACTGGTTTCGGCTGGCTCATGTCGCCAACTCTTAGGCATATCTATATCAAAATAGAGATGAGGATGGGAGTGTACCCACGGTTCAATTGTGGACTCCATCGCCAATGGCAAGCTATCTTGAAGGTATGCCGGGAACAAGCGATCGCTCAATTGTGCTAAGGATAGATGAAAACTATTAGTCTTAGTTAAGCATTCTTGAGTTTGGGAGAATGATAACCCCTGATTTTCTACTGGTAAAAGTTCTAGGCTGCGGCGTATAGTGAAAAATTCTTGTAGTAAATTGTCCCGAATAATCTCTGCTTCTAGAAAAAGTTTCAGAGACTGCCTACAAGACCACCACTGCAAGGCATGTTGAGTTCTATAATAAGACCTGACAAACCAAATGAAAATTATGATGCAGACAACGACAAGTATAATTTGCATACATAGTAAGCAGACCACGGGTAACCACTGTAATTATTTCTTGTCTTAGTTTAAGACACAAAACCTAGATAAGATATTGTATATTTATGCCTACTTAATTGTTTAAAGATACCATTTTTATTTCCGAAAAATGCATAAAAGAAAAACGTCTGTTGTAAATACACTTGAGTTAACCAGAAAAAGAAAGTCAGAAAAAGTACTTTTTCTGACTTCACCTTACCTACTGAGCATCTCATAAATCTGTTATTAGCCTCGCTTTTCTCAGCAAGAATTGCAAAGCTGTTTCTTCTTTGGAAATAATATCAGCTTTGGCATCCATTCCTGCTTGGATAGAGCATTGATGCTGATGTTGACCAAATTTTCGCGCCTGGGGTTTAACTGTAGCTTCAAAATAGCCAACAGCAGGCGTTGTTCCAGTTGTGCTACCTGTATTGTTAGCTTGAGGTGTAATTGCGTCTGGAGAAATGGCGCTAACAACACCATTGAGAGTACCATAATCAGGATAGGGACAAGCATCAACTCGCAGTTGTACTTTTTGACCAACTTCGACTTTTTTAATATCAGCAGCAGAAACCATTGTTTTGATAACCAGTGGAGCATTCTGAGGTACAATTTCAGCAATTGCTTCACCCGGTCGTACTACCTGACCAGGGTTTCGTAAGTTTAGCTTGAGAATTGTTCCATCACTTGTGGCACGAACAATGCTACTTTTTAATTGAGTATCAAGTTGTTGAATTTCTTTTTGAGATTGGTTGAGTTGACTTTGCACTTCAACTTGCCGCTGCTTTAAAGCTTCTCTTTCTCTTCTCAAAGTGGCAATAGTTGATTCACCTTTGGCAGTTTCTTGGGCAATACGTTCAGAGGCAATCTTAATCATTGCTGTACTGGGATTGAGTGCAGCTTCGGCTGATTTCACCCTAGCTTTTGCGATATCAACAGCTTTTTTTTCACCCTCTAATATTGCTTTTACCTGCTCAACAGCGAGTTTTTTCTGTTCAAATTCACGCCTCGCGATCGCTCCGATTTCTGAAAGCTGTTTGTATCGATCGCGATCTACTTTAGCAAACTCTAAATCAGCATGGGCTTTTTCCACATCCGTCTGTGCTTTTTCCAAACTTGCTTGTGCTACTAGCAATTCGTTTGTTGTTGTAATTTGACGCTCTTGATACTCCCGTTGATTGCGTTCCAAATCTGCTTTAGCAGAACCAACTGTTCTGTCTATAACTCTCTTTTCAGCGAGAATCTGAACTTCTAAACTCTTAATTTGGGCATACATTTGAATGAGTTGTAACTTACCTTGTTCGAGATTACCTTGCAACTGGCTCTTTTTGATGAGTAGTTGCTCATCATCAAGGCGGGCGATCGCATCTCCCTGCTTAACAAGCTGATTTTCTTTAACAAAGATACTTTTAACAGTACCTTCCATTTCCGGCTGCACCAGTCGGGTGTCTCCCACAGGACGCACAGTTGCTGGAGCTTTCACCGTAACATTGTATTTCACCCATGAAGATACGCCAATTGCAGTACCAACAGTCCCGACGAGAAACATTCCAGCCATTGATGTCCACGGACTAATAGGGGGAAGAAACTCGTCAGTTTGAATACTAGGGAGGAGTTTTTGATTGTGGGTGTAGAGCATATATAATCACCAGATATTAAAATCACCAGATATGAAAAAGTGTAGGGAATGAGGAGTGGTTAGTATAACAAGAGAGCATCCCAACTAAACAATCCCTATTCCCCATTTCAAGGAATTAAAAAATCCATATGATCCCCTGATTTTGAATATAGCTCCTCCAAAGAACCTTGAAGTTTCAACTTACCCTGATCCAACAGAACAATCCAATCAGCGCGATTAACTATCTTGGGACGGTGGGTAATCAAAATTGTCGTTTTACCGCGACGGTGCTCAAACAATCTATCTAGCACCTGTGCTTCACTCACTGGATCGAGTCCAGAAGTAGATTCATCTAAAATCAGGATTGGTGGATCTGTGACAATGGCTCGTGCGATCGCCAATCGTTGACGTTGTCCACCTGAAATATTTGCGCCAAATTCCCCCAAAATAGTTTGATATTTGTCAGGAAGTCTACTAATAAAATCATCAGCATGAGCAATTTCGCAAGCTCTGACAATCTGCTCAAAAGTAACGTAGGGCGTTCCTAGGCGAAAGTTTTCTACAATAGAACGGCTCCAAAAATGAGCATCTTGGGGAACAAGAATCACCTGCTGGCGTAGACAATCAAGAGAAAGATCATTCAGGTTATAAATTCCAATGCGGATATTGCCAGATTCCAGTGGATATAAACCAGCAATCACCTTAGCTAAAGAACTTTTACCACAACCAGACTTACCGATTAGGGCGATAACTTTACCACCGGGAATTGTTAGTGAAAAGTCCTGTAGCAAGTCAAGCCTACCAGCATAGTGAAAGTTCACATCTGTACAAATAATATCAGCATCTCCAGGAAGATTAGCGAAAGGTCTTTTTCCATCGCCTTTATTTTCTGGGGTGGTATCTATAACTTCTGTTAAGCGTTGAGTTGCCGTTTTTGCACGAGTAAATTCATCGACAAAACTAATCAAACTACCAATAAACCCGAGGAAATTACCATTCATCGAGTTAAAGGCAAAGAGTTGTCCAATACTCAAGTTTTCCACTGGGTTAATTACTAAATTTCCACCGCACCAGAGCAAGACAACACTGCCAACAGCAGAAACTAAGCTAGAAAAGGTATGATTGATAATGCTTATCTGAATTGTGCGTAATGTCAAGCTAGCAAGACGGCCAAATCTACTTTGGAACTCATCCCAAAATTGCGGTGTTGCTGTCGTCGTTTTGAGGGTCAGTGCGCCTTTAAAAGTTTCTACTAAAACGCCTTGTGTTTCTGCTTCTGTGACTAAAAGTTCACGAGTTTTTTGCTGCAAAGTTGGCTGGAATATGATTGTAGAGATTGACATGACTATAGCAAACAACACAGCCACCAATGTCAGTTTCCAGCTATAAAAAACCATGAAAGCAAAAGAAACCAGCGCAATAAAAAATTGGCTGGGCAAACCAACAACGATTTGAGCAACTAACTGATTAATCTGGTCAATATCCCGCAGACGGCTAACGATTTCTCCACTGCGACGAGATTCATAATAAGAAAGAGGTAAGTGCAGAATAGCCCTTCCAAATTCCAGAACTAATCCTAATTGCAAACGTTGGGCAAAGTGAGCGATTAAATGAGACTGGACATAAGAAAGGCTGCTGGAAATAAAATGCATCACAACCACACAAATTGCTACAGTTGTGAGCAGCTTGGTGTCACCGCGAACCAGCACATCATCAGTGAGGATTTGCAGCAGAAAAGGCGAAGCTAAAGAGAGTAGTCCCAAGATGAGGTTTAAGGGAAACGCTTGTGCCAGAATTGAGCGAAAAGTCCAAACGCGCTTGAAGAAACGCCAAAACCCACCAACTTGATCATTCTCTTGAGCAAAAAAGCGTATTGGATCTGGTTCCAATAACAGCATCAACCAATCTGTCCAACTCTCTGCTAAATCTTCTTTAGACAGATAACGGATACCTACAGCAGGATCGGCGACAACACATTTTTTGCCTTTCTTACCGTATAGTACAACCCAATGATTTCCCCTCCAGTGAATAATTGCTGGAAGAGGTGCTTCTTTTATCCGATCTAACAATTCGGGAGAAGTTTTGACTGGACGAGCATTAAACCCAAGTGTTTCTGCTCCCCGCTTCAGCCCCAATAAAGTTGTACCTAATTGTCCAGTACCTACGGCTTCACGAATGTGATTTACAGTAAAAGTACGTCCATAATGTCTAGCAATTGAAGCCAGACAAGCAGCCCCACAGTCTTCCTCACTATGCTGTCGAATAAACTGATATTTCATCGGCAAATCACCCAAAAGAACAGAACCTAGAGGTGTGGTTAATCTTTTGGTCTCAATTAATGCGTGTATATATTACAGTTTTTTAAACTAAATAAAAAACACAGAATCCAGCAGTCAGTAGTCAGAATCATAAACTCCTTACAAAAGTCGAATGACTCTCGCTGACGCTGTCAAATTCCCTAATTTTATAGAGATGCATTCTGTGTTTTGCGCTCTTGTTAACTACCTGGGTGATACTATCATCAAGAGTGCAACAGAGTGTAAAGCAAGAAAGATAAGAAATCACTGCCACTCAAACCTCTTGATTTACGTCCGCGCCCATTCCCTAAGAGAAAAGAACCAATTGAAAGGGTAGTTTGTGAATACATGTATCCACTGTGATCTGAGAATGAAGCACCATTTAGCGAAGTATTAAATCCGCTGTTTGCAGAACTTCTGATATTTGTCCTTTGAAAGAACAAATCGCGTAACTCAAATGATGAACGTGAACGTCCACCTGATACAACCTCCTGTTCTTGGTCAGACAAATCTGTTAGCAGTTCACAATTCTTAGGTGTGATATCGTTAGACATACTATTACCTTTCTGATTTGGCAGTCCGTGTACTTTACAATAGTATAAGGATTAGACAAATCTTTCCGTTCTACAAAACCGACCTGGTATTAATAAAAAGAGTGGTAGAGAGGTGAGCAATTCCCTCTCTACCATAACTCTCAATCTAGCTGATAGCTAATAGTAGCTAACTCATCTAGACCAAAAATGCGTTACAATGTGGAATTGAGTCAGCTAATAACCACAGAGTTTAACTTTCCCTTGCATTGATTACTAACACAACAAAGTTGATGTTCAGTTTATCTAAAACAAAACGTCAAGTTAAACTCTGGAATACATTTTAGCTAATCAAGATAATCCAGGGAATTTAGCGGTGATGTCGTTCAAAGCATTAGTGTCCAGAGAATTTGTTTGCAACATATTAACTGAAGTGGTTCCTGCACCACCAGGACCAGCAGTGGTTGTGATCTGGCTTCCTGCTGCCAAAGTCTTTAATGCATAAAGGGATTGGCTGATTTGACCAAAGTCAATACCACCAGCGACAACTTCTTGTTCTGCAGCAGATAGATCGGTAAATAGTTGAGACATAGTTGAAAACCTCTTAAGTTTGTGTTGGATTGATTTTAAGCTCGTCGTTGATTACCTCTTTTTGGCTGCTCAACTCCTCGCTTGATTAATACGATATGTGTAATTGACTCAGCGAATAATCACAGAGTTTAACTTTCCCTTGCGTTGACTACTAACACAACAAAGTTGATGTTCAGTTTATCTAAAACGAAACGTCAAGTTAAACTCTGGAATATATTTCTAGCTAATCAAGATATCCCAGGAAATTGAGCGGTGATGTTGTTCAAAGCATTAGTGTCCAGAGAATTTGTTTGCAACATATTAACTGAAGTGGTTCCTGCACCACCAGCACCAGCACCGGTTGTGATCTGGCTTCCTGCTGCTAAACTCTTGAATGCGTAGAGAGATTGGCTGATTTGACTAAAGTCAATACCACCAGCGACAACTTCTTGTTCTGCAGCGGATAAATCGGTAAATAGTTGAGACATGGTTGAAAACCTCTTAAGTTTGTGTTGGATTGACTTGTCACTACTAGTTGATTGCCTCTTTTTGGCTGCTCAACTCCTCGCTTGATTAATACGATATACGCAAGCAACTAGCTGAGTCATTCCCTTTTTCTGCAAAGTTAAGTACCAAATTTGGAAATAGCAATTACACAATTCTGAAGCGCGGCATTTCCGAAAAATACATAAAAATATGGTCTTGAACTAACACAAGTAACCACAAAAGGTTGATAAAGATATTGTAAATGATTAAGCTCAAAATAAACTTTTAAATTTACTACTACTTTGATAAAGATATTGTAAATTATTAGGCTACAAAACAATACTAAGTTGCGTTGAGATAACACACAAACCCTCACCCTCAACCCCTACCTCAAGCTGTGCATACAGGGATTTCGGGCTTCTGTGACAAATCAGCCACTTGGGATAGATTCATAACTTATGTAAACAGATGAAAGAAATCAAGTTTTTAGCTTGTGTTAAATTCCTCAGCGACACCTCAACGTTTGTAAGGATAGGGCGGGTGGGGTTATCTGTCGCAAACATTTTTTGAATTGGTATTAGTTAGCTTTGGTGAAAGCCTTGCTGTATAAGGGTTATACAATGTACTTCTTAAGCCCCCCCACGGATAGCGATAAGCCGGAGGCTTTAGCTTGTGCGTATCGCGCAAAGTAAGAGACGCCTGTGGCGTATCGCCACCCGCGACGAATGAAAGAAACACTCTTTCCCTGTTAAGCGTTCCCTGTGTTTCTTCAGAGTTAACTAGTGATAGCTTGATTATGGGAAACATCTCAGATTTTTTCAGAAAAACTTATTCTATAAATAAGCTAAAACCTTTAAAGTAGAGCAATGAGTAACTTCCACCGTAGGCAATCACGTCGTGATACCCCAAGAAATATAAAGAAACCGTCCTTTCTTAAAACACTGCAAGAACTTGGCGGAACTTTAGGTGAAGTCAGTTCTCAAATCAGTGAGGATATGGTTAGCGAGGTAACAAAGTTAAAGCGAGACATTGTCCAATCAGTTAAGTCAGCTACAGATTTTGGACAAGACGTGGTGCAATCTGCGATCGAACGAGGGAAAACAGCACAACAGGAAACACGTCAGTTTTTTGGAAACAAGCTGGAACAGAATCAAGAATCTCTCAGGAAGAAACTAGACGAAAATCAAACAGCAAAGGAAGCTGCTGCAAGGGCACATATTGAACAGATTAATTTAGATGCAGTTGAGAAATTTGTCACTCTTCTTTTAACAAAATTTCCCAACGCAACGCCTGAACAAATTACTCAGCGTCTGCTTCGCCGACAGCTTTTCCGCGTCAGCAGAACTTCTGTAGTCATGAGTGTTGTTCCATCCAAAATGGCAGAGTCTGTCGGGGTTGATCATGTTGAAATTGCTCTAATCCAAGCTGAAATTATTTTTCAGATCGCAGTCGCTTACGGTTTTGAACTACAAATTCCAGAGTGTAAAAATGAAGCGTTTGCAATTCTTGATCGCGTACTGAGAGCCAATAGATTAGCCACAATCGGTTTAAGTGCAACACAAATCATTCCAGTTGCAGGAGGATTTATTAATACAGGAACTGATACCTATTTAGTTTATCAAATTGGAAATACGGCTCAGCAGTTTTATAAATCTTTAACTGAAGAAGAGGTTCCGGGCGAAACTTTAGAGGTTTTTATAGAAGAGACACAAAGGCGGTACAAGCAACGTTTATGGTAGGAGCAACTTAATTGGATTGTAAAAGATTGTATAAGAGAACCGACTTCTTGAAGAAGTCGGTTCTCTGGCTTAAGTTGACACAAATAACTCTAAGTTCACCTCACAATATTTATCTTGAAATCAAGCGATAACTGGGGTATTTGCTATCTCAAAACCAATACTTTTAAATTTTTCCAACATCAACTCATCACGTTTGTGCCAAACGTCAAATATTTTTTCCCTACCATCATAGAGTGTTTCAGAGTCAATTTGATAAACTGCATTATTTATCCGCTTCAGCTTTAATCCTAATAAACTCAACAGTTGCTTAAGTATTTTTATCGGTGAAATATACTCTTTTTGGTGCAATAAATTAATACCAATGGATCTTTTGATATGTTGACTACATTGAAAAGTCACATTTCTCAATAATAATAAATCTGGGTCATTTTCGGTAAAAACTCGTTTTGGTTCGAGATACTGTAGCACTCCTAATGCTCTCAAAGCTTCAACTTTAAGTTTATAAGTCTTTAAATCTGGCAGAAAAACTTTACCTTCACCCCAAGTTAGTTGTTGATACCATTCTTGCTTGTCTCTGAGGCAGAGGTACTCGCTTTCATGAGTTAGATAATAATGTATTAATAGTTGGTAATAATATCCTTTGTCGTCACGTAATTTTAGTAGAGGAGTGACTTCTATACCATACTTTTGTCTCAGAAGATATTTCTGAGTTTGATTACGTTCCTCTTCAGTCAACGAGTGTTTAAGCAAGATCTGTTCATATTCTACATAATCAATATCTTTAGCATAAGCTACAGTCGTTGCAGCCGCGTATTGATTTTTTAGCTTAATTTCTCTTATTTTTTCGTCAATCTCTTTTGATTTTTTACGGCTTTTATACCAATCTTTTTGAACTTTGAAGATTTCTATAATTAATCTTTTACGAGTTGTTAGGTCACTAGGTTCAGTTGCTATAAATGCAAGGCGTAAATCTCTGATAATATTCTTTTGAACATCATTACCTCGTACATTAATTTGATGCCCATCAGCTATCAAACCGTCTTTCATAGATTTACGGTAAAGCGTAATAGAAGCATTGACCCTGGCAGACAATTTTGCCCAAGTTCGTAAATGAATAGGATCATACACCAATGGTAAATCGACATCAACTTTATGTAGTGGACTGAGCAAAGCTATATTTTCTTTTTGATTTTCTTGATACCAATAAGACAATGAACGATAATTTGTACTACCACTACCAATTAAGCCAATTCCTCGCTTGGCACACCAGACAATACGTGGCACATCGTCGCGTACTCTTGCTAAAGCTTGTCGTGCTTCCGAGTCAGGAATAACGCCTTGAAAAATACCATAAACCCGGTCAAAATGTTGAACATCAATACTAATTCCTGTACCAAGGCTAGGAGTCACAAAAACAGTGTTGTATTCAGTCACTTTTTGATTGATAGCTGCAACAAAATCAACAGCTTCATGACCTAGTGTATTTGTTGTGTGACTACTGACAACCAAAGTTTTGGGAAATTGCTTTTGCAATCTTTGTAAACGCTCTTGAAGATAACGTTCAATCGTTTCACAACTGTAACGTCCAGAGCGACTATCCGTCGTCACATAACATTTCTGTCCTGTAATTAAATCCAATTCTAGCTGATGAATTAAGGGAGTTGGGTTAGGAGAATCATAGAAAGTCACATCCCAACCTTGCTGGGGTTTCCACTGATTTACAACAACCCAAGGAATAATTTGAATACCTGCCAATCCTTGTAAATATTCTAAGGAAACATCTGATAAATCTGCATCTTGGGCAATCACTAATCCTCCACTTATCAACACGGTAGAAATAAGCTGCTGGAAGACTTTTAAAATTTTGACGCGTTTATCTTTACAAGTATTGCTGTTAAGTAAATGCCATAAAGACTGTTCTACTTCGTCCAAAATTATGATTGCCCCTCGCCAATCCTCAGGATTCAGCTTCCAAATAGAATCAATACATAATCCAAGGGAATCAGGAGATAAGGGAGTGTGGGAGTGAGACAGCGCGAATGACGGGTTTCCCTCCGTAGGCGACTGCGTTAGCGCAGCGGAACCGGAGGTTCTCCCCGAAGGGTGAGGGAGTGTGGAAAAATATCTTTCCTTCCCTCCTTCCCTCCTTCTCTCTCTCCTTGGCATTCCCCACTGAATGCCGATTTTTTCGCATAAAAAACGTCCCAGTTGAATTCTGTGAGTAATGAGTAATACGGGTTTGTTTGTGCTTTTGGCTTGGTTCACAACAGTTTGCAGTGTTGTGGTTTTCCCTGTTCCTTTTGCAGAGTTCACTCCAACTAATCCAGAGGAGGGGAACGGTATTTCTCCTAAATACCGGCGGTTGACGGTGAGTGCAGCCGGAATGGTTAACTCGGTGTGAGGCTTGGTTTGAGCAAGGTAAACTTCTAAATCAACACTTTGGCGGTAGACTGTCTCAAAAGCACTTGCACCTTTGGCGACGAGAAAGTCATCAATCCCTTTTTCTATTCCTGGAAGTTTGATGACTCGCACGGAACAATTTTTTTCTTGAAACAGAAATCCTAGCTGGGAGATAGCATTAGTGACTGCTGCAATTTTGTTAGGTTCAGTTTCAAAATCAAAGCAAATGTAAAAGATACGCCGAGTCTTCGCAAACGCTGCTAAATCTGGGATAAGCTGGCGACTGATAATTTTGCCAAAGTCATCCTTAATGACGCGGTAACCACTGGTAATTCCAGGGATAGCAAACGCTGCATATCCTTGTGTCAACAGTGCTGCTGCTTTTTTAACACCCTCGCAAATAATGATGGGGATGTTCCGTTCCATCACCCATTGCCAAAAGCCTTTGGCTTCACCATTACCAGCAATCTTGATACTGTCGGGCATGGGTACATTGTAACGTTGAGCCACTTGCTGCCAGATATCCAGTGATACCCGCAGACAAAATACTCGCGTTGGTGTAGTAGGGGGATGTTCGTACTTTATCAACTTGCCATTTTCATTTAATCGAGGTTGGTTGGGCTTAAAACACCCCCACTCCATCGCTTGCCAATGATTTAGGGAGTCAAGTCCAGAACACCACCAACCACCTTCAGTGATGTGGGCATAACGCTGTAACCACCCGCTTTTGACCATGCCAGTATTTGTACGCGGAAGATGTTCAGAAATTAGCAGGTAATCATAAGTGGTTCTGCCTTTAAGAGACAGAAAATTGAGTTTCGCAAGGTTTAAATCTATACCGCTACCTTGGACTAATTCCTCAAGGTGTTGGGACTCTAGATAGTACAAATGCATTAGTTACGGCGTTAGGAGAAAAGAGTGCATAACACCTTATCATGCATATGCAATTTTGAGATGAGGGAGTATGAAAGTACTGTGAGGCTTATTACACCATTTCAAATCATACACTGAAAATGATGGTTTAATGTAAACTGATAACTACTATCTTGAACTGCGAGAAGTCATGCGTTTATAGACAAGGGCAGACATCTTGGGGAAAATTTCTCCATCATCAGCGTATGCCGAATCTGGAGCGAAAACTGCCAAAATATAAGCAACTTTTTTATCTTCTGTAACAACCATTGCTGCTTCTGAGCGAGAAGCAGAAGTTGCGCCTGCCTTAGAATAGAATCGAACACGAGTGTCGGTTAAAGATTCACCAAAAAAAGTGCGTACCGGATTGAAATCATAAGAATCTGGTGGTTGCCAAATTTTAGGATTTAAATCCCTTTTGAGCCATCCACACATTTTTCTGCTGGCTTGTAAAGAGACAGCGTGTTCAGCGTAACACATTTCATACAATAGTCTGGCTGCGTGTTTGCTCGTTATCTTATTCCAATTTCCAACTGTGTTATTAAGCAGCTGGGATTCACTTCCCTCAGGCTCTTGAAGATTAAGATAGTCAATGGGAAATGTTTTTTGAATAATATTAAGATTTGTGTAACCTGCTTGTTGAAAAAATTGATTAAGTTGTTGGCGTTTGTTTTTCCACTGTTGAAATTTTTCCCTCTTTAATTCTGATTCCGAACGTGTTCCTGTGACTTGATCAATAATAAAGCTAGCAGCTTCATTATCAGACTCCTGAATCATTTTTGCCAAATAAGGAGCAAAATCTCTTTCATTTTGCCAAAAACCCCTCTCTATTTGGGCATATAAAACCACCATCCAAAACATCTTAACTACGCTGGCAGGATATCTTGGTATATCTTGTTGATATCCGGCTGTTTCACCAGTTTTTGCATTTATTAAGGTAACAGATAAAGCTTCTTTAGGCAGATTTTCCTCAGCAGCAAGCTCAACAATATTGTTAACAATTGCTTGCAACTGTTGAGATTCTTTAAATTTTGGAGATTTTTTGAGATTGTAGACGACTTCTGAATTTTGTTTGCCAGGTTGACGAGAGGGAATAGACAGTCCCAAGGCGATCGCCCAATCAGGAAGAGGTACAGCTGGAGTTACTGATTTAGAATTTTGTTTGCTGGATGATTTGGCAGCAATTTGGATAACAGGAAGTGGCGAAGTGGCTGTTGGTGCATGTAACGATTGTTGGGTAGATGGTTTTATAAATTGTTTTGATGGATATTTAGCTATCAAAACAGCTAGTAATACACCTAAAGTTATCACTCTTACTGTCACATGGTTTACTTTGACAGCAAAGTTTCGCTTAGGAAATCTATTCCGGAATTTTTGAGATTGACGCCTTTTCGGCATTATGTCTGAGTTATATTTTGTTTTTAGAAGGAAAAAACAGTGAATCTGCTAAATTTTAGCAGAAGGATGTAATTTCTCACAAATACAACATGAATAGACTTAAAAGCAAGATGCATAGAGTCTCACTAGTATCCTTCTACCTTGCCTACCATTTCAAGTTCTACTCCGGTTTTCAATCGGGTAGAACACAGGTTGCTTCTTTGCCCTAAAAGCTCTGAGAATTAGCGGTGATATAGCGCTTCTCGTTTGAATCAAGTACAGATTTATCTGCGTCCATCCGCCTGCATCTGCGGTTTTTTAATTCTTTAATGTATTGCACTCAAATGCAAACCGCTATATTAAATTGCTTGTGTATTGGCGATATCATTTTTTGGAGAAAAATAAAGAATAAAGGATGAAGCTTTAAAAACTTCATCCTTTATTCTCCTGAGTTGATGCACAACTGTAATCAAAGATAACTGTTTTGTTTGTGCTAACGGAACATGCTACTTACAGAACTATCTTCGTGAATCCGCCAGATAGTTTCCCCAAGTAAGTTAGCGACTGACAGCACAACTAATTGTGGAAAGCGTTCGCGCAGCGACTTCCCTGAAGCATGGGTTTCTGGGATTGGAATCGTATTTGTAACAATCACTTCCTCAAATAACCCACTTGAGAGCCGCTCAATTGCTGTTGGTGAAAACACTGCGTGAGTGGCACAAGCATAAACCTGACGCGCCCCTTCTTCACGCAAAAGTTTTGCCCCTGCAGCAATAGTACCAGCAGTGTCTATCATGTCATCCACAAGCACTGCCGTTTTGCCTTTAACATCACCGATGACATTTAAGACTTCGGCAACGTTGTGAGCCTGACGACGTTTATCTATAATCGCTAGCGGTGCATCGTTGAGCTTTTTCGCAAATGCCCTGGCTCGCGCTACACCACCAACATCTGGGGAAACTACCACTAAGTCAGGTAGTTGTTTGCTTGCTAGATAATCGAGTAAAACTGGAGAACCATAGACGTGATCTAGCGGTATATCGAAATAGCCTTGAATCTGAGCTGAGTGCAAATCCATTGCAAGAATACGGTCGGCACCGGCTTGTGTAATGAGATTTGCCACCAATTTGGCAGTGATTGACTCTCTTCCTGCAGTTTTGCGGTCAGCGCGGGCATAACCATAATAGGGAATGACTGCAGTGACTTGCCGTGCAGAAGCACGCCGGCAGGCATCGATTATAATCAGCAATTCCATCAAATTGTCATTCACAGGATTACAACCGGGCTGGATGAGATAAACATCACAACCCCGGATTGATTCTTGGATTTGAATGTATAGTTCCCCATCCGCAAATCGTTTGCGAATCATTGGTCCCAAATCCATGCCCAGGTAACGAGCAACTTCTTGGGACAGGGGTACATTGGCAGAGCCAGATAACAGCCGCAGGCGAGTATTTTCAGCTAGTCCTGTTGTCGTCGGCTGCACTTTTAGTGTTGCAGAACTGAGCACAGCAGATCCTCGATGTGCATTCATGGCAATCTTATCACCAGAGATTAGACAGCTTTAACCGAAAATAGTTATAAAAAATATACATAAGCTTTTGGTGTGAGTTTTGTTGAAGCTTTTATCAAAACTTTAAACAAACCTCTATTAAACTACATTTTGTACATTCTCTAGCTCTTGCATAGAGAGACAATTGATAGCTTAACTGAATATTCTGCTTAGAAACCATATCTATCATTTAGATTTTTTGGCATGAATTGAAAAAATCAACTCAATTGGATGTATGTTTGGTAGACTTTGCCCTTTAACTACCTTATCAGTTGCTTTGCACAAGCATCAACACTTGGACTGTTGAATCTGAGGAAAGATAAGCATAAATACTTAACGAAGATTCAAATCAGAGAACATGAATACTTAATGATACTAGTTTTGATTGGAAAGCGCGGAAATTGTTAGGCTTTTTTTAGTTTGTCCTCAAACAGTATCATTGCGGGGCTTGTGCCTTCCAATTTCCGTCATACTTGACCTGATAACTTTAGAGCACACACGTAAGTTTAAAGAGTTGGGAAATCTGATAGAAGTTAAAACGGACATACTACCTACAGCAGATGCATGTGATAGGCAATATGCGTAGCATCAAGCGTTCGGCTTATTGCCTCCTGAAAGAAAGTTCAACCGACTGTCTCCGTCTGGAAACTATCCGTATCATAGTGAAGTCCTCCTCTGTTGCTATAACACTCAATTGATCAACAATGCAAGCACCGATTACAACTGACACTATATTGCAAAACCGTTACCGGATCACTCAAGTTTTGGGTCAGGGTGGATTTGGTAGAACCTATCTGGCACAAGACCAGAGGCGCTTTGACGAACTTTGTGCAATTAAGGAATTAATTCCAATAGTCACGGAAGGTTATGCTTGGGAAAAAGCAAAAGAGCTTTTTGAGCGAGAGGCAGCAACTTTATATCAAATACAACACCCCCAGGTGCCTCAATTCCGCGAGAGATTTGAACAAGATCAGCGCTTGTTTTTGGTGCAAGACTACGTTGCCGGAAAAACGTATCAGACTTTGTTGGATCAGCGTCAAGCCACAGGGAGTGCATTTACAGAACAAGAAGTATTACAACTTATACGCTCTTTGTTACCAGTCTTAGAATATATTCATAATCAAGGAATTATTCATCGAGATATTTCACCGGATAATATTATTCTGCGAGAAAGCGATCGCCTACCAGTTTTAATCGACTTTGGAGTTGTAAAAGAACTGGTAACGAAATTGAACTCTCCAGATAACACAACGCCAGCAACCACTGTTGGAAAACATGGTTATGCCCCAACTGAGCAAATGCAAACAGGTCGAACATATCCCAGCAGTGACTTGTATGCACTAGCTGTTACAGCAATTGTATTGTTGACAGGCAAAGAACCCCAAAATTTATTTGATGAACATCAACTAACTTGGAATTGGCAACATTTGGTCACACTCAATCCACACTTTGCCTCTGTGTTGAATCGAATGTTAAGTCAAAAACTGGGCGATCGCTACTTAAAAGCTCCTGATGTACTACAAGCATTACAAACTCCACAACAACCAAATGTTTTCACTTCAAATGTGTCTAAGGTACAAACAGTAGCCGTTGGTCGCCGCCCTGAACAAGCACAACCATCTGCCCCCAATACATCTAAGCCAGCCATTCCAACACAGGGTAGCCCTTCACTGTTAGATAATCCCTTGGCAGTTTTTGGAATTACCGTTGCTGTAATTGTTGTAACAGGATTTGGTTCATGGACGGTGGTCAGATCCATTCGTACTAGCTCACAAGCTACATCAGAAAAAACAAATCCACAAACTTTCCCTTCACCTGTAATTCCCAATGGAACGACCTTAACACAAACAGCTGGCAATGAGCCTGTGGTGAATAACAAAACCCTAAATTTTGGTAGATCTAACACTGCTAATGCTGACGGTATAATAAAAGCCAATGAAATAGATCAGTACATATTTATTGGTACAAAAGGGCAGCAGTTAACCGTATTGCTGACTCAACAGGGTAGTGTTTTGCTATCAGTTTTAGATGCAAATCAAGAACCAATTGACAATGCTGCTAAAGACTTTTCATTTTACCAAGGAACATTGCCTTTTGCTGGGAAATATACGGTTCAAGTACGTCCCGTGCCAGGACAACCCCAAAGCAATTATAGTTTTAGCCTCGGATTAGAAAATCCAGTTAGACGCAGATCTAACTCTACAGCTACACCCACTCCTACTCCCACTCCCACAGCCACACCTATTCCCACTCCCACAACCACACCTACTCCTACTCCCACCCCCACGCCCATTCCCGTTCCCACTCGCACCCCCACTCCCGTTCCCACTCGCACTCCTACTCCCGTTCCCACTCGCACTCCTACTCCCATTCCCACTAGCACTCCTACTCCCGAACAGCCGTCTACAGCCGCTCCAGAACCACAAGATACCCCGCCTGCTAGTGAACCACCCAACTCTGTTCCAAACGAAACAGCTTTCCCGTCAAGGTTGTAGAATTCCATGCAGAATCTGCATGAAAACTATGCAAAATATTTATAGAATGGAATTGTCAGTAATTTATGATAGTAACTGTGAGACATTAGTTGTTGGCTACTCATAACTAATAACTAATGACTGACAAGCTATTAAACACACTATTGATTACAGGAACAGATACAGAGGTTGGCAAAACTGTTTTAACGACAGCATTGGCAGCCTATTGGCAAAAATATCACTCCTCCCGGAGTATGGGAATTATGAAACTCATGCAATCGGGAGAAGGTGATTGCGAGTGGTATCAAAAAATATTTTCCTTAAATCAATCTCCCGAAGAACTGACACCTTTATATTTTCAAACACCCGTTGCTCCTCCCATTGCTGCGGCAAGGGAAAATAAAACTATAGATTTAGCAAAAGTGTGGCAAAGTTTTATAGCTTTACGTGAGCGGCGTGATTTTCTATTTTTAGAAGCTTTAGGAGGATTAGGTTCGCCAGTAACTGAAGAATTGACGGTTGCTGACTTGGCAGGAGAATGGCGCTTACCAACAGTGTTGGTGGTTCCAGTCAAATTGGGTGCAATAGGTCAAGCAGTCGCTAATGTAGCATTAGCACGACAATCACGAATCAATTTAAAAGGTATTGTTCTAAATTGTGTTCAACCTCGAACAAATACAGAAATTGCTGATTGGACACCAATAGAATTGATCAAATCACTGACTCACATTCCAATTTATGGCTGCTTACCTTATCTAGATAACTTAACTGATTTATCTAAAATGGCACAAGTAGCATCAGATTTAGATTTAGAACGATTGCTATATATCTAAAAAAGTGTGAAGAGTGAGGCAAGAAATACCTTTTGCAAAAGTTTAAAGCGTAAAAATAAAAATACATAACTGTCATTTTAATTTAAAAATGTGAAACATGGTTTCTACATTCCCAAACTCCTCTTGTGTTGATTTATCTCGTGTTCGGCTCCCCATCCGCTCACTGCAACCGCAACTCGTGGAATGGCGGCGACAGTTGCATCAAAAGCCAGAACTGGGTTTCCAAGAAAAATTAACCTCCCAGTTTGTCTCGCAGAAGTTGCAGGAATGGGGGATTGAGCATCAAACTGGCATTGCTCAGACTGGGATTGTAGCAACGATTCGGGGTAACAATCTCAGCACTGAAAAAGTGTTGGCAATTCGCGCGGATATGGACGCTTTGCCCATTCAAGAACTTAACGAAGTACCCTACCGCTCACAACATGATGGGGTGATGCATGCTTGTGGACATGACGGACATACAGCAATTGCCCTAGGAACAGCATACTATCTTCACCAGAATCGAGATACTTTTGCTGGTACTGTCAAAATTCTCTTCCAGCCAGCAGAAGAAGGACCAGGAGGCGCAAAGCCGATGATAGAAGCTGGGGTATTGAAAAACCCTGATGTTGACGCAATTATCGGTTTGCACCTTTGGAATAATTTGCCTTTGGGGACACTAGGTGTCCGCGCTGGTGCATTAATGGCAGCTGTAGAAACATTCAAATGCACAATTATGGGCAAAGGTGGACACGGTGCCATGCCCCATCAAACTGTTGATTCAGTGGTGATTGCTGCCCAAATCGTCAATGCTCTACAAACAATTGTTGCTCGTAACGTCAACCCTATTGACTCGGCAGTGGTGACAGTGGGCGAACTTCATGCTGGAACCAAGAATAATGTCATTGCTGATACAGCCAGGATGAGTGGTACTGTAAGGTATTTTAACCCAGCATATGAAGGCTTTTTCAAGCAGCGCATTGAGCAAATTATTGCGGGAATTTGCCAGAGTCATGGTGCTACTTATGACTTTAATTGTTGGTCGCTTTACCCACCAGTGATCAATGATGTTACCATAGCGGATTTGGTACGCTCAGTCGCCGAAGAAGTGGTAGAAACGCCTCTAGGTGTTGTTCCTGAATGCCAAACAATGGGTGGCGAGGATATGTCTTACTTCTTGCAAGAGATACCAGGTTGCTATTTCTTTTTGGGTTCGGCGAACCCTAACAAAGGATTGGCATATCCCCACCATCATCCCCGTTTCGATTTTGACGAAACCATTTTAGCGATGGGTGTGGAGATGTTCGTTCGCTGCGTGGAAAAATTCTGTAATTGATAAAAGTAGATGGGTATTAATAAATATTAGGTACGAGAGTTCATTGCTTGTAGTTAATCACTCACTTAACAAGTCGCAATTAGTAACCTCTGCCAGTTTCTTTTATGTTTTACCCATCTACTTAATCAATGAATTCCCCAACGTTAGATCCATCTGTTGCTTCGGCAATAGCAGAATTTGAAAAATCCAACGCCCCCAGTGTTTGGTCAAATTTAGATAAAAACCAAGTGCTGGCGGAAATGAAAATGCGCCTTTTGGACGCCTTTCAAGTCAACCAAGGTCAACAACCGTTTTGCGGTCCTGCATCGATTTTATTTGAACTCGTTCGTAAACAACCGCTGCGCTACGTGCAAATTTGCCGTAGTTTATTTGAAACTGGTGGTTTTCAAGGACGAACCAAACGCATTGAAGCATCAAATAGGTTGCGTCAAAGTCGAGGCAGACTACGAATGGGGCAAGCTGATTGGATGGTTCTAGCAACGTGGCGAGAATCAGAAAATTTGGTTTTCCCTGTTGAACCAGATGCACCGGAGATTGTCCGCAATATAGCTGGGATGACCAAATCCTGGGAGATGAAAGGATGGACGCGGGAAGTTTTAGGCTACCGGAATGTTAAATACACCCACACTTATCTTTTTGGTGAAGTCAATGCTTTGAATGAGGCAGCAAGAGTTATCTCTGGTGGTGGTGTTGCCTTTGGTTTGATTACCGCACAGGGTTTGCTGGGTGACAATCCGCCACCGCTACCTTACCCCACTCACTGGATCACGGTGTTGGGTAATATCTCAATTCGACAGGGACTGTTGTGGAAACACGACAGCGGTCGCATTAGTATGGATGTTTACACTTGGGGAAGCAAAAGGCATATAGATAAAGATGAGGATCCTTTTGAAGCTTATTTTTGGGGTATTGTCATGGGTTCGATGTAACATTATCAATTTCAGAATTCACTTGTTCCACTCATTAACAAGCAAATCAAAATGTTTTACCTGAGGTTCAAGTTCGAGAAGGAATTCTTTGTCTCTGGGTAAGTGATGAGTTTTCTCAATATCCTCACCAGCAAACTTCTTAATTGCCTCTCGTGATATCCAGTAGGAAAGCACATAAAATTCTGCTACCTTATCATTTGTGCGTCGAAATACTTGAACACCTTTATTACCATCAATGAGGCGTATTTTCTTGATCCCAGCTTCATAAAGGTATTCTGCGTATTCAGAAGATTTTGCAGCTGGTGTTCTACTGTGCCACATACGAGCGACAATTGTCTGTTGTGGAGAAGTCGTTATGTTAGCAGAAGGAGCTTTCTGTGCAGAACTAACAAGTGGTATTAGTATCAAAAACAGTAAGGTGCTTATGATAACAAAGACTTTAAACCGCTTTTTTTGAAACATAGTAGTTGCTCCTTTTTCTGGGTACAACGGAAGTAATAAGTCGCACACCAGAACATGATAAGGCAAGTAGAAACTAAAATTTTATGTAGAAACAGCTATTTAACGCACTCAATTATGCTCGACGCGGTTTGCAAAAATCCATTCGTCAAAGCGCTCGACGGGGCGTAGCTCTCCTTTGAACGAGCGTTAGCGCAGCGGGGCGTAGCCCTCCTTTGAATTCAAAAAAGGTCAAGCGTTTTATATTTAATTAGGTTGACCTACTTAACATGTCTAATTCTCAACTGCCTTTTTACGAAATATCCAGAGAGTTTGCATCACTTGAGTCAAAGAGTTTCTTTGCGCTTCTTGCACAAAGAAAAGGGGAATAATTGCTCCAATTCTGAACACAAAAGACACAACAAAGACTGCTGGTAAACCTCCTAATGAGGGATTTTGTGCAATAAAACCACCTATAGTTGTACCTAAAGCGCCACAAACCCCAGTAACGGCAGCAGTCATTCCAAAATAAATGGATTGTTGTTTGACAGGCGCAATTGCTATCTGCATATTGTCGTTGCATAAATCAATAGCTCCCCAAACCGTTCCCATTAACATGTGTAGGAGCGGTAACCACAGCCAAATGCTAAAGGAACTAACATTAATCTCCAACCAAAATAAAGGTACAAGTGTAAGTAGAATCCCCGCTAATATCAAGATTAGACGATTACCTATTTTGTCTGATAACTTACCCCAGAAAATGGTTATCACCATGTATACCCCCGCCTGAACACTGGCGTAGAGTGCCACAACACTGACATCTAAATGTAAATCATTTAACATTTTGAATGAGAAATAAGGAGCACTCAAGTTAGTGCTAAACATCTGGAAACTGAAATACAACAGAAACATCAAGAAATTAAAGTTATTTAACAGACTTTTTATCACACTCGAATCAGGTATAACAGGAGTCTTTTTTTCTATAGTTTCTGACTGTTCATCAGTATTTTTCTTTAAACTATCAGTATCTCCAGAAATAGTTTCTGACTGTTCATCAGTATTTGTATTTAAATTATCAGTATCTCCAGAAATCGCATTTTTCACAAAAGAACCCAGGACAGAAGCGTGCTGCGTCTGTGGATTCACATCCACCTGGAAGTACTGACACCCAAGACCTATCAGCCCTGACAAAGTCCCCAACAGCACAAGCACTCCATAACCTTGTAAAGCTCCACCAGGCCATTTTGAGACAACTAGACCGGCTATTGGTATACAAATCAAATGAGTTAAACTGAAAGCACCGTTGCGCAACCCAAAATATCTTCCTCGGAGCTTTCGAGGGACTAAAAGTGCCATCCAACTCATCCACGATGGATGTCCTAATCCTTGCAACATATTGATTAACAAGACAATCACAAGTGTCAGAACTATCAATTGCTGAGAATTTATATATCCGAAGCTAAGGGCGGCGATACCAATGGGTAGAAATAACCAGACTATCCTCGCAGTTACGTTTGTAAGGAGCGAATATCGAAAGCGACTGGTTGTGCGTTCTGATAGATAGGCACCCAACGGCTGAATGAGATTCACCAGCATTGGAATGGAAGACAGCATTCCAATAATCAACGGACTGGCATTTAATTCCACCAGAAAATTAGAGAGTAAAACACCAGTGACAATAGTCAAGTATATTGATGTGAAGACACCATCTATAGTGCAGGCTCTGAGGCTGATACGAATAGCATTCTTCTTTAAAACTGAAGGGCTGAGTGTTGAGTTAGCAACAACAGTCGGTTCTGAAATTGCAATCTCGGGTATTCTAGGGGCTAGAGGCAGAGCGGTTTCTGGCGAAATGGGTTCCATACTTGTCTCTACAGATGAGTCAAGCGGGGAGTGTAAACTTTGTTCGTAATTGTTCGTTATTTTATCTTGCATGTCTCAATAAAAATTTAGATAAACAAAAAGTTAATCTTGAGCTATAGAGGCAATATGTAAAGTTACAGAATTTTTATTTGGCTGTGATGCAAACCAACGTGTCGAAATTTTTACGATTGTTAGTGGCGATCGCCTTTTGGGCATCTGTTTTTGGAAGCATCGCCCTCTTGGTGATTGGTTGTCAAAATCTCCCCTTTGCGAGCGTTCCCTCAGCACCAACCGCACTCACCATCAAACTCGGTGGTTGGACAGCAAGTCCAGCAGAGCAAAAACTCTTGAAAGAACTACTACAAGCCTTTGAAGCAAAGCATCCAGGTATTAAAGTTAGGCATGAAGTCATCAACGACCAATACATGGATGTCATCAAAACCCGCTTAGTTGGTGAAGCGGCTCCTGATGTATTCTATTTAGATGCTCTTGAAGCTCCTTTTTTTATGAGCCAGAATGTTCTCGAACCACTCGATGCCTACATAACTCCTGATTTTGAGCTAGCTGACTTTGAGGAAACGCTACTCAATAGCTTCAAGTACAATGATCATATTTATGGTCTTGCGAAGGACTATTCGACACTTGCTTTATTCTACAACAAAAAAGCTTTTGGAAGTGCAGGGTTAAGCACTCCTCCAACAACTTGGAAGGAATTACGCGCCTACTCAAAAAAGTTGACCATAGACCGTAACCGAGATGGCAGAATTGATCAATACGGTTTTGGAGAAGTTCCAGAGTTAGCGCGTCAAGCTTACAAAATCAAAGCTTTTGGTGGGCAACTTATAGACCAGAATGGTTATGCAGCTTTTGCCAGTCATGCCGGATTGCAAGGATTACAATTGGCGGTAGATCAGTATCAAAAAGACCACTCCTCAGCTCAAAAGTCTGATGTTGGGACAAATTCTGGTAGTGAAATGTTTGGTCAGGGTAAAGTTGCAATGGTGATTGAGGGCAATTGGGCAATTCCCTACCTTACAGAAACTTTTCCTAATTTAGAGTTTGCTACAGCAGAATTACCTACAATTAATAATAACAAAAGTACAATGGTTTTCACTGTTGCCTACGTGATGAACAAGCAAACCCAACACAAAGCCGAAGCTTGGGAACTTATTTCTTATCTCACGGGTAAAGAAGGTATGACAAAGTGGACGAAAACAGGCTTTGCTCTGCCATCTCGGAAATCTGTTGCTCAGAAATTGGGTTATGAGCAAGATCCCCTACGAACTGCACTTGTGGCAGGAGTAAATTATGCTATACCTTGGCAAGTCGGTGAGTACCCAGCAGCGATTGTTAACAATTTTGACAACCAATTTGTCAGTGCTTTGCTAGGACAGCAACCACTACAACAGGCGATGCAACGAGCACAAGATGATGCGAATGAACTGATTAAGGCGATTGCAATGGAATAAGTAAAGTTTCATGCATTTTTTTCGAGATTGGATTTGAAATTTTGAATTTATATATCGCCTATCGCTACAGTCGGGATGGTGCCGAATGAGTTGGAGGTACATTTGTGTTTGAAGTCAGAAGGCGACAAACAAAGCCTAGATCGAACATCACACAAGACTTGGCTGGATACTTGTTTATGATGCCTACTATTTTGGTGTTAGGCACATTTGTCGTACTACCCATTCTCTGGGCTGTTTATCTTTCCCTACACAAAGTTCAACTTCTTGGCAATATTGAGTATCAATTTGTAGGCTTTCGCAACTTCACGCGACTCATTGAAGATGAACAGGTTTGGATTGCTTTAAGAAATACAGCCCAATATGTTGCAATTGTTGTCCCGGCTCAAACTGTCTTGGCTTTAATTCTAGCTGTAACGCTGAATTCTGGGATTCGCGCCAAAAATTGGTGGCGTATCCTCTACTTTTTGCCGACAGTCACTTCATCAGCTGTGTTGACGCTGATTTTTATGTGGATTTATAACACGAATGGGTTACTCAATGATTTTCTTGCTTTTGTAGGGCTACCTACTTACAACTGGTTAGGAGATCCAGCCGTTGCACTCAAAGGTATTATGCTCATGAATATTTGGTCAACAGCACCGTTTTACATGGTGATTTATCTGGCAGCGTTGCAGGATATTCCTCGTTCACTTTATGAGGCTGCATCCCTAGATGGAGCAAATGGCTGGCAGCAATTTATTCATATCACAATTCCTATACTCAGACCAGTCACCTTTTTTGTAGTCACAATAGGAGTGATTGGCACGTTTCAGTTGTTTGACCAATCCTACATTTTTTCTAACGGCACTGGTGGACCTAATAATGCTACTTTGACAATAGTTTTATTGATATATCAAGCTGTCTTTCGTAACTTGCAGATGGGGTATGCAGCGGCGATCGCCTTTTTACTTGCAGCAGTCATTATTGTTATCACTTTGATTCAACGGCGGTTTTTTGGAGGCGAAAAAACTTGACTCATATTTCTCGCACCTCATGGCTAAAAGTACTGCTGTACATAGTACTAACACTGTATGCAATTATCACCCTCATTCCCTTTTTATGGGCATTATCAGCATCATTTAAGCCGCTATCAGAAATTGTCAGCGGTGAACCTAATTTTGTACCTAAAAACTTTACTCTCGACAACTATAAACAAATTTTTTTTCAAGAACCGCTGTTTCTGCGCTGGGTTTTCAATAGTGTGGTTATAGCTATCAGTGTGACTGTATTAAACTTGTTGTTCAACTCAATGGCAGGTTACGCCTTAGCAAGACTGAACTTTAAGGGTAAACGCTTCTGGTTCTTCCTGATTTTGGCAGTCTTAGCAGTTCCTGCACAGATCACCCTCATTCCCACATTTTTAATTTTAAAAGCTTTGGGCTGGCTAAATTCCTATCAAGGGATGATTGTTCCTAGCATGGTCAATGCTACCTTCATTTTTATGATGCGGCAGTTTTTCGTGAATTTTCCCAAGGAATTAGAAGAAGCGGCTCAATTGGATGGATTGAAGACTTGGGGTATTTTTCGGCATATTGTTTTACCTTTAGCAAAACCAGCTTTAGCAGCACAAGCAGTTTTTGTATTTATGGGAAATTGGAATAATTTCTTGTTACCTCTAGTTATTTTGTTTGATCCAGAAATGTTTACTCTTCCTTTGGGATTGAATACTTTTAAAGGTCAATTCATTAGTTATTGGAACTATATTATGGCGGCTTCTATGGTGTTTACTTTACCGGCTTTGGCGATTTATGCGTTTTTTAACAGATATTTTATTGAGAGTGTAACGTTTACCGGTGGGAAGGGTTAATATAAGTAATTAAAAATTTAAAATTCTGACTCGTGTTAGGGCAGCGGGGCGTTTGCGTAGCGTCCCTTAGGGGCTAGCCCATTCTGACTTCTGACTCCTTTTTATAAACAATTCAATAAACGTAGGGGATATGTAATGGCGCAGATTGTGATTGTGGGTGCAGGTCCGACTGGTGCTACGCTTGCTTTACAGCTTGTAAAACGCGGTATTGCAGTGACATTGATTGAGGCGGCGAAGGATTTCCATCGAGTGTTTCGCGGTGAAGGGTTAATGCCGAGTGGGTTGGATGCACTTAAGCAAATGGGATTATCGGGGATTGTGGAACGTATTCCTCATAGACCACTCGACGCATGGGAGTTCATCATAGGCAAAAAGCAGTTGTTTCGAGTTGAGGAACCAATGGGGGCAGATCAACCTTGTACGTTGGTGTCGCAACCGCCATTGCTCGAAGCTATGATTACGGAAGCTCAGGCTTATCCTAACTTTGAATTTATACAAGGTTTTGCTGTAAAGGATTTACTGTGGATTAATAATCGCGTTGCGGGTGTGAAACTGGGCAATGGACGTGAAATTTGGGCCGAACTCGTGATTGGGACAGACGGTCGAAACTCGGTTATCCGACAACGGGCAGGGTTGCAATTGGTACGTCAGCCAAAGGATGTGGATATTCTCTGGTTCAAACTTGCTGCCAGTCCTAGGTTTACAGGAGATAATGTGTTTAATTTAATCCTTAGTGGCGATCGCGTATTCACCATCTTTCACGGAGCAGAGGAAGGAAAACTGCATCTAGCTTGGGTAATATCTGCAGACGAAAAAACCGATCGCAAACAAGCAGACTGGGCAGAAATTTTTGCATCGCTATCACCCTCATGGATGGCAGAGCATTTCCGTAGCTATGCAGACACCATCGAAACTCCGATTAAGCTATCAGTTGTAGTTGGTCGTTGTCCATCCTGGTACGCGCCAGGAGTGTTGCTTCTGGGTGATGCTGCACACCCAATGTCTCCTATTCGCGCTCAAGGAATCAACGTCGCATTGCGTGATGTCATTGTCGCTGCTAATCACCTTGTACCACTGTTTGACGCACAAGCTGGACACGAAGAGATTGACGCAGCACTATCGCGCATTCAAGCGGAACGTGAGCCAGAAATTATCCGCGCCCAACAACTCCAGACAGAGGAAGCAGCACAAGGCGAACTACTACGAAAAAATGCACTGATACGTTGGCTATTGATTCAACTTGCTCCCTTACTTCGTCAAACAATTCGCCACTCTTGGCTGAAGCGACAGTACGAAATGCGTCAGGGTATAACGCAGGTGCACTTGAGTGTCTGAAACTCGATGAGTTGGCAAAAAGTTTCGCGCCATGATTTTTCACTCCTGTTGATCTAAATGTTCAGCAACAGCTTGATAAAGATGCAAAACATGACTGTCATGTAAGCGGTAGAATACATTACGACCTTGCTTGCGGTAACTAACCAAACGCATCGCCCGTAAGTTTCTCAGTTGATGGGAAACAGCAGATTCACTCATATTTAATACTGCTGCCAAATCACTCACACAAAGTTCTTCTTGAGCTAACAGTGAAAGAATACGCAAACGATTAGCATCGCCTAAAAAGCCAAAAAATTCTGCCATGCGCTGGGCTTTCTCACTGTTGAGAAGCTCATGTGACGCAGGTTGGACGTTATCACCCTCTACTTGACTGGATATTTGATTGTACTCACTAGTTTCCTTTTGGGAAAGAGAATGAGTGATATTGTCAGCAAAAGTGTCTCTAGTTGACATAATATTAATGTAGAAAATTTATAGTTATTTTTTAAGAAAAAATAAATCTTACATACTCAAAATACTTTCATTGATTTGTATAAACAACATATGCTTTTCTCGAACATTGGTTGTCCTCTACTTTATGGATAAAACCAATTTAGCGAATGATAGCGTTTTGAATATCGTCTTGTCAGGTGCGTTGGCAGTAGGCATGATTCTCACTAGCTTAATTCAAGGATATCGCGGTAACTCATGAGCGTGCTATTTCGCGAGATTCTCGCTCGTTTGGTGTTGCTATGTGTGATTGTCGGTTCCATAAGCAGTATCGTTGGCATCTTTGTATCAGGTCTTTTCAACTTTGCTTCCGATCCTAGTATCGTTATTGTTCAATTTGTGGTATATTTTTTTGTTTTTGCCTGGGTCAAGTTGAAAACAAAAGCTGCGTAAATTTTTTTTCTGCAAGGACTTGCAAAATTAATATAACTTTGCTACATTAATTAATCGTGGGAATTATAAATTCCACGCCGGGATAGCTCAGTTGGTAGAGCAGAGGACTGAAAATCCTCGTGTCACCAGTTCAAGTCTGGTTCCTGGCATAATAACCAAAACCCCTAATAGCGAAAGCTTTTGCAAGTAGACTGTTTATCAGAAAACCCTATTTCAGCTATTTTTTCTGGTCTACAGAGAGTGTAAAAAATGCCGCATTAGATATTTTTGGATGAAGTTGGACAAATTATTGGGGTAAAGTTGGGGTAAATCAAGCCTTCTGCTGGGCGTCTACAAGTCGGGAAACTCTAGCCGAGCACTAGCTCCCCTTATACCGTTTCACTTTAAGGTTGATACAAATGGGGAGCACCCGAGCACCCGAACAGGGAGCAGGGGGCAGGGGGAAAGAATTAGAAACCAATCATTTGTATCAGGCATATCGTGAAATGGTATTACACCCGCCCCGATAGCGTAGTGTGACGTTAGGCATAGGGGCTTCGGTGATTCAATTCGTCACGGATTTATGAAATGCTTTACTTAGCATTTGTTAAGGTAAAAAAATCAGTGGTACAAAAGTCAGTTAATAGGTAGAGGTTGTGAAAATTCTGCTGGTAGAGGACGATCTCCCAACGGCAGCAGTACTGTGTGAGGTTCTCACGGCTCAGTACTATACGGTTGAACTGGCAACGGATGGTCAAGATGGGTTGGCATTAGCAACATCATCGAACTTTGACTTGATCTTGTTGGATCTGCTGATTCCCAAACTCGATGGTATTAGTCTTTGCCGTCAACTTCGCATTCAGGGAGTTCAAAAGCCGATTCTCTTACTCACTGCTAAAGATCAGAGTGCCGACGTAGTCAAGGGATTAGATGCAGGCGCAGACGATTATCTCACTAAACCCTACAAGTTGTCTGAGTTGCTGGCACGGATGCGGGCGTTGCTGCGTAGAGGACAGACCGAGCTAGCGCCAACTGTACTGATGTGGGAGAATCTTTGCATCAACCCTGTGTCGGCAGAAGTGACTTACAAAGGGCAACTTATATCTCTAACCCCCAAAGAATATAGCCTGTTGGGGCTGTTCCTGCGTAATCCACAGCGTGTCTTTAGCCGCAGTGACATCATTGATCGCCTCTGGTCAATGGATGCCATACCTAGCGAAGGAACTGTGACTAATCTGATTAAAGACTTGCGGCACAAGCTAAAGGCTCAGGGAATGTCCGCCGAGGTACTAGAAACCGTCTATGGCTTGGGCTATCGACTTAAGACTCCACCGAAAACTGAGGAAACAAAGGGTGTGTTGTTTGGTGAACAGGACGAACAGACACACAGACTTGCACAGACAGGGAAAAGAAAACGTCAAACAAATCTTGCTTCAGTCAACAAAGTAATAGAACGTTACAAAGATACGTTTGCCCAACGGGTAACTTTGCTAGAGCAAGTAGAACAAGCTTTGCGCTTAGGGAAATTGCAGATCGAACTCCGGTACCATGCGAGCAACGAAGCACACAAGCTAGCAGGCACACTGGGATCGTTTGGCTACGAGATGGGATCAAAGTTAGCGCGGGCGATTGAACATTTCCTTATGGGCGACAAGCCTTTAGCGCCAACGCAAGCCCCTCAACTCTCAAGACTCTTGAGTGAACTCAAAGGGACGCTTAGTAAACCTCCTACACCACCAACTATCGAACAGTTTGAGCCAACTCAGATTCCTCTGGTGCTCGTTATCGATGATGAATCTTTGAGCAATCAACTGAAAACCGAAGCTATGAGTTGGGGAGTGCGGATTGAAGTTGCTAGCAATTGGGCGATCGCTCTGGCAGTGATTTCTCAATCTCCCCAAGCTGTTTTGCTTAATCTCAATGGACAAGATCCGATAGAAAAGGGCTTAACCTTGCTGCAAAAACTCAAGGAACAGCTTCCCACGACACCAATTTTGGTGATAGGTGAGCAAGACAATCTGACACACAGAGTTGCTGTTTCTCGTTTGGGGGTACAACGATTTTTACACAAGCCAGTGAGCACAGCTGAAATATTTGAAGCGATACGCGTTTGCGATAGACGAAGTCGTGCCGTTAGCGTAGCGTGTCCGCAGGACATAGGCATAGCGCCCCCTATGCCTAACGGCACGCTTGGGCTATCGGGGCTAGCGTCAAGCCTGAGCGCAAAGCGCACGCTGCGCGAACGGCTTATCGCTCAAGTTCTGCCCAAATCTCAAGCTTCCGAAGCCAAAGTGATGATTTTAGATGACGATCCAATAGCACTGGAGCTATTAAGCAATCTGCTGCAACCTTGGGGGCTGAGGGTGAAGACTTTGCAAGATCCCCAACAGTTTTGGGAGGTATTAACTACCACAACGCCTGACTTACTCGTAATCGATTTGGAAATGCCAACATACAGTGGTGTTGATTTGTGCCGCGTAGTGCGACAAGATCCTAAGTGGGGAAATTTGCCGATTTTGGTGGTTACTGCTCATACAGACTTAGAATCGATTCAGCAGGTATTTGCGGCGGGAGCCGATGATTTTATCGGTAAGCCCGTAGTGGGACCAGAATTAGTCACCCGTGTTATCAGTCGCATTGATCGCTCCCGCTTACAGCAAGAACTAAAAATCTTAAAGCGGAGAATTGGAACTTAAACCAAACAATTCGTCATTCCTAATTGATTCAAATATCAGAGCCACCTAACTTAAGTTGATGATTACCATCCGAGGCTACCAACTGCTTACCCAAATCTACGAAAGTGTTAATTCTTTGGTGTATCGAGGTATCCGAGAGTCAGGTAATCAACCTGTTATTCTCAAAGTTCTCAAAGATGACTATCCCACACCATCTGAGTTAACTCGATATAAGCAGGAATATGAAATGACTCGGAATCTCAATTTAGATGGAGTGGTTAAGGCTTATGGCTTAGAACCGATAGAAAGAACTCTAGTCATCATCTTTGAGGATTTTGGTGCAACATCCTTAACTCTATTAAAGGAGGTAGGAGGGAGTTTTTGCCTTTCCGCAATTTTTTCTTTACTAGAATTTCTCAAGCTTGCCATCAAGATAGCTGAGATTTTGGGTACGATTCATACTGCCAATGTTATCCACAAAGATCTCAACCCCTCGAATATCGTCCTCAACCCGGTAACTGGACAACTCAAAATCATTGACTTTGGTATTTCCACTCTCATTACCCGCTCTAATCCGACTCTTAAAAATCCCAATGTTTTAGAAGGCACTCTAGCATACATATCGCCCGAGCAGACGGGACGAATGAACCGAAGTCTTGATTACCGTACAGATTTTTACTCTCTCGGTGTTACCTTTTACGAACTGCTGACAGGAAAACTACCGTTTGAAAAGAATGATGCTCTAGAGTTAGTACATTGTCATATCGCTCAACACCCCATTCCACCCCATCAGCTTGTAGAGGGTAAAAGCGGTACAGCCATTCCCAAGACAGTTTCAGATATTGTGATGAAATTGATGGGGAAAACAGCAGAAGAACGATACCAAAGTGCTTGGGGACTAAAAGCTGATTTAGAAAAATGCCTTCAGCAGTTACAGACAACTGGCAAAATTGAACCGTTTTCTCTCGGTTCGACTGATATTTC
Source organism: Brasilonema angustatum HA4187-MV1 (assembly GCA_019359695.1). Classification (GTDB taxonomy): domain Bacteria; phylum Cyanobacteriota; class Cyanobacteriia; order Cyanobacteriales; family Nostocaceae; genus Brasilonema; species Brasilonema angustatum. The sequence goes on from JAHHGV010000004.1 coordinate 204,388, forward strand.
TGACAAGTTTCAAATACCCCAAAAAGTTTATGGACGTGACGCGGAAGTTGAAACTTTACTGGTGGCGTTTGAGCGAGTCGCAGGGGGAGGAGAAAAAGAAAACCTGCAATCACCAGTCATCAATCACCAGTCACCAATTCAAGGGTTAAAATCCAAAATTGAGATGATGTTGGTGACGGGTTATTCTGGTGTTGGAAAATCAGCTTTAGTACAGGAGATTTATAAACCCATTACTGAAAAACGCGGTTATTTCCTAACTGGTAAATTTGACCAGTTTAAGCGAAATATCCCTTACTCAGCCATTGTAAGCGCGTTCGCCGGATTAATACAGCAACTGTTAACTGAAACTGAAGTGCAGCTTGAGCAATGGCGAGAAAAACTTCGACTTGCTTTGGGTTCTAATGGTCAAGTCATTATTGATGTCCTTCCGGAAGTGGAACTGATTGTTGGTAAACAGCCATCTGTGTTAGAGTTAGGCGCTGCTGAGTCGCAAAATCGCTTTAATCTGGTTTTTCAAAACTTTATCCAGACATTTTGTCTAAAAGAGCATCCTTTAGTGATCTTTTTGGATGATTTGCAGTGGGCTGACTCCGCCAGCCTCAAGTTGATAGATCTGATGATGACAGATGCAGATACACAATATCTGTTTCTGATTGGAGCGTATCGAGATAATGAAGTCAACTGCACTCATCCATTGATGATGACTCTTGATAGGTTGCGTAATATTGGAGCGACTGTCAATTTTATTACCTTAGCTCCTTTACAAAGTGAGTCTATCAGTCAATTAATTGCTGATACATTGCACGCAGACATGCCATCAGTCAGCCAGTTGGCATCCCTTATAGTGCGTAAAACTGACGGCAATCCTTTCTTCGTTAATCAATTTTTGAAAACACTGCACGCGGACAATCTCCTTACCTTTGATTTTGAACGCAATGCTTGGCAATGGAACTTAGCTCAAATTCAGGCAACGAATATCACTGACAATGTGGTGGAGTTGATGATTGGTGAGTTAAAGAAATTGCCGGAATCCACACAGCACATTTTGCGTTTAGCAGCTTGTGTTGGTGCTGAATTTGACTTAAAAACCCTTTCTATTATTTGTGAAAAATCTCAGGGCGAAATTTTTTCTGACTTAATGACAGCAGTTCAATCCGGATTAATCTTATGTATATCTGAGTTAGATACGAACCTATTCATTCAAAATTATAAATTTTTACATGACCGAGTACAACAAGCAGCTTATGCTTTGATAGATGATAAGCAAAAAAAAAATATTCACCTAGAAATCGGTCGCCTATTGTTACAGAATATCTCAGTCGATGCTTTATTCGATGGGTTATTTGACATTGTTGATCATTTTAATCTTGGGGTTGAATTAGTCACCTATCAACAGGAGCGAAATGAAATCGCCAAACTCAATTTGATGGCGGGTCAGAAAGCCAAAGTAGGAACAGCTTATGGGGCAGCAGTCGAGTATTTGAATGTCGGGCTAAAACTCTTGAGTGCAGATAGTTGGCACAAAGAGTATGACCTAACCTTAGCTTTGTACGAAGAAGCAGCAGAGGCGGCGTACCTCAACGGAGACTTTATCACGATGGAGCCATTGGCTCTAGTTGTGTTAAACAATGCCAAAACAGTGCTGGACAAAGTAAAAGTTTATGATGACAAAATCCAAGCATATGTGTCACAGGGCAACCTCAAAGAAGCCATTAATATTGGACTGCAAGTGCTAAATTTGTTAGGAGTGATATTACCAGAAGAACCGAGCCAGTTAGATATTCAAAAAGGATTGGAGGAAACAGCTTCACTTTTGAATGGGCAGGAAATTGAAGACTTAATTAGCTTGCCAAAGATGACCGAACCTGAAAAGCTAGCAGCGATGCTTGTCCTATCAAGTATAGCATCAGCTTCATTTATAACGAGTCCCAATCTTTTTTTACTGATCGCATTATCAAAAATTAATCTATCTATTACATATGGCAATATAGAATTATCAGCATTTGCTTATGGTCAATACACAGTAGTTCTGTGTGGAATACTCCAAGACTATGAGTCAGCTTATAAATTTGGCAAACTTTCTTTAGTTTTGGGAGAACAGTTAAATGCTCAGAAAGAAAAAGCTAAAATCTGTCTGGGATTTGGTGCTCACTCAATGCACTGGAAGGAGCATGTCAAGGAAACAATATCAGTTTTGATTGAGGGCTATCAAGGCGGAGTTGAAATTGGGGACTTTGAATATGCTGGCTATTGCGCCTGTTATGTGTGCGAACATTTATATTTTCTCGGTCACGAACTTACACAGTTAGAACAAGAGATAGCCATTTATAGTAAAGCGATCGCTCGAATCAAACAAGAAGCATCTTTTCATTGGACAGCCATCTTTCGACAAGCAGTTCTCAATTTGTTGGGTAAAGCTGAAAATCCCATCCGCTTATTTGGTAATGCCTATAACGAAGAGCAAAGCCTACCACTTGCTATCAAAGTCAATAACAGAATAGAACTTTTATTTTTTTACTTAAATAAACTTATATTGTGTTATTTATTTGGTGACACTCAACAAGCCGTCCAAAATGGAGTACTCGCTAAACAGTATCTAGAAGGATTCGCTACAATGCTAGTTACTGGTTTACTGCATTTCTATGATTCTTTGGCACATTTGAGTGCATTTGTCGAGGCTTCAAGCTCCGAAAAAGAAACTTATCTCAATCGAGTGAATATAAACCAAGAGAAGATGCAGAAATGGGCATATCATGCTCCGATGAATTATCTGCATAAATTTTATTTAGTCGAGGCAGAGAAAGCACGAGTTTTAGGTCAATATTTTGAAGCCGAGGAGTTTTACGAACAAGCGATTCAAGGAGCAAGAGAAAATGAATATGTCCAGGAAGAAGCCTTAGCTTATGAATTAGCTGCTAAGTTTTATTTAGGGCGTGGTAGATTGAAGTTTGCCCAAACTTATATGCAAGAAGCTCATTACACCTACACACGCTGGGGAGCAACAGCAAAGGTCAAAGATTTAGAAAAACACTACCCCCAATTTTTTCCCAAAACAAGTTCCCACGGCATTAAGCCTTACACCTCTAATGCAATTTTCAGCACCGATTCAAAAACATCTAGTGAACTCGATTTAAGCAGCGTTCTCAAAGCCTCACAAGCCCTGTCAAGTGAAATTGTGCTAACTACCCTGTTAGAAAAAATGATGAAAATTGTCCTGGAAAATGCAGGGGCACAGAAAGGTTACCTTATTTTACAATCGCAGATTGAACCAGGGAACAAGAATGGGCAATGGGTAATTGAGGCATCAGGAACAGTTGATAATAATGAATTCAAGATTTTACCATCCATCCCGCTTGAAACTGTTGGTGGCAGCAGTCATACCCCAATGGTGTGTGATGCGATCGTCAATTACGTTATCCGTACCCAAGAAAGTATTGTTTTGAATGATGCTTTTCGTGAAGGCAATTTCATTCGTACTTCTTACATTGTTAAACAGCAACCGAAATCAATTTTGTGTGCGCCTCTGCTCAATCAAGGCAAACTGGTAGGTATTTTGTACCTGGAAAATAATCTGACAACTGAGGCTTTTACGCCAGACAGATTGGAAGTCTTGAAACTGTTATCTTCGCAGGCAGCAATTTCGATAGAAAATGCCAAGCTTTATGCTCAAGTGCGTGAAAATGAGAGGAGGCTGTCTCAATTTTTAGAGGCAATACCCATAGGTATCGGAGTGCTGGATGCTCAAGGTAGATCGTGCTATGCTAACCGAACGGCTGTGGAGTTAATGGGTAAAGGAGTTGTGCCGTCAGCTACAGCCGAACAATTGGGAGAAGTTTATCAACTTTATGTTGCGCAAACTTCTAAGCAATACCCGAGTGATCAACTACCAATCATGCGGGCGTTGAGCGGTAATCAGGCGATCGCGGATGATATAGAAATTCACCAAAAAGATAGGATTATTCCCGTGGAAAGTCGAGGAACACCCGTCTTTGATGAAAAGGGTAATATTGCGTATGCGATTACCACGTTTCAAGATATCACAGAACGCAAACAAGCTCAGCAGATTTTAACTGACTACAATCGTACTTTAGAAAAGCAAGTTGCTCAAAGGACAGCCGCTTTACAAGAGAGTGAAGAGCGGTTTCGCCATGCGTTTCATGATGCTCCCATTGGTATGGCGCTGCTGGGATTGAATCATCGCTGGCTGCAAATTAATCCGATGCTAGGTGAAATGCTTGGCTGCTCTGAATCAGAGTTACTAAGCGTGAACGCTTTTGAGTTCATTCACCCGGAAGATGTTCATCAACTTCAGGATTGCATCAAGCAAGTTTTGAGCAATGAAAACCGCAATGCTCAAGTAGAGTTGCGCTACTTGTGCCAGGGAGGACGGATCGCTTGGGGATTAACGAGCCTGTCATTGGTACGAGATTCTTACTACAAGTCTTTATATTACGTCACACAGATCCAAGATATCAGCGAACAGCGGGCTATTGAGCAGATGAAAAATGAATTCATTTCCGTCGTTAGCCATGAACTTCGCACCCCGCTCACCGCAATCCGAGGATTTTTAGGGCTGCTCAATACTGGTATGTACGACAACAAACCCGAAAAAGCCAAACGGATGCTCCAGCAAGCTTTGACAAACAGCGATCGCCTTGTGCGTCTGGTTAATGACATCCTTGATTTAGAACGCTTATCTTCGGGGCGAGTACAGCTTACAAAGGAAGTTTGTCAAGCAGAAGATTTAATGCAACGATCCGTCGAAGGGGTACAGTCAATCGCTCTTGGAGCTGCGATTACACTCTTGATTACTCCCACCAACGCTTGCGTATGGGCTTCGCCCGACTCAATCATCCAAATGCTGACCAATTTGTTGAGCAATGCCATCAAGTTCTCTGCCCCTAACTCGGTTATTACCCTGTCTGCCCAACCTCAGTTCAACTCAGTTCTGTTTGAAGTCAAAGACCAAGGCAGAGGCATTCCCGCCGACAAGCTAGAAACGATTTTTGAACGCTTCCAACAGGTTGACGTTTCCGATTCTCGTGCTAAAGGAGGAACTGGCTTAGGCTTAGCGATTTGCCAAAGTATTGTCCAACAACATAAGGGGAGTATTTGGGCACAGAGCAAACTGGGTGAAGGCAGCACTTTTTATTTTACATTGCCAATACCATCAAGAGAAAATCATGACTAAACGCATCCTTGTTATTGATGATGAAGAATCGCTGCAAGACCTTATCTGCACTTGCTTGGAGGATTTGGGAGGGTGGGAGACACAATCTGCCCAATCGGGTCATGAAGGACTTCTTAAAGTCCAAGGGTATGCTTTTGATGTTATTCTCCTTGATGTATCGATGCCCGAGATGGATGGCTTCCAATTCTACACGCAACTCAGAGCCAACCCAACAACTCAAACGATTCCGGTGATTTTGCTAACCGCTAAGGTATTACCGGACGAGCGTAGGCGTTTTGCTCAAATGGATATCGCTGGAATTATCACCAAACCCTTCGATCCAACCCTGATTTGCGAACAAGTAGCCCAACTGATGGGTTGGAGTCAGTAGATCTTGGCGTTAAATTTTATAGCAGGGAACGCTTAACGCTTAACAGGGAACTACTAAGACGAAGCTAATTCACAAGTTAATAAGCGCGATACGCGCAGCGTCAAGCCTCTGGCTTATCGCCCTCTTGGATGGAATTTGTCGGCTGAGAATGAATCTACTATTTGAGCCAGAGTCGTTTGAGAAAAAATTTAGCATCCCTATAAGTTCCTTATTTTTTATTGATATGTTTAGCGCATAAGGTTGGGAAAAGGAAGTTTGAAAAAATCCCTAGCATTCTGACTGGAATAAAATGCAGCAACCTTGGTGTCCCCCCGGAGGGGGGACACCGCCTCAAAGAGCTGCTATTGGATATAACTAGTTGATAAAGGCTGAAATATCCACACAGCAGGGTTTCTAAAAAACTTTTTTGTTTACTAACTTTTGCGTATTATTTCAGACACTTAATTCTTCGTAAGTATTTGAAACAGAGGTTCGAGTGTCCAACGCTTGTTGTTACTGCCGATTCAATCTCTTTGTTTTTTAATCACAACTTAAGATGCGGTATCAAGTTGCTGGTAGCCTTCGTAGTGACGATCTTTCATATATTGTTCGTCAGGCAGACGAACAACTTTATGCTAGCTTGAAAGCTAGCGATTTCTGTTATGTCTTAAACTCTCGCCAGATGGGTAAGTCATCTTTACTACAGCGGACAATTTTTCGTCTGAGATCAGAAGGCTATGAATGCCTTTATTTGGACATGAACAGGTTGGCTGCCAATAATCTTACACCAGAAAAATGGTATAAAAGCGTCATTCTTAGCTTGTTCCACAGCTTAAATTTAGGGCAACAGGTCAATTTTCAAAATTGGTGGGATACGCAAGCAGGAACTTGCCCGGTAAAGAAATTATACCAGTTCGTAGAAGAAGTGTTGTTGATACATATTCAAAGCAAATCTCCCAAAGACGGCAAAGCCGAACGCATTTTTATCTTCATTGATGAAATTGATAGTTTGTTGAGTTTGAATTTTCCTGTCAATGACTTTTTTGCTTGGATTTCTCATTGCTACAATCAGCAGGCAGACAACCCGAATTTTCAACGCTTGGGATTTGCACTATTTGGGGTAGCCAGTCCATCTGATCTAATTTCTGACAAATACCTCACACTTTTTAATATTGGTATCCCAATAGAGTTACATGACTTTCAACTGCATGAAGTCACTCCCCTGCTTGAAAGGTTAAAGGAAGCGATTAGCCAAAGCGAAGCTGTTATGCAAGAGATTCTCTACTGGACAGGAGGACAGCCATTTCTTACCCAAAAACTTTCTCAGTTAATAGTTCAAATTGCCTTGGAAACATCTAATAGAATAATTAATTTACCAAGACACACAGAAGCGTTATGGGTAGAACAATTGGTGAAAACGCACATTATCCAACACTGGGAAGAAAAAGATGAGCCAGAACACCTCCACACGATTCGCGATCGCCTACTTTTTAACAAACAGCGTGCAGTCCAATTGTTAAGTCTTATAGAGCGAGTGTTGCAAGCAGAGGAAAGTCAAACATCTGGTGTACCTACCGACAATAGTCCAGAACAGGCAGAACTTTTACTATCCGGATTGGTTGAAAAGCGCGACGGCTATCTTAGAATTAAAAATCCCATCTACCGCAGTGTCTTCAATTCTGAATGGGTGAGTAGACAATTAACCCAACTCAGGTTTACCGAAAAGTTTTCCAGAAGCCTTGCTAGCCTTTGATTGAACTAGGAACGATCCTTACGACTAGCTGTGACGAAACTCAAGGTTAGTGGGTTTGAAACGGTTCATAAATCATTAACTTTGATTTTAGTGTTAGCGCACGTGATCACTAACGCTAGAGGGTTCCCCCCATCAGAATCAGGTAAAGGTATCACTTCGTATTTCGATAGCGCTGAATTAAGCGTTTGACAAACGATAAGCTTACTTTCAAACACCTGGAACTGTAACGTGTCGTTGCAGCACACCAGAATTTTTGAGTTCTTCCAAGGTTACATTGTCAGTGCAAAATAAAACTGTTTCCAGTTCAGCAATAAGAACTTCAACCAACTCATCAACAGCGGCTTCTGAGTTTACAGCCGCTTCTAGAAAAGGTCTGGCTAAACCTGCGAGATCGGCTCCCAGGGCGATCGCCTTAGCTACGTCTAATCCATTACGCAGCCCTCCAGAAGCAATTAAAGGAATTGTTGGCGCGACTGCACGGATTGAGGTTATGCACTCAGCTGTTGGAAGTCCCCAGTCAGCAAAAGTTTGTCCCAGACGGCGCTGTTTGTTATCTTTTGCCCGTTCGCTTTCCACTTTTGCCCATGAGGTTCCACCCGCACCAGCTACGTCTATTGCTGTCACTCCCACATCAATTAACTTTTGTGCCATTGCTGCTGAGATTCCATTTCCCACTTCCTTGACAACCACAGGAACGGGAAGTTTTTCGCAAAGTTCAGCAATCTTACGAAGCAGCCCCCGGAAATTTGTGTCCCCATGAGATTGTACGCACTCTTGCAGGGGGTTAAGATGCAGAATCAGCGCATCCGCTGCCAACATATCGACAAGTTGCAAACATTCGACAAGACCACATCCATAATTCAACTGCACAGCTCCCAAATTTGCAAACAGCAGAATGTCAGGAGCGAGGTGGCGCACTGCGAAAGTCGAGGCTAGGTGGGGCATCTCTAGAGCAATTCGTTGCGAACCAATTCCCATTGCTAATCGGTAACGTTGAGCAACACTTGCAAGCCGAGTGTTGACTAGCCGCGCGAGTTCTGTCCCTCCTGTCATGGAAGAAATCAGAAGTGGTGCACCAAGATTTTTACCCAAGAAGGTTGTTTGAATATTGATATCACTGCGGTCTAATTCCGGAAGACAGCAATGAGTAAAGCGATAGCACTCAAACCCATTCGTTACCTCCCGGAATTGTACATCCTCCTCTAAGCACACACGAAGGTGATCGGCTTTGCGGTTCTCAATTTCAGTTGCAGCATCGACTGGCGGTAAAATACTGGTCATAATATTTTTTCTGGTGACGGGTTATTGGCAGCTTGGCGCAAATAGCCTCGTGAAATTTGGCGACATCAAACGAGAGCGATGCTAAAGACTCCTAATACCGTTTCACTTTAAGGTTGATACAAATAGGCAGCAGAGGAGCAGAGGAGCAGGGGAGCAGAGGAGCAGGGGAGAAAGAATTAGAGACTAATCATTTGTATCAAGGATTTCGTGAAATGGTATAACTTGTAAAACAGTCGCGTTCAAACGCTGTCTTGAGTGATATAGTTAACTCTAATATCCTCCTGGAACAATTCAGCAAGAAGTTGAATGTTGATTAGGCATGCGTCTTCAATAATCTCTATAATACTGAATAAGCCAGTATTTTTCCTAACACTTCTTTTGGATCACTAATATTTTTAATTTTGATAACTTCGGATGCTGTAAGGAGGGCAAGACCCACCTTACTTTTGATTCAACCAATTGGACGATTTCCTGGATTGACAGCATGAATGCACTCACTTCCTGAGGTTGGAAATCCTCGTTTATAACAGGCTTCCTGTGGTTGACCCCATCCTAAGTGTAAAATCACTTCCAAAAAATTAGTATTTTCACATTTGGACAAACTTGTCCATTCTGTTCTTTGAGCAATTCTATCTACATCAAATTTTTCTATCTGTCGATGCTGTTTGCCATGACTAAAACTTAAGTACAAGTCCATCCCTACAGTGACTTGATTCCAAAATTCCACTATCGAACTTTTGGCTGCTTTTAATATTTTTATGTCACTGGCTAAAGCAATTAACTGAGCATCGACTTCTGGATAGCGTAACATTTTTCCTTTGATAGTCACCTCACGCCAGACAATACCAGAAACTTGATGTTCGTTTTGGTATTCGTGAATGGTGGCTTTAAAATCTTGATATGCTGTAAACTGTTGTAGCCCATCGGTTCTGATAAACTGGTCTATGACAGGATTGCCAGAGACAGTGACTGCTAACTTCAGGCGGTTTCCCTTGAGGCAAGCTTGGCGTTCAGAACGTAAAATTTGAATTAACTGCTCGGTGGTGTAAACCTTTGACATCAGAGCACACTTTATAAGTCATTGTCATTGGTCAATAGTCATTATTTATTCACTTACTTGTTCTTGACTTCCTAACTCCTCAGTTCTCAACAATTTTTAAAGATTATTCGTATACATTATCCCTTTGAATCAATAGCTTTGCAGTATCTAATAACACGAAAAAACAAGGCAGACAAAATTTGTCTGCCCCACAACTTACTTCGCTAACTCGCTGCTTAACTCATTAAATGCTCGGCGCTTCAATGGTACTGATTCGGAGCGAGGTAATAAATCAAACACTTGTCTAAATTTGTCGTCCATTTTCTCAAAGGGGACTTGACCCTTTTTATTCAAAACCACCTCACCGGATTGATTAAATACTACAACTTGGGGAACAACCCCAGAGTAGTAATAGGCTGGTTCTGTAGAGTTATAAGTTTTTCCATCTAAAATGCTATCAACATTAACTGGAATAATTTCTGCTACTCGACCGTAATATTCTTGTATCGTCGAAATAACAATCGCATATTTTTTACAATCGCTGCTGTCATCCAAATAAAATGCTAACAGCGTTGGTTTATGCTCTGCTAAAGCTTTTGCCAGAGTCACTTTAGGAGGAACCAGTGAACCATTCCCCGCATAAACCACAAAAATATTGCCATCGTATCTGTCGTTATTAAGATCAGCAAACGCTGACTGTACATTTGTGAATAACAAGCAACTCAGCAGCACAGATAAGGAAAACAACCGCCGCCAGTTTGGAATAAAATTCAGTAAAAAGCGCCACTTTATACAATTCATTAAAAAGAACCTTTCAACGTCTATATTTTTTCTAGTTTGTGCTGAATGTAGCAAACTGGGATGGGAATAGGGGGACAAGGGAACAAGGAGATAAAGGAACAGACTACAGGGTTTAGAGTACAGGATTTAGGGAGACAATAGGGAATAAAAATAAGTAGGTCGGCGTAAATAATTATCGTCGGGATCAGGCAAGGAACAAGGATAAAAAAGGTTTGAGTCTTGTTTACATTTCTTAACACAGTTTTGTTTTATTGTGCCGACTTACTTACATCCACACGAGCAAAAGCTCTAGCTAAGAACATCGGGAGCCGTATGCCGCGAAAGTGCCACGTACGGTTCTAACTCAGAGGTACGGACGATAATACTCCCCATCGACTCAACCCAATCGCAAGGGTTTGACAAATTTACATTCTGTTACATAGTGAGGTTTATTCACACCTACCTACTTTATAAGGTAGAATATCTGATTCATAGCTAAAAAATTATAACGATGCGATCGCAATGGGAATCTTTGCTGACAAACCTCGGTGAATGGCAAGGTTCATTTACCCGTATCTCGCCTCAAGGTGAAATTCTAGAAGATGTTCCCAGCATAGTTTCCTTGGAAGGGTTAAACAACAATCAAACAATCCGCCAAACAATTCGCTTAGCGGAAAATGAAAAGACTTTAGAATACTCGTCCTTAGGACGTAGCGTGCTGTTTTTTGAAAATGGGGCGTTTTCTCAAGGTTCAACACAACTTGGTCCATTTTCCGAATTTGGCGCAGAACTGGGTTTCATTTGGGAAAATTGCCGCTTACGTCTGGTTCAGTTATTTGACAAAAACCTCCAGCTAGATCAATTTACTCTCATTCGAGAACATCTGGCTGGAACTCAACCAGTCAAACGTCCACCTTTAAAAGTAGATGACCTTTTGGGAGAATGGCAGGGTGAAGCAGTGACAATATATCCAGATTGGCGTTCACCCCAAAGTTACCCCACCAAAATGCAACTACAACTTGATGGTGCTGGGCGATTAACGCAAAGCTTAACTTTTGGCGAACGCACAATCACTTCAACAGCCACTGTTAAAGACTCTATCATCCACTTCAATCAAGATCCTCAAAAGCAGATACAAGTCCTACTTCTACCTGATGGTGCTTCTGCAACCTCTTTACTCAAGTTGCAATTACGTCAACCACTTTTTCTTGAAGTCGGTTGGCTGATCCAACCAGACTTACGTCAACGGATGATTCGCAGCTACGACGACAAAGGCGAATGGGTTACGCTGACTTTGGTAACAGAACGTCGAGTCAACAACTAGGGGTATAGGGGTATAGGGGTATAGGGGTGTAAAGGTATAAGAAAATAAATGTATTTCCCCTCACACCCTTAGTTTCGGTCAAGTCTTTTGTCTAAATTGTTGAGAATTTTGATGATGTCCTGATAAATTGAGTAAACTCCCCATCTTCAAATGTTTCTTCCCAGTTGCTGGGTAAACGATGGGGATTAGGATTATCTTTTGTGGGTACACACAGAAAAGTGTACTCACACTTAACCCCATCTAGCTTGGTTTCCGGTGTCACCCCCCAGTTCCCGATGTATGCGCCTGTAAGAGTTGCACCTCTAAAATCGGTTCTATCTAATTGTGCTCTTGTAAGGTTGGCTCTGGAAAAATCAGCATCTTGTAAGTTAGACTCATTCAGCACAGTTGCAACTAAGCTAGCATCTGCAAAATTTGCTCCTTGCAAATTGATACCTTGCAAATTCCAGCCATCAAAATTTTGGTTTTGTAACTGTTTTGTCACCAATAGCTGTCTGATCTTTTCATCCTTAAGATAAGTTGTTCTAATATCAGCCAGATTCAACTTTTTCGCCTGAAACCAACAGGTACGTGCCAAGATAGATTTTTTAAAGGTAGCGTTTTTAAGTTTTGCCTGCGTAAAATCCGCATCAGTTAAATCACTTTCTTGAAAACGGGTGGCGTGTCCTGTTACCAAACCAATAGCAATATTGGCAATCCAGCTTTGCTTATCATCTTGATATAAGCCACGGCAACTCACATCAGCAGACACAATTAAGGTTAATATTGCTACTACAGAAGCTGGTATTGCTGCGACGACACCAGCTATCTTTACAGCGGCTATAACTACTACTCCCGCTACAGCCCCTGCGACTGACACTGTCAGCGCGACTGCTAATAACCCAGCGATAAATCCTGCCACCACAGCCGCCCCGGATATAACCACTAGTCCTGTTGCAGACACTATAACTGCCACAGCCCCTGTGACGACTACCGATACCACAGATGCCAATTCCATCACCCGTGTCTGAGTGCCTGTCCCAACCCATGCCACAGCCACTATCCCAGCCCATACGACTGCTGCAAGCCCACATCCTATAACAGCCGCTGCCAAAAACCCACAGCCTGCTGCCACTCCTCGGCGCATAGAGATGAGAAAAAAGATTAACAATATTATTGAACTGATGACAGTAACATAGACATTTTGACGGTTGCCATCCACTAGAATAAATCCTAGCAACGAACCACCAACAGCCGATAGCAATCCTGATACTGCCGATAGCAGTAACGCAAATATGACTAACGCAAATGCCCAACGGCGTTGTAGTCCTGCTTGCGCATAACTGAAGTTTGCTCCTCTAAGGGTCGCACCTGTAAAGTCAGCACCTCGGATATCGCAATAGGAGAAGTCCGTACCTGTTAAGTCTTGCCCTTTGAAAGATTTGCCTCTGAGCTTAGCATTACGGTAGTTTTGAGCCACGTTCAATTACAATTAAATTGGGTACCTTTAACTACTAGTTGCTAGGATATCAGTTTTTGGCAGATTTAGATAATAGATTGACACTCACGAGGTTGCGGCGGGGTGGTGTCACAAAGCAAATATCCCAATTACGGAAAAACGCGCAAGACCAATCGCCGTTGCCATTGCAGACTCACTACCCACACACTCCAGTACCGACTCTGCACCACCTAGGGTCATCTCAAGCAAGGCGGCGATCGCACTCAGCCTAACTACCAGCACTATCCTTACCAAGGCTGCGTGGTTGGGCCAATCGTAAATTCGTTCACGTTTGTATCTTCTGGCTGGTCAATCGCAAACGCCACAACATTGGCTACTCGATCTGGTGAGATGCCATATTGTTCATACAACTCTGTCATTTTTTCAGCCACATCTTGGTTGGTAATCTGATATCAAATCCGTTTATATCGGAATTTTTCCTCCTTCCTCTCTCTCTGTGTGTCCTCTGCGCCTCTGCGGTTTTTTTATCACTCAGATGCTACCGGATTTGATATGATCTAACAACGAGAGTATTAATTGCAGCAGGATAAATTGTCGCAGTACGAATGTTAGTCCCCTCTTGAGCAGACTCCATGCGTAGAAGTTCCATTAAATCGCGCACGAACCATTTCGTCCCACCGTACACCACACCACCTGGATAAGCTTTTAATCCAGCAACCGATGAAGTTGTGATAACATGCCCAGACTTTTGGTTAATAAAAGTTTGCCCGAAAGGTCTAGATTAAGGATTGTTGTCTGAGTTTTTTACATAATTTCCTCCTACTCTCTCCAGCTCTGCTGAGTCAGGTTCTTTTGCTCTGACCATCACTACACCGTTTGACCGCCATCAACGACCAAGGCGTGCCCGACAACGAAGGAAGACGCATCCGAACACAGCCAGACCACGGCATTGGCGATCTCTTCGGGCTGTCCCATCCTTCCAATCGGTTCCTCTGAGATTACCTGTTCTCGTCCTTCAGGAGTGCCGCCAGTGAAGCGATCCATCATCGACGTGTCAATATAGCCAGGACAGACGGCGTTGATGCGGATGTTCTGCGAGGCGTAGTCGAGAGCCGCCGACTTGGTGAGTCCGATCAAGCCGTGTTTTGCGGCGGTGTATGCGGCTCCGCCCTTGATGCCTATGACGCCTGCGCCCGATGATGTGTTCACGATTGCGCCGCCGCCTTGCTTGAGTAGCAGCGGGATTTCATACTTCATGCACAGAAAAACGCCGCGCAGGTTAATGTTGACGATCCGATCCCACTCTTCCTCTTCAATTTCCGCTGTTGCTGCATTCTTCTGCTCCACACCGGCGTTGTTAAAGGCAAAGTCCAGCCGCCCGAAGGTTTCGATGGTCTTGGAAAGAGCTGCCTTCACGTCAAGGGCTCGCGTCACATCGCACTTGACGGCGATCGCCCGTCCGCCGAGGTCTTCGATCATGCGCGCCGTTTCTTGATTGCCCTGTTCCGAAACGTCGGCGACCACCACATGAACGCCTTTACGGGCAAACGCCAGCGCCGTAACTCGACCGATGCCGTTCGCTGCTCCGGTTACAAACGCAACCTTTCCTGTATAGTTTCCATTCTCGTTCGTTGTCATTTTTTACTCCTTGTGTTGCTGATTCGGGAAGTTTTTGTCGCAAGCAGTTTCATTTCTATCTTTTTTGACGTTTCTACTGAATTAGCTCTACCGTCACGTTGATAGAACTAGGCACATTTCTGGTAATTTTTTCCCTTAATGGTAAGCCATTTCAAAAGCATTAAGACTTTCCTTCGTACTGTTCGTCACTGACCTGTTCCATCCAATCCACGGGTTTACCGTCGAGTCATTCCTGAATGGCGATGTGCGTCATTGCTGTGGTTGCCGTAGCGCCATGTCAATGCTTCTCACCCGGCTCAAAACAGAAACGCAATCGTACTTTCAAAAACGACGGTTTCTTCAATAATTCTTCGGTTTTTATCCCAAACGAACGTTACTTTAAATGCTCAGTAAAAAATGAAGTGAGTTTATCAAAGGGAATTAACTCAACTCTGTCATACAAATCAACGTGTCCTGCTTTTGGAACGATATACAATTCTTTGGGTTCGGCTGCACGTTTGTAAGCATCCTCACTAAACTCTCTTGAGTGAGCTTTATCACCCGTAATGAAAAGCATAGGACGAGGGGAAATCGTTTCTATGTCATTAAACGGGTAAAAATTCATAAACTTAACGTTACTGCTTAACGTCGGGTGCGTTGTGAGTTTCGGCGACCCTCCTTTTGGAGTGTATTCACCTCGCGGAGTTCGGTAGAAATCATAAAACTCACGCTGGATGGGGTCTGTGTTTTCATCTAACTTATGTACAGTCCCACCCGTGTATTTGGTTTCACCATCGGTAAACTCTACATAACGTTGTTCCGCAGCCTCCTTCTGGATTTTCTTTCTCTGCTCAAGAGTCAGAGAATGGTTAAGTGCATTTCGGTTGGCTGCTCCCATATCGTACATGCTGACAGTTGCGATAGCTTTCATTCGTGGATCAATCTTAGCGGCACTAACAACAAAGCTTCCGCTACCACAAATTCCAATTATTCCGATTCGGTTTTTGTCAACAAATGGACGGGTGCCAAGAAAGTCAACTGCTGCACTGAAATCTTCAGAATAAATATCAGGTGCAACAGCATTGCGTGGTTTGCCCTCACTCTCTCCCCAAAAAGACAAGTCAAGAGATAAAGTCACAAACCCTCGTTCAGCCATATTCGCAGCATACACGTTGGCACTTTGTTCTTTTACAGCTCCCATAGGATGCCCAACAATGATCGCCGAATGTTTTTTACTTTGATCTAAATTCTTGGGAATAAATAGATGTCCCGCAACATTCATTTTGTATTGGTTTTTAAAATTAACCTTATACATCGTAACGTTGTCGCTTACCTTAAAAGTTGTATATCCCTTTGGTGTTATTTGTTCCATTTCTGCTATTTGTTTTGATTCTCCTTTTTTTTCTGTTTGTGTGTAAGCCTGCCCGCTTATCATAAAAGTCATCATCGTTAAAATGCATATATATTTCATCTTCATTTTATTTACTTCTTGATCTGTACTTATTGCTTATTTTCTGAATATAAGCATTAGCGGCAATGCTACTAAAAGTTTTAGAAAGCTCCGCTAGTAAAAACGCTTTTCCCAAATCTTTATACCGTATGAGTTCAATTATGCGGGCGTGAGAACGGATAGCGTGAGGACGTTTGTCGAAAAAAACCGGACAATTCTCTAAAAATCCGCCGCGCAACGTGCTCTTGAGAAACAGAGCGTTTAAGATAAATTTATGAACCAAAAAGAAGCAGAACTTGAAAAGCGAAAGATGCAGATCAATCGGGAAGATCTGATCGAAAGAATGATTCGTCTCGCTCCCGAAAACAGCATAGTGGAACTGTTTCCGGGCATTTTCATATATCAATCGTCGAAACCGACCGAGAGCCAGATATCCGTATTAAAGCCCGCCTTCTGCGTCATCGCGCAGGGTAGCAAGGATGTGCTTTTGAACGATGAATTATTTCACTACGACTCCGGTCATTACTTAATCTCGACGCTCGATCTGCCGATTATGAGTAATGTCGTCGAAGCGTCCGAGGAAAAACCTTATTTGAATCTTCGGATAGACCTCGATCCGGCGCTTGTGGCTGCGGTGATGATTGAATCCGGCATCGAAACTAAAAAAAGCGGTGCTAGAGTCAAGGCGATGGATGTCAGCCCGGTTGATGCCGACTTGCTGGAAGCGGTCGTCAAATTGGTGAAACTATTTGACACGCCGGACGAAATGAAGTTTCTCGCGCCGCTCATTATCCGCGAGATCATCTATCGGCTTTTAAAAGGAAAACAAGGCGCACGGCTCAGCCAGCTTATCACTACAGAAGGGGACGCGCAGCGCATCTCTAGGGTCGTCAAGCAAATCCGCGAGAACATTGATCAGCCGCTGAAGATCGAAGATACAGCCCGCTCACTCGGCATGAGCGTGTCAGGCTTTCACTCTCATTTCAAGTCTGTTACGGCCATGAGTCCCTTGCAGTTCCAGAAACAAATACGGCTTCAGGAAGCGCGCCGTCTGATGCTCGGCGAAAACATGGACGTGGCGATCGCCAGCATGAGCGTCGGTTACGATGACCCGTCTTATTTCAGCCGGGAATATAAAAAACTATTTGGTATTCCCCCGCATCGTGACATCGCCAAGCTGCGTAGCAATTTAGGGCAATAAGAAGGAAGCTGCGAAAAAGGTCAATTATGACAAAACCGGATTTCAAGGTCATGAGTAAAGCTGAATTACGAGCTTACGTATTGCAACATCCAGAAGACAATGAAGCGTTTTATGAATTATCAGACAGGATAAAGGCGAATGCAAAATCCGTAACTGTTGAAGAACTTGAAGCAGAGTTACGGAAACAGGTAAACTAGCAACTGCAATAGTAATACCATGTGCGCCTAATTAATTATAATTCGGTGCATCTGTGCCAAAACCTAAAAACTCTTTCTCCGGTGCTCCCTACCCCCTGCTCCCGAAGAGCCTTAATGATAAGTCTTTAACCGGACACGATATAAAACCCTCACTGCTATAGCAGTCCTAAATGAGATTGTAAATTGTCCCATGAGGGCAGGGAACAGGAATTGTTTATAAATGATTTAGGATTGCTATAGTTATGAAGCTGTCAGCGGGGCAAGATTAGATAATCAACGTACTCATCATCTTGAGCTGATCACATTGGTTAACTGATCACAACAAAAACTAAAGTAGAGAACAAGAACGATGCAAAGCTTTATCAAGTAACACCATGTACTCATCATCTTTC
The DNA here is from genome assembly GCA_019359695.1 of Brasilonema angustatum HA4187-MV1. Taxonomy (GTDB): domain Bacteria; phylum Cyanobacteriota; class Cyanobacteriia; order Cyanobacteriales; family Nostocaceae; genus Brasilonema; species Brasilonema angustatum. The sequence goes on from JAHHGV010000004.1 coordinate 222,400, forward strand.
ACCCCATAAGCACCAAACCTCTCCAAATGGGGATTCATCATCTGAGCATCAAACATCACAAATCGCCTTTTGCGCAACAGTTCCACCAACTTCACCATCGCCACCTTTGAACCTTCCGGGATGCGGTAAAACATCGACTCCCCAATAAAAGCACCCCTAATCACAATTCCTAAAATTCCCCCAGCCAGTTCATCCCCTTGCCAAGTTTCAAAACTGTACGCCCAACCCGTCTGGTAAAGTTCCCAATAAATCTGTTTTAACTCTGGTGAAATCCAAGTTGATTCTCGGTTAGCGCATCCAGCTACGACGGCTTTGAAATTGCGGTTAATCGCAACGCTAAAACGCTCTTGATTCAGAACACGCTGTAGGGACTTGGGATAGCGAAATCTTTGATCTAAAGGAATGAGAGTGCGATCGCGACTCCCATACCACCCCAAGACATCATTCTCATCAGCCATGAGAAAATAACCTTGAGCATAGCCTTGAATAATAGTGGCAACATCATATTTCATAGAAATAAGGAATATACATCGTTTGTAGTCAGCGCTTGTGCGACTACTACGAACCTCTTTTATATAAAAACAAGAAAATGACACAACCCATTCCACCCATCACCCTACCACCACCTCAAGATCCGATGCTTGAGGGAAAATGGTTACAGCAACGCTTGCATCAGTGGCTGGATGAAGAATTTATCCCAGAAACAATCAATCAGACGATCGCCCAAAGGGCTGCACAAATTTTTGTGCGTCAACGGATGGAAGGAGAAAACGACTTAGGTTCTCTGGTTATTGCCATTGTTACAGAGATGCAGTCGTTTGATTTTTCCAAAAGTTTCTACGGAGAGTTTGCTATTGCTAACGCCGTTAGCGACTTACTCCTAGAAAGTTTGGGGATTGACAAGTGTTGTGGGCAATAAATAGGCAATAAATAATTTATGTCTGTTGTCCTTCGTCATTAGTCCTTGGTTCTTTGTCTAAAGCTTATGACTAATGACTAATGACTAATGACTAATGACTAAGCAACTACCAACTGGACTTAACAACTCCGGGTAAAAGACCTTCGTGTGCCCATTCCCGCAGAACGTTGCGAGATAGCCCAAAGTCGCGGTAAACTCCTCTGGAACGACCTGTTAACCAGCAACGGTTACGGTGGCGGCTGGGAGCGCTATTGCGGGGTAGCTGTTGAATTTCACGGTGAATTTCTAGCTTATCAACAGGAGATTCTGTTTGTCTGAATTCTTCCAGGAGTGCTTCGCGTTTTTCAGCATATTTAGCCACCAATCTGGCGCGTTTTTTCTCGCGTTCTATCAAGCTCTTTTTTGCCATAATACTCAGTGATTCATTTTAAAGACAGCATTTTCCATTCTATATAATCCCGCGTCTAGTGACCAAAGTCTCTTTTAGAGAGGGTCTGTAGGGCTAGGTTCCTAAGCTTCCTTAATTTTTGCTTTGACAGTTACCTGTGGCACGCTAAAAGCAGAAGGGCATAGGTCAGCTAATTCACAAGCATCACAAGCAGGCGATCGCGCTTTACAAATCGCACGACCATGATAAACCAGCCGAATAGACCAATTTTCCCAATCTGCTTGAGGCAATAAACTCATCAAATCTCGTTCAATACGGATGGGATCTGTGTGTTCAGTTAACCCCAAACGCTCACTCAGACGTTTCACATGAGTATCCACTGTCACCCCAGCATTAATTCCATAAGCATGAGCAAGCACAACATTTGCTGTCTTTCGCGCCACACCTGGAAGCCGCAACATCTGTTCCATCTGCTTGGGGACATCACCGCCAAACTCATTGATAATCATCCGACAAGCAGCTTGAATATTCTTTGCCTTATTGCGATAGAACCCTGTGGAACGCACGCTTGTTTCTAACTCTGCCAAATCAGCATTTGCCAGACTTGCTGCATCTGGAAATTTACTAAACAAAGCTGGTGTGACTAGATTCACTCGTTCATCGGTACACTGAGCTGAGAGAATCGTAGCCACCAGCAACTGTACTGGGGTTGAGTAGTTTAAAGAGCAAGTTGCATCTGGATAAAGACGCTTCAGGCGAACTAGGATTTCTAGCGCCCGTTGCTTCTTAGATGACTTTTTGCGGATACTCATTACTGGAATAATCTTTGCACCCACTCCAATTGGGTAGTTTCTTTGACGATGAGAAAAATGCCTAGTCCTAAAAGTATCACTAAACCCGTTTGCATGACACCTTCTTGAACACGATTCGGTAAAGGTTTACCGCGCAAACCTTCAATCAGCAGAAAAGCAAGTTGTCCTCCATCTAAAGCTGGTAAGGGCAAAATGTTGATGAAAGCCAAGTTAATGCTGATCAAAGCACCAAAGAACAACAAATTGCTGATATCATTCTGAGCCCAGGTTGCACCAATCTCGACAATTTTAACTGGACCTGCGACTTGGCTTGCTGTTTCGCTGAAGTTAGTAACTAATTGTCCAAAACCTTGAGATGTCTTGATGAGAATCTGTTGAAATTGTGTAGCGCCAATTTTTAATGCTTCTACGGGGTTTGTCGCGCGACGATGCACGATTTTCTGGTTAGGAGAAAGGCGGACACCTATGCTACCTTCTCCCTTAGCATTAGCTTCAGGAGTCAGATTCACAGACAGTTTTTGATCGCCACGGGCGATTGTCAAATTAATCGGCTTACCCAAATGACTTTTGACGATTTCTGTGAAAGCTTTTAATTCTTGCTCAGAAGTTCCAAAAGTTTTGTTATCAGCAGCTAAAATGACATCTCCAGCCTGAAGACCTGCTTTAGCCGCAACAGAAACTGGTTGTGAAATTAATTCTGGGATGAGAATCCCCTTTTGAGCCGGTTGCGGTATGTTTACACCTACAACACCCACCTGTGTTACAAGCAGGAAGTAGGCAAATATTAAATTTGCTATCACTCCTGCACTAATCACAATCGCCCGATCTAAAACAGGGCGGTTACGTAAAAGATTTGGGTCATTGGGAGGAATATCACTATCTGGGTCATCGTCTGGAAAACCGACAAACCCACCCAGAGGAAAAGCACGGACAGCGTATTCCGTTTGTACTCCTTGATACTTCCAAATCACTGGGCCAAAGCCCAGAGAAAAGCGATTGACGTAAATCCCTTGGGATCTTGCTGCAATAAAATGTCCAAACTCATGCACCAGGATCAAAACAGCCAAGACTGCGATCGCTGCTAAACCCGCAAGAAATGACATAGATAAAGAATCAATGAACTGATTGGGTGATACTTCTTTTCATTTTAAGGTGTGTCTCTGTTTAGCATAGGTCTCAATTGCTGATTTTGTCGTTTGTTCGGTAATTTGTACAAAGAAACCTTCGGAAATGCTCGCCCCAAGAGTGCGTTCGCCCGATCCGTTCTGCGCTTAGCCGTGCTGTAGGCGCATAGGGGGCGCTACCCAAAGTCTTACACAGGGTACTTCCCCCGCAGAGCTTTGCGCCAAGGAAGTCCTGTTAAGTCTTGGAAAAATGTAGCGGGTGGTGCGAGTCAGGAATGCATAAACCAGTTCTTTCAAGCTCTAAGTAAGGAAAGACGGCACGTACCCCCCTATCCTTAGGCAGGGTTCCCTCGCACATCTTGTTCATAGTAGTAAACAAGCAAATCATGAAGCGAAATTTATTTAATATAATTGCTCTTTTAGCAACATCTACTTTAGTTGGGATTAATAGTCCTGCTAATGCTACACCAAAGGGTTATCAGAGAAGTTGTAACCACATCTCAGTTTATGGCAACATTCTCTCAGCTCAATGTAGCCGAATCAATGGTTCGTTCAACAAAACTTCAATAGTCTTACGGGGGATTGAAAATGTTAACGGCACTTTGAGAGTAACTGACCCTAATAAAGTTAGCAATTATCAGTTCACTTGCCAGAATATTAGCATTAGAGGAAACAATTTAAAAGCTGCCTGTAATCGAAGAAATGGCACACCTCAGTGGACATCAACAGTCTTGCGAGGAATTGAAAATATTGATGGTGTGCTGAAGTATACCGGCAGTCCCTGAATCAATAAGTGGGCATAAAAATGCATTATAAACACGCCTAAAACTGAATGGTATTAAGATAACCGCAAACTCTTAATGTAGTTGGATCAGAGAAAATAGGGCTGCGACAGCAGTCTGTGTGTTCAAGCCAATGGCTTAGGGGGCGCGAGTAAAAATGCATAAGCTAGCTTCACTCGCCACTAATTAAAAACAGACGAACACACCAATGACGACCCCGCCTTGTGCGGGGTTTCCTTTTCTCCTCCACCTTGTCCATCTCCTCCGCTGAGCTCATCCTCCATTTGTGCCCTCTTTACGATGCGAAAATCTTTAACTTGTTGCAGTTGTGAAATTAGATTTGCACCTATGATTTTCATCCCCTCGATGCTTGTCATTTTACATTTTTAGGAAATGAAACAGCCTTATCTAACACCGTTCGGCTGAGCGCTCACGGCGAAGCCTTTATTCCCTTACCCCCCTAGTTCTTGACAAATTTGCTACTTATTTTTTAGCTGCTAACTCTTAAAACTAACTTAACTGAGAGTTAATCTTAAATTGTTTCTATTAGTTTTATACTGTGCAAGTGATAACACGTAATTGCGTTTGTCAAAGCCTACAGATGTTACTTATACGTCTTACTCAATGTTATACACAGTAAGATTTAAAACCATGTAATATTTGTCGTTAACTGAAAAATAAAATGAGTTGACACTAGAAAGTATTAGTGTAACCACAGGGAATCTATACCTCCAGAACCAGGCAAAGTTGCAAACTACCAGTTGACGGCTTCTACCAAAATTCCACTATTCTTCGATGATTGGCGATCGCCTTGTAGCAACATATCGTATTACTGCTACCTGGGTGTCTGTTGTCGCTGTCTCAGCAAATTCGTGATTGAAATCTCCTGATATGGGAGATTACAACTCCTGTTATTACTGCGTTGGCGTAAGCGCAAGCGCACGCCAAGGGCTAATGCGTTTGCGCAGCGCCCCTTAGGGGCTAGCGTGTCCCCTTGGGACTCAGCCCACCGTTTGCGTAGCGCCCCTTTTAGGGGCTAGGTATTGCTCCCGCTTATACACACCAAACAAGGATCACTTATGGCGTCGAACCCAGGTTTATTAATTTCGGAAATATTTACTAACCCGTCTGGAAACGATTCACCTTTCGAGTATGTCGAGTTACTAGCAACTCAGACGATTGATTTTTCAGCAAATCCCTATAGCGTTGTTTTTGCCGACAACGGTACAGCTACTTCCAGTGGCTGGATCGCAGGTGGTAGTATTACTTATGGCTTTGACATCACAAGCGGTGTGGTGAATGCGGGTGATGTTGTTTATGTTGGTGGTTCCTCACTTGCACCGACTGGCAGAAAACTACGCACGATCAATACGGGAACGACAAATGGCGATCGCTTTGGTAACGCTAACTCAGGAGGTGTACTGGGTAATGGCGGTGGCAACGCTGATGCTGTTGGAGTGTTTAATCTCGACATCAGCAATCTCACAAGTTCTACTGTTCCTACCGACGCTATCTTTTTTGGTTCTGCCGAAGGTAGTGCAGTTGTTAGTAACGGTGGCGCAGGCTACGAGTTACCTGTTAATGATCGCTATTCTGGCGGAAAGCTTCAGTCTAACAGCTTCTTAGCACCAGATCCTGGTTCAAACCAGGTCATAGTAGCTAATGGTACATTTAATACGACGACAAATACCTTCACTACAGCACGTAGCTGGAACATCAGTCCGGCAACTAATAACTCCTCTGCCATTACCCTCACCAGTGGTGGTGGTAGTGGTGCAGCACCAACGATTCAGGAAGCAACTGCCTCACCTTTTGTGAATCTTCCGGCAACAAGTGCTGGGGCGGTAAGCGGTGTGATCGCAGATCCCACAGATCCAGCAAAAACGTTGGGACTTGATTTCACGATTGCAGACGCCGATACCCCACTCAATAACTTAACAGTCACAGCAGTTAGCAACAATCAAAATGTTGTCACCAATGCTAACCTGACTCTCAGTGGCACCGGTGCAAGTCGCAATCTCAAGATTAATCCCACTGGTGTAGGCTTTGCCGATGTTACAGTCAGTGTTAGCGATGGCACTAACACCAATTCTTATTTAGTCAATTACGCAGCCTCGGCAGCATCAGTTACTCCCAACACCACCCGCTTCCATACGGGAACGAGTGATGCATCGACGGCGATCGCCATTGATTCCAACTACATGCTGGTGGGCGATGATGAAAACCAAGTGCTTCGACTGTATGATCGCAATCAATCTGGTTTAGCACTCAATGGCTTCGACTTCACGTCGTCTCTGGGACTCACAGATACTAGTGGTGGCGGTGCAATCAGAGAAGTAGACATCGAAGCCGCAACCCGTCTAAATAACACAATCTACTGGACAGGTTCCAACAGCAACTCCTCCAGCGGTGACAGTAGACCGAACCGCGATCGCCTATTTGCAACGCAGATATCAGGCACAGGTGCGAACACTACCCTCAGCTACCAAGGACGTTACGACTATCTAGAACAAGACGTGACGGCATGGGATAAGAACAACGGTCACGGTTTGGGTGCCAATTACCTGGGACTAACTGCCAGTGCTACGCCTGGGGTAATCCCTGAAAGTACGAATGGTTACAATATTGAAGGCTTGACAATCGCACCTAATAACACCACTGCTTACGTCGCTTTTCGTGCCCCCCTTGAACCTGCAAGTAACCGCAGCGACGCGCTGATTGTTCCAGTCACAAACTTTACATCCTTATTATCTTCCACTGGTGGCGGTACACAGGGATCTGCAACCTTTGGCGCTCCCATTTTACTTGACTTGGGCGGTAGAGGGATTCGCGAGATTCAACGGAACGCGAGTAACCAGTACGTCATTATTGCTGGTTCTACTGGTTCTAGCACAGGAACTGCTCCCAATGATTTCCGCCTATTCACTTGGACAGGTAACCCAACAGATGCTCCCGAACTGCGTAGTGCAAATTTAACAGCACTAAATACTGGTGGTAGCTTTGAGTCTATTGTTGCAGTTCCCGATAATCTCACCAGCACCAGCCAACTTCAATTGTTGACAGATAACGGTGATACTGTTTTCTACAACAACGGAACAGCCGCTAAAGATTTAGCGCAGAACAATTTCAAAAAGTTCCGCAATGATACTGTTACCTTGGGCGACACCGTTGGTCAAGTCTTCAACGGCACTTCCGGTCGGGATACCATCGTTGGTACAGAAGGAAACGATACCATCATTGGTGGTGCAGGTGCAGATACACTGACTGGCGGTGCTGGTTATGACCAATTTGTCTATACCAATATTCGCGATAGTGGCGATACAATTACTGACTTTAAAGTTGGTACAGATAAGATTGTTTTGACTCAACTGCTTGATAGCTTAGTTTCTGGAGGATACAACGGTACCAACGCCATAGCTGATAACTATGTCAAAGTTGTCCAAGGCAGTAGTTCCAACAACTTCAGCGTGCAAATTGATGCAGATGGTCCTACAGGCGGAGATATTTTCCGACCTTTTATCACAGTTAATTTGGCATCCACAAGTATAGGTACTTTGAACGATCCAAGAAACTTCGTGTTTTAATTACTGAAACTAAGCTGCATTCATACTGTGCAATTTCAATGCGTTTTAGCTTATTCAGGACTTACGCAAAATTAATGAAAAAATAAACCGCATAGACGCGGAGCGGCTTCCCGCAGGGTAGAACGCGAAGAGCACGTTAGCGCAGCGTGCGCCCTTGGCGCATAGGTAAGAGGGTTTAAAAGGGTTTTTGCGTAAGTCCCATTATTCACTTTTTCTAGTGAGGTATTTTCATGCCGCCAATTAACTTGAGCAGTATTTACTCTCAGAACTTTGATTCGTTAACCAATTCAGGTAATAATATATGGACGAGTGACTCCACTATTCCTGGCTGGTACTCTAACAGAACAGCTTACACAGCAGGCACTGGGTCAAGCAATACAGGGTCACTTTATAGCTTTGGTAGTACTGGCAGCACAGAACGTGCTTTGGGATCGTTGGCATCTGGAACCACAGATACGATTTACTATGGAGTTCGCCTTGTCAATAACACTAGTAACACAATTAACGCACTCAACATCAACTACACAGGTGAGGAGTGGAGAAATGGCGGCAATACGACTCCACAAAAATTAGATTTTCAATATCAAATAGGCGCAACCAATATCACTTCAGGTAGCTGGACTGAGTTTGATGCACTGGACTTTACCAGTCCAGTTGCCACAGCAACTGCGGGTGCATTAGATGGTAACGCTGCGGGCGATCGCACTGCGTTGTCTTCTACTTTAAGTGGTTTAACTTCTGTCGATCCCAACAAACTTACAGTTGCCACCTTCAACGTCGAAAACCTCGATCCTGGTGATGGTGCGGCTAAGTTCAACGGTCTGGCTAGTGCAATTGTCAATAACCTGAAGACTCCAGACATCATTAGTGTAGAAGAAATTCAGGACAACAACGGACCAACGAATGACAGTGTGGTAGATGCCAGCACAACCTACCAGACTTTAATTAATGCGATCGCATCTGCTGGCGGTCCCACTTACCAATATCGCCAGATTAATCCAGTAGACGACACCAATGGTGGTGAACCTGGTGGTAATATCCGGGTGGGTTTCTTGTTTAATCCCAACCGCGTCTCTTTTATAGATCGTCCTGGTGGGACTTCCACCTCCAGTACTACAGTCAGCAACGTCAATGGTGTTCCCGTACTTTCGGATAGTCCTGGTTTAATTGACCCCACCAACTCCGCCTTCAACAGCAGTCGCAAGCCTTTAGTTGGGGAATTTGCCTTCAACGGTCAAAGTGTATATGTTATTGGCAACCACTTCAACTCTAAAGGTGGTGACCAACCCTTGTTTGGACCAAATCAACCCCCAACCCTCAGTAGCGAGACACAGCGCAACCAGCAAGCGACAATAGTGAAAAACTTCGTCCAGAACATTCTGGCGGTTGATCCCAACGCCAATGTGGTTGTAGCAGGTGACTTGAACGATTACCAATTCTCTAACCCACTCAATATCCTAAAAAGCGCCGGACTCACAGATCTCGTTGAAAACTTGCCTGAAAACGAACGTTATACCTACAACTTTGAAGGCAACGCCCAAGTGTTGGATCACGTTTTGGCTAGTAGCAATTTGAACAATAACTCGGAGTTCGATGTCGTTCACATTAACTCAGAGTTTGCCGATCAGGTGAGTGACCATGACCCCAGTGTAGCTCGCTTTAATTTGCCAGCTATCAGAGACACATCAACAACAGGTCGTGGCACATTAACTGGAGGTTCTGGAAATGATGTCCTGATCGGTGGTTCGGGCGCAGACTCGCTCACTGGTGGTGCTGGCAATGACAAATTTGTGTATGCTAGTATACGCGACCAAGGTGACACAATTAATGATTTTGAGGTGGGCAAAGACAAGATTGTCTTCACCCAACTCTTGAGTAGTTTGATTCCAGGAGGCTACGGCGGTACCGACGCTATTGCCGATAACTATGTCAAAGTTGTCCAAGGCAGTAGTTCCAACAACTTCAGCGTACAAATTGATGCAGATGGTTCTACAGGCGCAGACATCTTCCGACCATTTATCACGGTTAATCTTCTGGGTACGGGTAACCTCAATAGTTCTAGTAACTTCGTGTTTTAAAAGCTTAAGGTTGCAATTACCATTTTTGTGCTGGCATCTACCAACAAAGTTCATCAACTAAATTAACGGAGTTTTCAATGTCAGCTAAAACTTTTTGGAAAACTGTAGCTTTGGGCTTATTCAGCTTAAGTAGCATCACGATTGCAAAACCCTCTTTTGCTGTCAGTGTTGACCTGAGGAGTTTCAATAAAGGAGGTGATGTTGGTAATGTAACTCCAACTCAAGCTACAATCACTAATGCTTACGCAGATGGCAGTGATGACGCTACGAACTATAATGTCTCTGGCAATCAGCCTGTTGGTCCATTCCGACTTGAATCTTCTTTAGGTCTAAGTCCAGGAACCCTTGGAACTGATGTTGCTGAGGGATCTGCTATCAGCATCTTGAGGAACTTCCAAGCTGGAGATGTTTTTAGTTTTAACTCAAACTTCCAAACCTTTGACACTGTTAATCCTGACCGTGCCTTTGTGTCGATTGTTAACTCAACAACTAGTCCAGTCATTATCCCTCTAACCCTTGGTAACTCTACTTTCAACTATACCTTCCCAACTGCAAACAACTACACCGTCGGCATTGGCGTTGTTGATGTTAATGATTATGTTGGCTCATCGCGATTAATTGTCAGTAATGCAAACGTAGCGCCAGTTCCCGAACCTCTCACAATCTTGGGTTCGCTGACAGCACTGGGATTGGGTGCGAATATGCGCCGAAGATTTGGCAAGAGTCGCTAAGTTTTGATACTGCTTGACGAAATAGTATTACTCCCATCAGGAGTGTAAAATTACCGATGTAATTTCTTCTCCCCTGTTCCCCTGCTGCCTAAACGGTAATCTTCACAGCACCGAAAGGAGTAGCACTTCTGTTATCTTCCGTTACTGGGGGTCTGTCTCAAATACAGACTCTTCTTCTTTTTTTATACCTGTACATTTTGCTCGCTTTTAGTACATTTGAACTTCACAATCAGCGATACGCGTAGCGTCAAGCCTCCGGCTTATCGCCTGCTTCTAGTCTAAACTCCAGTACTTGTACCATTTTCATATGAAGATGCATAGAAATAACCGCATCGCCGTTAACTGCCCTCCCCGGAGGTTTGGGGAGGTTTGGAGGGGTCAAAATAATGTGCAGCCTCACATAGAATTGGTATTACCCAAACATTTTTTTATAATTTAATAAAAATTAAGTATTCTTAATAAAATAAAAAAAATAAATAAATATTTCTAGGTTGTATATACTTACATGTTTAGTGTTATGCCTAACTACATACATTTTCTTTCATCCATATAGTATGAAACCCAGAAAAAACATCTCTAGCATTAGTGTGGTTAGGATATTAAATGTCTTCAAAGCAAAAGTTTTGTTATTAATCTGCGTTTTTGTCATTAGTTTCTTTAGTGTTCTGCTATCAAATTCGTTGATGGCAAGCCAAACAGCTTTTGCTAGGTTTGATCTTCTGCAACCAGCCCCACGTCAACCATTAGGATATTACGACTATTTTGGCAAACTGCTGAGTCCCCATGAAGCAGCAAAGCTAGTTGAAGAGCGGAGTCTCGACCCTAGTGACCCAATTTCCTATCAACGAGTAGGAGCAGTTCAAATCACTCAGGATTTGATTACTAAAGGTGAAAATATATTTTTCAACCGTAAGATTGGGGACACATTTGGTCTGCAAAGAGTATTTGGTTTTCAACAAGGCGTTGCTCGCATCTTGCCAGAAATTACTACAGCCATTACCAATTTACAAGGTCAACCAACGACAAACTTACAAATTACCCTGTTGAACGATCTAACGTTAGGCAGTCGGACTTTTCCTAAAGGAACTGTCGTTAATACAGGTTTAAAAATAGAAAAGGGAGGAAATTTTCCTATAGGATTAACACCTAAAATCGACATTACTTGTGCTCTTTGTCATGCATCTCTTTCAGATAAGAGTAAACGCCTCGCAGGAATACCTAATGGTGAAATTGCTACTCCTCTATTGGTTGCCTTGTCACCAAATACAGCAGCTGGGTTTGCAAGATTGAACTTCAACCCTCTAGATCCACAATACAAAGGCAACGGTAAGATTATTTTAGACAGTCAAGGGAACCGTGTAGAATTGCCCGATCCTAATAAGTTTGAACAAGCTTTCGACGATGCTGTGTTAGATGTGCCTTTTGCTAACTTTGAAAGTTCTTCAGATGGCATCAACAACACGACCCAAATTCCCAGTGTCTTTACGTTTAAGAATCATCCTTATTTCTTGGACGGACAGTTTGCTGTAGGTCCGTTTGCCGGATTGAGTGCTGTTGGTAACGGTGTTCATTCTTCAGAAATCAATTTTTTTGCAGCTGCTCAACAGAGTGCAGCAACTCTTAACATTGACCCAGAAGTTTATATTGGTACATTGCTTCAGAATGCTGTCGATCCAAGCCTACGTTTACCGGAAGGAAATCCAGTAAAACCTTCGGAGTGGCTGCGTCAGGTTGCGCCGAATGTGACACAAGCAGAGTTAGAAGATCAAGTTCCTGCCCCTGGTACGGGAACTTATCCAAACTTGCGCCCCAGCTTGGTTACATATAACGGTTTGGTTTTCAGCCCAAATACTGGGAATCCGGATGATATTGCCAGTGGGACATTCCTGTTTGCTAACAATGCCATGTCTGCTTTCCAAAATAGCTTAGTACCGTCTGCCAATCGCACACCTGAAAACCAGCAAGCGTTGAATACAGGTTCTGTTAGACGTGGGGCAAGAGTGTTTGCGGAAGCTAAATGCGCAACTTGTCACATTGCGCCCTTCTTCACTGACAACAAAATTCATCCGATTGAGGAAATTGGTACGAATTCAGCCCGTGCTAGGTCTCGCCTGAAACTAAATGACTTGTTAGTACCACCTCAACTCTACACCTTTAACACTGCCGTTCCCATATCTGGTAACGCCGAAGTGCTAAATGTGCCAACGGATGGCATCTCCGATAGTCCCACGACATTACCTAAAGGTATATTACCGAATGGTGGTTACAAAACGACTTCCTTACTTGGTTTGTCTTTCAGTGCACCATATTTGCACGATGGTGGTGTAGCGGTGCGGGCAGGAAGTCTGAGGGTTAATGAAAATGGTAGTTTTACTGTTGTTGATCCCACTGGGTTAGGGCTAACAGGCACTCTCAGCCAAGCTTTACCTGCCGATCCTGCTAGCAGCTTGCGTGCCTTGGTTGATCGTGATCTTCGCACCCTAGTTGTGACAGCAAACAAATCTTACCCTCCTCTAGTGCGTAGTAACCTTGATGGCACAGGTCACGACTTCTACGTAGATAAGCAAGCTGGGTTTAATCCAAATCAGCAAACAGATTTGATTAATTTCTTACTGGCACTGGATGACAATCCGGGTAGCTTTTAATTAAATAGGACCTACGCATAAAAACGAGAAATCAAGGGTTTTGGCAAGGGGTATAGCGGGGCAACGGGTGTAGGTGTTCAAACCCTTACACACGCCCTAGTGGGAACGGCCACGCCTTACGGCTATTCGTTGCATAAGTCCTGTTACAGCCATTTTTAGGTAAATAGACCACAGTCGTAGGGGCACAAGACATTGCACCCTTACAAAAGGTGTGGTTCATTTTGGTGAAAACTGCTGTAAAGTAAGAAACTAATATTTTTTTGCCAAAAAAAGCTTTGCTACCTTCATTCGCCAAGCAAAGCCAGCTTATACACCGGATTGTATAGCAGTTGCCAGGTAGATTAGGACATGAACTAATGAGAAAATACGGACACCACGAGACTTTCAAGCCTGTTCCCTGTTAAGCGTTCCCTGCTATAAGTTCATGGAGTACACCCCTCCCTAACCCTCACGCGCTTGTGCTACAACGGACTTTCAAAGGTAAGTATTTAAAAATCAGGCAGGAGAGAGAGTCATTTGAGAAACATGAAGTTGTCGGGTGAAGCTAGTCTTAAATATCTACCCTTGAAAGGGGATGAAACGGGGGTGAGAGGGTTGGGGAGAACCATACTCCATTTAAATGCAAAGCGCTGTATTTGTAAAAGCGACATGATCCCAGCATTTTTAGGAGAAAAACCTCTAGACAGATAAATATTTTGTATGTCATTGTGTATCTAGAAACCATATTCAAACTTATTTTTTGCAATTGAAAATTATTTCAATTGAAATAAAAAATATTTATCAAAATCATTAGAAAAATGAAATTTAAGGTAAAGACAACTAGATGGCACCTAGTTATTCTGGTGTTTGTTGGGCTGTTCTTGGGGCTGCTTATTGGAAAAAGCGAGTTTTGGCAGGAGAAGACAACATCACATCCACAAAGCACTATTTCTAGTGACTATTCTAATTTTCAACCTCATGTTAAAGCACTAACAGCAAATCAAAACACAGATCTCTCTAGTAAAAACTCAAAATCACCCAGCCAAGTCAAAACCCCAGCCTTGATTCCGGAAACGACTCTGTCTGGTAAAAATTCAACATCTCAACCTCAACAAAAAATCAACCAAAACAGCCAACCCGCACCTCAAACAAAAACGCCAAGTCCAAAGACGGCTTTGTCTGCTAAAAATTCAACGTCTCAACCTCAACAGAAGAGCAACCAAAAAAGCCAATTGCAAAAGGCTCGTATTTCCACAGTCAAAACCACTGCAGCTTTTAGGGCTTACAAACCTAGATATGAGATTGCTTGGGCTAACCCAACTAACTATGGAGAGCGGTTTGCAACAGACGTTAATGGTCAACCTGTCAATAATCCACCAATCATAGTACTTCATGAAACAGCTGCACCTGCCTCCAGTGTCATTAATTTTTTTCAAACTCCTCACGATGATAATAATATTCAAGCAAGCTACCACGCCATGATTAACCTAGATGGGACAGTTGTTTACATAGTCCCACCAGAAAAGCGAGCCTTTGGTGCGGCTCATTCAATATTTGATGGATCACTTGGTGCAGAAACTGTTCAGACAAATTCTCAGCTCTTTCCATCTGTGAATAATTTCGCTTATCACGTCAGTTTAGAAACACCACCATCTGGCGTCATGAACAACGAACCTACTCACACCGGCTATACAGAGGCTCAATACCAATCTCTGGCTTGGCTTCTTGCTCAAAGTAATGTTCCAGATGAGAGGATTACAACCCACCGAAATGTGGATCGTTCCGGTCAAAGAATCGATCCCAGAAGTTTTGATTTCAATAAGTTTTTTAACATACTTCATTCCTTCCGTAGAGTAGTTTCTGTTAATTGATAATTTATATTAATAATTTGGCATACTAGTTGAGCCTGGGAACGCTTAACGGGAAACAAAAAATACCGAAGAAGGAATAAATGTGTAGCGAGTTTTTTAAGCGCAGAGCGCAGGCACTTTCACAAAAATTAAATAGGATTCGTATATTTAAAATACTTAATATACTGAAAAAGTGTATTTCAAGCAACATTTTACCCAGTATAAAGTCATAATTAATGACTCTGAATATAATTTTTCTAAATAATTATGATGTATGAGAGTTTAAGGTGCTGAATGTGCAATCAAAAATAAAATGGTCACGAGGGAACTAGCCCCCTGACCATGTATCAACCAAGTTTTACAACACACAACCACACACAATTTAGTGGGGTCTTTTATTATGTTAAACAATCTTATGATTTTGGTCTAGATTTTTACTGGTGATATCTCCTATCTACAATTTTCTATGTTTAAAAATATTTTTATGAATAAGTATAAAGTCTTAAATAAGGCATTATTATTAAGTGGAACCATCAGTGCCAAGTCTTATACAACAGCTATTCACTGGAGAAAAATTCACCAGGAATACTAATTTTGACACTGATATTTGCCCGGAGTTACCGAGATGAGCAGGTCAAAATTGAAAAACGCGCTTATAGAGTCTAGGATTTACGCACTTTACAAATCAACTATTGTGTCCGCAACGATTAGCGTGTTTAGTTTTGTGCAGTTTTACAATAGTCAGATGAGCGCAAAAATTTCCCATTTCTATCTCAAAAGTGCATAAGTTGATTTTGCTTGCATTTATTAAAGAAGAACGGAAAGCAAATCGTCTGATGCGTAAGTCCTAAAGTCTTTGCGATATGCACAAGCTAAAGCCTATGACTAACGTCACGCTAGTCCCTAAGAGGGACGCTGCGCAAACGCTATCGGCTTATCGCTTTGTTTGACTCTCCGGTTTGGAATGATGACTCTACAGCTTGTTGTATACAGTAAGAGACACTGTTTGCTATAACTTATCTGAAAAAGGAGAATATCTTAAAGATGGCTCAAAAAAAGAAAAAATCTGTTGCATCTGAATTAGAGCATCAACTATACACCAGATGCCCCATTTGTTGTATTATTCCACCTCATATGCTGGAACACGTTGCAGTCAATGGTAACGAAGAGCAGCGTAAGTGGGCGTTTCGCACATTAAATGCTTCGGCACAATTTCGTGGACGACGCAACGTAGTAGGTGGTGTGAATTTTGGGGTATCCCCAGGTCAGAAGCGTCGTACTATTTATGATGCAAAAAATGGTGAACAACTTCCTGGTGTACTGGTGCGTGCAGAAGGCGATCCCCCAAGCCAAGATACGGCGGTCAATGAAGCCTACGATGCAGCTGGTGCAACTTATGACTTGTTCAAAGAGATTTTTGGACGCGACTCTGTTGACGACAAAGGACTGCGTTTAGATTCTACCGTGCATTACAACGTTAAATATGACAACGCCTTTTGGAATGGCGACCAGATGGTTTACGGTGATGGTGACGGAGAAATGTTTCAATGCTTCACTAAATCTATAGATGTGATTGGGCATGAATTAACTCATGGAGTCACTCAGCATGAAGCTGGTCTGATCTATTTTGGAGAACCTGGGGCACTCAATGAGTCATTCTCTGATGTTTTCGGCTCTCTGGTCAAACAGCGAGTCAAAAATCAGACCGCAGATCAGGCAGACTGGATTATTGGGGAAGGTTTATTAACACCCAAGACAAAAGGCGTTGGCATTCGCTCAATGAAAGCGCCTGGAACAGCATATGATGATCCACTACTGGGCAAAGACCCCCAACCAGCGCATGTAAAAAACAAATACACTGGTACGGATGATAACGGGGGCGTACATATCAACTCAGGTATCCCCAATCAGGCGTTTTATCTAGCTGCGGTAGAAATTGGCGGCTATGCTTGGGAAAAAGCTGGAAAAATCTGGTACATTACTTTACGCGATCGCCTCAAATCTAAAGCCAATTTTAAACAGGCTGCTAATACAACTGTCCAAGTTGCTGGAGAACTTTACGGTCAAGGAAGTAACGAACAAAAAGCAGTGAAGAATGGTTGGCAAAAGGTAGGAGTTCTTTAAGATCATGAATTATGAATCATGAAACTTTTAACGAGTTATCAAGCAACTGATAACTGTTGACTGTTCACTGTTTTCATGACTCATAACTCATCATTAACCAAGCCGCTTCGGGGCGGCTGGCTCATTTTCTGACATTTACTGCTTTATTTACTTAACATATCTAAGAGAACCTCTGGGCTGTCCATTTTGTCCATCACTACCTCAATAAAGACAAGTTTGTCCTGATTTTGTTCGGCTTGTTGCAGTGCCGATTCTAACTCTGACTCGGTGCTTGCCTTGATACCCCAGCCATTGTTACCAAAAACTTCATGAAGCTTGTGATAATTCCACCGTTGGATGTCGTTGTATGGTTGAGTCGGACCGTGGATATCACGCTCTATCGTGTATCCATCATTGTTGAAAAGAATAATAATTGGCTTGAGGTCATAACGTAACATTGTTGACAGTTCTTGTGCCGTCATTTGGAACGAGCCGTCACCTACGAGTAGGATGGATCGTCTTGAGGGAGCAGCGATCGCACAACCAAGTGAAGAACCGACTGAGTAGCCAATAGAACCCCAGAGTAATTGTCCCACGAAACTGGTTCCCTTTGGCAAAGGAATAACTGCGGCTCCAAACAAAGAAGTTCCAGTCTCGGTGACAAGAATATCATCTTCTTTGAGGAATTGAGCCAGTCTGTACCAAAAACGCTCCTGGGTAATCGCTGCTGTTGAGTTGGGTTGGAAACCAGTTGTAAAACCAGGATTTAAATTTTCCTTGCGAGGCTTTAAATCTAGCGTTTGCTGATCGCGGTGCTTCAAGCGTTTGCTTAAAGCAGTTAGAAAATCCTGCATTGCCACATTGTTGTACACGGTATTATTAATCTTGAGATGCTGCCCATGCACTTCAATGGTTCGGCTTGGATCGAGTTTTGCAGAAAACTTTCCTGTGTTGAAATCACTCATCAAGACACCGATACTCAATACACAATCTGCTTGTTCAACACGTTTAAGCACATACTCTTCACTGATACCACCGTTATATATACCGATGAATTGGGGGTGCGTTTCTTCAAGCAGCCCCTTCCCCATAGTCATAGTGGCATAAGGGTATCCAGTGGCAAAAAGAAGCGATCGCAATTCCTCTTGCAAATGATGACGATCCACACCCACGTCAGCCAGAATGACTGGTTTTAACGCCTTCTCCAACAAACTTACACTTGCATCAACTACTTCAGCTAAGATCGCTTCATCGCTTTGGAAGACAGGGGGAGTAAATGGAGTTGATGGTGCAGCCACTTCATGTGCAGCAACGTCCATCGGTAGGGAGATGTAAACAGGTAACTTTTTGAGAAGGCTTTCACCTAAAACTCTGTCGATTTCTGCTGTTGCATTCTCAAATGTCAAATATGCTTGCGCCGTCGTTACCTTCTCATACATTTGGGCAAACATGGAGAAATCGCCAGTGCCTAGCGTATGATGGACAAGTGCTCCCGATGATTGAATTTTGGTAGAAGGAGCTCCAGTAATCGCCACCACAGGGACGTGTTCAGCGCAAGCGCCAGCAACTCCATTAATAGCGCTGAGTTCACCAACACCAAACGTGGTAATCAGTGCTGCAATCCCATTGATTCGACCATAGCCATCAGCAGCGTAGGCTGCGTTAAGTTCGTTACAAGTTGTAACCAACTCAATACCCTCTTGATTGACTATCAAGTCGAGAAATTCCATATTGTAGTCACCAGCGACACCAAAGATATGCTTGACGCCAATTTCTTTGAGACGAAGCAGTAGATAGTCGCCAACAGTACAATTTGTCATTGTTTTAGCCTCCGATAAATTTTAAGCAAATGGCGATGATCGCAACTCCCGAATCGCCAGAAGAATACCTAATTTTAATTACAGCGCATCGCAAGTCATTGAAGTACAACGCTTTTGTCTAAAAGCTAGGCAGAAAGTCATTTTTACTTCTGACTTCTAGCTTGAAAAAGGGTGTAGGGGTGTAAGGGTGTAAAGAAAAAAGGTGTTTATTTCATATTTTGCTGGCTGCCAAGCCGCACGAGTTTAAGGCTTAGATCTTGCACCTCCGGCTGAGTACGCCCAGAACTCAAGTTCTGGGCTAATAAACCAAGTCCGTTAAAACGGAACGGCACATGCTTCAAGTCGGGAAACCCGGATGCCAGATACCTACGGAGGGAAACCCTCCTGCAGTACTGGCTCCCCAACGCAGTGCCTCCTGGAAAACTTACTCAGTCCGTTTTAACGGACTTAGACTTTGAGCCAAGAAATTTATTTCTTGGCGGACGAAAAGTATGATGCAAGATCTAAGATGACGCCTCTATTGTGCTGTATGGGGATTTTCCAGATGAACTGTTCCCTCTTAATGTTGTTTTTTCTTGATAAACTGGAAAATTATGTTATGACTTTCCCAGTTTTGATTAATTCTTGCAAAACATAGCAAGACGGAGAACAAGAAAATGCGGATATCATTTGAACGCACGGGTGGTTTTGCAGGGATAAGTACAAAAAAAACTGTAGACACGGCAAGTATTCCGGCAAATGAAGCTGATCAACTACCGTCACTACTAGAAGCCGCAGATTTCTTCAATCTACCCGAAAATATCACAGCTTCAACGAGACAAGCTGACCGCTTTCAATACAAGTTAACGGTAGAAGACAAAGGAAGAGAACACACAGTCACTGTGAGTGAAGCTGCGCTACCGGGAACCTTAAGACCTTTGATTGAATGGTTTCAAAAAAGATAGAGCGCAAAAAAAAGAGTCAAATTTCAGTAAACCTAGAAATCCGGAAACTCATACGCAAAGTTTGTATCTTACTTTACTACAATTCAACCTATAATTAGTCTTATGACAGAACCTCTAACAGCAGCAGTGATTGTCTCTTTATTTTTCTCTGAAGCAATCAAAGAAGGTGGAAAAGCTTTAACTAAGGGCGCTACAGATACATTTGCTCATTTAGTAAACACCATTCGTGAAAAGTTTAAGGCAGAAGGAACAGAAGGGTTACTGAAACGAGCAGAAAGTGAACCCACGCAAAAGAATAAAGAAAAGCTACAAGATGAACTGCAAACTCAGATGGATGCAGATAAAGCATTTGCTCAGAAACTGAAAGAACTAGTGCAACTTCTACAAGCACAAGATGAAAAAATACATCAAGTAGTTTTGAGTGAAATTGAATTAACTGGTGACTTGAAAGCAAAAGACATCAACCAAAAAGCTGTACGGGCTGCTTCAGTTGAACAGGAAATGGTTAAAGGGGTGAAAGCTCAAAACATTGATTTAGGCAATTTAAATCAAGAAGCTTAAAATCAGTGAGCAGTAAACAGTGAACAGTTAACAAAAGAAACAGATCCGTATTTTCTCTTGGTAACTGGTAACTGATAACTGATAACTGATAGAACTCGTTCCAAGTCTGTGACTTGGAATGCCTTGAGTGAGACTCTGTCTCACGAGCAAAAGAGCTACAAGAGGCAGAGCCTCCGGTAATGCATTACCATGCTCTGCATGGTAACGAGGGAATGCGTAAGTCCTATAAGATTTGTTGAGTTTTTTTATACTTAATTTACAATTATGAATAATAAGGAATCTCTATCAGTTGTACAAACAATCTTTGAGAATGTGCGGGCTGAGGGGAATATCACAGTAGGAGATATTACTCAGATTTACAAAGTTGAAAACAATTTGAGTGAAATTCCTAAACCAACAGGTTTCCCCCAAAATATTCCCCCTAGCAATACAGATAAGTTTATCGGACGATCGCGTGAATTAGAACGCCTCCACCAACAGTTACAACGCAATAATGAAGTCGTCATTGCAGCTGTTGAAGGTATGGGGGGAGTTGGTAAAACAGAATTAGCAATCCAGCATTCACTGCTACATTTACAATTGGACACTTATCCTGGTGGAATTTGCTGGCTACGCGCAAGAGAAGAAGATATTGGTTTGCAGATCATAGAATTTACTCGAACAGATTTGGGCTTGCAGCCGCCAGAAGATTTGGATTTACCAGAACGAGTACGCTGGTGTTGGCAGCATTGGCACCAAGGAAACACGCTTGTGGTTGTAGATGATGTGAAAAATTACAGTCAGATAAAATCTTATCTACCACCACAACCATCTCAGTTTAAAGTACTCATAACAACACGACTCAAGTTAGATTTATCTGGTTCTCTGTTTTTGGAAGTTTTGCAGGAGGATGATGCACTCTTATTATTGAAGCAATTGGTTGGAGAAGAAAAAGTCACCCAAGAATCAATAAAAGCGAAAGAACTCGTTCAGCGTTTAGGCTACTTACCTCTGGCGTTGCAATTGGTCGGGCGGTATGTGAAAAAGCGTAAGATATCTTTGACAGAAATGCTGCGACGTTTGGAGGAAAAAGGGCTAGGGCATCCTTCTTTAATAGTGAATCAAAATGACCGCACTTGGACTCTAAGTATCAAACGTGGAGTAGCGGCTGCTTTTGAATTAAGTTGGGAAGAATTAAGTGAGTCTGCCCAACAGTTAGGTTGTTTACTAAGTTTATTTGCTTTAGCTGCGATTCCTTGGTTACTGGTGGAAGGTGCTGCTGCTGAGAAAGACGCAGAAGAACTGGAAGATGCCAGAGTAGAATTAGAAAACTTGCATTTGCTTATGGGCGAAGATACTTATCTGTTACATCAGTTGATTCGCGAGTTTCTGAAAGACAAGCAAAAGAACTTAGCTTCAGGCGACGAGCATAAGTCTAGTTTTTGCCAAGCAATGGTAGAAGTGGCAAAGAAAATTTCTGACACACCTACTCACAAAGAAATCACTGCCTTAACTCCTGATATTCCACATTTAGCAGAAGTGGCACAAAATTTGACTGATGCAGTCAGTGATGAAAATTTAATTTGGGTTTTTACTGCTATGGGTTGGTTTTATAAAGGACAGGGTTTGTATGCGCTGGCGAAACCGTGGTTAGAGCAATGTGTATCAGTAATCCAATCCCGTTTGGGACAAGAGCACCCATATGTCGCCAGCAGTTACAACAACTTGGCACAACTCTACGAATCCCAAGGACGGTACACCCAAGCGGAACCACTATATATCAAAGCATTGAAACTAACGCAACGTCTGCTAGGAGAAGAGCACCCTGATGTCGCCTTAAGTTTCAACAACTTAGCTTACCTCTACTATTCCCAAGGACGGTACACCCAAGCGGAACCACTATATATCAAAGCTTTGGAACTAAGGCAACGCCTGCTAGAAGAAGAGCACCCACATGTCGCCAGCAGTTACAACAACTTGGCACAACTCTACGAATCTCAAGGACGGTAGACCCAAGCGGAACCACTATACATCAAAGCACTGAAACTAACGCAACGCCTGCTAGGAGAAGAGCACCCATATGTCGCCAGCAGTTACAACAACTTGGCTAGTCTTTACAATTCGCAAGGACGATACACTGATGCAGAATCACTCTACATCAAAGCATTGGAACTAAGGCAACGCCTGCTAGGAGAAGAGCATCCCGATGTCGCCCAAAGTTTCAACAACTTGGCAGGACTCTACTATTCCCAAGGACGGTACACTGAAGCTGAACCACTCGTTATCAAAGCTTTGGAACTAAGGCGACGCCTGCTGGGAGATGAGCACCCTGATGTCGCCACCAGTTACAGCAGCTTGGCAGACCTCTACTATTCCCAAGGACGGTACACCCAAGCGGAACCACTCCTTATCAATGCTTTGGAACTAAGGCGACGCCTGCTGGGACAAGAGCACCCATATGTCGCCACCAGTTACAACAGCTTGGCAGAACTCTACCGTTCCCAAGGACGTTACACTGAAGCGGAACCACTCCTTATCAATGCTTTGGAACTAAGGCGACGCCTGCTGGGAGAAGAGCATCCATATGTCGCCACCAGTTACAACAACTTGGCATTACTCTACTATTCCCAAGGACGGTACACCCAAGCGGAACCACTCCTTATCAATGCTTTGGAACTATACCAACGCTTGCTGGGAGAGGAGCATCCCTCTGTCGCCACCAGTTACAACAACTTAGCAGAGCTGTACTATTCCCAAGGACGGTACACTGAAGCTGAACCACTCTACATCAAAGCTTTGGAACTCAGGCAACGCCTGTTGGGAGAAGAGCATCCATATGTCGCCACCAGTTACAACAACTTGGCAGGACTCTACTATTCCCAAGGACGGTACACTGAAGCTGAACCACTCTACATCAAAGCTTTGGAACTATACCAACGCTTGTTGGGAGATGAGCATCCCAATGTCGCCATCAGTTACAACAACTTAGCAGAGCTCTACTCTGACCAAGGACGGTACACTGAAGCTGAACCACTCTACATCAAAGCTTTGGAACTCAGGCAACACCTGCTGGGAGATGAGCATCCCGATGTCGCCCAAAGTTACAACAACTTGGCAGGACTCTACTATTCCCAAGGACGGTACACTGAAGCTGAACCACTCTACATCAAAGCTTTGGAACTCAGGCAACGCCTGTTGGGAGAAGAGCATCCCGATGTCGCCACCAGTTACAATAACTTGGCATTCCTCTACTCATCCCAAGGACGGCACACTGAAGCTGAACGTTTGTACAAAAAAGCATTGGAACTAAGGCAACGCCTGCTAGGAGATGAGCATCCCGATGTCGCCCAAAGTTACAACAATTTGGCATCACTCTACTATTCCCTTGGACGGTACACTCAAGCTGAACGTTTGTACAAAAAAGCATTGGAACTAAGGCAACGCCTGCTAAAGAATCAAAATTTATAGTTTGATGTATTTTCTGATAGTCAAAGCGATACACACGCAGACGTCTGCCTTTTGGGCGATACGCCCTTGGCGTCTGCACTCCGCGCCATCGCACTCAAGCACCCCTATTTGCTCATTCTTTTTTCAACGTTTAACTGGTGTTGTGTTGTAGTCAGGCACATCTGATGCTACCTTGTCGAACTCAATATAGAGGTGCTTGAGTCCCCGCATGAGTATGTTCGGCAAGTACTGGTAATCACCTTGTGCCAAGCGGATGTTCTCAAGCCGTAGCAGCAAGCGCTCATAGGCGATCTGCATTTCCTTGCGAGCAAGCATAGCGCCCAAACAATAATGAATGCCAGAACCAAAAGATAGGTGGTTGTTAGCATTGTAGCGGCGCACGTCGAAACGCTCACCCTCTGGAAATTTTATGGGATCGCGGTTAGCAGCATCGAAGCGGATCATCACCAAAGACCCAGCTTTTAGATCAACGTCTTCGAGTTTTGTATCTTGCGTTACAACTCGCCACATCCCCGCAGTCGGACTTTCCATTCGTAGAACTTCTTCAACAAAGTTCTCTACCTGGGAAAGATCTGTTTGTAGCAACTTCATCTGCTGGGGATTGTTTGTCAGCAACAACATCCCACCCGCGATCGCACTGGTGACAGTCTCATTGCCTGCCACTAGTATTTGCTGAATTATACTCAGCAGTTCAGCTGTGTCGAGCGATCGCTCTTGAGCCACCTTTGCCTGTACCAAGTCCGTGATCAAATCATCTTGAGGCTGTTTTTGGCGTGACTCTATGACATCACGAAAATAATGCTGGAAAGCAACCACATCTTTAGCACACTCGATCTCCTGCTCTCTAGAAAGCATATGGCTTAGGCGCGCAATAAAAGAATCAGACCATTGCTTGAACTTCGGCAGATCTGCCTGCGGCACACCTAACTGCTGAGCAATAACTTTGAGCGGTAAGGGTACGGCAAACTCACTGACGAATTCACACTTACTCTTATCGATGAAACTGTCAATGAGTTCATCAACCGTTTGCAGAATCAAGTTATGCATTTTATTGACACGCGACGAGGTGAATGCCTTATTCACCAGTGATCGGAATCGCTCGTGTTCTGGTGGATCTGCCGTCAGCAGGGTGTTCATCTGAGGCCAGCCTTGAGCAAAGATTTTCTGCAATTCCGGATCCTGTTCTTCTTTTCCAGCCAGTAAAGTAGAGAAATTACTAGAGAATACTCTTGTATCCTTAAGAATTTCTATCACCAAGTCATAGCGCGTAACGAGGAAGAGCTTAGCGTCAGTTTTGGGACTAGGTAGCTCCATAATTGGTGCTTGCTCCTGTGCTACCTTGTAGAATTCATAAGGGCACACAAGCAGTTCAGGGTCAAAGAAGTTGTAGTCCGACAGATGCTTCATGGTGGTCAGTGATGGTTTGCTTTGAGTCACTGTGCAGTCAACATCATCTTAACAAGTTAGAGCAAACTGGTTCTTGTTTCCAGGACTTACGCAAAATAATGAAAAAATAAACCGCATAGACGCGGAGCGGTGAGACAGCGCTGCAGGAGGGTTTCCCTCCGTAGGCGACTGCGAATCCGAAGGGCTTCCCGCAGGGTAGGACGTAAAGAGCACGTTCGCGTAGCGTGCGCCTTAGCGCATAGTTAAGAGGGTTTAAAAGGGTTTTTGCGTAAGTCCTAGTTTCAATGAACTACCCTTACACCCTTACACCCTTACACCCTTACCCCCCTAGTTTTTGTAATTCAAGCAAATCACAAGCGATGAATTCAATCTATCCCTCTTCTGTCACTTTCCGGAGTAAGCAAGTAGTAAATAAGTTAAATTATCCAGAAGCATAACAGGGTTTGAAGTGATTCATTGTACTAATTAATTGATTGAATCCCAGCAATAAATTAGAAT